>JARLGU010000060.1 GCA_031292625.1 Capsulimonadaceae bacterium | reverse complement strand
TTATGCAGTCTGGTCGGGAGCCGCATTCGGCGTTGGCTCCGGCCGCCAAGAGGAGAACGAGGCGCAGGCGCGCCCAACGCAAACAACCATGAGCGATCTACGAATTGCAGTTATCGGA
Source organism: Capsulimonadaceae bacterium (assembly GCA_031292625.1). GTDB lineage: Bacteria > Armatimonadota > Armatimonadia > Armatimonadales > Capsulimonadaceae > JARLGU01. Next base: position 91,906 of record JARLGU010000060.1, on the reverse strand, counting down.
TACGGCAACATGGGCCGGTATCACGCAGCCTACCTTAAAGAAGGTAAGATCCCCGGCGCAACGCTGGGCGCGATCGTCGACAACAACCCCACCGTACTGGCGCAGGCCAAAGAGAAGTATGAGGATGTCCCTGTTTTTGAGTCGACGGAAGCTCTGCTCGAAGCGCGCGCCGCGGACATCGTGATTGTCGCCGTGCCGCACTATTTCCATCCGCCCCTGGCGATCAAAGCCCTAAACGCGGGCGTGCACGCACTGGTCGAAAAGCCTGCCGGTGCGTACACCAAGCAGGTTCGCGAGCTGAACGAAGTGGCCGCGAAATCGAATCTTGTCTTCGGAATCATGTTCAACCAAAGAACCAATGCGGCGCATCAAAAGATGCGCGACTTGGTCGCATCCGGCGAACTCGGCACGCTGAAGCGCACCCTGTACGTCATCACCGACTGGACACGCAGCCAGGCCTACTACGACTCCGGCGGATGGCGCGCCACCTGGGAAGGCGAAGGCGGAGGCGTCTTGCTCAATCAGGCCCCGCACAACCTTGACCTGCTCCAGTGGATTACCGGCATGCCAAGCCGCGTTCGCGGCTTCTGCAAATTCGGCCGCTACCATAATATCGAGGTAGAGGACGATGTGACAGCCTACCTGCAGTATGAGAACGGCGCCAGCGGAGTCTTTATCACGACCACCGGCGAAGCGCCCGGCACCAAGTACTTTGAAGTGGTCGGCGACCGCGGTAAAATCGTGCTGCGCGACGGCGGCGTGACATTCCACCGCACCGTCACCCCGGTCAGCAAGTTCATCGCCGAAACGCCCGACGGCTTCGGTCAACCGGAAACGTGGACTTGCGAAATCAACGCGCGCGGCGGCGAAGAACACATCGGCATCACGAAGAACTTCGTCAATGCAGTCCTGAACGGCTCCCCGCTTCTGGCGAGCGGCCTCGAAGGAATCAACGGCACCGAATTGGCGAACGCCATGATCCTGTCCTCATGGATCGATGCGTGGGTAGACCTGCCGCTCAACGGCGACCTGTACTACGAAAAGCTGCAGGAGCACGTCAAGGCTTCTACGATCAAGAAGGAAGTTACAGAGCAGAAGGTCGCCAACGTCGCCGGAACGTTCTAGGGCCCTGTCTCACGTTCCATTGTGCAACTGAATGTCATCTCGGCCGCTCGACCGGCGGGATGGTCGAGATGACAAAGCTTGCTTGTTCTTGCGCCCGTCTAGGAGCGCGTGTTAAAGATCGAAAGGCTTTGTAAGACGGCTCCCCGGCCGCCGTGGCCGTTTTTGAAAAAGGTCCGACGAGGCGATTTCACGGCTTCACGATGTGCGCTGGGATCGGTCGATGGCGGCAAAAGGCTGCACGCGTGTTGACGCGGCATCGTAGATCGCCGCCGTGAACGAGGCGCGGGCAAAACCGGTCCGTGACCGGCGGCACGAGCCGTCCTGAATCTTTCTCGCAATACGCCAATTTATTACTCACACTCTAAGGGCGGTCGCCCCATCCATCTCCCCCACCCAATTCCGCTTGCAGCAGCGCGACTAGATCCCTGATCGATGCGGTCAGGTACTTATCACGCCGGTGGATTGCCGCGATGCACTGAGTGGCGACCGCGACATCCGCTATCTCGAGCGCGATCAGCGTCCCTGCCCGCACCTCGTCGCGCACCGCGACCAGCGGCAGGATCGAGATGCCGAGACGCGCCTCGACCATCTTCTTGATCGCCTCGACATTGTCCAGTTCCATGCTCACGCCAACATTGACGCCCGCCAGAATCCGGTCCGCCATCGTGCGCATCGTCGTGCCGGGCTGCATCAGCACCAACTCGGCTCCCGCGATCTCCTCCACGGCTATCGCGCGCACCCCCGACAAAGCCGCAAGCGGATTTCCGGGGGCGACGACGACCACATTCGCGTATTCCGCCAGCGCAACGACTGTCAGCGCATCGTCGATAGGCGACTCCATTACGATGCCAAGGTCCACGTCGTTCTCGATCACCATCTCGGCGACGCGCCGCGACGCCCCCGTACGGACGCTCACGTCCACCCCCGGATGCGCTTCCCGGTAGCTCCGCAGGAGCGGGGCGAGCAGATACGTCACCACCGTGCTGCTCGCCCCAATGCCGATGCGCCCCGATGTGCCGGACGAAATCTCCGCAATCGTCCGCGCCGCCTCGCCGGCAATCCTCAGCATGTCCGAGGCATGACGGTACAACGCGCGGCCAGTCTCCGTGAGCACAACGCGCCGTCCAAGCCGGTCAAGCAGCCGCGTGCGCAGTTCGCGTTCCAGCGCCGCAACCTGCCGAGTCGCGGCTGGCTGCGTGATCGCGAGTTCCTCGGCGGCTTTCGTGAAGCTGCCAAGGCTCGCGATGCGGACAAACGTTTCCAGGTTCCTGAGTTCCATTATGCGTTTCTCGTATCGATAACATGATAAAGTTTCATTTGCATTATACTTGAGGACAGAGTAGAATTGGAAACGTTGCTGGCACAGGGCGTCGAGGGAACGGGCCCGAGCGGAGGCTAGAAGGCGGAGACCGAATTCAGGAAAGGCGTGTATCATGAGCAATCCGACACGAACAGCGCGCGAACAGTTTGACCGGCAGGCGACGCACTACGACGTCCGCTGGAACGCATGGAGCGCCGAGACGCTGAATTGGATCATCGACGCGGCGGATTGCCGGCCCGGCGATGCCGTCCTGGATGTCGCGACGGGCTCCGGGTTCACGGCGGTGGAATTCGCGAACCGGGCGGCATCGGTGATTGGGACGGATGTATCGACGGGGATGCTGGCGGAGGCGCGAACCAGGGCAAAAGAGCGCGGAGCGGGGAATGTCACATTCAGCGAAGCGCCCGCCGAGTCCCTGCCGTTCGACGACGGATCGTTCGACATTGTCGCCTGCCGGATCGCCGCGCACCATTTCGTGGATGTTGCCAAGTTTGTCAAAGAATCCTTTCGCGTTCTCAAGCCGGAAGGTCGCTTCGTCCTGGTCGACACCACCGTCCCCGACGATAACGAAACGCTGGACCGCTGGCAAAACGGCGTGGAGGCAGTGAGAGATCCGTCGCATGTCCGCAACTATTCGCCGTCCGAATGGCGGCGATTTGTCGAGCGCGCCGGATTTGTGCTGGGCAGCGTAACAGACGCGGGCAACGGCATCACGATCCCGCTCGACGATTGGATCGCCAAGGCCGGATGCACGCCCGAGCAAGGCGCGGACGTCCGCGCCCGCTTCGCGAATGCGCCGCAAGCCGCCCGCGACGCGTTCCAAATCCACGTCGAAGCGAACGGCGCGACGGTGTTCACGTGGCGCAGGGTATTGCTGAAAGCTGTGAAAAAGAACTCAAACTGACCGTTCATCATCTCGCTGCGGAGCAGGCAATGGGGGCGGCGTCACGCTGCCGCCGTCCGCGCAGGACGCCCCTGCGGCGAGCAGTCTTAATTTACCATTTCGATAGGAGAACAAACGACAATGCCGAAAACGATGTTCGAGAAGATATGGGAGGCGCATGCGGTGCGCGAGGAGACCGGGAAACCGTCGCTGCTCTACATCGACCTGCACCTCGTCCATGAAGTAACGTCCCCGCAGGCGTTCGAGGGGCTGCGCCTGACCGGACGGAAAGTACGCCGGCCAGACCTGACCGTCGCAACCGTGGACCACAACATCCCGACCAGCGACCGCAGCCAGCCGATCGCCGACCCGATCAGCAAGCAGCAGATCGACGCGTTGACGACGAATTGCAAAGAGTTTGGCGTCACGCTGTTCGGACTCGACAGCCCTCGACAAGGCGTGGTCCACGTCATCGGGCCGGAGCAAGGTTTGACGCAGCCGGGCATGACCATCGTCTGCGGCGACAGCCACACGAGCACCCACGGTGCGTTCGGAGCATTGGCGTTCGGCATCGGCACCAGCGAAGTCGAGCACGTACTGGCAACGCAGACGCTCCAGCAGTCGCTGCCGAAGACGATGGAAATCCGGGTGAACGGCAAGCTTGGCCCCGGCGTCACCGCCAAGGATATCATCCTGGCGATCATCGGCAAGATCGGCACCGACGGCGCGACCGGGTATGTCGTCGAGTACACCGGCGAGGCGATCCGCGATCTCTCGATCGAGGGACGAATGACCGTCTGCAACATGAGCATCGAAGCCGGCGCACGGGCCGGCCTGGTCGCTCCCGACGAGAAGACGTTCGCCTATATCAAGGGCAAGCCGTTCGCGCCAAAGGGCGCTGAATGGGACGCCGCACTAGAGACGTGGCGCAAGTTGCCCACCGACGCCGACGCAAAATTCGACACGCTTGTCGAGCTCGATGCATCTCAAATCGCGCCGCACGTCACCTGGGGGACCAGCCCCGGCATGGTCGCGCCCGTGACGACCAATGTCCCATCGCCGTCGGACTACGCCAGCGAATCGGATCGCCGCGCGGTCGAGCGAGCATTGGAATACATGGCGCTCAAGCCGGGCACGCCGATCTCGTCGATCGCAATCGACACGGTGTTCATCGGATCGTGCACCAACGGCCGTATCGAAGACCTGCGCGCGGCTGCGGCGGTGATTAAGGGCCGCAAGGTTAAGCAGGGCATCCGGACGCTGGTCGTCCCGGGCTCGATGATCGTCAAGCTTCAGGCGGAAGCCGAAGGTCTCGACAAGGTATTCAAGGCCGCCGGATTCGACTGGCGCGAGGCTGGCTGCTCGATGTGTCTGGCGATGAACCCGGACATCCTCGTCCCCGGCGAACGCTGCGCATCGACATCGAACCGCAACTTCGAGGGCCGGCAAGGCAAAGGCGGACGCACGCATTTGGTTAGCCCAGCAATGGCGGCCGCTGCCGCGATCGAAGGGCATCTGGTGGACGTGCGGGAGTTTTAGGATACCTACCCTCCCAGCTTGGCTGGGTCCCTCCCTTCCCAATACGGGAAGGGCAAGAAAGACTTTTGAGAGCTCCTTCCGTCGCGGCTCTTCGGCCTAGCTCGGAGTCCTGAGCCTGTCGAAGGAACGGAAGGGGCCCGCCGAGCGGGAAGGTAGGCTCTGGAAGAGTTTACAGGATAAAGAACCATGGACAAATTTACGAAACTGAATGCAATTGCGGCGCCGCTGGATGCGGTGAACGCGGACACGGATCAAATCATCCCGAAGCAGTTCCTGAAGCGCATCGAGCGCAGCGGATTCGGCGAGTTCTTGTTTTTCGACTGGCGGTACAAGGATGACGGCGTCACGCCAAACCCGGACTTCGAGCTCAACAAGCCGCAATGGAAGGGCGCGAAGATCTTGATCACCGGCAAGAACTTCGGCTGCGGATCGTCGCGCGAGCACGCTCCGTGGGCGCTGCTGGACTACGGCTTTCACGCCCTAATAGGTTCGTCGTTCGCCGATATCTTTTTCAACAACTGCTTCAAAAACGGCATTCTACCGGTGAAGCTCTCCGAAGAGACGGTCGAGATGCTGCTGGCCCGCGCCAAAGCGACGCCGGGCTACAAAATGACCGTGGACCTGGAAACGCAAACCGTTTCCGACGACCAGGGCTTCTCGACCCACTTCGACGTCGATCCGTTCCGCCGCCACCTGCTGCTCAACGGTCTCGACGACATCGCGCTGACCCTGCAAAACGAGGCCGACATCACCGCGTTCGAGAAGACCCGCTCCTCGTGGCTGCGCGGAACCGCAACGGCGTAAGGGTAAGGACGAATCAGATGGCATTGCGGGCGAGGGAACGGATTCCCTCGCCCGCGCCGCGTGAGCGGCGATCGGAATCCCTCACGGCCAGGGAAACATGTGCGCCAGGCGCGCGACCCAGACGCCTACGACGGCGGCGAGGCAAACGAACGCGGCGGCGGTTTGCAGGCGCGCGTATGCGGGGGGCAGGCTCGGGGCGCATTCGCCGCAAGGCGCAGCGTCCCGCCTGAGTGATCGCGTGGCGCGGACCATGGCGATCGCCATCCATATCCCCAGCGCGGCGGCAAAGAACGGGCCGAGCGGGTGGTAGAGAAACGACTCGTGGAAGCGGCCGTGCATCAGGCAGATGAGCGAGCGCGTCATCCCGCACCCCGGACACGGTAGACCGGTCACGGCGTGGAAGACGCACAGGTTCGGGATCCCCGCGACGCGTCCGTCGACAGGCAGCGGCGCAAGGCGAGCGGCGGCGAGGACCAGCGCAGGCAATATCCAATCAGCGAACCTGCCTTCCCGTCCACTACTCTTTCCGTCAGGGACGGAAAAGATTCCTGAAGACGACGCGCTCCGCGGATCGGATGGTTCGCGTACCGGACAGCAGTCTAGGCCTCCGCCGTCTTCGGCCGGAAGGCAAGCTCCAGATACGGCGTGCGATCTAAGATTTTGCCCAGATCTCATTTAAATGCCCCTGCTGCATGAGATGCGGCAGAAAACCGAGCCCTACAAGGTTCAGGATCAGATAAAGCAGCGAGTTGTCGACCGGCGCAATCCCGGCCTTCTCCTGCATCCGGGCGATCTTGCGCCCAGTTTTATAGTCCCAATACGTCGTGTACAAATAACAGGTCAGCAACGAGAGAACCACCTCCATTGCCGGGTCCGTATCGCGCTCTCCCATATAGGTGTTCATCTCCGCCGATGCGTTGTAAATCCAGATGAGGTAATAGATGCCGCAGGTGACCAGCGACAACAAGAGGACGATCCCGGGTTCGCGGTATTTGCCCTTCGGCGGCGGGCTCGGCGGAATGTTGGGCGGCGGGGGAAACACGCCTCCTGAGTACGACATATCATTCCTCCCAAGGCATAAAATCGTTATTTCGCCTAACGATCATAGATTTCGCGTCAGGACCGCGAAAACCTTCTTGCGCTGACGCACGAAAAGCCGGGTCGCATGCTCAGTGCATGCGTCCCGGCCTGTTTGCGATCTCCGATAGCGTTCCGCCTGCGGTTGCAGGTTATGCCGCGGCGCCAGCCAGAGCCCGCGCGGAGTGCGATGCTTCCATCTGGCTTTCGATCGGCATGGTGATTAGAGGCGTCCTGATCGAGTAGGTCTCGTTCTGGACGATCACCTGCTTGGCGACGTTTGTGTCACGGTTAATCAAAATCGGTGCGAGCAGGTTCACCGTGATTCCCGCCGGATTGTTAGCCGGGATCGTCACGACCGCTAGAAACTGCGCCTGCTCACGGATTGCCGTGATCCCAAGCTGCTTAATGATCAGACCGGGCACTGTCGGAGCATAGTCCGGGCGGATCGACCAGGGGTTGATCACCGGGAGCGCTAAGCTCGGCTCCTCAATGCTCTGCAGCCATCGGAATGGACTGCTCTGGCCCTGCACCGTTCTGTGCGGGACAATGACGTAGTGGCGGGTGTGCTCGAAACCCGGTATTCCCTCAGGGAAGGAGATGACCGACTTCTCATCCACCTCAATTTGGCCGAAACGGCTTGTGTTGATATTCATAATTTTCCTCGGCTGCTATCGGATTGATCGACGCGGAGCTCTTCCCCGCAAAACTGCTTGCCAACCAAGTGGCGCGAACGAATGCGCTAGTTGTATTTTCGGTTTAATGTAGGTAATCAATTAGGCTATGCTGCAAAGCTTTTGCAGTAGATGCGAGCGAAGCCTGGTAAACATTCTGCGAAAGCTGGAGTTGCGTGTAGGTCGTCGCTAGATCCGTGTCCTCCAGGGAGCTCAATTGGTCTTGCAAATGCACTTGCGACGACTGGATACGATCGCTGGTATCGCTGATCTGGTTAAGCTTCGTGCCGATTTGCGCGCGCGCGTTCAGCACGCCCTGTAGTCCGGCGTCCACCGCGCCGATGTCGTTCGTCGAGATGCTGTTGTAGTCGCCGTTGCGGATGTCGGCTTTGAGGCTCTCAAGAGCGCTGAAAATCGGCGCAAAAATCGTCTGGCCTGACTCGTTCAGCCGGATGTTGACGCCCGGGGCCACCGTCGACGTAAGCGCCCCGTCGTCGCCATGATACGCATGGATCGGGTCGTCCTGGGTAAATGGCTCTGTCTTCGTTTGAGTTCCCGCGAAGATCCGGCGGCCGTCCATGTCGCTGTTGGCGAGTTGAGTGACCTGCTGAATGATCGAGTCGATCTGACCGATGTAGGTGGCCGACGACGAATCTTCCAGCGTGCCGCCGTTCGCCGCCGCTACGGCAACCTGACGCGCCTGGTCGATCAGCGAGGTAACGCTGCTGAGCTGACCGTCGCTGTATTGCAGGAACAGCTTGCCGGCCTGGGCATTGCGCTGGTAGTGATCCATGTCGGCGATCATCGAACGCACCGCAAGCGACTTGCTCGCGGCAACGGGATCGTCGGAGACCTGGTTGATCTTCTTGCCCGTCGAGAGCTGGTTCAGCGTCGTGTTGTAATTGTCCTGACTCTGCTGAACGTTGCCCCGCATATGGTCGATCATTGAGCTTTCAGTGATTCGCATCGCCTCTTACCTCACCATTCCCAGCAGCGAGTTCAGCATTTCGTCGTTCGTCGAGATCACCTTGGCCGCCGCCTGGTAGGAGCGCTGGTATTGGATCAACTTCGTCGCCTCTTCGTCAATGTTTACGCTCGATGTCGCCGAACGCTGCGTCTCAAGTTGGGTAACCGTCGCACTGACCAAATCGCTTGTCGACTTGGCGCCGGCGGCTTGCGTCCCGATATCCGTGACGGTCTGGTTGTAGAAATGCGCCATCGTCTGCCCGGTCAACGGACCGAGCTCAATCGTTTTATCCTTAAGGTTGAAGATCCTAACCGCGTTCGATGCATCTCCCGGAGCGGGGAGAACCCCGGCGGTTTCGGGAATCGCCGCCGCGGCGAGCTTCTCGGGATGCTTGACGATGTTTTCGTTCACGTCGATATCGCGCGCGCCGCTTCCCGTCAGGAACGGAAGGCCTGTCGAACCGTCAAGACCTGCGCCGCTTGCGTGGACGGCATTTACCTCGCCCATCATGGTGTTAGAAAGGTTGTCGAGACGGTTCTGCAAATCGGTCAGGGATGCGAGCGCCTGCACGTCCCCGCCAAGCGTCCCTCCTTTGAGATGGCCGCGCGAAACAAGATCCTCTAGTTTGACGGACTGAGCCCGATCGCCGGCCACTAGCTCCGTTCCGCCGATGTTGACGCTAACGGTGCCGTCGCGCTGCGCCGTCGCCCGGATGTTAACCATCTTGGCGAGCTTGTCGAGAGCGAGATCCCGCTGGTCGAGCAGCATATTCGGCTGCTGATGCGCGGAGCTGACCTTGCGGATCTGGGCGTTGAGATCGGCGATCTGCTTGGCGATCCCGTTGACCTCGCTCACGTCGACGTTCACCTGATCCGCGATCTGCTGGCCCGACGAGTCGAGCGCGCTCTGAGTCACCCGCAGCTTGTGCGTCAACTCCTGTCCAGCGCCGATCACCGCGGTGCGAACGCCGACATCCTCGGGATTGTTCTCAACGTCGTTGAACGCGTCGAAGAATTTGTTGAGCGCGTTGTTGATGCCGGCATCGCCCGGTTCGTTGACGACGGCTTCGACCGTTCCGAGTTGCTTGCCGATAGCGTCCTGCGCCCCCTTGCGCGAGTAGGCGTCGCGCAACGAGCCGTCGAGGAACTGATCCCGTGCCCGCGTGATCGCCGCCGAGTGCACGCCGGTGCCAAACTGTCCGGTGCCCCACGTCCCGCCGTTTGAGTTAAGCTCGACTGGCGGCGCTTCGCCGATTTCGAGGTTCTCAACGGAATAGCCGTCCGTGTTGGCGTTGGCGACATTGTTCCCGACCACGTCCTCGGCGTTCGAGGACGTGACCAAGGCGCTCTTGCCAATGTTGTATCCGGTGAATGTTCCTATGCTCGACATCGCTGCTCACCATTCCAGCAGGCGCGGCAAACTTGCCGGTCCCGCGAACCGTCAGGCGACCTGATTGACGAAGATATTCTCCGTATGCATCGATCCGTTCCCGATCGGCGACGAGTACCCCCAGTTGTTTCGACCGGCGGTAACCATAACCGACAGGATGAACTGGATATACGTCAAACGATTTGAAACCATCTCAGCGTTTTGCTCGGCGACCTTGTGAACCTGGGTAATGACGCGCTTGTTCGCATCGAGAAGCTCGAGTCCAAGCCTTCGCTCTCTCGGCTCCCACGAGACGACCAGCGGACGCAACGGAAACGCCTCGCCGCCGAGGATCTTGCGCCTCTTGCGCGCATGTATCTCTAGATCGACGGTGAACGCCTCGTAGATGAGGTTTAGCCGTGCGAACTCTTCTTCGTTAGCGACCAGGAGCGCTTTCCGCTGGTCGTTCAATAGTTCGAGGTGCCGGCGTTGGATAACCAACTCTGACCTGAGCAGCTCGGTAATGTCCTGGGGTTGCAATTGGGAAGCTTCTCGTGGCATGAATAAACCTTTCCTTCCGCTCTTCCTCGGTCTGAGCCGCCAACGTTGCGCTTTGGGGCGCTCCCGTCCCGGAGTACGCCTTGCGACCGCTAAGCTGGCGATAGAGCAAATTGGCGACGCCGTTGTCGGTCTTGTCGGTATCGGCCATTTTCTCCGCTATGTTGGAGTCCAGCATCTCCGTAAAGATCTCTTGTTCGTGCGCGCTGTCCTCGAGCAATCCACTCTGCGGGATCGTCTTTCGCATCTCTTTGAGCATCATGTTGAAGAACACGCTCTCGAGCTGGCGGCAGCTCTTCATCAGCTTCGCGTCGTCATGACCGGCGGCGGGAGTCTGGATCAGCTCCTGCGACGCCTTAACCTGCGTCGCCGCCCCGTTTGAGAGGTCGATCGTCGCCATGCTCATCGATTGTGTTGCGCCTACCGGCATGATTACTCGATCTCCAGGTCCGCGTGGAGCGCACCAGCCTGCTTCATGGTCTGCAAAATCGAAATCAGGTCGCGCGGCGTTACGCCCAGCGCATTCAGCGCCCGCACAACTCGCGCGATCGTCGGGCTGTCGTTGATGCCGATCAGATGGCGCTCCGTCTGCGTCACGGTAACCTTGCTCTTTGGGACAACCACCGTCGAGCCGCCGCTGACCGCGGCAGGTTGCGAAACGCTGGTGTCGTCATCGATCCGCACGGTCAGGTTGCCCTGAGCAATTGCGCACGCCGAGACGCTGACGTCGCCGCCGAGAACCACCGTGCCGGTCCGTTCGTTGATCACGATCTTCGCGCAGACATCCGGGTCCACTTCCAGATCTTCGATATTCGCGACGATGCCAATCGGGTCGGTCGATGGCTGGAAGGCCACCTGAACCGTCGCGGCATCGATCGCCCTGGCGTTGGTGACGCCGGTCGGGAGGTTGTCGTTGATTACGTCCGCGACGCGAACGGCGGTCGTAAAATCCGGCTGGCCCAGCGTGATCGCGAGCGTCGCATTGTTGGCGAGAGTCGTTGGAACATCTCGCTCGACGTACGCCCCGTTCGGCATACGGCCGGCAGTCACGTGGTTGCTTCTAACCGATCCACCCCCGCCGCCGCTGCCGGCCGTAAAGCCGCCGACCGAGATGCTGCCCTGCGCGACCGCGTACGTTTGACCGTTGGCGGCCTGCAGCGGAGTCTGCAGAAGCGTTCCGCCTTGCAGCGATGCAGCGTCCCCGATGCTCGATACGGTCACATCGATCATCGAACCAGTCTTTACAAATGCGGGAAGGTCCGCGGTCACCATGACGGCGGCGACATTCTTAAGGCGAAGGGTATTCGCCGGGACATTCAGGCCAAGGCGGTTCAGCATCGCGCCAACGGACTGCGGCGTAAATCCCACCTGCTGGCTGTCGCCGGTGCCCGCCAGTCCGACCACGAGACCGTAGCCGACCAACTGGTTGCCGCGAACGCCTTGAACGACGGCGATGTCCTTGATGCGTGCCGCCCCGGCCGGAAGGGCCATTGCGAACGCCGTGACGGCAAACGTCAAGAGAACGGCGATTTGAGTTGTAGAGTATGGTTTGCGCATGATCTTCGAGCCTCTCATCGGACCCTGTTCCTACCGGTTCGTTAGATCGGGATGAAACCAAACAGCAAGCGCCGGTGTGTAACCGATTTGCCGGTGTAGGTAATCTGCGCGTCGGCGATCATCCGCGAGTTGATCGTGTTATCCGGAGCGATGTCCTGCTGGCGAATAAAGCCGGTAACCTGGATTGATTCTTGCTGGTTGTTGTTCTCAACCGTTTTCGTCCCGTCGATCTTCATGATCCCGTTGTCGTAAATCTTGGTAATGCGCGCGGCCATCGTGGCGTTAAGAGCGTCGGTCCGCGATACGCTGGCATCGCCCGAGCTGTTGGTCGCACCATCCAGGCCAAACGTTCTCGCAATGTTCCCGGTAGGACCGGTGTAGCCGCCTGTCCCATTGGACGAAACGCTGGCTTTCGCGGAACTCGTAACGGTTCCGGTTGCGTTCTCGACGATGATTACGGTAATCGGGTCGCCGACCTTTCGTGCGCGGCTGTCGTTAAAGAACGAGCTGGTCGTCGCGTTCTTGCCTTGTTCCAATGGATAGAGCGAGTCGGCGTAGGCCACGCCGAACGTTAGAGCGCAGAGAATGGCGATTGCAAATGGTTTCATCTGTTTTACGTCCTAGATCCTGACCGTGCCCAGATCGACCAACGTCCCCTTCAGGAGACGCGGAGAGATAGGCGTCGAGACACTGACTTTGTCGCCGATGTTAGCGCTGTTGGTCAGCGATCCGGTAACCGTTATGCGAACCGGTCCGTCCTCATAGAGAACGGTAACCGGGTCGCCAGCCTTCATGCCGACCGGATTGGCTGGTGCGGTCGCAGCGAAATTGGAGGCGGCAGGAGCCTCGCCGGCGGATGATCCGCTCACGGGTACCATGCTCTTCGCTGTCGTCGCACTCGATTGACCAATCGGGGCTGCTTGCAGGTTAATCAGAACGGTTTCGGATCCTGCGAAGTTGATCGTGGCCGGGTCTATGCCCGCCTGCCGGAGTTTCAGTCCAACGTCGGCGCGGGTGATCGATCGCGTTGCCCCGCACATCGGAGAGCGCCCCATTTGAGCGGTTCCTAGCCGGACAGTCTCATCCGCCGCCCCTTGTACCGTCGCGATGTCGGCCAGCGTGAACGCCGGGCCGGACACCGTCGCGCTGCTCTTGAGCGTCACGAGAGGCGCTGTGGCAGCGTGAGCCAGTACAGTGGACATCAGGATGAGAATGGCAATTAATACGCGCATCGATCGAACCTCGGTCTTATCGAACGCCGCCAGGGCGGTCGATCAAATCGAGACTACCGGGCTCAGTGCTTGAGCTCGCTAGCCGTGTTCAGCATATCGTCGGAAGCCTGGATCGCCTTGGAGTTGACCTCGTAGGCGCGCTGGGCAACGATCATGCTGACCATTTCCTGTACGATCTGGACGTTGGACATTTCGAGCTCGCCCTGCGCCAGCGTGCCGTAGCCATTTTGGCCGGGCGTGCCGTCTTGGGGGTCGCCGGATGCCGACGTTTGCTTGAACAGGTTGCCGCCGATGCTGGTCAAACCGGCCGGATTGATAAACCGGGCGATCGTGATCTGTCCGACCTGCGCCGACGTTCCGGAACCGCTGCGCTGAACGCTTACGGTGCCGTCGGTGCCGATCGTGACCGATGTGGCATCCGCGGGAATGACGACTTCGGGCTGAAGCGCGTATCCGAGCGAGTTCACGAGCTTGCCCTGACTGTCCATCTTAAACGACCCATCACGGGTGTAGCCGGTGGAACCATCGGGCAACAAGACCTTGAAGAAGCCGGAACCCTGGATCGCCACATCGTAGGCGTTGTCAGTGTTCTGCATCTGGCCCTGCGTGAACATCGTCTCGGTGGACGCGGCGCGGACGCCGAGGCCGACCTGCAATCCCGTAGGCGACTGAGCGCCCTGGGCGATTGCAGTTCCGGCGGGCCGAACCTGTTCGTATAGGAGATCCTGGAAATCGGCGCGGCTTCCCTTGAAGCCGACCGTATTGACGTTGGCGAGGTTGTTGGAGATGACGTCCATATTCAACTGCTGGGCCATCATGCCCGTCGCCGACGTAAAGAGTGCGCGCATCATAATGCTGCAGTCTCCGTGATCGCACCGCACATCGGCGGCTTGATCGAGCTCGTATCGGCTTCCGCTTGCAGTTGATTACAAACAGTCCAGCCGGTGATCGACGAAACCCACGAGGTCTATTCGAGGCCTTCGCGGTAGTGACACTGCTCATTATCGGGGGATCGCCGCCAATCTTTAGAGAGAGGACGACGACTTTCGATAAGTGCGCAAAACAAAATGACCGACAATTGGATGCAACGAAGAGTAACTCGTTTCTAACAACGGCATCGCCGCCCCACATTTCCACATGCTTGTCTGCTTCAAGGAGTTTTTTGAACATCACGTAATTAAGCGTGTTAGTTACTGACAAACACCTTTATATAGCAGGCAAGCATAGATCGTATTATCAATACATTTTGTTTGTTTTCGTACATTATCTAAATTCACCTCCAGTATAAATTACCAGGCCCGAGAATGGTAATGGCGTGGGCAACCACCGTAGGGACCGACCAGTCTGATCCCAGCAGTTTAAAGGACCTAATGACTGATATGCCTTCCTGGCTGTAGACGATCTCTGCCCGGGCGGCGCCTGGCTCTGATGAGCTTGTATTCCATCACCGCCATGGCAAGCGCCGTGTCGCAGAGTATCTCAAGCGTCAATATCTTGTTTGTCAAGAAGTTCCAATTCACACATTCCTACAAAGGATCACGATTATGACCTGGTTTAATAACCTGCAAGTCTCCAAAAAACTCGCGCTTGGCTTTGGCTTTTGCCTGGCGCTCTACGCAATATCCGCATGGGTTGCAATCTCACGCATGCAAGACATGAATGCGCGGACGAAGGAGATCACGGGCGTCGCGAATACCGAGCGAGCCACCGCCATCAAGTTCGTCTCGGATGACCGCCACTATCGTGTCGACCAATTCCGCGCGCTTATTTGCGCAGATCCCGTATTGCAAGCGTCGGCCATTAGCGGTATGAAAAAAGATCGAGAGGACATGGAGGCGGACTTTGACGTCTACGGAAAGCTCATCACGGAGCCGGTGGATAAGGCGAACTACGACAAGGTCAAGGAGACCTGGGAAAAAATCAGTCCCTATGAGGCTGAGACCATCCGAATCGCCACTACTCACGATTATAAAGCTGCAGACAAACTCGAAAATTACAAAGTTCAACCGCTCTTCGATGACTTGAAAGAGGCGACGAACACTTTAATCGACTGGAATACCAAGCGGACAAGCGACCTCGCGACCGGCGCCAACGCGGCATTTGAGAGCGCCCGCGTGACGATCATTGTCTTTCTCATCTTCGCCCTGATCGGAGGGATCACGCTTGCGACATTGATCACGAAAACGGTGTCGTTCTCGATGACGGAGATATCCCAGCGCATCGACTCGCTCAACAATATCTGTATCGCCAATCTGCTCGCCGCAATCGAAAACCTCGCGAAGGGCAAGCTCGACAGCACCATCACAATCGGCTCCAAGCCGATCGAGATCCGCGGACACGACGAATTCGGCGTGCTCAGCGAGGCGATCAATGGCATGATCGGAAAGGTTCAGGCATCCGTCACCGGATTTGAGCGCGGCCAGAAGGCGCTCAAGGCATTGATCGACCACACCCACGAAACCGTCATCGAGAGTGTAGGCCAACTCGATAAAAACGCCCTCTCGCCTCTTTGCGAAGGTATATCGGCCCTCGCCGACGGAGACCTGACACGTAAAATCGACGCTCGTATCGAGAAGATGGAAGTCGACGAAGGGTCCGATCTCGGCAAACTCGCAATCGCCGTCAATAAGGTCGGCGCACGAGTCGAACAAGCCCTCGAAAACTACAACCGGTCCCGCGAATCCCTGGGGAACCTCATCGGCCAGGCAAGCGGAGCCGCCGAGAACATCACCGCAAGCGCCGCCGAACTCGCCAGCGGCAACGAAGATCTCTCCAGCCGCACGGCCGAGCAGGCGTCGAGTCTTGAAGAGACCGCTGCCAGCATGGAAGAGATGACCGGCACGGTCAAGCAGAATGCCGAGAACGCCCGCCATGCCAACGATGTCGCCAAAAAGGCGAAGGAAGTCGCGCAGAGCGGCGGCGTGATCGTCCAGAACGCCGTCACCGCGATGGGCGAGGTCGGCGTCGCCGCCAAGGGCGTCGTCGATATCATCTCCGTCATCGATGAGATCGCCTTCCAGACCAACCTCCTCGCCCTTAACGCCGCCGTCGAGGCAGCCAGAGTCGGCGAACAAGGTAAAGGCTTCGCGGTCGTGGCCGCCGAAGTTCGCAGCCTGGCCGGTCGAAGCTCGACCGCGGCCAAGGAGATCAAGGCGCTGGTCCAACTTGCCGCCGAAAAGGTCGAGGATGGCACCGAATTGGTGAACAAGAGCGGCGCTCAACTCGAAGAGATCGTCGCGTCCGTTAACAAGGTCGCCGAGATCGTCTCCGAGATTTCCGCCGCGTCGCAGGAGCAGTCCGTGGGGATCGAGCAGGTGAACAAGGCGGTCACACAGATGGACGAGATCACGCAGCAGAACGCCGCGCTCGTCGAGGAAGCGACGGCGTCGAGTCAGGCGATGTCTCAGCAGGCCGTCGAACTCCAGATCCTGGTCAGGCAGTTCAAGGTCGAGTCGAACACTGCTCTTCGCCTCACGACGACCGACCCTGCTACACAGCCGGTCAAGCGCACAACGGCAGCCGAGAAGCGGACCACGGTCCGTACCGGCACCGGCGGCGCGGAAAAAGTCGGTACGTGGTCCCGTAACGGCAAGAAGCAATCAGCTGGAATGGACGAGTTCTAGCGTTGAATGCAGGCAGCGGAGTAATGGTAGCTTCGCTGCCTGCAATCCTTGCGAAACCAATGCGATCCGCGGACGCGGATATTCCTCGCCGCCGTAATAGGCGCGCAGGAAGCTCACCTTACTTGAAGGACTAATACAATGACGACATCAACGTTGGAACCGATTGAGCACGGCGTCCAAGCCGATACATGCCAGCTACTCACGTTTCAGCTAGCTGGAGAAGAGTACGGTCTGGATATACTGACCGTTCAAGAGATTCGAGGCTTCGTCCCCGCGACACAGTTGCCCAATTCTCCCAAACATATCCGGGGAGTGCTAAACCTTCGCGGAAACATCGTGCCCCTGTACGATCTGCGCGAGATGTTCAATCTCCCGCAAATTGAGTACGACCAGTTCGCCGCCATCGTCGTCGTGACGATCGAGGGCCGCGTCATCGGCCTCGTCGTCGACCGCGTCTCCGAGGTCATGACCGCGTCGAACGGCGACATGCAGCCTTCTCCCAATGTCGGGGCCGCTGCCGAACAGGGCTGCATTCGCGGCATCCTGCGCCACGAAGAGCGCCTCGTCATCCTTCTGGACGCAGTCGTACTGCTCACCAAGGATGAACACGACTACGCGCTGGCGGCGTGAGGATCATTTCGACGATGGCCACAATCATGGAAGACTTCTTTATCGCCGGACAAAAAGTGCCGCCGGGCCGCTACCAGCTCCTTGGATCGCATCGCGATATCTGTCTGGAGCGGGAAGACACTTTGCCCCCGTCGCTCGATGGCAGAGTTGCCGTCTACATTCAGCATCAGCCCACTTGGGCGGAGCTAAAGAGCAGTAGCCGTCATGGAGCCCGGACCGGCTAGCGGGATGCAACAACTCCGGACGACAGAACAGGCAGCGAAAAGTTAATCCTTTCGCTGCCTGTTTTGCCTCGAAATAGCAAGAAGATTAAGGCGCAAATATTATTGACAACTCAACCGCGACGTCGTATAATGGGCACAGAAGACTATTACAGTACTAGGTCACTCGGTTCTTGCAAGCGATGTCAGTCAAACCTACAATCGAAAAAGCGGGGGGAGCGGTCAACAAGAATCGGTTTCGTCACGACTGGCGCTCCATCCAGATAGACGTCACCGAAAAGATCGCGTCCGGGATCTGGAAGCCAGGTGACAAGCTGCCCAATCGTCGCCAGCTCGCGAGCGACTACGGCGTCGCGGTCGCCACGATTGAGCGAGCGTGCGCCAGCCTCGTGGCCTCCGGCGCCTTGACTGCAAACGCACGAGGAACGCAGGTAAGCGATCAAGGTGTTGACGAAGCCGACGCGCGACGGTCGCAGGCTGGCGCCGGCAGACAAAGCGGCGCATCTTCCAGCAACGGAAATGGACTAACTAACTGGACAGCTCAACAGTATTCATCCGGCGCTGCTGAAACTTCGCCCGGCACGCTCGGAATCATTTCGATGCACCTCCCTTCCGATAACGAGCCGGCGGGCAGCTTGGACAGCTGGACCTTTCAGGTGTCGCGCAGTCTCGAGCGCTCCTATTTGAGCGGCGGCGGCACGACGCTCTTCGCGGCGCTTTATTCGGAGCAGGACGATGTTGTTCGGCCGGTGGAAGAAGCGGTCAACGAGCTCAGGGATCAAGGCGCCTTGACAATCGCGGTCGTAGAATTGACCCAAGGGCTCCCAGTCCAGGAGATTCAGAAGCTATCGGACTTACGGACATGGGAATCGAACATGCTCGTTTATATTTCGGATTCTGAGATCGAAACGCCGATCCCTCATGTCTATTATGACAGCCCGTATCTCGGCAAGCAGGCGGTCCAGCACTTGATCCGCCAGGGGTTCAAATCGTTCGCGTACGTCTCGCCGTACCGGTTGAATTGGTCCCTCGATCGTTGCGAGCAGGCGAGAGCAGCGGCCATTTCAGCGGGGCTCGGCGCGCAAGCCGTTAGCCCCATATTTGGAAACATCGTGGATCCCCCAACGAACCGCAATCACATCGAACAGCAACTTGACGCATCGCTGAAGTTTGGCCAAGAACTGTTCTCGCGCTCGGATTACCCCCGCTGCATCATTGCAGCCAACGACTACACGGCGTACGGACTTATCCGCGCATCCAATGAACGTGGCCTCAAGCAGGGAGCCGATTATGCGATCGTCGGATTTGACGACGAAACCCGATCGATTCAATATGGCTTGACGACATTCCGTCCGCCGCTGGAGGAAATAGGAACCGAGGCGGGATTGATTCTGACGCGCTTATCCCACGGCGAAAGATGCGAAACGCAGGTGCGCCTTCGTTCCCGGCTGGTCGCAAGGGCGAGTACGATGCGGATGGATCGTATTCCCGCCTGAACGCAATGGTTGGAATCGTGAAAATCTTTGACAAATAAGGAGGCAGAAATGCAGCAAAAATCAGGATTCACGTTGATAGAGCTCCTCGTTGTTATAGCAATAATTGCGATTCTTGCCGCAATACTTTTTCCGGTTTTCGCAACGGCGCGGGAAAAAGCGCGGCAGAGCAGCTGCACGAGCAATCAAAAGCAGCTCGCCCTGGGGCTCCTACAGTATCTCCAGGATTACGATGAGACGTTCCCAAGCGGTCAAGCCGGATATATCAGTTCAGGCAATCTCCTGAGCGCCATGGCTGAGGGTTGGGCCGGGCAAGTCTACCCGTACGTCAAGTCCACCAGCGTTTACGTTTGTCCGGACGACACAAGCACCCCCAAGGATGCAGGCTATTCGTCGATTTCGTATGCATACAATTTCAATTTCGTCACCCCGACGAATCCTTCGGCGACGTCGCTCACATGGCAGCAATTGGTGCCGGCCATTGCGAGCCAATTGGCCGCGCCTACGTCGACCATTCTCCTCTATGAGGTCCAGGGGTACGAATGGAGCGCCTCCAGCGCCCGCGATGTCTCTTCGCCGACGGGCGTTGGCGTCTGCCATTTTGGCTCCAACGATAGTCCTGCGACCACTTACACCGATACGACGCTTCTCATGTCCAGCACCGATCCGCTCTACTGCGGATATTCGAACCCAGGCAAGGCCTCGTCGAGTCCGGCCAATAATCACATTATGGGACAACGCCACAGCGGCGGTTCCGTTTTCGTCATGGCGGATGGTCATGTAAAATGGATACGCCCGGAGCTAGTCAGCGTCGGCATGACGGCCGTCGATTCCACCGCTACCGGAAACGTCATTCCCGCGGCGGTCCCGGCGACCAGTCTCGGCTCATTTACCGCAACATTCAACTATGCGACGAAGTAAACTCGCCGTCATTATCCCAAGGATAACTTTTGCATGCTAACAAAAAGCGTTCGGATCATTGCAGTTACCGCACTCGTATTGTGCACGAGTTGCCTGGCCGCGGCGGCAACCGATGCACCGCAAGCCCAACGTCTCACGATCGCGTCCGGCGCTCCCGGCAACGTCTTCGCGCAGGACACGAAGATGGCTTTCCACATTTCGGGCGACGGAGCGGTTAAATACTCGATCACCGACTTCTGGGGACACACGGTGGTCGCGCAAGCGCTCGCTCCAATGGGTGACGAGCTGGTCTTGCCCGCGCTGCCGCCTGGCTGGTACGAGATGCATTGCGTCGACGCGCATGAAGAGGTCGCCGTTAGCTTCGGCGTAGTCCTCAATCGGAAGGGCGTTTCGTTGCCCCGATCGGGCCGCATTGCCGCGGACGCCGCGAGCGCATGGTTGATCAAGGACGAATCGCTCCGCCTGCCGTTCGCTCGCCTTGTCGCGCTCGCGGGCATTCCCTGGGTCCGTGAGCGAACCTCTTGGGGGCGCACGGAACCTGTCAAAGGAAGCCTCAATTGGTCGGCGTACGACTCGACCATGAAGGATCTGTCTTCGCAAGGCGTCAATATCGACCAAATCTGGCACGATTCGCCGCAGTGGACGCACGCCGGACGCAAGGATACACGGGCGGCGGACGATCTACGCGACGTCTACAATTGGACATACGCCGCGTCTCGCCACTGGAGCCGCGAGATCGGAGCCTGGGAGGTGTGGAACGAAGAAGATGCCCCTGGATTCTGGCCGGACCTTGGCGACCGGTTCGCAGCGCTGCAAAAGGCGGCCTATTGGGGCATTAAGGACGGCAATCCGTCGGCAACGGTCCTTATGGGTTCCTCCGCCCAGTCGCCGAAGTGGAAGCCCAGCGGTAACTTTTGCGCGAATATCTACGAGAGTGGGATCACGGACTACTTCGACAAGTTTAACTGGCACGAATACAACAGACCCGACTTGTACGCGGAGTGGCTGGATCAACACGAAGATTTCCTCGCGGTCAAAAACGCCGCGATTCGGCCCAGTTGGCTGACCGAGGGAGGCATCGGTCTCAAAGGCACGGATGGAGCGGATCATCGCCTCTTGACCGCGACGGAACAGGCTACGCAGGCCCGCTTCGTCGGATGCGCCGGCGCGTCGGCGCTTGCCGCCGGCATCGAGCGGTATTTCTTCTTCGTGCTGCCGGATTATCTCGAAAACGGCGTTCAGTTTGGCGCGCTCAAACCAGATCTGACGCCCTATCCGTCCTTCATTTCTCTCTCCTGCGCCGCAAACATCCTCGGCGAAGCACGGTATAAGGGACGCTATCCCGCGCCTTCCGGCGTAACCGCGCTCTTGTTCGACACGCCCGCCGGATCCGTGCTCGCGTGCTGGTCCAAGGAGCCTGGAAACCTTGCAGTGCTCGCAAAAAAGAACAGCGTCACGGTCGCAAACATCTTCGGCGCGCAGTCATCGATACCATCCGTCCACGGC
Organism: Capsulimonadaceae bacterium; assembly: GCA_031292625.1. Lineage (GTDB taxonomy): Bacteria > Armatimonadota > Armatimonadia > Armatimonadales > Capsulimonadaceae > JARLGU01. The sequence continues at coordinate 70,407 of JARLGU010000060.1, read as the reverse complement.
GTGGCGCAAGTTCCGGTCGGCGAAGATGTCGTCTATGTATTAGGCGCGCCGCTGCAGGTAAAGCCCGAGGAACTTCGGCCGGCAAGCCACGCCGTGACAACGAGAGCGCCGAAGCCTTCCCGCATCGTCCTCAGCGGTTTCGCGATCGCGCCGGAAGATCAACGCATCAGATCCTACGTCTACGCTGTCGCCAAACCGTTCGAGTTTATGGTTCAAGCATACAACTTTGACAAGTCGGCGACCCACTCCGGGACAATTGACATCGCGTTGCCATCCGGTTGGACCGCGTCGCCGCAGGGACCGATCGCCTGCCGGCTCGCTCCGATGGAGCGCCTATCGACCAAGATCACCGTGACGCCAACGAACGTGGATCGCATAGGCTTTAGCCGCATTGCTCTGCGAGGCCATTTCGGCGCGGAGAATGTCGCGCCATCCGTCAGCGACTTCGCCGCCGACCCAAGCACGGCGCCGATACGGAGCAGCCAGCCTCTCGACATTCTGCCCGCCGCGCGATGGCAAGCAGGGATCTCCTCCAACGGCGTCATGACCGCCACGGATATATCCAATGGCCTGCGCATTTCGGCGACGTTTGCCGATCAGGGCGACCGATGGGTCTATCCGAGCCTGACGTTTAACCAGCAGCTTGATCTGAGCCGCTTTGACGGAATCGCGTTCGATCTGCGAACGAATGCACAGGACGACAAAACGATCGTGAGAATGATGCTTGTCGAGGCCGGAGGCGCAGCATTCATGCAATCAGCTCCGTCAGCGCCTGGCGATTCGCATGTTATCATTTTGTTTAAGGATATGGACTGGGGACCGTTTTCGCCTCCGGCGCAAACCGATCGGCTAGACGCCAAGACGATCACGGGGATCAAGTTCGGCGCTAACACGCCAGCCGACCACGTGACTATCGAGGTATCCAACGTTCGCGCGATCTCGTGTGAATAGGGAGGGCGGCGAAGGGCGCGATTCTGGGCCGAGTGACGGACGGCCAGAGGCTCAACGATTCATGGGACTGACATATTCGTCAGTCCCTTTTTCAGCAACGATCTACCCTACCCGGCCAACCGTGTTCACCGACTTCTCTTCAAGCGAGTCATGAGACTGAAGCGTCTTCTGGTTCGCTTCGTAGGCCCGTAGCCCGGCGATCATCGTAACCATCTCGCGCACGATGTTGACGTTCGATGTCTCGAGGAAACCCGAGCGCACCCCCGCGCCAGGGTCGCGCGTGGCGTCAACAATCGGCGGCGCGATGGTCGTTTGGATCAGGTTGCCGCCGATCTTCCGCGGACGCTGGGCCATGCTGATCGCAAAAAGCCCGATCCGGCCAGCGACGCCCGCGTCCGACTTGATAACGCCATCCGCGTCGATATGAACGTTCGTCATCTTGTTGGAGAGCTGGATCTGCCCTCCCTTGTCGTCGAGGACCGGCAGACCGCTCGCGGCCTGCACTAAAACCCCCGCGCGACTCAGAGTCAATGCCCCGTCACGTGAGTAACAGGTCCCATTGGCTGTCGCAATACCGATAAATGCGTTGCCCGTCATCGCGATATCGAGAGGATTGCCGGTCTGCTGCATTCCCCCCTGTCCGAAATCCGTCACTGCGGCGTCAAAGGCCGCGCCGTTTCCGAGCGAGCCCAACGTATCGAGCATTTTGCCGCTGCTGTCCGCGAAAGAGACCAGGTTTTCGTCAAACGATCGAAACACCGGGATATCTTCTTTATAGCCGGTCGTGCTGGCGTTCGCCAGATTCTGCGCGATGACCTGTTGAGCGGCTTCCTCGGCCAACATGCCAGTCGCCGCAATGTAAACTCCGCGCGTCATGGTAGCTCCCTCCTTTGCCTGGAAGTGGAAGACCGTATACCCGTAGAATTACCGGGCACTGTCCATTCGCCATTGTCGGCGGAAACCGGATAAAACTGGAGACGACTTCGCGCGATCCGGACGGCGCGTGCAGGTCCGCTCACGATCAGCCTTCGCGTACACGAGGGTGGTTTAAAGTTTAGGGCGGATGGACCGCGCTGAAGCGCGCAACAAAAACGGCCAGCCCGGCCGTAGAGGGCATCTTCCTCCGTTGGCTGCCTGATCTTGAAGCGCACCCCTTACGAGGGATTAGGCCCGCGGTTGTGGAACAAAAGAGTTATGAGCGAAGAAATGATTACGATCGAGGCGATCTTGGCGCACCTCCTTGAGCGCGGCGCAAGCACGGCGCACCTGGTGCCGGGCGAACCGGTTGCAATCAGGGCGGCGGAGGGCCTTGTACGCGTCGACAAGAGTCCCGATGCGCAACTGGCAATCGATGAAGTGCTGAACAACCGTCTCTCCCCCAACCAGCGCGCCTCTCTGGATCGCCGAGGCTACGTGGATGCGTCCCTCGTGCACGCGGGCAACCGGTTTATTTGCCGCCTCTTTCACGAGCGCGGTCAAGTCGCTGCAACGATCCGCATCCTGCCGAGCGAACTACCAAGTCTGGACAGCCTCGTCGCGATTGACGAGGAGCTTGCCCGAATCGCTCAATTGCTGCAATTCCGGCGCGGCGTAATCATCGTGACCGGCGCAAGCGGCTCGGGCAAGTCGAATCTGGCCGCCGCGCTGCTTGGGATTATCAACGAAAACCAGACTAAGCGAATCGCTACGGTCGAAGACCCGCCCCAATACGACATCGTCAGCCGCAAGAGCATCGTCACCCAAATGATGATCGGACACGATGTCGATTCGTTTCAAGTTGGGTTGGACGCCATCCGTGGCCTCGACGCCGATGTCGTGTTCGCCTCGTCGATTCCGGATGCCCAGGCGTTCGAGTCGATTTGCACGCTTGCTCAACGGGGCCGGTTGGTCCTATCCGTCATGCCGTATCCAACGGTAACCGCCTGCATCAAGGGAATTCTCGACACGTTTGCCGTCGGCCAGCGCGCGCGGATCCAGCAGCTTTTGTCGCAGAACCTGCAGGCCATTGTGTCCACGGCGCTGATTCAGCGCGCAGCCCAACGAGAGCGCGCGGCTGCGCATGAGATTATGATCGCGACGCTCAAAATCCGTGCGGCGCTTCAGGACGGACGTTGGGAAATCGGCCCCCTCATGAAGGAGGGGCGGCGGATCGGAATGCAAACGCTTGACGACAGCCTTGAAATGCTTTACAAGCAAGGCATCATCGATTTCGACGAGGCGGAGGGCAGGATCTCGGACAAGACCGTTCTCGGGCGGCGTCCGGCGTGAGCGCGCGAATTGGGGCGATGATGCAGGTGGGTAATCCGTGGCAACGTGACCGCACGGCAAAACGTCCGGTCATCGTCAGCCGTCGACCAGTGACGGTCATTTCGCTTCGGGCGTGATGCCCGTAGCTATGCAAGTAGTAGCCCGCCCTCCCACGTTCGCGGAAAGGCGGGCTACGGGTTACATCGATCGCGAGCGCCGGTTATGCCTGCGCGGCGACGATCTCGTCGTGCGTGAGGGCCGGGTAGACGGAGAGCATCAGATCCAGGTTCAGGTTCGGGTAGAGCGGGAACTGACTGATCAACGCTTCGATCCGCGCCTTCGCTTCCTTCAACGCGGCAGGGGCAATCACGTACTTCGCGCGGCTTGCCTCGCCGGATTTCGTGACCGTCGGGCGGGTATTCGAGAGCGCCAGCTTGAAGATCGAGGCGATCTCCTTCATCTCGGCCGCCCCCATACCAAGCGTCGTGGTCGCCGGGGTGCCGACACGCAGGCCGCTCGTATACCATGGGCCGTTCGGATCGAACGGGATCGAGTTGCGATTAAGCGTAATTCCGCTTTCACGAAGCGCGGTTTCCGCCTGACGTCCGGTGAGGCCGAACGTTTTCTGGACGTTGATCAGCAACAAGTGGTTGTCTGTTCCGCCGGTCAGCACATCCATCCCCTCCGACATCGCGGCCTCCGCCAGTGTCGCGGCGTTCTCGACGATCTTGGCGGCATAGGTGCGGAACTCGGGACGAGTTGCCTCACGGAAGGCGATCGCCTTGGCGGCCATTGCGTGCGGCAGCGGTCCGCCCAGGATCTCCGGACAGCCCTTATTGACGAACTCTGCAAACTCGCTCTTGCACAGCACGATGCCGCCGCGCGGTCCGCGCAGCGTCTTGTGCGTGGTCGACGTAACGACGTGCGCATGCGCGACCGGATCGAAATCTCCGGTGAAGACCTTCCCGGCGACGAGGCCGGCGAAATGGGCCATATCCACCATGAAGACCGCCCCAACCTCGTCGGCGATCTCGCGCATCTTCGCGAAGTTGATCTTTCGCGGATAGGCGCTGTAGCCAGCCAGAAGGATGAGCGGCTTGAGCTCCTTCACCTGAGCGCGCAAGGCATCGAGGTCGATCAGGCCCGTCTCTTTGCTCACGCTGTAGGAATAGGCGTCGAAAAGCTGACTGGATACGTTGTGGCGATAACCGTGTGTCAGGTGGCCGCCCGAGTAGTAGTCAAGCGCGAGGAGGCGCTGGCTATGGAACTTCTCCCGGACAATTGCCCACTGCTCGCGGCTGAGCTTGGACAGGTCCGTTTCGCCAAGCTGCTCGACCGCAGGCGTCTGAACGCGCGCGGAGAGAATGCTGAGAAATGCGACCAGATTGGCGTCGGCCCCAGAGTGCGGCTGAACGTAGGCATGATCGGCGCCGAAAAGCTCACGCGCCAGGGACGAGGCTTCGGCCTCGATAACATCGACGTTGTCGCAACCGGCGTAGAACCGGTGGCCGGCATAGCCTTCCGAATACTTGTCGGTGAGCAAGTTGCCATGTGCCTGCTGCGTCGCCAGCGAGCAGTAGTTTTCACTTGCGATCAGTTTAAGATTATGCCGTTGATCGCGCAGTTCGGTGACGATCGACCGCGCGATGCTGGGGGACACCGACGCAACCGAATCGAGCGATGCGTACAACGCCGTCGCGCCGGCATCGGGCGCGGCGCCATTTAGCGACGAAAGGTACTGAGTGAGCAAGCCTGAGACACTCATCTTAGAAACTCCTTTTGCCGGACGCATCGGCGCTCGGCGCGAAAATAAAAAAGGACTGTCGAACGCACGTGTTTCGAAGTCCTTGCCCAGGCGAGCGGCACCCGCAAACTCTCCGGCTCCCTCGTGGTATCCCACAGTTCTCGCCAGTGACCGGAGGCGCATCAATGTTGGGGTTGTGAGTCTATTATGGTGAGCCGCGCGCGGCCCTGTCAAGTGCGAATGAGAAAGAGCGGCAGATCGACTCGAAGAGATCAATGGGATCGCACTTTAAGATTTAAAATGCCCTCTCTGGCCGGGCTGGCCATTTTTCGCCCGCCGAAGACGGCGTTTCATTACAAAACGCCGTGTGCGTCCCATTCTTCCCCCTCCCGCCGAAGGTCCCGGGCGAGTCGAAGGGTCGGGATGACGGGGTCCTTGCCGTCCTCGGCGGGAAGACGCGCAGCGCGTCGAGAGGAAGGCAAATCATTCCAGGTGCTATCCCGTTCTCGAAGAGATCTAGAGCCTTTGCGCTCAGGGGACGTCATCGGGTACGATAGAGGCCATGATTGCACGACATCCTTGTCTCCTAAACCGATCCACATCGGTGCTTGTCGCGGTTGATTTGCAAGAGCCGTTTCTCGGCGCGTCCTTCGAGCGCGAGCGCGTTATCGAGCACTGCAAGCTGCTGATTCAAGCCGCTCAAGCCCTGCAGATTCCCGTAGTCGCAACGCTCCAGTATGCCAAGCGAATGGGCGGGATCATTCCCGAGATCGCCAGTATTTTCGGCGACCAGACGCCGCCCACGTTCGACAAGCTGGTCTTTTCGTGCTGCGGAAGCGATGGCTTCAACGCGGCAATAGCAGGCTACCATCAGGTACTGCTCTGCGGGATAGAGACCCATATCTGCATCACGCAAACAGCGCTCGATCTGCAGCATCGGGGCTATCAGGTCCACGTCGCCGCGGATGCCGTATCGTCGCGAACCGAGGCACGCCATCTTCTGGGGCTAGAAAAGCTAAAGGCGAGCGGCGTTGTCCCGTGCGCATCCGAGCAGGCCGTATTCGAGTGGCTGTACGAGGCTTCCGCGCCAGAGTTCAAGGCGATCCACGCGCTGGTCAAATAGGCATCACGTTAGAGAATAGGTAAGCGACGGATAATATCATGGCGCTGTTAACGGACAAGGTGGCGGTGGTCACGGGAGCTGGGCGAGGCATTGGCAGCGCAATCGTACGGCAACTTGCCGGAGAGGGTGCAAAGGTTGTCGCGCATTTCCGCCGATCCAGCGCGGGCATCGACGAACTCGTCGCCCAGTTTCCAGGCTCGGTTTATCCGCGTCAGGCCGACCTGACAAACGCTGACGAGGCGGCCGGGCTGATCGAGGCGGCGATCGAGCGCTTCGGAAGAGTCGATGCGCTCGTCAACAACGCAGCGAGCTTTCACGCGGATATGGTCTTTGAGAACGACCAATGGGAGGCTTATGTCGATGAGTTCAACGGAGTCGTCGGCACGATGTTCCATACGACCCAATCGGTCATCCCTCATATGAAGGCCCAGGGAGGCGGCCGGATCGTTAACTTCGTCGCAACGCTCGTTCACAGGCCCGCCGCCGGCTATGGCGCGCATACGGCGGCAAAAGCGGCCGTGCTTGCGATCACGCGGACGCTCGCGCGCGAACTGGGTTCGCATCATATCACAGTAAACGCCGTGTCGCCCGGAATGACGCTGACCGATTATTCGCAGGGCCTCCCCGAAGTCGCGCGGGCGGAGGTTGCCGGACGAACACCGCTCGGCAGACTCGCCGAGCCGGACGATGTTGCGCGCGTGGTCGTCTTCTACGCATCGGACCTTGCCGGATTTATCACGGGCGCGGTAATCGCCCCCGACGGCGGCTTGGCCATTATCGGATAAACGTCGGTTCATGCTGGCGCATTTGATCTCTGCGCTTCGCATAATCTCCTCCCGTTTCCGGGAGCAAGGGAGCCCACGCACTGGCTAGAAGGCTCTCCTAGAAGGCAGGTTCTTTTGATTCGTATCATGCGGCATCTCTTTGCTTCCGTCCTCTGCATCGCTCTTATTGCCCTCGTTTCTCCAGCGCGCGCAGACATCGCGTCCATGATTCCCGGTCTCCCGCTGACCGGGCGCGTCGTGAGCCCGACTGGCCAACCGTTGCCGCACGTGCCTGTTTACGTGATGACAAAAAGCGCCGTAACGATCAGCGATACGATCAATCACATTCCGGCATCGACGATCCAATCAAACGGACAAACCGTCATTACAGACGACCATGGCGTCTACACGGCGCAAGGAGTGCGCCCAGGCGACACGGTTTCCATTCTGGTCAACAAGCCCGGCTATCGCTACATCTCAGGCGGTACGGTGAGCAGCGCATTCGACGGGTACAAGGCGGACGATCTGGTGGTCGCGCCGCCGGTCGCCATGATCGGCGGCAAGGTCGTCGATTCGTCAGGCGCTCCAGTGCCCGCGGCGACGGTGATCGCTCCGATCGCCAACGTCGAACTGCAGGCCATTACGGATCCAACGGGCCATTTCGTGCTCGAAGGTCTGCCGTCCGGCGCAACGGATCTCTTCGCGGTCACGAAGACTCAGTACGGACGCCTCAATGCGCCGACAGGATCCGGCGAAGTCGATATCAAGCTGTCTCCGGTGACGCTGCCCGATGCGGCCGACGTGGCGCGTGGAACCGCGTTATTGACCGACCTCTCGAAAACGACGGCGGGCGGAAGCTATAAGGATCACGATTCGATCCCGTTCGAACTAGCCCCCTACGATATCGACTCGGCGGTCGCTCTTGCATCCCAGGGAACTCCTCCGGCGGATGCCGTGCTTTTGGGGATCATTACGAATGCAACGTTCGGCGATCCGGAAAAAGCAGCCCCCATCGTAACAGGCCTGCTGGACAAAATCGTCGATCCGGGACAGAAGGCCCTCGCCGCGTCGGTCTTCGGCCTCGCCCTAACGCGCAGCCGCTCGCCACTTGCCTCTCCTCTTCTTGATAAGGCCAAACAGTGGGCGCGGCAAAGTCCAATCGACCGCTACGGCGGCGGAGAGCGGATTGCCGTCGCGTCGCTTGCCGCGCGACTCAACGACCGGGATGCCGGACGAATGGTCGACGATACGATCAAAGCGATGATTGACGGCGCGCACAATGCGAACAAAGGCAATACGGCGGGAGCCAACGACGTTATCGAGCAGTTCCTTGGCGTTTACGCGGAGCTCGTTGCGCCGGCAGGCATTGCCTACGTGGACCGCGTAATCAATCACTTGCCAAGCGCGGACCCGTCGTCCGCACACTCGCTTCCGCGAATCATGCCGCTCTGCCGCGCCATCGCCGCAATGGCGCCGTACGATGCGCGCGAAGCCGCCCAGCTCCTAAACCGCTCGCTAAGCGCAGGCGTCACCACTGGCATGCCCATCTACGGGCAGGCCGCGGTCGCAGTTATCGAACAGCTCGCGGGAACCGATCCAGCGGCGGCGCTCGCGCTGGCTAAGACCGTCATCGACCAGGAACACAAGCCAATTGCGTTGGCGCTGGCGGCAAACGGATTAGCTGGCGATCAGGCGACGCCCGTATGGCGGGACGCATTGACTGCGGCGCTAACCTGCCGCAACCGCTCGGCGCTTGCCGGCTGGGTTTGTTCCATGGCGTTCCAGCGAGATCATGCCCTCGGCGAAATGCTGTTTGCAATGGGATGGCGCTCTCTGGCGCAGCAAGTTGCTCTGCCGGGCGGCCAATCGGCCTTTATGTACTTCTACGCTCAGGTGGATCCGGGACAGGCGAGGCTAACGATCGAAAAGGAGTACGCGTCGGCGCTGCTCACGTTGCGTGCAACCGACGACGATTCGCGAATGCTGGGGCCGTCGCTAGCGATGTCCGCCATCGATATTGATCGAGCGATCGAGATGGCAAAGGGAATCGAGGGAGTATCACGCGAACCGGTCATTCGCAAAATCGGCGAGTTCGTGATGCTGTCGCCCCAGCGGAAACGGACGATTCGCTTCGATCGGTGGATGAGCCCGGACGATTGGACGCCTGGAAGCCCGGTCGAGCGATAGCAGAAAGCCGTCGCGCTTAGGGCCGATGAAGCAGCGAGCTCAGTCGGCTCTTCAACTCAGGAGGGGCGCAAAGGTTCTTGACCTTGGTCTTGATCGTGATTACAAGACTCTGCTCGAAGTTGAATCGTTCCAGGCAGGGCTTGCATATCTTAAGGTGCTTCACGACATCCGCGCGTTCGTCGGCGTTTAGTTCATGATCGAGGTAGTCGTTCAACCGCTTGACTGCTTCTTCGCATGAATAATAGTCGAATGTCTCGGCTTCCTCGTACAGATGGCTCGAAATTGCTTCGTTGTCTTTGTCGTTTGCCATAGAAGTATCGAAATTTAGAACTGTGACCGGCCGCGTTTGGATTGCGAACTCAGTCATCGCCATTGCCCAATGCGTCCGGATCCGTCTTTCCGAGTACCTGCCAAAGTGCCCGTTGCAGAAGCTTGCGCCCCCGCGAGAGCCTCGATCTCACCGTGCCTATCGGAATATGCAGCACATCGCTGATTTCCTGGTACGACAGATCTTCCATCGTCGCCAATGCGACAGTTTCGCGGAACTCCCCTGGCAGCTTCCGGATTGCGTCTTCGATCTCCTCGATACCGAGGCGCTCGACGATGACGTCTTCCGGATTCGCCATGTTGTACGATTGTTCCTTGCTGAGCGCTTCTTCGCTCAGCTTGTTGTACAGATAAAAATCCTCGAGCTCATCGTATGAAAGCTGGTCGCCTTGCCTCGATTTTTTCCGGTAATCGTTAAGAAATACCGTGTTCATTATCCGAAACAGCCACGCTTTCGCATTCGTTCCCGGCTGATACTGGTGAAAAAACCTGTATGCACGAAGATATGTGTCTTGGACCAAATCTTCGGCATCATTGGAGTTTCCCGTCAGGCGCATGGCGTTGCGATAAAGCGAATCGAGGTGCGGATTCATCTCGGCTTCAAAGACAGCCGGGTCCGCGGGCTTCGCCGGCGCCTCGTCTTCGGATGAAGCAAGCTCCGTTGGTATCCGGTCCGCGTCCTCCGGTGGGTTACCGGAGCCCAGAGGCTCGATTTCGTTGCTTTCGTCGATCATGACAGTTATTTGCGTACCAGTTTGACGAACCTTCGCCGTCCGCTGCTCAAGATATCGCCGTTCGTGATTTCAATCGTCGCGGCCGTATCCTTCACCTTTTCACCGTTAAAACTTATTCCGCCCTGCTGAACCAACCGCTTGGCCTCGCCGCCGGTCGCGGCCAGTCCGGCCGCTATAGCGATCTGGACAATGCGCACCGGTCCGCTAGCCAGCAGTTCCGCGGGAACGACAAACTCCGGAATATCGTCCGGCAGTTCGCGCTCGGCGTGAATGTGCTCCCACTCCGCGTCCGCGGCCTGGGCGGCATCCGCTCCGTGGTAGATGCTCACGATCTCCCGCGCAAGCCGCTTCTTGGCCAGCTTCGGATGCGTCTTGCCCGCATCGCAAAGAAGCGCAACATCCGCGAGGGGAACATCCGTGCACAGCTCGTAATACTGCGTCATCATGGTGTCGGAAATCGACATCAGCTTCTCGAACATCGTCAACGGCGGCTCGTCGATGCCGACGGCGTTGCCTTTGCTTTTCGACATCTTGTCGATGCCGTCGAGGCCAACCAGCAACGGCATGAACAGTCCGACCTGAGGCACGGCAACGCCGTCCTCGCGCTGCAGGTCACGGCCCATCAAGATGTTAAACTTCTGCTCGGTCCCGCCGATTTCGACGTCGGACTTCAGCACGACGGAATCATAGCCCTGGCATAAAGGATAGAGAAGCTCGTGGGCGTGGATCGGCAGTCCGTTATTGAAGCGATTCGTAAAATCGTCGCGTTCGAGGATCCGCGCAACGGTGGTTTTCGCCATCAACTTTACGATATCGTAAAGGTTGAGTTTGCCAAGCCAGTCGCTGTTGAATACGACTTTCGTCTTCGCGGGATCGAGGATCTTGTGGTACTGATCCGCATAGGTCTTTGCGTTGGCGCTCACTTGCTCCGGGCTCAGCTGCTTTCGCGCTTCCGAGCGCCCGGTCGGGTCGCCAATCATCGCCGTGAAGTCGCCGATGATAACGGTTACTTCATGCCCTGCGTCTTGAAACTGCCGCAATTTACGCAAAACGACGGCGTTGCCGAGGTGGATGTCCGGGGCGGTTGGGTCAAGCCCAAGCTTAATTTGAAGAGGACGACCACTAGCCTGTGACTGCCTGAGTTTTTCGAGCAGGGATTCGCGAGGCACGATCTCGACGGCGCCGCGCGCCAGGGCCTCAAATTGCTCCTCAATATTCATCTCGCGTCAGTGTAGCACAGGCGTCGTTTGAATGTCAATCGAAGGCATCGCGCCAGAAATGTCACACGATTGCATCTTCAAGCGTGTTTGGCTGGATCATCGCATTCAAACCCCGGCGGACGGGGCAAGGAGGCCAAGGGCGTCGACGAGGCGCTACGTCGTTCCTGATAACGTGCCCGCTTCAAGCGGCTTCCGGACGCCAATTTTTCACATATCTCTCTCAATCGCCGCCCTAATCCTTTGAGCCCCGGAATCCAACAATTATAACAACTCGCATTCTCGGTAAGCAGTACTCGCTGCCGGATCGTCGTAATGGATTGGGTGGGTGGAAAGATGTCGCCTGTTGTGAAATCGCCATGCGCTTCTCGCGCCGTTCTTATCGTCGCCGCAATGACTGTTTGGCTGGCGCTGCCGGCCGCCGCGCGCGCCGGCGAGCAGACCGCCGCCGACTGCAGGCATCAGGCGGAGCAGGCGATTGCGGCCGGAAGGTACGCCGACGGCGCAGCCCTATACCGGGCGGAAGCAGCGATCTACGAGAGGATTGGCGACAAAAATGCCGCGTCGGTCGAACGGCAAAAGGCAGATCGATGGGAAACGCGCATCCAGGTCTTTGCCGATGCGTCTCCTAACCGCGACGAGTTGCTCGGGTCCTTCACCAACGCCAAATACGAACCGCTCTACGGATGCTATCTGAGCGCCTATGTCTCATCCGATGCGAAGCTGGACGCGAACGTCGATATTTGGACGACAGAAGCCAGCCGTCTCATTGACCGTGCCGGCGCGCTCGGACGCCTCCTCGGAAAGCCGCTCGCCTCCTCCTGGAACTACTGCCGTTGGGGGCAAGAATTTCCCGCGGCGTGGGCAATCGGCCTGGCCAAAGCCGGCGTCGCGCCACAGGTGGCCTTGGAGCCGGACTCGCTGGCATCCGTCGTCGACGATGAGTACCTTGAAGAGTTCGCCCATGGCGTCGCCGATGTGCGAGCGCCTGTCTTCATCCGCTTTGCCAGCGAAATGAACGGCAATTGGACCACCTACCACGACAATCCCGCGCTTTATCGCGAGAAATTTCGCCTCGTTCACGATGTCTTCGCCCGCATTGCCCCGAATGCCGCGATGATCTGGTGCGTCAATGCAATTCCCGATACGAACTACGATGCCTATTATCCGGGCGACGACTCCGTCGACTGGGTCGGCGTAAACATCTACTCCGTGATCCACCATGATAACGATCCCAGCCGCTCCGCAACGGAAGAGCATCCTACGGCCCAGTTACGCAAGGTTTACGAGAAATACGCGACACGCAAGCCAATTGCGATCTGCGAGTTCGGCTCATCGCATCAGGAGGCTCTAGACCGCGAGATCGACTATTCGCCGATCGCCGCCGAAAAGATCCACAGCCTGCTGGCTGCGCTTCCCAGACTGTTTCCGCGAGTCAAGATGGTCGGCTTCTTCAATTGTGACAATCTGACCGCTCAATACGTCCCCGAGGGACGCCAGCTTAATAATTACAGCATAACGGACAATCCGGTCGTTCTCAACGCCGTCAACCGCGCGGTCGCGCCCAGCTATTTTCTTTCGCATATTAACAAGTCGCCTGGTTCCATGCCGGCGACGGTTGTCAGAGCGGTCTCTCCGGATGCGGTCCTCTGCACGCCCTTGCGCATCAGTTCGTGCGTTCAGTCGTATTCGCACTTCCCAGTCGTCGTAACGCTGGTCGACGGCGTCGAAGTGGGACGCATCGCCGATGCCGGTCCGCATCTGGTTGAATTGCTCCCCGGCAGCGTCAGCGCGGGGCATCACACGCTTGAAGTGCGCGTGTACGACGATCGCAACCGCCTGGCGGGCAGCAAGTCGACCCCGTTCGTTCTTTCGGCGTCCGGGACAAGCATCGCTTCGGCATCGCCCTAACGGACGTCCGAAGGCGCTGGGTTTCCGGCATCCCCTGAGCCCGGACCGTTGCCGGCCATGTCCATCAACTTCTGCGTCCGCCCCACTACGGTGGGCGCCGCTTGCGCAATCCATGAAACGACGCTGGCAGGCCATCGAACGGCATCCGCGACTGCGTTGAGCTTTTCGTACGGCGAGACCAGGAACATCGGCACAAGGCCAGGGTTGTAGGCGCGAATCTTCCCCGTGTCCGTGGCGGGACCGGCGGACGCGAGCTTACCGAGAGCGGACGCAAGGAGAACGGAATCGCCAAGCATCCTCGCGGCATACGCATCGGACCATTCAAGCGTCCCCTCCGGCATGACGCCGCGGAGGCTAAGACGCGACGCCGGAGCTAGGAGCGTCACCATCGCGCCTCCCACCGGGGTTAGCCTCGTGTCGGGATCCCTGCGGAGCACGCCCAGCGTCGCGTTGACGGCGCGGGAGAGAAATGGCTGCAGCGCAAGACCGGCTAGCGACGCGCCAAACGTTAGAACCGCCGCCTCTCCGCTCGCGACGCGTGCCACGGCAAGCGCCATCAGCGCCTCGACCTCCCCGGGCGCGAGGGCATCTTCGAGACCCGGCGGCACCCCAATGCGCGTGTAGCTGCCTCGTCCGGCGCTGGACGCCCATACGAGAACATTCGGCTCATCGATCGCGATAACATACAGGGACGGCGCAGTGATTCCGGCGCGTTCCGCATATTTGTCGACGAGTTCGGGAACATTTAGCGCCTCAGCGGTGTCCATTAGACGGGCGCCGAATACGTCGCTGGGCACTTTGTCGCCGCCGAACGCGGCAATGACTACGTAGAGCCCCCCAACGACGAGTCCGGCAACCAATCCTGGACCGTGACCGATGAGCACGCCGATGAGAGCTGGCCCCGTAATCCAGGGAGCCGTGCTCTGAAGCTTGCGTAGCATGTGAGATCGAAACAAGAAGGATTTATCCTTTGCTTAATAGAACGTTAATAGCGAGGCTAAATAATAGAACCAGTTTTCACGGCCAGAACCTGGTATAATCCAAGTATATCATATATAGTCCATAGGCTTAGTGTGATATAAAGGATAGCTCGTATCCTGCAGGAGTGGCGGACAGCAGATCAATCATTGACCTATTGTGACGCATTTCTTCTAATTTGACATTAATGACTCAGTTGTGGTACAACACAGACGATTAGCTTACAATAATGTTAATGGGAACGAACTGGCGTCCAGCGTTGACTGTCTAAATATGATCCATTGGTATTGGTAAAGGAGAACTGGTCCATGCAGCGTAAGTGGAGCAAAGAATCTATTGCGCTTGAAATCCTCAGTATGTACGAATCGGGTGAGAACCTCAATTACTCTAGTGTGGCATCCACCAATCTCGCCCTCTTGCGCGCCGCCACTCGCTATTTTGGTACCTGGGAAGCAGCCGTCAATTTTGCCGGCCTGAACTACGATGAAATCCGCCGCTACAAGTCCTGGACACGCGACCGGATCATCGACCGCATTCGTGAGCTTCACACACAAGGAGCCGACCTTTCCTGGCGAAATGTTTGTTTGAACATCGATCCGCAGCTTGCCGCCGCGGCCACGAAGAAGAGCCACTTCGGATCCTGGCGCGAGGCGCTAGAGGAAGCTGGCCTCGATTACGACAGCATTCGACGATACCGTGAATGGGACGACGAGCGCATTCTCGATATGGTTCGCGATTACGCAAAGGCCGGCAAGCCGCTTAACGCCAAGAACGTTGAGCAGGAAGATATCACGCTCATCACCGCGGCGCGCCGCCGATTCGACTCCTGGCACGAGGCCCTGATTGCAGCCGGTCTCGACTACCGCCAGATCGTCAGGCGAGCGCCCTTCAAGCGGGGCCAAGGCCGAGCAGCCGCTCGTAAAAAAGCAAAGGTCTCTTAGGAGCCTTGCCGCGAAATTCATCCGCCCCATTCGCTACTGAATGGGGCGGCAAGTTTATCGGAGCCGGCAGCGCGGCGCGCATCCGCTACAGGACGCCGTGATTAGACGAAACCATCACTGCGTGCGAAACGGACAGCCACAGTTGCGGGTTCGCATCAAACTCCTGCTTGCATTGCCGGGAGCAAAACCGCACCACGACCCCGCGGTACAAACTCGAATGCCTGCTCTTCTCGTCCACCGCCGAATGGCAAACCGGATCTTCGCCCGGTTTCTCGACGTCGACCTCTCCCAGCGGCTGAATCATTGGCATCTTCCTTCCTTAGAGCTGTCCTGGCTCGTTGCCTTCAACCTGAATGAAGGCGGCGCTGCCGGTTAGCATGCCGTAGTCAGACGCCGCCATAAAGCAAACACCGGACGGGTCGATTCGGCTCCCCGCCGGACACGAGATCCGGAGAAATTTCGTTGCATCTATCGAACCGCCGTGGGCATCGCGCGGCAAACGCGCACGACGGCGGCGTGATGCTCGTAATCCGCGGCGGTTGGCCGTCCAGAAACGGCAGCGGTTCGCCGTTTGCGGCGCTGCTCGCATCTGCAGCCGCCGCAAGCAGCGCCTGCGTGTACGGATGACGCGCCCCCGCGAAGAGATCTCGCACGGACGATGTCTCGACGATCTGCCCCGCGTACATTACGGCAACCCGATCGGCGCGCTGCGCCACAATTCCCAAGTCGTGCGTAATCAGCAAGACGGCCGTTCCAAGGTCAGCTTTGAGCTCGTCCATCAGATCCAGGATTTGCGCCTGCACGGTTACGTCGAGCGCCGTCGTCGGCTCGTCGGCTATCACGATCTCCGGCTGCGGAGCAAACGCCATAGCGAGCATAACCCTCTGGCGCATCCCGCCAGACATCTCGTAAGGGTACTGCCGCATCCGCTGAAGGCCTCCCGGAATACGAACCCGTTCGAGCCACGCGAGCGCCTCATGTGTCGCCTCCGAGCGGGACAGCTTTCTGTGCGCGCGCACCGTCTCCACAAGCTGTGCGCCAATCGTCAAAACCGGGTTCAGCGATGTCAGCGGGTCCTGAGGCGCCCATCCGATCCTCGCCCCGCGAACTTCGCGCATGCGTGATTCGGAAATACCGAGTAGATCCACGCCGTCCAACTCAACCCGTCCGCTATCGATGCGGCCGGGCGGATCGATCAGGCGCAACAACGAGAGAGCGGTCACGCTTTTCCCGCATCCCGACTCGCCGACGATCCCCAGCGTCTCCCGGCGATCGAGCGTAAACGACACCCCGCGCACCGCCAAAGTCGCGCTCCTTCCGGGAGGAACGAACGACACGTGCAAGTTTTCCACGCTCAGAAGCGCTGGACGATTGATCGAGCTCATGTCTGTAGAGGATACCTCGATGCGCAACATTGCCTAGACGGGAGCGCGAAGAGAAGAAAGAGCGATCGCGGTGCGAGACTCGCTAGCGCGATGCTGCCCCATTGGCGGCTTTGCCGTCGATATTCCTGCCCGTGTCCGGCATCCCCTCAGCGTGCTCCTGCTCAACGCGTTCCAAGAATTTCACCTGCCCGCTTGTTGGATCGCATATTTCACGAAGGTATATTTCACTTATGAACAACTCCAACGATACCGTGATTATTGCGCACGACTACCTCTGTCCCTGGTGCTGGATTGGTCTCTTTCAGGCCAAGCGGCTTAAGGAAGAGTTCCCCGAAATCAAGCAAGACTGGCGCGGCTACGAATTGCTGCCGGAGGCGCTCGGGCCACTGCCCGAATATAAGCCCAAGCCGCACGATCCGAACAAACCGCCATCGCGATTGCAGCTTCTGGCGGAACTCGACGGCATCCCGATACCCTCGAACCGGACGATCGGAGTCGTGCGAACACACGACGCCCTGCAGAGCGCGGAGTTTGTTAAGGAGCGCGCCCCCGATTTGTTTGACGCCTTCAACGAAGCCGTCTACCGCGCGTTTTGGGAGCGATCCGAAGACATCTCCGATCGCGATGTACTCGAACATATCGCGAGCGGCGCCGGGCTCGATGGCGCAAGGCTGCGCGCCGAGATCGAAGAGAAGCGATACTCAAGCCGGATTATTGGCTTTGACGACGATGCCTACGCGCGCGACATTACGCATGTTCCCACCTTCGTGTTTCGCGGCGAAAGGTGCGCGGAAGCGCCCTATTCTACCATCAGATTGATGGCGGAGCGCTTTAGAGCTTGGTACAAGACTGCGTGACGCCTAACACGCTGCCCCAAGCGTGCGCGAACGGACTGAGAAACGTTGATCTCAGCGAGCGCTTGGATAAGCACGCGACGCAAGCCCTGAGTGGCGAGGGAGTTAACAAGCGCGTCCCGCCGCCGCGAAGGCACAGAACGCACGGTGGCCTTACGCCAGAACAAGCGCTCCGTTATCGTCGAAAGGCCGCTCGTAAAGAAAAATGCGCCGCCGCCGCGTATTTTTTCGTTATGCGATGGCCGGACTGTCCGAGGCGTGGTATAACAAGACATAGATTGACGGTACGTATTGTCACTTTGCACAGTAAGGTAGTTTCAGCCGTTCAATCGTGTTTTAATCGAACGCTGCCTTCGGGCGGTACGTAGAGGTGCAACCGCATGAACAGTTCCAACAACAAGGTCCAAGCGTCGAACCGCCTTCAAAAGGGTATTCGCCGCGAGGAGCATCAAGTCGATGTCTGCGTCATTGGCGGCGGTATGGCCGGCATGCTCGCCGCAATCGCCTCGGCGCGCAACGGCGCAAAGACGGCAATCGTGCATGACCGCCCCGTATTCGGCGGAAATGCATCGTCCGAAGTGCGCATGTGGATCTGCGGCGCGCAAGGAAAGTACGATAAAGAGGCGGGCCTGCTCGAAGAGATCAAGCTCGAAAATGCCTATCGCAATCCGGCCCTCAACTACTCCATCTGGGACAGCGTCCTTTACAGCAAAGTGCATTTCCAGCCGGGCTTAACGGCCTTTCTTAACACCACGTGCCTTGGCGCCGCCATGGACGGCGACCGGATTGCATCCATAGACTGTTGGCAGCTGAACACGCAAACTCGCCATACGATAACCGCCAAAATGTTTATCGATTGTTCCGGCGACAGCATCCTTGCCAGCCTGACGCCCGCTGAGTTCCGCGCAGGACGCGAGGCGCGCGCGGAGTTCGATGAAGATATCGAGCCGGTCGTCGCGGACGAAAAAACGATGGGCAACTCGCTGCTCATCCAGCTTCGCCGCACCGATGAGCCACAGTTGTTCATACCACCCGCGTGGGCCTACCAGATCACCAAGCCGGAAGATTTGCCCAACCGGATGGGCCGGTTTGCAGGCGATAATTTCTGGTGGATTGAAGTCGGCGGACTTGGCGACACCATCGCCGATGCCGATCGAGACCGCGATGAGCTCCTCAAGATCGTCTATGGCGTGGTCGACTATATCAAGAATTATGGCCCTGAAAAAGAAGCGGCAAGGAACTGGACCGTTGAATGGATCGGCGCACTTCCCGGCAAGCGGGAAAACCGGCGCTACGTCGGCGACCACACGCTGTCGCAAAACGAAGTTCGCGACGGCGGCAACTTCGAGGATATCGTCGCCTATGGCGGTTGGCCGATGGATGACCACCACCCCGCTGGCATCTACTATCCTGGGCACCCGACGATATTCCACGGCGCTCCGTCCCCGTACGGCATACCGTACCGCTGTCTTTATTCGCGGAACGTCCCCAACCTGCTGTTCGCGGGCCGCAATATCTCGGTTACCCACGCGGCGCTCTCAAGCACCCGCGTCATGGCGACATGCTCGACTCTCGGACAGGCCGCCGGAACAGCCGCCGCGCTCTGCATCCGGCACAACACATCGCCGCGCTCGCTGAGTTCGGGTCCCGAGCTCAAGGAACTACAGAACACGCTCATGGATGACGATGCGTGGTTGCCCGGGCTGACCCGCGACGCAAGCCAGCTCGCGCGATCGGCTAAAGTCAGCGGCGGCGGCGGCGTGGAGAAGCTATTCGATGGTATCGAGCGCGACCGCGAGAACGAGTCGCATGCGTGGAGCGGACCGATCGGAACCGCAATCGAATTCGACTGGGGTAAAACCGTCCCGATTGCCGGCCTGCGGATCGTTTTCGACAGCAATTTGCTCAACGACAAGCGTATGCCGCAAAGCTACCCGCAGCATGGATCGCACAGCCGGGTACCCGCCAGCCTCGTGCGCAAGTTCCGCATCGAAGCCCGCAATGAAGGCGGACTGTGGAACACGGTTTTCCGCGAGGACAACAACTACCAGCGTCTCGTGACGCCGGCTCTGAGCCTCGAGGCATCGGCCCTGCGAATCATCCCCGAGGAAACCTGGGGCGACAAGGAAGTCCGCATCTACTCGATCGACCCGCTTGAGGTCTTCGAGCCAAAGATTCCGTACGTCAAGCAGGGCGACCGCTTTGCCGCCGCTCGCGCCGGCATCGCCCCCGCCGACCTGGCGTTGCCGGACAACGGCCTCGAACCCGGAGCTAAGAAGACTTCGCGCGGGGCGTAAACGCGGTGTCAGCGACAACTTGTCGATAGTAAAGCCACGGTCAATTGGCCGTGGCTTTGAGCCCCCAAATGTTGGCGCCGCCTCCGTTTGAGCAGACCGGCGGGCGCGAGGTCGACGGCCTATTGCCTCTGGTATACAGTACAACCTCCTCGCCTTTTTTGAGCGGCAAGGAAAATACTCCGTCGCTCGCCTCGGTCAGTATCCCGTTTAACGCCCCGCTTGCGGATACCGGCGCTTGCAGCGCTGGACAGATGCGGCACGGCGCGCCCTCGAGGCTCTTAACGCGAACGAACTCGGTTACTCCGTTTTTGCGTACGGCGCTTATGAGAAACGCGCCCTCCGCCCGCATATCGCTAAATGCCGCGTCGGCCCAGGAATCGGGAACCGCCGGGAAGATCCGTATCAGCCCATCCATTTCCTCGCCGCTAGCCCAGCTTTGGATGAGCATTTCCTGGATCGCCCGAGCCGCTGACAGTGGCGTTTCGATCACCGGTCCCGCCTCCTTGTAGAGAGTGTTCGCCTGGAGGAAGTGCTTCAGCCCGTTCAGATAATCGAGCGATGAGTTGCCGCGACCGAACGCGGACGACATCAGCGACGCGCCGGTGAACGAGTACCCGAGCCTCTCGCCCATACTCTGCCAGTGATCGACAGTCTTTTCAACCAACTCCGCGGCGCCTACTTGCCCCGCGTGTACGATATGCAGTGGAAAAACTTGCAGCAGGTGCGAAAAGTGCCGGTGTCCATGCGCCAGGGGCACGCCTCGCGCGATTAAGTATCCAGTATCGTCTGTCGGATACGGAGCAAGATTGGCGAGCGTTACCCTCCATGATTGCCGAAGCGTCTCGTCGACTCCCAATCGCACGGAACACTTGATGAGCGTGTGCAGCCCCCATCGGAGCAGCGCTAGAGTATACGTACAGTCCGGACCGGCGCCGTACTCGGGCGAGTACGTGTTCGGCATATGGAGCACGCCTTGTTCGTCCGGCTGCAGAAAGTGAAGGCTGTAGTTGACCGATCGCTGCAGCAAGGGATAAAGAAAGGATCGTAAGCGCTTGTCGTCGAGTGTTAGCCTGTAATGCTCCCAGGCATTCTGAAGCGCCCACGTCAGATTGGCGACCTCGCCCCCCGTGCCTGGAAGCCCTGCGACGGAACGCAGGTCTTGGCCGGATGCCGTGCTAATGGCGGCCGAGTCGCTTGCGTAAGGCTGCGGAACATTGGCGATCAGATTCGTCACGTTGTCTTCGAGATGCCGTGTCAGGGATTCGCTCAACTCAGGATGGTTCGCCGGTCCCATCGGCCAATACGTAAGCTGGACATTTAAGTTCCACCAGGCTCCGGGCCATGGAGTCGGTTGCAGCCACGGTCCCTGGTTGTCGATCAACGCACGGTCCTCCCGGGTTGCGGAGGCCATTTTGTACATCTGGATCCAGTAGAAGCTTTCCCAATAGGGGTCGGGAATTGACAGAAAGCTCGCTGGATAAAACTGATGCCACCAGGCGCGGTGCGATGCAGCGAAGGCGTCAAGATCCTGCTTGCGCGCCTGATTCACGGCGTCGATTGCGATCGCGTCCGATCCGGCGCTTGGGTATGTATGCGCGACGCTCACAAAGAGGGTCGTACTCGCACCGCTGCTGGCCTCGTTCCAGGCAACCGTCGTCTCGCCGCCGTGCACGAGGCTCTGATGACAGGTCTGCACCTCGCCCGAGTGAGCGAGGGTAAATGGAGGGTTAGCCTGGTAACCGGCGGGGAGCGGATGAAACTGAACGCGCGGGCAGATTGCTTCCAGCGCATGCCACTCGAAACACGCTTCTCCCTCGCCTCCAGAACGCGAGACCGCGGTAAGAATGACCATGTCGCCGGAGTGCACGAAACTGCGAAACTTGATGGAACCGCGATCGGTGACGATTTCCCCGGTTGCCTCCGCGTTCCAAAGATCCAAACGCATCGTTCCGCTTACAATCGTCCCAACGGTAACGAGCGAAAAGTATCCGATCGGGAGTCTCGTCCTGGCCCAGAGCGCGCCTCCGTCGGAGACCGGGCGATGTTCCTGGACGTCACACCGATCGATGTCCCACCGCATCGACTTTGCGCCGTCCTGCCTGATCGTCGTTCCCAGCATGCCATTGCCGAGAAAAGGCGCTTCCCACCAATTACGGGGAAGCCGCTCCCAAATCGGGTCCTGACGAGCCAAGAAGCGCTGCCAATCCGGTCCATCGCCGGCGGAATTCTCCAAAACCGCCGCGTACGCATCCATGCGCGCCCCATCCTGACCTAACAGCGTCAGACAAGCCGCCGCCGCGGCGCCTTGAACCAGAAAATCACGTCGTCGCAAACGAAACTCCTTCCGCGCTATTTACGCGCAAAATCCGCGGTCGTCGCCAAGCGCCAGCTTTGCGCTTCATCGTCGGAAACAAGCATCGTAATTTCCGTTGCGCCCGGATCGTAGAAGCCGCCGGAAAATCCGCCGGGAACAGCCGGACCAGCATCGTTAACCCCTGCTTTGCCGATATTCACGTCCATTAATCTCTCGCGATCCGGCCAGATGAACGTGTAGAAATCGAACATATCCCACGTATACCATTCCTGCCCTCCATTGGCGAAATACGTGAGAAAAAGGCGATTGCGCTTTGTGTCGTACGTCATCCGCTGATACCATACCTTGTACATGTCCTTGAACGGCACGACCAGTTTTCGTTCCTCTTCCCATTCTTGTCCAGCACGTTTACGATATAAGCCCAGGTGGTTATCATAGGCGTCTTTCGTGCTTCGATGAACGGTATACAGGGTGTCGTCGGAGCCGCACGTGAGCGTCGCGTAGGATAGGTTTGGAGATTGTGTATTCACAAGCAGATATTGCGGCGTGCTCCACTCTGAGATGTCGTCGGGTCTGAGCGTATGCGTGTAATTCACCGGGGCATGGTGCCCGTTCATGATCACGTACAATATGCCCCGGCTGTCGATGGTAAGGGCGGGCCAGTTATGCGCGTCCAGCCCCACGCCGCCGGAGCCGACATAGATGGGCTTGCTAACAGTGCGCGATGCGATGTCGTAATCGACGACATAGGTTGGAACGCCGTCCTTGCCGTAATGAAGAGTCGTCGCGCCCTTTGCGATCATGGGAAACGATGCCGTCAAGCCCGGATGGCCGTCCGGAATCGACGGCATCGTCGATCGCCAGTCGCCGGTCTGAGCGGCCGATTGCGGGCACCAACCGAAGACGATCGTCACTTTCCCATGATGGGTTATCGCGACATTGGCGTCGCCGGAATGATAGTTTACATCCATGCAGTGTGCTGCATAAGCGACAGGTTTGGGAAGAGTGAGAGAACCATCGGCTTGCTTCTCGGGAATCAGGATATATCCCGCCTGATCGGCGTCGCCAAAGTATTTGTAGTCTCCGAGCAGGATCACGGGAGGACGATTAAGGCATTCCTGATTATGTCCGTCGAGCTTCTCGAACGATGCGACACGATCAGGCAGCTTGTACGCCTGCCACGTCTTCATGCGGTCGTGCGAATGCAGCAGAAGAGTCGCCCGCGTTTTCCAGTCGAAACGCTGTCCTTGAGCGTTCAACGGCTCGACCACTTCGAGCGCGTAGGCGTCCCCATCGCGATCGAAGCGTATCATGGGCTCTGCGCCCTGAGGCCCCCATCCATTCGCCAACCCCTTCCAGCCCTGCTTCCGGGCCCAATCGACGAGCACGGACTTGATATCGGACGCCGTCCACTTGCCGCTCGCATCCAACCACTCGATGGTCTCTCCCGCGTTGATATACGCCTTGCCGCTAGGATCAAAGCTCACGTACCCTGCGTTGAAATGCGGGAAGTACTTGAACTGCTCTCGCTCAGCTTGAAAGTAGCAGAGCTGGTTGATCGGGCTCGTAAACGCGCCTTCGTGGTCGGTCTCGGGATACGGCAGGTTGAGAGGCTGTTGTTGATCCTCATATCTACTCAGGTAAGTGAAACCATTGGTAGGATTGGGTTGAGCCGCTTGCGCCGACACCTGACCCGTCCGCAAATGGATCGTGTCCAGTGAAAGTTCGGTATAGGGGTTGGGTTGATGACGAAAGATCTTTGTAAAGAAAAAGAGGCCGTCGATCTTATTCCAGCCCGCCGGCTTTTCAAAGGACTGAAACGAGCTGAACGGAAACGTCAACGTCTTCCAGCCGCGCCAATCGACGACGAAATCATGCAGATAGTAATCCTTCCAGGGCGTTGCCGCGCTGTCGGAAAGCGCGCCCAGCGTCACCGTCTCGCCAGTCGCGCGCTCAGAGTAGATCGAAATCTCAAATGAGTTGTAAGCGCTCCAGTCGTGCGGAATGTCCCAACAGGCGATCGTCGGATATTTCTCATGATCCTTCCAGAGCCCGGAATAGCGCCCCTCTTTGACATGATCCGTGGAAGGCGTTAGCCCTGTATCCAGTAGCGCGAGAGGCATTTTGTGCACATGCTGGCACCAGAGATATTGAGGATGTATTGCATTTACCGCGATCACATCCTGGGGAACGGAATGCCATTGACCCGGCGTTTCAAATCCAATCGTCGCGGAGGCGGTCGGAAGCGCGGATCCGGCCATGCAACAAGAGCACGGGAGGAGAACCAGCGCAAGGAGGATGAGCAGCGCTCTTACGAACATAGTCCATGCCATTTAGTTGTCTTCTAGTCTCCAGCCGTGATCGTCCACATCCCGCACGGGCTGCTCATTGAGCACGTGTAGGACTGACCATTGGATCTAAGGCTCGTACCCGAGCCATTCAATCCCATACCGATGGTCTGTTCAGGCTTGAGCCATCTCACGTGGCCATCGGCAAATAGATAATTCCATCCGCCGTTGTGAACAGGCTGCTGGATGATCGAGCAGAGGTCGGAGACAATCACCGCGCAATCTTGGCCGTATTGAGCATTGTCTCCGTTCGTATCCGAATTTGCGCCGGTGACCGGGCGATCAGTCGTCGCGCTCGATCCCGGTCCGCTAATGTGATTGCCCAGCGACGGCCATTCCGCGACGAGGATGGTGCCGCCAGGCTCGGGAACCTGCGAAACGAGACGCCCTGCGGAATAATCGTACTTCCCGATGCCGTCTGGATCGTTCGTAAACGACGATGCGATGTCCATGCCGGCGCAGCACGCACCGGTCGAGCATCCGTAACCAGCCTGCCCCCCGCCAGCCATCGCATAACTGCGCGTACTCAAGGGCGACGTGCCGCTAAAGCCTCGGGCAATCTGATCGTCCGGACAAGCCTCGATCGATATGGCTACATTGGTGGAATTGACCTTCAGATTGAAGTAAGGTTGGAGCTCCATATCCCACGCACGGTCTGCCGTATTGTCTCCACACGCGAACGGATAGACTTCGTCGTAGTCCTGAGTGTACTGGGCGAACGCGATTCCCATTTGCTTTTCGTTGCTCGCACAAGACGATTGTCGAGCCTTCTCGCGAGCGGTGGCGAACACGGGAAATAATATCGCCGCTATTATTGCAATAATAGCAATTACAATTAATAATTCTATCAATGTAAACCCAATGCGCTTCATGCTGACATTCTCCTTTGCCTACGCACGCGCGGCTGAACTTCGCCGTACAATCAATTGCGTGTTCAACTCCACAACCTCGTGAGGCGCGCCAGGCCGGTCAATCCGATTGAGAACCCTCTTCACGGCCATCGCCCCGAGCGTCTGAGGCGCTTGATCGACCGTCGTCAGGCCGAGGCCAAGGCCTACGTCGAGATTTCCGTATCCCACGAGCGCGATATCGTCGGGTACCCGTATTCCGCGATCATTCAGCGTTTGCCAGACCCAATACGCATCGCCGTCGCTCGCGACAAATACAGCGGTGGGAAGCGGGCGAACCTCAAGAATGGTTTGAATCGCCGCGGTTGCGGACTCCTTTGAGTACGCGCAGCCCTGTATTAGCGCAGGGTCGCTTGCGATGCCCGCATCGGCCAGAGCGCGCAGGTAACCGTTGCGGCGGTCCGTGGACGTCGTGCGAATATCGCCGCCTCCGACATGGGCTATTCTCCGATGCCCCAGTTCGATCAGATGCCGGGTCGCCATTGCGGCTCCCGCGACATCGTCGGTCACCACGCAATCGACTCTATCGGCATAGGCGCGCGAGTCGATCACGGCGCAAGGAAGGTCCCGCATCACGACTTCGTCAAGCCAGTGAAGAATCCGCTCGTGTCCCCAGCCATCCGCGACGCAGATTAATCCGTCTACCTTGTAGTCAAGCAACAACCGAACTTGCTTGCTCTCGCTTAGTTCGTCGTTCTTGGCGCGTCCAAGGAGAACCTGATAGCCGATGTCCTCGCATGCAGCGCGTACGCCTTCGAGGATCCCCCCAGCGTACGAACTGTTGCAGCGGCCCATTGCGACGCCGATCAGATTTGTCTTGCCGCGCAAGAGACCGCTCGCAAGCCGGTTTGGCCGATAGTTCAGCTCAACCGCCAGGTCGCGGATCTGCCGCGCCGTTTGCTCGGAGGCATACTGTTTACCGCGACCGTTTAAGACCCGCGAAACCGTGGAATGGGAGACATTCAGCCGCTTTGCAATTTCTGTAATACTTACGCTCATCTCTCACCCCACACCTGTGTGTAAAGATATATTAGCACGCACACACCTGTGTGTCAAGCAATATTCACAGATTTTACGTCTAAATAGCTTTGCAACGTTTGGGCGTTATGCTGGTGCCCGGTTCAAGCGACCGCGAAGGCGACCTCGGACGGCTTCTTCATTCTCTATCCTCCGGCGGGGTCGAGTCTGTTGATCGATGACGCCTCTTTAACCGACGTTACGCCGCCTGCGAAATAATTGCGGCCGTAGCCACAGCAAGTCCGTCCTAATGCCACCGGGGACGTCGCGGCCGGTGGCGTTAGTCTTGCGCTCCCACACTCCCATGTGACATGAACCCACGCTGCATTTCGTACCTGCACGCGCTGGCGCCGCTATCAAACCGCTTCACTCCTCCTCCCTACGGCCGAAAAAAACAGCTCCAACTTCACGTTGGCCTGTCCGATAGCTGTAATAACGTCATTTCGCCGTATATTATAAGCCATGATCAAATCCATACACGACCCGTCCATTTCGAAGCTCTTTAAGTCGCTGCGAACCCCATCGTCCAAAACCGTCAAGCTCAACGGCTCTTCGGTCACGATACAGACCCCGTTTCCCTCTCCCGCGGACTGGCGCGATGTGTGGATGTACCAGCTTGTCATTGACCGCTTTGACAATCCGGCCGCCGAGCCGCGCGCTCAGTGGGACGGCCGCAATCGCTACCTGTTTCAGGGCGGCACCCTGGAAGGCGTTCGCAAACGCTTGCCGTATCTGCAAGAGCTGGGCGTACGCGCGATCTGGCTGTCGCCGGTGCAGAAGAACTGCCTCTACCGGCCGACGTATCACGGGTACGCCGTGCAGAACTTCCTGGCGATCGATCCGCGTCTGAGCTCCGATCCCGAGGCCGCGCGCAAGGATCCATCGATCGTCGAGAACGAGCTGCACTTGCTCATCGACGAGGCGCATGCACGCGGAATGTATGTCGTGTTCGACATCGTGCTCCACCATACCGGAGACGTATTTGCCTATCCTCGCCCCGACGGCACGACCACCAATAAGATCCCGTTTCAGCACGATGCCGCGCCAGTCGTCTGGCGCGATTCGAACGGGCAACCCAATCCGGATTGGCAAGATGCATCCGATATCCCGTACGGCGACGACGATGCCGGCGTTTGGCCCGTTGAGCTTCGCTCGAACCATCAGTTCTACCGTCGCGGCGAAGGCTTCGAAATCGAGACCGACTTCATGAGCCTGAAGGCGCTGGTCACCGACGGCAGCACGGACACGCGTGAGACGCTGATCCGCGCCTACGAATATATTGTCGGCAAGTTCGACGTCGACGGCCTGAGGGTCGATGCGTTCAAGCATATTGACCGAACGTTCGGCCGCACATTTTGCACGTCCATGCGCGAATTCGCCGAGACGATCGGTAAGAGAAACTTCTTCATTTTCTGCGAAGTGTTCGATAGCGAGGACATGATCGCTCAGTATATTGGCCGTAACACGGTCACGGACAACGATGAGCTCAAGGCAGCGGATGCCGCGCTGGACTTCCCGCTCATGTTCGTCCTGCCGGATATCGCCAAGGGCATACATCCCCCGTCGAATCTTGCCGCCATGTACGATCACCGCCGGGAGCTTGAGCGCCACATACTGAGCACGCACGGCGAGGCAAGCAAGTTCTTCGTCACCTTCCTCGACAACCATGACTCGCATCACCGCGTCTACTACAGCCCCGCGGACAATCCGAACGCCTACGACGACCAGCTTGAAATCGCGATCGGCTGCCTATTCGGCTTGCAGGGCATTCCCTGCGTCTACTATGGCACGGAGCAGGGATTGCACGGCTGGGGGAACGACGAGGAGGCCGTGCGCGAAGCTCTGTGGGGCAAGCCAGGCGGCGGCTTCGATCAAAACCATCGCTTCTATCAGTTTCTCAAGCGAGTGGCCGCGGTCCGCGCCGAGCAACCGCCCCTGCGGTACGGCAGACAGTACTTCCGGCCGGTTTCCATCGACACGGAGAGCTTCTACGTTCCGACGACCCCGGGCGATCCGATCGCATTCTCGCGCGTCCTCGCGGAGCAGGAGGTTCTCGTGGTGGCGAATCCCAACCTGCACTACCAATGGACGGGCTACGTCATCGTCGACATCATTCTGAACGCCCACAACGAAGCGTTCGACGTGCTGCTGAGCAACAAGCCCGGCGCGGCATCGACCGTTCACGCCGAGACGTACCCCGACGGTAAGTCCCGATACATTCCGATCACGCTTCGGCCGGGCGAGATCCAGATAATCTCTAACCGAAACTAATATTGCGAATGCGCCAATTGAAGGGAAATGGGGCGGTAAACTCTAAGCTATAGCCGAGGAGATTATGTTGCGGACATCGCCCCTATTTCTAATCGTCGCACTTGTGATCGCCGGAATGCACCAAACGGCGTTCGCGGACGTAACGCTTCCTGTGCACATACCGGCAATCCGGCCGGTTCTGGAAGTGCCCAACACCACGTTGACGCCGCGTGTCGATGCGTCGGCGGACGATCCCGCATGGGCGTCCGCAGCCGTGGTCGATTCGTTAGGCCTCGCACTGGATTCTCCCGCCCCCGAAGTCGCGCTGCCGACGAACGTCAAGCTGCTCTGGGACGCCGATTACCTTTACGTGCGGTTTGAGGTCGGCGGTAAGCTTCTTCCCTACGGCAACATCCACGGACACGATGCCGATCTCGCCTCGGAAGATTGCGTGGGAATACTCATCGATCCGCGCGGAGTCGGCGCACATTGGCTGGAAATCCTCGCGACGCCGAGCAACGATATTCGAGACGAGGCGTTCTGGGTCACCGGGACTGCCCAATCCGACGACGTATTCCGCCTCGTCGACGGCGTGATCGCCCACCAGCTCAAACGCGAACCTGGATGGAACGTCGACGGCCTAAGAAGCCTGGCGGTCGCTACGCCAACGGGATGGCGGCTCGATATGGCGATCCCGGCGACCACAATCCTGGGGACGCTGGAAATGACCCAGTTTACACCGTCCACATCCGTGCGAGCCAACTTCCTGCGATACGACTACTCTCCCACCGCACAGGGCCTCATGCGTGTTGCGCTCGACTGGGCGCCCGTTCCAGCTGGAGCGGAGGATCTTTCGCCGCAAGGCATGGGATTCCTCAGGCTGGAAACGACAACTCCCCAAGCCAAGTAAAGAGACGCTCGGCCAGCGTCAGGCCGACGCAAAAAACCGCCGGTGAAACCACCCTCTCGAGTTCACCGGCGGTCGTCGTGCAAGCGCCAATAAGAACATCCGAAGGGCCCGTCATTCCCCGCGTACATTCAGCGCCGCACATCTGTGCAATTTGTCAAAAGCCTGCGACGAGACCCCATTGTCATCACCGCAGTTTGCCGCCGTCGCTCCGAGTAACGACAACGCCAAACCTTACAGCTAATCTGCACTATCCAGGTATGCATTAAGGTATATCAACAACAGTGTATCCCAATTGCCCACGTTGTGTCAAGAGATCTGTGATATTTTTCTGGGGGACGCACTTGGAATAATATGCAGTGCGGAAGACCTCTCGTCCCGCTTGTGAGATCCTGCGCCTTCGAGAACCGCAGGTGATATTGGGGAACTTCCCGGAGTCGAAGGGCGCTGTCCTGTTCCCGAGTTTCTCGGCTGGCCTCGCCTCGCGCAGGTTTTCAAAATCAGCCGGCGAGCTCAATGCGGAACCGAGGTAGACGACAAGCGTTGGCCACGCGCCGCTACGCAGTCATTGCCCCATTGAGCCCCCATGTGATGATTCTGGGCGCTTAGCCCAACATATGGACGGATTCCTGGGCCTTGCGTGCGGCGGGGCAGGCAGGAGGACGACCTACGAGACGCGAATACTGAGTGACTGGCAATCAGCGCTCGGTCCAGGATCGCACGCCGCCACACGCTTGTAAAGACTCGCCTATGTTCCATTACCTCGACCTGCTCGGAGTTATCGTTTTCGCGGTTAGCGGCGCGCTTGAGGCGCGCAAGCGAGGCATGGACGTGTTCGGCGCTTGCGCGATCGGATTCGTCACCGCGCTCGGCGGCGGGACGCTGCAGGATATGGTCCTGCAGCACGGCCCCGTCTTCTGGGTGCGCGATTCAACCTATATCGTACTCGTCACACTGGCATCTGTCGCGACTTTTCTTACCGCGCAACGCCACGCCGTGCCCCGCCGCATCCTGCTGATCGCCGACGCCGGAGGGCTCGCGGTCGCGGGTGCAATTCCGCTCGCTCTACCTTCGTTTGTCGTTGCACCTACAACGAATAGTCTGCCCCCATCGCGCACCATTCCTTGACTGGGCATCGACTAAGGCGAAGTGCGCAGGATCTCGCGATTACGATCCGGCATTTCGGAGCATTTACACAATTAGGCAGTTGATTGCGTCGAAAACGGAGGATATTAACATTCATGCGTCGAAATAACCACGCAACTACATCGAGATGACGGCGTAATTTTTGTGTTCATCGACGATCACGAGCGGCAAAATCTACTGATCCTGCGGTTTTCCGCTGCTGGGAAGCAGCGCTCTCCTTGGACGAAGCGGATGCAGCCGGCTTTCGGATATTCGGCTCCTGGCGAGTTCGAACAGGCGAGCGCAAACAGTATGTGGGCTCACCTAAACTGTTTGCGTCATTTTCGGGGAGCAGTCCACCAGCCAATATTCTACGAATTACAACTTCACGCGTGTTGGTGACAGTGTGCTTATTTACTCAGCACGCACTTAATCAGATATATTAAAAAAACGTTATGATAGATAAAATCGAAAAACCTGAGTTTTGGGAATCCAGCTTTATCGAAAAACAGGAAATGTGGGGATTTGAGCCATCCAATTCTGCTGCATTGACAAAGAACTTTTTTATAAAAATGTCAATCAAGAATATTCTAATTCCTGGTATCGGTTACGGACGAAATGCTCAAGTTTTCAGGGACAATGGAATAACTGTAACCGGAATTGAAATATCTAAGACTGCTATTGAACTAGCCAGAAAACATTACGGCGCAGATATGACTATCTATCACGGTTCTGTTGCTGATATGCCGTTCGACAATTGCCGTTACGATGGAATATTTTGCTATGCCTTAATTCATTTACTGGACAGTAGCGAACGACAAAAGCTAATCAGTGACTGCTACAACCAACTGTCAGACGACGGTTATATGTTTTTTACAGCTATTTCGAAAGAAGCCCAGACTTACGGCACAGGCCAATTTATCAGCAAGGATCGCTACGAAATATTTAAGGGAGTCAAGATGTTCTTTTATGATAAAGAATCAATTCACGCTGAGTTTGACAAGGCTGGATTGTTTGAAATCGTAGATATTACTGAGAATTACCCATTCTTTCTGATAAAATGTAAAAAAGGCGAAGTAGACAACTAATGATCACGGCTTTGTCCCCATCGGATTGGGGCGTATGAGTGTTCTTGGATTGCGTTTGAGAACGTGGAAATGATCGCGACGCAAGGATTAAAATACGAACAGCGGCGCAAAAAGCCATCGCCAGACGAGTAAAGGACGGCTGTCTATTGTTAAGGGAACCCAGACAGCGCGACTGATCCGCCTTCTACTCTAACCCTCCCTGTTCAAGAGTCCCAACGCCCTCTCTTCCTACATATACTCGCAGGCGTACTGTAAGGAACGTTCTCAGTCCTTCTTCCTTCGTCGGCAGGCTCGTAACTCCGAGCCTGCCGTCTCGACAGAGAGTTCGACGTACCGCTTGATCGACGCGATCTGTCGGTGGCCAAGCCGCCAAACCCTCTTTCCGGTCCTGGAGGATGGGTTCCGAACATGTTATGACAGGCGCTTAGCCCAACATATGGACGGATCCCTGGGCCTTGCGTGCGGCGGGGCAGGCAGGAGGACGGCCTACGAGACGCGAATACTGAGTGACTGGCAATTGGCGCTCGGTCCAAGATCGCGCGCCGCCACACGCTTGTAAAGACTCGCCTATGTTCCATTACCTCGACTTGCTTGGAGTCATCGTTTTCGCTGTCAGCGGCGCGCTTGAGGCGCGCGAGCGAGGCATGGACGTGTTCGGCGCTTGCGCGATCGGATTCGTCACCGCGCTCGGCGGCGGGACGCTGCGGGATATGGTCCTGCAGCACGGCCCCGTCTTCTGGGTGCGCGATTCAACCTATATCGTACTCGTCACACTGGCATCCGTCGCGACTTTTCTTACCGCGCAACGCCACACCGTGCCCCGCCGCATCCTGCTGATCGCCGACGCCGGAGGGCTCGCGGTCGCCACGACGATCGGAGTCCAAAAGGCCCTGGCAGCCAGCGTATCGCCGGTCATCGCCCTGCTCATGGGCGTCGTTACGGGAGTCGTCGGCGGCATCGGGCGCGATGTCCTGTGCAACGAGGTGCCCCTCGTGCTGTGCGAAGACATTTACGCCACGGTCTGCCTCGTAGGCGCCATCCTGTTCCTCGCCCTGCGCGCGACGCACGTGCCAACCGACCTCGCCAGTCCCATTGCCGTCGCCTTCATGTTCGCCCTCCGCGTCGCCGCTATTGCCCTTAACCTGCGCCTTCCCGCCGTGCTCAGGGGGCCATGGAGACGGCAAGAGTGGCCGGATCACGGAAGCAACGAAACGCCGTAGAGTGGGTAATTAATCGGCGTTACGCGGACAAAATTCAGGACGGCTCCGGCCGCCGGGGCCTTTTTTCGCTCGCGCCTCGTTCACGGCGGTGATTGACAATGCTTCGTCAACACGCGTACGGCCTTTTGCCGCCATCGGCCGCCGGTCACGGACCGGTCTTGCCCGCGCCTCGTTCACGGCGGTGATTTACGTTGCCTCGTCAACACGCATACGGCCTTTTAGCCAGCGTTCGATCCCGGAGCACATCGTGAAGCGGTGAAGCGCGGTGACGGCCCTTTTCCAAAAACGGCCACGGCGGCCGGGGAGCCGTCTTAAAAATCCTCTCGAATATTACGCACGCTCCTAAAAGGTGGAAGCGATTTTGCCGCACGGCTAACGTGCGGCAATCGGCCGTCGTATCCGTTAACGCGACACGCCTGCAATGCTCGTTAACCCGGTATGAGCGGCGCTTCGCCAGTGCCTTCGGCATGCCGAAGCCCACGGATTTTCTTCGGACCAACGAAGTAGGTGAGTCCGTTATTGTCTTGCTTCCAGGCGAGGTAAACCTCATCAATTATCTCTGGCAGTTCGCGGCCAATATAGGCGACGTAAAAGTTCTCGCCTGGTTCCCCGGCGAAACGGACATCTCCCTCCCACTCCTGCTCCGATTTCGCGACCGTGTAAGCGCTCGCCAGTATCCGCGTGAGGAATTCGTGGATATCGATATGCGGCTGACCGGCAATCTTTAAGCTCACCAGATTTCCAAGGAACTCCAATGCCGGCAACCAACCATCCCAATGATCTATTGGAGCGGCATTCTGGCAGTAAAGCCCCGTTTGCTCACAATAGAATGGCTCTTCGTCAAACATTCTTTTATCCGTCCTTTCGACTGGCAACGATTAAGAGATTTGGGACTTTCGCTTGCTGCCCGCTAAGCGTGCTAATGGCTTGAGCACGTAAGGTATTAGGACCGCCCTCTTTCCGCGAGGCCATTTTTCGTTAGACCGCCTTACGCTCAGCTTGGCGGAAAACGAACCGCGAAGCGTAAGGAAATCGGCCAGCCCGGCCAAAGAGGGCATCTTAATCTTCATCTTCTCTAGCAAAGCGGATCTCCTAAGATTATGCCACGGACGAGAACGCTGTCGCCGTACGCACTGATCTCCTTTTCAAAATTGCGAAGAAATAGAATTTATCGACCGGATGGGAGCGGCAGCATCCCTTCGTTTGCGCCATGAGTAGTCTTGCAGGTTCGCCGGTCCGCAAGCAGCCAAGCCCCATCCCGGCGTGCTGGGGTAGAATAAAGCGTCACGTAAACCCTAGCTGCGCACGTCCTCGTCACCGTGAGCCGCGCGCATGAAAGAATTAGACCATGCGATCAGACACAATCAAAGCCGGTTACGACCGAGCCCCGCATCGCTCGCTGCTGCGCGCGGCGGGCGTCTCCGATGCCGATATGCACAAGCCATTCATCGGCGTCTGCAATTCGTTCATTGAGATTATCCCAGGGCACGTCCATCTTAACAAGGTCGGCGAGATCGTCAAGGACGCCATTCGAGAGGCGGGCGGCGTTCCGTTCGAGTTCAACACAATCGGCGTCGACGACGGGATCGCCATGGGACACGACGGCATGAAGTACAGCTTGCCGTCGCGCGAATTGATCGCCGACAGCGTCGAGACGATGGTGCGAGCACACTGCTTCGACGGCCTCGTGTGCATCCCCAACTGCGACAAGATCGTTCCCGGCATGATGATGGGAGCGCTCCGGGTCAACATTCCGACGATCTTCGTCTCCGGCGGGCCAATGGCGGCTGGCAAAGGCGACGATGGCTCATCGCTAGACCTAACCACTGTATTCGAGGGCGTCGGCGCATACATGGCGGACAAGATGACCGGCGAACAGCTTGAGAAGCTCGAGCGTCTCGCCTGCCCAACCTGCGGCTCCTGTTCCGGCATGTTCACCGCCAACAGCATGAACTGCCTCAACGAAGCCATCGGTCTCGCTTTGCCCGGCAACGGATCGATCCTCGCTGGAACGCGCGATAAGTTCAACCCGGAGCGCGTCGCCCTCTACCGCCGCGCAGGAGCGCAGATCCTAGAGCTGATCCGCCTGGACCTCAAGCCTCGCGATATCGTCACGCAGGAAAGCCTCGATAATGCGCTCATCCTCGATATGGCGATGGGCGGCTCGACAAATACCGTCCTGCACACGCTGGCGGTTGCATATGAAGCAGGGGTCGATTACGACCTCGCCCGCATCAACAGCCTTTCGGACCGCGTGCCAAACATCTGCAAGGTCGCGCCAAGCAAAGCGGACCCGGCGACCGGTCTGCAATACCACATGGAGGATATTGCGCATGCCGGCGGTATCAGCGCAATCCTGAAGGAGATCTCGCGCATCCCGGGACTGCTCAACGTCAATCGCCCAACCGTGACGGGCAAGACGCTCGGCGAAAACGTCGCGGACGCAAAGATCCTCGATGACAAGGTCATTCACTCAGTCGAGAACGCCTACTCGAAAACCGGCGGTCTCGCGATCCTCTTCGGCAACCTCGCTCCCGAAGGCGCGGTGATCAAGGCCGCGGGAGTCGCGCCGTCGATGCTGACCTTCCAGGGCGAGGCGATCTGCTTTGACAGCCAGGAGGAGGCTGTCACGGCCATCGATGGCGGCAAGGTTAAGGCGGGTCACGTCGTCGTCATTCGCTACGAGGGTCCTAAGGGCGGTCCCGGCATGCAGGAAATGCTCGGTCCGACCAGCCGAATCGCCGGACGCGGACTGGGCGAGAAGGTCGCACTGATCACCGACGGCCGCTTTAGCGGAGCCACCCGCGGCGGATCGATCGGCCACGTAAGCCCCGAAGCCGCGGTCGGCGGCCCGATCGGCCTCGTCAAAGACGGCGACCGCATCGTGATCGACATCCCGAAGCGGCGCATAGACGTCAAGCTCACCGACGCCGAATTCGCTGAGCGCCGTAAGTCCTGGACGCCTCCCGCCCCGCGTCTCAACTACGGCTGGCTGGGACGCTACCAGAAGATCGTCACCTCCGGCAGCCAGGGCGCGGTGCTGAAAGGGTAGGCGCAAACCTAGTGTGCCCCCTCATCCATCCGCATTGCTGGGCGATGAGGGGGCGGCGCACTTATAGGCGCTCCCGCGGAATCAGCCTGTGGGCGCGTGTCGAGACATCACGCGCCGAGGCCCCCATCTACGCCAAAGATCTGCCCGGTAATCCATGTCGCGGACGGCGAAGCAAGGTGCAGTACCCACTCCGCAACCTCCGATGCGCGTCCGATCCGCCCGAGCGGAACTCTCCCGGAAATATCGGTCTTGAACGCCTCGATTTGTTCTTCGGGTAGACCGCTCTTACCGAAGATCGGCGTGTCGATCGGTCCCGGCGCTATTGCATTCACGCGAACTCCAGAGCCGGCCAGCTCCTTTGCCCAAGCCTTTGTCAGGGCGTTCACGGCGGCCTTCGTCGCGGAATAAACCGATGCCCCCTCCAGCGGGTCGTTGCCAACAACGCTGCTGATATTGACAATCGAGCCTTTGCGCTCCAAAAGTGAGCCGAGAGCGGCTTGAGATACTGCGATTAGTCCAATCACGTTTGTTTCAAACTGGCTCCGCGAGTTTTCAATACTCAAATCCGCCAGCGGTTCAAACTGTGCAATACCGGCGTTGTTGACGAGAACGTCCACACCACCGCCGACCTCGATCGCCGTAGCGGCAACCCGCTTTGCATCGCTTGGCAAAGTGACGTCGGCGACAAGCCCGACAATGCCGGGATGCAGTCGCGCGGTCTCGTCCACCGCCGCCTGCCGGCGCCCCGTAACAATGACCTTTGCGCCTGCCGAGGCAAACGCCACGGCTGTAGCCTGCCCGATACCGGAGTTGCCGCCGGTTACAATAACTGTTTTGCCTTCGAACTGAGTTGACATCATATCCATCCTTCCTGAATTTAGATAGAACGACCTATCTACTTTCCGGAACAGAGACGTGTTGAACTTTGTTCCTCTAACAATAGTCGTATTTTTGGTATCATTGCCATGACGAAAGTAACGAGGCATGAAATCCGAGACTTCACCAGTTAAATTGACCGCGAAAAACAGGATCGTTGCGGCTGCATCGGATCTGTTCTATCGGAACGGCATTCGAGCGACGGGGATTGACGCCGTAATCGAAGCAGCGGATGTCGCACGAATGACACTGTACAACCACTTCCCAAGCAAGGAAGCGCTGGTGGATGCGGTTTTACAGGATTGGGCTGAACGCGTGACGGCTTCTCTTTCGGCCGTGCTCGGCGACGAAACATCTTCACCGCGCGACCGGGTGCTTGCGATCATGGACTGGCAGGCAAGGATTATTCAGGGCGACGGATATCGAGGATGCCCGTTCTTCAATGCGGTTGTCGAGAACCCGGACCAGGATTCGAGGAATCTGGCGGTTGCTCTCAGCTGCAAGTCATTGGTGCGCAGCGAAATCGCTGGCGCGATCGCCAAGCTCGGTGTCGCGCACACGGATCTGCTGACCGAGCAGATCTGCCTCTTGCTCGACGGAGCATCGGCTCACGCCCAGATGGGCTCGGCTTGCGCGGCGGTTGCGGCCGCGAGAAGCGCAGTCGAGCAGTTGATCGACGCGGCATTAGCGGCCGGGTAGTTTGGAAACTTTGCGGACAAGGACGCTAAACGCCAAGGGCAGCGCGCGCCAAAGCCGAACCATCTGCCTTCATGGTCCCCTGCCCTCCCGCGCACGCCTCGTCCGCGCCCGAAACGCAGTCGCGGTTTCTCCGGCGTGACGGCGGAAGACGACGGCGAAATGCTGGCTGGACGCGAAACCTAGATCCATCGCGATGCCCGTAATCGGCGTATCGGTGGTCTGCAGCATCTCGGTTGCGCGGGCGATTCGCACCTGCAGCAGGAGTTGGCGCGGCGGAATGCCGACTTCCTGCGTAAAGAGCTGCATCAGGCGGCTGGGCGAAATGCCGGATGCCTGCGCGAGATCGCTGAGTTTCCAAGCGAGGTGCGGCTGCGTTTCGATCAGCGTCTTCGCCCGCGCCACCGCCTGATGGGACGGCATGAAGAGTGTCGGATTCTCCCGGGGAGCGATCAGCCGCGACGCTTCGATGACCACGGCGTCGAGAGCGGCGCGCAGACCGGCCGAGCGGAACGGCTGCTTGAGGGCGACCTCGCGCACCAGGAGGCGGAATGGAGCAAGCAAACTGCCCGCATTCTCCTGCACCACAATCGCGTTCTGACGCCAGGCCGGCGCAAGCTCAGGCATCCGCGCGAGCACCGTGTCAATATCGATCCCGGCGAAAATGAAGTGATGCCGTTCGCGCCGGTCTCCAATCAAAACGTGTGTCGCGCCGGGCTGCGGCAGAAACAAGGCCCCCGGCGACAAAACGATCCGCCTGTCGTCACCCTCCCAGTGGGATACGCCATCGACCTGCAAGTACAGCTCCCAGTCGTCGTGCGAATGCGCTGAAATCCCTTGATTGCCCGGCAGCCACTCCTCTCCAGCCCGGTGCAACTCGGGAACGGCTGGATCAGGCGCTTCGCCATGGAAACCTGCCAGTAAGCTCGGTAGATGCATCAACTGCATAACGTATTGTACCAAACATGATCGTCGCTCATCATATTATGAACATAAGCACGCACATCGTTGACGCCGCGCATCGGGCTCTCTGGTAGGATTGGAGCATCAAATCAGTCTGCTATCGACCAGGCCAATCGAAGAAAAAGGAGCGATGACCATGGATACGACAATCAAGGACAAAGCGCTGCAATATGCAGGAGACGGATTCTACGTACATTCCGTCCCAATCTTCACGGCGGAGCAGATCGAACGCGGCGTTCGGGGCATGGACGCAATCAGGCGCGGCGAGTACGACACAGGGACGCCGCCAGAGGCGTCGCCATGGAACCCGGGCGATGATCCCGATAAGCTGTGCAAAATCGAAATGCCGCAAATGGCGGACAGTGCGATCCGCGCTCTCGTCAGCGATACGCGCCTCGGCGAGCTTGCCGCGCATGTCACAGGCGCATCGATGGTTCAGGTTTGGTGGGTGCAACTTCTCTACAAGCCATCGACGACGGCATCACTGACAGCAGCGACATCCGTGGGCTGGCACCGTGACCGGACATACTGGGGGGCCTGGGAACAGGGCAGCGATCTGTTTACCGCTTGGCTCGCGCTTTCCGACGTCGATGAGGCGAGCGGTCCCATGCGGTTCGTCCCCGGATCGCACGAATGGCCGAACGTCTCCGGCGGCGATTTCTTCGCACAGGATCTCGACTCGCAAAGGCAAGGCTTCGCGGCTCCCGAGGGCAAAGAGTGGCGGGAGCGGCTCGCGATTCTTCCGTCAGGCGGCGTCAGCTTCCACGACGACCTGACGCTGCACGGATCGGGGCCTAACCGATCCGGACATCCGCGCCGCAGTCTGGCCATCCATATGCGAACCGAGCGATCGAAACCGGCGGACCACCTGCGCGACGGACTCACGAAGCATATCGCCGACCTTGATATCTGCCCGGTCATACACGGCCGGTTGTAACATATTCATCACAACGCAAAGTAGGATTACACGATGTCAATGACTTCCCGAGAGCGCGTAATGCGCACACTCGAATTCAATCACCCGGACCGAGTCCCGCGACAAGTTTGGCTTCTTCCGGCGGTCTGGCTCGAAAACGACGAGGCGATCATCAAGGCGTTTCTCGATCGATGGCCGGCGGACATCACGGGCCCGCCAGTCAACAACCCGGCTCTCGCGGCGCTCTGTTCGGGGGACGCGTACAAGGTTGGAAAGTATCGCGATGAATGGGGATGCGAGTTCGTCAGCGTCAGTCCCGGCCGGATAGGCGAGGTCAAGCAGCCGTTCATCTCCGACTGGAATCGTCTGGAGAGTGTTCGCCCGCCGGTCGAGGCGCTCGAATTCGACCGCGACGCGGTCAATGCGTTCTGTAGGGCGTCCGGCCAATTCGTGATGATGGGCGCATGCGCAAGGCCGTTCGAGCGCATGCAGTTCCTGCGCGGAACAGAAAACCTCTACATGGACATTGCCGAAGAATCCGATGAGCTCAAGCGCCTGATCGAGATCGTCCACGGCTTTTACGTGACCGAAATGGAAGCGTGGGCGCGCACCGATGTCGACGCGCTGAGCTTTATGGACGACTGGGGATCGCAACGCTCCCTGCTCATCTCGCCGGCGCAGTGGCGACGGTTGTTCAAGCCGCTTTACGCCCAATATGCGCAGATCGCGCGGGCTCACGGCAAAAAGATTTTCATGCACTCCGACGGACATATCGAAAGCATCTACGACGATCTCATCGAGATCGGAGTCGATGCCGTCAACAGCCAGCTCTTTTGCATGAATATCGAGGAGATCGGCAAGAAGCACGCCGGGAAGATCACGTTCTGGGGGGAAATCGATCGCCAGCACGTCCTCGCGAGCGACAACCCGGAAGACGCTCGCGCCGCGGTTCGCCGCGTCGTTGACAACCTGTACAGCCCGGCGGGCGGCGTCATCGCGCAGTTTGAGATGATGACAAATATTGCACAGGGTCACGCCGTGTTCGAGGCGTGGGAGGAGTTCACGGGCAAATAGGCGAGATCGCGGAGGAGACAACGCCTTATTCGTCTAGCGGGAAGAGAGGTTTGCCGGCGCTCCCTCTCTTCCCGTCCGCTCATTCCTCGAATCGAAATTTGCGCTCATTGAAGAGTGCCAAACACGCATCGACGACCCGCCCGTCGAAGGCCGTATCCCGCTTGCGGCATATCTCCGAAAGCGCTGCGGGGACGCCCAGGCTCGGCCGGTAAGGCCGGTGCGACGACATCGCCTCGACAACGTCGGCAACCGCCACAATGCGGGCTTCCATGATGATATCGTCCCCCTTGAGACCTTGCGGATAGCCCGATCCATCGAGACGCTCGTGGTGCTGAAGGACGGTTCTTGGAACCGGCCATGGAAACTCCATCTTCTTCAGAATATCGTATCCCGCCTGCGCATGTTGCATCACCAATTGCCGTTCGATGTGAGTCAGGGCGCTGGGCTTGCTCAGAATCTCCGCGGGAATGGAGATTTTGCCAAGGTCGTGAATATAGCTGGCGACACGAAGCCCCTCGATTTGGTATTCGGGCAGTCCCAACTCCCTGCCGATCGCGCACGCCAATTGGGCGACGCGCCTCTCGTGGCCCGCGGTGTAGGGATCGCGGTATTCGACCATGCTCGCGATCGTCTCAACCGTGCCATGCAGCGACTTTTGCATGCTGTCGAGCGTCGAGAGCAGTTTCTGATCGAGCCGCATCGTTTTTACGCCGATCGTGGCATCCCCCGCGACCTCGGTCAGGAACCGCACGATTTCGTCGTCAAAATAGGATTCTTGGTTTGAGTAGATCACCAGCCCGCCAATGACATCGCCATCGACGACGAGCGGAATTCCAACACCGCACCTGGCATCCAATTTGTAGACCAGGTCCCTCCATGGGGCAAGAGCAGCATCCGACCGCGCGTCGTGGATAACAACCGCTCGATTCTCGCGCGTCGCTGTTCCGAGCAATCCGCGGCCAAGCGCCGACTCATCCCATCTCGCCGAGGTGCGGAGCAGGTCATCTTCGTCGACTCCAGCCCAAGCGACGGGCAGAAGCGTGTAATCGGGCATCTTGCGGCAGATCCAAACCGCGCGAACCGGATCCATGTTTGAAAGCGTCTTGCAGATGAATTGATAGAGATCCTCTTCGCTTTCCGCGATGAGAACATGCTCATTGATTCGCCTGACGGCGAGCAAAAGCGTATTGAGCTCCTTGATCTTCGTCTCGTGTTCCTTGCGCTGCGAGATGTCGCGAAGGATCCCAATCGCGTGCCATTGATTTCCACGCCTCACGGCGGAGAGCGAAATCTCAACCGGAAACTCCCGGCCGCCCTTCGCAATGGCGGTGAGTTCCAGGGTCTTTCCAATTGCGGGCCCTTCGCCCGTGATCTTGAACGCCACGGAGCCGCGCCGATACGCGTCATGGAAGCGGTTTGAGACGATAACGCTGTGTAGTTCCAGTCCCAAGACCTCTTGAGCGCTATACCCGAGGATCTTTTCGGCGGCAGGATTCCAGAACGAGATACAACCGTCGCTATCCATCATGATGATGGCATCCTGCGCCGACAAACTAATTGAGCGGAACTTCTCCTCGCTTTCCTGTAAAGCCTGTTCCGCCTGCTTCTGTTCCGTGATGTCCCGCATAATTCCGCGGCACGACGCCACAACCCCATCGTCTCCCCGGACAGCTGTCATTGCGGCGTGTACGATCATGCGATCGCCGTTACGTTTCTTCACGGTGGCTTCGAATTCGGCAAAGCCCCGCTCATTGATCGTTTCAAGAACGCGCTGCCTGCTGGAGGCATCGTCCCAAATATCGGTCGCCAGATCGAGCGAGAACATACTCTCCTTCGATGGGTAGCCGAACATTTGAACGCCCATTTTGTTCATGTCGGCAATTCGCCCGTCCGGCGTTGTGATAAAGAGACCGTCCATCGACTCTTCGTAGAGGACGCGATACTTCTCCTCGCTCCGCCTGAGCTCGACTTCCGCCAGCTTGCTCTCCGTTACGTCGTGCACCGTTCCGTAGGAATAGAGCGGCTCTCCTTTATGATCGAATGTCGTCTTGTATTGCATGCAGACGTACTTTACTCGCCCATCGCACATCACGAGGCGATGTTCGCTGCAAAACGTATCCAGATGCGCCTTCGATTCTTCATGCGCATTCACCGCTTTCTCGCAATCGTCCGGATGGATCTTGCCTAATACGTCGTACAAGGTGTACCCAGTGCTCTGCGGCTCGAGCTCGTAAATCCTGCATGTTTCCTCGGAAAGCGTGAGTTCGCTCGTCAAGAGGTTAAGTTTCCAACTTCCGAAGTGGGCGATGTTCTGCGCCTTCCGCAGCATATCCTCGCTCTCTTTGAGCGCGGCCTCCATCACCTTCTGCTGCGTAATATCCTCGTAGATCCCAAGGACCCCGATCACGTTCTCTTCTTGATCGCGAAGAGGCACTTTTGAGACACGACACCAGAGGGATCTGCCATCCCCGATCACTTGTTGTTCTTCGTAAGCGAGCTTCGGTATGCCTGAATCCATCACCAGCTTATCGTCGGCGCGAAATGCTCCGGCCTGCTCTTTCCATGGCATGTCGGCATCAGTCAGACCAATCAATTCGACCGGCACGGAGCAGCCGGCGTCTTTGGCAAACAAGGCATTGCAGCCCATAAAGCGGGAGTTCGCATCCTTCCAGAACATGCGGATGGGGGTATTTTCAACGATGATTTGGAGGAGTTCGCGGGATTCGACGAGCATATCTTGCGCCCGCTTATCCGACGTAATGTCGACGAAAAAGTGAACGGCAAACCGGAAAGCGCCGTCCGTGTCCTTAACGGTAAATACGCGAGATCGATAGACCAGGTTGCCGATTCGGACCTCTTCATCTCCCGGCAGGCCGGTTTCCATCGCCCTCAAACAAATGCGCGACGGTCCATGCGCGATCGGAAAGACGTCGAAATACGGCCGATCGATAATCTGCTCATTGGTCGCGCCGGCAGAGTTTCGATAAGCCTGGTTGCAACGAAGAACGCGAAAAT
Source organism: Capsulimonadaceae bacterium (assembly GCA_031292625.1). GTDB lineage: Bacteria > Armatimonadota > Armatimonadia > Armatimonadales > Capsulimonadaceae > JARLGU01. The sequence continues at coordinate 26,978 of JARLGU010000060.1, read as the reverse complement.
CCCGGTCGATTAAGCAAATCGGGATCTCAGCCAAATCGGCCGCCCAGGTCCAGTCGCTTTGCACCGTTTCGATCGATCTGCGCGCTTCTTCGAGTTCTTTAACAACGCCCTGGTATTCGGCCTCTAGGCGAGCGTACCTTGCCTCGGCTTCGGCCAACGCATTTTCTCCAGTGGCATCAACGTAATCGAGCGATCCTTGCTCTTCGTTCATCTGCCTGCCTTGCGTCTGGGCTATAAGATCGCCGGATCCGCCATCGGAGTCATCGGGGGGAAGCTTATAAGCGAGCAGACGTCATCGTTGACGTTTAGTAACTTACGGAAGATACCTGCTGTTCGCCAAACGATGGGACCGGTCTCAAAACGGCCCACTGTAGCAAACAAGCAATGTATTTCCATTATTGGCTGTTTTGCGGCGCATTGCTAGAAAAAGAATCACGAAGAGTACACACCGGTTGGAGGGCAGGTTGAGCGGTTAACTGAGGCGGGCGGGATCAAGGCTGACGTGGTTGCATCCGTCGATGCGACTGCCAAGGAACGCTTCAATCTGGTCGCCGACAGCGTCCGGATCGGCGCTCGTGAAGTAGCGGTGGCAAGCGAGTTCCCCTGCGGGCGCAACCGCGGAGCGATCGGCAAGAACGGCGGCCGCCTCGCGAACGGTCTCTTGAGCGGGATCGACAAAGCGAGGAAGACAATCGGCGCTGAACAGATCTCGCGCCTCGTGGGAAAGCGCATTGATCAGAAACGGATAATGCGTGCAGCCTAGAATGATCGTGTCGCACGATGCCCGCGAAAGCGGCTCCAGATAGGCCCGCGCTGCGTTCAGAGCCTCGACAGTCTCGGTCTTGCCAGCCTCGATCAACGGGACAAACCGGGGGCACGGCACTTCGGTCACTACGGCATTCGGCGCCAAGTTCGCGGCCGCACGCGTATACGCGCCGCTCGACACCGTTCCTTGAGTCGCCAAAACGCCAAGCCGTCGACCGCCCTGCTTGACCGCGGCTTGGACTCCGGGAACGATCACGCCAAGGATCGGCGTCTTCGGATAAAGCTTGCGCGCCTCGTCAAGCGCGACGGCTGATGATATGTTGCACGCCATGACAACCATCTTCGCTCCGGAACGAATCAGGTAGTCGGTGATGCTCAGTGCAAACCCGCGAACCTCGTCAAGCGGCCGCCCCCCATAGGGAACATGCGCGGTGTCCGCAAAGTACAGAAGGCTCTCGGAAGGCAAAAGGCGCATGAATTGGCGCGCCACGCTCAATCCCCCCACCCCCGAATCGAATACGCCAATTGGCGACTTGCTGCTCAAACTGGTCCCGCTCCCTTCTCCGGCGCCGGCGCCGATCCCGTAGTCCGTATTACCGGCAACGGATCCGAAAGATCGATTGTGCCGCCAAGTTGAGAAATCTTCTTGCCGGCAACCAGGATTCGCACATCGCGCACATTTGAAAATTGCCCCAGGGTGGCCCGGATGCTGTTTATAATCTGCGCCTCAACTTTATCGCCGCCCTTGAAGTTGCTCACAAACTGACTCGAAAAATCAAGCGTCGCCAAGCCTGTATCGTCATCGATTTTGATCTTGGTGAGCTCGGTTCCATCCGGAATTGGGCTGCCGTCCGCATCGATCAGATGCGCAATTGCATCGCGCGCCGGCGCCTTCGAGTCGATGGGGATTCGCATCGTGACCGGAACCAGGCCATTCTCGTCCGCGGCCTTGCGCTCCTCAGCCGTGCGAGCCAATCGGTAAACAGTCACCGTCCCAGTACTCTTGTGGGTCGTCGGTCCCACTTCATCCGGGGGAATAATCGTAACCGGTTGATTTGGAGCGGGTTCCGGCCGTTTTTCGTCATGATGGCATCCCACCGCAACAAGAACTGCGAAGGAGGCCATTGCGAGACTGAAAAGAGAAAGCCGCCGTCGATGGCGGCTCGAACGAAAGTCAGTTGGTTGCAACTCGATTTGCGACATAATCTTTAACACCGGCCAAAATGCTCTGGGCGATGAGGTCTTGGGTCTGCTCCTGCTGCAGCGCCGAAGCGTCCGTATCACTATTAATATACCCGCACTCAACGAGTACAGCCGGCTCCGGGCTCCGCCGCAGCACCGAAAATCCGATGCCGGGGAAGCGGACATAGTCGGTCCGGATTCCGTTGCTGACGATCCCGCAGTTGGCTTCCTTGAGCCGCCCCGCGATATCCGCCGCGAGTTCCTTGCATACCGCGTTATTGGCGTGGTAGTAGACCGTGGATCCCGTGTTCGCGTTACGCGCATTTCCCGAATCGCAGTGGATGCTGACGAAAAGATCCGCGTGTCCGTCGATTCCCATCTGCGAACGATCGGGGAGCGGAATGAACGTATCGTCGTTTCGCGTCATGATTACCTTCGCGCCAGCGTGCTCGAAAAGCGTACGGACACGCCGGGCAATTTGCAGCGTCAGGTTCTTCTCCCACAGCGATCCGCCGCCGGGCGCGCCGCCGTCGTGACCGCCGTGTCCTGGGTCGATAACGATCGTCAGCGCATCAATGGCCGCCGGTCTCGGCGTGTTCGTCGGGGCCACGGGAGGAGATGGCGCGGTGTTCGGCGCGGTTGGCGTATTATTGTCCGCGACCGGCGGGGCAGGCGATAAAGGCGCCGCGCTGTCCGGGAGTGCTATGACGTAGCGCGTTCCCGAGCCGTCGCTCGCTGGAACCGCACTGACCCTAAAATCCGCGGATTTCGCCAGATCGAGAACGACCCGCGCGGCCGAGCCGTTTTTGGCTCGCAGCGTTCCCCAGCGAACCATCTTCACGATCGGGTTTGTCACGGAAATCGACGAAGCAGCATCCTGGCCATTGATCGCAAGCGTCGCTCCCGGCAGATCGACGGCAAATCGCGCAGGGTCGTCCAGCTTCGTGACGCGCGGTTCGCCGCCTGCCCTGCCGGTGGTCGTAATCACCACGGTCGGCCGGCTGTCGGTGGGCGCTTGAAACTCAACTCCCACGATGCGCACATCCTGACCGTTCGCATCCGGCGACGCAACCGATGTAACCGCCGGGTCAGCTTGGCGGCCGTTCGGAGCCACCGGGATAACGAGAGGCGCTGGGGCGGAGACCGGTTCGGACGCAACAAGCGCCGGCGAGCCGCCAGAGCCCAGCGAGATCTGGATCAAGCTCTCGCTTGTTCCGCGACGCGCCGGGATTTTGGATGCCCCGTTCAAGTCCAGCGCGATTCGCGCCGTATTGAACTCGATTTGCTTACTGCGAACCCGTGTAACCTGCTCGCTGCGAACCGGCAAATTGGACGCGCCGGATGGCAGCATCGCGCCTGCCAGGTCGATGTACATCCGGCTTGGATTCGACAACGTCCCGGTCTGGCTGTCCACGGGATAACTGGTCGCGACGGTCAGGCGTCCTGACTCAACGCGTACAACGAGGATCTTTGCGCGCAACGTCATCGTACGCGATCGCCGGTTCCAGGAGACGTCGGCCCCAAGTTGTTCGGCGACGCGCTGCACGGGGATCATCAAACGATCGCTCACATAAACGAACGGGATTGTCGTGACGCGCCCCTCAGCCGAGGTAATCGCAAGATGGCGATCGTCCATTTGCTTAAATTCAGCGCCAAGCAAATGGACCCAATCCGACGGGCCGTAGACGACATCGTCGTCATCCACATACGGGTTGACCATGAAAAGCGCTTCATGGCCCCCAACAATAAGGTGGGCGACTCGCGGCGATGCGAACGCTGCTCCGGAGGCGAGGCACGCACCGCAGAAGGCGAGAACAAGCGCGTGGATCAGAGTGCGGAATCGCGTCCCAGCGATAGGCGTAAAACTTGATACTATCGTCATGAGGGATCTCCTGAAGGCTCGGAAGCCAACGAGGGACGCCGGAATAACTACCCGGATTCATTATTGTAACACAACATGAATCTCTTCGTAAAGCCCGCAGAGCACCGTTTTTTGCTATTCGCAACTATTTAACGAAGGAGTTGCGGCCTGGCCATAAGCCGCGCGGCTCGCCATAATCGACATTGTTGACGCCTCAAGCCAGAATGTGCGCCATTTCGCCCGATTGGACAGCGGCGGCGCGGCAGACAGCATGCCCCCTTTGCGGCTAACCGGCTGGCAGAACGCCGACCGTCAGGTTGCTCAAGTAGGCGTCGAGCGCGGCCTGCAGACGATCTCGCTCGGCTTGCTGAGCATCACGCTTGGTTCCCAGGTCCGCGAGTTTGCTCTCTTGCTGATCCAACTCGTCCGCGTAGCGCTTGTAGAGAGTCGACGATTGGCTGAGCACGCGCATGTTGTCGCGGATACGCGCCTGGCCAGTGCCAATCTGATCGATCTGCGCGGTAATTGCCGACAGTTTCGCATCGGCATCGGCCACCGCTTTCCGCCGAGTCACCGTCTCCTGCAACGCGCCCTTGACGTCGTCGCTGATCGCGCCGTCGTGTGCGTAGACCAGCAGGGTGTCCAGATCCGTGGACGCAATCGCGATCGACTGCCAATTGACGCGCGATTGGCGCACCGTCAGTTCCGTGGCCTTCCCGGATGGCGCCGCGATATCGAAGCGGTAGAGCGCCGACGTCTCCTCGGACGGCTTGGCGGGCTCAACAAGCTTCCAACCATCGTCCAGCTTGGGCTGCTCGACGACAATCGTTTGCTCGAGTTCGCCGTTGTTTTTAATCTTGTAAAGCGTCGACTGGTCCGTCCGCGACATGGTTTCGAGCGTTCCCTTCACGATCCGGAAACCCAGATACCGGCCGTTTCCATTCCCCTCGCTTACGGTCACGGAAACGGGAACGTCCAGCGCGTAAGAGATCAGCCGCGACTGCCCGGGTTGCGTGTCATCGATAATCGCGTCTCCCGCATAACTCGCTCCGCTTCCCTCCTCGAACACGGTGATCGGGCCGCCGAGCAGATGCATTCCCGTCGTATTCTTGAACCGGGCGCCGCTCATCGGATGAAGAGCGTTGACCGATTGATTGTAGATGCCCACCTTCTGCACCTCGACCGAACTGGCGAGAAAAGGGATCATCGCCGACTGCTGGCGAGGCACCGTCACGCCAACGGGAATGCCGTACGAAAACAGCGCTTCCCCGAGCCGGGCCCCGCGCGCGACGGTGGATTGGTTGAGAAGCGATGCGGCATCCCTGTCGGCTGAAATCGGCGCGGACGGGGCCGCGAACCTCGCCATCGCTCCGGTAGGCATTGCGGCGGCGGCCTTGCGATTTACGCCAATGCCATTCCCACCCCCGCCGCCAAACATTTCACCCGTCACGGAAACGCTGCGCTCCAATTCATCCGCCTCGTGCGCCACGGGGGCGAGGGCTTCGGCGATCTGCGAGCGGACGATTGGGCGATTCAGGTAGAGCGGCGTATAGAGATCCTCGATGAACGAAACCGGCTGGCCGCTCACGAGGGTTAGCGAAACGTTATCCCAGTCCTCCTGAGTGGTATTTTGCACGATGCCCCACCCCTGCAAAAGGGGCTTCTTGCCGAGCAGAAGTCGATAGCTGGTCTGCCAAACGGGCGTCGCGGCCACATAGCCGACCAGCACATGCCGGCGCCCCTTGCCCTCGAAGTTGAGCGTCAAAGAACGGCGGCTGTCGTCGCGGCCCTGACTGACGATCGTCAGCGCCTCGCGGAGTTCGCGATCGAGCTTCGCGTCGTCGATCCGCACGCTGACGATATCGTCGAGCGCGATCGTACGGATGCCGTCATCGGCGAGCATGTTCAGCAACGAAGCTCGCGTTTTCCCGCCTTGCGGACCGGGCAGCACAACGTCGCGGCTCTCGACGCCGATGACCACGCCGCTAACGACGGCATCGGGCGCGCCCTGAGGTCCATGCGCGGTCACCGTCGCATGCGTCCCGCGAATCCGGTTGAGCAGTTCCGCACGGTCCGGATTATCGCTCACATCGATGCTGAACGCCTTGAGTTGCTTCGCCACCGGATCGATCGCCGCGTATGTCACCGGGCGGATCGTCCCGCCGTCGCGATCCAGCAGGATCAGCGACTTGAGGACGTCGTTCACCTGGTCCACGGGAAAGCCCAGCGTCAACGCCGCATCGCCGTCCACGATGCCCGCGCGCTCGAAGTAGCCGACGCCGCTCGTGTAAAGCGTGACGCGCGTGAGCGGCATGACCGCAGCAGGCGAATCCTGCGCGCAGAGCGTGATCGAACTCGACAAAACGAGAAGAAGTGCCGCAAAAACGAGTTTCATGGGTTGGTCTCCAGGAGAACAGATTAGCAAATATTCAGAGGTGAACGACAAGGAATCCTTCATTTCAGAAGGAAACAAGTACGGTGCATCAATTTCATTGTACGACTGAGAGATTCCCGTGCTGACTACCCAACTCGAACACCCCTTTCCCTTCGACCCAACCTATGGTTTCGATCTCGATACCCTTCTCGCGATCAAAGCTCCGTCCGCTCCAGCGGATCTCGTCCCGTTTTGGCAGGAGACCTATCGCGCCGCCCTGGAGCTCCCTTTGCATCTAGCTCGACGAAAAGCCGACATCGATGCTCCGCCAAACGTCGACGTCTTCGAGATCGAATACGACTCGTGGGAAGGCGTGCGAATCGGCGGATGGCTGACGGTTCCGCGAGGCGTCGATGTCGCGCGCGGCATCGTTGCCGGTCACGGGTATGGCGGTCGAAGCGGGCCGGACTACGGTTCGCACAGTCTTTGCGCAGCCGCAATCTATCCCTGCATGCGGGGACAAGGCCGCTCGGTTCACTCGCTAATCCCAGAGATATCGAGCGAGCATGTTCTTCACGGCATCGCCTCCGTCGAAGGCTACGTTCTTCGAGGTTGCGTCGTCGACATCTGGCGAGCCGCCTCCGCACTTATTGAACTCGTGCCCAATGCGTCGAGAAAGCTCGATTATGCCGGCGGCAGCTTCGGAGGCGGTTTGGGCGCGATGGCGCTCGCGTGGGACAAGCGATTTTCGCGCGGGTTCCTAAGCGTGCCGACATTTGGAAACCATCCGGTGCGCGTCGCTTTGCCGTGCACCGGCAGCGGAGAAGCCGTGCGACAGTATGCAGCGGATCATCCAGCCGTTTTAGACGTCCTTCGATACTATGACGCCGCTACGATTGCCGCTCACGTAGCTCAACCAGTCTTCTGCGCTTGCGCTTTATTCGATCCGGCGGTCCCGCCCCCCGGCCAATTCTCTGTCTACAACGCCCTGGGCGCCAACAAACGCCTCTTTGTCCTGCCAACGGGCCATTTCGACACGCCGGCAACTGCGAAGGCGGAAAGCGAGCTCTCGGGCCGTGTCGAGAACTGGTTCGAGCTTGGCGCTCCGTAACTCCCGGCACGAACAAGCAATATCGACCCAAATGCGTCGTCAATAGGTATTGACATGCGCGGCCACGTGTGTTATGATGCATATCAATAGGTATTGATATGGCGATTTCAAACGCAGCAAAGCCGCCCGTCAGACGATTGCCGAGCACCGTGGATGTCGCCCGCAAGGCGGGCGTTTCGCAGACGACCGTCTCGTTCGTGCTGAACCCCAAGACGCGCGCCAAAGTCGCGGATGCAACCGCGCAAAAGGTCCTCGATGCTATCGAAGAGCTTGGCTATCGCCCGAATATCCTCGCGCGCAGCCTGGTGCACGGCCGCACACAAACAGTCGGCCTTGTGCTGCCGTATCTGGGTTCGGAATATCATGCAAAGATCGTCTATGGCATACGAGATACGCTCTCGCAGCACGGATACCAGCTGCTCTTCATGAACGCGGAACCGGGGTCGGACGCTGAGGCGACAGCCGTCGAGTTCCTATTGCAGCAAAGGGTCGACGCAGTCATCTGTTTTGTTAACGCAGTCACGCGCAATATCGCGCCCGACTGGCTCGACTCCCTCTGGCGAGCGGAAGTGCCCGCCGTGGTCGTCGATTGCCCGTTCTATTCGGATAAAGTGGACACCGTCGTCAGTGACGACATCTCCGGCATGCGCAGCGCCGTCGATCACCTCTACGCGCTCGGACACCGCGCGATCTGCTACATCATGGACGATTCGCCAGCCGAATACCTGCCGCTCCGCTCACGGGCGTTCTTCGAGCGTTGCGCGGAATTAGGCCTCGCATCTGACCAGCTTATTGTCTATCCAACATACGCTTCGACCCCGCGCGGAGGATGGCAACGACATGAAATGATGCGCGTGCTGAAATCCGATACGCCGCCGACGGCCTTTATCGGCTTCAACGACTTTGTCTTCCAGGACTTCCTTGCGCTGGGAACCGAGTCACGACCGAACATCCCGCGCGATGTCTCCCTCGTCGGCTACTGCGACAGCGATTTCGCACGCTGGGCCAACTTGACGTCCGTTTCGCAAAACCCATCGGAAATCGGCGTAGCAGCCGCAAGCAGGCTCCTCGCCAGACTGGTCGACCCGGCCTTGCCGGTTGAGCGCATCGAAGTGCAAACGAGCCTCATAGTGAGAGGCTCGACGACTCCGCCGCGTGAAACTCAGCGCGAACCGGCAACGAATTAAGAAGGAGAACAGCGATGAAGAAGAATGGTTTCACATTAATCGAACTACTCGTTGTAATAGCTATTATTGCTATTTTAGCAGCTATACTGTTTCCAGTCTTCGCTACGGCACGCGAAAAGGCGCGCCAGTCGGCGTGCGCCAGCAACGAGAAGCAGATCGGACTGGCGTTGCACGAATATTTCGAGGACTACGACGGCACCGTCCTTATTACGGGCGGCGCAAACAATACGACCTGGGGCACGTTTCTCATGCCGTATATCAGCAATGCGCAAGACAAGTCGTCGGGGATTTGGCTCTGTCCGAGCGCCACGGACGGCCAAGTGTTCTGCTCGCAAAACGACCAGACGACCCCGCCTTGCACAAACTCCCTGCCGATGACATACGCCTACAACGCGATCTACTGGGCGGATGCCAACTACGCCCTCTACTATGCCTGGGCGCCTCCGGCCACGCTCGCTCAGTTCGACATGCCGGCAGACACCATTTTCACCGGCGATGCTCAGCAGAATGGCTCCAACTCGGATCAGGTCATTAGCCAGATATTCAACACAACCAGCACCCCGCCAACTCTTGGAGGCGTAACCGGCGGCAGCAACGCACAAGGGCAGTACTCCTTCCGGCACTCCAGCGGAGCCAATTTCGTGTTCATGGACGGCCACGTCAAATGGATGCAAATACAGACTCTGACGCGAAGCGTACCAAACGCCAGTCACAACGGCACGCCGATCTTGTGGTACTTCTCGCGCGTCCACTATAACAACGGCAACTAGACGCAAACATATGATACAAACGAATTCCCTGACATTGAAATCGGCGTGCGCGGCCGCCTTGCTGCTCGGCATTTTGCCGGTCGTCTACGCTTCTACTCTGTCCGCCGACACATCGCGGCCCGAGCACAGCACCTATGCTCTTGGCGAAACGGTCAAAATCGTCTTCAACGCAACAGGTCTTCCGCCTGCATCGGACACAACCCTGCGCATCGCCGTCAAGGATGAGTACGAAGCCATCCGCAGCCAGACGGTCCTGGCCGTTCACGCGGACGCGTCCGGTAATTGGAGCGGCGAATACTCTGCGACGCCCAACCGGCTGGGCTTCTATCGTGTCTGCGCGGCGTTGGCTGACGGCGCGACGCTCCCGGCGCTTGGCAACCGTCCCGCAGGATGCCTCACCTACGCAATCGTCCCCGATCCTGCGAAGCGGAACGATTACGGCGAAAACGCTTCCATGTTTGGCATGCAAGGCGGGTTCAGCAGCAAGGCTCCGGTGATCCCGTATCTTGGCGTCCGTTGGGTGCTGGCCGGATACGAATGGGGGCGAAACGAAAAGGACCATGCCGGACAATTTGCGGAAGACCGGGCAAAAGCCGGGTTGCAGGGGAAAATCTATCCGCCGCTGTCCCCAGAAGTGGACGAGGTCCGGTACAACGGCAAGCCGTGGCAAACCTACGACCTGCCGTGTCTGAATGGGACGCCTACGTGGGCAGCCATCCCGGGAACGATCGGGACGGATCAGGGAGCGCTTAGCGAAGCCGGCAAGACCGCATGGCGAGATTATTGCACGGAAATCGGCAAGGCATTCTCACAGAATTTCCCGAAACGCCAGAAGCACTATTACCAGATCACCTGGGAGCCTTGCGCACCGTGGGGCTTTAAGGGCACAAACGATCAGCTCGTGGAGATCTATCGAATTGCTTATCCAGCACTCCACGCTGCGGACCCGAAGGCGTTCGTTCTCGGTCCGACCGGCGACGGCATTAGCCGCGATGCCGTGAGGTGGAACGAGGACATCTTTAAGGCCGGGCTTGCCAAATACGTTGACGGCGTCACCATCCATCCCTACTGCCAGAACCCGCCGGAAAAGACGGGGCTAGTCCAGTACTACCGGGCACTCAAGGACGTCATCCGTCAATACGCGGGCAAGGATCTGCCGCTTTACGGAACGGAGCAGGGATTTGCGTTACGCGACCAGTCAGGAAGCGAGATCGAGTTATCCCAGGCGCGCTACGACATCCGGGACAGCCTGATCACCGCGGGCGAAGGTTTCGGATTCAACTTCGCGTTCTACGTCGCGGGCGCAGGCTACGACTATTACTACGGCTGCAATCCCAGGATCCGGTGTGGCTCGGATAAGCTCGCCCCGCGCCCCGTCGTTCCAGCCTACTCCGCGATGACGTACCTGATCGACGGGCACCCGACGGCGGGCGCGATCGAATGGCTTGGCGGCGACACGACAGGCTACGTCTTCCAGCGCGGCGATGACGTAATCCTTGTGCTGTGGGACGCAGGCGATAAGCCGCGCAAGCTGTCGCTCCCCGTAGGCGTCAAGCAGGTCGCGCTCTACGATTGGATGGGCAACCCTTCGACCGCGAATTCGCCGGACGGCAATGTGGAGGTGACGCTGTCACAGGAACCGATCTACATAAAAGGCGTATCACCCGCGCTCTGGGGACGAACCGCGGCGCACCCAATTGCCGCGCAAGCCGATCGGCTCACCGCGTTTCCTGGCGAAATCGTCTCCGTAAAGGCGTCGGTGACTTCCGCGAGCAAGCTGCGGACGACGGGAACGGTTCGTCTCGTTGCCGATCCGCGGCTGAACGTCACGCCAATCGAAAAGCAGGTTGCGCTAGACGCATCGAAGCAGACGGTTCAGTTTGCGCTCAAGACGCCGCGCGACTGCGTCGCAGGGACATACCCGCTTAAGCTCACCCTGAGCGCCGGGGGATCGTCCATCGGCGCAGCCGGAACCCAGCTTGTCCTTCAAGCGCCGCTCTCGATCGATTCCGTCGGTCCGGCATTCGAGCACGGCGAACCGGCATTGCGCGTCGCAATCTCAAACGCAACCCGAGCGACGCTCACCGGTACGCTCAACGTCCGCGTTACCGGCGTCCCCGGAAGCAGGAAGACGCTCACGGTCCCCATAGCCGCGGCGGCGACATCCGTTGTGATCGCGGCGCTGCCAGGCGTCGACGTTATCCAGGCGCGCAAATACAATGTCGAAGCGAGCGTTTCTATTCCCGGCGGCTCGCGATCCGAGAAGGTTGTGTCGTTCAATTTCCTTGCCGCGCCTCAGTTCTCGTCGCCGCCAGTAATCGATGGCAACCTCGGCAAGTGGGACAGCGTGCAAGGAACGAGCGTTTCAGGACGAAGCGCAATCGTGCGCAGCCCGCAATTCTACAACGGGCACCTTGCCGCGAGTGTCAAGTACGCCTGGGACAGCAAGGCACTTTACGCGGCGTTCGACGTTACCGACCCGGTCTTCATGCAGCCCTATACTGGCGGGGATATGTGGAAAGGCGACTGTGTGCAATTGGGCTTCAACCTCGATCCCGACAAGGCGGACGTATCGAGCGGCAACGATTTCGCCGATCAGCAAAGCCGCCGGTACACTCAAATTAACGTAGCGCTCACGCCGAACGGTCCCGAGGCCGATCGAGCCATTTCTTATGATCCCGGCAAGCTGCCCACCGGCCAACTCACACCATCGCAGTTGCAGCTTGCGGTCGTCAAAAGCGCCTCTGGCCTCCGCTACGAGATGGCGATTCCATGGAGCACTCTCGGCGCGCCTTCCGCCCCAAGGGCCGGAGACCGAATTGGCGTCGCCGCGACAATCAACGACATGAACCGCGAAAAGCAACCCGATCCGGCGGCGCTCGGTTTCTTCTGCGCCGACTGGCCGCACGATCCGGCGGCGTTCGGACAGATCGTCCTGACAGGCAAACCATGACAACAAAGCCGCATCGCTTCCGAGAAACGCTCCTCGCGCTTGCCGCTGCCGTAGGTTGTTGCGCGCACGCACAGCAGCCGCCGGCGCTGGTTGGCGTCCTCGGGCAGAGTCAGGCCGCTCCCGAAATGGCAGCGCCGTATCAGGAAACCGAAGGCGTCGTGGCATACGGCGCCGACGTTTGGACCGGCGCAGGTAATAAGCTCCATCACTACCGCGAACGTCCCGGCGGCGGCTTGGCTCTCGTGCGCGAGGTGACGCTCCCGTCCGGAATTGCGTACACGCCAATTGCGTCCGATGGCCAATCGATCTATGCGGCGTGCGGCGACAAGCGGATCTATCGCGTCTCAATGACCGATCCAGCGGCAACCGCCGTCAGGTTTGCGCAACTCACCGGCACGCCGCGCTTTATCACGGCGTCCCCGCCGGGCGCAACAGGCTTTGCCGCAAAAGCGCCGGTCTTCGCGCTGATCCGGAATACCGTGCTCGCATGCGGCGGAGCGAGCGACGGACAGGTGCTCATCACGCTTCCAATGCCCGAAAGGAGCGGATGGCAGTATCAGTGCATCGGGATCGAACCTGAATCCGGCGACCTGCTTGCCGCCAGCGGCTACGCCGATCTCCACATCTACCGCTTCAACGCGAGCGGCACTCAGGTGACGACCGGCGACTGGCCACGAAATTGCAACGCCTTGGGGATCGCGTCGGTACGCGGCGTTGCATGGGCGGCCGCAACAGGCGACGTCGCATTTTCACTCGCGCCCGGCGAGCTCGACCCGAATGCGCCAACCTTGAATGTCCCGTGGTCGAACAGACACAACGCCATCGCCCCGGCTAGTGACGGCGGCTACTGGCTCGCCACATCGCAAGGCTTAATGCGGGCGGATCGCACAGGCCGCCCCTGCCCTGTACGCATCGGCGGTCTGCCCAACGTGAGCCTGCTGGCAATCGCGGCCGATGGAACCGTGCTTGCCGCTAGCGGCGCGGGCCGAATGGTTCGCCTGATGCTGGACGATCTTCCGGATGAGCCATTCCGCTGCAACGGAGACGACGCCTGGCGCACGGCCGAACGCTGGGACACGTCGCCCGCTGGGATTGTGTCGAACGGGCAGTGCTTTATCGTCGCCGAGAAGAAAAGCAGTCAGCTTTACCGGTTCTATCCCGACCGGACTTCGTGGGGACAAACTCCATGGGTCAAAATCGAGGATAAGAATGCGGCCCCTCTTCACTCGTTAAGCGCAATCGCGGGCGGCGACACTATCCTCTGGGCGCTGAATGACGGCGCGATACTCGAATCCGAAACCGGCGATTCCGTCGCGCTGCATCCTGCGCCCTTGCCTAGCGGAGCGCCAACGGCGATCCAGGCGATAGCTGCTAGCGACGACGAAACGGCGCTTTTCGTGGCCTCCGCCACCACCGTCGCGGCATTTCGCCGCGAGCCTCGGGGCGTCTATACGCCGCTCTGGTCCGTTCCCGCGTCAGGCGACTGCCTCTCACTGGCCGCGACGCGAACTCGCGTCTTCGCGCTTGACAAGGGCGGAGTCGTAACGTCCTTCGACGCAACTACCGGCCGGCCGCTTCCCACGAAATTCCCGGATGTTGGCCAAGCAACGGCAATCGCCGCGCGCGGTCCATGGCTTCTGATCGCCGACGCCCCCTCCGCCCGGCTTCTGCTGTATCGCGCCAATTAAGCGGGTGACGAACCGTCCTCGTCGCCTTCCAACGCGCCGGCCGCGAAGTCGCCCTAAGAGCGTCTGTAAAAGATCGAAAGGTCTTGTAGGACGGCTCCCCGGCCGCCGGGGCCGTTTTGCCGTCACAGCCGGTGCACTGCTTCACGATGTGCGCTGGAATCTGACGATGGCGGCAAATGGCCGTACGCGTGTTGACGAGGCAACGTAAATTACCGCAGTGAACGAGGCGCGGGCAAGACCGGTCCGTGACCGGCGGACGATGGCGGCAAAAGGCCGTACGCGTGTTGACGAGGCAACGCAAATCACCGCAGTGAACGAGGCGCGGGCAAAAAATTGCCCCGGCGGCACGAGCCGTCCTGAATCTTTTTTGCAACACGCCGGTTTATTACACACACTTTAAGGCCCCGTCAGTTGCCGCGCCGTCCATCTTCGTTCTGCCGGCTATATCAAGAGTGAACAAGTGGTTTGAAGAGAATGCGCCTTCGCCCTCGTCGCCGCGAGTGCGGTTTTGACAGAACCTGTACTGCAACTGGTATTGTCCAAAAGCAGTAATTACGCCAAGTTTCGACGCAAGCAGGATCGCTCTGGCGTACGCCGCCAACAATATAAGCTTGAAAACTTGACATCCTGCAATTGACCTGATATAATACCAGTCATGCGTACCACGGAAGGCAAAAGCGAGGCGGGGAGAACGGTGTTGAACGGTTCTGAAACAAAACCGCAGATGGCGCTTTTCGAAAAGGTCAAGGCGGACCTTGTCGATCGGCTCTCGTCCGCGTCTTTCGACTCAGGCGAGAGCATCGGCTCCGAACGCGAGCTGATCCAGACGTACGGCGTGAGCCGTATCACTATCCGGCGCGCGCTGAAGGATCTGGAAAACGAGGGGGTCATCAATCGGATCCCCGGCAAGGGCACGTTCGTCCGGCAGATGCAACAGTCCACGCCCAAGTCGCAAGGCAACCTGCTTGCGATCTTTCGCGAGGACTACGTTTATGACGACGAGTTCTTCCGAGAAATCTACCAGGGAGTCCTTCAGGAGGCGCATCGTTTGGGCTACCACGTCATTTCCGGGCACGCCGCCAGCGATGCGCACAGTTTGGAGATGGCGCGGGGTTTACTCGCCGAGTACAAGCCAGTGTCTTGTTTGCTGCTGGTCAGGGCTCCCGGCAAATTCATTCGAGCGACCGGCATCGACTTGGATCGCACCGTAATCGTCGATGACGAGCTAGATGTTTTCGGCCGGAAATTGCCGTCAATCATGGGCGACAACAGCCAGGGCGCGGCCGACATGATGCAACACCTCTTGTCACTTGGGCACCGGAAGATTGCTTTTTTGAGCATAACGCAGGCTGTCAGCACAACCTCCATCAATGAGCGCGCCAATACTTGGCGCGCCGCGGTTATGGAAGTCGGCGACGAACATCCTATTTTCCTTGAATGGGACGGCATACGCGGAGCCAGCGGGCAAGCGCTCCTGGAGCAGATCAAACAGCTCTCGCCCACGGCGGTATTTTGCGCCAACGACTACCTGGCAGCCTCCCTGCTAACGCTCTTTCGCGACGCCGGCGTTAGGGTCCCCGACGATTGTTCCGTAGCCGGCTTCGACGGTATTCAGGTCGCAGAGCAACTAGGACTTACGACCGTCGCGATACCGATGCGGCAGATGGGCGCGGTCGCGGTAAAAAGAGCAGTCAACTTGCTGCAGGGCACGGATTTCGGTCCGGCAACCACGGCAATTCCGGTCCAGTTGGTCGTAAGAACGTCGACGGCGGCGCCGGGCTCGTGCGCATCAGGATCCCTGAGCGGGCGGTCCATGTCTTTCGCATCAATTTGATGGCGTCATGCACCCTACTTGGTATATGGCAATACGCTGCGGACGGTGCGGGCGAATGTTACGATAGGCATTTTCTGATCATCGATCAACGGATCTGAAAAGATCTCAAAATTAACTTTGTCATTTTCGCGGACGAACGCAATACCCCAAACGGAGGAACCTGTGAGAGCAGGAATTGATAAATGAAGAACACTCGACAAACAGCATTTACCCTTATTGAGTTGCTAGTAGTTATCGCTATTATAGCTATATTAGCCGCTATTTTGTTCCCAGTGTTCGCGAAGGCGCGAGAAAAAGCCCGGCAGACGGCCTGCCTTGCCAATGAGAAGCAAATTGGCCTCGGAATGGCTCAATATCTCCAGGACTACGATGAAACATTCCCGCCAGGGAACAACTACTACAGCCCGGTCGCCGGCTGGGCGGCCCAGATATACCCGTACGTCAAGAGCGTTCAGACGTTCAGGTGTCCGGACGATATGACGACGGGCAAGGGCGCTTCCTATGCCTTGAACTTCAACATCAATCAGTCAGGCTGGGGCACGTCAAGCTATGTTCAGCCATACGTATCGTATCCCGCATCGTCGTTCACGGCGCCTTCTTCCACGGTCTTGGCGTTTGAGGTAACGGGTTGCACCTCGGTCGATATCACTCAGTACTATGAGGACAGTTGGAACAACACATTGACCACCAACTATCTCAGCAGTCCGGCAGGCAACGGTCTCGCCCTGCAAGGCGGAACGTATTCGGCTACGCCTGGCACGGGCGTCCTTCAGTACGCTACCGGCCTGCTGCCCGGCGCGACATCGGCGGCGGGAAATCTCTACGCGACGAACGGGGCCGTTCACAACACCGGAGCAAACTATATCATGGCGGACTGTCATTGCAAGTGGTTGAATCCCAATGTTGTCTCGCCGGGGCAAAACGCGACGAATGTCTCGGATAGCCAGGCCGACGGTTGGAAGGCCGCTGGAACAGGCGGCAAGATCGACGGTTTCGCGATGACTGCGACGTTTAGCATCAAGTAGAATCGACCACCGAGTTGGAGACTTGCGTCGCATATCGCGGGCAATCGGCATTAAGAGAGGCAATGAAGTTGAACAACAACGTTGACGGGCGCTCACACGGATTGCGGGCGCTAATCAGGTCCGCGGTCGCCACTGTAACCGCAATCGCAATAGTAAGCGCGTTCCCGGCGGACGCTTCGCCGCTCCAGGCGCGCAAGTCCCAATCTTTTGTCGACAGCATGGGAGTGGACACTCACCTCGACTGGGCCAACTCAATCTATCAAACCGGATTTTCGTCGCTCATTTATCCGTCACTTGCCGATCTTGGCATCAAGCACATTCGGGATGGTGTTTCATCGTGGTCCCCAACACAAATTGCCAACTTCCACACGTTGCACGATCGGCTAGGGATCACCGGACTTCTTGGCGTCGACTGCATGGGCGAAATTCACACAGGCGCACTGTACCCGCCCGTCGTAAAGTCGGCCATTGAACGTTATGTGCCGGGCGTGGACGCCGTGGAGTGTGTCAACGAGCCCGATATCCTGATGTGGAAGGACAGCGGCGGAAGCAAGCGCTACTTCCAGTATGACAATCTTGGCGGTCAGCAGTTCGACGCTAGCTACGACTCGACAAACGGTTGGAATAGGGGGTTCTTCGATCCAAAGTCGACTACCGATCCCGCTCATGCGATAGTAAAGGAGGCAGAGGATCTGTACCATATCGTTAAAGGCGATCCCGCGCTACAGGGCGTCAAGGTCTGCACGGTTCCTTTCGCGAACCCAGCGTCGTTTCTGCGATATTCGGCCTCAGACGTCGCGAGCATGAATGCGGCGGGAATTGCCGACTGCGGCGGCGGACATTATTATCCCGGCGGCTCGCATGCCGACGACGACTCCTGGAATCATGCGCTGACTTGGGCGTCTCCTGGCGGCTTTATCGCCGGCTCCGAGTGGATCACCGGGAACAAGCCAGTGTACGTTGGCGAAACCGGGTACCACAACGATACGAATTATGTGTACCACGACGACCAGGGCGTCTCCGAAAGGGCGGCCGGAATATACGTACCTTTGCTGTATTGCGAGGGATTCCGCCTGTTGCCTACGGGAAGCAGAACCTACGTTTACGAGTTTGCCGACGACAAGCCTGATCCGGACATGGCGGATCACGAGAGGCATTACGGAGCATTCCTTAGAAACGATGGATCGAAGAAGCCCGCCTATTTCGCGGTAAAGAGCCTCATATCGATCCTCAAGGATCCAAGCCCAGCCGCCGTCTATGCACCTGGCATCCTTGATTTGACAATGAGCCCCGTCCCGGAAACCGTGCATTATTTTCTTCTGCAGAGCTCAAGAGGCATTTACTACTTACTCTTGTGGAACGATGTAAGCGTCTACATGAACGCCGGTCCGTCGACGAAAGGCGCTGACATAAAACCGCCCGCGGTTCCTCTCACGCTTCAATTCGCCAAACGATGCGAGACCCGCGTATTTGCGCCAAGCGAGTCGCCGGAGCCCAGCCCGACCAGGGCCTACACCGTGCG
The DNA here is from genome assembly GCA_031292625.1 of Capsulimonadaceae bacterium. Lineage (GTDB taxonomy): Bacteria > Armatimonadota > Armatimonadia > Armatimonadales > Capsulimonadaceae > JARLGU01. The sequence goes on along the minus strand of JARLGU010000060.1, from coordinate 8,706 downwards.
CACCACAGCAAACACGATCACTCTCAATCTTCCCGCCGAATTGCTCATAGTTGAAATTGGGCATGGCTAACGCGTGAAAACGCAATGCCTTGCAGGACGGCTTCGCGGCTGCCGGATCCGTTTCGACGAGGCCTTGCCGACTGCCGCCCTGAACGATGCGCGAGTAAGTTGACGTAGACTACGAGGCGCTTTGCGTACCTGCCGTCTGCCCGGCTTTAGCAAAAAGATGCTGGCGACGCCATGAGCGGACGCCGCCAGCACGGCGCGGGACAGAAGGCAACATTGATGCGGCTGTTGTTGCCGAAGCCCACTCGCGCCATTTCTGCGCGTAGGCCTTTAAGCGTCGCCGATCCTACCCTCACCGCGTCCGCCACAGGTATAATCCTCCTAGTCATGACGCACCCTCTTCCAGCCAGTCTTGCCAGCTATTTCGATGAGGATGGCGTCCTTGCGAAAGCGTTGCCGGGCTATCACATCCGCCAGGAACAGCGGCAAGCCGTCCGCGCGATCACGCGGGCGATCGGTCAGCGGACCGGGATCGCGCTGGTTGAGGCGGGAACCGGGGTCGGCAAGACGCTCGCATATCTGCTTCCCGCTTTTCTCTATGCGCGTCCGGATCGCAAGGTAATTGTCTCATCGCACACGCTCGCCTTGCAAGCGCAGCTCTGGGAACGCGACATTCCGCTTGTCGCATCGCTCACCCCCCACCCCGTATCCGTCGCGCTGCTGAAGGGGCGAGGCAACTACCTTTGCCTGCAGGACACGGCAGCGGCGGCCAGCGAGCTCTGGACGGCCGGCGATTCACAATTCGCGCACATCCGCGACTGGTCGAGAACCACGGAGACCGGCGATGTTGCCGAGTTGCCGTTCAACTACCCAAACTGGTTCGATGTCCGCGCCGATGCCGACACGTGCCGGGGCGCGGAGTGCCGCTACTTCGACGCCTGCTTCTATTACAAAGCCAAGAAACTGGCCGAGGAAGCGGCGATCATCCTGGTCAACCACGCCCTCTATTTCTCCGACCTCGCAGTCAGGCGGACGGAACCGGAGGCGCGCATCCTGCCCGACAACTCGTTCGTGATCTTCGACGAGGCGCACCACCTCGAAGATGCCGCCGCAAACACGTTTGGCATCTCTCTTTCGTCGTCGCGCCTGCCGTCGCTGCTGGCGAAAGTGAAGCGGCTCGGGAGTCAGGTGGAGATTGACGAGGAGAAACTGCGCGCCGTGGACGGAGAATGCCGCATTCTCTTCGAGCCATTTTTGACAAGCCCGCGTCCTGAATTTTTCCTTCAAGAATGCGCTGGAAGCCGGTTCGAGGAACTCCGCGATAAGGCTGGCTTCGTCGGCGCGATGCTCGTCAGCATTGCCAACAGCCTCGCGAAGGCGGACACTCGCGGCAATCCGACGCTTCAGGACCGCGTGGACGGCCTATCCCGCCAACTCGTGCGCGCCCGGGAGGAACTGATCCTGCTCTTCCACGGCGACGATCCGAACTATGTCCATTGGGGCTCGGTTGGATCGTCGAACGGCCGTGCAGCGGTCGCAGCGCTCAACTACACGCCGGTCTCCGTTGCTCCGATCCTGTCGCAAGAGCTATTCTCCGACTTCCGCGACTCGGGCGCGGTGCTCATCTCGGCAACGTTGTCCACCGGCGGCGATTTCCATTATCTGTCATCCCGCCTCGGCATCCCGGAAAACGGCGACGTCACCCAGATTATCACCGGCTCTCCGTTCGACTATGCGAACAACTGCCTGCTGTATGTCCCGCGTCACTTTCCGCCGCCGTCGGACACGCCGGATTACACAAAGCTGATCGCCGACGAAATGGCGTTCCTGACGAATGCATCGCGCGGCGGCGCATTTCTGCTGTTCACGTCGCACCGCATGCTCGGACGGGTGCATGCGGAGATGGAACGGATGAACCTCGGCTATCCGCTGCTTCGCCAGGGCGAAATGCCGACATCACGCTTGATCGAAGAATTTCGCCAGCAGGAGAACGCCGTGCTAATGGGGACGAGCTCGTTCTGGGAAGGCGTAGACGTCCCCGGCGACGCGCTCCGCCTGGTGGTCATCGATCGCCTGCCGTTCGCGATGCCGGACAGCCCCATCAACAAGTCACGCGTCGAGGAAGTGACCACGGCCGGCGGCGATTGGTTCCGCGACTTCTCCCTGCCGCAGGCTCAGCTGCGCCTCAAGCAAGGCTTCGGCCGCCTGATCCGCACGTCGACGGACAAAGGCGTTGTCGCCATCCTGGACAGCCGGCTCGCGACAAAGAACTACGGCTTCCAATTCCTCAAGCATCTCCCGCCCGCCCGCCGGACATTTAAGCGCGACGACGCGGCCCGCTTTCTTGCGACCATCGGTCAGCCCGTCGTCGAGGCAGGCGCAACGGAGGAATAGGATGCGCGAATTCCGCCGTCCTCACCCAAACGACGCCTTGACCTGCCCACGGTATTGCAACGGACTGAGGCCGTGCAGTCTCTTGAACATGCGGCTAAATAGGAACGGATCGTCGTAGCCGCACCGCATCCCCACTTCGCTCACCGAGAGGTCAGTCGTAATCAAGATCTGCTGCGCATGTTCCATCCGACGACGCAGAACGTATTGGTTCGGTCCAGTCCCAAGCGCGGCATGGAACACGACATAGAAGCGCGACGGCGATAGCGACGCGAGGCGGGCGAGCGTGTCGCGGCTAAGGTCGCCATCCATATGCCCTTCGATATGGCGCAAGACGGGCTGCAGCCGGAATGCGCTCTCAATGAGAGCGATCCGATCCGCGCGCGGGTTTGCGCATGATGTCAGCACGCTTGCCAGATCGAAGCCGAGAGCCTTTGCGCGCAAAAGCAAGGCGACGCTATCCCCGCCGCGTTTGCCGACTTGAGCAAGTTCGCCGTTGATGAGCTTAATCCGCGCGGCCTCTTGTCCGGAGAGGATGAGCGGCATATCGATAAAATCCGTCAGCGACAGCCCGCCGGCAACTCTGAACGAATAGTGCGACCACCAACTTACGCCGCCTTGCACGGCATCAATTCGGTGACGAACACCCGGCGCAACGCAACAAACGCACCCGTCGCCGTAATCCAGCACGTCGCCGTGCTCCGTCTCCGCATGAGCAACGCCGTTCTCCAGATAGGTCGTCAGCAGCCACGGCATCGTTCGCCAGCCGGTCGACGTGCCGCTTGCAACTGGCGTGACGCCGCCATCGGAGTAAACGAAGTCGAGCGAGGATTCGAGGGACGCGATAAAGCTAGGCAGATTGCGCGCGTTTTCGGCCATGCAGTCGATTATCACATATTCCAAGTCGATTTCACTATGGGCATGGAAGCCTCAATCGGATATGATTCGTGCAGGATGACGCTTGACGCTGACATCTGGCGCAAGTGCCGTTCAGTCTTTTCGTACCGGAGGCATTACCATGTCCTTTCTAAGCGAACTCATTGCGCACACCGGAGCCGCCGAGGCGACGGATCGATTCCCGTTCTCATTCGTGTATGACGGGTGCGCATCGGCTGATTTTCTGCCCGATTGGGTGCAACACACAGAAACCGTGCCCCTCACGCCGCGCGGTCAATGCACGGCGTCGACCCTAACCGACCCCGCCACAGGCCTTGCGGTGCGCGTGGAGACGACGCGGTTTCCGGACAGCCAGGCGGTGGAATGGGTTTTAAAGATCACGATGACCGGCGCATCGGATACGCCGGTCATCGAGAAGATCCGGCCGCTCGACCTCGGCATCAAGGCTCCAACGGGCAACGTCGTGCTCCGCCACGCACACGGAAGCACCTGCACAGCCACCGATTTCCTGCCGATCGATACCAGCCTGTCCCCAGGCGGCCATATCGACGTTGCGCCGCACGGCGGGCGATCGTCCAACGGCGCGCTGCCATTCTTCAACCTGGAGTACGCGGGCGGCGGCCTGGTCTGCGCGATCGGCTGGTCGGGGCAATGGAGTTTGCACGTTGAACGGGACGGCGAAAGCGGCATTTTGCTGAACGCCGGGCAGCAAACCGTACAGCTCAAACTGCATCCGGGCGAGGAGATCCGGACGCCTCGAATGCTGCTCGTCCCCTGGTCGGGCCGCGACCGTTACGCCGGGCACAATGCCTTGCGCCGTCTGCTGATCGAGCACTATCTCCCGCGCATCGACGGCGAGATCGTTCAGACGCCCATTGCGGCAAATACATGGTTTACGTTCAACCAGGGCAACGAGGTGACCGAGGAAAATCAAAAGGTCGCGATCGCGGACTTCGCAAAATCGGGGATCGAGTATTTCTGGCTGGACGCAGGATGGTTCGAGGGCGGATGGCCCTCAGGCGCTGGCAGCTGGGTCCCGAAGAAAGAGGCGTTTCCGAGGGGCTTACGGCCGTTGGCCGACGACGCCCACGCGAAGGGCATGAAGTTCGTCCTCTGGTTCGAGCCCGAGCGCGTCACCTCGCAAAGCCTAATCGCTCACGATCATCCCGAATGGGTGCTGCACTGCGCTAACGAAAAAGTCGATGCCCTCTTCGACCTCGGAAACCCCGCCGCCCGCGAGTGGCTCACCGACTACCTAGCAAAGTGCCTGATCGACTGGGATGTGGATGTGTTCCGCAACGATTTCAACATCGACCCACTGCCGTGGTGGCAGGCAACCGATACGCCCGATCGTGCCGGCATCACCGAGATCCGCTACGTCGAGGGCCTGTACGCGATGTGGGACGAATTGCGCAGGCGAAAGCCAGGGCTCACAATCGACAACTGCGCAAGCGGGGGGCGGCGGATCGACCTGGAGACAATCAGTCGCAGCTACCCGCTCTGGCAAAGCGATACGCAATGCTGCGGTCACGACGAGCCCGTGCAAAACCAGGTGCAGAACGCTGGGCTGAGCTTGTATGTCCCGCAGCATACCGCCGGAGCATGGGGGCTCGACAAATATAATGTCCGCAGTGTCGCGACCAGCGGATATGCCCTCAGCTCGGATATCGCAAAGAGCGATGAGTTGAGCGCGCTCGTCCGAAAAGCGACGGCCGAGGTAAAGGCGCTGCGCCCATACTACCTTGGCGATTACTATCCGCTCCTCCCGATCACCCTGGACTCGTCCGCCTGGTGCGGCTGGCAGTTCCATCGCGACGACCTGCGCGGTGGCTTTGTCATGCTTTTCCGCCGAGGCGAATCGCCGTACACAAACGCGGACGTCAAGCTGCACGGTCTCGCGAAGGCGTCGCAATACGCGCTGACCGATTGCGACACGGGAAAGACATGGGATGAGAGTGGGCAAGCGCTCGCAAGCGGCATCGCGTTCGAGATGGCCGAGCGCGCATCGACGCGCCTCATTCGCTACGAGGCGCGGTGAGATACGGATCGGACGGCATGCGAAAGCCGGTCAGTTGCAGGCCGGCCTTCGCCCTCAAAGCCTGTACGCAGTCGCCGATCCTCGATGTGTTCGTGTTGATGGTCTGCGCAAAGCCATAAATCCTGCGCGATGTCCGCCGGACCCGCGAGGTGGAAACGAGGCCCACCGGGTTGTTCCCCGCGTACCGGTACGCGTTCCACTCCCCGCCCGCGCCCCAAGCTGGGTCCACGCTCAGCCACCGGCCCCAGTCCGCGCGGTACACCCGCGCGCGAACGTACAGCCGGTTCGCCCCGTCGCGGTAGTAGCCGTACTGACCGCCGAAGCGCAGGTTGTTCACGACGCGGCCCGCCGTGCCCATCATCGGCTCCCCGCCCATCGCCTGCACAGGAGGCGCGATGCCGTTCGGGCCGGCGAGCAGCTCGAAGCCGAACGCGTCAGTCAGGTAACCCGCGACCGGCGTCTCGCGGCCAGCGTTCCAGAGCTGCCGCGTGTTGCCCGCGATGTCGAACAGGTACGTCGTCGAGTCAATACGTCCCAATTGCCAGGCGAGTCGTTGTAACGCACGAAATTGTCGCCTCACGAGCGCTCAATGCACGGTGGAGCAACCCTTCAATTTCCGGCCGATTGGCGAAAGCCACTGTTGTCGCGCACCTGCAAAACTGGATTACAGTATCGTACCTTTTCAATTTCAGAAGTCTTCCAGCAAGCTCAATTGGCCTTTCCCAGTTCGCATCTCTGGCGGCTGTCTGCCCTGCCGACAATAGGTACATTTCCGCCTCGGCATAATTTCCGAGATCTAGCTCAATCAAGCCCATCGTTGAATCAGCGACCATTGTAAAGCGACCTGGCGCATCGTTTATGCCACTCGTATCCGCCGACCGAACTTGCCTGAGGACAACGAGCGCATCGCGATCCCTATGAAGGTTGTACAGTGCGCAACCGTACGACAGGAGCATCATCGATTTGTCGTCGCTATCGTTGAATGGGTAATCTGCCTGAAATAACCGTAAACAGTCTTTATCACGCCCTAATCGGTACAGAAGAACCCCAAGGGCTTCCTCGCATTGATCTGCGTATGGCGCATTGTTGTCACGTTTAGAACATATTATCGCAGTAGTGTAAGCATCAATGGATTTTTGAGCGCCCTGAGGATCAATGTCAGTCCGTAGTCGCGTGCCACGTGGCAATTTCAGTTCTGCTAGGAGGGCATTCGGGAGCAAGCTAGACCTTGCCAGGAGTGGGCACGATGCTACATGATAACATTCAGCAAGTGCGTAGTAATAGCCTTCGTCGGAAATGTACTTCTTCTTCTGTTGCTCCAGCAATCTTATTATCTGCGCGAGATAAGCGGGGTCCTGCAAGAAAAGCGCCATGTTTTGCCAAACTATGTGGACGTTGTTCGCATGGTACTCGACCATTTTGATCGTGTTATAGCGCAATTTTACGTCACAACGTTTATCGCCATAGTAGCCGGAATAATATAGGAGCGCCTGCTGCCTGGCGAACTGGTCGCCAGGATTGACAGCCAGGTAACGGTCTATGGCGCTAGCTTCTATGGATTGTCTGTTTACGCCGATAGACACGACAGCAAAGACTAGGATCAGCGCTCCAATAGCTATGCCGCGCGCATCGCAAACTTTTTTCATCGTCGATTAAGTTCCCGGCGGGAAAGGATACTGCCCAGAAAATAACAAATCTGGCAAAAGCAAGCTCGACGGGGATGCGCAACGATTGCATATCCGCACGCCGCAGGACCTAATCCAGCAGACTGGCTGCCAAAGCACTGCCAGCTAGACCGGATCAACCTCCAAGATGTTTGGTATCGCATACGCCCGTATCCTGCCACTGGCACTTTCCAAAGTAGCACCAGAAAAAGTCTCCCAACGCGCCTGTTGCCGTACCGATAGTGAATCCCTTCGCACCCTTGAGTAATCCTTCTAGCTTTAGGAGTTCGCCAGCCTCGATTGCATTTTTGAGTTCCGTAACCCATCCAACACCAATTCCACTCCAGGATGGCAACGACTTCAAAATGCCCTTCAGAGCCTCATCAGCACACTGATCCGCGCACTTTTTGAGCTTTGCAGAAAATGTGATTTTCCCACTCGGATCGATCCCCCCACCGGGTTGTTCCCCACGTACCGGTACGCGTTCCACTCCCCTCCCGCGCCCCACAGCGGGTCCACGCTCAGCCACCGGCCCCAGTCCGCGCGGTACACCCGCGCGCGAACGTACAGCCGGTTCGCCCCGTCGCGGTAGTAGCCGTACTGACCGCCAAAGCGCAGGTTGTTCACGACGCGGCCCGCCGTGCCCATCAGCGGCTCCCCGCCCATCGCCTGCACAGGAGGCGGCGAGGTCGGTCGGGCCGACGAGCAGCTCGAAGCCGAACGCGTCAGTCAGGTAACCCGCGACCGGCGACTCGCGGCCAGCGTTCCAGAGCTGCCGCGTGTTGCCCGCGATGTCGAACAGGTACGTCGTCGAGTCCGAGCCTATTGGCCATGGCGGCTCTACTGGCCCTTGCAACGGCCGGCACACATAAAGTGCGTCGTCCACGGCAGCGCCGTCGTACTCGTGACCATGAGGGTAATTCCGCGTGTCGCATCTACTCGCGATCGGTCTCGTCAAGCATAAGTAATTTTAACGCTTCGCCAACCGTTTCGACTTTCACAGGCTTACTTTCTCCACTCAGGCTTTGGGGTCGCGAAATATTCTCTATGATTTCCCAATACAGATCGTCTAGATCCGATTCTCCGAGAGCGCCAAGCGGTGAGCGGGTTTGCAGCTTGCCAAGGGCGTCGTTTGGACGCAGATATCCTGCGTCAACGTGCAAAACATGTCCGATTTTGATCCATGCTTCAGCGAAGGCCGGTCGTCTTGGTTCATCAAATCCAAACGTCAATAGTGCCTCGTCAAGAGTGAGCAGTTTTCTGCTCCCTATCAATTTTTGACGCAGACGGCGTTCATCACGCTCTGCTAGTAAACTAAATATGAACGCTGCGAAGCCTGATGCTATCGCAATTCCAAACAATGCTATGCTTGTGCGCCAGTTCAACTAGGGCCTACCAATCTCCAGGGCCGCCAAGTCTTTCCATAACATCAGTCGCACACCTAATCTCCCATCCGAGGACATACGCGCCAGTAAGCACAATTGCAATTTGGCCCCCTTTACCGATACCCTTTACGACTCTATTTCTAAGGCCAAGATTAAACGCTCGATTTAGAATGCGCACGAGGGACACTGGATCGCACCCCTGCGTGAGACAACAGGTTAAGGTGGTATCCTCAGAAAGAGAGAAACCACCATCATGTCACTCAGTCGTCGCAGGTTCAGTAAGGAGTTCAAGCTCCAAGTCATCCGTGAAATCGAGGCGGGCAAG
>JARLGU010000008.1 GCA_031292625.1 Capsulimonadaceae bacterium | reverse complement strand
TCAAGGACAGAAAGAAGGCAGGATTGGCGACCATGGGGCCGAGCCTACAGGTCGCTCAGGCAAACAGTTGAGTTGGAATCTCCCAACTCGGGTGGGGAATTTTCGACCGACATTTTGGGGAATTTTCAAACGGCATTGACATCACGACGTGCCGCTCGTCCGCCAGCAATCCAGGCCGCAAGGGCAATCGCCGTGAGATCGTCGAGAAACTTCTGTCGTGCATCGACGCCCCGAAGCTGGACATCTGCGGCGTGGGCGAGCTTCGCCGCTTCCTTGGCTACGTCGCGCGCGGCCACGAGGCCCCGCGCGGGCGCTGGGGCAATCCCCGGATGAAGCAGCCCGTCCGGCCGCGAACCGTCCACACCGACCACAATTACCCGCGCACGCAGCGATGCGGAACTAGCGCAAAAAGCGGCGGAACAATGAGCCAGGATAAGCGCATGACGACGCTATTCATGCATACACACTATCGCCATGTGCTTAATGCGCATTCGAGATTGTACACTAGTTGAATACCTGAAAGCAACCATTGGCGGACCGGCGGACGAATTTTGCAAATTTGCCTTTCTCCCCGAGGGGGCAGTGCAAGCCGACTTACATATCTCGAAACAATCCGGCGGCAGGCAAGCAAGAAGCTCCCCGTATCGGCGGATTCATTTTCAGCTGGTTGACGCTGCGTTAGTCATTCTGGTAGAGTGAACCGGCTACATTTTGGAAATTGTGCCGCCGCAGGCGGCAACAAAATAAAGGAGGCTGAAATGCCGGAGCTTAATGATTTTAACGTCGGATTTCCTCATACCGGAAGGACATTCGTCAACCTCACTGTACCGGAGCTAATCGAGCACATTATTCGTCGCGGTGAGGGCGAGCTTGCGGACAACGGCGCGATCGTCGTTCGAACGGGCAAGTACACGGGACGGTCCCCCAAGGACAAGTTCATTATCGACAACGCAGCCAGCCACGACCAGGTCGGTTGGGGTGCGGTTAACCAGCCCTTCGAGCCTGCTGCATTCGACGCGATTTTGGGCCGGGCGCAGTCTTATCTGCAGACTCAGGATCTTTACGTTTTCGATGCCTATGCCGGCGCCGATCCCGAGCATCTCCTGAAGGTTCGCTTCATCCATCAGCTGCCCTACCACAGCCTGTTCGTTCACCAGCTTTTCATCCGCCCGACGGAAGAGCAGCTCAAGACGTTCGTTCCTGATTTCACGGTCTTTAGCGCCGCGAAAATGAAGGCAGATGCGGCTCGCGACAAGACCAAGAGCGAAACGGGTATCTTCCTCGACTTCGAGCGCAAGCTCGGTTTGGTCGTTGGAACCGAATACGGCGGCGAGAACAAGAAGGGTATCTTCACGGTTCTTAACTTCCTGCTCCCGCAGAAGAACGTGTTCCCGATGCACTGCTCGGCCAACACCACCAAGGACGGAAACGTCGCCCTGTTCTTCGGCCTGTCCGGCACCGGCAAGACCACCCTTTCGGCCGACCCGCTGCGCGACCTGATCGGCGACGACGAGCATGGCTGGAGCGATAACGGCGTCTTCAACTTTGAAGGCGGCTGCTACGCGAAGACCATTAACTTGAGCGCCGAAGGCGAGCCCCAGATCTGGTCCGCCATTCGCTATGGCTCGGTTCTTGAGAACGTTGTCCTCGACCCGAAGACCAAGACCCCGGATTATGACGACGGGTCGCTCACCGAGAACACCCGCGCGGCCTACCCGATCGACTTCATCCCCGGCGCCGTGATCCCAAGCGTTGGCGGCCATCCTAAGACGGTCGTATTCCTGACGGCCGATGCGTTTGGCGTGCTTCCTCCAATCTCGAAGCTAACCCCGGATCAGGCCCAGTACCACTTCCTGAGCGGCTACACCTCGAAGTTGGCCGGCACCGAGCGCGGCATCACCGAGCCGGAGACAACCTTCTCCACCTGCTTCGGTTCGCCGTTCATGCCGTTGCCGCCCGCCCGCTACGCCAAACTGCTCGGCGAGCGCCTCGCCAAGCACGGAGCGACCGCTTACCTGGTGAACACCGGTTGGAGCGGCGGCCCCTACGGCGTCGGCAAGCGAATGAAGCTCTCCCTGACCCGCGCGATGGTTACCGCGGCCGTCAGCGGCGCCCTTGACAATGTCGAGACCAAGCAGGACCCGATCTTTGGCCTGCACATCCCGGTCCACATCGACGGCGTTCCGGACGACGTTCTCCAGCCGCGCAACACCTGGGCAGACAAGGCGGCGTACGATGCCACGGCCAAGAAACTGGCGAGCAAGTTCGTCGAGAACTTCAAGAAGTATGAGCCCGTTCCGGATCAGGTCCGGAATGCAGGTCCTAAGGCGTAAGCTGCCGGCTTATAGCATCCTGAAGGCCCCATTCGAGCATCTCGCTCGGACGGGGCCTTTTTGGCGATAGGGGAACCCATCTTTCAGTTTGATGAATTTCATCAATGATATTGACAGTTTTCATCAACTGTTCTATAATATCTGTATGCCCGGAAAAAATACAACCGAACGAGTCACCCTCCGGCATGTCGCCGAGCTCGCCAACGTCTCGATCGCTTCGACGTCGACGGTCTTGTCGGGCCTGACAAACAGCACGCGCGTGCCCAAGGCGACCAGCGATCGGATCTGGGCGGCGGCGCGGACGCTCGGCTACGAAAAGCGCGGCCACGGTTCCGGCGGGGAGGCGGGCGTCGGCCCAAAGAGGCGCCTGCTGCATGTCGGCGTGATTACAGAGTACGATGCCGCGCTGAGCAGCCCTGCTGGCGAGCGAAATCCGTGGGGTCATGATGTGTCGACTGCGCTTGAACTCAAACTGTCCGAGCAAGGGGCGGCGCGAGTAAGCTATTTTAACCGCCGCGTTCCGAACGCACCGCCTGTTCCCGTTGACGAGGCAGCGTCGGCTCTCTTATCGAAAAACGTTGACGCTCTCGTGCTCGTCTATTTCGGCCCAAGCACGCTCCTCACTGACCAAATCCCGGTGTTCGAGGCGGCGGGAGTGCCTTATGTGTTCGTGTCGCCTCATGCATTGAGCGCACCGGTTGCAAACATCTATTATGATAACCGCGCAGCCGGATTTGCGGCGGGCATGCATCTTATCGAAATGGGACACCGCGGAATCACGTTTCTCGCCCCCGTCGATCCCGATTGGGCGAGCGCGCGCATTGAAGGGGTCGCCGACGCAATCCGCGCATTTCGCTTGCCGCCAGACACACTTAACGTATATCCAGGCGAGCGGCCGCAATGCACGCCGGCGCAACTTTGGACGACCGCGGACGGGTACGCCGGCGCGGTCCGAACGATCGCGGAAGCCGGTATTGTAAGCGGACAAATCGCTCCCGCCGTGATCGCGCTCAACGACGAAGCCGCGCTTGCGTTTCTCGACGTCGTGCGCGCAGCCGGGCGCGCGGCCGATTTTGCCGTGATGGGGTTCGACGATATGCCGGAAGCGCGATTCGAGGGATTGACCACCCTCCGTCCACCGCGTGAAGCAATGGGACGAGAAGCGGCGGACTTAATCCTGAAGATGTGCCGGCGCCAAAAGGCGCGTAAGCAGATTTGTCTACTATCGGACTTGGTCGCGCGAGCGTCGACTCTCGATGTCGAGCAACGGACTCAAGGAGGCTGAACAATGCAGGAAAGAAGCTCTCAAGGATTTACGCTTATTGAATTACTCGTTGTTATTGTTATAATTACTATATTAGCAGCGATTTTATTCCCGGTATATGCGACGGCGCGTGAGAAATCGCGCCAGACGTCCTGCGCGTCGAACATGAAGCAACTTGGCATCGCGCTCGTACAATATGTCCAGGACTACGATGAAACCTTACCGATGGGCGTCTCCCCGTCGGCCGGATACTGTCAAGCAATCGCCGCCGGAGTTGGCTGGGCGGGGCAGATCTACCCATACGTCAAGAGCGCGGACGTTTACACGTGTCCCGACGACCAGACGGTCTCGCCGAGCATTTCCTACGCCTACAACTACATTTCCGCGAGCGGCGTGGTGCCGTTAACCGCATCGTGTTCGGCTGGCGCTACCATTGGCACGCCCGGGCTCTATTCGAAACTAACGGCCAGCAGCTTAACGGTCGCGTTCTGCGAAGTAACCGGGCAGTCGCTAGCGCAAATCAGCCAGACGCCGCGCACGGACAATGTTTCGTTCGTAACCAACGGGCTCGGCGTAATCGGACCGCATTGGGACAACGGTTTGAAGAGCGTTTTGCTCGATACGGGATGGGCTGTCGGATACACACAGGCCAGCAGCACGGCCGCTTTCAACGGGCAGTACGGCCGGCATTCAAATGGGTCGAATTATTGCGCCATGGATGGGCACGTGAAGTGGCTGACAGCTACGAACGTGAGCGTCGGCTATTTCAATTCGACGCCGGGCGCGATTGGGATCGGCTCGACGAATCTGCTCAGCTCGGTCGGCGCGATGTCGCAATGTCCGACGGCGGGGTGCGCGTCTCCTGCGCGGGTAGTGCTCACTTTCAATTCGATTTAGGAAAAATGCGCGTATTCGCTTGCTCCCTCAATCCGCCTCTCGCGCCAGGATGGTCGTCGCCATCATCGAGGCGCGATTTGATGATGGGTATCGCAACCAACGCGGGCCAAGGCACTCCGCGACGTCATTGAAATCCTCTGGCTGCCAAAGCCGGTTGCTCGCACCTTCAACCGGCTCGGTTGACTGGGGCGGAGCTTCATCCCTGTCACCCAGACACCGGGATTTCGCGCTCACTTGCTACGTTGCGATTGCCCTTCATATGCCCGTCTGCTACCCCGGTCCACACGCCGAGGCGAAATTAACCAACGAAATGCAAAACTAGTAATGTTAACAGGGTAAAGAACGCTCGCTGGTCTCCGATAATCTGATTGTCCGGAAGCACTCACCACCCGGTGCAGTCTTAACTGGAAAGACTCCAGTAAGTCCGCCTCCTGATACTTAGATCGCTGCCAATAAAGAGACTGTCAGCGGGACGAGAACCGGGCCACAACTGAATACCTTTGCCTGTGCAGGATGCCCAAAGCAAAGGACCGCCGAGCTCGTTTGAGCGGCCGGCGGGCTGTACGTTATTAGATTCACGGAGGAAATCAATGTCCACTCGTATCAATACGAACACGACTGCCGTAATGGCGTCACGCAACCTGAACGTCAACAGCGACCATGAGAGCACTGACATTCAGCGACTATCGACCGGTCTACGCATCAACAGTGCAGCGGACGACGCAGCTGGTCTCGTAATCTCGCAGAACATGAACGCTCAGTTGGTCGGCTTGACGCAGGCCACGAGCAATACTAACGATGCCATCAACGAAGTAAAGACGGCTGAAAACGCCCTCGGCGAAGTCCAGTCGCTTCTTATGACCATGCGGCAACTCGCCGTGAATGCCTCGAACCAAGGCGTCAACGACTCCACTGACGTTTCCGCGGATCAGGAAGAGATCAACTCGGCAATCAAGTCGATCAACCGGATCTCGGATACGACTCAGTTCGGCACGAAGAAACTGCTGGATGGTTCGGCGACATCCTCGGTCACAACGACCACGGGTTCCGCCAGCGTCGGCGGCGCGGGCGTGGTTCTTGCTTCGCAGGGACGTTGGAACTCGGGCAACGCCTTCGATTACAACAAGATCACCGTCAACGCGTCCACCAGCGCGATGGGCACCGTGGGCGGCGTCAAGGCCGACTCGCTGCTCTCCGGAAAGATCACGATCAATGGCACGTCCTATGATCTTGGTGCAACCGGCATCGATCTGGCGACCGTTAATACCAAGATCCAGGCCAGCGGTTACGTTGCGACTGTCCAGAAGGGCCAGCTCGTCCTGACTTCGGGTCAGACCGGCGCGCTGAACTCTTCACAGACGATCGACACCAGCCTTCTGAAGGCAGGCGGCAAGGATGTCGGCAATGCGACGGTCACGCAAGGAACCGACGCTTCGCTGACGCTCGACGATGGCAAAGGCCACGTGCTCAAGAGCGCGTCCACGATCACGAACGGCGACGGAACCAACTCGTACGTGTTTACGAATGGCGCCGTAGTCAACGCGACCGACAAAGCGGGCGTTCTAACGGGTGCGTCGATCACGGGCAAAGCCGGTGCATCGACTCGCGGTACGGACCTGCAGTTCCAAATCGGAGCCAATCAGGGCCAGACCACATCCGTCAGCATCCAGAGCACCGCAGCCGATCAGATCGGTCTGAACGCGGGGACCTACACCGATGCCAACGGCAACAAGCAGGTCGTCGCTACCGACTCAATCTCGGACATCAACGTCACGACCTTCAAGGGTGCGCAAGACTCGGTCGCCGTCATCGACAAGGCGATCTCCGACATCTCGACAATCCGGGCGAACCTGGGCGCTTTCCAGACCAACATCCTTCAGTCGAACTCCAATTCGCTGAACGTTGCGTCGCAGAACCTCAGCTCGTCCAAGAGCACGATTACCGATGCGGACCTGGCGTCTACCGTGGTACAGTACACGAAGGACTCCATTCTCGTCCAGTCGGCAACATCGGCTCTGTCTTATGCCAACCAGCAGCCGCAGGCAGTGCTTAAGCTGCTGCAGTAGGAGTAAGGCAAGAAGGGCATCGCTTCCTGGAGTTTTCGGTGACCATCGAACGTTGTATGGTCCCGGAACCTCCAGGGCGAAGAGATGATCGTAAGATTCATCGGCCATCCAGGGTTAACTCTCCCTGGAAATGATTGGCGGCATTCCATGTCGATCGCAATAAACAACTCAATAGGAAGCCCCGGTCTCAGCCAGCCAACGCCAGCGCCTCAGGCCGCCCAGCCCGCTCCCGCCCAACCTCAACCAGCGCCGGATCCGGTCGCGGCACAGCACGCCGCAGCCGCATCGGCCGCACAGCTCGACGCTAAGCTTCAGGAAGCCCTACAGAAAACTGGTATTCATGCCGAAATTGAGAACAGAGCAAACGGCTTCATTGTCCTGCGCTACGTTGATCAACAAACACATCGAGTCGAGTTTCAGATCCCGACGGAGACCGTGTTAAGCTTGATTGCAAGCCTCAACGATGCCGCTAAAAACGGGGAACGCGTCGCGCCGGGAGCGATGATCGACGAGCAAGCTTGAAGATAAAAGCGCCTTTCACAGCCGCTAAGAGTTGGACACACAATTATGGCAACCAGTGGCGTATCGGGCAGCGCCAACAATACAACAAATAGCACGAATTCCGGACGTGTGGTAATTTCCGGAATGGCTTCCGGCCTGGACACTGCCGGCGTGATCAGCGCGCTTACAAGCGCGGAAAACAACCAGATCAAAAACGCCGCTGTGAGGGAAGGATCGCTCAAGGAAAAACTTGGCGCGTGGCAGCAGTTCAATAGCCTGCTCACAACGCTTCAAGCGACCACTTCCGACTTGCGCACGGAGGCGACCTTCAAGGGCACGACCGCAACGTCGTCGAACGTCCTGGCAGCCACCGTCACATCGTCCGCGGGAGCCGCAATCGGCGAACACGCCTTGAACGTCAAGGCGCTCGCGCAGAACAACCAGGTTCTGTCCGACGCCCAGGCGGGCGCTTCCAATCCACTGGGGCTCGTTGGATCCTTTCTCGTCAACGGCAAAAGCGTTTCCGTGTCCGCGGGCGATAGCCTCGACAATATCGCGTCGTCGATCAATAGCGCCGGCGCCGGCGTCACGGCCAAGGTCCTTTCAATTTCCGCCGGCAACGTTCAGCTAAGCATTTCGGCCAACCAGAGCGGCGCCGTCAACGCAATCTCCGCAACCGACATAGGCGAAGGCGCCGTCCTGCAGAAACTCGGCATCGTCGCAAGCGACGCGGCGACCGCGCCGCGCCAGCCGGCGAAGTCCGAAGCCGGAGCCACGTCGAACTCGATCGCCCTCTCCAGCGCATCCGCCAGGCTGAGCACGTTGATCGGCGGCTCGGTCGGCGCACCCCTCGCCGGTACTGTTCAAATCAATGGCGCGAAGATCGATATCGACATGGCGAAGATGTCGCTCAACGATGTAGCCAGCGCGATCAACGGGTCCACCGCCGGCGTAACCGCCAAGGTCGTCAGCATCCCGGATGCGACGGGAGCTGTTACGCCGCAGAGCAAGAAGCAGCTCCAGATCGCGTCGAATGCGGGACCGATCAGCGTAACCGACAACAAGTCCGTCCTTGCCAGCCTCGGGCTCGTCCAAGCGCAGTACAAAAACCAGGCCACGGCCGCGCAAGACGCCAGCTTCACGCTCGATAACATCGCCTACTCGCGCTCGTCGAATACGGTGTCGGACGTTATTCCAAACGTTGCCATAACCCTGGCATCAATCGGAACCGATAAAGAACCAGGCACAACGAACATAACGGTCGCCGGCAAGACCGACGCGGCAGTCGCGCACATCCAGGCGTTGGTCGCCTCGTATCAAAAGGTCAACGATTTCGTCAACGCGCAGAACAAGTTCACGCCGTCGAAGGGTCCGAAGGGAACACAGGACGCATCGCCGCCCCTCTTTGGAGACTACTCGCTGATTAGCGTCCAACAGCAGTTGCAGCGCGTATTCAGCAACTCGGTCAACGGCAAAACGCTGACGAGCATCGGGATCACGAACGACGCAACCGGTCAGATCACTGTCGATACCGCCAAGCTCTCCGCGGCCATCGAGGCGGACCCGCAGTCCGTCTACGCGCTGTTCGGGGTGAGCGGCAAGCCAAGCGACCCGAACGTCGCCTTCGTCAGCGCCACCACCGCAACGCGCGATGCTACCGGCGCGGGATACGCGGTCAACATTACTCAAGCCGCGAGTTCCGCTCAAATCGCCGCAACGGAAGCGCAAGGCGGGCCAAGCACAACCGCGGAAACGCTGACGTTTGGCGGCAAGGTTTTTTCTGGAACGCATGCTGTCCTTACGATCCCGACAGGCAGCACGCAGCAGGACATCATCGACCTGATTAACGGGGACAGCACGGTCAGCCAGTTCGTCTATGCGTCAAAGGACGCGGAAACGGGCAAGCTGCATCTAACGGCCAAGGGGTTCGGTTCGAGCAACTCGTTCGCGGTCTATAGCGACCAGAAGGCCAGCACGTCCAATTCGGGGCTCGGAACGACCGAACTGAGCGCGGCAGGGCAAGATGTGCGCGGCACGATCAACGGAGAAGCGGCGACGGGGATCGGGCAGTCGCTTTCGGGGAATTCCAATAACAAAACGACTGCGGGGCTCGTGCTTAACGTCAGCGCGACGGCGCCCGGCGCTTATGGCGCGGTTACCGTCACGCACGGACTGGCCGATACGCTCTCCAAGCTGATCGAACAGACCACCCAGGGCAAGATGAGCCAGGTTGGGTCGGCCGAAGACGCGATTAACAGCCAAATAAGCGACATCGATCATCACGTCGATCAAATGCAGACCCAAATGCAAAAGTATACTGACCAACTCACGAATCAATTCAACGACATGGAATCAAGGGTCAATACGCTCCACGCGCAAGGAAAGGCGCTGAATGCCGAACTCGCCGCGAATGGCGGTTCGTCGGGCGGCGGGGGCGGCGGAAATAAGAGCAATAACCTATAGTAAAGGATACAAGTAGCTACGCTGATCCGGCTTCGTTGCAGGCGAAAGCCTAAACGGAAGGATCGGTTGCGCTCCGAGAACGACCATGAGCCTACCAAATCCATATGCACAATACCGGCAAACTCAGGCGGTCACGGCTAGCCAGATGAAGCTGATCATCATGCTGCACGACGGCGCGATTCGCGCATTGCAACAGGCGGCCACGGCCACGGAAGCCCGCGACCTTGAAAAGATGGCGAGCCATTATAACAAGGCGACGGAAATTATAAGTCACCTCAGTTCAAGCGTCAGGCCGGATACCGGCGAGATCGCGCAGAACCTGGGACAGATCTATATCTACTGTCTCCAGCGTATCCTCTATGCCAACGCCATGGAAGATGCGTCGATCGCGCGCGAAATTATCGGGCATATTCGGTCGATTCGGGACGCTTGGGAACAGGTGGAGCGAATGAAGGCAGCATCCACGCCTCAAGACAAGTCGTCCACGGACAAAATGGATCTGTCATTCGCAGCCTGATGGAAGCCGCTGGACACGCAGACGGACGCTAAAGTCCGCGCGGAAGAGACCGGCGACGAAGAAAGCAAGACAATGGCCATCACACGAAACTTGAGCGAAAGAGCCAAATACACTTACCTGCTGCAGCTCTCGCAGGAGCAGATACGGGCAATCGAACGCAATGATATGCATGCGTTTGACCAGATTCTGCTAGCCAAAGGTTCGATCATCGAGAGCCTTGCGGATCCCGCCGAGCTCATTAAGGCCGATCCCAGCCTGGAGACGATCATTGAAAGGCTCAAGGCAAGCGAGATTGAGGCGCAGGAAAAGTTGAACGTCCTGCTCAACGAGATCAAAACCAAGCTGAATACGGCTCAGAGCTACAAGCAGGCCAGACATGCCTATCGGCGGTTCACGCCCATCGGCACGAGCGGCTACGATTTCCGGTTGGACAAAACGATACCGCGGTTTATCGACAGGGCGCTCTAGACGCCCAACAAACGACCACTCAGATATACGCAAGAAGGCCCCAGCCCGACACCGGTGTCGAACTGGGGCCTTTCCATAAGGTCGCGCCCCGCCAGGCTATTTGGCTTCGCGAATCTTCGCGCGTATTGCGCTTGCGACGGCCGCGACCTGCTCTTCGGCGTAGTTGAACTTGTGGATTTTTTCCACGCCAAGATCCGTCACGGTAAAATGGACATCCACGGGCAGCCCCGCGGCCTCGAACTCCTTCGACAAGCAGCAGTTCTCGCATCCATCCACGATCACTCGCTTGGCCGCGTTTGCCGCCTGAGCGATTGCCGTCGGATGCTTTGCTGCGATCGCGAGAGGACAAGCCATTGTTGCGTGTCCAAGTTGGTCGAGCGCTCGAACGGCGTCATTCCCAATTTGCCCAACGTTCGTAGCTCCGCCACACGCGTAGATTACGATCTCGGGGTTCGTCTTCTCACCAGCCATTTCCTGTCTCCTTAGGTCCCCTGTTGCGATTCGTTTTCCGAAGAGAACCTTCTTTAATGATTATGCTGTACGTCATTCCAAACGAACTCCTCCTAACGGATGATCTTGGCCGTATTATCGACTTTTTCGCCGACAAACATATTCATCCTTGATGAGGAGTCCGCAGGTCCCCTTGCCCACCCGGCGTGCTAATTAGGCGAGATCGCGTACAATTCCTTCCGCAAATCAATTTTCGCGGGCGCGTCAAAGCCTCGATATACCCCGCGTCCGCTTCTCCTTTGCCGCGTTACTTAACCATCGCAAGCATCTGCGCGGCATACTGATCCGTCGACGCCCCTTCCCGCAACCGTGCGATGCCATCCTTCTTGGCGTCTCCAATAAACGCAGCGAGCTTTTCGCGGTACGCAGTCTTCTCCGCGTCGCTTGCTTTCTTTCCGGGCACGCTCCGCTCGATATCCACCTCGCGCAGGCTAAGGCGGACCAGGGCGACGCGGCGGCGGGTCTTATCGTCGACGGCATGCGCTTCCGCACGGGTAAGCGCAGCATCCGCGTTTCGCAATGCGTCGTCAGTAAGCACCCCTTCGCGGGCGCTCTGATAGATGCGCAGGTGCACGCCCGGCGTCGCCAGCGGAGCCGCAAGCGCGTGAAGGTACGCGACGATATCGGGACCGGCGGCGCCGTAGTATGCCGCGCAAAACTCCTCGATCAGCGGCCAGACCGGCTGGCCGGGGTTCCAGAGCAACTTGCCGAGCAGCCATGTGCGCAACGCGTTCATCTCTCCAATCGACTGGTAGTCCCCCTCGACGAAGATCCCGCCAACGCCAAGGTTCCTGTAATACTTAATGTCAGCGGAGAGCTCGTTCCAATCCGGCACTGGCTGCAGATAGCTGCGGAAGTTCGCCGCGTAGTGCCAGATATAGAGGTTTCCTGGCTTTGTAATAGCGTTCCACGCCTCGAGGTTCTTGCGAGCCCGCACGTTTGTCGCCGTGGCGTCCTCCTGTAGACCGTGGCCCACGCACGCGTAGATCGGGCAAAAACAGATCAGCACATTGTCCGCCGGTCGAACAGTGTCCGGCGCCGCTTCCAAATACTGATACGCAAGCGTCATCACCTTTAAATGCCGCTGCGGCAGCGCCTTGTCCACGGCGGCCGCCACGCGATTAACGAAGGCAAGTTCGGTCCCGGCAGGGCCTCCCAGGATCTCATCGGACGCCTTGCAGCCGGGGCATTGACACGCGCCGCCCACCGCATCGTTGGGCGAGAGCGGCAGCGTCGTCAGCGCTGGGTCGGCCTGTGCTCGCGCGACCAGCTTGTCGACGATAATCTGAAACACGTCGGGGTTCGTCAGGCATAACTGGGCCGAACCATCGCCGCGCCGTTTGCCGTCGATCAGGCTAAAGTACTCCGGGTGCTCCGCGAAATATTTGGACGGCGGCAAAAGTTCGTGGAAGTTCTCGTCGCCAGCGAAGTCCCGGTTCGCCCCGCCGAACGCACGCAAATCCGGGCAGCTCACGCCGTTCAGTCGCAGGTGCGCATCGAACGAGGGCGAGCGCATCGCCTCGAAGATATCGGTGTCGCGGTAGGTGAAGGCGGGCATCTCGGAAACGGCATTCTCCGGCGCGCTCAGCATCTCGCGGCGAGGGATGACGATCTCGTCAGGCGCGTACCATCGCGCGCCAACGCTCAACTCGAGGAAGCGATGAACGGAATAGAGCGCGCTGCGATCCGCGTCATTCCCGATCTGAATGTCCCGATTATGCGGGAAGATTGAGATCTCTTCCAATCGATAATTCTCCGGGCGCGGCGCGACAACATCGCCAGTGAACATTTTCGTCTCTCCGACGCGAAGAGCTGGCCGCCCACCCGCGTCGGGCGCCACCGGCAGACGGACGCCGGTCGATTGCTCGATCACATCCGCAAGCTCATCCGCGGCCGCGCGGATTGCCGGCGATGCGCCGGGAGCTATCTCGATCACATACGGCGACGCATGATTTGAGACAATAACGAGCGGTTTGGCATTTGAGAACGACACGGCAAGCGGGAGGCAGACGAACGCGAGAACGAGGCGGGAAGTCATGGTTGGCGCAATCCTATTTTCCGGATTGAGGATGACGAGCCAACCTAAGTGCGCTCTACCTCAACCCGCATGGCGGTCTTCTGGAACATGTTGACGGCGTTATGCCCAGGTAATCGCATCTACTAATATCAACGATTGTCACCGATATTGGCTCGGTTTCCGGCCGTGAACGACCGTCCTGAGATGTCAAGCCCCATCAATCGGGCTGCCGGCTCACGAAAACGCTGGCCGTCTACCGATGAGGCCCGTTCACGGGCTTTCTCAACACAGGCCGGCCCTTTCAGGACCGGATTCGCGCCGCTGCTAACAGGTATAGATGCGATCGCCCTGGCGTTATGCCCAGCGCATATTGAGCGACAAGCAAGGCTTGTCGAACCCTATAACCGCCGCGTAAGGCGTTCAGCGTGAAGAAGCCGCTGATCAGAAGGTTACCCGAAACTAACCAGCGTTCGATTGCGCCCGCAGAAATTCGACGAAGCTTCGTAGAGCACGGCGGTCCGGACCGCGTCTACCGCCAACGAGCCGTTGCAATACAATGCGCCGGGAGCGCAATCGGAGCGGAGACGCCGTCGGGTTTGCCAGTCGCCAGTCGCCTTGGTCGTGATGGAAGGGTAATCGCATCTACTCATATCGACGATTGTCACCGATATTTGTGCGGTTTGCGGCCGTGAACGACCAACCTGAGATATCAAGTCCCATCAATCGGGCTGCCGGCTCACGAAAACGCTGGCCGTCTACCGATGAGGCCCGTTCACGGGCTTTCTCAACACAGGCCGGCCCTTTCAGGACCGGATTCGCGCCGCTGCTAACAGGTATAGATGCGATCGCCCTGGTCGTGATGGAGAGATCAATTGAATTGCTCATTAATAGGGATCTCGCTTGCTTTACATGTACTGGACGCCCGGTCGAAAGCTTGCTAAACTGAAAACGCCCACGCAACCGCTGCCTGGATCGCCGGGCCCGCAATGCTGTCGTTGCCTGCAAAGATCGCGGTCGATCTTTGCGGCTCGCCCCAGCATCCGGTGCGTGTCGCAGCGGGGGGAGCGTCTCGCGAATGCCGATGGCTATGTGTGTGAACATGCGGCGGCGCAAGATCGTCTACAATGAATGTGTCGTCGTTTCGCTTTTATTCGTGCAGCCGCATATTTCGCTCTGATTACGCGTAGGCATCCGCATTCCAATTCAAGCGGGTCGCTCGCAAGGAAGGTATCATCATGCGTCTCACTGCAATGTTGCTTGCCGGTCTCTCCCTGGCGTTTAGCGCTTTGCCAGCTTGCGCGGCTAAGCCGGCGATCTGGTTCTGCCCGCTGGACCCTCTGATTCGCGGCGTTGGCTATGGCGGCGCTCCAGGTTACATGGACTTATTTACGCCCAATGCGCCGTGGGCCGATGCGGCGGCCCGCGTGAACGTCTTTAAGATCTATCCCCAATGGATACGCGCCGCGACCGACGCCGATCTGCGAACTCAGTTCGCCGACCTCAAGCGCCGCCATATCGCGCTGGCGCTCGAGTACGGCGCGCTGACCGCGAGCGGCGACTGTGGAAAAGGCGTGGAGGGGTATGGCGGCCAGGGACTTCTTAAGGCCGCGCAGAGGATCCGCGACGATGGCGGCGAGTTGCGCTTTATCGCGATGGACGAACCGATCTTCTTCGGGACAGTGTACGCGGGACGAAACGCTTGTCGCGCAAGCGTCGAGGATGTCGTCCAAAACGCGGCCGTTAACATTAAGGCGCTCTGGAGCGAGTTTCCAGGTGTTCAAATCGGCGACATCGAGCCAGTCGTCGGAACAACGGCTCAGGGGCTCACGGACGATCAGCTCGTCGAACGGTACCGCGATGGAATCGATGCATTCGCCCGCGTCCTCGGCAAGCCTCTCGCGTTTTTCGACGCCGATCAGGATTGGCGCTCGCCCGGTGTCCTCAGCCGCCTTGCGGCCATGCGCGATATGGTCCACTCGCGCAACCTTCCGTTTGGCATCATCTACAACGGCGACGGACGCGACGACGACGATGCGTCGTGGATGCAATCGGCCCGGCGCAATATGGCTCGGTGCGAAGCAGCGTTGGGATCTCCCGACATCGTGATTTTCCAGTCGTGGAATCCGAATCCGCGCAAGCTCCTGCCGGAGACGGATCGGGATGGGTTTACATCGCTAATCAACGAATACTTCGGCAATCCAACCCGGCTCTCCGCGTCGCTTGGCCGCGGAGAAATCGCCGGACGATTGGTCGATCAGCGCGGAAAGCCCGTGTCGCAGGCGAAGATCGGCGTAACGCTATATTCGCGATCGTCGCCCGGGAAGCTCGCAACCTATACGGCAACGGGAGGTATCCCCAAGGGCGCGTTGATGGCCGTTCTTGGCATCCGCGTCAACATGGAGGGTGCGGACCCCGGCGATTGCAATGTCACGGCGACGGAGATGCGCTTCGAGGCCGACGGACAGGAACCCGTCGTGCGAACGTTTGCATCCCCTTCGGACGCGGACCCTTGGGTAGGTCTAGGAGCGACCGCAACGGGCGCAAGCGCGCTGATCGAGAACGGAGTCTTGCGCCTGAATATCGACAAGAGCAAGACGCTCATGCTCAATTCGGTCCCGGTCCCGGTTACATCGACCGGCGCATACCGCTTTCAGGTTCGCGCGACGATCCCGAGCTCTTGCGCGCGTACAGGCTACTTCGCACTTATTTTCCTCGGCGACAAGAAGGAGGTGAAGCGGATTACGATCCCGTTCGACGTCCCCGATATCCCGATCCCGTCCGCTACGACCGGCGCTGACGGCCGCTGGCGAGCGCTCCTTCCATCCAGCGAAAGCTACATTGCGCAGTGCCAGTATCTTGGCGACGCCAAGCACTGGCCGTCGGATGTGGAGGTTAGCGGCCCGTAACGAGCGGCGGCCAGCATATCGGATGTCCGCTGGAGGTCAGGTCGGCAGCAAGTTGAGCTGTTCGATGGGGCCCATAGCCGTTTGATGGCGCTCGCGAATACGCGCATTTGTAATAATGCCTTCCTCCATGGAATGTCGCAGATCCTCCGACGAGCCAACGTGGTAAAAATGGTTAATAGATAATATCTCGTAATCGCTGCTTCGCCAGTGGGCCTCGATTAGCGGATTTTCCCGGTATACGTTTTTAATCCATGTTGAAAGTATAAACTGGCACGGCAGGTTTTTGAGGCGTTCCGTAAGGTCCAATTCGTCTCCGTCGCTCCACGAATTGTAATAATCGACATGCCTGCCCGCGTACGGAGGATCGGCGTATACGACGTCTCCTGGCTCCGCTCGCGACAGCGCGTCTCTAAAGTTGGCGACCTCGAATTGCCAGTCTTTGTCGCGCATGACAAGCGCAAGATTGGTGATCTGATTAGTGATTTTGGTTACCAGGGCATGCGCAAAGCGGTCGGGCTTGCGGCAAAACGGGACATTGAAATGACCCTTTTTGTTGAAGCGCATGACTCCGTTGAAGCATGACCTGTTGAGAAAAAGGAAATCCAGGCTACTTCCCTCGCGATTAAATCGATCTCTTATCGCGTAGTAATGTGCTTCGCCGACGGATCGCAGCAATTCGCCCTGTTCGCTCAAATACGCTTTAGCCATCTGCCCGGTAACTGCGCCTGACTGAATGTCTCGGTACAGGGAAATGATGTGAACGTTGCAGTCGGCTAAAAGGGCTCTTTGTGGTTGGACGTTGAGGACAACAACGCAGGAACCACAGAATGGTTCGATCCATTTTCCCTGAATGGGAAATTGAACCGTCGCCTTAATGTCGTTAACCAACTTTGTTTTGATGCCCTGACACTTGATTGGCGGAACAATTGGCGGCATTATTCGTCCTCGTCCGCGCTTCCAGCAACCTGCGTATCGTCCTCGGCAAGCGCTTGTATTTCAGCAACATTGGCCTTGAGCGTTTCGACGCCTGCTGTCTTGTATGCGAGGTAAGTATTTAAGTTCGTGTAAGGGCGAGGGATCTCCGCAGCCTGCGCCATATCTCTGGTTAGAACATCCAATATTCATCGAGTTTCTGCTATGCGGGATTAGCTGATTATATCATGCCAACCGACGTCCTGGAGATGGCGCGGACCTCTCATTGCGGGGGGATTGCACTTTGTACGATTCAGGATCCCCTCTTATGGCCGGGCTGGCCGTTTTTCGCTCGCCGAAGACGGCGCTTCATTGCAAAACGTGGTGTGCGACCCTCGTAATCTTCTCGCGCTGAAAACGAGCATAAAGAAATCGAAAGGCCTTTTAAGACGGCTCCCCGGCCGCCGTGGCCGTTTTTGGAAAAGGGTCGGCACAGCGCTTTCACTGCTTAACGATGTGCGCTGGAATCGGACGATGGCGGCAAAGGGCCGTACGCGGGTTGACGAGGCATCGTATATCACCGCCGTGAACGAGGCGCGGGCGAAAAAATGCCCCGGCGGCACGAGCCGTCCTGAATCTTTCTCGCAATGCCGATTGATGGCTCGCTTTCTCAGCTGCCCTTTAAGACGGCTCCCCGGCCGCCGTGGCCGTTTTTGGGAAAGGGTCGGCACAGCGCTTTCACTGCTTAACGATGTGCGGTGGAATCGGACGATGGCGGCAAAACGATGTGCGCGTGTTGGCGAGGCATCGTAAATCACCGCCATAAACGAGGCGCGAGCGAGACCGGTCCGTGACCGGCCGACGATGGCGGCAAAAGGCCGTACGCGTGTTGACGAAGCATTGTTGATCGACGCCGTGAACGAGGCGCGGGCAAAAAAATGCCCCGGCGGCACGAGCCGTCCTGAAATCTCCTCACACCATGCAGAGCTATTACACGCGATCCTTACAGATCCAGGATCAGCGGCATAATCAGCGGGCGGCGGGATGTCTTCTTGTAGAGCATCTTGCCGATCGCGTTGCGCAAGTTCGTCGCGATCGCCGGGATGTCCGGTTCGACCTGTTCCAGCGCGCCGAGAATCTCGTTGGCGCGGGTCTTGATCTCTTCGATCAGCACCTCGGATTCGTCCATGAAAACGAATCCGCGGCTGGTCACCTCGGGACCGACCACCACCTCGCTCGTATCGCGGTCGAGACCGACCACGATCACCAGGAAGCCGTCGTTCCCCAGATGCAGGCGATCGCGCAAGACGACTTCGCTCACGTCGCCCACCCCGGTCCCGTCGATGAGGATCTTGCCGTGCGGAGCGCGGCCGATGACGCCAGCGGTATCCTCGGTCACCTCGACGATATCGCCGATCTCGGTGCGGATGATGTCCGACTTGGGCCAGCCCATCTCCTCAGCCATCGCGGCGTAGCGCGAGAGCATGCGGTATTCGCCATGAACCGGCATCACGAAGCGCGGGTTGACCAGATTGAGCATCAACCTCAGCTCCTCCTGATAGGCGTGACCGGAGACGTGAACCTTCATCAATGGATCGTAGATGACGTTAGCGCCGCGCGAGAACAGATGGTTCACGGTGCGCCAAACGGCATCCTCGTTGCCCGGGATCGGCGTGGCGGAGACGATGACCGTATCGCCTTCCTTGATCTTGATGCTCTTATGGTCGTCGATCGCCATCCGCGACAACGATGCCATCGGCTCGCCCTGCGCGCCGGTCGTCACGACGCAAACTTCGTGCGGCGGCAGGCTTTCGATTTCGTCCGGCTTGATCCGCAACCCATCCGGAATCCGGAGATGCCCGAGTTGTTGGGCGACGTCCATGTTCCGCTCCATCGAGCGGCCCAAGAGAGCGATCTTTCGCTTATATTTGACGCACTTGTCGACGGCTTGTTGGACCCGGTGAACGTTAGAGGCGAAGCAGGCGATGATGACCCGCTTTTTGGCCTCGCGGAACACGGTATCGAACGTCTCGCCCACGATTCGTTCGCTGGGCACAAACCCCGCCCGCTCCACGTTCGTGCAGTCCGACAGCAGGATCAGGACTCCCTCCTCCCCGATCCGCGACATGCGCGCGATATCGAAGAGTTGTCCGTCAACGGGCGTCTGGTCAAACTTAAAGTCGCCTGTGTGAACGATCGTACCGGCCGGCGTATGAATCGCCAAGGCGACGGCATCGGGTATCGAGTGCGCGACGCGAACCGGCTCGACATCGAAGTTCTTGCCGATGTTGACGTAGTCGCCAGCCTTGAACTCTTTCAGCACCGCCGTGGAGAGCTGCTTATACTCCTGCAGCTTGGACTTCGTGAAGCCCAATGTCAGCGGCGTTCCGTAAACTGGGACGCCCTGCAATTCGCGGAGAACCCACGCAAGAGCGCCGATGTGGTCCTCGTGGCCGTGCGTCAGAATGATCGCTTTGACGTTGCTCTTGTTAGCAATCAGGTAGCTAACGTCTGGAATGACCAAATCCACGCCGAGCATGTCGGCGTTGGGAAAAGCGAGCCCGCAGTCGATCACGACGATTTCGTCGCCACAGGCGACGGCGGTCATGTTCTTGCCGATCTCGCCGATGCCCCCAAGGGGAATGATATGAAGTCGATCGGTGCCCGAAGGCAACTCAGTGGTCGTGGCCGGCGCCTCAGCCGTGCCTTGCACGGAGCCGGCGGAAATTTCGATGGAGGCTTGGGTAGTAATCGTGGTTGCTGTCATAGGTTAGTGGGTGTCCGTCCGAGGCCAAGTCCGTCCGGCGGATAACTGGGCAAGCGCCAGACCTGCGCGCCGCGCGGGTCTGTAGCCCTCTCAAACATACGGATTCGGCTTCGTGAGATAGGACTGAATATATTCTTCTACCGCGTCTTCAAGCGGTGTAAACTCCACGTCGCATCCAGCCTCCCGCAGCTTTGTTAGGTCCGCCTGCGTAAAGTACTGGTAAGAGGCGCGAATGTTCTCGGGCGTCGGAATGTACTCGATCCGGCGCGGCGCATCGAGCGAGTCGAAAACCGCGGCGGCGAGATCATTGAACGTACGCGCTTCGCCCGTGCCGAGATTGTAAATGCCGTTGGATTCCGGATGATCCAGAAACCAGTTGATGACGCGAACGACATCGTCCACGAAAATAAAATCCCGCTTCTGATCGCCGTCCGCATACTCCTTGCGATGCGATTGGAACAGGCTCAGCTTGCCCGTCTCTTGAATCTGGCGGAACGCGTGCCAGACAACCGATGCCATTTTGCCCTTGTGGTACTCGTTCGGGCCGAAAACGTTGAAGAAGCGAAGGCCCGCGATCTTTTGGTTCCAGCCGGCCCGGATCGCCTCGGCGTCGAATAGCCACTTCGAAAATCCATAAGGATTGAGCGGCAGCAGACTCGGCGTCAACTCGTCGTCATCGCTAAACCCCAGATCGCCATCGCCGTAAACGCTCGCGGACGATGCGTAAACAAGCCGCACGTCGTGGTCGATGCACAGCCGCGTCAGGTTGCGTGTGTAGTGCGTATTGTTGCGCAGCAGGAAGTCGGCATCCGGATCGGTCGTATCCGTTCGAGCGCCAAGGTGGACAACCGCATCCGGACGGTATGCGCCGTTGCCAAGACCGACCAGAAAATCGGATGGCGAGACGATATCCCGAAACGCCTTCGCACGCAGGTTCTTAAACTTTGGACCGGAGCCAAGCGTATCGACAACGATAACTTTGTCGCCGCAATCCAGGAGCGCCTGAACCAATACGCTCCCAATAAAACCAGCGCCGCCAGTGACTGCTATCATAGTGATTAATCCATTAGCACGCCGGTTCCGCAACCCTCACGGAATCCAGCCATCCCACTTCGTAGGCCGCCATAAATTGGGCGCCTGGATCGCCAGGCAGCGAAAAATCCCGTCTTCTTCGTCTCCCTTCTTGGGGGAGAAGGGAATTCCACCCTCGGACAAAGAGGTTTTCAAACACGCTGGGCGCGTGCTACGCCGTACTCCGCCAGCGCCGCATCCACGACGCGTCGCTCGTCGGCGTTCAACTCGACCAACGGCAGGCGGACACGCCCGCTTTTAATCACGCCCATGCGCTCGAGTGCGTATTTCACGGGCGACGGACTCGTCGTACTGAACAGAGCCTTGGTCAGCGGCAATGCTTTAAGATGCAATTCGCGAGCGGTGTCCATATCCCCTGCGAAAAAAGCATCGTGCATCGCACGAATATCATTGCCAATCACGTGGGATGTTACCGATATAACCCCCACCCCGCCAATCGACAAGATCGGCAGCGTCACGCCGTCTTCGCCGCTGTAGACCTCAAAGCCTCGACCGGCGTCACGCGCGATCTGCGAAATCTGCGCCAAGTCGGAGCTGGCCTCTTTAATCCCCAAAATGTTGGGGACGTCGCACGCGAGACGCTTGACCGTCGCGGGCAAAATGTTCGTAATCGTCCGGCCCGGGACGTTGTACAGCAACACCGGCAGTTTCGTAGAACTCGCGATCGCTTTGAAGTGCTGATAGAGCCCTTCCTGCGTCGGTTTGTTGTAGTACGGCGCGACGAGTAAAATTCCGTCGACGCCCGTATCCTCAGCCGCCCTCGTGAGATCAATGCTTTCGCGAGTATCGTTTGTTCCGGTATTGGCGATCAGACAGGCGCCGTCGCCGACGGCATTCTTAACCAGCGTGAACAGAGACACTTTCTCATCATGGCTCAGGGTGGCCGATTCGCCGGTCGTACCGGCGATCACCAGGCCGTCAGAGCCGTTTTCCACCAGCCAGCGGGCCAACGCCGCCGCCTGCGGTTCATCGACGCGCCGGTTCTCATCGAAGGGCGTCGCCATTGCAGTGACGACGCGCCCGAAATAGGGTCCGTTAGACATACATTTCTCGATCGTTATTGATTATCTTCGCAGCAGGTCCAGCTCCACCAGCTTCTCGGCAATCTGCACCGCATTGGATGCCGCGCCCTTTCGCAGGTTGTCCGAGACAACCCAGAAAACCAGCCCATTGGGACGGCTGACATCTTGCCGGATCCGGCCGATGAACGTCATATCGCTGCCCGCCGCTTGCAGCGGCGTCGGATAGGCTTGCGCAACATTCTTGCCGTGGATCTCGTCAAGTACGACAACGCCAGGGAAATCCCCCCACAGGCGGCGTGCCTCATAGGTCGAAATTGGCCGCTCGGTCTCGACGTAAACCGCCTCGGAATGGCCCAACACGACTGGGACGCGCGCCGTGATCATCGGCGTGATCTGGATCGTCGAGTCGCCCAGGATCTTATGCGTCTCGTGGACCAGCTTCATCTCTTCCGATGTGTAACCCAGGTCGTCGAATCCGCCGATCTGCGGGATGACGTTCGCCGCGATCTGCGTGGAAAATGTCGACGGCGGCGCAATAGGTTCGCCGGCTGCCAGCGCCTTGGTCTGCGCCTTCAACTCAGCAACTCCGCCGCTGCCTGCGCCGGAAACGGCCTGGTAAGTGCTCACGAGTACGCGCGTCAACTTCCCGAAATCGTGCAGCGGCTTAAGGGCCATAACGAGCTGCGCCGTCGAACAGTTGGGATTGGCGATGATGCCCTTATGGTTGCGCAGCGCCTCGCCATTCACTTCCGGCACCACTAACGGAACGTCGGCGCGCATTCGGAAGTCCGCGCCGTTGTCGATCACGACAGCGCCCCGGCGGACCGCCTCTTCGCCAAACGTCACCGCCGCGCCCTTCTCGCCTTCGGTCCCCGCGAACAGCGCCACGTCGACCCCATCAAAGGCCTCCGGCGTGGTCGCCTGAACCTGATAAGTGCGTCCGTCAACCGAAATTGTGCGCTCGCTTCGCGCAAGAACCCGAATGTTGCTCGCCGGAAAATTGTGCTCGGATAGAACCCTGAGCATCTCTTCGCCAACCGCCCCGACGCCGACGACGGCCACTTCGTACTTGGACATGAGACCCTATTCCTTACAATTCAGCACGGCAGACGAGACGACGTCACCTTTCCGGGCGCTTCCCACCGTCATGCATTCTCGATCTCTTAGTATGACACGTTCCTGCCCGAAATCGGTTGATCCATGCGGAAGCGTGCGCGTTTGCGGGTAGGAGCGACGAATTCGCCTTGCCGTTGGTCGCGAGAAATCCTGTTCTTCAAAGGGACTCGTCTATCCATACAACAAGCCCATTCCACGCTCTTCTCAAACCGGAAATCCGTACGTCACGACGAATTGAGCGTTCTTGCATATCTAGCTCGTGTTAGCGTAAATTTCAAATTGGAACGACAGTTTATTTTCGACGTAATAAATCCCAATTCATAACTTATCTCGCAATTATTCCCGCTTATTCGCCTCAAGATGCAACCTTAACCTACCGACCATTTGGTTCTGTAACCCAACGAATCTCGCACCGCGGACCTAAGGCTATCCACGCCGGCGTCAGCGAAAAGGAATCGAAAATGTCAGTCTTCGATAATCTCCGCGTCTCTACGAAACTCATCCTTGGATTTGGCGTATGTCTTCTGCTAACGCTCATCTCCACGATTGCCGCAATTAGCCGGATGAGCGTGATGAACGAACGAACAAACACGATTGTTACGCAGGCCCAAGCCGAAACCGTAATCGCCGCCAATCTAACAGGCGATTTCCGGCAATACCGCGTTCAACAGTTCCGCTCCGTCATCGCCCTCGACCCCAAGATGGTCGAAGAGCGGATCCAGAGCATGAACGAAAGAAAAGCGGAAGTGGCAGCGGATTTGCAGGCCTATGACAAAATCGCCACGGACTCAACGGACCGGGCTAATCTTGCGGC
This sequence comes from Capsulimonadaceae bacterium, assembly GCA_031292625.1. Classification (GTDB taxonomy): domain Bacteria; phylum Armatimonadota; class Armatimonadia; order Armatimonadales; family Capsulimonadaceae; genus JARLGU01. The sequence goes on along the minus strand of JARLGU010000008.1, from coordinate 42,332 downwards.
GTTCAACACTGCTTGGCAACAAGCTCTTGCGCTCGAACCGGCCATTACCGCCGCAACTCGCGCCCACAATGCCGCCGCATGCAACAAGCTGATCAACTATCAAGCGGAGCCCTTCTTCGCCGCGGCTCGTGAAGCCGTTACGTCGATGATCAAGTGGAACACGACGCGTGCACAGCAGCTCGCGGCCGACGCAGCGGGCACGTACCGCATGGCGCGCAATATCATGATCGTTCTGCTCATTGCCGCTATCGTTATCGGCTTCCTCGTCGCGTGGCTCATCACCCATACCGTTACGTCGTTGCTCGCGGGAGTCACGAAAAGCGTAATGGACCTGCGCGAAACCTTCGTCAGCCTCGCGGCGAATCTCCAGTCTATGGGCAATGGGGACCTGACGCCCAAGGCGATCAAGCACACGCAATCCCTCAACTGGTCGCGCAAAGACGAATTCGGCGACCTGGCGCGCGTCTTCGACGAAATGATCGGCGCAGGGAAGGACGCAACCGTGGGTTTGACCGAAACGCAACGGTCGCTGGGAAATGTCATCGGCCAAGCCGAAACGGCTGCCCGCGCCATCTCGGAATCCTCCGCTCAGCTTGCGTCCGGAATGCAGCAGTTCGCGGACGGCAACCTCGGGGTAAATATCGAATCCAACAGTGCGCGCGTTGAAATCGACGGCAAGGGCGATTTTGCGGCGCTCGCGGCGTCGTTCAGCAATATCTACGATAGCAACGACCACATTACGAACGAATTCCAGAACGCGCAGCGCTCTTTAAGCACCCTCGTTGGCCAGGCCAACGCTGCCGCAAAAGGGATCAGCGTGTCGTCGGCGGATCTTGCCTCATGCATGGAATCGCTCGCCGAGGGCGATCTGACTGCTAGTCTGCCCCCAAGAGCGGATCAGGTAAATATCGCAAGCAAGGGCGACTTTGCCAGCCTCGCCGACTCATTCAACACGATCTACGACGGCACGGCGACAATGGCCGACGCGTTCATCGCCGCGCGCTCTTCGCTCAGCGAACTGATCGGCCATGCTCTCGGCGCATCCGAAGCCATCGCCGCGGCATCCACTCAGCTCGCCTCCGGCAACGAAGACCTTTCGGCCCGAACGGCCGAACAGGCGTCGAGCCTGGAAGAGACGGCCGCAAGCATGGAGCAGATGACAAGCATCGTCAAGCAGAACGCGGAGAATGCGCTGCATGCAAACGATGTCGCCACGCACTCGCGCTCGCTCGCCCTCGCTGGCGGCGAGGTGGTCGCGCAGGCCGTCGAGGCAATGCGCGGGATCAACGAATCCAGCAAGCACATCAGCGACATCATCTCAGTCATCGATGAGATCGCCTTCCAGACGAACCTGCTTGCCTTGAACGCCGCGGTCGAAGCCGCGCGCGTCGGCGAGCAAGGCCGGGGATTCGCGGTCGTGGCGTCGGAAGTGCGCAACCTTGCCGGACGCTCTTCCACGGCAGCCAAGGAGATTAAGGCGCTCGTCAAGGACAGCGTCAACAAGGTGGAATCGGGCTCCGAGCTGGTCAACAAGAGCGGCGAACAGCTGCGCCAGATCGTCGAATCCGGCAACACAGTCGCGGAAATCGTATCCGCGATTTGCGCCGCGTCGCAGGAGCAGGCCGCCGGGATCGACCAGGTGAACAAGGCGGTCCTTCAGATGGACGAGATCACCCAGCAAAACGCGGCCCTCGTCGAGGAGGCGGCTTCGTCGAGCGAAGAGATGTCGGCGCAGGCCCACGAATTGCGCGATCTTGTCCGCAAGTTCAAAGTCGACGAGCGACTGCTCGGCGCGGCTCTTGCGACGGCTCCGGCAAAGCCGGTCGAGAAGCGCGGCGTCCGTGCGCCAAAGCCTCGTACGGGAAGCAGCCATGCCGCCACGCTGAAAGTTGTGGGCGGCGGAGCCGTCACCCGCACAATGGACGAGTTCTAACGAACATCCCTTGAAGGCCGCCGTGCAATGCTTGCCCGGCGGCCTTCTTATTTGCCTTCCAGGGGGACCGCATATACTAATATCAACGATTGTCACCGATATTGGCGCGGTTTCCGGCCGTTAACGACCGTCCTGAGATGTCAAGCTCCATCAATGGGGCTGCCGCCTTACAAAATGCAGGCCGTCTACCGATTAGGCCCGTTCACGGGCTTTCTCAACACAGGCCGGCCCTTTCAGGACCGGACTCGCGCCGCTGCTAACAGTTGTAGATGCGATCGCCCTGATTTGCCTTCCGCCTGCCCGAATAATTCGGGGCAAATTGCAGTATAATACGGAACGACATGACTCAGAAACAGACGAAGTATATTCTCGTGACTGGCGGCGTCGTTTCCTCGATCGGCAAAGGCATCACCACCGCCTCGCTCGGTCGCCTCCTCAGAAACCGCGGCCTTAGCGTCACCATCCAAAAGCTTGACCCCTATATCAACGTCGACGCCGGTACGATGAACCCGTATCAGCACGGCGAGGTCTTCGTGACAGACGATGGCGCGGAAACAGACCTCGACCTTGGACACTACGAGCGGTTCGTCGACGTCAACTTGACGCGCGAGTCCACCGTAACGACCGGAAGCATCTATTCGAGCGTCATCGCCAAGGAGCGCCGCGGCGATTACCTGGGCGCGACCGTTCAGATGATTCCGCATATCACCAACGAAATCAAAGAGCGCATTGTCTCGCTTGGCAAGTCCAGCGGCGCGGATGTCCTTATCGGCGAGATTGGCGGTACGATCGGCGACTTTGAAGGATTGCCGTTCTTGGAGGCGATCCGCCAGCTTCGCAAGGATGTCGGCGCGCACAATGTGCTTTATGTCCACGTGACGCTCATCCCGTATGTCGGCCCATGGGGGGAAGTTAAAACCAAGCCGACCCAGCACTCGGTCATCAAGCTGCGCGAGATCGGCATACAGCCCGACGTCCTCGTCTGCCGCACCAAGCTTCCGTTAACCGAGGAGATGAAAGAAAAGATTTCGCTGTTCACCGATGTGGACAAGGACGCCGTCATCGAAGCGCGCGACATCGAGAGCATCTACGAATGCCCTCTGCACTTCGAGGCCGAAGGTCTCGCCCGAATCGCCGTTCAGCGCCTGGGGCTCCCGGAGACCCCGCCGAACCTGGAAGACTGGATCGAGATCGTCCGCCGCATCAACCAGCCCGCCAACGACGCGGTGAAAGTCGCCATCGTCGGCAAATACGTTGCCAACGGCGACGCCTATATCTCGATCGCGGAAGCCCTCAAGCATGCCGGCATCTCCAACGATTGCCGTGTCGAACAGATCTGGATCGACAGCGAAGAGCTTGACGATGCCACGGACGATATCGTTGCATCCCGGCTCGAAGGCATTCACGGTCTGATTGTCGGCCCCGGTTTCGGCGAGCGGGGTACTGAAGGCAAGATTAAGGCCATTCGCTACATTCGGGAAAACAACGTGCCCTTCCTGGGCATCTGCTATGGCATGCAGATGGCCGTCATCGAATTCTGCCGCAACGTCTGTAATCTGGCGGGAGCCAGCACCGAGGAGATCGCCCCCGCGTCGCCGCATCCGGTGATCCACCTGCTTCCCGAGCAGCGAGAGATCGCTGATAAGGGAGCCTCGATGCGACTGGGCGCCTACCCTTGCCGCCTCGCGCAGAAATCGCTTGCCGCAAAGCTGTACGATGAAGAGCTCATTCAGGAGCGCCATCGCCACCGGTACGAGGTCAATAACGACTACCGCGAGCAAATGGCGCGCGCCGGCATGGTCTTCAGCGGCGTCTCGCCCGACTACCGTCTGGTCGAGATTATCGAACTGCCAAACCATCCGTATTTCATCGCGACGCAGTTTCACCCCGAATTCCGTAGCCGCCCGAACCGGGCGCATCCGCTGTTCGCGGGCCTGATCGAGGCCGCCTTGCGTCATCGCGATGGAACCGCAAAGCCAGCGGCTAAATCTTCGCGCAAATCCGAAGGTTCTTAATCCGGAAGGTTGCCGCCGAGGCTATCTGATTTCAAAGGAGATCGATTTTGAAGGATTTGTTCCGCTCCATTGCGACAAGCGTTGCCGTCTTGTGCGCCGTTGCGACCGTCGTGTCTCAGCCGGCAGCCGCCGCCAAAACGAAGACCGCGTCGAACCCTGTCGTAATCTTAAATGTCGCTCATGAAGGCAAGCCGTTAGGCACAATACTGATCGAGCTTTTCCCGAAGCAAGCGCCGATCTCGACGGCCAACTACCTGAAGCTCGTCAACAACAAGTTCTACAACGGCCTGACGTTCCACCGGATTGCCAACCTCGATGAGCAACACGGCGCCGGCAAGATCGTCCAGGGCGGCGATCCCAAGGGCGATGGATCGGGCGGGCCCGGCTGGACGATCAAGGGCGAGTTTACGTCCAACGGCGTCAACAACCCGCTCAAGCACAAAAAGGGCGCAGTCGCAATGGCGCGCACCGGCGAGCCAAACTCCGCGGGAAGCCAATTCTACATCTGCGTCGATGCCGTCCCGTTCCTCGATGGCAACTACGCCGTGTTCGGGCAGGTTATCAAAGGCCTGGACATCGCGAACAAGCTTGCGGTTGGCGATAAGATCGTAACGGCGACTGTCGCCAAGTAGGTCGATCGCTCACATCCCTGGATGGACGCGGTGCATACGACGTTCGTATTGCGGACACACGAGTAGGTTCTTTATGTCGAATAAGGCGATTAAACCTCTAACGCTCAGCCTATCTGGTTGGGCGTTAGTTGCGTTAGGCTGTTGCATCGCGCTCCTGCTTGCGCCGCTTACGGCGTTTGCACAGTCCCCGGCGCGCCGCATCGTGTTGAGCGGAGTAGCCTCGCCGGTCACTGGCGAGCATCGCTTTGCGCTCGTGATCGGCAACACTCACTACGGCGGCGCAAACGAGCTCACGAATCCCGAAAACGATGCCAAAGCCGTGGCCCGGACGCTGCAATCGTTGGGCTTCACGGTCACATTGGTACTCGATGCCACCCGAGAGAACATCAGGGATTCGGTTCACGACTTCAGCGGCGCGGTCAGTCAGTCCGGATCCGGCACGGTGGCGTTGTTCTATTACTCTGGCCACGGGATGCAGGTCGACGGAAAGAACTATTTAATCCCGATTGGGTTCGAGGGCCTCAAGAACAAACAAGACGTTGACGATTACGCGTATTCGGCTCAGAAGGCGCTCGACGAAATGCAGTCCGCGGGCGCTCGAGTGAACATCGTCATCCTCGACGCCTGCCGCAACAATCCATTCGAGGGCACCCGCGCCTGGGGCGGCCGAGGCTTGGGCCGCTTGGAAGCCCAGGGGGTGTACATCTCCTACGCGACGGCCGAAGGCAAGACCGCCTCGGATAACCCCGGAGAATCGAACGGTCTCTTTACGCAGGAACTCCTCAAGAACCTGAAAACGCCTGGTCTCAACATTCATCAGGTGTTCCAGAACACGCGCGCTTCGGTTTACGACCGCAGCAATCACGACCAGTATCCATTCGATTATGACGGCTTGCTTAACGATAACTTTTACTTCGTGCCAGTCGCGAATGCAACAACGCCCATAATCACGGATATTGCGACGACCGCGACACTGACCGTGTCCTGCGCAACTCCTGGCGCAAAAGTCCTTGTCGACGGCCGCTCTGCGACTGCGGGGTCAACCGTTACACTGGATCTCGGCGAGGCTAAGAGCAAGACGGTCGAAGTCGATGTTTCGGCTGCGGGTTACGAGACGCGCGCCAAGCAAGTCACGCTATCGCGAGGCGGCAATGCGACGCTCGATTTCTCTCTCGACAGGTTGCCGCAACCCCAGCAGCCTAACGAATCGCCTGAACCGTACCCTACCGCAGTCGACGGCAATCCCGTCGTGGCGCTTGCTGTGGCCCATAACGGCGAGCCGCTCGGCAAAATACTGATCGAGCTTTTCCCGAAGCAAGCGCCGATCTCGACGGCCAACTACCTGAGGCTCGTCAGTAATAAGTTCTACAACGGCCTGACGTTTCACAGGATTACCAACCTCGATCCGCAGCACGAAACGTGCAAAATCGTCCAGGGCGGCGATCCCAGGGGTGATGGTTCGGGCGGACCCGGTTGGACGATCAAGGGTGAGTTTACGTCCAACGGCGTCGACAATCCGCTCAGGCACACCAAAGGCGCCGTCGCCATGGCGCGCACCAACGAGCCGAATTCCGCTGGAAGCCAATTCTACATTTGCATCGATCCCGTCCCGTTCCTCGATGGCAACTACGCCGTGTTTGGGCAGGTTATCAAGGGCCTGGACATCGCCGATAGGCTGCAAGTCGGCGACACGATCGTCTCGGCGACCATCGCCAAGTAGATTACGTAGTCAACGACCTCGTCGCAACGCGCTTCGAGCGAAGCCCACCTTCCCGCCGAGGATGACAGGTCCCATCCTGGGTGGAGGGGTCTCTTCTTGCGATACACGCGGCAACCACACGCGTACGGCCTTTTGCCGCCATCGTCCGATCCCAGCGCACATCGTGAAGCCGCGAACGCTCTGACGGCCCTTTTTCAAAAACGGCCACGGCGGCCGAGGAGCCGTCTTAAAAGGCCTTTCGATGTATTACACGCTCTAACCGCCTGCCCGGAAATTCCCGGCATCGAACCGCCCCAACCCCAGGATCCGGCCCGTCAGCGTGTCGAGAACCGCGCTCCGCCCGTTCTCCGGTCCGATCGCGTAGTGGTGATGCAGACAGTTCTCCGTAAATCCCTTGGCGCTTGGAACACGGATCATCCAGCGCCCTCGATACCAACTGATCCGCTCGTCGTTATGGCATTCGTCGACCTCGCCTGACACGAGGTGAACGCGCGACGCATCCGGCGCGAGGCGCCCGAGAACGACCGGCCCCTGGCGCGGCGTCGACGACGTCATGCACTGCCCTGGCCACGAAGGAAGCGTCTCAACGACCCGGTAGCGCTCTTCGCGCATCATGTTCGGAGGCAACACGCCGGCCGTGCTAAAATGGGATGCGACGAGATGATTGTCAGCCAAACACTGCAGAAAATCTTTCCGTTCAAGATCCGCCGTGTAATGCGCCCCCGGCTCAAGGTTTGCCAATTCATCCCGGTACGCCATATAGATATTGCTCATGGCGGGATGAGCGCCAAGTCCCGCGCGCAGGATCGCCTCCGTAGTCAACACCTCGATGTCGCCCTCCTCACACGCGAGAAATCCGTCGCTGGCGAGCAGACCGTACGTAACGTTTGGCATGACACGATTCGCTTTCGCCAGCAAGAACGCCCCGATATCATCCACCGTCACGCCATGTGCGCCGCAGTCCGACAGCATCTGACGCTCGGCTAGATAGAGCCGGACGACTTGCATCATGTGCTCGATGCTCATTTCGCCGGCGTCGACCAGAAGCCGGTCCAGCCAGCGACGCCACTCCTCCTCCACAGCCGCGACCGGCTGCTTTGCCGCAAGGTCGAGCAGTTCGGCAACGGGACGGCGCTCGATTTCCACGCCAAGGCGCTCGCGACTGTTCCGCGAAAACCGCGCAACCTGCTCCGCGCGCTCGTTGCCCTCGTTGTCATCGATCACGAGGAGGCGAGTCTCGGATAGGGATTGCGCCGCACGAACCGCATCGATCGATGCCGCGATTTCGCCGGGCTCGCCCGCGGGCAGCAAGCGCCCCCCGCGTTCGTCCACCTCGCGCATGAATGCCGCGAAGTATGGGTGAAACACTAACCTGTGCGTCATCGCAAAGCACGGGATCCGCGTTTCCGCCAGCGGCCTGGCGGCCGCGTGCCAACCTACGGGGTCCCAGACGACCGCGAGGTCCCACCCGTTGGCATCGCCAACGCGCTCAACCCCGCCGATTTCCCAGTGATCGTCCGCTTGCAGCAGCTGGCGCATCGAGGCGTTAATAGCGTTGCGAACATGCTCAGACGGCGCAGCGGCTTTAAGTACGATGATCAGAACATTTAGTGGCATTTTTATCTTCTATCTATTGCGGCTGAATGAAGCGGCCCGGGAGGTTTTCTAGATCCTCACCTATCTCACGCGCTCACCCTGGCCCAAACAAACGACAACGGCGACGGCAGCTCAATCTTTGCCTGTCTGCCGCTCACGTGCACGACGCCGTCGCCGAAGAGAACTTCCGTCTTCCAACCATCCGCGCCGAGCGGCAGCGTAAACGTCGTTGACGGCCGGTCATTCAGCTCGCGGAAGGCGAGCACATGGAGCGCGTCCTTGCCCTGTGCTTCCACCACGAAGCCCGTCCATGCGCCGCCGTCCGGCTGCTCGCCCGCAGGCAGCGCCACGCCCCGCCGCAACTCGTCGCGATGTGTCCGCCACAAGGCGACGAGAGGCGTAACGCGCGCCACGTACGCCTCGGAGAGCCCGGTCAGCTCGAACCAGCCAAGCGGCGACGCCAGCATGGCGGACGCGAACAGGTACGCAGGATCGTAGTGCACGGGCGCAAGCGGATCGTCGCCGTACTTAGCGGCATTGCGCGCATTGTTGAGCAGTTCGATGCGCAAGCGGATCGGATCAATGTATTGAGCAAGGCTCCAGAGATTGCGCAACGTCGCATGAGGATAGTAGCTTGGCGTATCGGTATAACGGTTCTCGACAAAAACCGGACCGGCCTCGGGAGCGCCAAAATAACCGGGACGCGTCTGCGCCGTCACATCGAGGTCACAGACGATCCGCCCGGCAGACTCTTCCCGAACGGCCCGCAGGAACTCGTGCAAGCGCTCCGCGCCGAGCCGCGAGCGTAATTCGACGCCGTCAATCTTAAACGCGCTAATCCCCATCGTCCGATGGATATCGAGCAGCGTGTCGGCGTCGGCTCGCCAGTGTGCAAAATCCGAGGACGAATCCGGCGCGAACCAGAGACCTATCGACAATCCCGCCGCGCGCGCCGCGGCGACCACGGGTGCAAGCCCGCGTGGAAAGCGCTCACGATGCGCCTTCCAGAAGCCCTTGTCCGCCTGAAAGCCTTCCCAAATCCCGCCTGCCTCGACTGAGTTTGATGTCCGTCCCGCCTGCCAGCCGTCATCGATCTGGACGACATCCACGCCGACCCGGCGCGCGACGTCGATCTCGCGAAGCAAAAACGATTCGCTCACCCGCCCGTCCTGCCCGCGATCGCCCCAGGTATTGCTTACGAATAGTCCGTCGCGGCCTTCTTCGTAGCCGCGAAACGCCCTCTGCAAGCCGTGCAACGCTCTTGTCAAACCCTCCTGGGTTCCATCGTACGTCAGCGTCGCGCACCGGTCTCCGCCCGCCAATGCGCTCACGACGACATTGCGTCCGTGTGCGATCGAAAGGTCGAACGGCGTTTTGTCAGGCCGAGCGTGCGGCAGAGGCGCAAGCTTCAGAAACGCCAGCCCTCCACGCGAGAGAATAAGCTCGATGGCGAAAAGATTCCCGGAGAGGACGAGCCGGGATTCGCTCCAGTGAAGGCGATACGAGCTCTCCAACACGAGCTCATTGTGCCCGTCCGTCCTGTCGGCAAAGACAACATGCTTTAACCGCGCGTTGCGATCGTTCAGCGTGAACAGGTCGGCAATATCGTTATCGTCGGCGAGCTCCTCGGTCACGGACGCGGTCTCGATCCCTGTCGGAGCGGCTTCCGGCAGGAGTTCGCCGCCAACGGCCGCCGCGTTCGCCCGCGTTGCGCTCGTCACGATCGACGGGACGCCAGGAAACACCTCGATCCGATACGCGGCGATCGCTAGATCGACGGCCACGGTCAGGCTCGGCGATGAGACGGCTGTTTGCTGCCCGAGCTCAACGGCGAAAGAGGCCGCCATCTTGCTTTGCGTGGCAGCATCGCCCAATGGCCGCGTCCACGAGACGCCCCGCGCCTTGTCGACGATCGCGGCGGTTTCGAGAACGCCCCCGCGCAGCCGCCAGCGGCGTTCGATCAACGAGTTGCCGGTTACGAGAAGATCGCCGTCGAGACGCGCATAGGCATCGTCGAGCGCGGCTGGCAGAGTGGTAGGGGGCAAGAGTGTCATTCCGTTCATCCCAATCGTATTCCTACGCCTTTCCCACGCGCTGGGGAAAAGCCTGTTCCAGGCCTAAATTGCCCGCCGCCAGACGATATTCCTGCACGGCGAGCTTCGTGGAGGCCTCCATCAGGACGCGCGGTTCGGTTCAGGCAGGCAGCCGTTGATTGACTTTGGAGATTAGCGCGTGTTACAATGCCTTAAGAGGGTGAACTTGGAATGAGTGTGAAAGCAGAGAACGCGAGCGGCGCCGCTCAGGTTGCCGAGGATGAGTACGCTCCCGATCAACTGGGCCGGTTTGGCGGTCGTTTCGGAGGCCGCTTCGTTCCCGAAACTCTCGTTCCCGCCCTGGACGAGCTAACGGCCGTCTACGAGGAAGCGCGCAGCGATCGCGAATTTTGGAAAGAGTTCAACTTCATCGCGGCGCACTATGTTGGCCGTCCCACTCCCCTTTATTTCGCCGAGAAAATGACCGCCGAACTGGGCGGCGCGAAGATTTACCTCAAGCGAGAGGATCTCGCGCATACGGGCGCCCACAAGATCAATAATGCGCTTGGCCAAATCCTGCTCGCGCGCCGCATGAACAAACCGCGCATTATCGCGGAGACCGGCGCTGGCCAGCACGGCGTTGCGACGGCAACCGTCTGCGCCCGCTTCGGCTGCGAGTGCGTCGTTTACATGGGCGCGGAAGACATCATCCGCCAGCACCTCAACGTCGTCCGCATGCGCCTTCTGGGCGCTACGGTCGTGAGCGTCGAAAGCGGCACCAAAACCCTCAAGGACGCGCTGAATGAGGCGATGCGCGACTGGGTCACCAATATTCGCAACACGCATTACATCATCGGGACCGTCGCGGGACCGCACCCATATCCCGTAATGGTCCGGGACTTTCAGGCGGTCATTGGCGAGGAAGCGCGCAAACAGATATTGAACGACGAAGGGCGCCTCCCGGATCACGTCATCGCCTGCGTTGGCGGCGGATCCAACGCCATGGGCATGTTCTATCCGTTCGTACGCGATGAATCCGTCAAGCTGATCGGCGTCGAGGCCGCCGGACGCGGGATCGAGACCGGCGAGCATGCGGCAACGCTCACCGCTGGCAGCGAGGGCGTCCTGCACGGATCGCATTCGTTCGTCCTCCAAGATGAGTACGGACAGGTCATGCCGACGCATTCAGTAAGCGCCGGACTGGACTATCCGGGCGTTGGACCGGAGCACGCCTACTGGAAAGAGATCGGACGCGCGTCGTACGTTACCGTTACGGACCAAGAGGCGCTCGACGCATTCCAGTGGACCGCAAGGATGGAAGGCATCATCCCTGCCCTGGAATCCTCGCACGCCCTTGCGTACGTGCGCAAGTTTGCGCCCAATCTGCCCAAGGACCAAATCGTTCTCGTAAGCCTATCCGGACGCGGCGATAAGGATGTCGACACCGTCGCCGAGCTGCTCAAAATCTAAGAAAGCGTGAAAAAATCGAAAGGCCTTGTAAGACGGCTCCCCGGCCGCCGGGGCCGTTTTTGAAAAAGGGCAGGCGCAGCGCTTTCGTGAATTCGCGATACGTGCTGCTATCGGACGTTAGCTACAAACGCCGTACGCGTGTTGACGAAGCAACGTAAATCACCGCAGTGAACGAGGCGCGGGCAAAAAATTGCCCCGGCGGCACGAGCCGTCCTGAATCTTTTTTGCAACACGCCAGTTTATTACAAACCTTGTCATCTGCGTATGTAGCGATTTCCCGCCGTCGCCCACGGAAATGCGCGGCGCAAGCGAGATACATCTTCTGAACGCCGATGATGCAATCTCGTTCATCTGCAATCACAAACCGAAAGCCCGGTAAGAACCAACTGATGCCAAACCGTCTCGATGCCACATTTGCCGCGCTCAAAGCACGACGCGAAGCCGCTCTCGTCACATATGTCGCCGCGGGCGATCCATTTCCCACGGTCGAGAAGACCGCACGCGTTGTATTGGCTCTCGCCGAAGCGGGAGCGGATGTCGTTGAACTGGGCATCCCTTACTCGGACCCGATGGCGGATGGTCCCACCATCCAGGCGGCCACGCAGCGCGCCCTCGACGCCGGCGTCAATCCCCCCTTCGTTTTCGATGTCGTCCGCCGCGTTCGCCGCGAAAGCCAGACGCCGATCGTCCTGATGGGCTATTACAACAACGTCCTCAGGATCGGCCTCGCACGCTTTGCGCAGGAGATGGCCGACGCGGGCGCGGACGGAGTCATTCTCAGCGACCTGCCGCCCGAAGAGGCCGACCCCTGGAAGACGGAAGCCGACGCACGGAAGATCGCAACCATTTTCCTGCTCGCGCCGACCAGCACGCCGGAGCGGATCGACGCCGTGGTCTCGGACATGAACTCAGGCTTCGTGTACTGCGTCTCCCGCACGGGCGTTACTGGCGTGCAACGCGACGTACCGGAAGATCTACACCGGCTCGTGACTTCCATTAAGAACAAAACGAACTTGCCGGTATGCGTCGGGTTCGGAATATCCACTCGCGAACATGTGAAGCAGGTCTCCTCAATTAGCGACGGCGTCGTAATTGGCAGCAGACTGGTCGAGGCCCTCCGATCCAATGCCGGATCGGCCGAATGGGAGACGACGATCCGTAAGATGGTTAGCGAATGGAAAAGCGGCACGACTACGAAAGAGAACCATGTATAGCCGAGAACAGTTCGCAAAGATGATCGATCATACGATCCTGCGGCCATTGGCGACGCGCGACGACATATTGCGGGCCTGCGACGAAGCGGCGCAGCGACATTTCGCCTCGGTCTGCATATTTCCCTGTTGGGTAGGGACCGCGGCGCGGGCGCTTCAGGAGTCGGACGTCAAGGTGTGTACGGTGATCTCCTTTCCCTTCGGGGCGGACACTCGTTCCGCCAAGGTTTTCGCAATCCGCAACGCAATCGCCAATGGCGCCAAGGAAGTCGACATGGTCATGAACCTATCGAAGTTCAAGTCAGGCGACTTCGACGGCGTGAGCCGCGACATCAGCGAGAGCGTCGATGCGATCACGTCAACCGCGGGCCTGCACGATTCGCGCCGCGTCCTGCTGAAGGTGATTATCGAAACCGGGGTGCTAAGCGATTCGGAAAAGGAAGTTGCCTCCCGTATCGTACGGGATGCCGGGGCGGATTTCATCAAGACATCCACGGGCACCGGTTGCGGAGGAGCTGTCGCCGACGACATCAGGCTAATTCGCCGCGCGATCGGCCCGACTACCATGGGCGTCAAAGCATCGGGGGGGATCAAGACGGTGGAACAGGCGGTCACGTTGCTCAACGCCGGCGCTAACCGGATTGGCACGTCCGCCGGGGTCACGATCTTCGACTCTTACGATGCGAACGCCGGCCTTGCGTAAGGCCAGCGTCGCGCACCTTCGTATTCCCTACGAGCGCTACATTCGCAAGCCGAGTTGCAGGTTGAACCCACTCGGATTCAGTCCCGTCTTCGCCGGAAGCAAATTGTAGCCGAGTTGCAAGATCACCTTCTGGCTGAACTCGACCCCGCCGAACAACTTTACGCCAAACACAGTCCCGTTGCCATTGGAGTCCGAAATCTGGTAGGCTCCAAAACCGCCGCCCGTGAAGTACTGCTGCCCGGTCTGACCAGGGGTCCCGCCCGCCGGAGTCGCGTACACGCGGTCCGACAGACCAAAGCCATAGACGTTGACGTCGCCGCCGTTGACAGCGCCGCCCCAATAATCCAGGTAGAGCGACGAGATGCTTGTTCCGACCGGTCCCGTCTGACCGATCGCGTAATCGATCCCCGCGTACACCGGCGCGTAGCCGGCCCAAGTGCGAGTAGCAGCATCGTTTGGCCACTCGACTCCGAGGCGCAAAACGATCGGTTCCGGAATGCCGGTTCCGTTCGGTCCATTCCCGCCAGCTTGAGCTTGCGCAACGGAAACCGCGCCAACCGCAACAATGCCAATCAAAAGCAGAGAGGCTAAGACCTTCACAAGACGAGTTCCTTTCAATCCAGAGACTAGTCGATCACTTAACATGTGGCTGCTGGCATTTTTCCACAGCCATTGGCGAATTGGTTCTAGCTCTCTTGTCGATTTTCCTGCGTCCCATGGCAGCGAATTGCACCGTCGTGCTTGTGGACGCTCCGGCGGCATGCTCACTTGAATCGTCAAGCTTGCCGCGTTCGGGCACGAAATGACGAGATTTCGCACGCGGATTGATCTCTAGCACCGGATTGGAGTATCATGCCTCCAGCTGCAATCCTATGTATGAACAGCGGGTGCGGCGCTGGGTATTCGCATCCATCTATTTAGTCCTGGAGCCTCAAATTGATCAAACGACTCTCTCTTGCCGCCGCCTTGCTGATCCTTGGCGCATCGGCAGTTTTTGCCGCGCCTACCGACATTGTGCCCCAGGGAGCCGCACTGAACGACTATGTGGCTGCTCTTGCCGCTAGAGGTTATCTTGGCGACTCCGTCCATCCCAACGATTTCACGGCGGACTTGCTCCACACGAGGGCTCAGCTCGCAAAAATCCTGAAGACCGGCCTGATCGATTGCGATGGCGCGGATCAGCTCCGAGGCGACGCGTCTTCCGTCGCGCTCGCGGATCTCGCGGTAAACGATCTTCGCAGCGAACTCATTGAACAAGATGTGGATATCGACGCATTGCTCTCGTCCATCCACTTGGGCAAGAAGACTGGGGCGATAGGATACACGGGAACCCTGCAGCCGGAAGAGCGGATCAAGAGCGGCGGCACGGCGCGAACCGGATCGATGCTGATCTACCGGGCCGTAACCGGCGAAGCGCTTTCCCCGCATTGGTCCTGGACCCTATCCGCATCGAACTGGGCGCAAGACTGGCGGCGAAATACGTACAACGACGTCGGCGCACACAGTTTCCAGGGCCTCAACGAAGGATACATCCAGTACAGCGGCGGCAACGGCCTGGAAATCTCGGCAGGTCGCATGTTCGAGCGATGGGGGCCGGCGATGCGCGGGGCCGAGCTGATTTCGGACAACGTTCCTGCATACGATGAGATCAAAGTCGCATTTCCCTTTAGCCTGGGGGCGATGCTTGGAAAGAACTGGCGATATACGCAATTCGCCTCCACTTTCAACGACTACGAAGGCAAACGCTACTTTGAGGGTCGACGGATCGAATACGAATTCAGCCAACTCTGGAATGTCGACTACGAGGAAGCGTTTAAGTCGTCGTATTCGGGATCTCTCGCCGCAACCCCGATGCCCTTTCTGGTCTTCAAAGGGACGAACCTCGATTATTTGGACAGCCAATTCAATTACAACGCCGCTCTTGGGCTTAACTACTCCGCCGGTCCCGACACCCGGCTCTACACGCAATATTTTATCGACGATTTCCGCTCGCCGCTCGCCGGCGACTTTCTCGGCCTCTCCCTTGGGCACTCGAACAGCCAAACCCCGAGGAGAATCGGCTACCTGTTCGGCGCAAGCACCCATACGGGAACCGGAACCAGCCTGACGGTCGAGTACGCTTTCGCGGACCCGACATCAAACGTATTCCAGAACAACAACGCGGCCTGGGAGCGAGGACTTTACAGCTATATCGGCATGCCCAATGGGCCGAACACGCAGGAGCTTTCCGGCGTATTTGGCCAGGACCTTGGAGAACGCCTCAGGCTCGCCGTAAGCTACCGCAACCGCCTGCGCCACGACAACAGCTTCCCGGAACCTGCGTCGCGCGAGATCAGCGCCGGGCCGTACTACAAACTCGACAGCCGCCAATCGATCGGCATCCAATACGTCGACTATCGCCAGGATCCGTTTACGGCTAAGCTCAGCGCCCTGCCGGTTGGCGGCAATGTCCCGCTGTCCATGTCCAACTACGGAACGCGAATCAGAACGCAGGAAGTGGACGCAACTTATCAGGTGACATTCTAATGGCGGCAACGCTTTATCTTGTCGCGACCCCCATTGGAAACCTTGAAGATATCACGCTGAGAGCCCTTCGTCTGCTCAAGGAGGTCGACATCGTCGCCGCCGAGGACACGCGTCAGACGCGCAAGCTGTTGACTCACTTCGGCATCGGGACGCGCCTCGTCGCCTATCACGAGCACAGCGGAGAGGCCGCCACGACCGCCCTCGTGCGCAAGATGGCGGAGGAGGGACAAAGCGTCGCCCTGGTCACCGACGCCGGGACCCCTGGCATATCGGACCCAGGCGTGGACCTCGTCCGCGCGGCAATCGACGCTGGCGTCGCCGTCTCGCCTCTGCCAGGCGCATCGACGCCGATTGCGGCTCTTATCGCGTCCGGTCTCCCGACGGCCCGGTTTCTCTTCGAGGGCTTTTTGCCGAGGACGCGCGGCCCCCGGTATGAGCGTCTCGAAGCCCTCGCCGCCCAAACGCGCACGCTGATATTCTTCGAGTCCCCGCAACGCCTCGTCGCCACGATCGAAGAAATGGCCCGTATCCTAGGCCCTGACCGGCTCGCTTGCGTCGCGCGCGAGCTGACGAAGATTCACGAAGAATACCGCCGC
Source organism: Capsulimonadaceae bacterium (assembly GCA_031292625.1). Taxonomy (GTDB): domain Bacteria; phylum Armatimonadota; class Armatimonadia; order Armatimonadales; family Capsulimonadaceae; genus JARLGU01. Next base: position 25,897 of record JARLGU010000008.1, on the reverse strand, counting down.
GGCACGCTTGCGGACATTTTGGCGCATTACATGGCCCAGCCGCCGCGCGGCGAATGCTGCATCGTCATCCACGGCCGCGATGCAGAAGGCGATGCCGCGGCGCGCGACCTGGCCTTTTCAACTGGCGAGGGCGGCGACTGGAAGGACCTTATCAAACGCCTCGCTAAGGAGACCGGCCTCGACCGCAAAGACCTCTACCAGGCAATCGTCCGGCTCAAGGAAGAGGCGAAGGCCGAGTGAGAGCGCGTGAAATAATCGAAAAGTCTTGTAAGACGCCTCCCCGGTTGACGAGGCAACGCAAATCACCGCCGTGAACGAGGCGCGGGCAAAAAATTGCCCCGGCGGCACGAGCCGTCCTGAATCCTTCTCGCAATACGCCAGTTTATTACACACAATCCGAGAAGCGTTCCGAGCGCGATCGCCCCACGGTCTTTGGTCATCCTATTGTCAGAAGAGGCAAACGCGCGCTATAATATTCGAGAATGAATCTTAGAAAAATCGAAAAGTCTTGTAAGACGGCTCCCCGGCCGCCGGGGCCGTTTTTGAAAAAGGGCCGTCACAGCGCTTTCACTGCTTCACGATGTGCGCTGGGTCCGGACGCCGCCGACAAAAGGCCGTACGCGTGTTGACGAGGCATCGTGAATCACCGCCGTGAACGAGGCGCGAGCGAAAGAATGCCACGGCGGCATGAGCCGTCCTGAATCCTTCTCGCAATACGCCAGTATATTACACACATGCTTACTGGCGAGACACTTCGGAGCACCCATGGAAAACAAACTTCTTCACGAACCAGAATTCGATTTCGATGACTACCGCGCCAAACTCGGCGAATGGAAGACTGCGGGAGCCCAAAAGGTTGCAATCGACTGGAGCACGGGATCTGGCCCCTCCGTCGTTTACGCCCCGTCTACCGATCGCTCGCTTGCGACGACCTGGAGCGCATCCGTTTCCCTGACGCACTACTCAGAGTTGTACGCGGATTTTATCGAGTACACGCTGGCCCCGCGCCTCGTCGAAATGGCCCAGGGGAGCGGCTTGACCCCGCTCGTCCGTTGCGTCGACCAGCAGCCGGTTCTCGTACAGCGCCAGCGCAGGCGAGAAATCGAAGCCGCCGAGCATGCGTTGGCGAACGCGCGCTAGTCCTTCGCACACGCGCGCGGCGTTAGCCGTGACTTGAATCCGTCGAAGAGGCCCCAATACCGGCTGGGCCTTCGTTTTCGTTTGCCGCCGAAAGTGGCGGCAGGTGGGGAATTGCCCGAATCCCCGGCATCTCCCCCCACGACGCCCCACCACGCCCCCAATGGCTCGCGCAACGCCCGTCCCTGCGCCGTTAAATCGCGCCGGATCGTGCGTGCGCACACGCAATATCGGCTACATTTGCCCATTTTTCACGAAAATGTCTGTTGCCGCCGTGGCCCGTCTATCTGCCTGCCGCCGACGGTCACGAACGGATGCACGCTCAAAATAACTCCGATCAAAATCCAAATTACGGCTTGACAATGGGGGCTGAATGCGTTAATATGGTAGCCAGTGGTGCGAAGTGGTTTCTAGTGGCGGGAGATTAATGTGTACTGGGGGGGATTTGAACATACAGTGGACGATAAAGGAAGGGTCATCATCCCTTCCAAATTCAGACCGCAACTTGGGGAGAAATTTATTATTACCAAGGGCCTGGACCACTGTCTCTTTGTCCTCACCGAAGAAGATTTTCGTACCTTCTTCGATGAGAAGTTCAAAGCGCAGCCCTTCCTCGATAAGAACTCCATAATGCTTCAGCGCTTTTTCTGCGCGGAAGCGATCGATGCGAACCTGGACAACCAGGGCCGGGTAGCACTCTCGCCGCATTTACGTGATTGGGCAATGATCGAAACCCAGAGCGATGTGTCCATTGTCGGAATGACCAATCACGTTGAGATCTGGAACAAGAAGCGCTGGTCCGAGTTCGTTCGCGGAATCTCCGAAGAGAGCCTGATGGCTTCGGCGGAAGCGACAGGCGTTGGCAAGGGTCTGTTCCACGCATAGCAATTTTGTTTAGCAGTCGTATCCCAAGGGGAGACTTCTCGACGCAACGCCCCGGCGCACAAACGTGCGCACCGGAGGGAACCGTGCCCGACCGATGACCTACCATGTGCCGGTTCTGGCGAAGGAAGTGATTGACGGGCTGAAGCTTGAGCCCGGGATGACGGTGGTGGACGCAACGTTGGGGGGCGGAGGCCACTCGGCCCTAATGGCCGAAGCGATCGGCGGGAATGGTCATCTGATTGGCATTGATCGCGATAAGCAAGCAATCGATGCGGGTCAGGCGAGGCTGGATGCCATTCCGGAAGCATCCCGGCCGAGGATCGATCTGATCCACAGCCGCTACGACCTCGGCGCGGACAATGTCGTCCGGCTGAGGCTCAGTGAAATCGATGCCGTTCTGCTTGACTTGGGCGTCTCGTCACACCAGCTTGACGCGTCCGAGAGAGGTTTTTCGTTTAGAGATCCAAACGCGCCTCTGGACATGCGGATGGATCAAGGATCGATGGAGCTGACCGCGGCCGATCTGCTCAACGATCTCCCGGAGGGGGAGCTCGTTCGAGTTCTTCGCGATTACGCTGATGAGCGTTGGGCCTCGCGAATTGCGAAGTTTGTCGTTGAGCGGCGCAATGGGGCGCTGTATCGAACTACCGGTCAGCTCATCGATACCGTTCTGGCGGCGATCCCGGCGGCCGCGAGGCCGAAGGATATCAATCCCGCCACGCGGACGTTCCAGGCTTTACGGATCGCGGTGAACCACGAATTTGAATCGCTCGAAAAGGCCCTTCGCCAATTCATCGATCTGCTCAAGCCGGGCGGACGGATCGCTGTGATCTCCTATCACAGCGGCGAAGACCGCATCGTGAAGCAAACATTTTCGACGCTCTCGGGCAAATGCTCGTGCCCGCCGCATCAACCGTACTGCACTTGTGAGGCATCGTCGCCTCAAATAATGTTGGTTACGCGCAAGCCGATCGTACCAACCAGTTCCGAGATCGCAGACAACGCAAGAGCCAGAAGCGCCAAACTTCGAATCGCGGAACGACTAAAGCTCCAAAAGAGGGCTACCTGAAAAGGGGACATGCAATGATCGCTGAGAGACCGACAAAACTGCGAGCAGCTCCCGCTGAAACGGCGGAATCCGCCGCCATACGGAATTCCGCCGGACGGCTTTCCATTCCAGCGGGAGCAAAGCTGCGTTATGCGGAACCTCAGCACGACGAGGTCCGGACGACGAGCAGGCGAACCAAGGCGGACCGCCCTGCCCTCTCGTCCGCTACCGCAACCCGGCCGCGGGCAGGTCGAATGGCGCAGGCCAACCGCTGGTCCCAAGGCGAAACGATGCTGATCTCCGCGCTGCTGGCAGGCGCGGCATGCGTTTGTGTCCTTGGAGTAATCTATCTGGCTGCTTATATGCGCGTCGCTTACCAAGGTCGTGTCATCACCGGTCTGCAGGTTGAGAGGACGATCGAGGTCGCCAGGCAGCACGCTCTGATTAACGAGATCGGACAGCTCGAAAGTCCGGCTCGCATTGCCCAGGCAGCGGAGAAAATGGGTATGGTGATGGGTGAGAAAGCCGATTACGTCACCGTCCAAAGCTCTCCCGCGCGGCAACCGGCCGAAACGAACTCGGACACGGTGGCTCAGGTTCCAACGGACTCGGGACCCGGGTCGCCAGGAGAGAACTGACACGCACTGTTCAGACAGGGTGTTACAACCCGTCGCACAATCGCACGATAACGGCGCCGGGAGCCGCACATGAGTGTAAGAATTGATTATGCATCCGACCGGATGCGCCTGCATCGGAATATTATCCGTCAGCGCGTCCGGTTTGGATTTTTTATAGTAACCTGCTTGTTTGTGGCGCTTGCGCTCAGACTGGCGTACATTCAAGTCGTCAAGCACGGTTACTATCAAGCAGAAGCGAAGAAAATCCGCGACCACAAGACGATCTTGCTCAGTCAGCGCGGAATCATCGTCGACCGCAATGGCGTCCCCCTGGCGATCAATGTCGCTGTCGGCGATGTCGCGGCCGACCCTCTCGTCATAAAGGATCCCGCGGCGTTCGCTGCCGACATCGTCAAGTTCCTCCCAGGCCAGGCCGCGGACGCCATCGCCGCTCGGATCGCGGGCGCACAGCAGCGCACAACCCCCGCCGGCAAAAAGATCCGCTTCATCATGCTCGCGCATGGCGTCTCATATGAGCACATCCAGCAGTACCAGGACCAATTCGCGGCGGAAAAGGCCGCGCATATCAAGGATGCCAAGCAACCTGTCAACCTCACCGGATCGTCCGTCGTTACCCGGTGGGTCCGCAGCTACCCGAAAGGAACGCTCGCCTGCCACACTGTGGGGTTCCTAACAAAGCAAAACGGCCTCGACGTTGGCGAATACGGCATCGAAAAATCGATGAACGCCGCCCTTGCCGGACATGACGGCTACACGGTAACCACAACCGATGCGCACCGGCGCGACATCCCGGGGACCGAAATCCGGCGCGTCGACGCCAAGAATGGCGATGACATTCAGCTGACGATCGACGTGAACATTCAACGTTATGCCGAGCAAGCGTTGGCGAAGTCAGTCACCGACCACCACGCGGAAAGCGGAAGCTGCGTCGTAATCGATCCGAAGACCGGGGAGGTCCTCGCGATCGCCAACATGCCGGTCTTTAATCCCAACGTCTTGAAAGGCACCACGTACCAGCAATGGGATAATCGTGCGGTTTCCGATCTCTACGAACCAGGATCGACGCTCAAATCGGTGACGCTCGCTGCCGTTCTGGACGCTCAGGGGCTCGACATGCAGAACCACCATGTGCATTGCTCGGGCCAGATTCAGATCGGCAACCACGTCGTGCACTGCGCAAAGGACCCGCCGACCTATGGCGTCCACGGCGACGAGGACATGCGGGCCGTGCTCAAGAACTCCTGCAACATCGGCGCCGCGCAATATGCAATGCACCTGGGCGCGAATAAGCTTTACGAATACGAAAAGGCATTCGGCTTCTTGGACAGGCCGCAGATCGGTCTGCCTGGCGTACAGCATAGCCACCTTCGCTCGCCGGATGTCAAGCCGTGGTCGCTCATCCAGCTTGCCAACGTCGGATTCGGCCAGGGCATCTCCGTGACCCCAGTCCAGCTCGCCGCGGCATACTGCACGTTCGCGAATGGGGGAATGCACATCACGCCGCATATTGTAAAGGGCATGCTGCCGCAGGATCCGCCCAAACGAATCATCAAACCTGAGGTCGCCAAGGCGCTTCTTTCAATGCTGCAAACCGTAGTCGAGGAAGGCACAGGCAAGCCGGCGCAGATTGAGGGCTACAATATCGGCGGCAAAACCGGTAGCGCGCAGGTTGCGGAACACGGACACTATGGCGGAGAATACATCGGTTCCTTCTGCGGTATCGCCCCGCTCAACAATCCGAGATTGGTCATTCTGTGTACCGTCAACAAGCCGCAGGGCGTCCACTGGGGCGCGGTCGTCGCCGCGCCTGTCGTCCACGATGTCGCCCAGCAGTCCCTCTGGTACATGAACGTTGTGCGGGACGCTCCCGGCAAGCTCGACTATGCGGACCGGAATAAAGTCAAAACGGATGACAACGCGCCTGCAGCCGTCGCTCCGGTAAAACAAGAGAAGACAACCGAACCAGAGAAAACGACCAAGCCCGATCAGCCGCGGGAGCATCGATCTCACGCGAAGACGCACCATAAAACGGCCTAAAAAAGAAAGGTCTTGTTAGACGGCTCCCCGGCCGCCGTGGCCGTTTTTGATAAAGGGCCGTCACAGCGCTTTCACCGATTAGCGATGTGCGTTGGAATCGGATGCTAGCTACAAAAGGCCGTACGCGTGTTGACGAAGCATCGTAAATCACCGCCGTGAACGAGGCGCGGGCAAAAAATTGCCCCGGCGGCACGAGCCGTCCTGAATCTGATTCTCGGTGCGCCCGTCGATTACGCACGCTCACATAAAGCGTATCAATAATATGAAGCTACAGGAACTCGCGGCTGCTTTGCCGCTTGAATTCGCAAAAGAATTGACGGCTGGCGGCGATCTCGATACTGAGATCACGCACGTCACGCACGACTCGCGGCAAGTGCGGCCTGGAAGCCTGTTTGTCTGCATCAAGGGCGGCCACTCGGATGGGCACGCCTTTATTGCGCAGGCGCTCGAAAGCGGGGCGGTCGCACTTGCCGTAAGCGACTCGGCCGCGCCTCCCCACTCTTCGCCCTGGCTGCATTTGGCGGACACGCGCGCCGCGCTGCCCGCCCTGGCGGCGGTTCTCTACGGACGCCCCTCGGAAAAGCTCGGCCTTACGGGAGTCACGGGCACCAACGGCAAAACGACGGTGACCTATATGCTCGACCGTATCTTTCGAGCGGCGGGCAAGAAGACTGCGGTGATCGGAACCACAGGCGTGAAAATCGGCGGCGTCGATGTCGAGACGCACTGGTCAGTGTCGACCACGCCGGAAGCAACGGAGCTTCAAGAGTTATTGGCGCGCATGGTCGATGAAGGCGTCGACGAAGTCATCATGGAGGTGAGTTCGCACGCGATCGATCAAGAGCGTACCGCCTGGTGCGCCTTCGATACAGGGGTGTTCACCAATCTCACGCAGGACCACCTCGACTACCACAAGACCATGCAGGCGTACCGCGACGTCAAAAGCCGTCTGTTCGACGAGTACGCCAGACGCTACGCCAAGCAAGACTTCCACGTGAGCATCAACGTCGATGACGAGACCGGCCGCGATTTCGCGGCGCTGTCCAAAGCGGCGGGACGCGACTGCTGGACATACGCGGTCGATGCCGGCGATGCGCGCCTGCGCGCTACGAACCTTAATGTCAGCCCCGCCGGCACCTCATTCACGGTCACCGAATCAGGCGGCGAATCGTACCCAGTCAGCCTTCGCGTCGGCGGGCTGTTCAACGTCCGCAATGCGCTTGCCGCAATCGGCGCCGCTCGTGCTCGCGGCGTGCGCATCGATGCCGTGTGCGCGGGTCTGTCCAGCCTCCCATGCGTCCCAGGCCGCTTCGAGCCCGTCGATACGAAGGGCAAGGGGTACCATGTTCTCGTCGATTACGCACATACGCCGGACGGAGTGGAGAACGTTCTCGCAAGCGCGCGCGCGCTGAAGCCCACGCGTCTCGTGTGCGTTTTCGGCTGCGGCGGCGACCGGGACCGCACGAAGCGGCCGATTATGGGGCGAATCGCGGCCGAGTTGGCCGATCGGGTCATTGTTACGAGCGACAATCCGCGCAGCGAGCAGCCTGACGCCATTATCAAGGAGATACTCGCCGGCGTAGACCAGGCGGGCGGGCGGGCCAAAACCCGCATTGAACCCGACAGGCGTCGAGCGATCCGGATCGCCGTTTGCGAAGAAGCTCAAGAGGGAGACCTGATCGTCATAGCCGGCAAGGGCCACGAAACCTACCAGATCATCGGGAGCGTCGTTCACGATTTTGACGACCGCAAGGTTGCGCGTGAGGAGATCGATTCATGCGGATGAGTATTCGGCGGATCGCTGGCGCGATCGGCGCGCAGATGCCCGGCGAAGCGCTGGCGGCAACGGAAGTCACGGGATTATCGACGGATACCCGGTCTTTGCGTCCCGGCGACCTGTTTCTCGCGCTTAGCGGCGAGCGATTCGATGGACATGAGTTCGTCGCGGCGTCGCTGGCTGCCGGGGCGGCGGCTGCCGTCGTCAGCCGCGTTCCATTCGGAGTGCGTCCAGACTCCCTTCTCGTCGTATCGAACACGCTCGCCGCGCTCAGTCAGATCGCCCGATCGTGGCGGCGTGAGTTCGATATTCCGGTGATCGCGGTCACCGGAAGCGTCGGCAAGACGAGCACCAAGGAGCTTATTGCCTGCGCATTGAAACCCTTGGGACCGGTACTGCGAACGGATCGGAATGAGAACAACGAAATCGGGCTCCCGAAAACGCTCCTTCGCCTCACCGAAAAGCACCGCGCCGCGGTTGTCGAGATGGGCATGCGGGCCGCGGGGCAAATCCAGGATCTCACACGGATCGCCGAACCAACGATTGGCGTGATTACGCTGATCGGAGAGAGTCATATCGAGCTTCTGGGCTCGCGCGATGCGATCGCCGACGCCAAATCCGAGCTGTTTGAATGGCTTGCCGGATCGCACGGGGTGGCCGTGTTCAACGCGGGCGACGATTACGCATCGGTTCTTGGCGAAACCGCGGGTAAGCGAATGATGACATTCGTCGACTCCGAAGCCTTCCCCGATAGTTGCGCGGACTTCCGGCTGATCGATGCGCGGCGGGCCGCCAATGGCTGGGGAGGCACGGCATCCGGACCGGGCGGCGTGGTATTTGAGCTGCAAGTCGCATCCCCTGCAAGACACGATCTCGTGAACGCTCTCGGCGCGGTCGCGGTTGCCGTTGCAGCCGGAGTGTCGCCCGAAGACGCCGCGCGCGGTATCGACGCGTACCGGACCGGTCCGATGCGCATGGAGATCCTGTCCACGCCCAGCGGAGCATCGATCCTGAGCGACTGCTACAACGCCGCGCCGACATCGATGCGCGCTGCGCTGGACACGCTGGCAGCCGGCAAAGCGACCGGCCGCAAGATCGCTATCCTGGGTGACATGAAGGAACTCGGCTCGCACTCGCTGCAGATGCACGAAGACATTGCACGCCGCGCCTGGGAACTGGGACTGACCGAGCTGTATGTCGTCGGCCAGGATTTCGGACGCGTCGCCGGCAACGCGAAACGCAAATTTGAGACATCCGTCGATGCCGCCCGCTTCGCCGCGCAAGAGCTTGCGCCGACGGCGGGGGACTTCGTCCTTGTGAAGGGTTCACGGTCGATGGCGATGGAGCGGATTGTGGAAGCGCTCTTGGCGGCTGGGGGCGGTTCCGTATCATGATTCATAACATACTCGTCGCGTCTATCAGTTTTTTTCCCGCATTCTTGACCGTCCTGCTTGCCGGTCCCAAAGTTATCGGAGTCCTTCGCCAGCTTAAATATGGGCAAACCATCAACACGTATGTCCAGCAGCATCAGGCCAAGCAAGGGACGCCAACGATGGGAGGCATTCTTTTTGCATTCGGCCTGATCGTCGCGCTGCTGGCGACGGTTCCGCTCTACGGAAACTGGGCATCCGGCGACATCCGCGACCAGCTTATCGTCGTAGTCGTTTTCATCGCGCACTTCGGCATAGGCCTGACCGACGATTACTTGAGCATCAAACGGGGTAAGAACCTGGGTCTTAAGGCCAGACACAAGATGGCCGCGCAGATCGTGCTCGCCGCGCTGTTCGCGCTCTACGTAGTCGCGACAAGCCCGGCGGATCTGCCGCACGAACTGGCGCTCCTGCCAGGAAGCATCGTGCATGTTCCGCAAGGCATTTACGCGGTCCTGGTCGTGCTGCTGATGGTCACAATGTCCAACTTCACGAACCTGACCGACGGCTTGGATGGCCTTGCGTCCGGTCTCGCAATTCTGGTGGCCGCCGGATTGGCCGGATACGCTTCGTTTACATGTCCCGGCATTGCCGCCTTCGGTTGGGCGTTGTCCGGCGCTCTCCTGGGCTTTCTCGTATACAATGGGCAGCCCGCGCGCGTTTTCATGGGCGACACCGGCTCCCTCGCGCTGGGCGCATCGTTAACCGCAATGGCTGTCCTCGCGCACTCGGAAGTCGTGTTTTTGATTTTTTCGCTCGTCTTCATCGCGGAAGGAATGAGCGTGGTTATCCAGGTTGCGTCGTTCAAACTAACCGGCAAGCGGGTCTTCCTGATGTCTCCGCTGCATCACCATTTCGAGAAACTCGGCTGGACCGAAAGCCAGATCGTTCTGCGCTTCTGGATCGCGGGCGTCATCGCGCTCGCGCTCGGAATGATGGCGGAGCAGCGGTTTATCGGATAGGACCACCGAAGCAGGCGAGACTTGTCGCCCGTTTCACATGAAGTGGATGCTTACACTGAGATGGAACAGTTCAAAAACAAACGAATAGCCGTTATCGGCATGGCGCGCAGCGGACTAGCCGCTGCCAAAGTATTGGCGGCGCGCGGGGCGCATGTTTCGCTCTACGATTCCGGAGCGCCGGAGAAACTGGCCGATGCGCTGGCGTGGGCGAAGAATGCGCGCGTCGCGGCGCATCCCGCAACCGATCGGGTCGGCGACGTGGACATCGTGGTGACCAGCCCCGGCGTCCGCCGCACGGCGGCGGTGCTTGTGGATGCCAACGCGCGCGGCATTCCGATCTGGGGCGAAATTGAAGCGGCTTACCGGATTAGCAAGGCGCCCATCCTCGCGATCACGGGTACGAACGGCAAGACGACGACGACGGCGCTCCTGGGAGAGATGGCGCGCGCCGACGGACGCGAGACGTACGTCGCCGGCAATATTGCGGCGGGCGACATCGCGATGCCGTTGATCCACGCGGCGGACAAGGCCTCGCCCGAGGCTCTGATCGTCGCCGAGATTTCGTCGTTTCAACTCGAATGGACGCCATCCTTCCGGCCGCGCGTCTCCGCGATCCTTAATATCGCCATCGACCACCTGGACCGGCAGACGTGGGATGAATATGTCAGCGCCAAGTGGAACATCGCCGCTCACCAGAACCACGGGGACGTGCTCGTGCTGCGGTCCGACGTGCCCCAACCGCCGATTGGCGCCATGAGCGCTTCGGGTCCCGAAACGATCTATTTCGACCAGGAACCGCGCCAGGAATGGATGCACGAGATCCTTCTGCCCGGCGAACACAATATTGAAAACGTCCTCGCGGCCTCCTGCATGGCTCGCGCCGCCGGGATCTCGCCGGATGCCATACAGCGCGCCGCGACGACGTTCGCCGGAGTGATCCACCGCCTTGAGTGGGTCGCGAGCGTGAGCGGCGTCCGCTATATCAACAATTCAATGTGCACCAATAACGTGGCGTTCGCCCGCTCGCTGGAGGCCATTCCCGGTCCAAAGATCGTCCTCGCGGGCGGCGTTTATAAGGGCGGCGACATGACGGACCTGATCGACGCCGCGACCGGCGACCCTTCAATCAGGCAACTCGTGCTTTTCGGCAGATCCGCTCCGGCGCTCGAGGAAGCCGTTCGCGAGCGCGGGTTCGACCGCGTGCAGCGAACCGGGACGCTGACGGAGGCGTTCGCGGCTGCGTCGGCTCTGTCCCGAACGGGCGACACGGTTATCCTGAATCCGGCTTGCGCATCGTTCGATCAATTTCGCGATTTCGAGGATCGCGGCGACCAGTTTAAACAACTCGTCCGCAACCTGGCGGCTCTCGACGAGGAGCACACATGACAACGCGCGCATCGACGAAATCGAACACGGATTTTTTCTTGCTGACTGTGGTTCTGCTGCTGACGTGCATAGGCATTTTGATGGTCTTCGATGCCTCTTACGTCCATGCGCTCCAGGTTCACATCAGCCCATTTAAATTCGTTCGCCAACAGGCGCTCTCCGCGATCCTTGGCACCGCCGTGATGCTCGTGGTCATGCGAATACCCGTCCGAAAGTGGGAAACCGCCGCGCTTCCGCTCATCATGATTACCGTCGTGGGGCTCATCGCGGTGTTTATCCCGCACATCGGACAGGAAATCAAAGGGGCGCGCCGGTGGGTTCTTCACGTTCAACCATCCGAGCTTGCCAAACTCGCGATCGTGCTCTACGTCGCCCGGCTGTGCGCGGGGCGGCCCAAGATCATGAAGGATTTCGTCGGCGGTCCGCTCATCCCGCTGCTGGTCTTGGCCGTGCTTGCCTTCTTGATCGAACGCGAACCAGACCTTGGAACCTGCCTCGTCGTTGTCGGCGCAGGGCTGGGAGCATTATTCTTCGCGGGCATGCGGATCAGCCACTTCTTCGCCGTCGGCGCGATTGCGTGCGCGCTTATTCTCTGCGTGGTGATGCTCAAGAGCGGCAGTCACGCCTCGCCCGGCTATCGCGGCGCGCGACTGCAAGTTTTCCTCCACCCAGACCGCAATCACACCGATGAGGGCTATCAGGTCTATCACTCGATGATCGCTCTCGGAACAGGCGGCATCGGAGGACTGGGCGTCGGCAACGGCATTCAGAAATATTACTTGCCGGAGGCTCACACGGACTTTATCTTTGCCACGGTAGCGGAGGAGGGCGGCCTCATCGGCAGCATCAGCGTCCTGGCTCTGTTGTGCCTCCTGGTAACAAGAGGCCTGCATATCGCCACGCTCACGAAAGATCCGTTCGCCGCCATTCTCGCCGGCGGCATCTCGGCCGGATTTGGCGTCCAAGCCCTGCTCAACATCGGCGTCGTCACCAGCTCGGTCCCCGCAACCGGCGTGCCGCTTCCGTTCATTTCTTTCGGCGGATCGTCTCTGTTCGTGTCCCTGGTCTGCGTCGGCATCTTGCTCAGCATCTATCGCTACTCGGATCGCGACGACGGCCGCGCGGCGCGCGAGGATGCTGCGCCGGAGCGAGATTTCGATCGACGATGGAACCGCGGGACAACGCTTTCGCGACCGGAGTACGGGCAAAAGCCGTAACGCGCCGGGATCGCCGCGAACGTCCTCGAAGAGGCATCGTTTTGGATTTACGCATACTTATAACCGGCGGCGGCACGGGCGGACATGCAGTCCCTGCGATCGCAACCGCGAAGGCCATCCGTGAACTCGCCCTGGAAGACGGCACGTGGAAGCCGGTGTTCCTCTATGTCGGCAGCGAGAGCGGCGTCGAGCAGAAACTCGCCGAGGAAGCCGGCATCGATTTCGAGGCGATTAAGACTGGCAAGCTCCGGCGCAGCGCCAATCCGGTCCGCATGATCAACCGCGCCAATATCGCCGACCTCGCCCGCGTTCCGATCGGCATCAACCAGGCCGCTCGCGCGGTCGCCCGTTTTCGTCCGAACGTCGTATTCTCCACGGGAGGCTACGTGTGCGTCCCAGCCGCCCTTGCGGCTCAGGCGAGACGCATTCCCGTCGTGGCGCACGAGCAGACGGTGCAGATTGGGCTGGCGAACAAGATTGTCATGCCCCGCGCCGCCAGGATCGCGCTCTCGTACCCGGAAACGGCGGAATGCCTTGGCCCCTCACAACGCGCGCGCAGCGTCGTGACCGGAAACCCCGTCCGAACGGACGGGTTCATGGACGGCATTGCTGAACGCGCGGCGACCTGGGCGGGGTTCGTCTCCGCCGACCACGATCTGCCGGCTATCTACATAACCGGCGGCGCGAAAGGTTCGCGCGTAATCAATGTTGCCGTGAGCGAGTGCGCCGGAGAACTGCTTGCCCATTGCCGGGTGATCCATCAATGCGGCCGCCAGCCTGGCGATCAGCAGGACATCGATTTGCTCAACGCCACGGTCGTGGCCCTTCCCGAAGAGCTGCGATCGCGCTACCATGCGGTGGAGTTTGTGGGTCCGGAAATCGGCGACGTCTACGCCCTCGCTGACCTGATCGTGGCGCGCAGCGGCGCGGGAACGGTCGCCGAGGTCTGCGCGCTCGGGAAGGCCGCCCTGTTCATCCCCCTTGTTCCGACCGGCGGCGACGAACAGCGGCGAAACGCGCAGCGCCTGGCGGATGCCGGCGCGGCAGCCATTCTCGCCCAGGACTCGCTAAGCGGGCCCGCGTTGCGCGACGCGATCGTCAAGCTGCTCGACCATCCCGCCCAGCTTCGCAGAATGGGAGAAGCGGCAAGGACCCTTGCACGCCCGCATGCAGCGCGCGACCTGGCGAAGCTAGTCGTCGAAACCGCGCGGGCGGGCCGCTGATCGTTAGAGAGTGCGTAAGATTCGGGAGGTCTTGTAAGAGGCTCCGCGGCCGCCGTGGCCGTTTTTGAAAAAGGGCCGTCACAGCGCTTTCACCGCTTAACGATCTGTGCTGGGATCGGACGCTGGCGGCAAAAGGCCGTACGCGTGTCGACGTGGCTTCGTAGATCGCCGCCGTGACCGAGGCGCGCGCGAAAAAATGCCCCGGCGGCATGAGCCGTCTTGAAACACGCTTCCGGCGACCGGGTGAATTCCGCGGAGGTATAATGTCGGGCAAGCGCCTGTACCCTCCAATGGAGAATGATCGAATGGCTTTGCGCCGCACATTTCTCTACTTAATCGTTCTCTCATGCGTCGTCTCCCTGCTGTTGCTGCCCGCCATTACGAACGTATACCAGGCGGGACTCGACAAGCCGATCGAGTACCAGCATGACGCACTCGCGATGTTGGCGCAGTATAAGGGTTTGATCGAGACTGGGTGGGTTACGCATAACCCGAACGTCGGAGCGCCCGCGGGCCAGAACTTGCGTTCCTTACCTTTTGTTGACGACCTGGACTACGTTCTCGAAAAGCTCATTGCCGCGACTGATCCCAACCCGGCGATCGTGCTGAACGTGCTGTTCATTCTATCGTTTCCGCTGGCGGCCGGCACGGCAACCTTCGTTGCCCTGAGACTTGGACTTCGTCCCGCGACAAGCGCCGCCATCGGCATCCTTTTTGCGTTCGCGCCGTATCATTTTTTGCGCTGCGAGCGGCACATTTTCCTATCGATCTACTACTCTGTTCCTTTTACGTTTCTCTTGCTCTACGACATCCGGTCCGGCCGCGCGGACATCGTCGCGAGGATCCGCGAGCGCGGCTGGGGAGCGTTGGCTCCGTCGTTCGGCTACGTCGCGCTGGCGATCCTTTGCGGAATCAACGGCATATACTACTGCCTGATCCCGACGGTTCTCATCGCCGGTACGACGTTTGTGTCGGCCCTGGACACGCGCAAGCTCAGCGTCTTTCTCAGTGGCTTGACCTTCAGTGTGATCATGGTCGCGACGCTTGGGCTTTGCTCCGTTCCGTTTCTCACGAACCCCGCCCGCCACGCCGTAGCGAACACGGTGATTCGGAAGCCGACCGAAGTGGAGAAGTACGGGTTGACGATTGCGCAGATGATCCTGCCGACTCCCGCGCACCGCATTGCGGCGCTCTCTAAGCTGCGCGACAAGTTCGACCGGTCGATGCTGCCGGAGATTACGAACGAGAATGGCATGGCCGCGCTTGGCGCGGCGGGAACGATTGGCTTCATCCTGTTGCTTGCTGCGCCATTCGTGCGTTCTCTGCAAATCGTCTTCCGCAAGCGGATGATCCTGAGCCTGGTCGTCTATATCGCGCTGCTCTGGTGCACAATCGGCGGGCTTTCCGCGACATCGACGGTGTTTCTGCCCGCCGGTCTGCTCCGATCCCTCAATCGCGTGTCGATCTTCATCTCGTTCTGCAGCCTCTGCGCGTTGGGGATGGTTGCCGACCAGCTCGCCACGATGTGGGAAAAGCGAGGGGCGCGGCCGCTCTTGGCGGCGCTGGCATGGATCCCGATCGTCGTGCTAGGCGCGTACGACCAGTCCCCGGCGAGTTTCGCAGCGCCTAATCCGTACGTGCGCCGATACCTCTCGGACGAGCAGTTTGGGCAGGTGATCGACGCAAGCCTGCCGCCGGGAGCAATGATCTACAACATTCCGTACGTTCCATATCCGGAGGGAGCGATCACGGGGCTCGGCGACTATGACGAGTTCCGGCCGTATTTGCACACGCATCACGTTCGCTATTCGTACGGCGCCATTCGGGAAACCGGCGCTGACGACTGGCAGCGCCGGCTGCCGGTCGATGTGTCCGGTTTCGTCGCGGCGCTCTCGAAGCTAGGATTTCGGGCGATCGTTCTCGATACGCGCTACTTGGTCGGCAGCGCCTGGACATTGCCTCAAGCGCGAGCGCTCATACAGGCATGTCATGCATCGCCGACCGTCAGTTCCGACGCAAACTTTGTATTCATTCCGATTAATACTCTTGTTGAAGCGCCTGCGCGTTTACGTTGATCCGCTCCGTTGATCTGCCGCCTGGCTTGCGCGGTTTAGATAGACTGCAAACCGCGCTCGCGCCGTCCGTCCAGCGGACCTCAATGTAGAGAGGTATAATGGCGGACAAGCTTTGGTACCCTCCAATGGAGAATGCTCGGATGGCTCCGCACCGCAAATTTCTCTTGCCAATTACCCTTTCGTGCATGGTCGCACTGGCGGCGCTGCCCGCCCTTACGAGTGTTTTCCAGGCCGGGTTCGACAAGCCATTTGAATATCAACACGACGCATTGGCCATACTGTCTCAGTTTAAAGGATTCGTCGAGACAGGTTCGGTCGATTTCAATCCGAATGTTGGCATCCCCGCAGGGCAAAACTCCTGCGCTGTACCCAATTTCCAGGTCACGAATCGACTGACTAACCTGGTGATATGGCTGCTCCTTGCCGCGCATCCTGTTCCAGCGTTCGCGATGAACTGGCTCTTCGTACTGTCCTTTCCCCTCGCGGCAGGCGTGTGCACTTACGTTGCTCTCAAACTTGGGCTTCGCCCGGCGACGAGCGCCGCCATCGGCATCCTTTTTGCGTTCGCACCATACCATTTCCTGCGTTTTGAACGGCATCTAGGCTTGTCCGTCTATTATTCCGTTCCGCTAACATTTCTTTTGCTGCACGACATTCAAGCTGGACGGGCTGATGTCGTTCGCCGGATCCGCGAGCGGGGCTGGCCCGCGCTATCGTCGGCAGTGGAATATGCCGTTATGGCGGTTCTCTGCGGGGTAAATGGCGTCTATTATTGCGGCATTACAGCAGTGCTTGTCGGCGCATCCGCGCTGGTCGCCGCAATGGGATCGCGGCGGGTAACGATCTTCCTCAGCGCTCTGGTCTTTTGCGCGGTAATGATTGCATCACTTGCCGTCTGTTCGATGACGTATTTGACAAACACCTCAAGGAATGGCGTCGAGAAGAGCGTAATCCGTCAGCCAAACGAGGTTGAGAAGTACGGGCTGACCATCGCGCAGATGGTCTTGCCCGTGACCGGACACCGCATAGCGGCGCTCGCCAAGCTGCGAGACAAGTTCGATAAGTCAATGCTGCCGGACATTACGAATGAGAACGGCTGTGCCGCGCTTGGCGCGGCGGGAACGATAGGCTTCATTCTGTTGCTTGCTGCGCCGCTCGTGCGTCCATTGAGAATCACGTTCCGCCGCAGGCTCATTCTGAGCGTGGCGATTTATATCGCGCTGCTCTGGTGCATGATCGGCGGGCTTTCCGCGACATCGACGGTGTTTCTGCCCGCCGGATTGCTCCGATCCCTCAATCGCGTGTCGATCTTCATCTCGTTCTGCAGCCTCTGCGCGTTGGGGATGGTTGCCGACCAGCTCGCCACGATGTGGGAAAAGCGAGGGGCGCAGCCGCTCTTGGCGGCGCTGGCATGGATCCCGATCGTCGTGCTAGGCGCGTACGACCAGTCCCCGGCGAGTTTCGCAGCGCCTAATCCGTACGTGCGCCGATACCTCTCGGACGAGCAGTTTGGACGGGTAATCGATGCGAGCCTGCCGCCGGGAGCGATGGTCTACAACTTTCCGTATATTCCGTATCCCGAGGGGACGGTCGCCGGACTTGGCGACTATGACGAGTTCCGGCCGTATTTGCACACGCATCACGTTCGCTATTCGTACGGCGCCATTCGAGGAACGGGCGCTGACGACTGGCAGGGGCTTCTTCCAACGGATGTGTCCGGTTTCGTTGCGGCGCTCTCGAAGCTGGGGTTCCGGGCGATTATTATCGACACGCGCTATTTGGGCGGCAGCGCCTGGACATTGTCTCAAGCGCGGGCGCTCGTGCGGGCATGCCATGCGTCGCCGACAATTAGCTCCGACGCGAACTTTGTATTCATTCCGATCAATGCGCCTGCGCCGTCGAGTGTTCCTTGATCCAACAACCGCTCGCATCTGGATGAGCGTTTTGCGAATAATGTAATGTCATCAGATTCCTCCAACTGCAAACCGTGCGCGACCTGGGCGCTTGTGACGCTTTCGGCGGCGATCACCCTTGGGATCTTTCTGCTGCTCTCGCGAGCGTCCATCGCGGGGCTCTTCGTGCCGTACGAATACCAGTACGACGCGCTGTTCTACGATGCGTTGATCAAGGGGATGGCGGAGCACGGATGGATCCTGCGCAACGCGTCGCTCGGCGCGCCTGCCGGCCAAATGCTCTTCGATTTCCCGTCGCTCGACCTCGCGTCTCTTGCGATTCTGAAGCTCCTCACTCTGGTTTCAAACAACTGCGCCGTTATCGTGAACGTCGCGTTCATCCTGTCTTTTCCGCTGACCGCCGCAACGGCCGCTTATGCGGCGCGCCGCTTAAATCTTGCCCCCGCGACGAGCGTTGCAATCGGCATTCTTTACGCCTTCGCGCCTTATCACTTTATGCGATGCGAGCATCACATCCTTTTGTCGCTCTACATGATCGTTCCGCTTTCCGCGCTTCTTATTGTCGATGTCGCGGCGGATCGGATCGGTCCGCTGCTCGCCCGCCGGTGCGCGGGTTATGCGGCGCTTGCCGTGCTCACGGGACTTGCCGGCGCCTATTATTGCCTGATAGCCTGCGTCCTCCTGGTCGCGGTCGCCGCGCTGAGCGCGCTCGATCGCCGGAGGATCTCGATCTTTACCACCGCCATGGCGTTCGCCGCGATCGCCGCGTGCACGCTCGGCCTGTGCGCCGCGCCCAATATCGCATACTGGTCGAGCCACGGACAACCGCGCCGTCTGACACGGCACGCGGACGAAAGCGAGAAGTTCGGTCTGACGCTCTCGCAGATGATTTTGCCGGTCCCTCATCATCGCGTTGCCGCATTTGACGACATCCGCCGCAAGTTCGACTCGAACATGTTGCCCGGTATAACCACCGAGAACGACGACGCCGCGCTTGGGTTGACCGCGACAATCGGCCTGCTCGTCTTGCTCGGTGCGCCGTTTATCAGGCCGCTACGAAAGATGCTTGGTCCGAATATCGTGCTTTCGTACACGGTGATCGCGGCGTATTTGTGGGCCACGATCGGCGGATTCGCCGCGGCGATGACCCTCCTCCCGATGGCGACGATGCTGCGCTCCACGAACAGGGTCTCGATCTTCATCGCCTTCTGCTGCCTCTGTGCGGTGGGGCTGGCCGTCGAGGCCGTCGTGCGCAGGCGGCCAGCCTTGCGCGCGCGTCCGGCCGTCCTGGCGATCGTGGGGGCGGTCGTCGTCTTCCTTGCGGTATTGGATCAGTGGCCGGGGACGTTTACGTTGACGGATCGCGCCAACGCGACGCGCTGGGCGAGCGACGAGCGCCTGGGCAAGCTCATCGATGCGACTCTGCCGCCGGGGGCAATGGTCTATAATCTGCCGAGCGTCGCATTTCCCGAAGGCGTCACGTATGGCCTTGGCGACTACGACGAGTTCCGTCCGTATCTGCACACGCACCACGTCCGCTACTCGTATGGAACCATTCGGGGAGCCGCGTCCAGCGATTGGCAGGGTGAGCTTCCAACAGACGGCCGCGATCTCGTTGACACGCTTGCGCGGCTTGGCTTTCGCGCGATTGTTGTCGACGCGAGCTATCTGGCCAACGGTTCGTGGACGGCCGCACAAACGCATGCGCTCGTGCAGGCCTGCCACGCGACGCCAACGATCAGCGCCGACGGCGATTTCGTGTTCATGCCGATCAACGCTCGCCCGGCTGCGACGTGGGGTTTCTAATAGGCTGTGTCATTCTAGGAAAAGATTCAGGACGGCTCGCGCCGCCGGTGCATTTTTTTCCCGCGCCTCGTTCACGGCGGCGATCGACAAAGCCACGTCGCGTGCGCGCAGCGTTTTGCCGCTAACGTCCGGCTGCAAAGCGCATCGCGGAACCGTGTTACATGGCATTTCGATCTAATACGCACGCCTTCACTGCTCGCGGGCAGATAAACGTGCGATGCACAACGTGAGGTTATCAGATTTGTCCAATTGCAGACCGTGCGCGACCTGGGTGCTTGTGACGCTTTCGGCGGCGATCGCCTTAGGGATCTTTCTCTTGATGTCGGGAGCAACCCTCGCCGGGCTCTCGGTGCCATACGAGTACCAGTACGACGCGTTGTTAACGGGCTCGATGATCAAGGGAATGACGGAACATGGATGGTTCTTGCACAATCCGTCGTTGGGTGCGCCAGGCGGTCAGACGTTCGCCGATTTCCCGATCCTCGAACTCGTGTCGCAGATACTCTTTAAGATACTCGGGTTTGCCACGAACCATTACGCCGTCATTTTGAACGTCGCGTTTATCCTGTCCTTTCCGATGACCGCCGCAACCGCCGCTTATGCGGCGCGCCGATTGGATCTGGCCCCCGCGACGAGCGTTGCGATCGGCATTCTTTACGCCTTCGCGCCGTATCATTTCACGCGCTACGAACATCATATCCTTCTGTCGCTCTACATGATCGTTCCGCTTTCCGTGCTTCTTATTGTCGATGTCGCGGCGGATCGGGTCGGTCCGCTGCTCACCCGCCGGAGCGCGGGTTATGTGGCTCTTGCCGTGCTCACGGGCCTCGCCGGTGTTTATTACTGCCTGATGGCCTGTCTTCTCCTGCTCGCCGTGTCTGGCATCAGCGCCTTCGACCGCCGGAGGATCTCGATCTTTACCGCCGCCATGGCGTTCGCCGCGATCGCCGCGGGCACGCTCGGCCTGTGCGCGGCTCCCACCATCGTGTACTGGGCCAAGCACGGACCGCCGCATAGCGTCGTCAGACGACCGGCGGAGGTCGAGATGTTTGGCTTGACGCTCTCGCAGATGATTTTTCCGGTCCCTCATCATCGTATCGCCGCATTGGAGCACGTCCAGCGCGCGCTCGATGCGAACATGTTGCCGGACATCGCGACCGAAAACGCCGACGCGGCTTTGGGCCTGACCGCGACGATCGGGCTGTTCTTGCTTCTCGGCGCGCCCTTCATCAAGCCGCTGCACAAGATGCTTGGCTCGAACATCGTACTTTCGACGACGGTGATCGCGGCGTTTCTTTGGGCGACCATCGGCGGCGTGTCCGCGGCGCTTACGCTGTTGCCGATGGGAACGATGCTGCGTTCGACAAACAGGATCTCGATCTTCATCGCCTTCTGCTGCCTCTGTGCGGTTGGGCTTGTCGTCGAGGCCGTCGTGCGCAAGCGGCCGGCATTGCGCGCGCGTCCGGCCGTCCTGGCGATCGTGGGGGCGGTTGTCGTGTCGCTTGCAGTATTGGATCAGTGGCCGGGGACGTTTACGCTGACGGATCGCGCCTATGCAACGCGCTGGGCGAGCGATGAGCGTTTGGGCCAGCTCATCGATGCGACTCTGCCGCCGGGGGCGATGATCTTTAATCTGCCAAGCGTTTCGTTTCCCGAGGGAATCAAGTACGGCCTCGGGGACTACGACGAGATTCGGCCTTACCTGCACACGCAGCATGTACGTTATTCTTACGGTCATCTACGCGGAAGGGACGATGATGCGTGGGAAACTGCAATTACGGGCGCTGGGCCAAGGGCCGTTGCCGACCTTCGCCGGATGGGCTTTCGAGCAATCCTCATCGACTGCAACTATCTCTCGTACTCTCCGATGGCGCGAACGCAGATCGAGCAAACCGTGGCGCTTTGCCGTTCGACGCCGGTTGTCAGCGACGACGGTAGTTTCATCTTTATCCCAATCCGTTAACGGTTGTCGAGCCGCGCGAACAGGCGGTCTGCTCAATCGATAAACAGCGGCTTGATATGGCGCTCGAATAGATTGGCGGTGACGTTGCGCGCGACCGTTTCCGCCTCAAACCGATCGATGAGCGAGAGGTAGCGATCGCCCATGTGAGCCGCGATCTTGTAGCCGACATGGATAAGCTGGCGAAGGCTCGGGTTGTACTCGGGACAGGTTTGGTCGTGGCGGAGGGACGCCGTAAACCGCGCGGCGCTCCAGGAGGAAACGTCCGCTGGAGACGGCAACGCAGCCGGATCGATGTCGATGACGGTTGCATAGGGGGCGCATAGTGCCTGCCGCGCCTCGAACGCCTCCGTGTAGATCTCTTTCGCCAATGCAAGACCTTTGCCGTCGGCCTCCGCGAGCCCGATAACCTCTTCCAGCCATGTCGTGCCAGCCGTCTTCAGGTGGATGCCGGCGTCAGCCGCGCGAATAGCGGCGCGAACGGGGCCGTAGAGCGAAAACTTGTCGCTTCCGGAATGGATGCTCAGCTTCAGATTGGCTGGGAGGTCGTATTGTGAAACGGCAAATCGGACGACGGCGAGGTCTTCGATAAACTCACGCTCAAATCTTGGGAGATCGCCGGCATAATCGACGCCCTTGTTGAAGCGTCCGGTAAACTTGGGGGCAATCGTCTGGAGCGGGACTTTCTGATCGGCAAGCGCGGCAAGGATGACGAGCAGCTCGACGGGAGTTTGCGCGCTGTCCGTCTCGTCCATCGAGACCTCGGTAATGAATGGCGTTCCGCCCCGAGCCTCCTCGATATGTGCCTGGATACGCCCAGCCATCTGGGCGGCGCTGAGATATTTGCCGGCGATCAATCGCAAATCCGCCTCGCCGATCTCGATCTCGGACTCTATTCCCGGAATGGAGAGCCTCCCGACCAGTTCACCGTGCCGGCGGCAGAACGCGTCGAGTTCGGCGGCATCCGCCGGGACGCCAATCGAGTCCGCCACGTCGATCGTGTAGAAATCGCTCGCGCCAATGAAATCGTCGACCGTGTCGAGGCGAATATGGTCGGCGTCAACGTGGTATGGCAGCGTCCAGCCGAGTTTGCGCACGGCGAAGTCCGCGGCCTTCCGCACGGATTCGGGACGTGAACCGATAATCGTGTGTTCGCGATGCGACTTGTTCCAGACGGGAATAACCTCGACCCCAACACGAGCCGCCGCGATGCAAGCGGCGAGCTGCGCTTCCGCTTGGCGAGCAAAGCGGTCCCCGACGCCGATCGAGTATTTGGAAAGTTGAGTCATATACGAACCCTGGTTAAGGGAGAAATAGGTAGTCAGGATGCGCTCCTTGACCGCTTGGGCCATTTTCTTGCGCCGTCCAGCGCGAGACGCGATCACCGGCTCCGCATGCGCCCCCGCTGACGTCCGCTCGACGCGATGCCAACCTCTTGCAGCTTGACATTGAGCGATTACCGAAATATTATAACCTTACACGGTTCGGAAATCATCGCCGACCCTCAGAGAGGTATCCTCGAATGCCGGTTTCGCTCACGGATGTCGCGGTTCGCGCGGGAGTCGCCCGCGGAACGGTCTCCAGCGTTCTCAACAACAGATCCGCTCAGGCGCGAATCTCGCCGCGAACACAAGAACGAGTTCGCACTGCCGCCGCGGAACTGGGATACCGGCCCAATCGATTGGCGCAAGGGCTCGGCAAGGGCCGAACCAATATCATTGGCTTGATGATACCCGGACTGCGTAACCCCTTCTTTCTCAGCCTCCTCGAAGCAGCGGAAGAGCGCGCCTTTCGCGATGGGTGCGACGTTCTTCCGGACTCCGCGTTTCAGCTTCGCGCCGCCTTCAACGCCGAGGGGAAGCTCAGCGGCTGGCCCGTCGATGGCGTCCTGATCTGGGTGCATCCCGATCGCTCGCTATCGGACTTCCTCGGCCCGTGGGTGCAAAACATCCCCGTGGTCTACCTTGGCTACCGTCGCAATGACGACTCGGATTACGTCGCAATCGATCGCGAGGGCGGCGTGCGCACGGCGATGGAGCACCTCCGGGAACGCGGCTACCGGCGTATCGCCTATTTGTATCCCTGGCACGATCTGCAGCCGGAGGATTCGCGCTACATCGTCTACGAGCAGCTTTGCCGCGAGTTTGGGGTCTGTCCGGAAAAGATCGCGCTTGAAACCCTGAATACGCAGATGCGGCACTCCCCGATTACGCAGGCCGGTTTGCGGGAAGCGGGCCTTACAACGGGCCTTTCGATTGCCGCGCGACCCAAATCTGACATGCCCGACGCCATCGTGTGCCACAACGACCTGGTGGCGATCGGGCTTTTCAACGGCCTTCGACGAGGTGGAATCACGGTGCCCGACGATATCGCGATCGTGGGATTCGATGGCATCGAGGAAGGTCAGTATCTCGACAAGCCTCTCACCAGCGTCGAAAGCCCCGGTCTGCGTCTGATCGAATCCGCGATGGATATCCTCAGAGAGCGCCTCGACGGCTTCGGAGCGGACCGGCCGCCTCGACAGATCGTGCTCCCTAGTACGCTGCGCATTGGGCAAACCACGTAGGCGCCGTTCGCCCGTCCCAAACCGAGAATCCAGCATTTCATTCAGGTGCTTAACACGCATTCCTACCAGAATTCCGCAGGAACAGTCCACTTGATGGCGATGTTATGGAAATAGGAAAGTAGAGGCGCGGAGAATCAAGGTCAGAAAATCGAGAATAAGTATTTATGCTAGTATCGAAATATTTACCGCGACGATATCCGGTGCGCCCATTGAATGACGAAATCGACAAAATGCTGGGAGGAGATGGGCGGCCGCATTAAGGACACAATAATCATTTGAGGCCGGATGGGCGTCGCGCGAATAATGTTTTGACGGCGTAGGGCCAAGGGAACACTGAGCCATCCCGGCTGCGGATGGTAGCGTAAATGGCCGATAATATTCGTGTCGGATGGCGACACGGAAAAGGGAGATAGCGGAAGGCAAGGTGCGACATGGAAGCCCGAACAAAGTTCGCTTTGATGATTGCCTTTGTAGCGATTACGTTCATGGCATTTATGCCATGGCGATGTACTGCTTCCCCCATTAATGTCTACCGCGACTATGCCGCCGGGGTTCCGGTCATCATCGTCGAGATCGACCTCAACCAGACTGGCGCGCGCGTCACCGGCACGATGGCCAGCGGCGGATCCGGCCACGCGGAGAGCTGGTCCAGCCTCATCCACCGAACCCGGCCCTTCGTCGCCATCACGGGAACGTACTTCGACGTCGCATCCCATGTGCCGGTCGGCGATCTGTTTATCGATGGCCGGCTTGCCCACTTCGGCGGCAAGGGCGCTGCGTTGTGCATTGGCGCGGACAACCGAGCTCGTTTCGTTACGGCGCCGGAGTACCGCCATGTGGATTGGACTCCCTACTCGTTTGTGATCCGATCAGGGCCGCGCCTAGTGAACAACGGCACGCCGCAGGTTCGCATGGGCGCGGAAGGATTTCACGACCCTGCGCTCACTCGGCCAAACGCCCGGTTAGGGGTCGGACTCACCCGATGGAATAGACTGCTCTTGGTGAGCACACGGGAGCGCGTTACACTCTCGCGTTGGGCGCGCGCTCTGCGGGCTGCTGGCGCATGGGATGCGATGAATCTTGATGCGGGCCCGTGCATGGCGCTGTATGTGGACGGACGGACCGTCATTCAGCCGCGGTGCCGGTTGACGAACCTCATGCTGGTCTACATGGATCGGCCGCGGGAGACGTACGCCCATCGAAAGGTGTCTCTAGCAGTCCAGGCAATCGCCGATCCGGCTACGGGCACGCTGATTTCCCGCGCCCTCGCGCCCGCGGCTGCGCCGTCAGAACCGCTGGCGCCGTCGCCAGGCCCGCGCGAGGAAACCCCGGCGTTCTATCAGGAGGATGTCAACCTGACAGCACGGACTCATGAGCAAGACGATTCGGGTCGTTGGGGATCGCGAAGCTAGAAGATGTGTCATTAATCGGCGCTGCGAGAAAGATTCGGGACGGCTCGTGCCGCCGCGGTACCTTTTTGTCCGCGCCTCGTTCACGGCGTCGATCGATAAGGCCGCGTCAACACGCGTACGGCCTTTTGCCGCCAGCACCCTATCTCAGCGCCTATCGTTACGCGGTGAAAGCGCTGTGAGGGCCCCTTTTTAAAAACGGCCACGGCGGCCGAGAAGCCGTCTTAAAAGGCCTTTCGATTCTTTACACACTTTTATAGAAGGCTCTTGGATTAAGGCGCGACGACAAAACAAGGCGGAGCGAATCTTCAAAGGATTCTCTCCGCCGGGTTGTGTCGCAAGCTGTTAAGTCGGAAGTTCCCGCGGCACGGACCCGCCGGAACGCCCTCCCTATCCCCCCGATATTGTCAGCTTAAGTCGCCCAGTAC
>JARLGU010000059.1 GCA_031292625.1 Capsulimonadaceae bacterium | reverse complement strand
TCAGATAGGTTCGAGCAAGTGTAGTTACCGTTCGTCGCGATCAAATATTCGATATATTGTTGCCTGGTCAAGATTCGAAATTGTGAATCAAAGACAGGAATCTTGTCAAGGCAGCAAACGACGCAAAGCGAAAGTCCTAATAGTATCAGTGGCTGGCCCAATGAATTAGGCTTGGCGCAATTGTGAAGGATTCATGAGGATTCGCGCATCTAACGGTTAGACACATGGCAACGGTTGACCAGGATCCCCTCGAAGATGGAGACGCCGGGCGAAATGACGATCCGTCAACGACGCGGATCGCAAGCGAAGCTGCGCCGGGACATCAGCGAGCCGTTAAGCGGCGGCTGACGGACATTCTCCTCGAACAGGGTTCGATCACCCAGGAGCAGCTCGACGTTGCTCTGGAGCAGATGCAGAGCGGGATCGAGGCGAAGCTCGATATCATCACGGTCCTCGTGAAGCTGGGCTATATCGACGATGAGAAGCTTGCCAAGGCACGCGCCGCCCAACTTGGCCTGAGATTTGCGGGGCTCGACCTTTACGGTCCGATTTCCGACATTCCAGATGAGATCCTTGCTCTGATCCCAGAGGAACACGCGGTTGCCTACCATGTGTTGCCGGTTGGGCTCTCGCATGGCGGCCGCGCGCTCAAGGTTGTCGCGGGCCACTGGACGAAGAGCCTGTACGACGTTTGCAAGACGCAGATCGCAGACGCATCGCTGAAACTCGATCCGCTGATTGGTTCGGACAAAGCGATCAAGAGCGCCATCCGGCGCTATTACATTAATAAGAATAATCCCAATATGTCAAACGGAACCCCTAATAAGCCAATCAGTGCCGTCCCGGCTGTCGTCGATCCCCGGCGCAGTCGTCCGGCTTTCGCCGACCGCCGCGCATCCGACGTCCTGAGCGCCGCCGCAAACCCAGAGATTGCGTTCGCCGGCCAAAAGGTCACGCAGTCCGACGAAGATGTCGATATTGTAGACTTTTCAGTCGATCAGCCAGCCATTATCCAGATGGTCTACAAGCTGATCGCCGACGCGATTCACCACAGAGCCAGCGACATCCACTTCGAGCCTCAGCGGGAGGGCATTATCGTCAAGTACCGGGTCGACGGCACTTTGATTGAATGGGACAGGGTCCCTAAGGGCTTCGCGAATGCCTGTACGTCACGCCTCAAGGTCATGGCGGAGATGAACATCGCCGAACGCCGCGTTCCCCAGGATGGCCGTATTACGGTTCGGACCGCTGGACGAAGCGTCGACATGCGCGTCTCGTCGTTGCCGACGCAGTACGGCGAGGCGATCGTCCTGAGAATCCTCGACCGCACAAGCATGCGCCTCGACGTCAACCACCTTGGATTTGGCGAACGTAACCTGAGCACGCTGCATAACTTGATCAAGCGGCCGCACGGTATATTTCTTGCCACTGGACCAACCGGTTCCGGTAAAACGACCACGCTTTACGCCGCGATCCATGCCATTCAATCGCCCGAGATCAACATCATTACCGTCGAGGACCCGATCGAATACGAACTCGTTGGCATTCGCCAATCGAACACTAACGAAAAGGCGGGCCTGACCTTTGCGAAGCAGCTTCGTGCGATCTTGCGCCAGGACCCCGATGTTATCTATGTCGGTGAGATCCGGGATCCCGAAACGGCTGAGATTGCGTTCCGCGCCGCGTTGACCGGCCACCTTGTCTTCAGCACCTTGCACTGCAACGAGGCCTCGGCCGCGATTACGAGGTTGCTCAACATGGGCATGGACCCCTTCCTGATCGCGTCGTCGGTTATCGGCGTCATGGCGCAGCGCCTTGTGCGCAAGGTCTGCAACAACTGCGCTGCCCCCTACACGCCCCGCGTCGATGAGCTTGGATTGCTCGGATTGGATGCGAACAGCGACGAGGTGCGCAACGCGAACTTCCGGATGGGCGCGGGATGCGAGAAATGCAACGGCTCCGGGTTCTCCGGCCGCTGCAGCGTCCAGGAAGTGATGGTGATGGACGAAGGCATTCGCGAACTCACCCTTGAGCGAGCGACGTCAACGAAGATCCGCCAGATTGCAACCACGACCGGCGCGAATCCGATGATCTCGATGCGCCGGGATGCCGCGATGAAGGTGATGCAAGGGCTAACGACTTGCGAGGAAGTGCAGAAGCGCGTCATGCTCGACGACGACTAGATGCCCCGTTAACGATTGGCCAAATCGCGACGGCGATTTCGACGCCAGGCAATTGGCCGGAACGAAAGGTCGCCCAGTTAAAGGGTGTGTAATATTCGAGAGACCTTGTAGGACGGCTCCGCGGCCGCCGTGGCCGTTTTTGACAAAGGGACGGCGCGGCGCTTTCACCGCTTAACGATGTGCGCTGGGATCGGACGCTGGCGGCAAAAGGCCGTACGCGGATAGACGCGGCCTTGTCGATCGACGCCGTGAACGATACGTCTGGAAATATATTCCCAGCGCCCCGAGCCGCTTCCGAAAATGGGCGAGGGGCCCGGATCTCCGGTTTAGCGCTTTATGAGTACATGTCCCTTGCGTTTTCCTCGCGGATTTTTCTGAGGTCTCTCGCGGCCTTGTCCTTTAGAACTCCCTCGGGCATCTTCGTCAGTTCGGAATCGATCGTCTTTTCGCCAACCTGCCGCGTTTCCGGCGATGCGTAGTCGATCAAATATTCCTGAAGCGTGGTCAGCGCGTTTGGCGTACAGAACTGCTCGATGAAGCCGGGAATGGCGAACTCCATGAATGTCTCGCCGGTTCGGCCCAGGCGGTAGCATGCCGTGCAGAAGCTCGGGATAAAGCCGTCGCGCAACAATTCGCGGGTCACGCTATCGAGTGAGCGTGCATCTCCGACCGCGAATTGTTCCTTCTCGAGTTCCTGGTGCGGCTTGCCTTCGCTATAACCGCCGATTTCGAGACGCGTTCCGGCATCGATCTGAGAGACGCCGAATCCCAGCACTTCGCGGCGAACCTCTGGACTCTCGCGCGCCGTCATGATCATGCCAGTGTAGGGCACTGACAAGCGAAGAATCGCGACGAGACGCTTGAACTCGTCATCGTTGACGAACCACTTCTGGTCGATGTTCACGCCGCTTGCCGGCTGTAGGCGAGGGAAGCTGATCGTGTGAGGTCCGACGCCGTAATGCTTCTGCAGGTGAAGGGCGTGCGAGATAAGGCCCAGCGTCTCGAAGCGCCAGTCGTAAAGACCGTACAAGGCGCCGATGCCGACGTCGTCGATCCCCGCCTCCATGGCGCGCCCCAATCCGTGCAGACGCCACAGGTAATCGCCCTTGCGCGTTCCGCCCGGATGGACCTTAGCGTAGGTTTCCTTGTGGTACGTTTCCTGGAAGATCTGATACGTCCCGATATGGGCCTGCTTGACGGTTCTGTAATCGTCGATCGACATGGGCGCGGCATTGATGTTCACGCGTCTAATCTCGCCGTGGCCTTTTTTGAAGTCGTAAACCGTCTGAACAGTTTCGGCAATCCACTTGGCGCTGTAGGCTTCGCCGTAAACGAGGATCAGTCTCTTGTGACCCATATCTTCGAGGGCCTCAACTTCGCCGCGGAGTTCGTCGTGCGTCAGCGTTCGGCGTACGGCTGCCGTGTTGGATTTGCGGAACCCGCAGTAGACGCAATCGTTCTGGCAGTAGTTGCCGACATAGAGTGGGGCAAAGAGAACAATCCGGTTGCCGTAAACGCGCCGTTTCAGCTCGCGCGCGGCTTCCTTAATCTGTTCGATCTGTTCGGGGGCGGATGCGTTGATCAGTACGGCGCACTCTTCCACGGTGAGCGCCTGTTTGGCCATGCTCTTGTCGATGACTTCCTGAAAACGCTCTTGGGTCGGCTTGACGTCCAATAGGCCGTGCAGTAAATCGTCGTTGATGAAGTCTTCCGTGATTGGTGTCATTGGTTTTTCCGTTCTTTTGCCATGCGCCCACGACGCGTCTCGCCATGGCGGGCGTCGCGAGCGCATCTTACGCCGGCGCGAGGTTTGCGTTCTTGTAGTGCGGGGAATCCCCCCGGCCGCTGCCGACTGTTCGTCCGAGCGCCTCGATGCGCATGAGCATGCATCCGTGGCACGCTGCGGCATCCTCCATGATGCAGGCTTTGCCCGGGTAGATCTGATAATCCTTGCGATATTTGACCGGCGTGATATTGGGCATCATGATGTTGGCGCCGCGCCGCAATCCCAGTTCGCGCCCTTTTGCCCTGTTCACCGTCGCCAGGGCCGTCGTGCTCGGGATGTTGGCTTCGGGCAAGGCGATCCGTGTCAGCGCGACGGCTTTATAGGTCATCAGCTCGCCGCTGGGCGCCTGCTCGCCGCCGGGCGCGGTCAATTCCTCGCGACGCTGCCCGAGCATCGTGTCTGGGTGAGAGAGGTATGGTCCGATACCGATCATATCGAGATCGAGTTCGCGGAACGTTTCGATGTCCCGCGCGATGTCGGCGTACGTCTGCCCGGGAATGCCCACCATGATGCCGCTGCCAATCTCGTAGCCCATATCGCGCATTCGCCGAAGCATCGCGAGCCGGTCGGAGGGTTTCCCGGCCAGGTTGGGGTGAATAATCGCGTATAGGTCGGGGTTCGACGTCTCAAAGCGCAGCAGGTAGCGGTCTGCTCCGGCTTCGCGCCATGCAAGAAGCTCGGCATCCTCGCGCTCGCCGAGGCTGAGGGTAACGGCGAGCGGCGTCTCCGTTTTGATGCGACGGATGATCGAGGACAGGTCGTCGCGCTTATAGGCGCGGTCCTCTCCGGATTGCAGGACGACGGTTCCGTAGCCGAACTCTACGGCCTTATGAGCGCACGCGACGATCTCGTCCTCGGTCATGCGGTAGCGGTTGACCTTGCGATTGCCCGCGTGCAGCCCGCAGTACGCGCATTGGCGGGCGCAGTTGTTCGAGAACTCGACGAGCCCTCGCAAATACACGGCGCTGCCAACGTGGTCATTGCGAACCTTGTCGGCGATGTCCCACAGAGTCTTTAGCCGCTTATCGTCCGTTTCACGCAGCCACTGTTCTATTTCAGCTCGTTCCATATAAATAGCCGTTCTAATTTCTGATGATTAGATTCTGGGGGGATGTGACACGGAATGAAAACCGCCAATCGACTGATTGACACTCAAAAAAGTGAATGGTAGTATCGTTGCTACAATAGGTACGACGGCGATGCAAGGCACGTTGGATTGCATCATCCGACGAGGGAACAACCGTGGACGACGACAATCGCATCGTGATGTTGCTTTGCATGGGCTCGGCCTGCCACCGGCTAGGAGTTGCTCAGATTTTGCCTCGTTTGCAAGAGCTGATCATCGAGTTTAAGATTGAGGACATGGTCCATTTGAAGGGCCATTTTTGCCTCAATAACTGTAGCGAGGGCGTTGTGATCAAGGTCGGCGACAAAATGGTCGAACGCGTCCTTCCGGACAATGTCGATCAGGTCTTTTTCGAGCATATTTTGCCGTACATTCTCGACGAAAACCAATCAGGAGACCTAACGCGTGGAGCCACTTGATAAGTGCATTTGGGAGCTGCTCTGGGATTATGATCCTAACGGAATGGTCGCGGTGGATCGTGATGAGATCATCCGGTTTGTCAATCCTGCCTTCTGCCGCCTGTTCCGGACGACCGAAGATGCGGCGATCGGGCTTCATTCGACGCTGCTTCTGGGGGAGACTCCGGAGTTCCAGCGTGCGTGGAGTTCCCTTGAGGTTCAGCGTGCTGAACGCGAATTCCCGGATTTCGGATTTGCTGCCCGAGCCCTGGTCTTCGCGATCCCGTCGACGGATTTCGCCGCGTGCGTTCTCGTCGACCTGACCACGGAGTGGAACGAGCGCAAGGAAATGAACAGCTTACAGCGAGAGACTATCGCGAAGGTGAACGAGGTCGTGGACAACCAGATGAAGGTCGCGCAGGAGATCGCCAGCCTTTTGGGCGAGGTGACCGCGGAGACCAAGGCGAGTTTGCTGAAGCTGGTTCGCATGATCGAGCGGGAGGATACGCCTGGTGGACAGCTTCCTTGATATTGCCGAACTGAGCCTTACCAAAACCGGCGAGGAGCTGTGCGGAGATCAGGTGAGGACGCTCAACGTAGGCGACCGGACGATTATCGTCCTGTCCGACGGCCTCGGCAGCGGCGTCAAGGCGAGCATCTTGTCATCACTGACGAGCAGCATCATCGCGACGCTTGGGCGTTCCGAGGTGCCGCTTCACGAGATGATCAAGACGGTCATTGGCACGCTTCCAATCTGCAAGGTGCGCAAGGTTGCCTACGCGACGTTTACGATCCTTGAGATTGAACGCTCCACCGGCAAATTTCGCATCGTCAATTTCGACAATCCGCCCAGCTTCTTTTTTCGAGATGGGCACAATGTGGATTTACAGATAAGAACGGAGACGATTCTGGGCAGGGAGATCAAGTTTTCTAACGGCCAACTCCAACGCGGCGATTTCGTAGGGTTGGTCAGCGACGGCGTACTGTACGCAGGGCTCGGAGTTGTGATGGACTTCGGTTGGGGGCGCGAGAATATCGCCAAGTTTCTCGAAAGCCTCTTCTTGCGCCACGCGCGTACGTCGCAGCAGATTATCAGCGCAGCCGTCGCGGAGACTCGCCGGCTTTATCAGGATCGGATCGGCGACGATGCGACGTTTGTCGGCGTCTACGCTCGCGAGCGTAACGCGCTGATGGTCCTGACCGGTCCGCCGCTCAAGACCGAGGACGACGAAGAATTCGTCGCCAAGCTGTTCGATTTCCGCGGCCGTCGAGTCGTTTGCGGCGGAACGACCGCCAATATCGTCAGCGCCTCCCTCGGAGTCGAGATCGAGACCAACATCGAGACCATGCGCCCCGACGTTCCGCCAACCGGAACGTTGCCCGATGTCGACCTCGTCACCGAGGGCATCTTCACGATGGCGAAAGCGCTTGAATTGATGCGCAACGCGCGCGGCGAGGCGGCGCGGATCACCGACGACAACAACGGCGCTGCGCTGCTTGCCAAAGAGCTTCTGTACACCGACTCGATCAATTTCGTCGTTGGCCAGAGCATTAATGAGTGGTATCAAAATCCGCTTCTCCCCAAGAGCATCTCAATTCGCCGCCAACTCGTCGAAGAGATCGCCACTTTCCTTCTTACGCTGAAAAAAGAAGTGAAGCTGGAGTACTGCTAGGCCGCCATTGCTCGCGTGCCTCGACGCATGCTTGTCCCGCGGCCTTGCCGACCCTTTTTGTCCTGCCCCGTGATTTGAAGCAAAATCGCGCTCGCGCATCGTATAATAGTGACAACGACCTATTCTTGACGAGGGCGGTAGAATACTGAGCTCGTATTTGCCGTCAGGAGCAATGCCTTGACCCCTAGACTTTGCCGTCGAATCCTCAGCGGTTCTTCCATTCTCATGGCGCTTTGGGGCGCCGTGGCTGTTCTCGCGGGAGGCGCTTGCGCATCAGCCGCCGCCGCCGATGCGCCGGCTCTGGAGCTATACGGCGGCGAGACTGTCGCGCAGGCTGCGTCGATCATCACGCCGTGGGGCGGAGGCAGCGTGTCGGATACCGACCAGGCCAATTTTATCGATGGGAAGCGCTCGCTCCTATTCACCACGATTGGACCCTACCAGGGCGTCGCCTTTACGCTTAAGTCTCCGCTCGAGGTAGGCGATGTGCGGACGGATAAGACGCACTATTTGACGATCGCGATCGCGTTTTCTCCAGCTGGTCCGCCCGCCCCCGTTGTCGTTCCCAAGCCCAAGCCAAAAAACTCTCTGCCGGATCAAATCGGTTCAGCGCCCGCGAGCTTGTTTCATTTGGCGAGCGTACAGTTGGCTCAAGTGCAGATGCCCAACATGCCCGGCGGCATGCCGGGAATGCAAGGCGCGCCACAGCCGGCGCCGGATAATGGCGCTCAGCAGCCTGCGGCGCCTGTCGCCCCGGCGGCTCCATTGCTGAACTACTTGCGCGCCGTGATTACCACCCCAAGCGGCACGACGTCCGAGTGCATCCGCGCCGTGCCGACTCCTCTGCAGAACGCGATCTGGATCACAATGGGCTTTCCGCTCAGCAACTTCGCGCTGTCCGCTCAGGATGCGGCGCACCTATCGATTAGCCGCGTCGTGATCGCGGGCGATACGACGGCCAAGGCGTACCTTGGCTACGTCCGGCTGACGACAGATTCAAAGCCCTTCGCCGCGGTGATCCAGGGCGATACCGACTTGACTCCGTCCGTTCCAGGGAATTACATGTTCTTCCTCGATTCCGGTTCGTCCAATGTGAAGTGGGACTGGACCATCGACGACGGCTCGCCTGCCGAACATGGCGTCACCTTAACGCACCAGTTTGCGAAGCCCGGCGTCTATCATGTCGGGCTGACCGTGACCGACATCGACGGCATCAAGGCGCCCTTTACGACCTCGATAAAGGTCGTCGTTCAGGAGCAGTAAACGCGCCGGGGGATCACGGCAGGCGCTCTGCATTCGTGATGGGGATTTGACCTGCCATGCAATTCATCTACGTGATCGACGCATTCGCGGACGCCCCGTACCGGGGCAACCCTGCTGCCGTCTGCCTGCTGCCATCGCCGCGTACGGATGCCTGGATGCAGACCGTCGCGCGGGAAATGAACCTGTCCGAGACGGCGTTCTTGCTTCCTATCGAGAACGGTTACTCACTTCGCTGGTTTACGCCAGCTCTGGAAATTGCCCTCTGCGGCCACGCGACTCTGGCAAGCGCACATGCCCTTTGGAGCCTCGGACAGCTCGACGCGCAGGCGGAAGCCTGTTTCTCGACGCTCAGCGGCCCTCTTACGTGCCGGCAATCCGGTGAGTGGATTGAAATGGACTTTCCCGGTATCGCCTTCGCTTCAGCGCTGCCGCCCAAGGCGCTAGTCGAGGGCATTCCGGCGGAGATTGCGGCGTGCGGCACGGCTGGCGACTTCAATTGGCTGATCGAGTTGCCCGATGCGGCGGCCGTGCGTTCGCTGCATCCCGACTTTGGACGGCTTTCGACGCTCGATCGCGGAGTGATCGTCACCGCCGCATCGGACGATCGCCGGTACGACTTCGTGTCGCGCTATTTCGTCCCATTCGCCGGGGTGAACGAGGATCCGGTGACCGGCTCCGCCCATTGCGCGCTGGGGCCTTACTGGTCCCATAAGCTTGGCCGGACGGCGCTGACGGGATATCAGACCAGCGCGCGCGGCGGGGTCGTTAAGACCGCGCTCAATGGCGACCGGGTTCTGCTGCAGGGGCAGGCGCACATCGTAAGTATTGCCGGCCTCGTCGCATCCCCCGACGGCGTTTAACGCATCGGGCGCCCAGATGCTCCTCTCTCCAACGGTTCGATCGGCGACCGTCCGCTCATGCGTGCTATCCTATGTCTCCAGGTAATGCATGGCATGCGAAAGTTTCATTTGTATTATAGTTTCTCGTGAAGTAGAATGAATTCGTAGACAAAGGTTGAGCGCAAGCGCGAGCAAGGCGGTTTCGCGGGGATCGTGGATCGCCATAGTTGCTGCGCCTCGATGTCGCGAAAGTCGTAATAATGATCAGCAAGACCCATGAGAGTCCGGCTTCGGCAGTTCCCGTTTCTAAGGGCGCCCAGGCCGTGTTCGCCGTGCTTGGCGCCCTTAGCGTTTCCCACCTGCTCAACGATCTCATCCAATCGCTTGTGCCGGCGACGTATCCCGTCTTGAAGGTGTCGTTTGGGTTGAACTTCGCGCAGATTGGCCTGATTACGTTCATTCAGTCCATGACTGCGTCGATTCTCCAGCCGTTTGTCGGCTTTTTCACCGACCGGCGCCCGCAGCCGTATTCGCTGGTTGCCGGGATGACTTTTACGCTGATCGGTCTCCTCTGCATCGCGTTTGCGCCCAGCTACGGCGTTTTGCTCTGCGCAGTGGCGATCGTGGGCAGCGGATCGTCGGTATTTCACCCCGAGGCATCGCGTATGGCCCGGGCGGCGTCCGGCGGGCAGCATGGACTCGCGCAGGCGATTTTTCAGGTCGGCGGCAACTTGGGGGCGGCGTCGGGACCGTTGATGGCCGCGCTGGTCGTCGCCCCTGAAGGTCAGCGTTCACTCGCCTTCTTTTCGGTAGCCGCAATGATCGCCATCGTCATTCTGACAAAGGTTGGACGCTGGTACAAGAGCCATCCTCTTGCACGTCCGGGCGCTCAGCAGGCCGCGCGAGCGGCCGCGACATCGCCGGTCTCGCGGGGCCGGACGATTGCCGCAATTGGGATCTTGCTGGTGCTCATCTTCTCGAAATATTTCTACATGGCTAGCCTGACGAGCTATTTCCCGCTCTACCTGATTCACCGGTTCCATCTAAGCGTTCGCGTGGCGCAGATGCATCTGTTCATTTTCCTCGGAGCGGTAGCGGTCGGCACTCTGATCGGCGGGCCGCTTGGGGACCGCATTGGGCGCAAGCTGGTGATCTGGGGGTCGATTCTGGGCATATTGCCTTTTACGCTGATGCTTCCGGCCGCGAGCCTCGCGGCGACCGGCGTGCTGACTGCCTTCATCGGCCTGATCCTGGCGTCGGCGTTCTCCGCCATCCTGGTATACGCCCAGGAGCTTCTCCCTGCCCGCGTAGGAACGGTTGCGGGCCTGTTCTTTGGTTTCGCGTTCGGCATGGGCGGCATCGGGGCAGCGATCCTTGGGCGTTGGGCCGATATCGCGGGGCTCGACGTTGTCTACCGCGCGTGTTCGTACCTGCCAGCCTTGGGGCTTCTGGCTGCGTTTTTGCCCGACATCGAAAAGAAGCGTCCGTTTGTATTGCGAGCCTCGGGCTAGCCGAGCGTCGTCGCCCTGGAGGCGCGCCTGACAACCGTCTCTCCAAGAGGGTAAGATAGGTTGCAGAATTGTCTTAGAGCGTTTGTAATAAACTGGCGTATTGCGAAAAGGATTCAGGACGGCTCGTGCCGCCGGGGCGGTTTTTTGCCCGCGCCTCGTTTACGGCGGTGATTTACATTGCGTCGTCAACACGCGCACGGCCTTTTGCCGCCATCGTCCGCCGGTCACGGACCGGTCTTGCTCGCGCCTCGTTCACGGCGGTGATTTACGTTGCCTCGTCAACACGCGTACGGCCTTTTGCCGGCAGCGTCCGATTCCGGCGCACATCGTGAAGCAGTGAAAGCGCTGTGACGGCCCATTTTCAAAAACGGCCACGACGGCCGCAGAGCGGTCCTACAAGACTTTTCGATTCTTGCACGCGCTCTTACTTGGCATTGCGTGATCCGAGCATCCGTTTTCGCCGTTGCGGCAGCCATTTGGCAGACGATGCAACTTGATCGGCTCGCTTAATCGAAAGCACTTAGTACATGCGAATCCTCTACTTCGGCACATCGCCGTTTGCGGTCCCCGCGCTTGCGGCGCTTCTTGAATCGCGGCACGTTATTATCGGCGTCGTCACGCAGCCAGACCGGCCGACGGGGCGCGGGTTGCAGCTCTCGCTGTCGCCGGTGAAAAAGGCGGCGCTTGCGCTTGCGCCTGAGCTGCCGATTCTGCAGCCGGAAAAGGCGAGAACGCGCGAGTTTCGCGAGGCTGCCGCCGCCCTTGAGGCGGATGTCTTCGTCGTCGCCGCATTTGGTCAGATCCTGTCGCAGCGACTGCTGAACACGCCGCGATACGGCGGAATCAACATTCACGGCTCGCTGCTGCCGCGTTGGCGCGGCGCGGCGCCTATGCAATACTGCCTGATCGAAGGCGACGCCGAGACGGGCGTTACGACCATGCAGATGGATGCTGGGATGGACACCGGGGATATTCTGCTGCAAAGTCGCCGTATAATTGAGCCGGCGGATACGATCGAGCGGCTCGAAGAGAAGCTGAGTGCCGATGGCGCGGAACTCATCCTGGAAACGCTGAACCTGCTCGAACGGGGAGAATGTCCGCGGACGCCGCAGGATGCGGCCGAGGTTACCTACGCCCCATCGTTAGCGTCCGATCACGGCTATCTAGACTTGAATCGCCCGGCGGTCGAGCTGTCGCACCTGATCCGAGGCGTCACGCCTCGGCCCGGAGCGTTCATCGGGTTCGGCGGGAAGCGGATTAAGGTCTGGACGGCAGAGCCGGCGCTCGTCGCGGAGCCGCGGCCGAACGCTCAGCCGGGCGAAATATCAAATCTAGAAACGACGGGTATAATCGTGCAAACCGGTGTGAATACAGCCCTCAAGCTGATCGAAGTCCAGCCGGAGAGTAAGGCGAAGATGAAGGCGGCGGATTGGGCGCGCGGCGCGCGGGCGTCAATCGGTCAGAAGTTTACGTCTCTTGAACGAATCGCAGTGAACGGATCGTCGTCCGGCTAACGTACACGGACAGCCAATCGGTAATGAAACAAGACACGACACTTGCGGAACGGCTCCAACGGGCTCTCGTCCACAAAGTAGATGGCCGCTACAGTGAGGCGGTGGCGGAGTTGCGTGCGTTCCTGCAGGTGTATCCTGACGATGCCGAGGCGCATCATCAGCTTGGTCTCGTGCTTGGATTTACCGGCGATTTCGACCCTTCGCTTTCCGAACTGCACAAAGCCGTTGAGCTTGCCCCGGACAATACCCTAATCCGCAATGACCTTGCGCTCACGTACACAATGCTCGGCATGTACGACGAAGCGAAGGATCAGTTCGCCCGCGTCCTCGCCAAGGATCGCGAGAACCAGACGGCGTTGCGTAACTTGACGTATTTCGAATAACGCAAGGAACGTTCGCCGCCGCGCCTGCCTTCCCGGCCGCAATGTGCGCGTCGCGCTATGCGGGTCGGCTATGCCTTCGAGACCAATCCCGTCTCGCCGTTCATCTCGACAATCTCACCGTCTGCCAGCCACGATTTAAGGTCGTCGATCCCTGCCACGGTCGGCAGACCGATCGCGCGAGCGCTGACGACCGCTTGCGAAAGAGGGCCGCCGAAGGCAACGAGCAAACCACCCGCCGACGGATAAAGCAAGAGCCAAATCGGGTCCGCGCCCTCGACGGCGAGGATGTCGCCTGGCGCGAACTCGCTGCCCTTCTCGTCGCTCGCAAACCGGACACGGCCGCGCGCGACCCCGCGGCAGCAGCCAATCCCCGTTCGCGCGTTTGCGTCTCCCGGGGTAATCGACGCATGCAAACGGGCGGTCGCAAGCGGCATGCGCGCTTCAAAAATAGCGGCCGGCGCCGGTTCTGCCGCGAACTGCTCGAATTCCGCTTTACGGATGGCGACGAGTGAGGATAGGCCGCCGGCGGGCGCGCCGCCGCCAACCGCCCCAATCGCCTCGTCGATGCTCAGGTGCACGATGTCGCCGGGCAGATCGAGCAGCCCCAGCGCATAGTAGCGACGGCCCAATTCGATCATGATGGCGCGGATCCGCCCAAAGAGACTGCGGCGCAGGCTTGCGAGATGGACGCGATCCGAGATCCGCTCGATAACCTGATTGAGAAGCCAGTGAAATACCGCGTTGCGTACCGGACGCCCGCCTATCGAGTCGATGACAAACTCCTCGGCGCGCTCGCGGATTTCCCGCGCCGCCCGCGAGGGAGCGGGCGCGGTTCCCTCCGCTGACGCCGCGCGGCCGAGTGCACGGTAGAGCGGCAATGGGTCGGTTCGGAAATCGACCGCCTCGAAGCGGAGTTCGCCGATCGCGCGATCGCCATAGCGTTCGACAACGCGATCCACCTCACTGCGAAGAAGCGGAAAGTCGGCAAGATGCCGCCGGATCGCCGCGGTTGAGCCAAGCTGCAGCGCCGCGACAAGCTCCGGAGCGGTGGAGAGCTCCTGCGCGACCGATACGATAGCCGTGCTCTCTTCGACAGCCGCGGCTTCGCGCAGCAT
Source organism: Capsulimonadaceae bacterium (assembly GCA_031292625.1). Lineage (GTDB taxonomy): Bacteria > Armatimonadota > Armatimonadia > Armatimonadales > Capsulimonadaceae > JARLGU01. The sequence continues at coordinate 21,156 of JARLGU010000059.1, read as the reverse complement.
CATCAGATCATTGACAAGCACGCCGGATGTATCCGCGCACCATCGTTCGGCGACGTTGCGCAAGAGCGCGCAGGAGACCATGGCGTAGAAGTCGTTTAGCGCGAGTGCGTCGCAATCCGCCAGGAAGAGCCGGTGCAGCGTTTCGTAGGCGCTTGCCAGCTCATCGGCGCGCGCCCTCTCAAGCGATGGACCGATTGCGTCGAGGGCGGCCTTGACGCGACGCTCGAAGCGATCCATATCGCCGCCGAGGCTCAGCCAGTTCGCGAGAAAGGCGGCGAACCCGCCGATGAGGCGCCAGCGATCACGCCAGCCAGGTGCAAGCGCCGCCTCTTCGCGAGCCGGTAGGCCCTTCGAGAGACCGCTTACGCGAACGTAATATCGGGCGTTGGCGGGATAGTCGGGAAGCAGCGAAAACAGCCGGTACCAGTTGCCGGCATTGCCATAGATGCGCCCTCGGAACGACCCGATCAGGTTGTCGAACGTGAGCCCTAGCCGGTCGATGCGGCGTTGCGAAACGCCCATCCGGCGGCAGAACGAGCGGGCCAGTCTACTGGTCGCCTCACGAGCGAACGAAAACGTCAGCGTCGAGCAAGAACCGGGAAAGAACTCGGCCGTGTTGCCCATTTCCCAGTAGGTCAGCGGCGCGTCGGGATCCGGAAGGCGATCCAGGCCCATGATCGGGCGGGCGCCAAGCAGGTAGAGCTTACCGCCGTCAAATGCCCATTCGATCTCTTGCGGCCGCTCGAAAACGGTCTCAACGCGACGCACTAAGTCGGCGACCCGCAGCACTTGCTCGTCGTCGAGGCTCGGCATCTCCCGGTCAACGCTTGGGACGGGGAGCGTTAACACGCCGCCTGGCGAGTCGATGTTCGGCCGGTGCTGCTGGCGCTTATCGGCGATGCTTTTGGAGACAATTTTCCCGTCCGCGCCGACGTGGAACAGGTCGGCGTCGCAATCGCCCGACGTTAGCGACGTCGCCAGTCCGAATACCGACGCGATGACGCTGACGGAACGCTGTCCGCTTACCAGGTCTAGCCCGTATGCGAGGCCCGCGGCTTGTGGACGAAGCATTTGCTGGACGATCACGGCGGGGGCGCGCGGCAGCATATGCATTCCGTGCGTCCGCCGGTGGATCAGGACACGCTCCGCGAATGCCGCCCGCCATTGCTCCAGGAGCCGGTCGGGTGCGTCGGCGGGCCGGACGGACAGTCGCGCGGGTGCAACAGGGAAAGGCGGCAGGTGCGGCCAGTCTTCCGGGTCGAGGGAGACCCGCAGAACCACGTCGTCGCGATCCAGTCCGCAGCGGACCATCGCTTCGCTGATCTGGGACGCGATCGCCGGCGGCAGCATGAGTTCATCGACGACAGCCGACGCACGCGACGCCGTCTGCGCGGAAAGCAGCGTGTCGCTCTGCTCGAAGCTAAGCGCCGTGTCGAACGCCTCGCTGCTCACCACGAACCAGCGCGGTACAGGAAGCCCAGCATCGGCGACGCGCTGGATCGTTTGCGCTTTGACGCCGACGGCCTCAGGACCGTCCATTTGATCAGGAAATCGAATTAAAAATGACATAACGCATGCGTCCGGCTATCGTAGGTGGAGCGCCTGGTTATTGTACCAGGTAAGGCGCAACGCGGCGGCGAGCGGCGCCGATGGGACGGATGGGGCAAGGAACGGCCGGTTTTGGTCCTTCGAGGATCTTGGGGCGCTGAGGTTGTTGACGAGAGGTTTCCAATGAACCCTTCCGCCTCCTCATCTCTTCTCGATATCCAGACAGACCACGTGCGTCAGGTCGCGGGCGATCAGGCGGTTGCCGGCGATGGCGAGGGGGCCCCACGCCTCGGGACCGGGGAGGATGGCGGCGCTTGCGCGGAGGTGGTAGGCATCCGGGGCGGCATCGACGAGATCGAGCGCGCCATGGTCGTTCAGGACGTAGATCCGGCTGCCTGCGATCGCGTATGGGCCGAGGCCGTAGCGGTGCGCGTCGCCGCTTGCCCAGCGCTGGTGGCCGGTGAGATCCAGGCAAACGAGTTGGCCGCCGGGGATGACGCCGTAGAGAAACCCTTTGTAGAAAATCGGGGTCTGCTGATCCGAGCCGAACACCTGCGGCGGCGTGCGGAACAGCGACCGCGTCGTCCATTTGCCGTCCGTTTGCTCAACCTGCAGCATCATCGCCCCTGCGCCGTAGCCTCCGCTCAGGAAGATCCGCCCGCCGCCAACGTCTACCGGGGTCGGGACGACGGCCGTCGGGATCGTCCAGCCAGTGTTCTCCCAGAGCGTCGTTCCGTCCTTCGCACTGACGCCCACCACGCCGCCCGTCGTGCAGCAGACGTACATTGGCGTCCCGGCGACGGTCACGGGCAGAACTGACGCATGCGTCATGTTCCATCCGTGCGGGTTTGGCGTCTTCCACGCCGGCTTGCCGGTGGCTAGATCGACGGCGATCAGGAGCGACGATCCGCCGGGGGCGAGGATTGCCCGGCCGCCGTCGATCAGCGGGCATTGCCCGGCGTACCAGTCCGGCACGGTTGCGCCGTACTCCGCGACCAGGTCAATGCGCCAGATCACCGCGCCGTTTACGGCATCGGCGCAGAGGACGTTGCATTTCGGCCCAAGCGAGACGACGTAACGGCCGCTGACTGCCGGGACTGTCCGCGAGATGCCGTGATTGGGTTTGATCGCCACGGGATAGGAGCGCCGCCAAATTTCCCGGCCGCTTTCCAAAGCGAAGCACCGAAGCGAGTCGCATTGCGCGGCCTCGTCGTAGTCCAGCAGGTAGACGCGTCCTCCGGCGACGGATGCGCCGGCGTATCCCTGTCCTGCCGCGACGCTCCACAGGCGCGGCGGGCCACTTGTTGGCCATGTCGGCGCGAGCTGGGCCGTCGATTGGCTGATATCGTCACGCGCGGCTCCACGGAAGCAAGGCCAGGATTCGGTCGAAGTCGTGACAGGGACGGCGGGATTGTAGAACGTGGTTCCCGTTAACGTTGGCGCGGAGGCGGGGGAGACGGGACGCGGCGCGTCCAGCTCGAAGGAGCGCTCCAGGACGTTGGGACCGCGCTCCGTCAAGGCGACCCAAGCGCCGACCGCCGCGATAGCGATGAGCGCGGTCAAGGCGGGAATGCCCTTGTCGATGATTGAAGGCGGAAGCTTCATGGCGTCATTCCGAACAAACGAACGAAACAACAGGCGATGCGTCTACTCTACCAGAAGCATTCGCGTCTGTTGGGACCGCCGTGGATAAATACGCCGGATCACGGATACCTGCGCAAGTCCGAGTCGCGTTACCATGCTAGTAGTCGTAGCCGCAAGTCTCTGATGAACCCGGTCGCGTTTAGACGTCCGGCAAGTTGCCGGATGGAGACACTCATTGATGAACAGAACTCACCGCGCCTTTACTTTAATCGAGCTCCTCGTTGTGATCGCCATTATAAGCATACTCGCGGCTATCCTTTTTCCCGTGTTCGCGCACGCCCGGGAGAAGGCGCGTAGCGCGGCTTGCGAGAGCAATCTGCGACAGATCGGCACGAGTATGATGCAGTACCTGCAGGACAACGACGAAGGCTATCCGCTGACCTTTTACTTTGGCGATGCCTCTTACGATTGCATCATGACGGAGTTCCAGACGCTCCAACCCTATCAGCACAGCGCGCAACTCTTGATCTGTCCATCGGACTCGGCGCCGCTTAATTATTCGGCGGGCATGGCGACCATGATGCATGGCATTGGCGTCTGTTCCTCGAACCCCTCCGCCGGGATCATGAGCTATCAGCCGAATATGAGCCTGATCGCGTCCGGCAGTCCGAACCCGCTCGTGTCATCGATGTATGGCACGCCAATGCCGTCGATCTCGTATAGCCAGATACAGTATCCGGCCAACACGTCCGCATTCTACGATTCGTCCCTCTACGTCAGCTATTCGCCGGTGCCTGCCTTCAACGCACCGGTCCAGGCCAGGCACGACGGTTCGGTGAACGTTGTCTGGGCGGACGGACATGCGGGGATCGTCCACGCGAGCCCCGCCGCAGCCGCGCCAGTGACTCAGTCCGCCCTGGACGGGACGACCATTCCGCTCTGGACCGTGATTAGCACGGGGCCATACGCGAACCGTCAGGATCTGCAGGGCATCGCGTATACGAAGAGCGATGGAACCTGGGGCGTCGAATACTACAACTCCGGCAACGTTTGGACACCCATGTAGACGGTTCCTCGTGCTCGTTCATGCATCCTTGCGCTCTGGCGTGGTAACATTGAGTCAACATGCGAATCGTTCATCTCGTTGCGGGTGCGGGACAAATGTACTGCGGGGCATGCGCACGCGATGCCGCGCTGCTGAGCGAACTGTCGCGGCGAGGCCATGACGTTCGCGTCGTTCAGCTTTACACGCCGATGCGGCTGGATCGGGATGGCGTCGCGGACGATACCGCCGTGTATCTTGGCGGCGTGAGCCTCTATCTCGAACAGACCGTTCCCGGTTATAATCTGGTCTCGGGGTTATTTCGCGGTTTTCTCGATAGCCCCGCAGTTCTTCGCTGGGCTGGACAGTTCGCGGTTCGCACGCAGCCGGAGACTCTTGGTCCCATGACGGTCGCCATGCTGAGTGGAAGCGCGGGCCGCCAGCGGGAGCCGATCGCGCGGCTTCAAGCATTCCTCAACAGCCTGCCGCAGCCCGATGTCGTCATTATTGCCAATTCGCTGCTCTCCGGACTCGCCCCGCATGTCGGGGGCAAAGCAGGCATCCCGATCGTCTGCGGGCTGATGGGTGAGGATTCGTTCATCGATAGGCTTCCCTCTCCTTACCGTGAGCAGGCGATCGACCTGCTTCGCGCGAACGCCTCGGCGATCGATCGATTCGTTGCGCCCAGCCGCGACCATGCGCGGACGATGGCCGCGCTGCTCGATGTGCCGATCGAAAAGATCGTGCCCGTCCCTGCCGGCATTCGTGCCGACGGTTTCCGTCCCGCTCCTTCGCGCCAGCGCGGAGAGCCGTACGTGATCGGCTACCTTTCGTCGATCGATCAGCGCAAGGGGTTGGATCTCCTGGTCGATGCCCTTCGCATCCTCGTCCGCGATGTCCACAGAAACGTTAAGATCATTGTGGCGGGCAAGCCGTTAAATGAGGCGTATTGGAAGGAGATCCGCGCCAAGGTCGACGCGGCGTGGCTCGATGACCGATTCGAGTACGTTGGCGAACTCGACTTTGCCGGCAAAGTTGCGTTCCTCGAGCGCTGCAGCGTCTTTTGCGTCCCCAGCCGTATAGCCGAGTCCCGCGGGATCGCCGCCATGGAAGCGATGGCGGCGGGGTTGACCGTGGTTGCTCCCGGAAACGGCGTCTACCCGGAACTTCTTCGCGAGGGAACCGCCGGGATACTTTTCGAGCCGGAAGGCGTCGAAGAGCTCGCCAGCGCGCTGGCGTGGGCGATGGACAACCCGGAACTCACCGCGCAGATCGGCGCTAATGCGGGCGTGATTGTCCGCTCGAAGCACTCCGTGGAAACGATGGCCGACGCCGCGGTGGATGCGTATGAAGAAGCCATTCGCGCCAGTCGCGCCGGTTGATGCGGCCTCCGGTAGTCCTACCTAAGATCGAACGCCGCCAGCGTCGTCTTGTTGCGGACGATCAGCTTTCCGTTTGCGACAATCGGCGCTGTCCAGCTCTGGCCGCCTAGCGGGATGAACCGTCCGAGTTCCTTGTAGGCGTCTGGAGCCAGCGCGACCATGATGAGATCCCCGGCCGCGCCGTTGAACGCGACGATCGTGCCGTCGATGCCGATTAACCCGCCCTTTTGGAAGCCGCGCTGCTTCCAAAGAGCCGCGCCGGTCGCGGGATCCAGACAGGACAGGAAGCCCGGATCGCCGGTGCCGTAGATGTAGCCGCCCGCGTAGATTGGGGAGCTGAAGTGCGCTACGATCTCGGTGTTCTGCCAGCGAAGCTGCGGAGCGCCGCCGGTGATATCGAGCATCGCGCAGCCGTGCCCATAGCCGCTCGCAATGAAGACGGAATCTCCGATCACCAGCGGCGTCGCCGCGTTTACGTTCGCGCCGGTTTTCCACGGGTAGGACCAGAGCAGCCGTCCCGTCTGCCAGTCGACGCCTTCGACACTGGCGAAGAGCATGCAGACGTATTGCTTTACACCGCCGATCGTTGCTAATACCGGCGTTGAGTAGCCTGGCATCTCGCTGCCGCCGCCCGACCAGATCGTTGCCCCGGTCGTCTTGTCCACGACGACAACCGATGCGTCCGGCCCGCCGCCGTACACGACCACGCGGTTGCCGTCAATGAGCGGCGAGTCCGCCATGTCCCAGCCGGGACGTCGTCCGTGGAATTCGCCGATTATGTCGCGCTGCCAGACGAGCTTGCCGGTCGCGGCGGTCAGGCAGATCAGCCTGCCGAGGCGGCTGTAAATGTACACCCGGTGACCGTCGACCGAGGGCGTAGCGCGCGTGAACCCGTAGTTGGATGTTGCGGCATCCGGATAAGTGTAGCGCCACTTCTCGGCTCCTGTTGTCAGGTCGAATGAGCGGACGATATCGTCCGTGCCGAGGTGGTCCACAATGAAGACGGCGCCATCCTTTTCCGACGGTCCCGCGTAGCCCTCGTCGGTCATCGGCTGTGTCCAAAGCATTTTGGGCGGTCGAGCAGCCCAGTTCTTGTTGATGCCGGTTTCGGGAGAAATACCGTTGGCGTCCGGACCACGAAACGCGGGCCAGTCGTGCGCAAGAGTCTGACTGGCGCTTGGAGCGCCCGGATCGGCATGCGACGGGCAGACCGGCGACGCGACGATCGTCGCGAGCAATGCAATCATAAGCGAAATGGCGGGCGTTCGCATGGATAGGTCTCCGGCATATTTCGGCGCTTAATGCGTTTGCAACAATTGCGCGCTGTCGCCCACGGGTTCAAACCCGTGGCTGGAAGTGCGTCAAGCCCGCTGAAGCGGGCTCCCCGTTGTTCACGGCCACGTACTTAAGTGCGTGACGGCCTGCGCGCTTTCTGCGCACGCGGTTGATGATGAAAGAGTTCGTAAGCGGGCAGGCTTTTTCCTGCTCCCCATTGTTCAGACGTTCGCAGCGGCCTGACGGGTCATTTCCTTGCCCGTGATCGCGGGATCCTTCGGCTCCTATCTATACGCAGCAGGAACTGGACGCTTGCTGCTCGCCGTTCGCTGCCGCTTCTTGTTATACAACGCGTGTTATGCTACACTGATCGCTGATGGAATCTGTTTACGAACTGCGAAAACTGATTGGCGATGAGCTTGTCGAAGGCGAGCCGATGAGCCGGCACACGACTTTGAAGGTCGGAGGCACGGCGCGTTGGTTCTGGGCGGCGACAACCGTCGAGCAACTTGTCGCCGTCCTCGAATACTGCCAGTTGGCTAATATTCCGTATCTCTTTATCGGTCACGGTTCCAACCTGCTGGTCTCCGACCGCGGCTACCGCGGACTGGTGATCCAGAATAAGTGCAAGAGAATCGATGTTGGGCCCGTTACGATGTCGGAAACAGGCGCTACGCTGGGATCGCTGTTCCAACAGACGGCGAAGGCGGGCTACAGCGGTCTCGAATGGGCGGTGGGCATTCCGGGAACGGTTGGCGGCGCGCTCGTGTCCAACGCTGGCGCCTATCGCGGCAACGTCGGCCCGCTCGTCCGATCGGTGCGGATATTCCACGACGGCCGCGATCAGACCGTATCACCCGATTGGATGGAGTTCTCGTACCGGGACTCGCGTCTGCGTCGAAACCAGAGCGAACGCGCCGTGCTGCTGGCCTGTACGTTGGAGCTTAAATACGAAGGCGATGCCGACGCCATTCTTGAGCGATCTAAGTTCTACCAGGATCAGCGGAGGACGAAACAGCCCTTCGACCCAAGCGCGGGTTCATTTTTTAAGAACGTCAACAACGCGGAACTTGCGAACTCCCTCTCCACCTTGCCCGGCGCGCTCAAGGCGGCAGGGGTCGTGCCTGCAGGGTTTCTAATCGAAGCGTGTGGACTGAAGGGCGAGCGCCTCGGCGGGGCGCAAATGTCTGAAAAGCACGCTAACTTTCTGGTCAACGTAGGCGGAGCTACCGCGACTGACATTCGCAATCTTGCGAGCGTCGTGAAGCAACGCGTCTACGATCGATTCGGCGTTACGCTCGAAGAGGAAGTGCTCTACGCGGGCGATTGGGCGGAGTGACTCCGGATCGTAACGGCAAGAACGCGATCTTCTGCCCCGCGTCTGCTAATCCCTATTTTCGATCCTGTGGCTGCCCGCCGGTCCGAGGATGTTGCTGTCGGCAAGGAAGTTGTAGGCCTGTACGAGCTTCGTCAAGCAAGGCCTCCAGACGACCCCATCCATTAATGTGTCTTTCACGGCTTCTCCGGTCAGCAGTCGAAATATCCCGCATATCGCGGCGCTGTCCGGACAGCGTTCCACGTGTTCCGGCTGTGCGACGCCTAAAGTCGTGATCAGCAGCGATTTGTGGGCATGCGCTTCCGCAAGTTCCTGTATCCGCTCCGGCGTCGGATTGGCGAGCGCGTAGACGACCACCTCGCCGGCAAAGCTCGGTCCGCCATCGCGCGGGGTCTTCCAATCGTGCGTTGGCGCCAGGCGATGGTAGGCGTCGCCCAGAAGATCGAGATAGGCGACGGTGAGACCGCGCAAGAGCGTCCCCGTGACATCAGCGCCGGGATTGGCGGCATCCACGTCGCGGGCGTACGCGAACCAGACGTCCATGTTCCAGCCGAGCGAGCGATAGCGATCAAATTGAAACGCGGCATGACGAGAGTCCAACATTCGTTACGGTCCCCAACATTAGGACGTGCGACGACGTGAAGTTTGGCGCACGTCTGCACGGGTATACTCGATGCCATGTTACCCGAGACTCTCCAAATTGCGCTCAAGGAATGGGCGCTCGTCCAGCGAGCCCTCTTGGAAGGACGTCAGATCGTTCTCCTTCGCAAGGGAGGGCTCATTGAGGATACCGGCGAATTCGACCTCAAGGCGCGCTCGTTTCTCCTCATGCCTACTTACATCCACGAGACGGAGCGCGCCGGGGATGTCCAACCGCGTTTCCACGAGTGGCTGCGCGATGAAGAGGCGCGGCGTCCTGCTGAAAATCGGGTTCGCTTCGAGGCGGCCTGCGATGTCACCGGAATCGTCCAGGTCGCGAACCGCGAACCGCTCAAGGCGCTTTCGGGGGAACACGTATGGACGGATCAGTTTATCGACGGCCGCTTCGATTGGGAGCCTTACAAGCCGGTCTTTGCGCTCTTTTGCCGGGCATACCGGCTGGCCGCGCCCGTCGAGGTTCCGTTTGACAGCGATTACGCTGGTTGCCGCTCGTGGATTGAGCTCCGCGAAAGCGTTTCCACGGCTGGCGCTCTTCCCGCAATCGCGCGCGACGCGGCTTACGACGATCGTGTTGCAAACATCCGGGCGAAGTTGCTGTGCTGATCCGCTTGGCATTGTCCGCCCAACGACTGATTGGGTATGCCTCTCCTTGACACTCGCCGCGTGCGACGGTCATAATGACTCGGACTTAAAGATTGAGAGGGAGAATGCTGGCGGACACAAGGGATTTCGAAAACCGCATTGCCGGCCAAGAGTCCGTCCTGCAGCGTTTCTTCGATTCGCCTGCGCCGGTGACGTTGACGCGAGCGCCCGGCGGGCTTGATGTGTTTGGCGGTATTGCCGATTATTCGGGTAGCCTGGTCGCGGAGGCCACAATTGGTGAAGCGATTCGCGTGGCCCTGCAACCTCGTAAGGATTCACTGGTACGTGTCTGGAGCCGGGACGCCGGCTCGCCAGGGCACACCGCGGAAGCGCCCCTTGACCGGATTTTTTCTAATTCGGAGACGCTAGCATCAGATCCGGCATCTCGCCGCGCGGCGTATGTCCTGGGTTGCTATTCGGTCCTCTGGAAAAACAAGCTTCTCCCCGACGACATCCGCGGGGCCAACATTGTCGTCGAGGGCAGCATTCCGGCTTCTGCTGGGCTTTCGTCTTCCGCCGCGCTCGAAGTTGCGACTTTGCAAGCGATTGCCGGCGCTTACGGTTTGGCGTTGGATGCCGAAAAGGTCGCCGTCCTTGCGCAGCGCGTCGACCATGCCGTTGGCGGCGCGCCGTGCGGGATCATGGGACCGATGGCTTCCGCCTTGGGCGAGCCCGGACAGCTTCTGCTGATCCTTTGCCAGCCACATTCGGTGCAGGGTTTTTCTGAATTGCCAAAGGGCGTCCGGATCTTTGGCGTTCATTCCGGCGTCAACCATTCCGATGCCGGCGCTTCTTCCGCTCGGGCCCGGATCGCCGCATTCATGGGACGAAAGCTGATCAACGATCGGCGGAAGAGCCGGGGCGAGGAGCCGCTTACGTATCTCTGCCAGCTTTCGCCGACGCGTTACCGGCGAGATCATGCGCCGAGCCTTCCGGGCAAGATGTCGGGGCAGGAGTTTCTCGAAGCCGTTGGCGATCACGAAGATCCAGCTACGAAGATCGCCGCCGAGACGCTTTATCCGGTGCGCGCCGCAACCGAGCACGCTGTTTACGAGCACGGACGCGTCAAGACGTTCTTGAACTGCATGGACGAGGCCGGACAGAGCAACGCATCCCGGCAGACCATCGCGCTCATCAAGGCTGGCGTGGCGATGTATGGATCGCATTGGAGCTATACGCGGATCGGTCTGGGCGCTCGCGAAACGACAATTCTGACACGTCTCGCCCGCGAGGCCGGACCATCAAAAGGCGTCTTCGGCGCGAAGATCACCGGCTGCGGATCCGGCGGCGTTGTCGCAATGCTGACGAACGGCGACGACGCGGAAGAGTCGATTGCGGAGATCGCCGCCGAGTACGCGCGCCTCACTGGCAACGATGCTTGCATCGTGGAAGCCGGCAAGTCGCCGGGCGCTGCCGCCTTCGGGTGCCGGACGCTTGTACTGGCGTAGGGCGTACTTGAGACCGATGGGCCGGGGGCGCCGAACGCGATCTGACGCGGCGCGCGAAGAATTGGGTTGGTCGAATGAGCTCAGTGCGTAAGGCGGTGATTACGGCGGCAGGGCGCGGAACAAGGCAGTTTCCGGCAAGCAATTCCGTTCAGAAGGAGCTCTTTCCGCTCGTCGATGTCGACGGGTACACGAAGCCGGTTCTGCAGATCATCGTCGAAGAGGTGGTCGCGTCGGGGATCGATGAGGTTTGCATCGTGGCAAACCCGGACAATCTTGGCGATATTCAGCGGCATTTCCGCGCGCCCGCATCGGCCCTCGAGCAGAAGCTGCGCGCGAAGTCATGGGGCGGACCGCTTTTGGACCGCCTTTCCGAGCTCGCCGGACGCATTCATTTCGTGGTTCAGGAACGGCAGGACGGATATGGGCACGCGGTGTACCAAGCGCGGGAGTGGGTTGGCGGCGAGCCGTTCGTGTTGATGGTTGGAGACCACGTTTACGTTGCGCGGGAGCGGCATTGCGTACGTCAAGCGCTCGATGCGTGGGATGCGTTTGGCTCGCCGGTCTCGACCGTGACCGCTGCGCCGGAAAGTACGCTCAGCCGTTATGGCATTGTGACGGGCGAACTCATTGGGAATCGCACGGACGTTTACCGGATTACGAAGATGGTTGAAAAGCCATCGGTTGAGCATGCGCGCGCCGAGTATCGTGCGCCGGGCGTGCCGGAAGGATATTATTTGGCATTTTTCGGCATCAACGTGTTTCCCTCAGCTTTGTTCGATGGGCTCAAGCACCTGATTGATACCGATGAGCGCGAAAGGAACGAGATCCAACTTACGAGCGCGCTCAACCTGCTGCTGGCAAGCGAAGACCAGTATATCGCGGCAACAATAAACGGCCGCAGATACGATATGGGCGTTCCGGAGGGGCTGATCGAGACGCAAGTTGCGCTTGCGCTTCGGTCGCCGTTGCGTGAGCACGTCCTGAACGCGGTTGCCGAGGGAGCGAGTGATTTCGGTTCGCGGCAATAGGAGTACGCTGTGTATTCCTCCCGTACCTCGTAGCCGAAAGGCCTGAGTGCGCTCGAAGATCGAAGGCGCGCTCTCGACTGGAATAGACTTTTACGATCAATCAAATCAAGACGCCCGGTCTTTGACGGGCAAGGAGACTACTGCATGTCAACAATCATTCAAAACATCGTGGGGCGACAGATCCTCGATTCTCGCGGCAACCCGACCGTGGAAGTCGAGGTTTACCTGGAAGACGGCGTTTTCGGCCGCGCCGCGGTTCCGTCCGGTGCATCTACCGGCGAGCATGAGGCGGTCGAGCTGCGCGACGGCGACAAGAAGCTGTACGGCGGCAAGGGCGTCCTGAAGGCCGTCGAGAACGTCAACGAAACGATCGCGCCGGAACTCATCGAGTTTGACGCCACGGACCAGATCGGCATCGACAGCCTGATGATCGAGCTGGACGGCACCGAGACCAAGTCACGCCTTGGCGCGAACGCCATCCTCGGAGTTTCGCTCGCCGTTGCAAAGGCCGCCGCTGCGTCGCTCGGACTTCCCCTCTACCGCTACATCGGCGGCGTCGCGGGCAGCCAGCTTCCGGTCCCGATGATGAACATCCTCAACGGCGGCAAGCATGCCGACAGCAATGTCGACCTGCAAGAGTTCATGGCGATGCCGGTGGGCGCGAGCTCCTTCTCCGAAGCGTTGCGATGGGGCGTCGATGTTTACCACTCGCTGAAGAAGGTTCTGAGCAAGAAGGGCTTGAGCACCGCGGTTGGCGACGAGGGCGGCTTTGCCCCGAATCTGCCGTCCAACGAAGCAGCGATCCAGATCATCGTCGAAGCCATTCAGGCCGCTGGTTACGTCCCCGGAGAGCAGATTTACATCGCGCTCGACCCGGCCGCTTCCGAGCTTTATGAGGATGGCAAGTACAACCTCAAGGGCGAAGGCCGCGTCCTTACCGGCGCTGAGTTCGTTGACTACTACGAGAATTTGGTGAGCAAGTACCCGATCATCTCGATCGAGGACGGCGTCGGCGAGAACGATTGGGATACGTGGAAGGCGCTCACCGATCGCATCGGCAGCAAGGTCCAGCTCGTTGGCGACGACCTGTTCGTAACCAACACCAAGTTCCTTGAGCGGGGCATCAGCACCGGCACCGCGAACTCGATCCTGATCAAGGTCAACCAGATCGGAACGCTTACCGAGACCCTGAACGCCATCGAGTTGGCCAAGCGCGCCGGCTACACCGCCGTCGTCAGCCACCGCTCGGGCGAGACCGAGGACGCGACGATCGCCGATATCGTCGTCGGCGTCAACGCCGGACAGATCAAGACCGGCGCACCGGCCCGCTCCGACAGAGTCGCGAAGTACAACCAGCTCCTTCGCATCGAAGAGCAGCTCGGCAGCACGGCTCACTTCGATGGTTTGGCGTCGTTCTACAACCTCAAGCGATAGGTCGCAAGAGGGCATTGGGGGCAGGCCAGTCCTGCCCCTTTTATGCGTCCATAACAGCCGCTCCAGGCTGAGCAAACGATCGCCGTGCGATACGCGGACGTTGCCGGACGCGAAGGCAGAGTTTTATCATGGCAAACGCAGAAAAAGAAGACGTGATGCATAAGCGGGAGACGATCATGGCCGACGGCCGCCGCAAGATGTACTACTTCACGTTCGATGAACAGGCCGATGAGGCAGACGAGAAGTCCGGGAACGGGACGGCCGCGAAGGAAGACTCCTCGGAGGAGAAAACAAATGAGTGAACTACGCTGGCATCCCCTGGTTGGCCAGTGGGTAATCACGGCCACGGAGCGCCAGGAGCGCACGTTCCTTCCGCCCAAGGACTTTTGTCCGCTGTGTCCGACCAAGCCGGGCGCGTTTCCGAGCGAAGTTTCGGAAGCTGACTACGATGTCGTGACGTTCGAGAACAAGTTTCCGTCGCTGCGCCCGAACCCGCCGGTTCCGGCGATCGCTGGAACCGATTTTGAGCCCGTCGCACCTGCCGGCGGCGTTTGCGAAGTCGTCTGCTACACGCCGAACCACGAGTCAACGCTGGCCGAGCAGCCGATCCGGCGCATCGAGCATTTGATCCAGGTCTGGACCGACCGCTTTCAGGTTCTCGGCGACCGGCCGGAAGTGAAGTACGTCTTTCAGTTCGAGAACAAAGGCAAAGAGATCGGCGTGACGATGTTCCATCCGCACGGTCAAATCTACGCCTATCCGTTCATCCCTCCCATCATCGAGCGCGAGCTCGACCAGGCGCGCAAGCATCGGGCGGAGACGGGGCGCAACCTCCTGCTCGACATCGTCGCGGGCGAGGTGGCCGACGGCCGGCGGATCATTGCGCAGAACGATTCGTTCGCCGCCTACATTCCGTTCTTTGCGCGCTATCCCTATGAGGTGCACATTACGGCCAAGCGGCCTGGGACGACATCGTTTTCCGAGTTCACCGTCGCCGACCGCATAAACTTGGCCGTGATCCTGAAGCAGATTCTTGCGGCGTACGACAAGTTATGGGACTTCTCTCTGCCGTACATCATGAGCATCCACCAGCGGCCCACCGATGGACAGGACTACGCGGACATCTATCAGTTCCACATCGAGTTCTATCCTCCATATCGCACGAAGGATAAGCTCAAGTACCTCGCCGGTTCGGAAGCGGGCGTTGGCGCGTACATTAACGACACGTTGGCCGAGGAAAAAGCGGAGGATCTTCGCAATGCACTTGCCAAAGCGAAGATATTCTAGCGTCCTTTCCGGCCGCCCTCCGGTCATTTTTGTACGAATATAGCCGGCAGGTTCTTCTTGCGCCGATCGCGCATTTAGGGCCTGCCGAAACGCGATTGCATGCACAATACTTAGTATTTTAACGATACTCTCGTTGCACAATCGAACATCTTTATGTCATAATCGAGCTAAACATGGATACGAGTGATTTCAAAAACGGTCTATCAATAATTCAAGATGGCGACATCTTTACCATCGTCGAATTTCAACACGTAAAGCCTGGCAAGGGCGGGGCGTTCGTCCGCACAACCCTGCGCAATGCCCGCAACGGCCGGTCGGTCGACAAGACCTTCCGAGCGGGCGAGCGCATGGAGCAGGCTGTTCTGGAAAAGAAGACATACCAGTACCTGTATAACGATGGCGAAGACTTCTTCCTGATGGACAAGGAAACGTTCGAGCAAATCGGCGTCCGCAAGGAACAGATTGGCGATGGCGTTAAGTACTTGAAGGAGAATATGGACGTCGCGCTCCAAACTCATAAGGATCAGATTATCGGCGTGGAAGTGCCGACATTCGTCGAGTTGGAAGTTACCGAAACTGCCGGAAGTGAAAAGGGCGACACTGCCTCTGGAGGCGGCAAACCCGCCACCGTCGAGACAGGCGCTGTCGTGACGGTTCCCTTCTTCGTGAAGGTTGGGGACAAGATCAAGATCGACACACGCACGGATACCTATCTCGAGCGCGTTAAGTAGCTGTCTGCCGCTAGCGCGAACGAGGGATAATGTGCGCGACCGAGCAACCTGAACCAGCCACCTTCGCGGCGGCCGGTTGGCAACCGCGTTAGTGCGGTTGACCTCCGGGTTGCGCGAGATGTCTTACGGAGCACGACTATGCCGGAAACATTCGACCTCGATGACGACTCGTACGATCCTCTGGGGATCGGTTCGCAGCCCGCGCAGACGCCGGCGGCGCCAGCCGGCGAATCCAATAAGCCAGCGCCTCCGCAACCTGAAGGGGAAGCCGCGCCCCCAACAGGCGCTGTTCAGCGCCCTTCGACGGCTCCGGCGCGCCCGCCGGGCACGGGGCCAACAGGGCCTCCAACGACTGGCGGGGTGCGCCCGCCCGGCGCCGGACCTGCCGGACCGCCTTCGAGCGGCCGCGTAGGCGGCGCGCCCACAGGATCGCTGCCCTCGCGCCATCCGACGGGCGCTGTCACGTCCGGCGGCTCTGCCGCAGGGCCGGCCACCGGACGCCCAACGACCGCTGGCGGATCGCCAACCCAGGTCGGAGTTCCTCCTCACACCAAAGCCAGCGATTTGCTGCGTGGTCACCCGAACTACAAGGCGCAGGAATCGCCGGACGGCCGCCCCATGTTGCCCGCGCTTACGGGAGAGCGGCCGATGACCAAGGCCGACGACATTGTGCGCGGCCTCTTGACGTTTGCATTGTTCGTATCCGCCGGCTGTATGATCTACTATCTGTACGGCCTGTTTAGCGGCACGCTCTCTCAAGAGATGTATGGGACGTTCAACCACGACGATCGCGCTCGCATCATCACGAACCTTGATAACACCCATACGGTGATGACCTACGGCCTACTGGTCGCCGTCGCGTGCATGTGCTTCCTGTTTTACGACGAAGCGATGTCGGCGTACGCCCTGGTCGGCGTCGCGCTGTTTCTCCAGATCCTGATGCCGATCGTTTCGTCGCAATACTTCGCGCTGGCCCGTACGGCCCCCAGCGACGCGTCCAACCACCTGATCGCCAACCTAACGGAAGTCGCCTGGATCCCCGGTATCCCCGGCGTGGTCTTGCTGGTGATGGAGATCCTGCGCCACTTTGTAACGGGGCTTGAAGAGCAGCGCATGAAGCGCAAGCACCTCACTTACGGGCAGGGGATTGTCAAGTCGGAGAAGCTGCGCAATGTTTTTCTGGGCAGTTGCTGGAACATGCCGTTCTGCCGCGAAAAGATACGGTCCAAATGCCCAATCTTCTTGCAGCGACGCGGACCGTGCTGGCGCAATAAGCGCGGCTGTATGTGCGATGAGACCATCGTCCTGCAGGCCAACTCGGGCGAGTGGCGTCAGAGCGTGAACGCGGCCAAGCAGACGCTTGAGGGATCGACGCAAACGCGGACCCAGACGCGGGTGCAGCCGCCCTCGCACGGCGCCGGACAACAGCTTTCGGCAGCGTTTAAGCGAGAACGCTGCCGCCAGTGCGTCATCTACAACACGCACCAGGAGCAGAAGTACAAAGCGCTGGTCGTCGTTGCGCTTCTTGCTGTCGTGTATGGTCTTTATCAGTATTCCGGTTTTATGCTGACCGAAGTGGCGTACGGCTACCATTGGTTCGACAATACGATGGCGCACATGTCCTTCGATCCTGGGCACGGCGGTCCGGTGATTCCGCACCACAAAGCCGGGGAACCCGATACGCCGAACCCGGTCATCGGAGCTGGCGCGGACTTGAGCGGCCCGGTCGGATGGATTGTTTTGACGATTGTGGCGATGTTCGTGATTTCAAAGGTGTTGCAGGTTATCGAATACGCCTGTTTTAAGATCAAGATCTAGGCGGAGCGTCTTCCGCGCGAGCGGTCTTCAGACAAAAACGAGCCCCACTCCGGGTAACCGAAAGTGGGGCTTGCCGTCGAATTGAGTGACGTCCAGCGTAGGGGGCAAAAAATCTGCGTCGGTTCTCTCCAAAGGAGGGAAAACCGCGATTCGGTCAGGCTTTGGCTGCCGCCGCGGGCGTGGACGACGTTTCCGCTTTCGATGGAGCGGCTTCGGCCTTCGTCTCGGTCTTGGTTTCCGAGCTGGTCTCGGCGGCTGGCGCGGGCAGGGCGCTGGTGGACGACTTAGCGCCGTCCTTCTTGGCGTAGTCGTTTACGTAGAACCCGGAGCCTTTAAACACGATTCCCACCGGAAACATCCGCTTCTTGAGATCGCCGCCGCAGGCCTCGCATTCTGTCAGCGGGTCGTCGGACATTTTTTGAAATACTTCGATCTCGTTGCCGCACGAGTCGCATTGGTAAGCATAAGTCGGCATCTCTAAATCTAACCTCCAACAAAATGACATCCGCCGGGAACTGTCGGTCCCGCGGACGTGTCATCCTATGTATGCTATTATTATAACACAGGCACGGGGGCAGTCTGTTCCTGCTGAGCAATTGCACCTATAACTGTTAACAGCGGCGCGGGTCCGGTCCTGAAGGGGCTGGCCTGTGTTGAGAAAGCCCGTGAACGGGCCTCATCGGTAGACGGCCAGCATTTTCGTGCTCCGGCAGCCCCATTGATGGGGCTTGAAATCTCAGGCCGGTCGTTCACGGCCGGAAACCGAGCCAATATCGGTGACAATAGTTGATATGAATGGATGCGATTGCCCTGCTGTTCCTGCTGAGCAATTGAAGCGATGCCCCGCGACGATTTGAGGGGCCAATACAGACCGCTAACGGCACTAGATTGAACATGGATTATACGCGCACACTCGACCGACTCGTAACAGAAACAATTAATCCGGACTTATCCGGCCTCGACACCCTCCCAACAGTATCGATCTTGCAAATCATGAATGCCGAGGACGACAATGTCGCTCCGGCCGTTGCGCTTGAAATACCGAACATTTCACGCGCTGTTCGCAAGATCGTTTGTTCGTTTCGCAACCAGGGCCGCCTCATTTACGTCGGCGCCGGCACCAGCGGGCGCTTGGGCGTGCTCGACGCGTCCGAATGTCCGCCGACATTCGGCTCGCCGCCGCAGCTTATCCAAGCGATCATCGCGGGCGGAGACACGGCGCTTCGCCGGTCGATCGAGGGCGCTGAGGACGATGTGGAAGCCGGCGCGATCGCGATCGCCGAGCACGATGTGAACGACAACGATACCGTCGTCGGCATCAGCGCAAGCGGCCGGACGCCGTACGTCTGCGGAGCGCTTGCAAAGGCGCGTCAGCGCGGTGCATCGACCGTCGCGGTCGTCAATAACCGCCCGTCCGAGATGGAGAAGATTGCCGCGATTACGATCGCCCCGATCGTCGGCCCCGAAGTGCTTGCAGGATCGACGCGTTTGAAGGCGGGTACCGCTCAAAAAATGGTGCTCAATATGCTGACGACCTGCGCGATGATCGAGACCGGCAAAACTTACGGCAACCTCATGGTCGACGTTCGGGCAACCAACGTCAAGCTTGTCGCGCGCGCCAAGCGCATCGTACGCCAGGTTACCGGCGCGATGCCCGATGTGATCGAGAAAGCTCTTGACGAGGCAGGCGGGAACGCCAAGGTCGCAATCGTCATGGTCTCGCGCAATATAACCGCGAGCGCCGCCGAAGAGCGTCTAACCGCTTGCGGCGGATTTCTTCGCAAGGCTCTTGGCGTCGGCTGAGCGAACTCAACGCGGCGGAAAGGCGGGACGACTGCTCCCGCGGGTGTCATCGTGCGAATATTGATGCTTGGCGACATTGTTGGGGCGGCAGGTCTTAGCGCCGTTCTTCACGTGATGCCGGCCCTCCGGTTGGAGTATGAACCAGATTTCGTGATCGTCAACGGCGAGAACATTGCGGGAGGCCGCGGAATCACGGGCGAAGCGGCCAGACGTTTGCTCCATAACGGCGTCGACGTCATCACCATGGGGAACCACACCTGGCATAAGGCCGATGTTATCCCGCTCATGGAAAAAGAGCCGCGCGTGCTCCGCCCAGCAAACTATCCGCCCGGGACTCCGGGGAGCGGTTCCGGGACGTATCTGGCCGCGAATGGGGCCGCCGTGTTCGTCGCCAACATCCTCGGACGCGCGCTGATGGACCCCATCGACGATCCCTTTCGCGCCGCCGGCGTGCTGATCGAGGAAGCGCGCGCCAAGAACGCGTCGATTATCTGTGTCGATGTTCACGCGGAGACGACATCTGAGAAGCAGGCGCTTGGGCTTTACCTCGACGGCCGGGCGACTCTCGTCGCCGGGACGCATACTCACGTTCAGACGGCCGATGAGCGGATCCTTCCCCAAGGAACCGCTTATATTACAGACCTCGGGATGTGCGGTCCGCAGGATTCGGTGATCGGCATGAAGCCGGAAACCGTCCTCGCGCGCTTTACCAGCCTCCGTCCGCAGCGCTTCGATATTGCGGAGGGACCATGCCAGATCAACGGCATCCTCGTCACGGTCGCGCGCGAAACCGGCCGCGCCACGGCGATCGAGCGGATCCTCCGGCGCGATATTGAAGTCGACTAGGCAATGCGTCTTTAGCCCCTTTGCGGCTCGACGACGATCTTCATGCCCTTGCGACTTTCCATCGTATCGAAGGCGGCGACAATTTCCGAAAGCGGGAAGTGGTGCGTGATGATGGGCGCGACGCGGACGAGGTCCTTTTCGAGCAGCTTGACGGCGAGGGCGTGCTGGCGGGGCGTGCTGCCGTGGGAGCCGGTCACGAAGCACTCCTTGTAGTGGACTGTATTCGAGAACAGCGACATTGCCCGCGCGTCTTTGCCGAGCCCGCCGAACAGGTTGACGTATCCCCGTTGCGCCACCATTTCAATCGCCTGCTCGTGCGCTTCCACCGAGCCGCACGTTGTCATGATAACGTCAGGTCCCTTTCCGCCGGTCAGTTCGCGGCAACGCGATACCACGTCCTCCGTGTCCGACGATATATACGCGTCCGCCCCATACGAGCGTCCGATTTCCATTCGCTTTGCGCTGCGTTGTACGGCGATTACCTGAGTGGCGCCCATGATCCGCGCGAGATCGATCATCATGCAGCCGATCGGTCCCAGGCCGATAATCGCGATGCTCTTTCCAAGCGAAAGGTTGACCAGTTCAAGGCCATTGATTGCGCAGGCGAGCGGCTCCGCAAGCGCGGCGCGCTCAAATGAGAGGCCCTCGGAGAACGGCGTGACGGGACCCTCGTCGAGCACTAGACGCGGCAGCTTCATGTACTCGGCGAACGAGCCAGGGATTTGGTAGCCGATCGCGTAATTGATCGCGCAGTTGTTGCCCATTCCGTTGCGGCACCAATCGCATTGCCCGCATGGCACGTCGGCTCCTATCGCAACCCGGTCGCCTACTTTGACGCGCGAGACATTCTTGCCCGCCTTCACGACCGTTCCCGCAGTTTCATGGCCTATGATCGCCGGCAGAACGACGCGCGGGTTTCCGTGGCGCATGATGCGTACGTCCGACCCGCAGATGGACACGGCCTCGACGCGCAGCAATGCGGAGTCGTCGTCTATTTCGGGGATGGGAACATCCCGAAGCTTCAGGTTGCCAAGTGATTCTAAAACGGCTGCTTGCATTATGTATCTTTCTTCAAGAGCGTTCCTTGGCTGCGCGGCTGCTATTCATGCGCTTCGCAATGTGAACGCGATGGGCTGGGTGTTATTTTTATAGAGCGAAGAATCCTTAGGCGCTTCGCGCCACGTCAAAAGCAAGGAAATTATGATAGGCTATGTGCGTAGCGAGCACTGAAGTCGCTTTCGCTCTGGTGGCGTAAACCCCGTAGCGAAGATTGGCTGGCGACGTTCTCCATG
>JARLGU010000058.1 GCA_031292625.1 Capsulimonadaceae bacterium | reverse complement strand
TGGTACAAGAGTAACGAGACGTTATGACTTTTATGGATGTGTTCGCTCATACGAGCACATCATAACACACCTGACGCTTTCTCGGGCTTTTATAAGGGTTCGGGGACAAGCCCCGAGGTATTTACATCCTGTTGGAATAAATGACTGCCGCCCAGGTGTTCCGCTGCTTCTGCAGCCGGTTTGCGTCGATCCAGTCGAACGCTACAATGATGCCGGTAAATAGGACCAGAAAGTATATCGCGACCAGGTAGTGCAGCAAAAAGCACAACGCCGCGGAGACGACAAAAATCCAGATATGCGTGCCGTTTCGCCATTTCGATTTTTCCAGCCGCATCAAGAAAACCAGCGCAACTAGCCCGCAGAGAATTGCCAGGTTGTCCATATACGGGCCGTAGGCCAGTTGCGTCCACGTCCGAGCATAGGCGAAGTCGGGATACTCGCGCTGATACACTCCCGGAGAATTGCCAAGGAGTTCAAGCGAGCCGAACAGCCAGACGATAGCCAGTGAAAGGTAGGGCAGGAAGCGGTTGTCGCTGAACTCGCGCACCACATAATAGAAGAGCAGGGAGAACGCAAGTGGCTCAATGAGCAGCAACGCATTTGCCATCGCCCAAGGATCGAGCCCCGTTGCATGGCTGAGCATGCCCAACAGCCACCAACCGAAAAATTCATAAACGATGACGTCCGTTCTGTTAACCGGATCGAGGAAGTTGAAGCCGTAATCCCTGGTAGTCCGCGCCATCGCGAAGTTAAACCACCGGTCGACGCTTGATATGCCGGTTTCCAGTTGGAGCGTTCCGAAGTGAATGAAACTATATACGAGGTGCGCGTCCAACAAAAGGGTAATGGCCAGGCACGCCATCAAGTATTTCTTATCCGGGAGATGCTGTCGCATTTTCTGCTTTTGCTGTCCAGTCCTTCGATTCATGCGCGATGGCGGGATTGTACCTTAGGCGTATCTTACTTTATGAGCGGCTGCGAGTCAAGCATAAGAGGACGCGGCTTGGGTCGCTCGCATCTATAACTATTAAGAGCGGCGCGAGTCCGGTCCTGAAAGGGCCGGTCTGTGTTGAGCATCTGAGTTCACAGGACACCCTGTGCTGTTCAGCTTTGACGCAGATCTTCAATGCCTACGGCGGAAACGATCCGCCTGCTGCGTTGTTGTTGCCGCGGATTGGGTATAGTCTGCATGGTTGATCGCCATGCATGCTGCGTCCGTGTCCGTGGACGCCGTTTTCCCGCATCGGCGGCGACTGGTCGCTTCGGCCCGGAATGTGCTGCTCGCGCAAACACTCTTGTAACGACGCCGGATCGACATCATCCCAAAGGGGTTCCCCTGCATTGAAAGGATTCGTGAAATGAACTTCAGAACGTCCTTAGCCGCTGCCGTCTGTCTCGGCATCGCCTGCGTAACGCCGGTGTTTGCTGGACAATATACAGAAAATTTTACCGCGCCTGCGAAGGCCGACGGGTCGATTGCCGGTTGGACCTTGCCGTCATCGGGATTCACGGTGAAACCGGGCATGTTGGTATCCGATGGCTCGTCCGACAAGCAGATTGCAACCTGGAGCGCGCCGCCTGTTGGCACGTCGATTACATACACCGCCAATGTTACGCCGACAGCGACGCCTGGAACGGACTGGTCTGTTGCCGGAATTGGGATTATTCTCGACGATCAAAACTACTGGCATCTCGCGATCGTGAAAGCGCCGACCAGCGCTAACCTGCCCAATTTCGCCGAACTTTCGGAAATGAAGGACGGCAACTGGAACGCCCAGGGAACGGCTCCGACGAATTTGGTGATCAATAACGATGTCCCCGGTTTCGTGTGGAAGACCGGTGTCACTTACCAGTTCAAGATCACGCTGACCCCGACGCAGATCCAGGGGCAGATCCTCGACGGCGGCGTTGTCAAGTTCAGCTGTTCGGATCAATTGAGCTCCCAGGCGATATCGAAGGGGCGCCCGATGGTCGATTTTGCGGGGATCAACGCCAACTTTACGTCGCTGAGCGCCAATGTCCTTCCGTAGCGGGATAGACGCGGCATAGACGCATAGCATGGATACGGCCTGGCGGGCGAACCTGCCAGGCCGTTCACATGTGAGCCCGTCAATCGGCAATTCGCCCGGCCATCGGGCCGGCTGGGCAGCGGCGAAGGCAAGTTTCCAGGATACAGGTTCTGCTCTTCATGACCGGGTCCTTTTGAGCGCAGCCTGCGGCGATATCCCGTATCGTGATCGTCCCGCTGGGTGCTTGCGTGTTTGTCGTGCTGCCAATCAGAGCCGGACCCTCTTCCGCGCAGAGGCCGTATCGCTTGGACCAGTCGCAGCGATGACGGGCGATGCGTGGGTATGCCACAATTCGGTCGTCAAGGTGCAGGTCGAAATGCTGTCCATCGATCACGTCCATCGGACAATGGCGGCTGCAAGCGTCGCAGTTCGCGCAAGGGGAGTTGGCCTCGCAGATATCGTCGGGTGGAACGACGGCATCAGTGACGATGACGATCTGGTGTTGATGCGCGCCATGTTCGGCCGTCAACAGGCCGCCGTGACGGCCGATCTGTCCGAGCCCTGCCGCGACTGCTTCGATGGCATTGCACCGCGCATCCGGAAGCAAGCCGCGCGGCGTGTTAACCAACGATCCGATGCCGAGCATGTTCTCGGAAATGAGCGTATGGTATCCCTGCTCCTGGAGAGCGCGGGCGACTTTCAAAGCGGCGAAGCGTAGCTCGAAAGCCGTCTGGTATTGATGGAAGCCATAGGTCCCAATCTGGCGGCTCTTTTCCAGTCCTGCGTTTTCGATCAATTCGCATGGAAAATGCATGCTGAGCACGATCACGGATTGTGCGTCCGCCATGTAGTCCCGCGGGGAGCGGATGCGCCCATGCGTATCGATTTGCTTCGGTTCGTACGCCCCGTGGTAAGAAAGCTTTGCGCCGTCGACGATCGCTTCGCCGAGCTCCGTTTCGTTAATATTTGCCTTCAAGTCGTCGACAAGAGCGGAAAATCGTTGGACAGGCGCGACGCCAAGTTCGGTGACCAGGTGGGCTGCGGCGATTTGCTGCAAACGAACGCGCAGGGACTTGCTAGATAGAGGTTCTTGAGGGCGCGTGGGTTCACAGTGATTGACGCGAGGTGTCGCGTCCAGCGGGGCATCCGTTACCACTGCTCCGGCGATGACATCGTCGAACTCGGGAGCGGCGAACCGTCCCGCTGCGTCGATCTGTCCAACCCCCGCGATCGCGGCGAGCTGCTCCGCTAGGCCTGCGTGGCCGAGACCTCCCGTGTATGCCGCCGCGTGGTAGCCGTACTCCTCGATCGCGCGTGCGACGCGGAGGAGGATGTGGTGCATTTCGAGGTGCAGCGGATAGCCGTACGCACTGCTGACGTTCGGGTCGTAATCGCCAGATCTGCGCGCTTCTTCCGGCGCTCGAAAGGCGAAACCGATAACGGTTTGCATTCCGGGCGCTTCTTTGTTGACGGCGGCGTATTGGGTTGACGCCGGGTCGATTGGCCCAGCGCCAGCGATGTCAGCGCCCATCCGCTCTGCGTACACGATAATATCGTCGCGCATCTTGCGGAGAGTCGGCATAGCGTCCGGATAGCGGCGATTGATCCGGTTGAGCGTAATCTGGCGGTCACGTCCAAACGACGGCTTGTCGCTGCGCAAATGCGGCGGAATGCAGACCTTTTGGCACACCCCGCGCTCATGCCCTTTTATTCCGTTCTCACTGAGCTCTTGCAGAATTTCTGCTTCCCCTACATGATCGAGTTGCTTCAGGTTTGCCGAGTCCAAATCGAGGTTGAAGTGTTCGGCCCACGCGCAACGCCAGATATTCTTGTTGGCATAGCGATAGGTCTTGCCGCCGATCGATACTTGATGTGGCTTGCCGAGTTCCTTGCTCAAGGCTCCCGTCGGACACGCCCTCTTGCAGTCCATGCACATGTCGCAAAGTTTTGGGCCGTCGTACATTGGCGTTGGCGTCAGATCCGCGTCGGTCACGATCGAGATGAAGCGGCATCGTGGGCCAAACTCGGGCGTAATCGCCAATCCGCACCAGCCGATCTCCGCCAATCCCGCGGCGGCTGCGGCGTGAATGTGCGAAAGGTCCGGCGCAAAGAAGCTGGGTATATCGTCATAAGCGCGATAACGCCAAATATTAGAAGACGCGACGGCAATGGCTTGATGCCCGGCGTCAGAAAGCATTCGCACGGCGCGGTATGCAATGCGGTCCATGAAGGAGTTTTGGTCCATCCAGCCCCCCGGACCGAGATCTTGCGGCGATGGTTCACCGCCCATTTCGGTCCACGTGTCCGTAATGTGAATGGCTGCGACTATCACGGTTTTGCAGGATGGCAGGATCGCCGGAGGGCTTAGCAAATAGGGAGCGTGCTCCCAGCGATCGACGGGCGCGAAGCCCACAAGATCCATGCCTCCGTTCAGTACTGAGGATCGAATCTGTTCGGTGAGTAAACGATTTGACATAATCAAATTCGCCTTTCAATATCCTATCGAGGATAGGTCGTTTCTGAGTCTAGCTGCTGTTTCGAGCAATTGCTGAACGATTAAATCTTGTCGATCCCGCAGGCACCGGAATGTCGGCGCATAGCAGCCAATCGCGCCGAGAAGCTTCCCTTGTTCGTCGAGCGCCGGGCACGCCATCGCGGCCAGTTCATGCGCATCGGGGGCCACCACGGTGTACCCCTGGTTGCGCACGGCCGCGCAGGCGGCGTCGAGCTGATCCTCCGTGGCGATATCCTGCCAGTATTCGCCTGGCATTCCCCACTCTGCGAGTACGAGCGCGCGTTCGGCGGGGGAGGCATACGAGACGAGGATCCTGCCCGTCGGGACGTCGTAGATGCTCCGGTCGGGGATTGCGGTGAAATCGACCTTGATTGGCCTGACCGGGTCAAGAATGCAAAGCGGAACGCGCTTCCCATTCACCATCGTAACGAAGAGCACCGTTTCGTTGGTCGAAGCGCTCAGCGTTTCGAGCGCCGCGTGAATTCTCGCGATCGCGGCATCATTGGTCAAATGGTTCAGTCTGCCGATTTGTAGGCCTTTGGGACCGATCGTATACTTGGAGTCTGCTGTTTGAGCGACATATCCGGTGGCGCACATGCTTTTGAGCAAGTTGTGCGCTGTGTTCGATCGTAACCCAAGCCGGTTGGCGAGAACGGAAAGACCAACGCCTTCTCGCTGCATGTCCTCGAACACGAGTATGCTAAAAAGATCGAAGGCCTTGCGAATCGATTGGACGGGAATATCTGTCATTTCTCTCTGATTCCATATTGTGGAATGTCATTCATTGAATATGATTCTATCATACTACCATCCTGAAATGTTGTCAATAGCAGACAGACAAATGCCGGCGGAGAAATGCAGACGGAGGCGCTAGTCGCATTGCGAACTGGGGAGGAAGGCACGCGATCGTTTGAAATGGCGGCAACGCGAAACTACGCTGTCCTTGCGGCCGCCGCAGGACGTCGCAAGGATCGCTATTTCATCCGCCCGCATGGACGCTGAACGCGCGGCAATCGAACGTGGTCCGGTTGCCGCCGATTCTAGAGGGACGGCTCGTCGAGTTCCGGAATCTCGTCGTAGATGCCGAGACGGCGGAACTTCTCGTAGCGGAGGTCTACGAGTTCCGAGATCGGGAGCTTCTCGATCTCGCCCAAGTGGCGAATCAACGCGGCCTTAAGAGTGTCCGCAGTTTCTTCGACATTCGTATGGGCGCCTCCGAGAGGTTCTGGAAGCACTTCGTCGACAATACCGAGTTCAAGGACACTCTTGGCGGTCAGCTTGAGCGCAGCCGCCGCCTCGTCCTTGCGATTGGGATCACGGCCGAACGTATCGAGGATGGCCGCGCATCCCTCGGGCGGAATGACCGAATAAACAGCATGTTCAAGGATGAGGATGCGGTCCGCGACCGCAATCCCGAGCGCTCCGCCCGATCCGCCTTCGCCGATTACGCATGCGACGATTGGCGTGCCCAAGACGCTCATCTCCATGAGATTGACGGCGATGGCGCTGGAAATGCCTCTCTCCTCACTGCCGAGGTTGGTATCCGCGCCGGGACAGTCGATCAGCGTCACAACGGGAATCCCGACTTTTTCGGCGAGCTTCATGACGCGCAATGCCTTGCGGTAGCCGTCGGGTCTCGGGTATCCGAAGTTGCGCAGCGTGCGTTCCTTAAGGTCTCGGCCCTTTTGCTGGGCGACGACCATCACGCTCCGGCCGTTGAGGCGAGCGGGGCCGCAGACAATCGACTGATCGTCGGACGATAGCCGGTCTCCGTGCAGTTCCGTGAAGTCATCGAAAATCAGCTTGATATAGTCCAATGAATAGGGACGCTCGCTCTTTCTGGCAAGGAGTACCTCATCCCACGGTGTCAGGTTCGCGAAGATCTCGGCGAGTAGACGACGTCGCGTTTTCTTGAGATCATCGATCACTGCCGTGTAGTCCTGGCCGCGTTCCGATGCCGCACTCTCGTAGGCCGTGATATTTTTGTCGAGCTCCGCGAGAGAACGCTCGAAGTCCAGTACGTTCAATGATTTCTGCATTGCGATCCTGCGATGCGGCTCCTATGAGTTGCTAGATTCTGAACTGACGCCCGCTTTGGCGCGCGCCGTCGATCGAGCGGTCGTCCGCGCCGGGCGCACGGCGACTGCCGGATTGTAGAGCAGGCCAAGCAACCTGCCAAGCGTGGTCGCGAGCTCTTTCCGGTGTAAGACAAGGTCGATGTGCCCTCGTTCCAAACGCCATTCCGCAGTTTGGTAGTTGGCGGGCAGTTTCTGGCCCTGGGCCGCCTGCGCCGCAACCCGCTGTCCGGTAAACGCGACCAGCGCGCCGGGTTCGGAGATCAGCACATCGCCTAGACTGGCGTACGACGCCATGACGCCTGCGGTTGTCGGATCGGTCAGCACGATGAAGAGCGGCAGGCGCGCCTTGGCAAGACGAGCCGCTGCCGCCGCGGTCTTGGCCATCTGCATCAGGGACATGAGCCCTTCCTGCATGCGCGCTCCGCCGGATGTGGCGACGAGTACGACAGGCAAGGACAGCCGGACGCCGGTTTCGATGGCGCGCGTGATCTTTTCACCGGCAACCGAGCCCATGGATCCGCCCATAAAGGAGAATTCCGAGAGACCGGCGACGCACTTTTGGCCCTGAATCTTGCCGATGCCTATTCGGAACGAATCGTTGTTTCCGCTCTTGGCCCAGCCCTTATCAAGCTTGTCTTGGTAGTCCGGGAACTTAAGGAAGTCGCGGGAGCGAATCGGTACGTTTATCTCTTCAAAGGTTCCCTCGTCGAATAGTGCGGCGATACGCTCGTCAACGCTCATTCTGTGGTGGTGGCCACATTTCGAGCAGACCTTCAGATTTTTCTCGAAGTCCTTATTAAAGAGGATCTCGCCGCATCCGCTGCACTTGACGGCAAGGCCGTCAGGAACGGCGGCGCGATCCTTGTCTTCAATTGGGGCGCTTCCGAACTTTGTGTTCTTCTGGAACCAGTTCTCAGGCGGCATGTCGTTGAGGTCCCTCTCGTTCGCGCTATTATACCTGGCACACTTGTGTTTCGTGAGGCGTTGGGGAGCCGCCGCCGCAACATGACCGCAGTCGCTTGCCGGAATTCGCGGGATGAAAATGACGAGCGATGCTCATTGGCCGGTTTACCCTGCCTTTGGAGGTGCCGCCTTTACAAGCAATGGTTGGTAGGTGCGGAAAAACAACTTGTTCTTCTTAATCCGCTCAATCGACGCATACTTAGCTTGAGTCGCGGCCACGGTTACGGTGTTGGCGTCGCCATCGCTGACATACTTCTCCGCCTTGTGGCGTTCCAGATAAGTGAGCCACCAGCCAATCTCGAATTGGCCGTTTCCGGGGATCATCCGGGGGATTGCGTATGCCTGAAATTTCTTCGATGAAGGCGGCAGCGCCGGACCCGCGCCTGCTTTAAGCGCGCAGATATGCTTGTAGGCGACGCCGTTCGCCGCGCCGGATATCACCAGTTTCGTATTCCTTGGAAAGACGCCGAACGGCAACGCAATTGTGTCGACGGGATAGCCGGGAAGATATTTGCCAATCAGAGCGGTCGCTCCGGCAATTTCGGAGACGACTCGCGCGTCGCCCCAGTGGCGCATGCCGGGAAGATGATGCAGCGTGTGGTTGCCGATTTCGAAACCGTTGTCGACCAGCCATTTCAGCTTTTGTTGGCTGTACTCTTTCTGGTAAAAGAACACTTCGCTGCCCTTCATGGGCAGCACGAAGAATATCGCCCTTTGTGCCCATTCAGGATGCCTCCTGTGCATGTCGACCAGCACGCCCGCTGCGCAGTTGGGCGAGATGTTTCCCTGCTGGTCGAAATCCACCTGGCCGCGCAGCGCATCGTCGAACGTAATGACCACGGGCGAGAGGCCGGCCGGGACGTCGATATGGCCCGTTACGAAATCGTGCAAGCTGATTGGCCTGTATCCAAGCTTGTATAGGCGCTCCATGTCCGCTCGAAACTTCGCCAGTGGAAACTTGTATCCGCCATGCGTGCCTTTCGCGACGGTCAACTCATGGTATTCCAGTATGGGGACCACGCCCAACTCGTTCGGGTTGCCTTTGGATAAATCGAGCGGGAGCGGCTTGAGCGGTTCGGCGTGCGCCGAGCCGGATATACGATGGTGACCGCATCCAAGTATGAGAAGGACTGCGAACCCAAGACAGGTTGTCGCTATGGAGGCGGTTTTCAATCGGTTCATGCTTTTCGTTCCATTTCGGAGCCGCTCGGGTGGGCGGCGATATCAGGATTGAAGTATCCAGATTATATCACCAAACCCCGCCCGATCGTTCGTTAGGCGACGCGTCGCGGCGAAATGGAGCTGTTTTGCTCGTACGTTCGGCATGCGGACGCCCCTTGATGTTTTTGGCCCGATTAATGCCTCATAAACGAGAATTCATTGCTTCTTAATATTCACCGTGTTATAATTAGCACATCTCGATCGGTCAGCCGTTTCGCAATGATCATTACGCGGGCAAGTTTTATACAGGAGTTGTCTGAAGTAGACCGTAAACTGCTTCGGATGGGCGGCACGGTGCGAGGAATGATCGTCGACGCCGTGAACGCATTCCTGAATGGCGAAATGCACCTTGTGGACGCTGTCTTTCGCCAGGATGATGTCGTCGACGACCTTGAGGACGATGTCGAGCTCACGTGCATGCGCTTGCTCGCGTTGCAGCAGCCGATGGCGCGCGACCTGCGGCGGGTGAACTCCGCTTCGCGCGTCGCATCCGAACTAGAGCGCATGGCGGACCACGCCGTCGAGATCGGGCGATACGCCCGCAAAATCCACCAGGAATGCTTTCCGCCGCGACCGCTTGTCGACGTGGCGAACATGGCGTATGTGACCGAGCAGATGCTTGACGATAGTTTGACCGCGTTCGTTCACCATGATATCGATCTCATCGAGCGCATCTGCAAGGACGACGATATTGTCGATGCGGAATACAAGAATAACCGCGATCAACTGATCGAGGTCGCGACAAGGGATTCGTCTTTGGTTGGGGCTGCGACATATACGCTGCTGATTATCGGATCCATTGAGCGCATCGCCGATCACTGCACCAATATCGCCGAACGCGTTGGCTACCTCGAAACGGGAAGCCTGCGCCGCCTCACGCGCCAGCGAAATCCGGAACGGGAAGATAAGTAATCGTGCCGCCAGTTGATGACTCCGTCGTTGAGCATATTCGTGCCAATCTTGCTGTTGTGACCTCCAAAATCGCGATTGCCGCCGCGGGTTCAGGCCGCGATCCGAAAGATATTTCCCTTGTCGCCGTCACGAAAATGCATCCCGTGGAGACGGTGCGCGCCGCAATTATCGCCGGACTTTGCGACTTTGGCGAAAACTATGCACAGGAATTCGACTCAAAACGCCGCGATTTGGGCGAAATCCCCTGTGCGAGTTGGCATTTTATCGGACATCTTCAATCCAACAAAGCCTCTTTGGTGGTCGGCCGGGCGAGTCTCATCCAGAGCGTCGATCGCGAGAAGATCGCAAGGGCGCTTGGTCGCGAGGCGACTGAGCAGGGGATCGTCCAGGATGTCCTGATACAGGTGCGATTGGGCGACGAAGAATCCAAGTCCGGCGTCCCCGTTGCGCTTGCGCCTGCTTTGCGTGACGCGATCTTGCGCGAGCCGGGACTGCGCCTGCGCGGATTCATGGGAATCGCGCCCTTATTGGAGGCTGATGGACAAATTTCGAGGCCGCGAAAATATTTTGATGCACTGAAGGAGGTATTTGAATCCCTCCGTGTCGAATATTGTGATATCCTATCAATAGGAATGAGCGACGACTACGAAGAAGCAATTGCGGCAGGTTCCACGATGCTCCGCATCGGCTCCGCACTGTTCGGCCGACGAGGCACGTAATCGCGTATCAGATGTAACACGCGCACACCTCTTGCCGGCGAATAACCCGGTAAGATGACCAGGAGGCATACGCTCGAATCATGCAACACGACTACAATGAAGCGGACGAATACGAAGAGCCCGTCGAACACGGACGCGGCAATCGCATCCTCGGTTGGTTTCGCGAGGCTTTGAGCCCATCGCGAGCAGAAGACGACGAGATGCTCGATGAAGAAGAAGCGGTCGATCACGACGCGGTTGCGCGCTTGGCGCAGCCGTCCCGCGCCGCGGGCGGATCGAATGTTCCTCTGCGCCGGGCGCCGGGAGCGCCGGCCCTCCGATTGGAAACAGCTCGCCGAACCAGGGTCACCGTTCGACGTACCGTCCAGTCGTTCGAGGATGTCCGTCGCGCGGTCGATGGACTTCGCGAAGGAACGCAGCAGATCGTCAACCTCGAACAGACGCCCGTTGATATGGCCGAAAGGCTGATCGACTTCATGAACGGCGCAACCTACGCCATCGATGGCAGCGTGGAGAAGATCGGCGAGCACGTCTATCTGTTTACCCCGCCGTCCGTCTCGATTGATGTCGAGGATCGCGCCGCCACTGGTGCGCGAACGCCATTTTTCGATAAGGACTAGTCAGTCCCGTCGATTGTTGCATCGATATCGCTCCTGCGCTGGATTCTCTTCCGGGGCAGGAGCTTTGTGGCGTCCGGCCGTGCGCACCGGATGAGGAATTTTAATGTCTGAACTTCTAAATAATCGCCTTGCCGTTATCGGCTCTGGCAAGATGGGCGGCGCTCTCGCCAAAGGGATCGCCCGCTCCGGAATTGTTGCAGCGGATCGGATTACGTTGTACGATGCCTTTCGCGCCCAGGCGGAGGCGCTTGCCGCAGAGATCGGCGGCAAGCCGGGGACGCAGGTCGCCGCGGATGCGGCATCCGCCGTTCGCGCTGCCGATGTCGTCTTGATCGCCGTCAAGCCTGGCATCGTGCCGGCCGTGCTCGCCGAAATTGCTCCTGCTGTCGATTCGACTAAATTGGTCATATCGATTGCGGCCGGCGTCACGATTAGCAAGATTGAGGCGTTGCTTCCATCCGGCGTTCCCGTCGTGCGCGTGATGCCCAACACCCCCGCACTGGTCGGCGAAGGCGCGAGCGCCCTGGCCTCGGGGACCTCTGCCGGCAAAGCGCACCTGGCGATCGCGAAGGCATTGCTTGACGCGGTCGGTAAGTCATTTGTGGTCGACGAGAAGCTTCTCGATGCGGTGACGGGCCTGTCCGGCTCAGGACCGGCATATGTCTATCTGATTATCGAGGCGCTGTCCGATGGAGGCGTCAAAGCGGGGCTCCCGCGTGCGATCGCCCGTGATCTCGCCGCGCAGACGGTTCTCGGCTCGGCGAAGATGGTGCTGGAGACAGGGGACCATCCCGCTAAGCTTAAGGACGACGTGACGACTCCCGGCGGCACGACGATTGCGGGCATTGCCGAGCTCGAACGCGCCGGCGTGCGCAGCGCCCTGATCGATGCCGTCGAAGCCGCGACCGAGCGCTCGCGCGAGCTATCGTAACGCGCCGTTTCTTCTAACGGGACACGACCGGTCCTGTTGTTGCCCCTTCAATGAGCCGTCCTTGAACGGTCAGGCGTAGCGGATGCACGGCGGGCTTCGCGGTTCTTTCGGCCGCGAAGCGGACGGCTCTGCGGCCCATTTCCACGAAGTTGGGGTCGATGGTGCACAATCGCTGCTCGTAGGACGGCGTTGCGAACAGCGGCATGGGGTCGTTGTCAAATCCCGTGACGCTGACGCAGTCGGGCGCCGTGATCCCGAGCTGTTCCAACGCGGCCAGCCAGCAATACGCGGTCCAGTCGTTTGCGCAAACGAACCCGGTTGTGCCGTGTGTCCGCAAAACGCCTTCAACGAACTCTGGCCGGATTCGCGCTTCGTATCCCGTGCCCGAGTAGGCCTCTTTACCGATCCGGATATGATCGGCTGGCGTGATCCCGCACTCCTCGCAGCCGCCGAGGAATCCCGTATATCGCTCAAATATGAAGCTGGCTGGCGCAATATCGTCGACGAAGGCAAGCTTTCGATGCCCAAATGCTGCCAGACGCCTTACGAGGGCGGTTATCCCGGCCGCGTTGTCAGCGAGTACGGCATCAGACGGATACTCGTCGAAACGCCGCGCCAGCACAATCGCTGGAATCTGCTTGGGCAACTGCCTCAAGATTGCCTCCGAGTATCTTCCGGATACGACGACGGCCTGGCAGCGGCCGTCAACGACTGGGTCCGGCATGGGAAACCCTGGCGATGCTAGCTCGGCGGCGTCGCTCTGCACGAAGAACAGGCTGCTCATGATCCCCATGGCGTCGCACTCCGACGTGATACCCTGGAGCATCCGCATGAAATTGCCGTGCCGGTAAACCGGCGCGGAATCGGCAAGGACGACGCCCAATAGATTGTGCGAGTCTGGCCTAGATGGGCTTTCTGGGACTTCGATCGTGTCGTCAGCGATCTTCCTGTTGCGGCTGCGCCGGGCCTTAGCCTGGTATCCCGCCGCGGCGGCAAGCTGCGTGACGCGCGCGCGAGTTTCAGGGTGAACCAGCGGATCGTCGCGCAGCGATCTGGATACGGTCGCCGTGGAGATCTGAAGCCTCTTTGCGATCTCTTGCATTGTGATAGACATGGTTTGTATCGCTCGCCTATATCATAGCACGAAAATTCGTTGTTACATATTTTGCATTACATAACTTTTTTCACTCATTGCTTGACATCGATAATGTAAGATGCTAACATGCTAGAGGAATTTCGCGGAGGGCGCGGACTGATTTTCCGGCGGTCGATCTCAACGCGATAAGGAGAGCGCAATGACGATCCGAAAAGAGAATGGTTTTACACTCATTGAACTATTAGTTGTCATAGCTATAATTGCGATATTAGCCGCGATACTGTTTCCAGTGTTTGCGACAGCGCGGGAGAAGGCCAGACAAACGTCCTGCGCAAGCAATTTCAAGCAGATCGGACTAGCGATGATGCAATACTGTCAGGACTACGATGAGACACACGCGTACATTACGTGGACCCGCGCGGCAGGCTTTATTCCATCGGAGACATGGTTCCCGACTTCGCTCTATCCCTATTTGAAAGCGACGGGGATTTGGGTTTGCCCTGATCTTCAACAGCCATCCTATGGGTATCATTGGAGCACAAGCAAGTACGCGTCGTCGTCTACCGATCCGATTACAAGCTATGTCGCCAACGCCTATATCCTCGAAAAATTCCATTCAGACGGCAGCACGAGCCCGGTCACCGAGAGCCTCATCTCGACGCCTTCGACGATCATTGCCGTGGCTGAAGGACCGGGGCTAGGAAACGACGGAACCGGAACTTATAACTTTAGCTATCCTTATCTAAACGACAACTGGCCTCACGTCTACCTAACGTTCGCCAATGGTTGCACTACCGCTCTAACGGCTGGCGGGAATTGTCAGCGCATCAGTTTTCCACACAGCGGCGGCTCAAACTTCGTCTTTTGCGACGGTCACGTTAAGTGGTTGCCTTCGTCCATCGCGGGTGTCAACAATACGGTCTGTGCGAATCTTTGGGGACGTTCGACGACGAGCGTCGCGTATCCCGATCTCTACAACCAGTAGCCGTTTATTCAATGCGATTTTCGCCAATCGGCAAAGAAGGACCGGAGTGACGCGTATGAATCGAATTATCCTATTGTTAACGGCAGCTTGCGCCGTGCTTGGAGCATCGCTGCCATGCCAGGCTCTGCCGGTCGCTGGGATCGTCTGTGACCACCGAGATTCCGGTTGCGAGGAGGTTGGCGCGAGCGCCACCCAGGCTACCCTCGAGAGGGCGGGCTACGAGGTTCGCCGGATGACGTCCGCCGATCTGATGGCGACAACGCCAACTCCGCAAAACGTACGCCTGCTGGCATTGATCGATTCCAAGCATCTGCTGGCCAGCGCCGCGCCGACTGTGGAGGCTTACCTCGCGCGGGGAGGCAGTGTGATCGCGTTCGATGCGCCTGCTTGGTCGCAGGCCGACGTTCGCCTGAAGGACGGCCGCGTTGTTTCCGCGCAGACTTATCGAGACATTGTATCGGCGTTGCCGCTACATACGATTGTAGCGGATTTTGCGTCGCCAACCGACGATCTGCCGTGGCGTTTGGTCCGAAGCGCGGGAACCACAGGTTGCTCGGCGAGCATCGAGACCGCGTCGCCGGGCGTCGACGTAAAGGGAGCGCTTCACGTCGACGTGAAGAACCTCCATGGCTGGATGGCTTATGCGCTTGAAATGCCGGGGGCTGCATCGCCGTTTCAAAGCGGCGATACCGTGACCAGTCTGTGGGCCAAGGGCGACGGCAAGACGGGGGCGCTCGCGATCGAATGGGATGAGCGCGATAAATCGCGATGGATCGCGACGATTCCACTGACTCCGTTATGGAGGCGGTTCACGCTGACTCCTTCGGATTTTCACTCGTGGCAAAATCCGGCCAGTGTTGCCAAGCGCGGCTTCCAACCGGAAAACGCTTGTCTGCTTACGGTGGGCGTCAACCAGTCGCACGCGCAGGCTCACGATGGGCCTCATCAGTTTTGGGTTGCGCAAATCGGCACGATGAACGATATTCGAGATGCCCCGAGAGGCGGCGAACTTCCTTCGATCGATGGATTGTCTCCGGCGTACAAGCGGTTTGCGATCGGTTCGGCCGTTCGTCTGCAGTATCGAACGGAAGACGGTCAGGACTTTGTAAAGTCCCGCGTGGTCTTTGCGCCGGGAAGCTTGAGTTCGGCGTTTTCGCGACAGTCTGGGCTCGGGTTCCAACAAGGCAGGGAGTGGCGTTTTCAACCCGTCGCAACCGCCATGGATGCAGAATCGGGCGATTGGCGCGGGACTCCGGTTGCGTATGTCGTGAACGGGCCGGGCGCGAAACGGTATCCAGGCGCTGCATGGGAGACGTTCGGCATGAACGATGCCGCATACTACGGATCAGCAGAAGCGCAGCGCCTCGTCGCGGATTTCGCGAGACGGGTCAACCGAGGTTTGTTCCTTCTTGGCGGCGGAAGCGACTCCTTTACTTACTTTGATGGCGACACAGTAACCCTGGGAGCGACGGTCATTCAGCTCGCGCCAGCGACGGCTTTCGTCGGCGACATTGCCGTTGAGAGCGAGGTGAAGTCTCCGGGCGGCAAAACGGTTTTCGCGCACCGCTGGCCCGTCGCCGTCGCGCCTGGGGCGACATGGACTCAGTCCGTATCTTGGCGTCCTGAAGCCTGGCAAGAGCAGGGCTATCGAGTGACGACGCGGCTCATCGCGAACGGCGAGACCATCGATTCGACGAGCCATCTGATCCATGTTTTGCGCCTGAATGATCCTCCCGACTTCGTGACGACGGGCAGCGATGGCCACTTCCACTATAAGGGCAAAGTGTGGCGCGCCAATGGCATCAACTACCGGCCGTCATCGTTTCTAGCGACGGAAGATAGTTCGTTCTACGATAGCGACTGGCTCGCAAGCGCAACGTACGATCCCGATATTGTATCGCGGGAACTCGCGCATGTGGCGGCGTTAGGATTCAACGCGATCAGCATCAAGACAAACACGCGCGAGATCGAGCCGCGCAACCTTTTAGACGTTCTGCGCATTGCGAAAGATCTTCACCTTCACGTCAACCTCGCCCTGGTACCCGGCGTCCCGGAAGGGTTTTCGTTGGACGAGGCGAGCAAACTTATCTCTGACTTCCGTCTCGCCGGCAACGATACGGTTTTCGCATATGATATTGCGTGGGAACCAGAGTTTCGTAATCATGTTGCCCGGACGAAACTCGATCCGTCGTGGCGGGAGTGGGTGACAAACAAGTACGGCACGCTTGCGGCGGCAAAGGCGGCGTGGGGCATTTCCGCCCCGCTCGATGCAAAAGGACAACTTACGAACCCATCGAACGAGCAGGCGGAGTTGGGGAAGGGCGCTGCGGATGCTTTGTTCGTGGCCGATTACCGGCGCTTCCTCGACGACTGGGAGGTGAATACGTACGGTCCGGTTGTCGACGGCTTGCACAAAGCGGCTCCCCGCCAATACGTAAGCTTTAGAATGAGCCATGCGGGCGATCCCCTTTTCAATCAGGGGCAATCCATGCCCTATCAATTCCAGGGATTAGCTCGTACCGTCGACTTCCTTTCTCCCGAAGGCTATGGCAACCCTGGCGGCGACGCCGGAATGCAAGCGGGCTGCTTTGAGATCGCCTACGCTCGCTCGGCTGCGCCATCGTTGCCCGTGATATGGGCGGAGTACGGCGTCCATGCCTGGGATCTCGGATCGATGAGCGACAACGCGGCGTTGCTGGAAGCTCAGGGCCAGTACACGCGCGACTTCTACGCCATGGCTACTCGTGCGGGGGCTGACGGACTGTTCGTCTGGTGGTACCCCGGAGGTTTCCGTGTTGAGGAAGGCAGCGACTTCGGCATCGTTAATCCGGACGGCTCGGATCGACCCGCGACAGTCGCAATTCGTCAATGCAGCAAACAATTTCTCAACCAACCGCCTCGCCCCGAGCCGAACTCATGGATCGAATACGACCGGTTTCAATATCCGGATGACGTTGCGGGCGTTTTCAACGAAATCGGCAGCCGATTCTGGGGATCTGTCGTGAACGGAGAGAACGTTGGATTGAGGCCCGCGGCCAATTCGCGCTGACGTCTACCGCGCCATGACGACAGCGGCGAGCGCCGCAGCCGCGAAAATCCCGAGCACCGGTATTCGCTTCACGAGTCCGAGCCCTCCGGCGGCCGTGGCGATCAATATGCTGGTCGAATTTATCCCTGCGCTCCGCAGCACCGCGATCAGCACGACGATGGACACGCCGGCAAGCGCGAAGTTGAGCCCCCGCATAAACGCCAGCGCCACCGGATGGTCGCGCACCGTGCCGTAGGCGTGCCGGAGCGCGAGTATGGTGAACGGGGGCAGGGTGATGCCGACGGCGGCCAGAATGCTGCCGGGCAGGCCGCGAGTGAGATACCCCAGGCTGACCGTCCACAATCCGCTCGGTCCCGGCGAGATCTGGCCGATCGCGAGCGCTTCCGCGAACTGGCCGCTCGTCGCGACGCGGTTGGATGTTAGGTCGGCGTGAAGGATTGGGAGGTTGCCGGCTCCTCCGCTTGAGAGCAGCGACGCCTTCAAGAAAGTCAGGAAGTAGACCGGATCCGTCATTGCGTTCCCTCCGATTTCGATTCGGATCGTCGCAACCTGATCGCGGTCTCGCAGGC
Organism: Capsulimonadaceae bacterium; assembly: GCA_031292625.1. Classification (GTDB taxonomy): domain Bacteria; phylum Armatimonadota; class Armatimonadia; order Armatimonadales; family Capsulimonadaceae; genus JARLGU01. The sequence continues at coordinate 78,337 of JARLGU010000058.1, read as the reverse complement.
TCCGAGCAATCCGCCGGCAATCAGAATGAACACGACGGCGGTTGGCGCGGCGCGCTCCGCGAGGACGGCGGCGAGAAGAATGGCGATGCACGTCAGCAGCGGAAAGACGCCTTCGCGTTTCGCCTCGGACGCGGAAGGTGCAAGCGTCTGGATGCCCATTGCGATCCCGATGCCGACCGTTGCCGGGACGATGCCCCGAAGAGCCGCATGCACCCACGGGACTTGCGCGATGTGTGCGTACAGGGCAGTTAGCACGATCGTAGCCGCAATGCTGGGCGTGAGCAGGCCGATAAGGCCAACAGCGATGCCCGCAGCGCCGCCGGTCCGGCGGCCGATCAGGATCGTCAGGGCAAAAAGGTTGATGCCAGGAGCGATCTGAACCAATCCCCAGTCACGCGAGAACTCTTCCGGGGTGACGAGGCCGGATGAGTCGACGAATGCCTTGCGGATCAACGCAAGAGTCGCCGACCCGCCGCCGAACGATTGGATGCCGACCGCCGTCCACATGCGCAGGAGCTCTGCCGCAGAAGGTTTATCGCATTTCGTGATCGCCGAGGTCGTCGTCATCCTGATCCGCATTCGCCGTCGCGTGCGCCTTTCCGGCGACTGACCGCACTGGCATCTGCACTATACCACGCTTGAGCGGCTGGGAATCCGGTTGGCGGCATTGGTCTGGATTATCGATGGCTTTGATTGCGTCAACGATCATGAGATCTATCCGGCGTTTTGACGCCGGAAAAATCTCGGTTTGCCCAATGCCGATTGCGAGCGTACTCGTTGCGGTTAGCGGTCTGGCGCTACTTAAGCTCGTCGAAGACGCGGACATAGTCGACTACGAAAGCGTCCGGCAGCACGGCCTTTGCGAGGATCGGCGCGGGCGTGTCTCCATCGCGATAGCCGTTGCATTCGGTTGAAATGAGAACGAATTCCTCGCAATCGGACACGGGGCCGTCGACGCGCCACGATTCTTCCCCGTCGATATAGAAAACGTAGCCCTCCTTGCTCCAATCGAGCCCAAATATATGAAAGCCGTCAGGCGTATCCTTTAGCTTGCGCGGACCGGAAGCCGCACTCTGATGGTCGTCGCCGTAGCCGTCCCAGTGGTTGTTGTGATAGACGATTCCGTTGCGCTCGAAGTTTTCCATGATGTCTACCTCGATGCCTGAGCGCGCTGGGTCGAGAGTCGAACCGATCGTCGGCGACTGCAGCCAGAATGCGCTCCACCAGCCCGGCTGTTCTTGAAGCTTGCAGCGGCACTCGTAATAGCCGTACTTGTGCATGAACTTCGGTTTCGTGATCCTGGCGACAGGCCAGCGAAACTTGTGCGGCCCATAGGCTTCTCCGGGCCGGTCAAGATAGTTGGATCCGGTCTGCAGGTGTGGGGAATAGTAGTGCCCGTCCTTTTCGATCAGGTTAAGGTGCAGATTGCCCTTGCCATCGAGAACGGCGCCCTCGTCGGTGAACGTATTGTGTCTTTGTTGCATGAGGTGAAGCCGGAAGTCCCACTTCGTGCGGTCCAGGGCGTCGCCGTCGAACTCATCGCTCCATATGAGCTTCCAGCTCTTGTCCTGCGGCAGCAGACTCGGGACGTGCGCCGGAAATTCTTTGGCGACGCCCGTCTCGAAAGCGAATGCGCGGACACCTGCTTCCTCGCAGGATGCGATGAATGCCTCCGGCGATGCTGTGTTTTCCGCGAATAGCCCGTAGTGCATTGGCGCTGCCCATGTGGCATTGATGAGCCTTGCTGTTTGAGCGGCCTCCGCGACGTTCATGTTATGGAGCTGTCCGTTGATGCAAATGAGCGCGTAGTCGGGCGCGCGTCCGCCGGATGCCTCCAGGATCAATCGGGGCAGATCGTCCGTGAACTCAGTGTCGCCGCTCAGGTAGATCAGTAAACCCTCCGCCTCGATTAGGAGCCCTGTAGATTTTGGATCGGTGTGGAAAGCTTTGACGATGGTGAGCGTGAACGGTCCATACGCATGACGGGAGCCGATTTCGACGACATCGACCCTCGACGTATCCAATCCGAGCGTATCGAACTTGTTGCGCACGCTGGCTGGTCCTGCGACGCGGACGTCTGGATTGTGCCTCAGGATTTCTGGGAGACCGACCGGGTCGAGGTGGTCCATATGGTCGTGCGTGCAGTAGATTGCCGACGGTTTGAGCGCCTCGGCGTCAAGCGGCGGCGGGGCCAGCCGCGTAAGATGTTGCGCCTGCTCGACGCAATCGCTGATGTAGGGGTCGACGAGCAGACGATAGCCGTCCGACTCGAAGAGTACGCTTCCTTGCAAAAGCCAGGTTGTTTTCATGTTCCATCTCCTTGGGAGTGCTTTTCCGTTACTCCCGCACGAACACGGCTGTGGCGAGCCCATGCCGATTGAGCGTGATCGCGATCCCGTCCTTGCTTCCCGTGACGGCGGCGTCTCCCAGACCCGCCCATTCGCGGAAGCGGTAGCCGGGAACAGTGAACGTTGCGCTCGTGGTTTCCAGGTGACTCTGGGTGGCGACGACAGCGAGTTCGTCGCCAGATGTGAAGACGGACCATGACAACTCTGGGTTATCGCAAGTCGCTCCATCGGTATCGCGGAAAAGGCCCGTGACGATAAGGCGGCGATACTTATCGCGAAGTTGATTGGCCTTCGTAAGATATGCCTTGTAATGCGGCGTTTCGTCTATTAAGGAACGGCAACGGTGCACCTCGACATCGCTCACGAGACCGCGAAGGAGGGCGAGGTTGACGCGCCGTTCGATGTCCGTATCGTCACGAATTTCCCGGTCGGATATGATAATTTCAGGGAACGTGTAGCGGAAGAACTCGACGAAGGTTGTGAGTTTTGGCTTTTCGCCTTTGCCGAGCCAGTCGTTGGATGCGACGTTCCATCCGGGACAAGAATGAACGTAGTCCGCGAAGCCGCACGAGAAATTTTCAGTGTGCTCGAAACCCAGGGACATTTCCGGCCTGCGTTGTTTGATGTATTCGCGTAGCTCAGTGAGTTGGGCCATTCTCGCGGCCCGCATGTGGAGCGCCGGTACGGAATGGCCGTGATCCTTGTTGAAACACGGCTTTTCGGCAAAGCCGATCTGATCGAAGAAGACTCCGTCAACATCGAGATCGATCGCGGTATCGGCGCATCGCTTGAGTATGTCCATCCATTCGGGAACGTACGGGCAGGCTTGGGCGAATCCTTTGTGACCGAACCCATGGCGCATGTCGATGCCAGGTCCTTCGAACATATAACGCTCAATGTTGGGCTGTCCATCGCAACAGGTCACGGCTATTTTTCTTCCCAAGCCCTGGTAAAACTCGGTCGCCGTGTCAATCAGGCGTCCGTTGAAGTAAAGGATCAATTTCCCGCCGTTTGCCCGGAACTCCCGAATGTGCTCCTTGAGTGCGGCCTTGCCGCCCTGGGATTCGTCGAAAGTATAGTTCGGATAACCGGCGTCCATGCCTTCGAACCACCAGCCGAACATGAAGAGCGTATCGATGCCGGTCTCTTTCATCGACTTGAGGATACGCGGCAACTCATCGTGCCGGAAGAGTATCTTGCCGTACTGGTGGCGCATGATGAGCCTGTACCAGCCATTGAAGTTTTTCTCGATAGATGCGGGCCGCGGCGCGGGATGAAACCACTTATCGAACCATTCGCGGTATTTTTTCGTGCCGATGTGCCAATCGCCCGAGTAGGGCGAGAGGACGCTGAGTTCGTAATTGCGGTTTTCTCCGGGAGCGAGATAGGGGCTCTTGTGGATCCCGGCGTCGATCTCATTTCCGCGTTTGCGGAATAAGATGGGGGACGTCTCGAAGGTCGCGTCGTGATCGCCCAAATACAGGCCGTCCGCTGCGTTCGCAATCACTGCGAAACCGTCGCTGGCTTGCCCCCAATTGGCCAACGGCATGTTTATGCCCTTATTGTCCTCGGCAACATAGTGACTCGTTTGGCCTGCAATCGCGGCTGCGATGTTTTCTATTTTCTGGACGCCGCTGTACAGGTATTGGTCTTTTGCGAGGGAAATGTTCTTGATCGTTGGAAAGTTAAACTCGCGGATGATCCGATTTTGTGACGAGTTGTTCGATATCTTTGCGGAGAACTCCAGCGAGTCGCCGCGCAGCTGAATAAGGATAGAGAGGGCGAAGTCCTCCTCGTCTCCCGTTACCGATTTCATGCTCGTATAAACGATGCGCAGTGAACCGCTCGTCGAAGCGCTGATCTCAGGACGGCAGTCTTCGGAGAGAATTTCCTCCTCCAGGACCTCGTCATGCGAGTAGACAAGCCGCCAGAACCCCTGGCGTCCCGCGTAGTCGTGGCCGGTTACAATGTTCTTGAACTCGCATACGTTCGCCTTCTCATCAATGGAAAAGGAGACGAACTCGTTCTGTAAAACGTGCTGCATGGTATGTGTTCCTCTCGATGCTGGTTATGTTCGCCAAGCGAAATTCCGTGATTGCGCCGGCGAGGCGTTTTAGTGTGAATGCCTTTGTAAGATTGCCTGTAGGTCTGTTGCTAGAAAAGCGATATTGCCTGCGATTTTTGCGATGCTCCTAACCGCCTTCATAAGTCCCGGCGCTTTCCCTCAAACAGATTGTATGTCCCAGGTCGATCGACCTGGGCGTATCGCCGTGCAACACCGAACGGCACAGCATCTCTGCCGCCGCGCGTCCCGCCTGCTCGTACGGGATGCGAACCGTAGTGAGCGCAGGCGAAACTAGCGAGGCGTGAGGGGCGTCGCCGAAACCGACGACGCTGATTTCTTGCGGCGCGGCGATCCCGTGTTCGGCGCAGGCGCGGATCATTTGAAGCGCGAGCGTATCGTCAAAGCAGATAACGGCGGTTGGACGTTCTGCCTGAGTGACCAACTTGTTGGCCGCATGCCATGCGGATGTCGGATCGTAGTTCGTCCTTAAGTCCGGCACTTTCGCAAAATCCACTCCGGCGGCGCTCAGCGTGCCCGCAATCGCATCCTTTCGGATGGCATCTCCGTGCGCATCGTGTCCGCTGATCATTGCAAAGCGCCGATGACCGAAGCGAAGCAGCTCTTCGACAAGGCTGACGGCGGCATCATGGAAGCCGAAACGGATGCTTGGTCCCGGTAGCTGACTGTCCGATATCACGACCCATGGAAGAGCGAGCTTCGTGAGGCGATCCAAATCCGCCGCCGTGATGAGCGGGGGAACGACGATTACCCCGGCAAGCGACTCAACAATGTTGGATTGCCACTCCGCCGGCGGCGACGAAAGCAGCGCGACATAAGAGCCGACGCTTTCGAGATAGTATCCCGCGCCGCTGATGATTGGAACGTTGCCTACCGTCGTCGCCTTTTGCGGCTCTCTAAGCAACACGGCGAGCGGTTTCGACATCACGGATCGAACGGGGTTGACGAATGTTCCGCTGCCGTGGTGCTTGAAGATCAGGCCGCGCCGCTCCAGATCGCCCAGGGCAAGCCGCAGGGTGGCGCGCGTTACGCCGAAGCGGGCGCATAGCGCGTGCTCGCCAGGCAACGGCTCGTGCGGCGGATAGAGGCCGGATGCGATCTCCTCGCGCAATGTGTCTGCAATAGCTTGCCGTCGGCTGATTGTCATGGTTGTGTCATCAATGGACTGCGCAAACGTCGACTGTCATGAATAGAAGTAACTTGTGTATACATGTTACTGCGCATGGCCGGGATTGTCAAGCGGAAACAATATTCCCGTGGTGATTTTCCGGTGGGGAACGTCGCGTGAGCGATCGTCGCCGCATTGTCGAAGCGCGGGCGGGCAATCTGCGGGATCTCGCCGCGAAGCAAGCCATAAATGCGGTAGTCCAGTCTTGATGGCTTGTTTCTCGTCAGTCTCGCGCCGAAAATTACCCTCGGACGTGGCACAATAGACCGATGAATGCGTGTACTCAGCCGGCAATCGAACCCATTTTGGCGGCGATCGGAGAATGCCGAAAGTGTGCGGATCAAGGCTATCCAATTGTCCTGCCGCCTCTTGTGCGCTATCGCGCTGTCGAGCCGCAAGTTCCCGCGCCGTTTGTAGTGATCGGTCAGGCTCCAAGCCTCACCGACTTGCGAGTGCGCCTTACGTATCAAGGCCCGGCGGCTCAGCGTCTGATGGGTTGGTTGCGGGATGCGGGGTTCGCGGATACTGAGATTGGGACGCGCGTCTATATGACTGCGTTGACGAAGTGCTTTCCCGGGCGGCTTCCGGGAAAGTCGACGGATCGCGCGCCATCGCAAAAAGAGCGCGGCAACTGCCGGTCATGGTTGGATGGCGAACTGGCGATTCTTTCGCCGCGCGTTGTGATCCCGTTCGGGAAGATGGCGATCGATACGTTTCTAGGGCCGGCTGCTCCGCTTGGCGAGCGTATCGGGAGGCGATTCGACAAGGGCGAAGTTGTGTATATTCCGTTGCCTCACTCATCGGGAGCCAGCACGTGGCTTAACTCTCCGGGCAACCAGGCCCTTCTCTCGCGCGCGATCGAGTTGATCGGCGCGGAAAGGACTCGGATTTGAGAATGCAGTGCATCGGAAACAGATTGCGCGACAAACGTCCATCGTCAGCGGTCGCGGCGTCAGGCGGCGCCACACGGATGGCCGCAGCATGCCTCAGGGTCGTATGCGCGATATTGCTTCTTGCCGTTTTGGCAGGCTGTGAGGAAGAGAAGCCGATTCCGATGACCATTACGAAGGATGGGATCGTGCGCGATCCCGCTCATACGGGATGGGTGCCCACATGGGACAAGTCGGGTGTCGGCGGCTATCAACCGAATCCCGGCGGCCCCGAGCTTGGCCGCACGATCGTCCGGGAAGACCCGCTGCTTAAGAATATGCCGAACGATTATGACGATCCATATTTGAGCCCCTCGACATCTCCGGATGCGAAACCTGCCAAGGATCCGCTTGAAGCGCTGAAGAATCCGCTGACGGATAAGAATCGCCCGGAGAACTGGTACTGGCTGCATGGTCACGTCCAGTATGGCGAGGTCGCGGTGCGCGTGAATGGCCGTCCGATCGGCAAGTTCGGTGTCCGGGCCGACATTGAGATTACCGATTTCCTGCACACGGGGAGTAATACGGTCGAGTTTCGTCCGATCCCGGCCGGGGCATCCCGTCCCGTCGAGGCGCATCTTGAGTTGGTGTTCAGCCAGCAGTCCAGAGGTGAAGAGCCCGTGTTGATCTACGATACGTCTCGTATCAATGCCGACCGCGCGATGATTCGCAATACGCACGCGCCAAAGATCGGCGGCGTTGGATTCGCCGCCGACCCCAATGAGTCCAGCATGCTGAACACGGTCCCCGACCTGGGACCGCGCACTGAGACGATGACGTTCATGGCCGAATGAGTCAAGTCTGTACGCGGGGTTTTCCGTGCGTGCTTTTCAGGCTGATCAGTTGTTCCCGATATGAATTGCGGCAGCGACACAAGGCAGAGAGCAAGACACGCAGTCCGTCGTTACTGTCCAGCCGGTTTGAGTTCGCGCGCGAAGAAGTCGTCGACCATCGAGATGATCTCGGGGGCGAAAAACTGCGGACCGCCATGGCCTGCGCCCGGCAGGATCTTAATCGTCGCGTCGACGCCGCTTGCCTTGAGCGTGTCGTAGAGCTCCTGGCTTTGGGCGACCGAGACCAGCGGATCTTTATCGCCTTGAAGGATGAGGAACGGGGCCGAGTTTTTGCTAACGAACACGATCGGGCTGGCATCCGCGGCCAGGTCCGGTTTGTCCATGGGCGTGCCGCCGAGGAACTTTACCACTATATCCGCGCCCGCTTGGCTTACGGCCGTGGTTTTGCCGTAAGCTCGCAAATCGCTAGGCCCATATAGATCGAGCACGGCTTGAACGGCGCTCGACTGATCTTCCCAGCCACCCGTTCCTTCGAGCCGTTTCACTCCGGCGGATGTTCCCAGCATCGCGGCGAGGTGCCCTCCCGCTGATTCGCCCCAGACGCCTATGCGTGATGGATCGATGTGGTACAGGTTCGCGTGCGCCCTCAGATACCGGATCGCACATTTGCAATCCTCGATTTGGGCCGGGTATATGGCGGTGTCGTCAAGCCGGTAGTCGATCGTGCAGAAGACGTATCCGTGGCTCACGAAATGCGACGCGGCATTGCGGTACCCCGTCCGCGATCCGCCGCGCCAGCCGCCGCCATGAATGGCGACAATCGCGGGAAGCGCGGCCGCGACGCCTTGGGGCACATAGAGATCCATGAACTGCGCCGGGCTGTTCTGCGTGTACTGGACATCGGTGTGTACATCGGCAAGCCCGGCGTTAGGCGTTTGCGCGTTGCAGCTGCAGGCGACGAGAGCGAGCGTCGAAATGACGGCAATTAGGAGGGAGGAGAGCGCTTTGGGTTGCATTGGTTTGTCCTATGTATCGGCGCGCCGCGCCTACTCAGTCCAGACGGCCTCGGGGCTGCCCATCAGGCTGCGAATGTATTCGACCATGCGCGACTCCGACGAGATCCGCGTCTTGGGCTCGAACGTCACCGGTTTGCCGTTATCGAGAAAGTGCAGCCGGACGGCCGCGCTTCCCTGATTGTTATTGAACACGTCGTTCAGTGTCCGCAGCCGGTTTCGATCGCTTGCGGAGAGGCGGATATGCATGGTCTCGAAGTCTGGAACCTCGTCCTCCGCCCCCGTCGAGGGCGCGCCGAGCAGGTCCTGGGCGCTTGCGAATGGCACGATGCTGTCCGCGACGATCTCCGCCGATCCCGCGCCGCCGCTTTCGCCGTCGGCCGGAGCCTTCGTGTTGATTCGGTCGCGGTACGAGACCTTGCCGTCGATTACGACGACGCTGTCCTTGACGCACTGCACGCCGTATTCGACCGCGCCGCGCGGGAAAAGCGTCACGGCAATCGAGCCCGTCTTGTCTTCCAGCGTTAGGAAGTACATCTGCTCGTTCTTGCCGCGCGTATAGTAGACGCGGACGGCGCTCAGAACGCCAGCAAGCTTGACGGGCGTTTTGTCCGGAACGGAACGCACTTCGTCTATTGTATGGGTTGTGACGGTTTTGAGCCGGTCCGCGAATTGGTCCAGCGGGTGGTCGGAAAGATAGACTCCGAGCAGTTCCTTCTCAGCGGCCATCTGTTCTTGGCGCGTCATTGGCGTATACGTGGTTGGCAGCGCCGGTCCAGCGGGTTCGGTCGCGTCCGCCGAATCGCCGAACATCGAGACCTGTCCCGCCTTCAGATCCTGCGCCGCCTTGACCGCCGCGGTCCACGCGGGTTCGAGGCCCGCGAGCAAAAGCCCCCGGTCTTCATCGATCGATTCGAGCGCGCCAGCTTTAATCAGCGTTTCAACGGCGGATTTGGAGGTCATCGACTCGCCCTGGACGCGGACGCAGAAGTCGTAAAGCGATTTGAACTTGCCGCCTTTGGCGCGCGCTGCGAGGATGAGATCGATTGGAGCATGACCGACGTTCTTGATCGCGCTCAGTCCGAAGCGGATCGCTTGTCCTTCGACCGTGAAATCGGCGTCGCTGGAGTTTACGTCGGGGGCGAGCACGTCGATCTTCTGGTGGCGCGCATCTTCGATAAAGTTTACGAGCTTGTCGGTATCGCCCGCTTGGGTCGCCATCAGCGCGGCGAAGTATTGCACCGGGTAGTGCGCCTTGAGGTACGCCGTCTGGTATGCAACCATGGCGTAGCAGGCGGCGTGCGCCTTATTGAATGCGTAGCCTGCGAACGGCTCGATCAGGTTGAAGATCTCTTCGGCCTTTTCCCGCGGCGTGTCGCGCTCGATCGCGCCGTCAATAAATTTCTGGCGCTGGGCGAGCATCTCCTTTTCGTCCTTCTTACCCATCGCCTTACGCAGAATATCCGCTTGTCCGAGGGAAAAGCCGGCGATCGCGCGGACGATCAGAAGAACTTGATCCTGGTAGACGATCACTCCGTAGGTTTCGCCCAGGATCGGCTCGAGCGCGGGGTGGGGATAGGTGATCGGGTCGAGACCGTGTTTGCAGCGAATGTAGCGCGGAATGTGCGCCATCGGGCCGGGACGATAAAGGGCGACCATGGCCGCGACCTCGCCGACGGTGTTCGGATGGAGCTCGGCGATATAGCGGCGCATCTGGGGCGATTCCAATTGAAAGATGCCCGTGCAGTCGCCTCGTCCGAGCAGATCGTAGGTCTCGCGGTCATCGAGGGGGAGATCCCACACATCGATGATGTCGCCGGTTGTGTTTTTGACGTTCTCGACTGCGCGGGCAAGGATCGTCAAGTTGGCAAGGCCCAGGAAGTCCATCTTGAGCAGGCCGATTTTTTCGAGCCAGGCGGCCTCGTACTGCGCGACATAGCCGACGCCGTCGTCTGCCTTTTGCAGCGGCACGTTCTCCATCAGCGGATCGGCGGCGATGACCACGCCGGCGGCGTGGACGCTGTCGTGGCGGGTTAGGCCTTCGAGGCGCTGGGCGGTGTCGATCAGTTTTCTCGCTTGAGCGTTGCTGTCATAGGCGGCCTTGAACTCCGGGTTTTCGCCAAATGCCTTCTTGATCGTCATTTTGGGCGTCGCCGGAATCATCTTGCACAGCTTGTCCACCTCGGACATCTGCATTTCGCCCATCGCGCGGGCGGAGTCGCGAACGGCGGCGCGCGCGGCGAGGGTGCCGAACGTCACGATCTGGGCGACGTGTTCGCGGCCATATTTGTTGACGACATACTCGATCATCTCCTGGCGGCGGCGATCCTCGAAGTCCATGTCGATATCAGGCATGGAGATGCGCTCCGGGTTCAGGAAGCGCTCGAAGGTCAGGCCGTAAGTCAGCGGATCGAGGTCGGTGATCCCGAGGCAGTACGACGCCATCGATCCGGCGGCGGATCCGCGCACGCCGAAATAGACGCCGGATTTACGGGCGTGCTGGGCGATGTCGCGGACGATCAGGAAGTACATCGCGAAGCCGGTCTTTTCGATGACGTCGAGCTCGTAGCGCAGGCGCTCTTCATGGGATTCGGTGACGACCGCGTAGCGCTCCCGCATTCCTGCGAAGCACAACTTGGTCATGTATGCCTGCGCGTTCATGTCCGACGGCACATCGCCGGGGGACGGCATCGCGAGACGGCCAAGGTCGAGTTTAAGATCGCAGCGCGATGCGATCTCAGCGGTGCGCGCGAGTGCGTCCGGGAAGTCGCGGAAGACGCGCAGCATCTCCTCCTGGCTCTTGAGGAAAAACTCCTTCGCCCCGTAATTCATCTTCTTGGGGTCGGCGAGGGTTGTGCTTGTCTGGATGCACAACAGAACCTGATGCGGGTCGGCATCCTCGGCATTCAGGTAGTGAACATCGTTGGTCGCGACCAGCGGAAGACTCAGGTCAGTGGAAAGCTGCCGTAGCTGTTCGTTGACGATCCTTTGCGGCTCGAGAGTATGATCCTGGATCTCGAGGTAGTAGTTGTCCTTGCCGAAAATCTCTCGGTATTCCGATGCCGCATAGCGCGCCTTGTCGAGGGCGTTCGCCAGGCAGTGCTCGGGCACTTCGCCGCCCAGGCAAGCGGAGAGGCAGATCAGGCCTTCGGAATACTGGTGGAGCAACTCCTTGTCGACGCGCGGCTTATAATAGAATCCGTCGATCGAGGCGATCGAAACAAGCTTTATTAGGTTCTTGTAGCCCGTTTCATTTTGTGCGAGCAGAACGAGGTGATTGGAGCCGTCGAGATTTTTGTTTTCGCGCTGTTTGCGGCTGCGGTTGGCGACATAGACCTCGCAGCCGACAATCGGCTTGATCTTGTGTTTCTTGCATTTCTGATAGAACTCCATCGCGCCGTACATCACGCCGTGGTCGGTGAGCCCGATCGCGGGCATTTCGAGTTCCTCGGCCTTCTTAATCAGGTCGTCGATGCGGCAGGCTCCATCCAGAAGCGAATACTCCGAATGCAAGTGGAGGTGCACAAAGTCTTTCTCGGTCGGCATATCTTCCTTCTAAGTGTTCGTCGTCGATGACTGCCGGCGATATTCGCCGGTGTTGCATGATACTACATCTTGGCCATGAGCGGGGATATTTGCTCAACCAGTAGTGCAGTTATGGCGTATTGTATCACTTCGGAAGCGAGGGACGCAAGGGCGCGGCGAGGGAGTTTTGGCGCGACGTACGCCCAGCGCAGTCTCGGCTCCTCGCCTGTCGAATGGTTCGCCGGGATCGGAGGCGTTGTCGCGTGGATTGGCAAGGGCTTCGTGCCCGCTTGTATGAGGGCGTGTGATAGTCGAGATGCCTTGTAAGTCGGCTCCTCGGCCGTCGTGGCCGTTCTTGGAAAAGGGCCGGCGCGTCGATTTCATAGGTTCGCGATACGCGCCGCAGTCGGACGTTGGCGGCAAAACGCCGTACGCGTGTTGACGAAACCTTGTCGATCGCCGCCGTGAACGAGGCGCGAGCGAAACAATGCATCGGCGGCTTGAGCCGTCTGGAAGCATACTCGCGGCGCCCCGTCAATTCGCTTTAGGATGTTCGTGGACTCGCAAAGGGCGCTCCTACTCACCAGATGCAAACGGCTTCTCTGGTCGAAGACGGAGCCTTTGGTGGAGTGTGACGGGAGGGTATGGGATTATTGGTAGCTATCTCCTCCCTCCGTCACCGCGCGGCTGACGTGCGGCGCGGCGGTTCGGTGAGCAGGTCCCCGGCGGCGAGGCGGGCGGTGCGCGACATCGGGAGCGGAGCGGCGGTGCGGGCTTCGAGGGACGCGCCCATACCGCGGCGGCGGATCGTCCCGGTCAGCACCACAATGGGCGAGAGCAGGATCGTCGCCATATTCGTTTCGATCGCGGCGTTGTAGAACGCAACTTGCAGGTAGGCGCTTTCGTCCTCAATGGTCGTGAAGAGGTGCCGTCCGCCCGATTTGGCCGGGGGACGGTGCGGGCGGATGTTGAGGCCGGCGACGCGAACCTGCGCTCCCGCTTTTCGCTGCATCGCTTCGTACGCCGTGATGATCCCCTGGCGTTCGAGGGCGCTGCGCAGGTGAGCGAATGGATGGCAGCTCGATGTAACCCCGGTGACCCGCCATTCGCCCATCATCTTTTCCCAGTCCGAGAGGTCCGCGATCTCCCACGCGACCGGCGTGTCCTGTTCGCCCACGAATCGGAGATCGAGACGCCGTCCCGTATTCGCCTGTTCGGCTCGCAGCGCGCCCGCCTTGGCGAGAGTCTCGTTGAGCCGCCAGAGAAGCCCTCGCCGATGTTCGTGGAGCTGGTCGAACGCGCCGCAGAGGATCAGATTTTCGATGGCGTCGCGCGGAATCGTGACGCGCAGGCAGAAGTCGAGCAGCGAGCGGAACGGACGCTCGGCGCGCGTATCGAGGAGGGTCCGCATGTCCGGTTCGCGCATCCCGGCGACCAGGCTGAAACCGAGGCGTATCGATTGTCCGCCGTACTCATCGTCGCAGGCGACCGATGCGACGACGCTCTCGTTGATGTCCACCGGACGCAACGGGATGCCGCGCCGCCGTGCCTCCGCGCCGATGCTCTGCGGCGGATAAAATCCGCACGGCTGGTTGGAGAGAATCGCGGCGTAGTATTCGGCGGGGTGGTAGTATGCCAGGTGCGCCGACTTCTGTCCGGTGAGCGCAAAGCTTGCGCTATGTCCTTCGACGAATCCCAGGCTGGACCAGCCCTCCAATTCATCCATCATCAGATGGGCTGTTTTGGGCGAGAGATCACGATGGCGACGGCAGGCGCGGGCGACAAATTCGTCGCGTGCCTGGGCCATGGTTCCGGCGCGAGCGTGCTTGGCGAGCCGTTTGCGCCATACCTCGGCCTCGGCGTCGCTCATCCCCATCATCGCGCCAATAATGAGCGTTACCTGTTCCTGGAAGCAAACGACTCCGTACGTGCGTTCGAGAATTGGGACCAGGGCCGGATGCGGGTATTCGATACGCCGGTACCCATTGCGCGCGGAGACATACTTCTGCACCGCGCGCGCCTTGATGGGACCGGGACGGATCAGTCCGATCGATGCGACCAGATCCTCGAAGTCGCGCGGATGCAGCATCGTCGCCAGGTTCGCCTGTGCGGGCGATCCGAGCTGAAACAACCCCATGTTCGCGCCGGTCCAGAGCATGCGGTAAACGTTTTTGTCTTCGCGCGGGATGGCGTCGTAATCGAAATCAGGATCGCTCTCGCGGATATTATTCGCGGCATCGCCGACCACCGAGAGGATCGGCAGCGAGAGGATATCCAGCTTGACCGCCCCTGCCTCCTCAACATCGTCTTTGTCCAGCATTACGATTGGGAGGACGCCGCGCGCGGAAGGAGTGAGGACGCCTACCGTCCAGAGCGGCGCGCCGCTGATCACCAGACCGGAGCTGTGCGAACCCAGATGCCTGGGATGGCCCGCGATACGCCGGCAAAGATCGAAGAGCGCCTCGAACCGATCGGCCACCGCGCCGTACTCCTTCAACTCGGCGTTTTTTAGAAATGCGGCGCTGAGATCGCCGGCGCTGGTGAAGCCGGTGACATGCTTCGAGAACCAGGCCAACGCCTTGGGCGGCAGCGCGAGGGTTTTCCCGATATCGCGGATCGCCCCTTTAGCCCAGTAGGTGGCGTAGGTGCAGCAGAGGGCGACCTTGTCCGCGCCATAGGTCGATGAAACCCAGCGAAAGACATCGTCGCGGCGGCGCGCATCGAAATCGATATCGATATCGGGTTTCTTGCCGGGGGCGACCCAGCGGGCGAGGGGCAGGTTGCGTTCGATTACATCGATATCGGTCAGCCCGAGGCAGTAGCAGACCTCGCTGTCCGCTCCGCTGCCGCGTCCGGTGACCCGGATCCCCTGGCTGCGCGCCCAGTCCACGATGCGGGCGGCGTGGAGGACGAAATCGCTGTAACCCAGGTTCGACAGCAGCATCAGTTCATCCTCGAGCCGCTCCCGAACCGGCGGCGTGATCCGCCCATGCCGTCGCGCTGCGCCCAGATATGCGATCTCGCGCAGGTGTTGCGAGGACGTAATGCCGTCCGGAAGCGGGTACGCGGGCGTGATTAGCTCGCCTTGCGGCAGGATGTCGCCTCTCGCGCAGAGGGCCGCGATCCGCTCAGTGTTGTCGATGGCCTCGGGGATCCAATCGAAGAGCGCGCTCATCTCGAGAGTCGATTTGATCCGCCGCTCGGCGTTGAGGGGACGGGTGGGGTGCGGCTCCGCGATCGTGATGCCCGCGGCGATGCAGCGCTTGATATCGTGGACGATCATGCCGTCCGCCGCCGCGTAGTGGACATCGTTCGTGGCGACGCAAGGTGCATCGATTCGCCGGGCGAGATGGGCGAGGAGGCGGCAGATGGAGCTCGCATGCGGGCTGAGATCATCCTGCAACTCAACATAGAGATCGCCGCCGAACCAATCCTTGAGGCGGCGCGCGGCTGCCAACGCATCAGCGAACCGATGTTCGTGTACGAGCTTGCGAATTTTGCCGCGCGTACAGCCGCTCAGGCAGATGACATCCTCCGCGAACTCCGGGAGACGTTCCCAGGGCAGGGCTGGCGAGAGGCGCCCCCCAAGCGTATACGCGAGGGAGAGGGCCTGACCGATATGGGCGTACCCGGTCGCGCTCTTGGCGAGCAGGGTGAGATGAGTGCCGTCGTCCATCGTCAATTCGGCGCCGAAGATTGGAGCGACGTGGTAGCTCCTGCAGGCGTCGCGGAACTTGATCGCGGCGGTGAGGGAGTTGTGATCGGTCATCGCCAGCGCCGGCATTCCGATGCGCGCCGCCTCGTGGACGAGGTCATCGACATCCGATGCGCCATCGAGAAAGCTGTAGGCGGTATGGCAATGAAGTTCGATATACATGGTTAGAAATCCGTCCGTTGCGCACGGGCTGGATTCCTATTATACACGAACATTCGTTCTCGTTGGCTCTTACCAGGCAAACGATTGATTTGTCAGTCTAAAGCAAGATGAGGAGACGGCGAAGAGAGGCCATCGCGTCTTCGTCGAATGACGCGAAGAGCTGACGGGTGGCGTTTTCAAGCGCGTCGCGACCGGCTTTGTGCAGACCGCGCCCTGCGCCGGTCAACTCAACCAATGTGCCGCGCCGGTCGCCTGGGTCCGGGACGCGGCGGACAATGCCTTCCGCTTCCAATTTGTCGACAAGCTGGGTGACATTGGACTTGACGCAATTCAGTTTGTCGGCGAGCACTGTCAGGCCAGTCGCGGTCTCTGATTTAATAAGGGCGTCGAGCGCCCGCCATTTGACGAACGTAAGCCCCGCTGCGGCCAGGGAGCCGTCAAGCCGCGCTTCAGCAAGGCGTCCGCGCGTGATGAGCAGAGACAGAAGCCCGATCGCCCCTTCCGTAGGGCATTGCTCAAAGTCGTTCATGAGTTAATAGTACACTATTGAATTATAAATGTCAATCCGTATTCTTACGGATTATTGCCACGAGGTTATCGTCCTGCGATGAGAGGCCAGATTGCGGCGAACCACGCAAGCGATGCGAGATCTTCTCCGCGCGAATTGAGCCCGCCCAGGCCGTCCGGGGGTAAGCGGCATTCAGGATCGAGGAGGTCAAGATCAGCGCCCGATTCGAATCCCGGGGTTTTGCACAACATCTGTACGGCTCGCCGAATCCCTGTCTGGGCGGTGACGTCCGCCGCGCCGGCGCCGTAGGTGCATGTTCCGATCAGCCAACTGGGGGTAAATCCCCAATCTTTCAACGCGCTGTCCCGAATTGTGACCATGGTCCGCACGTATTCATCGGCCTCTATTGCGCATTCAACGTCGGTAAGTCCTGTTTGCCAGAGGACGGCGCGAAACCGATCGGCGCATTCGCCTGCTCGCTTTAGCTTCGCGTACGGCTGTGTTCCCGGCCGCCACGCGACTGCCGGGGTTGCCGGACGCGACACATCGATGACGCCGATCGGCACGCGGGCGAGAGTACTCAGGTTATCGAAGGTCTGATGCCAGACCGGCCAAGTTGCGGAGGGTTGCCGATCATCGTCCTGATGCCATTTGCCGCTTGCGAGGTCCATGACCGAAATCCGGTTGCTTGCCGCGCACGGGGGCGCGGGCATCCGGGTTTGACCGTGCGAGACCGAGTCGCCGGCAATCAGGAATATTTCGCCGGCTGCAATTGGAGGCGTCGTCGTTTCCGTGAGCCAGTTGCCGTTGCGGCCCCAGCGAATCGTAATTTGTCGCCAGCCGCCGGCCGGGACGCGGGCATTGGCGACGCCGGTTTCTCCCGCGATCATCACGTCGAGCGGACGCCAATCCTGGACGTTCAATTCACATTCGCCGATCGGGTCGACCCGGTATTCCCAGGTTCCCCCGGAGATTTCGCAAACGCTTAGAACGATGGACACGACTCCATAGCCCAGATCCGCGCCGCCTGGATGGTTGAGCGCCGCGCGAGCAGACGAAAACCCATGCCGCTGGAAAACCTGTCCGGCGACGGGTTTGACGATGCCGATCATGACGGTTATCCTCCGATTGACTCAGTATAGCGTGGCGACGCGCTTGCGTCAATGCGAGCGGACCCGATTTGCGCGGCGCGCACGTTGCCGGAAAAGGGCGTCGTTGCTGAGTATCTTGTTCGGAGGATAAACCATGTCTGGTCCATCCACGGCGATCCCAGCTTGTGCCAAACCGTCAACGGCGTACCACGCGACGCCTTTACACTACCTTCCGTCGATTCTCGCCGATGGCGCGCTTTACGCCAAGGATGTCATGATCTCACGGGGGATTCTTCCGCGCTCTTCCGCCGTGCGTCGAGACCGGATGCTTGGCCTGGGCTGCTACATCCACTTTGCACTGCGGCTGGAAAGTCCGCTGCTGCTCGATAAGCTGAGAAAGGGCTACCCTCACGTTGTGCTTGAGTTCGATGCCGCCTCGCTGGTGCGTCTCGCCGGCAGCGGCTCAATCGCGACGAACACAAAGGCATGGCGGAGCAAGTCGTGTTTCGATGTCTCGCCGGTCTGCGAGACCGGCGACCTAAAACCGCTCGCGCATGGCCGTCTTCCCAGCCGGGAATTGCTCGTCAAATACGCGGCGGATCTCGACGGACTAAAGAAGATCGTCTTTACGTCACCGGAAGAACGGGCTTTGGTCGATGAGCTCATGCGGTCGCTTGGCGTCGCGATCCATCTGCCATGTCCGACACGCGCGTATGCGGGAATTGCCTATCGCCCATTGTATATGGACCAGGTCACAAACTATTTCCGTGCGTGCGCCGCCGCTGGCGTTGTCCTGAAGCCGCCTGACATTCCATTCGATTGATTGCGGTACAATCCACGCGATTGGGTTTGGAACGAACTCCGAGGCCGGTTTGTTGCAATGATGATGATTGTGGATCTTAAACGGCGTGTCCGGTTTTCGGCAGCGCACAATTACTGGATAAACGGATTGAGCCTAGAACAGAACGAATCGCTGTTCGGGGCTTATGCGAGGGCTGAGGGACATGGTCACAACTATCTTGTTGAAGTGACCGCGTCTGGCGGGTTGGATGAACGAACGGGGATGGTCGTTAATATCGCCGAAATCGATCACATCCTGAAATCGGAAGTTGTTGCCGTTCTCGATGGCCGTTTCCTGAACAAAGAAGTCGAATACTTTTTGACCCGTCCCGCGACGCTCGAGAACATCAGCGCCTTTGTCTTCGAGCGTACGTCGCCGAGGCTGCCCACGGGCGTTGCGCTTACTGGCGTTCGGGTTTGGGAGACTACGGATCTGTGGGCGGATCGAACGAAACGAGGAGAGACTATGTCGGTCAGCTTGACGCGCGCCTACGATTTTTCGGCATCTCACCGGTTGCACAGCAAGAAGCTCACCGACGATGAGAACCGGGAGATTTTCGGCAAGTGTAACAACCCCAATGGCCACGGACACAATTATGAGGTTGAGGTTACGATATCCGGGGAACCGGACGAGCGCACCGGAATGTTATATTCGCTGGAAGCCCTGGACCAGGTTGTCGAGGAAGAGGTGCTGCTTCCATTTGACCACAAGCATTTGAACCTGGACGTCCCGGATTTCGCGGATCGGAACCCGACCAGCGAGGTGCTGACGGTCGTGATCTGGGAAAGGCTGGCCAGGCGAATTTCGGTCTCGGGGAATCCGCGTTTATCGAA
This sequence comes from Capsulimonadaceae bacterium, assembly GCA_031292625.1. Taxonomy (GTDB): domain Bacteria; phylum Armatimonadota; class Armatimonadia; order Armatimonadales; family Capsulimonadaceae; genus JARLGU01. Next base: position 59,327 of record JARLGU010000058.1, on the reverse strand, counting down.
GGTGCTGGTGCGGGAAACGGCGCGGAACTCCTTTGAATATCGCGGCGAGGAAATTTGATGGCCATGCTGAAGCATGAAAGATTCGCGGGACGCGAGGCGGCGGCCGGAAAGCAGGTATGACAGTGGCTCATTCACACAATGGACATGGGGTTATCGACGGTTTCCTAAATGAAGACGAAGACGTCATGGAGGGTTTGGTTCGTCAAATTTCCCCCGCCGGTGTCGATCTTGAAAGCCGCTACCGGGATATTCTTACGGCCGTGGGCGAAAATCCCGGTCGCGAAGGCCTCCTGAAAACGCCGCATCGGGCAGCAAATGCGATGAAGTTTTTGACTGGCGGCTACGACCAGAATGTGCAAACCTTGCTCAACGGCGCGGTGTTCGACGAGACGTACGACGACATGGTCGTCGTACGAGACATCGAGTTTTACAGCCTGTGCGAACACCACCTGCTTCCGTTTTTCGGCAAGGTGCACGTTGGCTATATCCCCAAAGGCAAGATCGTCGGCCTTTCCAAGATCCCGCGTCTGGTGGACATGTTTGCGCGTCGCCTCCAGGTGCAGGAGCGTCTGACCAAGGAGATCGCGGAGGCGCTGGAGACGGCGCTCAGTCCTCGCGGCGTCGCGGTCGTCGTCGAGGGGATGCATATGTGCATGATGATGCGCGGGGTCCAGAAGCAAAATGCGTCCATGGTAACCAGCCACGTAATGGGCGAGTTCCGCGAAGACCGCCGCACGCGCTCTGAGTTCATGGCGATCGTGAAGGGCGCAAACGTGCAGGCATGAGTGCGAAGTTAGAAGTCGACGCGGGCGAAATGGCGGACGAATCGGCGGTTTGTGGGGCGCTTTCGGTTGCACGACAAGGCATCCCGCGTTGGTTGACGCTTCTCCTGGCGACGGCATGCGGCTTGATCGTTGCCAACCTTTATTACGCTCAGCCGCTTGCCGGTCCGATTAGCCGTGCGCTTGGTCTTTCCCCCGTGGCCGCTGGGCTGATCGTGACAATGACTCAGCTAGGCTACGGCATCGGATTGCTGTTGATCGTCCCACTCGGCGATCTCATTGAAAACCGTCGGTTAATTTTGACTGTAACAGGGGCCTGCGCTGTCGCGTTGATCGTGGGCGCGCTCGCCAGATCGCCGTCGCAGTTCCTGGCTGCGGCGCTGCTGATCGGTTTTTCCTCGGTGGCCGTGCAAATCATTGTTCCCTATGCGGCGCATCTTGCGCCGGATGCCACGCGCGGGCGAGTGGTTGGCAACGTCATGAGCGGGCTAATGCTCGGAATAATGCTGGCGCGACCGACTGCTAGCTTTATTGCCCATGTGTCATCCTGGCGCGTCGTATTCATTTTCTCCGCGATCGTGATGGTCCTACTCATCCTCCTGATCGGCCGCGCAATGCCCGCGCGGATGCCTGTTTCCCAGTTGCGCTACCGGGATCTTCTGATGTCGATGGGGGAACTTCTGACGACGACGCCTATTCTGCAGCGTCGGTCGATTTACCACGCATTTCTCTTCGGGGCGTTCAGTCTGTTTTGGACGACGACGCCTCTTCTGCTGGCGGGACCTGCGTTCCATCTGTCGCAGGCCGGAATAGGTTGGTTCGCGCTCGCGGGCGTTGCGGGGGCAATTTCCGCTCCGATTGCAGGTCGGGGCGCGGATCGCGGATTGAGCCGCCCAGCGACGGTGCTCGCGATGTTGGTCGTGGTTGTCGCATTTTCGATGACCCACATTGGCCGAGCCGGATCTCCCTTGTCTCTTGCCATATTCGTGCTGGCTGCGGTGCTCCTCGATTTTGGCGTTACCGCAAACCTGGTGCTTGGTCAACGGGCCATTTATGCTCTGGGCGCCGAACATCGCGGCAGGCTGACCGGGCTGTATATGGCGATCTTTTTCGGCGGAGGCGCGATCGGTTCGGCGCTTGGCGGCTTTGCCTTTGCGCGCGGCGGTTGGCCTGCGGCATCCTCTATCGGATGTGCGCTGCCGATCCTATCGCTGCTCTACTTCGCCACTGGCAGCAAGCGCGACCCTTGATCAAATTGAAGGCTTTTGCTCATCGGTGGTCAAAGAACAAGGATGTCCGCCTATGAGAATTGTGATCGTTGCCCTTCTTTGCTTTGCGTTTGCGCATCCTGTCCTTGCGCAGGGGTTTGAGCCGTTGCCGTTGCGGGCTCCGTCGAACGCCGCTTCGGCAGCCGTCGCGCAGCCTGAAATGACGCTGCAAGGCGGATATTTCCAGTTTGCGCGCGCAGGCCTGAGCGATCTGAAGTTCGCCCAGGTCAGCCCAATCTTCGCGGTCGATGCACCGGTAACCGACAAAATTTTCGCGGGAGGGTGGTTTGCATCGGATCGGCAGAAGCAGGCATCAAGCCATCTGGAATCGACCTGGTACGAACTGCACGCGACGGATCTTCCCGTTATGAATCCCAGCGTCAATTTCGGCGTTATGCTTGGCGTTCTATCGGTACGCCTGGAGGACGCGTCCCTAGTCAATCGCGGCAATTGGACCGAAGTGGGCCTCGTTACGTCTGTGCCGCTCAGCAGGTCAGGCAGGACGCATCGTGGACCGGTTGCTGGGTTGTCGATTGCGACCGATCGTCACCAGGACAGCGGGGAGAATAACGCATACTCGGTTGCAGGCTCGCTCGCCTGGCCCGTGAGTTCCATATGGAGCTTGAATATGTCCGTCACGCGCCTTGCGATCGACAACGCGAGTACGATTACGATCGCGGCAGCGGGCGTCGGATATTCCTTGTAGCGGCCGCAATGCTCTTCGCATTTATGGGATTTTTGCGCGACTGCGTGCGATTGGACCATTTCTACCACCTATGGTAAAATGGAGTCACAGCCAGTCGGCTCTCCTGTTGATGTCGCCTCCAACGTTTCGGCACGGAGTGACGGACCCTGCGATGGTAGGGTTGAGCGTTAAACCGGCTGGCTGTTTTGCCTCATCTACCTTTCCTGAGCGCTTGCTGCAGGATTTTAGCTTCCTCTACGCTAACCCTTTGTTCGTATCAATTCCAATTTCTGGAGTGCTGAATGAAGAAATACGATATCGTCATCGTCGGCGGCGGCGTCGGTGGTTGCGCTGCGGCGATCGCGGCAACGAGTCTTGGCCTTCGTGTCGCGATGACCGAGGAGACCACCTGGCTTGGCGGTCAGCTTACCAGCCAGGCCGTGCCGCCGGACGAGCACGGGCAGGTCGAGAGCATCGGCCGGACGCGTCGCTACCGGACCTATCGCGACCGTGTTCGCGCCTATTACCGGAACAACTTTCCGCTCACGCAAGAAGCGCGGGAAAACCCGATGCTCAACCCCGGAGCGGGATATGTCTCCGCGCTATGCCACGACCCGCGCGTATCGGTTGCCGTGATCGATGAGATGACCGCCTTTGCGCGGCTCACCGGCGCGCTGCAGGTCTTCTATCGCCGCAAACCCGTTGGGGCTGATGTCGCGGGGGATCGCATCACGGCGGTTCACGTGCGCAACTTGGAGACCGGGTCGGTCGAAACGTTGGAGGCGCCGTATATTCTCGATGCGACCGAACTTGGCGACCTCTTGCCGCTGGCCGGCGTCGAATACGTCTCCGGCGCCGAGGCCAAGTCCGAGACCGGCGAACTTCACGCGGCCGATGAGTATGAGCCGGACAATGTCCAGGCGCTCACCTGGTGCTTCGCCATGGGCTACGATCCGGATGGCGAGCACGTCATCGACAAGCCCGCGATGTACGAGTTCTGGCGCGACTACGTGCCCGACCTTCATCCTGTCCCGTGGTCGGGAAAGCTGATCAGCTGGGTCGCCATCGGCCCCATCGATCTCAAGCCCTACGACCGTGTTCTCATGCCGCCGCCGCATTACGCAAGCCTCTTCAAGTATCGTCAGGTCGTCAGCAACACGATTTTCTCCGACGCGGCGAATGTGCACGACGTCACTTTGGTGAACTGGCCTCAAAACGACTATTTGCTAACCAATATCATCGACAAGCCGGATGATGTCGTCGAGAAAGCGCTGAGGGAGGCGCGCGAGTTGTCGCTCAGCCTGATGTATTGGATGCAGACGGAAGCGCCGCGTCAGGATGGCGGCGTTGGCAATCCGGGGCTCTATTTGCGCGGCGACATGACCGGGACCGACCATGGGCTGGCGATGGCCCCGTATATCCGCGAGAGCCGCCGGATACGGGCCGTGTTCACGGTGAAGGAAGAGCATGTCGGGGCGGATATGCTTAAGCTGGCTGGACGGGATAAGGCAGTGAAGTTCGATGACAGCGTCGGAACCGGTTACTATCGAATCGACCTGCATCCCAGCACGGGCCACGACAACTATATCGACGTCGATTCGCGCCATTTCCAGATCCCGCTCGGCTCGCTGCTGCCCGTTCGCATGAAGAACCTGCTGCCCGCGTGCAAGAACCTGGGCGTGACGCATATCACGAACGGTTGCTACAGGCTCCATCCCGTGGAGTGGAATATCGGCGAATCGGCGGGCCTGCTTGCGGCATTCTGCACGAAACGCGGCGTGACCCCGCATCAGGTGCGCGAGGACAAGGCGCTGTTCGGCGATTTCGCGTCGCTTCTCGACAACCAGGGCGTGCTGCGCTCCTGGTAGGGGATGCAGCGTGACGCCGCCATACGACCACGTTGATTTCCTTGCGCCGCGAACGCTCCTTAGATGAGGGACGCCGCGGCGCAAGTGTTCACTGAACGCAATAATAAAATTTAATAAAACATTGACAAGTTTTATTGTATCGCCTATAATTGGCTTATGCCCACCCGATCCATGGCTAAGCGAGTCACGCTGAAACAGGTTGCGGAATCCGCCGGAGTCTCTATCTCCGCTGCATCGACGGTATTGTCGGCGCTTACGAACGGCATTAGTATCCCCGCAGTCACCCAGGAGCGAATCCGTGAGGCGGCGCGGACAATGGGGTATGAACCACGCCCGCCTCGGGCGGATGCTGGCAACGTAGCTTTCCCTGAGCGGCCGACGCGAACGAAGCTGCTCCACATCGGAATAATCACGTATTTTGGAGCGATGTATTCGAAACCGCAGAGCGATCCTAACCCATGGTCTCATGATATCGAAACGGCTCTGGAGGCGGAAATTGCTTGGAGCGGCCAGGCTCGCGCGACCTTCTATAATCGAAACCGGACTGACGGGCCTCAGATCGAGGTGGTGGATGCTGGCCGTGACCTCGTCCGCAAGGGCGTCGATGCACTCGTTCTTATCGACCAACGTCCGGCGACAAACGTGGAGCAATATGCGCTCGACCTCGAAACACTGGGATTGCCGGTCGTAACGATATGCACCTCTCCGCTCAGCGTGCCCGCGTCGCATGTTTGTTACGATAATCAAGTGGCAGGGTTTATGGCTGCGGCTCACCTCTTCAGTTTAGGGCACCGCGAAATCACGTTTCTTTCGCCCGTTAGTGTAGACTGGAGCGATAGCCGGATCAAAGGTGCAAGGGATGCGGCTCGTCATTATGGGTTTGGGGAGGATGTGATCCGTGTCTTTCCGCAATTTCGCCGGCCGCTCGAATTTGGATCGTCCGAAAACCCCGCGCCGTTGGCTTACGATGAAGCACTTCATGCGGCTACTGCGATGCTGGACGCGAACGAGGCGGCTTGCGCCGTTATCGCCGCTAACGACTGCGTTGCGCTTGCCTTTTTGGATGCCGTTGCGGAACGCTCGAACGCTCCCGGTGAGTTTGCGGTGATCGGCTTCGATGATATACCCGAAGCGAGACATCGCGGGTTGACGACCTTGAGCGCGCCGCGCGAAGCGATGGGGCGCGAGGCGGCATCACTCATTTTACTGCTTTGCCAAGACCCCAAGGCCCGAAAGCAAATCTGTTTGCAATCCAACCTGATCGTCCGGTCGTCAACAGTCGTCTACGACTAAATTGGAGGAGAATATGAAACCTGTACGATATATGAAGCGACGAGGCTTTACCCTAATAGAACTATTAGTTGTTATAGCCATTATTGCGATACTTGCCGCAATATTGTTCCCTGTATTTGCGACGGCGCGGGATAAGGCGCGTCAGGCGACCTGTGCGAGCAACGAAAAGCAGATTGGGATCGGTATGACGATGTACAAACAGGACTACGACGAATGCTATCCGCTGACCTATTGGAACGGTTCGTCATGGGTTCCTTACGGCGTCGTCACGTTCGAGACTGTAACATATCCTTACATCAAGAGTACGAATGTCTGGATGTGTCCATCATCGTCAAACGCACCGGGTTCATATGCGCTTTGGCCCATCACGCCAGGCGGGTCTGCGACGAACATCAGCGACTACACGATCAACGCGTACATCCTGAGTTACAATTCGACGACTCAACCGCTCAACGATGCGAAGATCCCGCAGCCGAGCTCGATAATTGCGGTTGCGGAGAATACCACGAATGCTTTCGCCGTTGCTGTCGTAAACGACACATGGAACAACGTTTGGCAGACGCCTTCGACCTCCTCGTGCGCTTGGACAAGCTGGAACTGTGAGCGGCAGGGATTTCCACACAACGACGGGGCAAACTATCTGTTTTGCGATGCCCACGTGAAGTATCTGCCCGAAGCTCTAGGCGGCTCGCCCAGCAGCGCTTGCGTCGCGCTGTGGGGACGGAGCACCGCTAGCGGCACGCCATTCTTGTATAACTAGGCGCAGCGCGCGATTCGCATGCAACGTCATGCGGAAAGCGCAATGCTATCGATCACGAGACAACAATATATGAACTGTTTCCGATTGCTCCGTAACATATTTCTTGCGGGAATGTCCGTCGTCTACCTAGGCGGCGTTTCGCAAGCAGCGGTTCCTTTGGCCGCATTGAAAGTCGTCAACCCAGGTTTTGAGCAGGGAGTGAGCGGCTGGGATTGGCATGTTTCGATGGCGGATGCTGATGGCTGCGTCATTCAGGCTGACGCCCATTCGGGACTCAGAGCGTTTCGGATGACCAATCGGTCGGCATTTGGACCTAACGTCGGCGCCGGGCTCCAGCAGGTTATTTCGGGGCTAAGGCCGGATACGGATTATGAGCTTAGCCTCTGGGTCAAGTCCAAGAGCGCGCAAGACTGTTGGTTTGGTGGCGGCCCTGGATGGGCAATTCGGCAAAGGATTCCGTCGGACACTCCGGACTGGCAACGCGTCGCGCTTCCATTCAAGACGGCAAAGGACGCAACGACGTGGCTAGTGATTATCAACACGGACGGACCGACCAAGGAGCTGCTTGTCGATGATGTTGCCGTCGCGGAAGCCGGGCAGCGCCACACATGGATATACCCCGCCAGGCTGCGGCCTGCCGCGGCCCTCGCGCCCGGCCGCTTCGTGGTTACGCCAGGCGCGTTCGAGCCGGATAGCTACGATGCTTCGGAAGATGTTAACGGGACGCTGACGTTCACGGTTCCGGCTGGATATCGCGGCGGGAATGTCGTGATCATATCGCGATGCCGTGCCAGGCCGGAAAGTGTTCTGGGGCGCATACCGATCGAATCTGTTCGTGAATGCACCGTCGCAAGCCTGTCGTTTTCGATCTCGGCGGCGCTGTTCCCGAAGGGGACCGATACGATTACCGGGTGTTTGGACGGGGTTAAGGCTCCAATTGCTCGGACCAACATACGCAGGCGCGATGCTGCGGAGATCCTTTCAGATAGGATCTTGAAGACGACGGAGAGGTTGGCTAAAATGCGTGCTGAGGTAGCCTCGCGCGGATTGGAAAACAACTCGTATATTCGGCTGGGGTTCAACGTTGTTCAGCGATATCTGGAAAGGGTTCAGTCACACAATCGAAAATCGATTCAGAGCGACTACTGGAGCTGTTTGCAGCTTCAAGATACTACTTCGGTTCTTAATGAGACCGGGCGCATAATGCGCGCACCTATTCCGAGTATTCCGCCTCTTACTGCCGGTCCCGTGAGGATAGAGCGCGGCGTGTTCGTGACGGCCTCTGGCCAGCCCACTTTTTTCGGCGGTTATAATGGCTGGAAGCAAGTGATTGCGGACATACCGAATTTCACCGGGATAGGCGCGTCGATTATTGAAAACGAAATGGGCGCTGACGCGCTGGGACCGGATGGAAGCGATTCGGGGGCGATTGAGAGCCTGATTTCCCGGTTCAAGCGAGCGAACGAATCGAACGAAAAGTACGACCTTATGCTCTCGCCTCATAATTTTCCGGCTTGGGCGATGAATAAGAGCTCAGATGTGGCCGCTAAGGGCAACGAAGGCTTTATCAGGTTCAACATCGATCATCCCGTCGCTAGGCAGGCGATCGCGCAGTGGGTTTCGCGGGCGGTTTCTGCAGTTAAGAATGAACCGTCGCTTCTTTCGGTAAACCTTTCCAACGAGCCGGTCTACCAGGTGAGTGGCCGCGATGCGTACTCAAGGTTACTGTGGATCGAATATCTTAAGAAGCGCCATGGCAACATCGAAACGCTCAACGCGCTTTACAGCACGTCGTACGCCAGTTTCGACGATGTTCCGGTCCCCGTGTCCACGCCTCCCGATCTAGCCGCGCCGGTCGAGAAGCTGCGGGCTTATTACGACTGGGCAGAATTTAACGAAAAGCATTTCGCCGATTGGCATCGATGGATGAACGGCCTGGTGAAAGCGGCGGCGCCGAATGTGCTCACGCACGACAAGATCATGGTGTTCTACGCTCTTCAACGTGAATACTTCTATCAAGGCGTGGACCCCGAGCAATTCTGTGACATCACCGATATAGCCGGGAACGACGACTACACGAGCATGCCGGGTTCGAGTGCGGCGCCAATCCCAACATCATCGGAGTATGCGTATGGTTGGCGCGAGGCTGAACTCACGTACGATCTCCTGCGCTCATTTCGCCATCAACCGGTGTTCAACTCCGAAAATCACATCATTCCCGATCAGAGCACGGAGGCTGTCCCGGCGGACTATGTCCGCTCCGCAATGTGGCAAGGTGCAATCCACGGAGTGGGAGCGTCGGCTATCTGGGTATGGGCCGAGGAGACCGATCCGAAGAGTTCCCTCTATGGCAGCATCTACTTCCGCCCGGCCGATGTCTATGGCGCGGGCCGCGCGTGGCTGGATGCCCGTCGCTGCGCAAGCCAGGCAGCGGCGATCATCCGCGCCCAGCCGCACATTGCAATCTTGTACACGCGCACATCGCTGTTTTGGCAGAAGAATTACGCCTCGTCGCTTCGCGCGGCGTACACGGCGCTGACCTTCCTTGGCGAGCCGGTGACGTTCGTGACCGAAAAGGAACTGGCTGAAGGGACCGCACCGGCTGTCAAGGCGATCCTCTTGCCGCAGGCGGCAAATGTCGACGATCGCACCATCGATGCCCTCGCGCGCTTCGTGAAAGGCGGCGGAACGCTCATCGCGCTGGGCGACGGCAACTTGCGCCGCGATATCTATAATCGGGAGCGTAGCCTCCCCGCCTCCCTCAAGCCGGCGCCGCTTCCATTCAGCGATGACGATCATGTGGTCTTTGAGCAGCTTGCTCAAATTGCCCGTAACGTGGGCGCCCCAGGAGAGTTGCATGACGCGCAATCGGGGCAGCCGATATTCGGAATCGAATACCGTGTCGTGAGCGACCAGGGAAAGACGTACGTGTCCGCGATTAACCTGATGAAATCCACTGTCACTGTAAAATCACCCGTCGGCCGCTTCGGGCGAGTGAAGGATCTCCTGTCCGGCGAGACCGTGGATTTGAATGCTATTACCCTGGCGCCCATGCAGCCGAGACTGATCGAGCTACGATAGGCTATTCGTCCGACGCTCTGGAGTACTGTTGGCTCTAGCCCCATTGTCGTGCCCGCATGTGTGGCAAGCAGCGGCAAGTAGGAGACCTGCCGCCTAAGAAAGCGGGCTGGACGGCGGGGTGGGGTCGATGTGGACGCGGATCGAGCGAGGGCCGGTGCGGTCGCAGATCATTTTGGACAAGCGGGTGATTGCCTCGATGAACACGATGCCGTCGCGCGGGACGTCGAGTTCCGCTAAGGGGATCGTGACCTCGAGGGTTCGATCGTGCCACTTGACCATTTCACCTGAGCGCAGTCTTACGGTTCCCCATTCTTTGATCGACTTCGGAGTGACGGATACGATCGTTTCCTCGGATGGAGAGACGCCTGCGAGATCGGCGGCGCGAATGTGAAGGTCGTAATGGGCTTCCGGAATAAGGCGCGAATTCGCGTCTAGGCGAACATAAAGGTTGGCGTCGTCGTGGCGCTCGTAGATTCGCGAAATATCCAGCCCCGTGGGAAGCTTGAGCAGGATGGTGTCGCCGACCGGATCGATGGCGGCGGGAGTCTCGCCTTTCCACGCGTTGCGCCCCGAGGCCATTGCGTATGGGCCAGGCTTCTGGCTGTCCATGATCGCCTCTTGCGCCGGGATGTCGCCATAAATTTCGTCTTTGCGAACGAAACTTTCGAGGAAGCGACTCATCATCTCTTGCTGGCTTTTGTAGCTTTCGATGGCCGCTCGCTTAACGTTCTCCTCGCGCTCGGTCAACGGAAGACGGTTCCACTGGGTATCGCACGCGAGCATTTGCGCAGGAGGCGCGAGTTGCTCACGGGGATGGTATCCCTGGGGGACGGGCCAGTCTCCGCGGTGGACGAGGTAGTAATGGATCTTCAGATCGCGAGCCCAGGGCTCTGCGGACTGTTTTAAAATGGTGAATGCGAGGGTCGTAAACGCCGACACGGCTGAATGGTCGTCGTGATCGTCCTTGGGATGCGTCACGTAGATGTCCGTCGGCCGATCCTTGCGGAGAACGCCGAGCAGATCGAATAGAAGCGAATGTCCGCAGAATGGCGCGCCGGGATCGTAGGCATTCTCATAGACCACTTTGTCTGAGCGCGAGTACGGCGAAACGAAAGGATCGTCGGTGTTCCAGTGATCGCGCCACATTGCCATCGTTCCGCGATCCGGGTAGCCGAGAAAGGTGGCGTCGCTTGCGCTTAAACCCAATGCCTGAACAGCCTGCTGGGACTCATGCATGCGCATTTCGCCATAGCTCTTAAAATCGGCAGGAGTTGGCGCGACTTTATTGTAGTAGCGTGAGACCCCGAACTTAAATCCGTCGCCGCTCGTTACGAAAACAACGTGGGCGGGGACGCCGCGCTTGTGCGCCTGCTGTAAGAGCCCGGAGGTACCCAGCACTTCATCGTCGGGGTGCGGTGAAACTACAACGATCGACCGGCCGGTCATCGCCGGTTGGATAACGGCCATTCGGGAACTGTCGGCCGCCCGGTTGCCTGCGTATATGCAATAGGCGCTCACGAGCATGAAGGCGGCAACGATGATAACGGACAACACGACGGCTAGGCGCAAGGATCTCGTCCAGGTTTTTCGCTTGGCGAGTTGGGGAGATGAGGTTGGACGTGAATTCATGCTAAGCCGGGTTCCGGGCATCAATGACCGTTCTCTCAAGGCGTCGAAAGTCGCGGCATCGTTGGAGCACGCGGCCGTTGATGAATGCTCACCTGCGCATGCATCCAGCCCCGACCCGCCGTTAGCGGCGGGCGCGGCAGGAAATGGCGGAACGGGTGGGATTCGAACCCACGAACGGGGGAAACCCGTTACACGATTTCCAGTCGTGCTCCTTCGACCAACTCGGACACCGTTCCACGCGTCTCTGGAAACCGTTCTATTCTACACAGGAATCCCATGTCGTGTCAAGCGCCGTCCGGCGGATCAGCAGGGTGATCGCATCTTGCTGATCCGCCGGAGCAGTCCCGTTGCGCGAGTTGGTCGACGAGTAGGGTGGGCGCGGGACGCATCGACCCTTGATGCCATAGTGAGTCTCGAACGGCGCGCATCTCGTCAGAGAGCGTTCTGCGCCACACGTGCGCAATCTCATGAACCGCCGTCGATATGTCAGCGGATTGCAGCATGCGCACGACGGCTTTACCATCCTCAGGGCGGAAGGTCACGGAGCCTTTGGCGGACTGGTGCAGTATGTTCGCGTCGTTGGGGTCGAACGTGCCACGGTTGCCGATAGCGGACTTGATTTGCTTCGGATCGAAAACAGCCGTAGTCGTGTGACCGCAGTCATTATATTTGATAGCATCGTAACCAAGCTGTTTTAGCTGCGGGTTTATCACCTTTTGGAATGTTTTCCATGCAGGCTCGTGCTGCGTTTCAGACCAATTAAAATACCCCGACTTCGCATTATTTATGATTCTTGATGCAATTGTATTGTGCTGAGCGTCTAGCTTACCAAGCACTGATCGACCTTCGGCTGATGTTAAATCTAGCGCATGGGTCTTAATGTAAACAGGCATTACTGATGCGCCCGTTTTTGTCGTTTCAGCAGTACCACTTTCAACCATTGCGTTAACGTCAGACGGGGTAAGGATCTTCCCGCTGACTTCACCTACGTAATTAACGCCAAGGTGGCTACCGTCAGATACGGGCGAGTATATTTCAGCCCCGCCACCATTGGGACTGTAAACCTTAACGAGCGTCCCTGTATATGATCGGTATCCGCCGTTGCCTTCGGCGTATCGTTCGGCTACGTCTGGACTGTCAGTAAATGAAAACAGCCCCCCGTGCTTGTTCTGATCGAACGTGTGGCCTTTGAAGTCCCTTGTCCCGTGGTACATAACCTGCGGAGATCCATCTTTATTAACCGAATCACTGTCACCGAACCACTGCTTGAACTCCGGCGTGTCTAGCTGCGGGTTGTGGCCGTGCTGAAAAAGTGTGTCATTTTTGGTAGGCTCGGGTATATTGGAATTAGAGCCTGCGGTTGAAGGATGTTCAACCGTCCTGCCTTCGGCAGGATTGTCGGGGACGCCACTACTCCCCTCGGCTGCAGGCTTGTTATATGCAGTTAATAGCCAATTTTTTGCAGTTCCTCTTCTTTCTAGAGCGATTACACCAACAGAAGTAGCATCTGGAGGCTGTAATATAATCCGGTTCGGACTTTTTTTCACAACCTCCATCCCGTCAATCATCTCTTGCAATTTGTATGGATCTACATCCGGATGATCGTATATAATGTGTGCAAGACCATGACCGCCTTTTCCGTTGGTGCCGTCTGCGTCGCCCCATGGCAAATCAATATCACCAACGTCAGTATGATGCAACGCAGCTAACGCCTCCCCTGTCTGGACGCGCATTAAATGCTGAACTGCCCCGTGGTCATCCCCTTTGAACTGAAGGTAAGAAACCTCGCGTCCATACCCTGCTGACTTGTAAACTGCGGCGAGAATATCAATAGGATCATGTCCTTGTTCTTTCAGACTGTCAAAGACATCCTTCCTGATCCCAATAGTGGGAACATTTCGTCCAAGTTGCTCAAGCGCCAACGCTCGATGATGACCGTCCATAACCTGATTCTCCCCATCGCTTTTAGTGATTATGGAAGGGGCAGGCTCGCCATGATTTTTATATCGCTTGGCAATATCGGCGACCTTATGCATGTCCTGATCGCGCTCGGTCAGAACGATGTCATCAGGAGAGTAATAAGTTGGCGGCAACTTAGCTTTGCCTTTGGCGGACTGGAACAGTGTGTCATTTTCGGCAGGCTCGGGTATATTGGAATTAGAGCCTGCGGTTGAAGGATGTTCAGCCGTCCTGCCTTCGGCAGGATTGCCGGGGACGCCAATCGACCGCTCGGCGGCAGGCTTATCATTCCTCGAAAACTCCGACAACAGCCACGTCTTTTGGTCGCGCCCATGTGTAAGACTTACAATCGAGCAATGGCCGTCGGATTCTAGAACCGCACGATAGGCGTTCCGGGAAACCAGCTTCATATCGTTCAGGTCTCTCTGAAGGTTGTTGGCAATCTCCGTTCCGTCCGGTCGGTCGTAGATAATGTGCGACAGTCCGTTGCCACCCTTGGGCGTTCTTCCGTTGGGCTTAACCTGATCTGTTTTCCCCCAGGGCAAATCAATATCGCCGATTTCAGGATGATGCAGCGCCGCAACCGCCTCTCCTGCCTTGACGCGCATGAGATGCTGAACTGCCCCATGGTCATCGCCTTTGAACTGATCGTAGATTGGGCCAAATGATCCATGCCCAATGGGCTGAATGTCCTGTCCGTGCTGAGACAGCACGTCGGGCGACTCCGCGCCAGGCGCACTCTCCCCCGTCACGTCATGGTAAACCGCATCCGGGAACTCGCTCGCTGGTCTGCTGTTGTCCTTCGCCCGCTGCGCCGCCTGCGTATCGAGCAACGTTTTAATCCCGGCGACATGCTCAGGTGTGTTCATCTCCGGGTGGTTCGCGACCATTGCCTCTGCGATATCCTGCGTGGTGCGCACGGGCGCTTGTTCGGGCTGCGCAGGTTCGCGCGGCATTTCAGTTGGCGATGGCGTTGTCTGCGGAGGCTGCGCGTTTATCTCGTGCGCTGCCGTAGGGTTCCATACTGCGGCGCCGGACCTTCTGGAATAGGGCTAGGTTCCTCCGCGTTCACGCTGGCACTTACTGGCTGCGTCGCCCCATGAATATCCTGGTACGCCTGTGCGATGGTCGCTATCGGATGGTCCGGGAACTGCGCCGCAATGTCACTCGCCGTCGCGTTTGGATTAGCGCTTCCGTCATCGCGGCAAAGCCTAATGCAGCGCGAATGTCGCGCTGTACTGGAATGCAGCGCCCGTGGTGCTTTGCATACAGGTCGTCGTCGGCGCGATGCCATTCAGGCGGCTGGGCGGACAAGATGCGGGATAATTAACCCCATTGATGACTTTGTCCCTGCCAGCTCCGACGGTAGCTGCCTTGAGCCACTTGGCATGGTTGTCAGCCATCAAAAAGTTTGACCCCGTTTGGTGGCGGCCATCCGGCGACGTGAAGTAGGAATTCGTTCCGGTGATATCGGCTGGATTTGGGTCTTGTGTATCTCCAACGGCATAAGCATTGGCAAACAAGCCGGTCGCATATTTGAGCGACGTCAACGTTGTTGTCCCGTTCCCTGAGTTTCCGCCGTTGAGCGTGTTTGAACTCAATATGGAGATCCCTAGCGCGCAGGGCGAGTGCTGGACATCGCTCGTGGAAACGATAAAACCGGAACAGTTCACCACTTCTAATAGCTGTACCGTTAACGATGGGCTCGTCAGGACTGCAATCGTAGCCGGGATCGGCGTAATCGCCGCCGTGTAGCCGACCATGTTGGCGTTGGTCGCGTATGAGATTACGTCGTCTTGCGTCGTGTCATCCGGACACAGAAAGACATTGAGGCTCTTGACGTAGGGATAGACCTGTCCCGCCCAGCCGTTCCCCCCTCCGTAGGGGTTCGTGCCGGAAGGAACCGTCTCGTCATAGTCTTGCTCATACTGCGAATACGCCAACCCCAGCTGTTTGAGGTTCGATAGACATGCCGCGCCGCGCGCCTTTTCCCGCGCTGCGGCAAACACCGGGAATAGAATCGCGGCCAGGATGGCAATGATAGCGATCACAACGAGTAGTTCGATAAGCGTAAATCCCTTGCAGTTTCTCATATGAGTTTCCTTTGCCTCTGAGACTGTCTGCTACTTGCAGGCTAATTCGATCGATGCGCCGGCCGGAGCCGCCACGGAATCCCGCTCAATCAACATTGTCGGCCATACGACGTGCCTTGGCGCGGCGTCCCGGCCTTCGATGACGTCGAGCAGTAGCCGCACGGCCTCCGCGCCAAGCGTGTCGAGCGATTGAGTTACGGTCGTCAAGCGCGGCGATGAGCGATCGCCGTCGATGATGCCGTTGATGCCGACAACGGAAACATCGTCGGGGACGCGCAACCCGGAATCCTGTAGACCGCGCATCGCCGCGAGGGCGATGAGATCGCTCGCGCAAAACAGCGCCGTGATGCCCAGGCCGGTGCGTGAAGCGACCTGCCGTCCGCGATCGTAGGCCGATTCGTAGAGTGGGGGACCGTCAAAGACAAGCATTGGCTCGTAACGAATTCCCGCTTCCGCCAGTGCGCTGCGATAGCCGGCAAATCGCCGGTGCGCAAAATCCCTCGCCTCGCCGCAATCGAAATAGGCGATCCGCTTGTGGCCCTGTGCGATCAGGTAACGCGTGATTTCAGCCGCCGTATCGAAGTTGTCGATATCGATGGAGTAAGCGCCTTCCGGGCCCGCGCCGCCGTTAAGGAGGACAAAGGGGATGCGAGCCTTCTGCAAGGCAGGCATCAAGCGCTCATCCCAGACGCCAACGAGAACCAATCCGTCGCATCGTCCATCCGCGAATACGAGGTGATCGGGCGCGTCCTTGGCCCAAACTTTCGAGTTGAATACGCTCACGGTTTGCTCGTTGTTGCGGGCTTCGTCGAGAATTGCGCCGATCAGGGTGGCGTAGTATGTCAAACTCAAGATGTGCCATACATTGGGCGTCACGATGCCAATCGTGTTGGCCCGCTTCATCGATAATCCGCGCGCCATTGCGCTTGGCTGATAGTCCAGACGTCGAACCGCCTCCATGACCCGCTTGCGAGTCCCGGCGCTGATCTTGAGATCGTTGCCGTTCATGATCTTGGATACCGTCGCCTTCGATGTTCCGCAGGCTTTAGCGATGTCAGTGATCGTTGTCATGGTTAGGGAAACCGGTTACTCTGACGATATTCTAACACGAGGGAATAAGATTGTCAATAGGGTCGCTAAGATCTTGTCACGAAGATCTATTGGAACAAGGGAGGGGCGGGAGCTTGTAGCCGGACGCATCGTCCGCGGACGTATCCACGGGCATGGATTGGCGGACGATGCGAAAGCCAGGGCGGTAACGACAGTCTTTACGCTTGTGACGACGGAGGCGTGGCGGCTCGCGTACCGTTGTGCGGCTGCGACCGCAAGGGCCCACTATTCGTGAATCATATTGGGCCGAACCTGCGCGGTTGCCGTCGGAGGCACTTCCTTCGCGGTCTGTGCGACAAGATAGCCGGTAGAGTACCACTTCGCGTGGCCGTCAGCGTAAGCGGCGTTTCCTCCGTTGTTGTGCCCCGTCATGAGGGGTTGCGTGATATAGGTTCGGTAGTCGAAGTCGTTTGGGATATAGCCGGTGCAGCCTTCCGTTCGCGTGTCGAACTGAAATGCTCCGTCCAACAGCCACGAATAATTCAGACTGCCGGGCGTGCCCCACGAACCCATGATTACCGCGTCGTTGGCGGGAGTTTGCAATTGGGACATCTGCAGCGGCTTTGGCGTCGCATCCGTCGATGTCCCGACGCCGATCTGCTCCATGAAGTACATATTGTATGCGTAGCTCGGGTTTGCAAACCCGCCGTACCCGAGGCCGCCCTGTGATGTCGATGCGATCGCGCTGACAGGCGCGGAATGGACCGTGTCGCTCGGACAGCGCCAAACGTTGGCCGCCTTGATATAGGGATTCAAGTCGAAGCCGAGCGATGTGCCGCCGCCGTCGTTGGATCCTCCGCATGTGGTCGAAATGGAACCCGTATAACAAGTATAGGGCGACATCTCGTCGTAGTCCTGCGTGTATTGGACGTATCCAAGTCCAATCTGCTTGAGGTTGCTCAAACAACTGGTCTGCCTGGCTTTCTCCCTCGCCGTGGAGAACACGGGGAATAGGATAGCCGCGAGAATCGCTATAATAGCGATAACAACTAGTAATTCGATTAACGTGAATGCTGCGAATAGCCCGGCGTTTCGATGTATTTTCATGATCTTGTCCTTATCCTTTACAGGCTACCTTGAGGCGCAAATCTATTCCTTGCTATCGAGGCGCCTTGAAGATGCCCTGACGAGAAGCTGCGGTCTCAAATTGACGCGCAAATCCGATTTCGCGTTCTGTTTCACTCGCTCAAGCAGGTGCATTGTTTCCGCCGCAACGTCCTCCATGGGCGGCCGGAAGCTGGTCAACCCATGCACTTGGGACAAAGGCGCGTCGTCCACGCCCACCAGGCTAAAATCCCGGCCTGCTTGCAGCCCGGCTTCCTTCGCGGCCTTCAGCACTCCGTACGCGACGGCGTCGTTTACCGCGAAGATGCCGTTCGTCAGTCGACCGTCCGCAATCATTTGCTTTGTCAAATCGTATGCGATATCGGTAAAGTGCGCGCCGACCGCCCCTTGCAGCGTTAAATGGGCGCCGGCGTTGACGACATCGAGCGCGGAATGCGGCAGTTCCAAGTACTGGATTGCTCGCCGGGCTCCCGCGATGCGCTCTTCGATCCAGTCGCGATTGTCCGGAGCGATCACGGTTACGTGCTGCTCGCCCAGGCTCATGAGATGCTCAACCGCGAGAAACCCGGTCTGCGCGAGGTTGCAGTACACCTGAGGGACGCTGCCGTGGAACTCGCGCGGCACGGTGCATACAATAGGGACGCTGCCATCCTTTACGAGTGCGTCCAGGTCTGATATCGACCGCTCTCCGAAGCCATCGTGGATGTTTTCCACGACAATTGCCGTCGCGCCCTCGGCGATCAACTGGTCGATTGTCTCGCGAAGGGCGTTCCGGGATAAGCCTTCAGGGTGATACGCATTGCAGACGCGGACGCCGCCGCCGCGCGCCACGAAGGTGCGTTCGAGCGATGTCGTGATCGTGCGCGACCATAGGAACAGGCTGTCCGAGACGCCGAACGTTGCCTCTTGGAACGCAATGGCGATGCCAAGCACCTCTTTGCGGGGCTTCGGCGCTGCCTGACCGGCTGACGAAGAAGTCTCGAGGTTGGCGCTCAGGCTGACGAACGTCCCCGAGCGATCCGTCGCCTGCAGTGTCCCCTCGGCCAGCAACTTTGAGATGGCGCGCTCGACGGTTCCAACAGATACATTATAATCCGATGCCAGCGTGTTCCGGCTCGGCAGAAGAGCTCCCGCCGACCAGGTTCCGCGCCGTATTTTGACGCGTATATCGTTTTCAATGCGCTTGTAAACTGGCAGCGGATCGGTTGTCGACTTGGATCTTGGCATTGTTCTTGATGTATACAGTATGGTGTACAGGTATGGTATCACCTTTCGTCGCGCTTGTCAATCGCGGATCGAAGGAAATCTCTCGCCGAGAACTGTCCGTGACGTCCCAGTATTTTCTCGATAGCCGTATTGTGCTATAAATGATCTATAGTATCTCTTGCCGAATGCTCATCGCGGGGCCACAATAAGGCATGAAACAACGAATTATTCTCGATACCGATATTGGCGACGACATTGACGACGCGCTTGCGCTCGGCCTGATTTGTTCGAGGCCGGAACTCGATCTTATTGGGGTTACGACCGTGTTCGGCAACGTCCACGCGCGTTCGCGTCAGGCGCGCACCGTGCTTGCGACGGCCGGGGGAGCGTATGCCTCGACGCCGGTGGCGGCCGGTTGCGGGGCGAGCCTCGCTTCGCGGCCGCTGCATAACTGGCACGACTACCTCAAGGATGTGCTCCCCAATCAGGACGCATCCTGTTTGCCGGAAGCGTCGCTTCCGCGTCCTGATCCTCGTCATGGCGTCGATTTCTTGATCGAGACAATTCTCGCCGGAAACGGCGACATCATTCCCGTGCCGATCGGCGCGATGACCAACATCGCAATGGCGCTGGTGAAGGAGCCGCGGATCATCGCTAAGATCCCGAAAATCGTCACGATGGCCGCCGAGCCTGCGATCTATATGGCGGAGTGGAACATACGCTGCGATCCCGAGGCGGCCGCGATTGTGTTCAATAGCGGCATTCCGATGGACGTGATCACATGGGAAATGGGGCATCTTGTACAGTTTACGCCAGCGGACATTGCCCGCCTTGCGGCTGGACCTCAGCCTCTCGCGAAAAATCTTTCGCACGCGATCAAGCTCTGGCAGGGTGGTCGCAGCGAGCAGATGCCGTCGCTCTACGATCCGCTGACGATCGTCGCGCTAATCGAACCGGACATTTTGCGTTGGCGTCAAGGGCGAATCAAGGTCGAGTTGCAAGGAGACGCTACATACGGATTTACGACGTTTCACGCGGACCCATCCGGACCGCACCGGGTGGCATGCGGCGTAGACAGGAATCGCGCGATCGAGTTCTTCTTCGGCAGCATCCTAAAGAGCTGATGCGCCGGTATCATGGAAAGCCGGAGTGACAATGCATCCGTTGCTGCGATTTCATGGCGCACACGTTCACGAGGGGGTATTCCAGGTCGGGATGCATACTCATGCCTGCTCCGAGATCATCTACGTGGTCAACGGGCGCCTTCGGACGGTCGCGGGCGGAATTGTGTTCGACAGCAGTCCGGGGATGCTGCACATTATTCCGCCCAATGTCCCGCATGATCAAACGGCGGCGTGCGAGTGGCGGACGACCTGCATTCACTACGACGATCCGGATTGCGTCTCCGGTAGTTCGCCGCGCCTGGTAGACTTGCGCGGCGATTATCAGATGCGCCGGTGGATTGAGGACCTGCTTGAGTGGGACAGCCGTCTTCACGCCCCGCCCGAGGAGCAGACCGAAGGCGATGGCGTCTGTCGCGGGTTGCTCAGCGCCATCCTCGGCGCGGCTCGCCAGGCGCTTCGCCGTTCGGCCGTCGAGAGCGAGCGTCACCCAGCGCTTGTTCGGGCACTGCGGCATCTGCACGAGCATCCGGTCGATCCCATATCAAACGAGGCGCTCGCGGCGCTGTCTGACGTGAGCTGCCGTCACCTCTCGACGCTGTTCCGCCAGCATCTCGGAATGGGGCCCGCGCACTACCAGCAGAAGCTGCGCATGGAGATCGCCAGTCGCACGCTGCGCAACCCATACGCGACGCTCGCGGAGTGCGCCGCGCAGGCGGGATACGACGACCTGAACTACTTTTGCCGCCTCTTCCGCAAAGTGCACGGTCTCTCCCCCGGCCAATGGCGTCGCAGGCAGGGCCTGTAGCGGGCGTGCGGGGGACTATTTGTCTGGCATTGTGATCGCCCTCTGCTTCCTCGGCCAGCGGGCGATGTAGAAACCGCCGCCGCCGGTTCCGGCAATAAGAGTTTCTGGATTGTGTGGGTCAAAAGCAACGCAGCGTCCGCGAGCGACGGCGAGACCGTCATTTTCCTGTGACCAGTTTACGCCCCCGTCCTCAGAAATCCAAACGCCGCTCGCAAAGCTATGATCGTGGTACGGATCGTCGTTGGTGATCACGGCGATTCTGTCCGGATCCGAAGGATCGATGGCGACGCTGTATATGTAGGGATCGTTTCTTACGAGGGTCCATGTCCCGTTCTTTAGTCGCCACAGCCCAGCAGGTTCGGGATGAGCGCGCCATGTGGTTGCATAGACGCATCCTCGCGAGTCCACCGCGATGCGGGTGACGTGGCGGGGACTGCCAGCGATCAGCGAAAACGTCTGGCCGTCATCGGTTTCGTATATGCCGTCTGTTCCCGACACGAAGAATTGGAGCGGCTCGCGCGGGCTGGTCGCAAACGAATTCAGTCCCGGTCCTTCGCAGACGATTTTCCAGTTTTTGCCGTCTGCGGTTTTGTAAAGCTGACCTCCAATCGTTGCCCAAGCCGTGTTCGCGTCGTTCTGCATAGCGTATACGGCGACTGCTGACGATTTCGTATCCTTCTCGGGGACGGGCAACCCGTATTGGGGACCCGCCTCTATTTCCCATGTTTTTCCGTTGTCAGATGTCCGTCCAATTCCATTGAAACGCCCGTCTTGCCCGAGACCGACGTAGGTCGTGCCTTCAACCGAAAACGAGATACTGGCGCTTCCTCCCCAATCCGGCATGCCGCTTCCGCCCCATATCCAAGATTGCATGCCGTCGAAGCTTTGCCAGAAGTTGCCGTGATCACATCCGGAGATAGCCACGTGCAGGGAATCATGTTGGTCGAACGCGACGCTCTCGCATACGAATCCTTCAAATCCGCGTCCCCGCCATCCGGCGCCGGTTCGGATGGACGTCGCGTCAGTCCACGTCTTGCCGCCATCCAGCGTTCTTAGTATCGATTCAGCGCCTCCGGCGAAGGCGACATTTGCGTTTTGCGGATCGAACGCGACGGTCGTCATGCCCAGTCCAGATGTCCACGGCGTATCGACTTCATTTTTGTTAGCCGCGACTCGCCAGCTTTGTCCGCCGTCAGCGCTTATGTAAATCCCCTTCGTCCCCCATCGATAGTCGGCCGTTACCAGAATATTGGGAGCGCTGGGAGCGACGGCGATCGCTTTGTAGCGCGCCGTCGTGTTGACGTTCGTCGTCGCCACGCTGCTTGGGCCTTGAGCTTGGCGCCACGTTAATCCTCCATCGACACTTTTGTAGATACCGCCGGGAATGCAGGCATCTTGACCGGCTGGCTTACAGCTGTTGAGCGCTACCCAAAGTGTTTTTGGGTGAGCCGGGCTAGCGGCGAGAGCGCCGGCATCCGTGTGCGGCAAACCCTGGTTTCGGGCGGTCCATGATCTTCCGCCATCCCCGCTAACGAATACGCCAAGTTTAGCGACGGCAACGTACACTATCGCCGACGATTTTGCCGCGAAGCTAGCCGCTACAATGTTTCCGCCGGGCGAATCGGCCGACGGGATGGTCGAGATTCGAGACCACGATATACCGCCATTACGGCTTTCCCACACGGCTCCCCAAAGCGCCCCGGGAGGCGAGTTCCAGATCCTGTGCGATCCGCCAAACGCGAGCAGATGCCGGTGGTCGTTTGGATCGAACAATATCTTTTGAATCGGGGCGCTATACGCTCCAGCGTTGATCTGCGGAAAGCCCGCCCGCCGTTCCGTCCAGGTTCGCCCGCCGTCCACGCTTTCGTAAGGGCCGCTCATCGTGCCGACCCACACGTCGTTGGGAATGGAAGGATTCCAAGTGAAGTCGGCGATTTCCCAACTCTTGAAACCTGATGCTCGTTTCCAGCTTTCGCCCTGATCTTCGCTGAACGCGACGCCAAGCATATCGCCGCCTGCGAGTACGCGCTTCGAGTCGAACGGGCTCACGGAAATGCTGGTAATCCATCCTCCGTTACCCGGCTCGCACAGCGGTCGCCAACTCAGCACGTTTGCGCCTCCGACGGCGCAGTGAGTGCCGATTATGCACACTAGAACGGTATGAAACACGAGGCGCATTCGAGCCGATAGCCGTTGAAACAAGATCGTAATTACCTTTCAGGGGGGGCGATTGATTGCGTGTGCGCTTTCACATAATGCTGAACGTCGCGGTGACCGGGACGCCGCTCACGGTCCCGCTCGTGCCGGCCGCGTTGACGAAACCCGTCGCCGTCGCCTGTCCCCAACTCGACGATCCCGCGTTTGTGCCGCCGCTTACGGAGCTGCCCAACAGCCATTTCGCGTGTCCGTCAGCAAGCAGGTAGATGGCGCCGTTGTTGTGGCGTCCAAGAGGCGCATTGTAGTGACAGTCGCCGGCGCGGCCGCCGATATATCCCGTCGCGTATTGTAAGACCGGCGTGCTCGTGCACGTGTTCGAGACGCTGGCCGTTTGGCTGTATGGATCGTACCAGGCGACGAGACCGTAGCCGACGGGAGATGCAGCATTCGCGAGCTTTGTGACGTCGTCGCTTGCATCTCCACTGATCTCGGACAAGACGACGGTCTTCGCAGGCGCCGCAAACTGCGCGAGAGAATCGCCCTTATTGCTAACGCCCCAGACGTTGGTTCCAAAGTTTTGGTTATAGGCATAGGACGTTACATGGCCGTTTCCATCAGGCGTCATATCGTCGGGACATCGGAATACTCCCGTCGACTTCACGTAGGGATAAAGCTGCGACGCCCAACCGACGCCGAACTCGTAGACGTAAGGTCCGCAGGGCACGGTTTCGTCATAGTCCTGCGTATACTGTACAAACGCCATTCCAAGTTGCTTCATGTTGCTTGTGCAGTTCGACTGCCTCGCCTTCTCCCGCGCCGTCGCGAATACCGGAAATAGGATTGCTGCAAGAATTGCAATGATGGCAATAACTACGAGAAGCTCTATAAGAGTAAACGCTATTCGATGATTCTTGCTTACCTTTGTCTTCATATTCTTCCCCTTTTCAAAATCCAAATCGTCGCGATTACGTGCAATCTCACGTTACCGCCAACGCTTTCGCGCTGCGCCCGCTGCCAAGGACGCCGTGGTTTGTGCCCGGCCTCGCAATCATACGCATGGCAATGGATACAAACTCCGGCGGGCCCGTCAATTGACCGGATGAGCGGTCCCAGAGGAGCTGAGCCGCGGCGCGTCCGACGTCTTCCCAGGGCAGACGCAGCGATGTGAGGACGTGACGATTGACCTCCGCCTGATTGTCGAAGCCGACCATCGCAGGCCACCGCGATTCCGGTACATGGCTCTCGCGCAACGCTTGGATTAAGCCGGCAATGGCGTTGTCGTTGGCGCCGACGACAGCCGTGATATCGGCGCGCCCGATCATTGCTCGAGCAGCTTTCGCTGCCGTCGCGGTTTCGTCGTACAGATCGCTAGGTTCCTCAGCAGGGAGGAAGATCAGGTCGGAGACATCCTGTCCGGCCCTGTCCATGGCGTCTCGCCAACCGTGCATACGCTTGGCCGACCAGAGATAGTAGGCATGATCCTCGGATGTATGCAGGGCAACATAAGCGATGCGCGTGTGTCCTAATCGTTGAAGATACGACGTAGCCTGCCGGCCGCCTCCCGCTTCATCAAAGTAGATTCGGTCTGCGTGGTGGTGCGGGTCAGATGGCTCGACCACGTCGCGGTCGGCAAAGCGAACGAGCGGGACATCGTCGCTGGACGGCCAGGCGACCGGAGATCGTTCGCTTGTCGCAAAGTCGAACACGCCCGAGAGTTCGGGCAGCGTCCCCGCGTGAAGGTTTCCGACTGCCTCGTCGACGGGCAATACGAGGCTGGACGCGCCAAGTTGCGCGATGCGTTCTTCAAAGCCGAGCTTGATGAACGGGATGAACGGCGCGGATGCCGTCGTAAGCAAGAAGCACCGCGAAATGTGCTCTAAGGATT
Source organism: Capsulimonadaceae bacterium (assembly GCA_031292625.1). Lineage (GTDB taxonomy): Bacteria > Armatimonadota > Armatimonadia > Armatimonadales > Capsulimonadaceae > JARLGU01. The sequence goes on along the minus strand of JARLGU010000058.1, from coordinate 34,557 downwards.
GGCCGACGAATGTCCCGACGCGTGGGGACGTGTAGAGAATGCCTTCGTCGACAAGGACCTGAAGCTCCTTGGAAACCGCGAAAACGGAAAGCTGATACTCGGCCGACAGCTCCCGCACCGTGGGAAGCATTGTCCCGACCGGCAGGCTGCCATCGCGCGCTGCGCGTCTGAGGCTGTCTGCGAGCGATCGTCTTCGCTCCCCCGTTGTCTTCCGTTGCGCCATACTGGAAATCCTTCTGTAAAATAACAGAATATAACAAGCTCATTGTACAGCATACCCGAACGGCTGTCAAGCGGCTTTTGTGTCCTTTTGCGGACTATCCATAAATTGTCTTTGCGTTTTTTGATCTGTGATCACCAAGCTCGCTTGGCGAGATCGTTGGCAAGAAATGTTCACGAAAGCACAAGATTTATGTTGTGGAGAACGGTTCTCGATGTTATTCTTTCTCAAACAGGAGGCCAACCCATGGAGATCATCGATTGCGACGTACACCCGCTCGAATCGCCGGAGCACCCATTGCAGCCATTCGTGCCAAACGACATTCGCGAGGCCGTTAAGCAAGGCATGGCAAGCATGCCGGGCGCAGGGTATGCCAACCCATTCGGCGTCATCCGCCGCGATGCGACATGCGTGGATCCGGTCGCTGCCGGCCGCGACTATCTCGATCCCTACAACGTTCGCTTTGCCGTCCTGCAGCCACAAGGAATCTACGCTGGGCTTACGCACAATATCGATGTCGCGAACGGGATGGCGCGGGCCTGGAACGATTGGCAAACGGCGACGTTTCTCGACGCCGACCCGCGATTCCTGGGCTCAATAAGCGTCAATATGAACGATCCCAAGGCGGCCGCCCGCGAAATCCGCAGGGTTGGGTCCCACAAGCAACTCGTTCAGGTCCTTGTTACCGGAGAGAGCACGCACCTGTACGGTCATCGGGCCTACGACGAGGTCTACGAGGCCTGTTGCGAAATGGGCCTCGTGTTTGCGCTTCATCCAGGCGCGGAAGGCGCGAGGACGCCGTCGACGCCCGTCGGTATGCCATCGTCCTATTTCGAATGGCACACGACTTTGCCGTTGACATTCCAGGCGCATTGCGTCAGCCTCATCGCGGAGGGGACGTTCGAGCGCTTCCCATCGCTCAATGTTTTGCTCGTCGAAGGCGGCATTGGCTGGTTGCCGTCGCTGTTGTGGCGGATGGACAAGAACTTTAAAGCCTTGCGTTCGACCGTGCCGTGGCTCCGGCGTCTCCCATCCGAATACGCACTTGAGCATATCCGGTTGACTACGCAGCCTATCGAGGAGCCACCGGACAGCGAAAAGCTTTTGCAACTTTTCGGCATGCTTCACGCGGAGACGATTCTGTGCTATTCCAGCGATTATCCCCACTGGGACTTCGATGATCCACGTAAGGCGCTGCCGTCTCGGATGCCGTCGGACTTAGCGCAGCGTATCTTCTATGACAACGCCGCTGATCTATACGGACTCCCGCCGGCAAATCGGGAGGGACGGATTTCGGAGGAAGCGAAATGAGCTATAAGACTACGACGAGCCCAGCGCCGCTCGACCAAGCCTTCGATATCATTCGCCGCGCTGGACCTGCGAAGGCTCGCGAGGGCATTCGTGTGCTCGTCGCGCGCGACGTGGATATCGCCGAGGGAGCGAGGCTGATCGTCGAGCCGCGGCCCGGGCTGTCCGTTGGCGTATTTCGTATCGACGGCTCGCTGCGTGCGATCAAGAACGTTTGTCCGCACAATGGCGCCCCGTTGTGCCGGGGCACTTTGCATGCGAGTCACGAGCCCGGCGAGACGCGCGAGTTTCATCCCGGCCTGGTAGGTCGCGTGCTCCGGTGTCCGTGGCACGGATGGGAGTTCGATGTCGTAACCGGCAAGGCGCTCTACGACGCGAAGAGCCGGGTTGCGACCTATCCGGTCGAGGTCGACGACGGGAGTGTCTACGTTGTCCTGTAACAGGAGGGTGGGGGCGTTCCAGGATCGCCACTTGACAATAGCAACCCTGAAACGGTGCCTCGTGGTGTTCTACGCAGTCGGCGCTGTGACGATAAAAGATAGGACTTTCGCTTTGTAAGAGAAGATGAGGATTAAGATGCCCTGTCTGGCCGGGCTGGCCATTTTTCTCTAGCCGCTTAACACGCAGCCTGTTGGCAAGCCGCACGCGAAGCGCTTGAAAAATGGCCCAGCGGCCACGGAGCATTCCTACGTCCTGACCAATTTAGCATAACCACTCGCTTAACGCACAGCAAGCGAAAGTCCTGAAAGATTTGCCGTAGTTTCCCATGTTCTGGACGGTGTTCCAGGTCAGCTTGACATCGGCGCAGTTGGCCAGCCAGATGACCGTCGCCGGATCGATGCCAAGATTCGATAGGGTCGCGAGGCGACGCGATTGGTTAGGACATCGCGCCGCCCCTTTTCCACCGAGGCGCAATTAAACGGCTTGCCTGGCTAGTTGCCCAGGTCGACCATCTTCACGTCGCCAATCGATACGAAAGAGCCGCTGCCTGAACCGCCTAGATTGAATACGACGACGTTGTGACCGGGCATCGAGTGTTTCGCGGTAAACACGATTCGATGAGATCGCCACGCGGGCGCCGCTGAGACCGACCAGTCTGCGTCGCTGACTGCATGCCAGTCCGGACAGTTAAGACGGGCCATGCAGCTAATCTTGCGAGGCACATCCGATTTAATCATGTAGCTAAGTGCGTACTTGTGCCCATCTATCAGGTCGAACGGGTCAGAAATGTACTGGACATGCCAATCGGTGTCGCTCGGCTTTTCAAGCGAGACCTTAACCGCTTTGGAAGGAACCGGGAGTGTTAGAGTTCCAGAAGCTGGCTTAAGACTGAAGCCGGAAACCCATACGGCGCCTGTCTGTTGGCCGACGTGGATGAATAGTGCGGATCCGTCCTGGGTGAGCTTCGATGCGGTAAAGGAGTATGAGTAGGATTGCCACTCTGAGGACAGTTGCACGTCTTGCGCAAGGCCCAGGTCATGCCAATCCCCGGATGAGAAGCCAAAGTTCTGCATGGTCACGAATATTGGTCTCGTTTTGTCGGCCTTCGCGTTAAAGCTAAGAACGTAAGCCTGCCCCTCCTTTATCGGAAGATCCGTCTGACTGATGCTTGCGAGCCACGGGTCCGCCCCGACTTTATCCTGATGGATGCAAAGCGAATCGCCATCAATGGACGCCTTTGATTGATCGGGGAACGCGAAGCTGATGTTCCATGCCCCGGGTATATTGGCGGGTTGGAGCAAGTTGGTTACCGACTCCGGCGCCGGGTTGTCGGGCGCTACGGTGGCTTTTGCATCGTCGGCGACCCACGTCCCCCAACCACCTCCGGACGATGAAAAGCTTAGAATCGGGGTTTGCGCATTCGCCTCGGACGAAGCGAGGCATGCGGCGCAGACAACAGCAGCAATCAGAGTACAAAATCCAAATGGATTTTTCATGATCCGTATCTCCTTGAAATCGTGTCAAAAGACGGTCGTCACAGACAGACGCCTCCATGACCATCATCGGGCCAGGAAAGAGGCATCGGCACGCGCTTGTGTCTAGTGGACTTACTAGTTCACCCCAATATCGTACCAGACTGTGCGGTATTGCGGTCCAAGCGTGGCAACTGCCTTGCCATCCGTCTGCACGATTGGAACCTCGCTTGTTCGTTCGCCAGTGGTTGACAGGGCCCACACGCGAAGCCCTGGACGGGGCAAGGTGAGCATGACGGGAATCCCTTCGGCCTGGACCGGTCCGCGGCCCCAGCGGCTTCCTACGCTCGTGCGGTTAGCGTTCCAGCCCATGTCCAGATTTTCAGCCTTGCCGGTGATTGTCAGAAGCTCGTGGTTCGAAGAGGCGATCGGTTTGCCATCGAGCGTGACAAGGGTGAACGCTCCGAAGTTATTGCCGAATGATGGGAATGCGAAAGCTGCCGGGCCAAGTTCGATCGTCTGCCCGCCAAAGAAGCCGGCAGCGGAAATCGCCTTATCGCTCGACGACACATAGATCGCGCCATTGCCGCCGCGCTGGATACGAACCGACGAATGGTTGGCGTCCGAGAATTTTGTCCGCGCAATGGAGCTGAGTGCGGCCTTACTGGCGACCCGCGTCTGCAGCCGGGCGGCGAAGAGATCTTCTGGTCTTCCGCCGTTCGCGACCGACCATTCATTCAGAGCATCGCCAGCCCTGTCGATACTTTTTGGCGCGACGCTCAAAGTCGTCGTTGAAGCAAGGGGCGGCATTCCATTGCTCCGGAAAATCAGCGCGGCGGATGGGAAAAATGTCTCCTTCGCGGGGTTCTGGGCAACCGAGAAGAAGCCTTGAATTCGGTCTTGCGGCTGCTTGGCGCTATACCCTCCATACTCAAACAGGTAGATCATGTCCCAGTCCTGGAGAGCGGCATAGCTCGCAATAATTGGCATCATCTCAGCCTGATAGTCGTTCGGCGCCGGCTCGCTATATTCCGAGACGGTAAACGGCTTGCCTGCGACACGGTTGCATGCGAGGGTCTCAAGCGTGGACCACTGGCCATCTGCAAGAGCCTGTACCATTGGCGTGCCCTTTACGAACCAATTGTCGGGGTCCCACGATGTTCCAGGGAACTCCGGATGCTGCCAGTACGCATGCGCGTCGGTAAAATCGCTGTCCGCCTCGCGCGCCATTCCTGAAAGGCCGCCGTAATTGACCTGGGATTCGATGATGCACGATTTTACGCCAAGATCGTGGTGAAGGAAGGCTCGCATTTCATCGGCGTAGGAACGCTCTGTGTCGGCCAGGAATTGGATCCAGTCGGCGCAAGCCTGCTTGGCTCCTCTCGACGGAAGACCGACCGTGCCGTTCGCCAGGGATTGCCCTTCCGGCAAAACCTCGTCTCGGGACGCGCGCCGGAGGACAACATTGCTCAGCCAAACCGGGGAAGTCGCGCCGCCAATCTCGAAAGCGATCCGGTTATGCCCGGGTATAAGGCTGTCCGCCCAAAAAGGGATTCGGTACTCCTGCCATTCCGGAGTGATCGTGAGCTTATCATGAAATCCGATGCCGTGCCAATCCGCGATATCGATGCTCCCGTACGCCGCAATAGGACGGTTTTCGGTCGACTTTGCGCGAAAAGTCAGCACGTATGAGGCGCCCTCCGAAAGGTCGACGCCTTTTGCGAGCGCTTGAACCTTCCAAGCGGCGTCGGGCAGCGTTGGGGCGTCCACTCGGATAGTCCCTGAATCGCCGTCCGGCTCGAGCTTCGCGGCGTGCGTTTGATCTTCAAGTTCCCACCGAATGCCGCCGCCGCGCGCGAGCAAATTTTCGGCTGTAACCGGCGTGCCCAGTTGCTCGTTCGAAATCCACGAACTCCGGAGTGCGGTATCCGATGTGTATTTCCTGGCGAGCCACTTGTTCCACATAGTCAACAGTTCGCCGCGAAACGGCTCAGGCAGCGCGGTGAACGACTCGACTCGCTCCCACCACCATTCGTCTCCAATGCTCGGCCACCCGGTCAGCGAATTCTCGTTGTTTATCTCGACGACCGCGACACATGGATCATCCGTATAGGCGAGCCCCGTGTACGGATTGACGTGGCGCAAGTAATCGCGCGCGAATTGCTTTTGCAACTCGATCATGCGGCGATCGTACTCGTCCACTCTCTTGTCGAATTCGGTTGGGATATCGAGCACCGAAGCCGGGAAGCCGTCGCATGGATAATAAGTATTGCTGACGTGCAGGTTCAAGTTGACGTAAACTCCGTTCTTCTTGAGCTGAGCGATAAGATAGTCGAGTCGATCCTGTCCATCGGCGGAAAACGCGGCAGGCTGCGTGGTGGAATGAACCCACAGAGGCGACCACGGCCAGCGCGTGGAACGGGCATCCTCATGATGGATGCGCACAATGTTGATGCCCATGCGCGCCAGCCGCACGGCGATGACTTCGGCGTCCCGATGGTTGGGAAAGTCCGCCGCCGTCGTGAAATTAACGCCGAGAAATTTCACCCTGTGGCCAGACTTCGACTCGACGAAGTGTCCGTCTTTGACGACGATTCGTCCGTTCGTTCCGGCGGGCTTAGCATTCAAGCCAGACATGTCGACCGCGCTCGATGGCACAGCCTGATCCCAATTTGCTACGAAGGAAAACATCTGGCTTGATCCGGACTGGGCCATGCTCGGGCCGGAGAAAACAACGAGAGCCGCTGTACCCGCAATGAGGGTTCTTAAAGGATAGTGCAAAATCGAAAACTCCTCGTCAAAATCCAACCGTCGTGATCGAAGGTCTAATGATAGGCCACAGTCGCCGCAAGCGACGGCACATTGCAGCTCGTCGCCGGCGCCGTCTCCCACCAGGGAGGATTCATGTACGAGCCGCCGCAATAGCCGGGAACCGGGAACTCGGCGTTGGTTATCCAGGAAGGGTTCTCCTGTGCCTGCATGGCCGGATCGACATCGTAACCGACGCCCACTTGCGTGCCCAGCAACCACTTTACGTGACCGTCGGCCATCAGAAAGTTGGCGCCATTGGAGTGTCTCCCGGTCGGTGAAGCATAGAGGCCAAGGGTGATCGTCGTTCCAGATGGCATATAGGGATAGCCGAACGCATACATTAGACTGCCTCCGCCGGAGACTACGCCCGCGCCATTCAAGTTGGAGGAGCCGTCGGATGTGCCCTCACCCGCGGGTGAGCATTGCTTTTGGTTCTGCGTTTCGTTTGACACATCGTAACCGGCGCAATAGCCAGACGCGATGTTGCCTTGCACCTCGAACAGCATCACCGTCCGCGAAGGCGCGTTCATCTTGGTCGTCGATATCGGCTGCGGCATCCCACTCGATGTCCATCCCTCAAAGTTGCCGTTGTAACCGTAAGACGAGATGATCGTCCCTTTTGATACATCGCTTGGGCAAACGAATACCTGTTTGCTCTTTACGTACGGGTAAATCGAGCCGCCCCAGCCGACGCCGCCGCCCCAGTTATTCGTTCCATGAATCGTCATCTCATCGTAGTCTTGCTCATACTGGGTAATTGCAAGACCAAGCTGCTTGAGGTTCGACGAACAGGAAGATTGCCGGGCCTTCTCCCGCGCGGTCGCAAATACCGGGAAAAGAATCGCAGCAAGTATCGCAATGATAGCGATTACTATAAGTAATTCGATAAGGGTAAAAGCCTTCGTTTGTCTCATTTTCATGACCCCTCTTTCGTTGTTGAACTTCTAATTATTAATTCCGTTGGCCACACGAGTTGCTTTCCAGCGCTAGGGTTTTCAATCATTGCAAGCAGCATACGCACCGCTTCCGTCCCGAGATCGAAGAGACGCTGGCTCACGGTCGTAAGGGACGGCACGGACACCGCTCCGCACGATTCACCGTTTACCCCAACCACCGCCACATCATCGGGCACTAACATCCCCGAATCGCGAATGGCCTGCATCACGCTTAAAGCAACTTGATCGCCTGCGCAAAACACGGCATCGATTGGCGGATTGATCGAGGCGGCAAGCAATCCTTTTCCGTAGCTATTTACGCCGGGCAGGCATCCAATAATGAGATTGTCCTCAACCGGGATGTGTGCCTCATGAAGAGCCTGCGCATACCCGTCGCATCGCTGACGGCTAAACGCACTGTCCTCTTCGTCATGGCAATAAGCAATCCGTTTGCGCCCCAGGCTGACAAGATGGCGCGTCGCGGCCCGGCCCGCTTCGACGTTGTCGATATCGATAGACGCGCATCCGTCAGGCAGTTCGCCGCTATTGACGGCCACAAACGGGATACCGGCGCGAATCAGCCCGTCAACCAACCCTTCGAGTTGCCATGCGCCGATTACGATCAGCCCGTCGCACCGGCCGTCAGCGAATAGCAGTCGCTGAGGATCGCTTTTCGACCAGACGCTGCCGTTGAAAAGCGCCATCGTCATCTCTGCCTCGGTCGCACCGTCGAGTACGGCGCTAACGATATCGGCAAAGTATGGCATTGCCAATAGATGCGACTGCATTTTGGTGACGACGCCGATCGTGTTGGAACGGCCGGTTGAAAGCGCTCGCCCTTTGGCGCTTGGCCGGTAGTTGAGGCGCCGCATGGTATCGCGAATGCGCTCGCGAGTCGCGGCGCTCAGTTTGCGGTCCTTTCCATTCAGGACCTGCGAGACGGCCGTTCTTGAAACCCTACACTCACTTGCAATGTCGTCGATTGTTGTCATATTTGGTGTACCGCTTCACCCTGCCCCTATTATACTACCATGCGGCAGCGTTGGCAAGGGGAAATTTTCGACGGCGGATTGCAAATTTAAATGCCTGATGATTTTCAAAGAAGCGTGGCGCGCACGGCTCGTGGCCTCGTTGCGAGAAGCCGGAGTGAATTGCATAACTCGTTGCGGAATCGTCTCTGCGTCGCAAGGTACAATTCATTCGTGGATCATTGCCTATTCGAATCTCTTTCGGCGTTTATTGATGATCCTGGGGCGGGCGATTTCAATTCGCTGGCGCTTCAGCTGTTCAGCCGTCAGGTCATGTGCAACCAGGCGTACCGGCGGTACGTCGCCGCCTCCGGCATTCAGTCCGAGAACGTTACGTCATGGCGGGAGATCCCAGCGGCGCCGTCCGTTGCCTTCAAGGCGTACGACCTGACGTGCTCGCCGATCGAATCATCGTCACGGGTGTTCCACTCCTCCGGAACGACGGAGGCAAGGGCGTCGAAGCATTACATGGACCGTGCGGCGGTGGAGCTATACGATCGCAGTCTAACGCGGGGCTTCGAGGACGCCATTCCAGGGGCGTCCGGGCAGCCTCTCTGGGCGATGATGCCATCGCCGAACGAAGCCCCTCATTCATCGCTCAGCCACATGCTGGCAACTCTTGGCGCGTCCCGGTGGTTCTGGGACGATTGGTCCAGCCTTGCCGGCGCGCTTGCCGAAGCCCGGGAGCCGGTTACGCTCTTCGGAACCGGTTTCGCGTTCGTTGCGCTTTTCGATAACTATCCCGATGCCCGCTGGCCGCTGCCGCCGGGGAGCCTGGTGGTCAACACGGGCGGCTTTAAGGGACGCACGCGCGAGGTGGCGCAAGACGAATTCTACGCAATGCTACGGGAGCGGTTCACGATTGACGATAAGGGTTGTCTTGGCGAATACGGCATGAGCGAAATGGCGTCGCAGTTCTACAACCAGGGCGAGGTCGGGCCGTATAAAGGGCCGCACTGGACGAGAACGCGGATCATCGATCCGGAGACTGGCGCCGACGCGGCCGAGGGAACCGCCGGGCTGCTGCGTCATTACGATCTTGCGAATTGGAACAGCGTTCTGGCAATCCAGACGCAGGACCTCGCCATTGCGGAGGGGGATGGATTTCATTTGCTTGGCCGTGCGCCCGATGCCGAGGTGCGAGGCTGTTCGTTGACAGTGGAGGCGCTGTGGAACCGTCCGTAATCGACAATGCGGCGGCCGGGCTTCGTGCGCGAAGAAGGGACCTGGCGGCGGTTTATGGGCTTATGGGACTGCAGATGCGCGCGATCGATGCCATCGACGAAGTTGCGGCCCTCTGGCGCGATCCAGGCTACGCGGGACGCGGGGCGGCGGCAAGGGATTCCGGTGCGTTTCCAATCGAGATGGTCGACGTTTCGCTCCAGGGACTTCTGCCGTCGCTGACGGCGCAGAAGCTCCGCGCATTGGTTCGGGAGGAGAGCCCTGACCTCGCTCGCGCTCCGGAGGTGATCGGACACGTGCTCGCGTCGAACACGCCGTTACTGGGCTGGACGACGACGTTGCGGGCGCTGCTGGTCGGAAGCGCGTCGCTGGTCAAGTTGCCGTCGAGCGCGGAAGCGGCGTGGCTGCGCCTCTTGGCGAGGAGCCTGAATGAGGTCGCTCCCGAGATCGCCGGATTGATCGACATGCTCTCTTGGACCGGCGGGAACGCGCGTCTGGATCGGACGTTAGCGTGCTCGACGGATAAGCTGGTTGTCTACGGAAGCGACACGACTCTGGAGGCGTATGCATCGTTTTGTGACCCTGACAAACTTGTCGGGTACGGCCACATGGCGTCGCTGGGAGTCGTGCTTCGAGGCGCGGAACGCGGCCGGGCCGCGCGCGGGTTTGCGCGCGACATCTTGATGTACGATCAGGGAGGGTGTCTTTCGCCGCACACCATTTTCGTTGAGGGGCGCTTCGACGACGCCTGCGACTTCTGCGACGCGCTTGGGAAATCCTTAGGAGCGTCGGATATGCCGTTGGTGAGGGACCTACGAACGGCCCGGCGGGCGGCGCGCGTTCGCGAGGCGCGTGAGATGGCGCGGTTTGAGGAGGGGGCGCGCTTGTGGGAGGACGAGCGGCTTCGCTGGACCGTCGCGTGCATTCATTCTGGAGGATTTCGATTTTCGCCAACATACGGCGTTGTTTACGTTCATCCTTTTGTTCGCGATGAACTGGAGTTGCTGCTTGGCTCAGCCTGTGGTAAGCTACAAGGAGCAGGTGTCGCATCGGGACGTGAATCGGATATGAATGAGGTTGGCAAGCTCCTCGCGAAGATGGGAGTATCGTACACGTGTTGTCCCGGCGCAATGCAGTCGCCTCCCTTGCAATGGCGCGAAAATGGGAAAGAAGTGCTTTGTTCGCTTATAAATTAACGGTATGATACGATTGAGTGCGGTTACGTCTTGACGGATGACCGCTAATATCCTATAATTTATATCTGTTAGTGGATGTATGCCCGGTCGTTCGCAATCGATCAATGCGACGATCCGCATAGGAAGATTGGGTGCAATTCCATGAGAGTAGCCGAGCTAGTTGTGGAGGAGAAGGAATCGGACAAGGGGCCGATTCTAGATGTGTCCGGCGAGTTGGACCTTACGACGGTTGCCATGTTGCGCGATCCGCTAATGGTGCAAGCCGCGAACAACCAGAATAGAAATTTGATTATCGATGTGTCGCGCGTCGAGTTTATCGACAGCGCCGGGCTGGCTCTGCTAGTCGAGGCGAGAAAGCGTCTAGCCGCGGACTCGCGTTCGCTGGTGCTCATTCTCAGTCCTGGCCGGCAGCCGGAGCGTGTCTTGCGCTTGGTGCGTTTCGACACGATCATGCGTCTCGTCTACGGTCTGGAGGAAATCCCGGCCCATGACGCGGTGGAATCCGAGACGAGCGCCGAATAGGCCTTGGGCGGATTGAACGATTCATCGAGAGGGTAGGGGCAATCATGGCAGTTAACGAATCGTCGTCGACGCGCACGGTTCCGATCGCATCGCAGCGCGCGGCGGCGGGCTTTGTCGCGCCGGTCGTTGGCCGAACCGTCGTCAAGGACGTCGCTGGCTACTATGGGTTTCCACTCATCCAAAAGGGTGAAACGATTACCGAGGCGATTTATGCTCGCGCGCAATACATGGCGCGACTGCACGAGCTAATCGCGGCGGCTGGCAACGAGTAGCGCGGCGTCGCCGCAAGGGATGGCTCGCGTGAAAAGTTCAAACGGGAATGGAAATGAGGGAGGCGGTGCGTTCACGATCCTTGCCCTCGGAGTGATCGCCGGCGCGCTTGCGGCGTATCTCGTCCAGCTTGTTCGCGCCGAGCAGGCGCCAATCGCCGGCAACCCCGCAGGCGAGGCGAGTGGACCCGATCTTCTTCGCCGGGCCGCTCAGAAACTCCGCGAAAACCGTGACAAGATTGTCGATGCCGTAGAGAGAGACAGCGCGGTATAGCGGTTATCGCCGGTTTTCTCGACTCTCGCAACGCGGCATGCCCCACGCCGATTTCGGATGGAACTTCTCGCCTAACGCGCTGCCGGTTGCGGCGAGCGCGCGGCAGAGGGTAAGCCAGCAGCGCGTTTTCGATCGGCGTTTGCGCGGATAGCGCCGATCGCTTCTTCCGAGACAGCCTTCTCAAACGATCGGTAACCCGCCAGATGAAACCCGTGCTTTTTCGCGAGCATGGTGGTTTGTTCGACCTGAGCGACGCTTACCGATTTTCCGAGCGTGAAAGACTCGTACCGGCCTTCGAGTGCGAGCATCATCGTTTCGGACATGCAGGCGTACGCAGTCTTGGGCGGAAAGCCGAACGACATCCCAAAATTCACATCCGGTCCGGGAACCGCAACCACGCCGCCTTCAACGACGAGCACGTCGTTGCGCTCGCGCGCCACGCGAACTGAGACATCGCGCGGTCGGGCCACATCGCAAACGACTGCGCCGATTTTGAGATGCTCCGGCTGCACGACAACGTCGACCGCCGACGTCACGGTCACAACAATGTCTGCGTCACGAAGACCGAAAGCGATGTCGGTGCTCGTGGAGATCTTGCCGGCGTTTGGGGCGGGCATTTCGGCTTTCGTCGCGTCTAGCTTTTCCGGATCGCGGCCGATCAGGACGACGGCGCCGGCCTGGTGGCTCAGGATGCTCGCGCAGGTTTTGCCGATGGAACCCGTTGCGCCGACCACGGCGACCGTGGCGTTGGGCAATTCGATCCCCATCCGCCTTGCGCCGTCCACCGCGGCCTCGATTGCCGTTGCCACGGTATACGAGTTGCCGGTCGTGACCGCGATATTGAGATTTTTGGCGACAGTCACGCCGCCGTCGCCGACGACGGACGTGAAAGCGCCGAGGCCGATAATCTTCGCCCCGAGATCCTGTGCGATCTTTCCGCACTGGATTAGCCGGTGGTAGATGAAATCTTCAGGCTCGCTCATGAAGAGACGTGGGGAAAGCGGGCAAGCGACGAACCATCCCTCCGCCTCGACCCCCGTCGCGCTGCGTATGCCAGTGATATGCGAGGCGATGAGCGGTTCCTTTTTCTTCATGAACCGCTCGATCACGGATTCGGGCATGTATTTGGCGTACCAATACTTGGGATGGCGCGCCATGTCTCGCCTGGGATCGATCGGATGGATGATGAACGCAAACTTTTCCACGTAAGGTCTTTCAGCTTTCTCGGTTCGTACTCGATTAAACGGCGTCGTCCGAACCGCTCAGCGACTTGACGCCGGGCTGCCAGCCGAGTTCGCGCAGGCGATCAAGATAGTCCTGCGGCGTCAATTCATGCGGCTGCTTGCCCGATGACGCGACGAGAACAGCTTCCATGACGTTGGTGCCGAATGTCCGCCCGTCGAACTCAGGAGTCGTCGTGATTAGCGACTTCACCCCTCGCTTGCGGAGTTCGACGCGATCTTCCGCCGTTGTCGTGTTTGTCAGAATTATCTTACCCGTCAGATCGTCCGGCATATATTTGCGGATCAGCAGGAAGTCGCCCGCAATGACGTCCGCCCACTTGTAATACTTTTGCCATTTAGGCTCGATCGAGTTCTGTTTGTCGCCGGTAGGATAGAACCACGTGAATGGAAGGTTTACGATAATCGGCATGATTACGTAGGCCAAGGATTTCAGGGCGCCAATCGATTTGACCGGGCAATCGACGCCCATGGCGAACATCAAGTCGCCGTAGATAACCGGGCCGCCTTGCTCGGCGAGCGCCTCCGCCATGCCAAAGCGGTCCACGCCGGAAACGAGCAGCGTCTTAAGCGAACGAAAGTCAACGAGGCCGTTGTTCTGCAGGTAAACGATCGTTTCGCGTTCGAGGGTGTTTTTGAGGCCGCTGCCGTCAACAATGGGTGTTTGCCGGACGGGTTCGACCATCTTGCGAATGTCTTTAAACGTATACCGGCGTTCGCCCGCGTAAACGTAAAGGTCCGTGCCGCCCAGACCAAAGACGTCGACGCGGCCGTCGAGTTCGATCAGCTTCTTTCGGTAGGCATCCATGTCGCCATCGACGCCAAAACGCTCGATCAGAAATTCTTCCCCGAAAATGGTTTCAGTGACGGATTTATTGCGCAGCGATGATCCGAGGCTGACGCTCACGATGTGCTTCAACGTGTAGTGTGCTCCTAACCCGGTACTTGAAGTGATATTTCGATTAAGGACCCGCGCGGACGCCTGCATTTTGGGTCGTCAACCGCGTTGAGCATCGAGCGGGGGGCAAAATATGTTATAATTGAGGTCATCACGCTGCGGTACGGGCCCGGCAATCTACATCCGAGCCAGTCTCACGACGGCATGCAGTGCATTATAGCAGATTTCCGGTATGGGCGCAACCAGACGGAGAGTGCCGCGGCAGGTCAGGCAATGGCGTTCCTTCGACGAGCGCCTCCAGGAAAGGGTAGCCGACAAAGATTATGGATTCGTTGAAAATAGTGATCGCGGACGATGAGCCGATTATTCGTCTGGATTTGAAAAAGACCCTCGAGAATATGGGGCATCAGGTGGTTGGAGAAGCGGGCGACGGCGCAAAGGCCGTCGAGATTGCTCGACAGGTTAAGCCTGATATCATCATTCTCGACATCAAGATGCCTGAACTCGATGGCATTGACGCTGCAAAGGTAATCACCACCGAGGGCATCGCGCCGGTCCTGCTGCTCACGGCGTATTCGCAAAAGGATCTTGTCGACCGCGCAAAAGATGCCGGCGTCTTCGCTTACCTTGTGAAGCCGTTCAAAGAGGCCGATCTCGTTCCCGCGATCGAAATCGCGATCTCGCGGTATGAAGAGTTCATGGACCTTGAGAACGAAGTCTCCGATCTTGAAAACAAGCTGGAGACGCGCAAGGCCGTTGACCGAGCCAAAGGGATCCTGATGGACCAGTACGGTTTGAAGGAGCAGGAAGCGTTCCGCCGCATCCAGGTGCAGAGTATGAACACCCGCAAGAGCATGCGCGAAATTGCCGAGGCGATCATTCTGGCGCACAGCGTTTAGCTAACTCAAAACTTTTTCGTATATTTTAGAATTGCGGCAGGTCTCACGGGACCTGCCGCTTAATTTTTGCCAAGCCACCGTGGCCAAAATTTCATGGCGGCCACTTGCTCGGTCAGGAGGGCATTTATATGCCGAATCAAAAATTTCGATGGGGTATTTTAGGACCCGGCTCAATCGCGCGTTCGTTCGCCACCGGCCTCGCGGCGCTGCCGGAGCACGAGCTGTATGCGATCGGTTCCCGCTCAAAGGAACGCGCGGACGCATTCGCCGCACAGTATGGCGCGACCAAGACGTACGACAGCTATGAAGCGCTTGTCGCCGACCCGAATGTCGACGCCATCTATGCGTCCCGGCCGCACACATTCCACAGCGAGGACGCGCTGCTGTGCATTCGCGCCGGCAAGCCGGTGCTCGTCGAGAAACCGTTTGCGGTGAACGAGCGGCAGTCGCGCGAAGTTATCGACGCCGCGCGAGAGGCCAAGGTCTTCGTCATGGAGGCCATGTGGAGCCGCTTTATTCCGATCACGGTCCTGCTTCGCAAGCTTGTGGCGGAGGGACGGATTGGCGAGCCGCGAATGATCCAGGCCGACTTCGGTTTTCGGGCGGGACTTAATCCGGAGGGACGTCTGTTTAACCTCGCCCTCGCCGGCGGCGGTCTGCTGGACGTCGGCGTATACCCCCTGTCGTTTTCGTCGATGATCTTCGGCGAGCCAGCGCAGGTGGCGTCGATTGCGGATATTGGTTCGACCGGGGTCGACGAGCAGGCGGGGGTGGTGCTCGGTCATAAGGGCGGCCAGATTTCGCTCATCTCCACCGGCGTTCGCATCAACACGCTGCAGGAAGCGGTTGTGCTCGGGACGGAAGGCAATATTCGCCTTCCTGCAAAGTTTTGGAATCCGCGCAAATTGGTCATCAACGCGGGCGGCAAGGAAGAGATTATCGAGATCCAGGTCGCAGGCAACGGCTACGAGTTCGAGGCTCTTGAAGTGGCTGCCAACGTTCGCGCGGGCCGAATCGAATCGGAATCGCTGCCGCATTCCGAAACGGTCAGCATCATTCGCACTTGCGACCGCATACGGTCTCAGTGGGGCCTCAAGTACCCGGTAGAGGATTAAGTTATGACACAGATGCAATACCTACAAATTCCTGGCGCAAAGAAGCCCGTCTCGCGGCTGATCCAGGGTACGACGATGACCGGACCGCTTGGCGATAAGGTCTTCGACCTGTTCGATGCCGCCCTCGAAAACGGCATCAATACCTTCGACACCGCGCAAGTATATGGCAATGAGCCGGCTCTTGGCAAGTGGATCGCCGATCGCGGCGTGCGCGATCGGGTGAACATCCTGACGAAGGGCGCGCACCACAACGACGTTCGCCGGAGGGTGACGCCCTGGGACATTACGGCGGACATCTACGACTCGCTCGGCCGCCTCAAGGTCGATTACATCGATATCTACATCCTTCACCGCGACGATCCCAGCTTTCCGGTTGGCCCGATCGTCGAGACGCTCAACGAGCATCACAAGGCGGGGCGGATCGGCGTTTTCGGCGGGTCCAACTGGACTCACGCAAGGATCGCCGAGGTAAATGCTTATGCCAAGGAGCACGGCCTGACGCCGTTCGCGATCAGCAACCCCAACTTCAACCTCGTCGACATGATCGATGAGCCCTGGGCGGAATGCGTTAGCATCGGCGGCGAGCAGGGACGCAAGGCGCGGGAGTATTACGCGACGGCGGACATTACGCTCTTCACGTGGTCGACGCTTGCTGGCGGATTTCTGTCCGGAAAAGTGACGCGCGACAAGAGCGAACTGCCGGAAGGTCGGGCGGCCATGATCAAGCGTTGCTACTACAGCGAGGACAACTTCAAGCGACTCGACCGTGCGCGAGAACTCGCCGCCAGCCGCGGCTTGTCGATCCCGCAGGTGGCTCTCGCTTATGTCCTGAGCCAATCCGCTCGTCTCGCGACGCTGATTGCGCCCGAAACTCCTGACGAGATCGCGGACAACACGAAGGCTCTCGACGTCAAGCTTTCGGCCAAGGAGATCGCGTGGCTGGAGCTTCGCGAAGACAGCCTATAGAGTGCGCGTCGAGTGAGGGCATCGCGAGCGTTCTGCCGTGATGCCCTTCTCTCTTCATGTTAGCTTCTCAAGCTTGGCGCGGATCCGGCGTGTTTGCCGGCGCTGAGGTCGCGCTGTCGCCGAGCACCCTCGTTACATTCATGTCCTCTTCATGATCCCAGCCTTCTGCGCGCGGTACAATATACTTGCTGGAACATAAATTCGATTTCGCTCGTCGAAATCTCGTGGAATCTTGATGGCCCGGCGATTGAAGCCGGGACGCGGCGCGGGAGTCCAAGTCAGCAGAAAGCAGGCGATCGTTGCCTGGTTTCGGCATTCCGAGGAAAAGGACTTGGCCGCGTGGAAGCGATTCACACGAGTTCGAAGGAAATAAGGTCGGGGACATCGGTTAGCGATGCGATTGCTACGGTGGGCGACGCGCTAATCAGTCCGTTGGGCGCCATGGCGTTTTTTCCTCAGCCGGAAAAGCATAGCGGTCTCTTCGGCGGTCTCATCGCCCCGCGTCCGTCCGTTGGATTGCGTGACGAAGATGACGCGCTGATTCGCCGCTGCCGTGGCGGGGACCGGGATGCGTACGGAGTGCTCGTCGCCCGTCATGAGCGCCGCGTCCACGCGATCGTCGCGCGGATCTTGGGCGGCGGCGGGGACAGCGGCCACGGGCAGGCGGCAGACGTCGAAGACATTGTCCAGGATGTGTTCGTTCAGGCCTGGCGCGCGTTGCCAAGATTCCGGGGCGATGCCCGATTCTCGACATGGCTTTACCGGATTGCGACAAACCGGGCGTTGAAGGAGTGGCGCAGGATGCGCACTCAAAGCGCGCGCATGCATGAGACTCCGATCGAAGACCATACGGATATTGACGCATCCTCGCCAGGTCTTTCGTCTGGCACGGAAACTCCCCAACACGCTCTTGATATCCGTTTTCGTGACGGCGCGTTGCGCGCCGCGATCAATGCCTTGTCCGATAAGCACCGGACCGTTATTCTTCTTCACTATTATGAGGACTATTCTTGCGAGGAGATCGCCGCCTTGCAGGAATGCTCGGTAGGGACAGTCTGGTCGCGCCTGCATTACGGAGTCAAGCGGCTGCGCGACAGCCTCGGGTGGCTGGACGGTTCCGAGATTTCGCCATTATGAACTTAATTTGCCGTATTTACGAGAAATGGCTACTGCCCTACGATGCCGGGACGCTGAGCGAATGTGATCCTGATCGGGCCGCTGGGGTTGCGCGGCATCTCGAAAGTTGTGCTTCTTGCCGCCGTCGCTTAGAAGATTTGCGCGAGTTCGATAAGGCGTTACGCCGTCAGGCGGGTGGCGGTGCGGCATCGCCGGCTCTCTCGCAAGGCAGCTGGATCGAGCGGTCGCGTGCGTCTTCCGAGGTGGTTCGGCGTGTGCTATCCCGTATCGAACCCGAAGATCGCTTTCTTCCAAATAGCCGTTGGGCGCCGGGCGTGGCATCTTTTGCTGGGATCGCAATCGTCGCTGTAGGCCTCATTGCGATCGCCGATCCGCAGTCGGCGGCTCGCGAGTGGATCGCTACGACGTTTCTGACGCCGCGCGAAGTCGCTGCGCCTGCGCACGTGGTTGCGCCTGCTCCGTTTCCGGCGGCAAACGATCCTTTCAAGGCCCCTATTGCGCCTCGCTTGCTAGAGACGACCAAACCCGATGCGTCGCCGGTTATTCCGTCGGCCCCGCCAGCGTCAATCGTACGACTGGCGAGTCCGCGTCCAACCTCCTTGCCTGAACGGGCAGTGGCCCCGCCGCCGGTTTCCCGGGGCGCCGAGCCATCTCTCGCGTCGGTCGCCGCGTCGCGTCAAACGCCGCCCCCGCAGCCCTCGCCTCAGTCGCAGCCTTCGTCGCCAGGTCCGCTTGCGCCGATCTTGCCGCCGGCCATTCCGAGCAACGCGGAGTTTCAATCCGGCAACTCATCGCCGGATGCCAGCGCGCAGCCGTCGTCGATTTCGGTTACCCCCGTGGGCGGGAGCGAAGCTTCTCGCGACCGCGGCGGCGATCGCGAGCCGGGGAATGCCAATGGACAGCTCGCGCCGCCTGATCCTCCGGACGCAAAAGTTGCGACGCATCAATAGCGGGCAACCTGGCAATCCGTGGCGGAGCAGGGGTACAATTTTATCGGGATGCTCGATAAGTCTCTGTTGCAGATAGAAGATCAACCGGCCCGCGTACTCTATGTAGGCGGAGAGCCGGACGGTAAAGACCGTTCACGCGTGCACTTAGCCCGCGTCGGCTACGACGTAATCGCCGCAAAGACTGGCGCGAACTACGCTGGCCTCGTTGCCAGTGACCAGCCCGACGTCGCTGTTATCTTCCCTCCGTCCGATGCCAATCTGACGCCTGAATCCATTCGCGAGCTTAAATGCGCTCATTCTGCGCGCGACCTTCTGCTCATTGTCGTTGCCGGAAACGCGAACTCCGCTTTTAGGACGGGCCTTTACGATGCGGGAGCGGACTGCGTGTTGGCGGCGCCCGTGGATCCGCCAGAGCTTGTTGCGGTGATCCGCACGCATCTGCGTTCCAGGCGATTGTGCCATACCCTCGTTGAGAGCAGCCAGGAAATGCAGGCCGCCTATTCCTCGGCCAAGGATGCGGTGGCACGCTATCAATCGCTTTTCAATGATTCTTTTGACGCGATGTTTGTGGTCGATGCCGCGTCAGGCGCCGTTCGGGATAGCAATCAGGCGGCTTTTGAGTTGACCGGCATCTCGCGCCCTGAGCTTGAGGGACGGTCGTTTTGGGAGCTTTGTCCTGCAGCGCCTCGGAGCAGGGATGCGGGAGTCCTTCAGACTGAGTTTGTGTGCCGCGGAGTTCCTGTGCCGGTGCTGATCAAGGTGAACTCCGTGCACTCGATGGCAGGCAGCTTACTGCAATATTCGGTTCGCGATCTCACCCCCTTGCACGATGTACGCCACGAGCGGCTCGGCGCTGAGCGACTCTCGGCGGTCATTGAAACGGCGGTTACCATCAACGAGGAGCTTAATACGCCGCTCACGGTGATCGTCACAAGCGCTGAAGCGTTGCGCAGGAGCCTGCGAGGCGTCGATAGCAAAGTTTTCACCCGGTTGGATTACATTCTCGAAGCGGCTCAACAGGCGCAGACCGTCATCGATATGCTGACGAAGGTACGCCGGGCGGCATCCAAGGAATATCTAAATGGCACGCAGATGCTTGATTTGGAGGCATCGCTGGCCGAAGTCGAGAAAGGAACCTCGAATCCGTGAGTAATATTGACAGCCGCAACGGCGTCGGCTTTGGTATCGTGGGCTGCGGCACGATTTCAGCGACGCACGCTGGGGCGATAGAAGGATTGACCGCGGCGCATCTTGCCGCTTGCTGCGACGTTGTTCCCGAGCGCGCAGAGCAGTTCGCGAAGGCGCATTCCATCTCGCCCGAGCATACGCACGTCAGTCTGAACACGTTTCTTAAAGATACGGCCGTAGATGTCGTCTCGGTCTGCACGCCGAGCGGGATGCACGCTCAAATCGGCATTGAGGCGCTATTATCTGGCCGGCCGACAATCGTTGAGAAGCCGATGGACATCAGCGTCGCCGCTTGCAACGCCCTTAACGATGTTCAGCGGAGAACGGGCCTCCCCCTTGGCGTAATTTCTCAGCACCGCTTTGACGCCGCGTCCATTCAGGCCCGGGGGCTGGTCGATCACGGCGCATTGGGCCGTATCGTGCTCGTTGAGGCGCAGATCAAATGGCACAGGACGCAGGAGTATTACGACAGCGGCGATTGGAGAGGCACCTGGGCGCTCGATGGCGGCGGAGCGTTGATGAACCAGGGCGTGCACACGGTTGACCTGATGCGGTGGCTTTGTGGCCCGGTGGTTTCGGTCTACGCCGTTGCCCGCACCGCTGCTCATAAGCGGATCGAGGTCGAGGATGTGGTTTGCGCGACACTGACGTTCGCCAATGGAGCGATCGGCAATCTTGTGGCGTCCACGGCCGCCTATCCAGGCTTTCCGGCGACCCTCAGTTTGCACGGCGAGGCAGGCAGCGTCGTTATTTCCGGCGATGTGCTGGATACGGTTGCCACGAAGACGCGGGTTGACGTCACGGGCGGTCAGGTGATTGCACACCACGCCCTGCAGGTGGCTCAGGGCGGCACGAAGACAGCGGAGACGCTTAAGGCGGAGGAAGACGCTTCCGCGGAGGGCGAGACGCAGTCTACGGAGTGGGGCGACGCGCATCAGGCGCAGCTCGCCGAATTCGTAACCGCCGTTCGCGACAAGCGCGCCCCCGCAGTCGATGGCGTTGCCGGTCTCCACGCGGTAGAAGTCGTCTGCGCCGTTTACGAATCTGCCCGAACGGGGAAGACGGTGACGCTGTGATTATCCTTGGCATCGATCCCGGAACCGCGACAACCGGCTACGGGATCGTTCGCCAGGATACATCCGGCAAGCTGATTCCAATCGATTTCGGGGCAATCCTTACCTTTCCGGAAACCCCGGTCATCGAGCGATTGTCACAAATCTACGATGCCGTCAATCTTTTGATTGACAAACACTCCCCCGACGCCGTCGCTACCGAACGGCTCTTCTTCAGCAAGAACGAAACAACCGCAATCTCCGTCGGCCGCGCGATCGGCGTCATTCTTCTGGCCATCGCGCAGCACAATCTTCCCTGGACCGAATATACCCCGATGCAGGTGAAGCAAGCTGTGACGGGGACGGGATCGGCTGACAAGAAGCAGATACAGTGGATGGTGACGCGTCTGCTCGGGCTGAAAGCGGCCCCTAAACCTGACGATACGGCCGACGCGCTCGCGATCGCGATTTGCCACGCGCATTCCGCCAAGCTCGGCGCCCTCGGTGTGCGAAATCGCTAGGCGTGCCCGTCGCTGCGATTAGCTTCACCCGATTCTCTTCTCAACTCTCGCCCGGTGTCGCGGGCTGCTTGGGCTGCCGTCTGCGACGGGAACGGGGAGGCGTTGCAGCGTCGGCGGCTTCGACCGTGTGAGCGCTGCGCAGCAATGCGTCCGGGGTGGGGTTCGTGAGCCTGGGGAATATTCGGAAGAGGACGGCCTGGATGCTTGCCGCGACAGGCACCGAGAGCAATAGTCCCCAGAAGCCTGCCAATCGTCCGCCGAGCGCCAACGCCATGATCGCGGCGACCGGGTGGAGACCGACGCCTCCTCCGACGATGCGAGGCGTAATCAGATTGTCGTAGGTCCAGTTGACCGCCAGGACGCAAAGCATCGTGGCCATGCCGCCTGGAAGCCCTCCAGCGGTGAAGCCGATCACGAACGTCATCAGCGCGATCGTGCACGCGCCGACGTATGGGATGGAATAGAGCACGCCTCCAAATACCCCGACCAGCAGAGCATATCCGGCGAGGCTGCGCGTCCAGATCGAGAGCGCATAGAGCACGGCGATGACCGTGATCCCGTAGAACGAGCAGACGATCAGCATGCCGCGAAGATAGTCAGAGAAGACCTTGCCGATGTCCCGGCTGTAGACCTGGATGTTGGCCCTGTATCGGCTTGGCACAAGAAATAGCGCACGTCCCATCAGTTGTTCGGTGTCCGCCAACACGTAAAACATGACCAGCAGACTGACGACCATCTGCAGAATCGTGGTTGCGGAACCGCTCAAGATACCAATCAAGTTGCCGGCTGAACCTTGCAGTGTCGCTGCGATTTGCGCCGACACTTTTACCGATACGTCGTGCGTGCTGTGCGGCAGCGGCATTGCAATCGGTCCGATCCTATGATCGTGCTTCAGCCATGAATCGATCACTGTCTGCAGGTGAATGATATAGCCGGGACCATTGGTCGCGAGGTTGTTAACCTGTTCTACGAAGCGGGGGATAACGAGAGCGGCGAGGCCGACCAGAATGAGCACCGTGCTCGAAACGACCGCGATTATCGCCCATGTTCGATGCAGACCCGTGCGTTCGAGGCGGTGCGCGACCGGATCAAGCAGTAGCGCGAGGAACGTTCCAACGACGAATGGAGTTGCGACATCCGCGAACGCTGCAAGCAGTTTGTAAGCCGCGAGCGCGCAGATCGCGAGAAAAACCACTCCGAGGCTTGTAAAGAAGCCGACGCGAATATAGAAGCTCGGCGCCGGATCATGGGCCCCCGAGGTATCGGCGCCTAATGCGCCGCTGGTGCTATCTGTTTGGCTTTCGGGCATGGACGACGCAGATCCCCCTGGTCATCCTATTGTACCACTGGGGAAGCAGTGCGCGTACCGTTCGCTCCGCTGCTAGGGCAACCAATTGAAGGCGTGGTTGCTAACCGGGCAATTCTGGACCATCGGGGCGCGATCCTGCCGCCGTTCGTTCAGAGTGCGCTGTCCAGAACGCGTGTCCCTTGGAGCGCGGAAGGAGGAGCGACAGACTGAGCGTTCGAGGCGACCGGTTCGTCGCCTTGTTTGTTCAAGAGGTCGGATTCGATGCGTCGAATGAGCTCACTGCTAATTCCGGTCGCAAACTTGCGTGCGTACAATTTCTTGCTGTCCCGGAGCACATCAAAGTCTTCGATCGTCAGCCATTTAGGGTGGGCTGTGTTGTCGGCATGGAGAAGATAACGCTTGTTGTCGTTGATCACGGTGTGCGCGAATTCGGTGTCCATGATTACGGTCTGATAGAACTGCTCATCCGCCATGTGCGAGAATCGGAAGAAGTTCTCGTATTTTGCAATATTCTTCTTATCCGCCAGAAAATCGCAGAAGTCGCGGCTCAGAATCTTAAAGTGCGACCCGCTATACCAGCGAACCCCTTTCAAGAATGGGCGATGATAGCGCGGAATGCGGATTTGAGATTTTCCGAATAGAAACTGCTCGACGTAAAGGAACTCATAGCGCTTTGGAACCCAGAAATGCGTAGTAGGATCCGCAATCTCAATGAAGTTGCTGCCGTCGTGGGCGCTGAGCGTACGACGGATTGTGGCCTGACTTGCCAGCGGCATGTCCTGGCCGCTCAGGTTGACGTAGAAACGCCAGCTGGGGTCGATCGATGTCAGAAGCCGTATTGCTCTGAGTTCGGCGGCGACCAGCGACCAGCCGGCCCATATGCAACGAAGCGGGGGCACAAGATGCACGTTATGATAGGGATGAACGAAATCCTCCACTCTCTTCCGGTCGGAGTGGCTTGCATCCGCATCAAGATGTATTGCATAGATATTCTCAGCGTCATAGATGTTCCGGAATAGAACCTCAAACTGAGGTATATCCGTATGCAACAAAATCGAGTAGGCCAGCATGAATGCCTCCGGTACAGTATTTGAATCCAGTTAGAGGTCTGTAAGAGTGTGTGTAATAGACTGGCGTATTGCGAGAAATATTCGGGACGGCTCGTGCTGCCGGGGCAATTTTTTGCCCGCGCCTTGTTCACGGCGGTGATTTACGTTGCCTCGTCAACACGCGTACGGCTTTTTTCCGCCATCGTCCGATCCCAGCGCACATCGTGAGCAGTGAAAGCGCTGTGACGGCCGTTTTCAAAAACGGCCACGGCGTCCGCAAAGCCGTCTTACAAGACCTTTCGATTTTTTGCAAACCCTCTAAGAACACCCCTCTTCCCCAGGAGGGGGCATCTTCTTCCCGCTGCGGCGAGACTCTCGGAGTGACCGTCCCGAACTCCGATCCTCCTCCCGTTTCGGGAGGAACGGACCTGCCTCTAAAACACAAAAAAAACGTGTCAGAGTTCCCTACGGATTGAAGCTGTCAAGCGATAACCATCCGTAATCCCAATACCACGGTGGAGCGAGTCTTAAACCAATTACGGCAAAGAATATTATCGATGCCGCATTTAACGTTCGACTCACGCAAAATAAACTCGTTTGTAACCCTTGCTATACAGGCGGCAAAGGGGGCAATCCATTCCAACGCGGTGCGCTCCTTGCGGATCGATTGCCGCGGCTATAAACCGTCATGGCTCGGTGGGTATAATAATCGGCATGGACGAACATTTGCTCTCATCGTCTTACGACCCCAGTGAAGACCCCGCCGAGTATAGCTTGCGCCCGCGTTTCTTGCGCGAGTTTATCGGTCAGGCGCGGCTTAAGGAGAACTTGTCGCTCTTTATTGCCGCTGCGAGGGGACGGGATGAGCCGCTTGACCACGTGCTTCTGCACGGTCCTCCGGGGTTGGGCAAGACCAGCACCGCGCACATCATCGCCAACGAAATGGGCGTCTCGATGCGCGGCACATCGGGGCCTGCCCTTGAGAAAGCAGGCGATCTCGTCGCGATTTTAACGAACCTCGAAGAGGGCAGCGTTCTGTTTATCGACGAGATTCATCGCCTGAATCGAATGGTGGAGGAGATCCTTTACCCGGCGATGGAGGATCTCGAGGTGGATGTCGTTATCGGGTCGGGACCGGCTGCCCGTTCGATTAAGCTGCCCGTACCTCGCTTTACGCTCGTCGCCGCGACAACCCGCGTCGGATTGCTTTCAGCCCCGCTGAGAGACCGGTTCGGAATCCCGCTCAATTTCGATTTCTACGAGGCTGACGATCTTTGCAAGATTGTGGTCCGTTCGGCCGAAATCCTGGATGCGGAGATCGATCCTCGCGGCGCAAGCGAGATTGCGCGCAGGTCACGGGGCACCCCGCGCGTTGCCAACCGCCTGCTGCGGCGTGTTCGCGACTATGCCCAGGTGCGCGCGGATGGCCTGATTACGGCAACGGTTGCCGACGAGGCGCTCAAGATGCTCGGCGTCGACCAGATCGGTCTTGACGATGCCGACCGCCGGTTTCTGCGGACGCTGATCGAGAAGTACGACGGCGGGCCGGCCGGGGTTAACGCGCTTTGCGCTACGTTGAACGAGGAAGTGGACACGATCGAGGATGTCTACGAACCGTTCCTCCTGAAGGAAGGCCTGATCGCCCGCACATCGCGCGGACGCATCGCCACCCGCGCGGCGTACGAGCATCTTGCATATCCCTTCCCGGAAAGCCGGGCCGCGCAGCAGGGGCTGTTCTAGGCTTGGTCGTCCCCCGAAGATAGCTAGGCGAAGTGTTATGTCTACCCAACCGACGAATTCGGACGTTGCCTCGGTCTTTTCGCGGCTCGCGGACTACTTGGAGGTCGCGGGGGAGAATCCGTTCAAGACGCGAGCTTATCGCAATGCGGCCGATCTACTCGTTTCGCTTGATGAACCTATCGCCCAAATCGCCGCCGCCGGGCGGCTGCGGGACTTGCCGGGCTTTGGCGACGCGATCGTTTCCAAGACGCAGGACATCCTCGCGACCGGGACGACGGCCGCCTACGAAGCAATGCGCGCCAAGATCCCCGAAGGCGTTCTCGATTTTCTGAGTCTGCCTGGTATTGGCGTCAAAACCGTCGCGCAACTGTGGAATGGGCTTCACGTCGACAGCCTCGATGCGCTGGAGGCGGCGGCGCGCGAGGGCAGGGTGCAGGGCCTCAAGGGGATGAGCGAAAAAACGGCGGCGAAGATCCTCGAAGCAATCGAGCGCCGCAGCCGTTTTCGCGGCGTCCTGCTCGTAGACTCAGGGTCGAATCTTGCAGAGACTCTTCGCGACCACATTGCAGCCGATCCCAGCGTTCAGCAGATTGAGATCGCGGGCGATCTTCGGCGCGGCTGCGAGACTGTTTCTCAGCTAACGATCGTTGCCTCCTCGCTCGATTTCAATGCCACGCTGGATGCGGCATCGTCGAGCGCCCGCGTTTCGTCCGTGATCGATCGCTCCGCAGATCGGATACGGCTTGTTCTTGGCGGTCGGGCGCAGGCCGACGTTTACGTTTGCGCTCCGGCGTTGTTTGGCGCCTTACTCGCGAGCGAGACAGGCAGCGCCGCGCATGTGACCCGGCTTCGCGCGCTTGCGGCCAAGAGAGGCATGGAACCTGCATTCGCCGCGCCTGACGAGGATGCGTTCTACGCCGCGTTGGGATTGCCGCCAATTTCTCCGCCCTTGCGAGAGGACCGGGGTGAAATCGAAGCAGCGCTGGCGGGAACGTTGCCGAACCTGATCCGCGTTAGTGACATCCGGGGAAATCTGCATCAGCACACGACGGCCAGCGATGGCCACGACACGCTCGAGGATATGGCGGTCGTGGGCAAGCAGCGCGGCTATGAGTACATGGCGATCACCGATCATTCGCAGGCGCTTGCAATGACGAACGGGTTGACGGTCGAGCGTCTGCGCGCCCAGATTCGAGAGGTTCGCGAAGTGGAGCAGCGCGTCGGCATCCGGCTTTTGGCGGGTTCGGAGGTCGACATTCTTGGCGATGGAACGATGGATTTTCCCGACGACGTTCTCGCTGAGTTGGACATCGTCATCGCTTCCGTGCATTCGCGGTTCAATCTGCCGCGCGAGGAAATGACCGCCAGGATCGTCCGCGCCGTCTCGAATCCGCACGTAGACATACTGGCGCATCCGACGGGGCGTCTCCTTGCGTCTCGCGACGCTTACGCAGTGGATATGGATGCTGTTATCGCTGCGGCGCATGCGGGCGGGGCGGCGCTTGAAATCAACGCGTCTCCCGAAAGGCTGGACATGAACGAGTACAATGCACGTAAGGCGGCGGAAGCCGGCGTGCCGGTCGCGATTAACACCGATGCACATCGGGTCGGGCATCTCGATTTTCTCCGCCATGGGGTCGCAATTGCGCAAAGGGCGTGGCTGGAGCCGCGTAACGTGGTCAATTCATTGGCGTTGCCGGAACTGCTCGCGTGGCTTCATCGTTGATTATGCATCGGCATGCGTCTGCGATACTGCCGCGCCATCCGTATCGAAAGTAGAGATTTGAGAGTTCATACGAGTTTAGACGGTGTTTCGCTTCCGAGTTCGAGCGTCGCGGTTGGCGTGTTCGACGGCGTCCATCGCGGTCATCAGCAGGTTCTTCGCGCTACGTGCGAGACGGCTCGGCGGACGGGGGCAGTCTCCGCGGCGCTCACCTTCGATCGTCATCCCGCGGACCTTCTTTCGCCTCAAAATGCGCCTTCGTATCTGACCAGCTTGCGCCAGAAGATCGAATATATCGAGTCGCTGGAAGCGATCGATGAGCTGATCGTCGTCCCCTTCGACCTTTCGTTCGCGAACACGAGCCCCACCGAGTTTGTAGAGCGGATCTTGGTCGCGCGTCTGGGCGCGGTGCACGTTCGAGTCGGGGCGGACTTCCGCTTCGGCAAGGGCCGGGCGGGCAGCGTGATGGACCTTGAGGCGGCGGGCGAGACGCACGGGTTCGATGTTTCGATCGTACATCCCATCACGGAGGGAGGCGAGCGGGTTAGCAGCACCCATATTCGATCTTTGGTGGCGGCAGGCTTGTGCGAGCAGGCCAAAGCGTTGCTTGGGCGTCCGTACACCCTTCGGGGCACGGTTGGTCACGGGAAGAAGCTCGGAAGAACGATCGGCTTTCCGACAGCGAACCTTGTGCTAGATGAACCAAGAAGCGCTTTGCCGGTCTTTGGCGTCTACGCCGGCTGGGGGCTTCTCGGGTCGCGGCGCATTCCGGCTGCCATTTCCGTGGGTACGAATCCAACAACTGATGGAGTAAACCAGGTTGTGAAGGTCGAAGCCTTCCTGCTGGACGGATTCGATGAGGATATTTACGACGCGCGGCTCGACATTGAGATCGAAAGCCATGTACGCCCTGAGTTGCGTTTCGATGGCCTGCCCGCGTTGATCGAGCGGATGCATGAGGATGTTGCGCGGGTTGAGTCGATCCTGGCGCGGCGCTAGAAGGGCCTACGGCGGCGCGCTGGCGTGAACCCTCTTGTGAAGAGCGCTCGCCGCGTGGAACGGAGATCTGTTCGTGATGTATAGGCGCTCCGTACGAGGGACCGGGGCTTCGCTTGATCGGGGCGCGCCGGATCAGTCACCGCTTGCGGCGCGTGCCGCGGCTTCGGCTGCGCTTAGGAGTACTCTTAGCGCCGTCATGGATGTACGCGACAAAGATTGCGCCGACGAGGGGGCCGGTCAAGATGCCCAGCCATACGCCGAGCCAAAAGCGCTGTCCTTTGTTCTCGCACCATCGCCCCAGCAGCACGAGCGCCCAAATGTAGAGCAGGATGCCGACTACGATGAGTACGGGAGAGACGTACGGCTGATAGTTCTGCGGCACGCGACTGTAGAGGCTAAAAAAGTAGTTTTGGATAGGGTCGATGTATTGGCTAATTGCGTGCACGAGCGTGGTATCTCCTCAGGCTGGCCAGATCGATCGGCCAGACGGTGTTTAGCGATTGGAGCGTCACAATCCTTCCGGAAGCAGGCAGGTTTGCGCCAGTCCGTTGGCGTGCATGACGCCGTGGATATCGCACACTGTGCAGAGGAATTTCTGCTGGATTTTGTGGTCTATTCGTAATAATTTCGTGTACGGAGCCTGTCTCAAGTTTTGGCACGTATTCGTTTTCCGATCGTGTCCATGTCGATGGCTGCTTTGCGGGTCGCGCCGTCGATAGATCCGCGTATGACTCTTCCGGCGCCGCCGGAGCCTCCGCCTATTGATTTCTCGCGAACGAAACAAACGCGCCCTATTAGAGGCTCACCGGATCAAATAGGCGCTGCTCGTGCGAGAAGCTACCATGAGAGGGAGCGCCTCCAGTCGGCGGAATGTATTGGCGCAGGCAGTCGAGGTTGTGTTTGGCGAAATCCGCGAACGCAGTGCAGTCGTTGCAGCCGTGGATACACGCAAAAAGCAGATCGGTCCGTCCGTGACGTTGCATTTGTGTCATACTCTTATCAGGGACCATCGAAAAGTGAGCCAGAAGCGGCCAACTTTCAACGATTCGACGCCGATGCCCAAATGATGCTCGATTTTTGGCCTTATATCTTTGACTAGCAAAGACCGCGTTCAAGATGCGACTGCCGCGGCTGGGATACGAAAATCGATTGCAATCCATTGAGACGTTGTGGTATTATGACGCGGCGCTTGCGGAGACGCCGTTTTTTGTTGCCGGATAGTTCAGTTGGCAGAACGTCTGACTCTGGATCAGAAGGTCCTAGGTTCGAATCCTAGTCCGGCAGCCATCGGTTGGAAGGTGCCTTTCTACTCTGTTAAATGTGTAGGAAGGCACTTTTTGTTTGTCACTGACAGCTATTGACATTTGGCCTTTTACTCTATAAAGTGAGGGGCGTCAGTAGTCATCAGCTTTTGCTCAGAAGGCCTCAGCTTTTGAAGAAGACAACACCAACCAACAACCGCATAACAGATCGGAATATGACTTCCGTACGATCTTCCGCCTTCGCGGCACCCGAAGTTTCATGGGACGACGCGATCGCCGACTACAACCTCCTCGTGAAGGGAACCCGCGAGAAGAAGACCGCCTCCTACTACCGGAGCCGCCTGTCCGTGCTCAAGAAATGGGCCGACGAGCAAGGGCTCACCCTTCTCGACTTCCGCGCCCGCCACATGCGTCAATACCTGGCCGACCGCGCCGATAAGGGCGTGGCCGACGGCACCCGCCGCCACGACGCCCTCGTCGCGCGCGCGTTCCTGAAGTTCTGCAAGAGCGAGGGCTACATTGATGCCGACCCGCTGGTCGGCTACCAGAGCGCATCTTTCTGCCCCTCGACGACACGGTCATCCTCAACCACCTGCGCGGCGTTGATCCAGCGGCGCGGGCAAACGACCTCGCTTCTCGCGATTGCGTTGTCGGGGTGTATCCGCTGTTGCAGGATGAAATGTGCTGGTTCCTGGCGGCTGACTTCGACAAGCAAACGTGGAGGGAGGATGCGATCGCCTACGCTGAAACCTGCCGTTCCTGCGGAGTACAGGCTGCCGTGGAGCGCTCTCGATCCGGCAACGGAGCGCATGTCTGGATCTTCTTCGGTCAGCCACTTCAAGCATCTCTCGCAAGGAAGCTCGGCGCGTTCTTCCTAACGCAGACCATGAAGGCGCGGCCGGAGATTGGCCTGGATTCGTACGATCGCTTTTTCCCGAACCAAGACACGATGCCGTCGGGCGGATACGGTAACCTGATCGCACTGCCGCTTCAGCGAATGGTGCGTAATAACGGCAACAGCGCGTTCGTGGATGAGCTACTCCAGCCTTACCCGAACCAGATGGCGTTTCTGGCGTCGGTTAGGCCTGCCGCTCAAAGAGCTGTCGAAACGATCGTCGAGCAGGCGCAGCGTCATGGCGACATCGTCGGTGTGCGGATGGTGGCAACTGACGATGAGTTCGATGATAAGCCCTGGACCTTGCCGCCTTCACAGCGTCGTCCGAATCTCAGTACTACGGAGAAGCTGCCTTTGGCAATTGAAATCGTCCTCGCAAATCAGGTTTTCATCCCGAAGGCGGACATCCCGCCTCAACTCCTGAACGAACTGATCCGAATAGCGGCATTCCAGAATCCGGAGTTCTATAAGGCGCAGGCGATGCGCTTTTCGACGTTCGACAAGCCGCGTATCGTTGCGTGCGCTGAGAACTTTGCAAAGCACATTGCGCTTCCGCGAGGCTGCCTCGACGATGCGATGGATCTCCTCAAGTCCCTCGGAATCGCCGTCGAAATCGTTGACGAGAGGTGCGCGGGAACGACAATTGACGCCAATTTCGTCGGCGAGCTTCGCGAAGGCCAGAAAAGAGCCGTGGCGTCGCTGCTAAAGCACGATACCGGAGTTCTGGCGGTCCCGACCGCGTTCGGAAAGACCGTCGTCGCGGCGCGCATGATTGCTGAACGCGGCGTGAGCACGCTCGTTCTTCTGCACAGGAAGCAGCTTGTCGATCAGTGGAAAGAACGCCTCACACAGTTCCTCGATCTCGATCCTAAGCTCATCGGGCAGATCGGCGGTGGCAAGAACCGCCCAACCGGGATCGTCGATCTTGCGACCATCCAAACGCTTAACCGCAAGGGTGTCGTGGACGATGTTGTCGCGAACTACGGCCATCTGATCGTCGATGAGTGCCACCACCTCTCAGCGTACAGTTTTGAGCGTGTCGCGCGGGCGAGTAAGGCACGTTATGTTCTCGGTCTTTCTGCGACACCGGCCCGACGCGACGGACACCATCCGATCATCTTCATGCAGTGCGGCCCCGTTCGCTTTCACATCGATCCGCGCATTCAGGCCGCCGTGCGTCCTTTCGAT
Organism: Capsulimonadaceae bacterium; assembly: GCA_031292625.1. Classification (GTDB taxonomy): domain Bacteria; phylum Armatimonadota; class Armatimonadia; order Armatimonadales; family Capsulimonadaceae; genus JARLGU01. The sequence goes on along the minus strand of JARLGU010000058.1, from coordinate 2,767 downwards.
CATCGTGTCGTCGTTCGACCTACCTCGTTCGCCGTAGCTGCTGACGATACCCCGCCTGTAATCCAAACGCTGTACGGCCTCCTCGTTGCCGACGACGCTCGTAACGAGTTTATCGTAAAGGACGTCGCGGAAGCCGTCGCCGCCGGACGCTCGCCGCTCGTCCTCACCGAACGCACCGAGCACGTCGAAACTCTCGCGGAAGCCATCAAGGCGCACTGCCCAAACGTGTTCACCCTTCGTGGCGGAATGGGCATTCGAGAGCGCCGGGCTGTCATGGCAGGAATCAGGCAGATTCCACCCGATGCACCTCGCGTGCTCGTCGGTACCGGCCGATACATCGGCGAAGGCTTCGACGACGCACGTCTCGACACGCTCTTCCTCGCACTGCCGATCTCGTGGACAGTCGCGCTGGCGCAGTACGCGGGGCGTCTCCACCGCGAGTACGACAACAAACGCGAGGTAATTGTCTACGATTGCGTGGACGAGGCGGTGCCGATGCTAGCGCGAATGTTCGGAAAGCGGAAGGTTGGATATCGAGCGATTGGGTATCGGATTTGATTACGGTCAATAGCGTCCTGACGAACATTCTCGATGAAGGCTGAGAACATGGAGGAAGTCAGCAGGGAGGCCTTCTTCGTCAAGATCGTCTACGCCGACCCATCGCGTTCTATCGCCTCGAATAACATGACACTGCATAGCATTCGCGGCTCCAAGGCGGAAGCCGGTAACTTGTACGCCGGCGCTCAGAAGCGATGCGGGGAACGGCGTCTCAGCGCCATCTTGGAATGCAACCTACCAAGCGCCGGCTGCTTCATCATCACCGTAGCAATCTACGAGGATCTCCTGAATTTCTTCTTGAACGGACACCACGCTCAGACTTTTCGTGAAGGCGCTTCGCAGTCAATAATCTTGATCTGGTAACGGTAACCTTGCTCCGTGAGAAAAATCTGCCGGTTGCGAGCGAACTCTTCTTCACATGTTCGTTGGGAGACGAGAGTGTAAAACCTGGCGCGGGCGCCGGATTTCTTTGGGCGAAGGATTCGACCGAGACGTTGCGCTTCCTCCTGACGGGAGCCGTACTTACCGGAGACCTGGATGAGGACATCGGCATCGGGCAGATCGAGCGCGAAGTTTCCGACGCGCGAGAGCACTAAGCCTGATATCAGGCCGCTTCGGAACTGTCGATAGATTTCCTCTCGCTCGGTCTGGGGCGTCTTGCCGACAACAAGCGGCCAGCCAATTTGCCGGGCGATCTCGCCCAGTTGCGACAGGTATTCACCGATTATCAGAATACGCGCTTGGCTATCGCGGCTTTCTTCTTGCTCATGCGAAATCACATCGTCCAGCGCATTCATCTTGGCGGGATTCTCCGATGCCACGCGGAACCGCTGACGGTTTGGCGCGAGCGCGTACTCCATGCGCATGTCGTCGGACATCGGCACTCGGATCTCCGTACAATCGGCGGCCGCGATATATCCCTGCCCTTCAAGGTCGCGCCACGGCACATCGTAGCGCTTTGGTCCGATCAGCGCGAAAACATCCGTTTCGCGCCCGTCCTCACGAACCAGAGTGGCCGTCAGCCCGAGCCGCCTGCGTGCCTGCAGTTCCGCAGTGATTCGGAAAACTTCGGCGGGAAGCAGGTGGACTTCGTCATAGATAATCAGGCCCCATTCCCGCTGTCGGAGAAGCGCGAAGTGAGGGAATTCCGCTTCTCGGTTCGGACGCCATGTGAGGATCTGATAGGTAGTCAGCGTAACGGGGCCGGTTTCCTTGATATGACCGGTATACTCGGCGATTTGATCTTCATTGAGATGAGTTTTGTCTAGTATCTCACGCCGCCATTGGTTAATCGATGTCTGTCCCGTAGTCAAGACGAGCGTGTTCTCACCGACTGCGGCCATGGCCGCCATGCCGACAATCGTTTTGCCCGCGCCGCATGGCAGCACGATCGTTCCGCTGCCTCCGCGCGCGCTGCCCGATTGGTGGAATGCCTCCGCCGCCTCCCGTTGATAGGACCTGACGGCAAAACGTTCACCGCTCATGGCTTGATCGCGTAGCCGGATCGACAGGGCCTCGCCCGTGATGTATCCGGCGATATCTTCAGCCGGGTACCCCGCCGCAAGCAACCCTTGCTTGAGGAGGCCGCGTCGATGCGCGGGAAAAGAGAATGCGGTATCCGAGAGGCGGTTGCCGAGTAATGCGGTGACGGAATCGTGGCGCGCAAGCAGTTCTGCAAGCGGCCGATCCGATACTCGCAGAATCAAACAACCCTGTGACTCAGTTGATTGCGCATCGATTGCACTCATGCGATCAATCGTCGTCAGGCCATATCGCTGCCCAAGTGTTTCGATTTCCTGCAAAATCGATTCGGGTACAGGGTATTTCGAGAAACGTCGCAGTGCCGCGAGCATATCGGCGACCGCAATCCCCGCCGATCTGGCGTTCCAAACGCTCAGGGGTGTGAGGCGATATGTATGAATGTGCTCGGGGCTTTTGATCAGCTCGGCAAAAGGCGAGATGGCTTCCCGAGCAGCCTCGGCGTGCGGTGAATGAACTTCCAGCAGCACTGTGCGGTCGCTTTGTACGATCAATGGGTTTTCGGGAGCGTAGGTCACGATGATGCTTAATTAGGACTTTCGCTTTGCGTCGTTTGCTGCCTTGACAAGATTCCTGTCTTTGATTCACAATTTCGAATCTTGACCAGGCAACAATATATCGAATATTTGATCGCGACGAACGGTAACTACACTTGCTCGAACCTATCTGA
>JARLGU010000007.1 GCA_031292625.1 Capsulimonadaceae bacterium | reverse complement strand
GAGAAGGAGGTGCAACACGACGGCTCAAAAGACCATGTAATGTAACTTACACAAGCAAATTTTTCAACGGCGACTCGCAAAACTTTTAGTGGTCTACATATGCCGATTCCGACTGGTCTACATGAGGCGATTCTTGACAGCCACGTACCTGTTCGTCATGTGCAGGCTGGTGTGCCCGAGGATCTGCTGGAGCGTGAAGACGTTGCCGCCGTTCCTAAGGAAAGTCACCGCGAACGTGTGGCGGAACGTGTGCGGGGAGCAGCGCGTCCTGTCGATGCGCGCCGCCCTGCCGAGCCGCTCGACGAGCTGCAGGAGGCCCGAGCGGGTAAGCGGCTCGCCGCTCGTTTCGCCGCGGTCGGAGAGGAAGAGCGGGTCGTTCGGCTCCCTCGGGTCCTCGCGCAGGTAGTTCCAGATCGCGCGGGCCGTGGACTTCCCGAAGCAGACCGAGCGGTGCTTGTTGCCCTTGCCGAGCACCGTGCACCGCCTGCCCTGCATGTCGAGGTCGCGCATCGTGATGCCGCACAGCTCGGACGCGCGGACGCCGGAGTCGAGCAGGAACAGGACGATCGCCTCGTCGCGCTTCGGGTGGGTCGTGCGAGAGGAGGTCGCGATCAGCGACTGGATCTGCGGCTCGGTGAACGGCTGGATCTGGTCGGCGCGCGCGACCGGCGGGGCGATCGGCTCCATGGGCGACTGCTCGACCATCCCCTCGGCGACGAGCCAGCGGAAGAGGGTGCGCAGGTGTCCGTGGTAGGTGTGGACGGTTCGCGGCCGGACGGGCCTCTTCATCCGGGGGTTGCCCCAGCGCCCGCGCGGGTCCTCGTGGCCGCGCGTGACGTAGGCGAGGAACCGGCGCAGTTCGTTAACGCCGCAGACGTCCAGCTTCTGGTCGTCGAGGAACCACAGAAGTTTCTCGACGATCTCGCGGCGATTGCCCTGAGTCCGACTGGAATGCTGTCGGATATCGCCGTCGAGGAGCCACCCTTCGGCGGCGCGACGGAGGTCCGAGGCCGAAATCTCGGCCTCGGAAACCGTGAAACGAGGAGGTGTTTTTCTCATTTTGCCCTCTATCTTTCGACAAAGGGCAGTGGGACGCCAAGTCTATTCGCCGCTTTTGAGCGATTTTCGCGGCCGTATACATATCATGGTGGACGATGAGGGATTTGAACCCCCGACCTCCTCGGTGTGAACGAGGCGCTCTACCACTAAGCTAATCGTCCATTTTCTACGTTTTTCGCCGATTTAATTCTTTAAATATAAATCGGGATGTCTGTAGCGACTAGTTGCAGGGTCATTATACCTAATTGGCCGGTTAGAGTGCAAACCAAAACGCCGGGAGTGCAGCGTTTCGGAAGCTCGGATGTCAATTTTGTCCTAACGTTAGAACACACTGCTCTAACGGAGAAATTCGTATAAGCAGATGATAGATAATGATAGATATTATTGACTGATAGATGCTAATGAGCGTGATGTGCTGAGGCAAGGCACTAATCGACGGGCAACCTGTCAAAATGGCATGGTATTATTTATCATTAAATATCATTAGCGTAATCACAAAAGTAGTCGAAGGTAAGCCAATCTGTCCGCTCGAATCGGGTAACTTTACCGCCCGTGGAGCTAGGTCATGCCCCCGCCGCCCTCGAATGATTCCGGTAAGAGCATCCGCCAACCGATGCTACCGGGAGAACCAGAATGACCATCGCACACATTGACAAGCCATCCACATTATTCGGCGACGACGAAGCCGATGACGATTTAGAGCAATTCGACTGCGCTATCGCAGAGATGACGCTCCGGGCGCTCAGCATGAAAGATCGAAAGCGCATCGACCAGCGGATAAGGATGTTGTATCAGGCTCGGGATTTGACGGCGATGGAGGATGATTGACGAGTCTGGCAACCCAATAAGCCGCTATATGAGGTCACTCATGGCTTTCGCCGAAAGAATGTCTCAATAACCGACCCGACCGTTGATCCACCCTTGAACAACCCAACAACCTGCGTTACCAAATCCATTGTGCTTTTAATGCTCAGGGTCGCATCGCTGATTAGTTCAGATGCTTTGCTGATACGCTTGACGGCAGGGTCCAGCTCTATCACAACTGCTTGCAATGCGGATCGTGTCGCCTCCATCTTTTCAATCGCCGACTTTACGTCTTCAATCGCTCCATTAGCATGTAATCGTGTTTCGTTCCAGGCATCAATGGCAGAAGCGACTTTGCAATAAAGCAACCACACTGTTACCATAACAACAATAAACGTAACGCTGCCAATCGAGTAATAGACAGTTGCCATAAATTTCTCAGTTTCAGTGTCCATCTGAACAAAACGGACGTTCTAAAGTGCTTCCAACTACTTATCTCAGACTATTTGGACGGCATTATACCCCTTGACCGAACCTGACCACCATCGCTGAAATTGCTGATGTAATGCCTCCGAGTAGTCGTCGTGCGGCGTGAATATGAAATCTTTTTTGCCGGAAAGAACTATTGACAGCGGCTCACTGAACTCGTAAGCTCCTTTGTCTGTAAATATCCACGCCGATGTAGGGAGATCATTAAGTGAGATAGACGGCCCAGCGCTACTTGACAGCGTTGATTGCGGGACAACTACGCTCACGGCACCGTCTCTTTTCGCCCGGCATTCCTGCAACCTGTCCCGGAACACATCGGCCAGGCCGTCCGTCGTAGGCTCATCCAAAGTAATAATCCGAATAGTGACGTTGGTCTGTAAATCGAGCAAAAAAGTATCAAACAGACTGTGAGCAAACTTACGGTCGGTAATCATGTACTTGACTGGTGTTTCCGATTTAATGGCATCAAATACCTGCTTGATGCCTTCTCGTTCACCAGCCGCAATATGCCTAGTCGTTCGCAGGACGGTCGATTTCTCGTTAATACGAAGGCCAGCGACAACAGATGTGCGGTTCGCCAAAGAATTGAGAGTTTGCGCTACAGCCCCGAAAGTTTGAACCCTGAGGCTGACCGCTTCAAACGACTCGCCACGAAGGATGGACTGTTCCTGTTTTGTGACTAGCTTGTCAACGTACTTGTCCGAGACGGACAAAACATCGCTCTTGCACCTAGCAGAATACGAATCAGCGATGCGCTTGGACTGGTTGCCAAACACGAGGGCAAAGTTGTTCGTACATACATCCTTGAGCGCCGCTTCGTCACCAACGACAGCCTTGGCTGCACGGGCACTTAACAGCCGCACTATAAACGAGCCGACAGCGGTTAAGATCCCCAAGTCTATGAACCCTAATGCCGCCGCCACGACACCTGCAAACGATGCGACCTCAGTCCAACCAGCTATACTCGGATCGCCTATATTCGCTTCTATTGGTCCTAACAGCTTCGAGATATCCGCCGCACGAGGAACACGCTCAACGGAGTCCCGCTCTAGCGGCAGAAGCATGGCATCGAGAGCGGCGACTTCGTCCAAGCCCAATCCAATCAGTTGTGTCTTGAACCCGTCCTTAGCGCAGTCCACGAACTGCTTTGCAATATCTCTAGCGGTCATCTTAATAATGTCTTCCGCTTGCCCAGCAATCCAATCTATGCTGGCTAAGGATTTTGAATTTGCCTTCTCAATTCGTCCTCTAGCTTCCGTCATCCACCCGTCGTAAAGTGACCGAGCCAGTCCACTGCACACGCTCTCGTCAAAAAGCAAACTGATTTTGTCTCGTAGGCTCTCCCCAATCGTGCGACGTTGCTCTTGAGCAATCCACAAGGAGCGTCGTAAGCCAGAAGATGCCTGTAGTATCTCGTCTTCAGCCGAGACAAGACACGAGCGAAAATCACCCGCCGCTGACTTCGCAGTTATTTGGTCGGGATCACAAAATACTTCGTTCTCTAACAAGCAGAGTAGGGAGGCTCTCCCACCATCGGCTGGAAGATCCCCGTCATATACTGACTCGGGGACTCCAAGACGGGCCTCTTTTGCCATAAGTGCGCTAAAGTGAATCAGTTGGGCAAACTGCACGGAGGCGTATGACCGCTTCAACAAGTCATCATCCCGCTGAAATTCTGCAATAGATAGGTCTTCACTCTTATTGACGACAGCAAAGATTGGCTTTCCACGCCTTATCAGTTTATCGAGAGTGTCTGAAAGATTGCCATTACCAAGGTAGTTACAGTCGAAAACCCAAATAACAGCGTCAACCTCATCTACAAACATCTGAGCTACGCCATCGTTGAAGTCCGACCCACCTAGTCCAGGACTATCCCAGAACTCCATGCGAGAAAGAACGGCATTAGATGCGGAAAACGTGACGCTGTGCACAGTCGAAAGCCATGCGACATCTTCCTTACGAGCCTTAAGCCGCTCGTTTGCCTCGTCGATGCTAATTACTTCAGTTGTCGAATTTGAATAAATGATAGTCGCTTGCCGCACATTGTCGTAAACATATCTATTCAAGGTGGCAGTCATTTCAAGCTCGTCGATGAGCGCTATTTCTTCGCCTATCAACTCGTTAATGAGTGAAGACTTTCCTGCCTTGAATTCACCCACGACCCCTAGCTTGAAGGACCTGTGCGAACGCAGTGCGATTTCGTGGAGCTTATCGGCATACTTGCGAAGTGGGGCGTAGATAGCGGTGTTGACGGTAGAAGCAATGGCTTCCTCCGCTTCCCTCTCTATATCCTGTAATGACTGCCAAATCGTGGCTCCGGCTCTACTTTCCATAAACTAATAACTCCTATTCACATTTGGGCCAGGAATGTTTTCGCATGAATCGGACGGAAGCAGATAAAAATACAGCAGGTACCGCTATCTTTGGCAACGCACCATCAATTTGCAGTAGCTTAGATTCGAGAGCCTGTTCTCCACCAAACTGCTTGAGATTGCTATCGAGGTTACTAATTATCGCTGAGTATTGTTCATTAAGGCTTCGGGCAAGAGATTCGGTGGCCGACTGAACACCTATATCCAGTTTAGCAATACAGAGCGACTTCATGTCGATTCTGAGCTTTTCATTGTGTCGGTCAAGTTCCCGTTGATTGCCGGTTTGCTTCCACCACCATGCCTTGACGTTGTCCCACGCCTGACCAAAGTCAAGCGATAATAAAGAATCTAGGAAGCCACGTGAAAATCGCATATCCCACTGTGCAGATGCCGATTTGTCATCCGTCGTGCGTATGGAAATCGATTGGAGCGACATTGTTATTGGGGCACCAATGGGAGCATACTCATTATCCATAAGCAGATTCTCAGGCCGTTGCGATTGGGCAATAATCGGTCGTAGTGCCCCAGAACAATAATCGGAAAGGTCCCGAGACGTTTGGTTCAATAACACGTTCATCTGGTCTAACTGGAGGATGCTACGAGCGGCCCCTTTATTCATGTAGTCGATTCGTCCGATACCGGCATCAATCGTACGCCTGGACTCTTCTCTTCTCTCCCTCATGTCCAGATGGATTCGGTCCATACAAGCCTGTTTCGCAGCATCTAACATTTTCCGTAATCGCCTATAGCATTGTAGGTTATGCGCCGTAGCTTGCCGCTCTGCTATAAATCCGTTTCGAATCTGTCGCTGCTTCTCTCGTAAGGTTACATAAGCGCCCCTGTTCCTAGTTACTGCCCCCTTACGATGCAAGATTTCTTCGAACTGCCCAATCAATAACTCCAAACCGCTCTTCCCATACAGGTCACGGTACTCGGATAAACCAGTGCCGCTTAGAAGTCTTTGATCTTGAGCAGTATATTCGTATCCACGAGGCTGCCTGGAAAGAAATGCATGAAGGGCTGAAAACGGTATGATTTTGCGAACCGAATGCCCATAATCCCTTTCTGCCCGTAGCACCGCCGCCTCCGCATTACTTATCCGGTCAATTTTGTTCAGTAGCATTACGATTGGTTTGTGGTATCGACGGCACTGCTCAAACTGATCACGATTACCCTTATCTCCAAGTTTATCTGCGGCAGTAATCCAGATAACGGCATCGGCTCGTGCGTATTGCCAACTCAGGTGATGACGATGCGCATTACCGAATAACAAAAAGTGGTCTGTCCCCATAGTGTCCACGAGCCTCAATCCCGGCAACAATGCATTTTCGGCAGGGACTTCCCATTCCATCTCCAAGATAGGTGAGCTATAAGTTTCACTACGTCTCAAAGCCTCGTGGGTCCGTTCTTCTTCCTCACGAAAAGCAGTTTCGGCCTCAGCTTGCGTTAACAAGAAACAAGGATGCCCTCGAAAGTCTTTGTGCGTTCGCCGAAGTCTGCTTGCAAGGTGTGGATAGTTGGCTATGGAGGTCGAGGTAATTATTTTTACGTAGTCGGATGGATTGTTACAAGCGATATATCGATTGAAACACCAAGTTTTGGGCTGCCTGTCAACTGCTGCAAGAGGTCGTCCGAACAGTGCGTTGATTAACGTAGACTTCCCATGGTTCCCTTCACCAATGACGAATACCTCAAACGGCTCGTTCGCATCATCGGCCCTGCTAGAAAGTGCCTCATGGAACTTCAACAGCTTGGATTCCATGCCAGCCTGTTCAATTTGGGCTTTAAGGCTAATTTGATCTCGCAGGAGCCAGGGCGGTTCACCGCCGGAAGCATCGCCATCAAAGGCTGCCAATGTATGCCGTCTGAAATGTGCTAATTCATTGCTGTCCATTGACAAGCCTACTTACCTGTGGTGCCATAGACACGCCGCCAGCAATGCCCAAGTTATGACCTGAGAAACAGCAAGGAAACCTATGATCAATGCTAGGCGATGGGTAACACTGCCCAGTGCCGTTTTCAGGGCAGACATCGGTGTCTCAATCGAGTTCGCCGCCACATCATGCAGTGCGGCAACTGCCTGTTCCAAGTTTTCGGCGTTACGCTTACTAGCATTTTCCGACAGAGTGGCAAGTTGGGCAAATCTACTTCGTGCCGATGCGTTTAGCGATTCAGCATTGGCAGTCATCTGCTGATGCATCGTCTGAACCGCTTCTCCGGTCCTAATTGAAAATCGTCTCTCAAGCTCCGCCAGTCTGGTATCAAGCTCTCGACCAAAGCGCTCGGTAGCAGGGGCAAAAAGTGCTGCATAATCCGAGCGGCTCTGCTGCACGGTCACTGAAAGAGTGTGCACTGCATCCTCAAGCTCATCAATGGAAGTTTTACTTAATCGCTGGAACTCCTCACGATTTTGAGTGATAACCTGTGCAAGCTGCGCCACAGCCGCTTGGAGATCCGATACGGCGCTCTTCGTCACTTCCTTAGAGACTGAGCGAACATACGCCTGAAATTCGAGGAATAGCGGTTCTTCTTCTGGTAAGACATCTGCGTTATCCATCGCTGAGTTAGAGATTCTGCTACTGTCTGACATTGGTATTTCTCCAGAATGTTTGCACTTCGAGCCAAAGGGAGAGCGGATGTTCCGCTTGTCCATTCTCTCGGTGCCAATTGCTTTTCATAAAGAGACTATCTTTGCTACCGCTACCCGTCCGTTGCTGAGTTCGATTATTGTGTTTTCTTCGAGGGAAAATGTCTGGCCGGGTTGACAGTAATGTCGCCCCGTAGTATTGGTCCATGCAATGAGATCAATGGCGTGATTACGGAAGCGCCACGACGGTCCCTGCTTATCTAAGCCAATAGAAGCGACGGTCTTTGGCTTCAATATGCCTACTTCCCCTGCGTCCTGAAAATGCCGTGACGTAAGGCACTTTCCGTCGAAGCATACAATCGCTCGATTGACCCCTAGCACCTGCTCCGCAACGAACGTGCCAGTGGTCGTTCCACGTCGGTAAAGACAAAGAACCGGCACTTTGGCCCCCTTCCAATGCTTGTCTCCGCAAAATGGACAGATTCCGTTCAGCTCCCTGTTAAGAGCAAATGCATGTGTCTGACACGCCGGATTTTTGCATTTAATAGTCAAATCAGCCGTGGCCAGAAGTGCCGATTCCCAATCGGATGCAAGTGGTCTAACCTCTGGTCGTATTAGCCCCTCAACAAATGCTCTCGCAAAGAGAGCCTCCAAGAATGGGCCGGAATTCGAAGCTGAAACATACTCTTTACCGGGTCGATTTGAGATGTCTTTCGGATGATCTGTATAGAGTGGCTTTTCGCCGTAAATCATTCGCTCTTCTTGATCAGCCAGCAATCCTTTGAACTTGCGCTTTCCGCAGAGCGGGTGTCTAAACAGTAGTGTCCTGAAGATCATGACTGCCAATGCATGTTTGTCTGCGTTAATAGACGACTTCGCCTGTCCAAGCACTACCTCAGGGGCAATGAACCCCGGCGTACCATCAACTGCGGAAGGAATCATTTGCTCAACTACAAGCCCGTCAAGATCTATCATTGTCATCTGGCCGGTTGTCGGGTTGACGAGGGCGTTATTGAGCGATAAGTCTGAATGGCAAAGCCCGTTGGAATGGTACTGCCGGATTGCCCTTGCAAGCCTCGTGCATATTTCCAAGTAGCCAATCCATGTCCCCCGCTGCGGTTCTGGAACATGCATCTTCCTGTATTTCGGCATGAGGAGTTTTGCCAAGCTATATGGAAGGTTAACGTATGGCATAACCACTCCACCAGGAGAGCCTTGAATAATGTCAACGGGCCAACACAGATGCTGTTGCCAGTATTCAAGTTCGTCGCCCGTATAGCGTTGAAGAGGATTGTATTTGCCGATTACTTGCTCAAGAGTCTTGCGGGTTGCCGGATCTGCCTTTTTGTACACCTTTACAACAAATCGTCCGTCATTGGACCGATAGCATAAACCTTTGGCCCCCGAAGCAAAGGCTTGGTCCCTGCACTCGATAATGACGCCTGTTATTGTCTTGAATCGCTTCATTGCTCTAAAAGAGGGTACTGGTTTTGAAGGCTGGGCGTGTCAGCATAAACAGCCCCTTTGCGGTTAGAAATAATGTGAGTTCCGCATATTTCCACTAGACCGGAACCTATCTGACGAATGCCCCAATCACCGTTTTCTTCTATCTGCCCTTTACTGATTTCGACAGTCGCAGATGACTCAACCCATAAGCCTGATCTAGCGTTCATGAAGAATATACATTCTTCGCTTCGGAATGTGCCGCCGACAGTAACTCCTGAACCTTGGTGGCTGCTTTGAAAGCTACTCTTCCGAGCAGTTACTGTGGCACCCGGAGAAACAACCAAGTTAGTCCGGCGGTTTCGAACTAGCATACTTGCTGTCAAGTCCAACTTGCTGTTTGCTTCCAACCTAATGCCAGAACCTCTGCAATCCGATACCATGGACCTAAATACTATAGCGGATGCGCCAGGAGCGACTACCAGTCCATCGCCATTCTCCGACTTAATATTGCACCTTTCAATAACCGCTGCCCCACCAATGCACGATATTGCGCCCCCCGATTCAGTAACGATATCAAGGTTCTTTAGGCAAGCTCCACTGAGAACACGTAGACCCGATTCACATCTGACAATGAGTTTAACTTGTTCGACGCCCTCTGGCATTCCGACAATTTCAATATCGTCGCATAAAGCTAGGCTATCGACATATGTGTCGGTCGTTAGTGCGATTCGATCCCCAGGTTCGAGTTTATCGATTGCATTCTCGATAGTTGGAACGTCGTTGGGTACTAGTATCGAAGGACGGGAAGGCTCAGCGCCGGACCTAACTTTGCCAAACATTGGAATGTCGTATCTACAGGTACTAGACCGTGCAGTTAGGCGAGTCAAGATCATCATCCCATCATCAAGACTTCGTGGCGATAATCTGAGACGGACAGCATGAGAACCTGCCGGGACAGATTCTGGAATAATAGCTATTTGATTGAAAGGGCAGGACAAATCTAGGGGTACGGGAGTATCGATGTGGATAATCCAAACCCCTGTTGCGTCTGGAGGCAAGTCGTCGAGATTGATTGCCGCTGGAAGGGATGGGTGCCCAGCGCCGGTCCTACTTGCACGGACCTCAACGTTGTCAAGGTCTGGACTGCTGCCAGTTATGGCCTCGTTCCCAGAGATTTCAGTTATCTCAAGCCTGATGTCTGCAAGCCGACAGTTTTCTGCCCAAAAATGTAACACAGGACCTAGCGGATGGTATAGAACCGTTGCAGGTCCACTGCCGATTATGCTTACTGGGACGGTGACCTGGAATGGTCCAAGAAACTCACCGGGGGACAAGTGTATCTCATCGCCACTCGTAGCACTTGCAAGGGCATGTTTCAAGGCTACTGGCGAATTGATGCGCATTCATGTCTACCTTAAGAGTTCAAACGTGACAGTAGCACTGCTGTTCGGTCGTCAAACGATCCACGCTTTTCGTAGGCGATTAACTCTTGAAGCTTCGCTGGGTGCTCGTCCCTTGGATAGCTAAGAACCTGCGGTGCGATAGACTCAGTGAGAAGCTTTGGGTATTTATCAAAGGGCATGAAATCATCGGCCACGCCGTCACTTAGAACGAGTAGAAAATCCAGGGGACGTGCATCCTTGGTATAAGTCGCTCGGGCATCCCACTCTTCGGCAGCCCTGCTCGTAAGGAACGTTGTTTCTCCTGCTGAAATCCCATGGTCCCCCGATTCCAAGACGATTGGCACTGCGGTACTTTCGTCATTTCCACAATACTTTATGAAGACTGCGCCGTCTCCAATGAGAAGATGGGCTATGACCGATTCGCCGCTTGCCAATTGTCGATGCGCCACGATGAGCAAAGTACACGCAAAGTCCTTAATGGAAGCTTTACGACTTTCGGCCTCGGCAACAAGTGCTTCATGTGCCTTGTGGACCGCTAGGCGTAGAGCGTCAATCGGTGCCACCAAATCCTCAGCGTCATCGGTTGTGCCGGACAGCGATGTCGAAAGCTGCTCGATTGCCGCCCGTGATGCGATCTTAGCTCCAACTCTCGATAGCTTAGCCGACCCAGCGCCGTCACTAACTGATATGAGGCTCCACCCGTTGGCAAATCCAAGACAATATGCGTCCTCACGCCAGTGCCCCTTATGTGCATGTGATTTGCCACGACGACTTGCAGCCGTCAACCACCACGCATCGCTATCAAGCGCCTCTTGTACAACATGCTTGCAAGGGTCGGACTCGTCGGTGGGTTCAAGCTCTAGCCATTTCGGCGGGTCGCTTACTCGTTCACCCTTCCACGAATCGATGTCAGGCTTGGATTCCACGTTGCCGTCGTCTTGGCTGCCGTCTTGCTTTTGCATAGACCGTATTAGGTAGTAGCAAATGCCAGCAATGCCAATCGCCGCAACCGTATACCCAACAACCGAAAGCCAATTATCTTTGTTTCCCATAACGCCTTACCTTTTGGAGGCATAAAGCACCTATTTATATTGCTTTACAACTTTATGCTAATCGACCGGGGTAACTCCGGCAAATCTGCGTCTGCTTCCTCGGCGGACGACCTGCTTGCTGACCGACTTGCAACCTGTGCGGATTGCGATATCCATGAAAACAGGTCCGCTATCGATTGGGGCGTCAATTCGGACATTGATAACGTAACCCCCCCAAGTTCCTTAAGCATTGCCAGATTTGCACTAGGACCAGCACCAATCGCAATAAAATTACTCATCTTTCGGTCTGCACGATTCTTAAGTGCGCTAATGCCTTCACGCCAATTCTGCCCATCTGTAGGTTCGCCATCAGAAAACAAGAAAACCAGTGGCTTCCAATCGGCCTTGGCTTGGTCCGTAGATCTCAGTCTGACTTCAGTATCGAGGCACATGTTCAACTTGAGGAGAGCCTCGCCCATTGGAGTTGTGCCAGATGCGACTAACTCCCGAGGTTCAAACGTGTCAGCAGGTACCATCGAGCACACCTGTTCCACGTGACCACCGAATGTAATAATGCTGATATGCGCTGTTTCAAGGGCATGGGGATCTTCTTGAAGCGCCCGTTGGAGTGTCCTTAGGCCTTCATTGACGGCCTGAATCGGTGCTCCCGTCATTGATCCAGAGGTGTCAAGAAGCAAGAAAATGGGAAGCCGCCTTACATCAGAGTTGTCTTCGAAGTTCAGCATATCAGAAATCCTCTTTGTGTCCCTATTCTAATTCGTGTCCGGTGCGGGTGTAAGCGCCACCACTGCTGCGTGGGGAGCGGTCGGCATAATCCCGACCTATAGGGGGCGAACAGCCTAACGGCCATGCTATTTCCGAAACAGTCTGCCGAGAATGCGACCAGCTATCCGGCCTGAGATCCGCCGTGCTATGCGCTTTCCAATGTGACCACTGCGTACAGCCTGAACGTCGCCAAGCGCTCTGGCAATGCTATATAGGATTGACCGAAGCCCTGAAATGGTCACAGATCAGACTCCTGCGGCGAACTTTAACCGCTGTTTATGGCGATTACTGAGATAATAGCAATCCCGACCATTCGCACGTGCTTACCATTCCACTCATGAAGCTACGATTCCTTCTGTATCCCATCTATACTCCTGATATGAGGCGTATACATAAGTTTTTCTATAAAAGTTAGAGGCTCAGGTGAAACGCCTCTCTTAGGCGTCGCCAAACTTTATGGTAAGTTGAGCCGACTTTACATCCGCACCGTGCTCATTGTAGCATTTGAGTCTCGGCCAATCCCGCCTTCTCCGCCAACACCTCGAAGATCTTCACCATCGCCAGCGTATCCAGCGAACAATACTCCAGCAGGTTCGCCGCAATCTCTTCGGGAGCCTGGTCGCTCGGGCGAAATCCTTGCATCTCAAGATAGCGCACCGATGCCGTGTCGCCGTCGTGTATGGCGAGGTCGGCATAGCTCAACTCGGGAACCAGGGCGGGTAGCACTTTTTTCACGGAGAACGAGCCTTTGTATGCCGGATGATAAGTGTGCTCCTTCACGACCTTCAGAATATCCAAGACGCAGCCTGTGAGCTTTTCCGATAACTCAGCGCCATACGGTATTCCATCGTCGGCGAGGTTCTTTAATCTGGAAATCTCGAAGCCTGAATAGATTACGATGGTCCCGGCATCCTTGACTGACCGCCACAGAGTCTCGGCAAAAGCGGGTCGAGGGTCGCCACTGGTGGTATGCAGAAACTCCTCGTGTCGTAGCTCGGCTCCCGGAGTGTCGATGATGTGGTTGCTCCATTGAAAGCACAGGGGTTGATAAGGTCGTGTTCCGGCGTAGAGCGGAATTGCAGAACCCACGGATTCAAAGTCGATAAAATGCAACGGGTACGTCACTGCCGATAGCGCTTCCCGCAGCCCAGGTCCGAAATGAGGATGGCTGGTTTGGATAACGTCTCGGATCATCATCCACTGAGGCTTCTTAGCAAGCATTTCATCGGGGATGTCGGGAATGGTTCGGCATCCGGCTTCTCGAAACTCCGTGACTTGCTTTGCCAGGATACGAGGGAGTTGAATGACATCGTGCTCGGGCTGGTCAGCGTGGCAGTGTCCGTGAAACTCGCACTTTGGCGTCGAGTCACAGTGGCGATTTGTTTCTATATTCGGAGTGTCGGCGACATCGAGCATTGTCTGAAATCGTCGAACCTCGGCTTGAATGGTCGGGAGCACCGCCTCTACTCGGTCCGTGACATCGATTTCCGTGAAAAACGCCGAGAGATCCAAATCCCCATCGCCGAAAACGTATTGGTTATTGACCAGCAAAAGCGATGCCCGAACGACGTTTAGTCCCGCCGCTCTTGCAGCATAGACCTGAAACGCTACATCGTTCACGTAATCGGCGTCGGGTTTCGTGCCGGATTTCGCTTCGATGACGTGCCATTGGTCGATGGAGCCTGGAATGCGCTTCAGAATATCACACTTGACGTAAGCTCCGACATCTTCGGAAAGGAAGGTCGCCTCAAAAATGGTATCGACGCCGCTTCGGATAGCGTAGGCGGTTTGTTCGAGCGGTTCGCCATTAGCGGCGTCAATGAGGATGCCGCCTGGATAGTATCGGCGACCAAGTTTGCCAACAACAATCCCATCTTCGGCACGGCGGTCGAGCGTATCGGACGGCAGCGCTGCGAGTTCCGGGTGGTGTTTTTGGAGATACAGCCGCTTTTCGCATTGAGCGCCAGCGGTAAAGTCGGATTTGGTTAACGTTGTGGGCGGCATCGGGATTAGCTCCCTTGGCTGATGGACTCTGCGAACCGGATAGCATGAACGATGGATTTCGATTTAGATCATTGTAGATCAAATTGCGACAATTTTTGAAATTGCTAATCCGTCACGAGCCGCCAAATATTCATCCACAGGAGCCAATCTAGCTGACCTCAACAACGGTGCCGTCATTAGCAACAAACAGAACTGAAATGGCCGTCCTTTGCTTGGCAAGAATTGGCAGCCTTTCCCATAATCGCCTGTATTGCTGCATGTCCGGCAATGCGATACTATACTTGGCAGCCGGATCACTCATTCGCTGAAGCGTCTCTCCAAGGACACACAAGAAGTAGTTGACCCGCATTGGGTTCAACGATCCGCATCCCTTGACCTCTATAATCCAGCGTGAACTATCACGGAAGGCGTCTACATCAATCCCCGGAACGTGCCCCATGGCAACCTGGACGGTCCATCCATCGGATTCGAGCCATCGCTTGAGTGCAGTCTTAAGTCGATCCTCAGTAAGCTCGTCCACAAGAGTTGCTACAGCGACCGGAGCCAGTACCGGCTCAGCAGGAACGGCACAAGTGTCTTTCACGTAATTGCCAATCCTGCCTCCGGGTATTTTGTCCCTTGATATCAAGCCACTTGCTTCAAGAGCCCTGCAAGCGCCATTGACCGGTTGCTGAAGTGCTGCTTCGCCTAACAGCTTGTTCGTGATTTCTCGATCCGACAAGCCGGGATGTTCGGAAATGAGGTTGAGAATGCGGTCCTTTAGAGTCATAAGGATAAATGCCTCAATGTGCGATGCCGGGTGACCGGCACGTGCCGTCGTCAATCTAGGCCGATGCTTTAGCCGCCAATGCCTTTTTCGCCGCAGCTTCCGCAGCCTTCCGAGCTTGGATAGCGTCATCGAGTTTGCTGGTGTTGGTAGGCCAGAATAGTTGCGTATACGTTTCCATTGGCGCTGGCACCAACTCGTAGAACTTCTCTACTGCCTCAGGGGTGCCGAAAATGAAGGTCGGAACCTCTGGCTTCATGTAGAAGGCGCTGTTGCCGTTTAGTAGTACTTGTCGGCTTATCAACATAGCCGAACTTGGATCTAGGTCGGCGCTATGCGTAAGCATTGCAAGCAATTGGGCTGCGCCGGAGACATAAGCACCGTCAATATACGATTTCGCATGGCGGTAGCCTGGCGGGTCGTAACGCCAGCGTTTCTTGAGTAGCTCCTGGTAGAGTTTCACGGCGGTGGTCTTATATCCCGCCTTTATGCGTGAAATGAACGACAGTGAATTGTAAGCATAGGCATTGGCGAGAGCTTCTTCGAGAGGGTCGTGCGGATGGACGCCCAAATCAGACGGATGCCAATAACCCTTGTCGGTGTAATCAAAGAAGATGCGTTTGGGCGACCCGAACCCGGCGCTCACGACTTCTAGCGACGTTGCAGCACATTCGACGATATGATGAAAGAACTCGTGGTTAAACACCTCAAATGCTACGAGCGCCATGATAACGTCCGGCGTGAAGCTGTAAATGTTTCGTGACCGACTTATCATCCGTCCGCCGTATGCCAGCAGCTTGTCAGCCCAAAGATAGATGCCCCAATCCGATGCCGGAGCGGGAAATAAGGCACCTGGCCGTGTGGAGTGATAGTGGAATGGTCTGTAGAACGCCAGCGTGTCTGGATTTAGTCGTTCGACATCAATGGTTTTGGCGACTTCTTTCGGGTTCTTGTGCTCTTGCCAAAGTCGCTTAACGTCCTCGTCGATAGCGTCACGATGCCCCGCCTTATCTTCCAGCCTCTTGATTTCATCGGCCTTCTTGCGCTGCGACGGACGAACAGATGCCTTTGGGACTGCCTCTTGTGGGCTGTCGTTCTGAATCGCTGGAGCCTCACGTGTGAGTTCGTGATCCAGAAGCCAAATGAGGCACTCCTTGTGAAGGTCGGCGACTCTGCCGCTTGGTGTATCAGCTATTTTATGAAAAACAGGCGACGCCTGATAATCTGGTGACCGGCGTTGCCCGTCAGATAGGTATGGATACATGTTTGACCAGAAGTACTTGAATAGCGTAATCCCGAAGCGCCTACGATTACGCCCTCGGGCTAATATGAATGTATTGTCTTAAATCCTACGCCCCGGCACTATAAGCGCTATGTCCCTCGCCATAGTATTTCTCGTACACATGCTCGTAGATCTGTTGGCATTTCGCTCGGTATAGGTCGGTTGTGAATGCGTCGGGTAATTGGTCGAGCGTTTCTTCAATCGTTCACTCACCCCGCCCCTTGCCCGAATCTGCCCACAAGCCCATCGAGCGAGGCGCTGCCGATGATCTGGTCGTCAGGAATGAGCACGTAGCGCCAGCGTTTGCCGCCGGATTCGACGGCATGGCGGTTGGCGGTGCTGCACCACTTAGTTGCTGCCTTCGCCTTCGCCTTCACGATGTCGTCTTCGAGTTCGTCCCGCTTCTTCACCTCGCATATGAGCTTCTGAGTAATCGTTTCGACGACGAAATCGGGTTCGTAGCCTTCGCCCGAGCGGTACTCGATTTGGAACTGGTTACGACCAGGCTTCAGCCACTTTTCCACGGTTCGTTCGTCGTCGATAAGCACGGCAAAGCGGCGTTCTGGGTCGGAGTCGAACTTCTGAACCGTGGCGCAACATTTCGTGAAGCCGCCGAACACCGCCTTCTTTGTGTCCGATAGCGGCGAGACCGGCTGTTTGAACGTGCGGACGTGTTGGCCGGGCACGAGGTTGAGCGGTTGGCTATCCAATGTGCGAAAGCCTCTCGTTACCTTGACCTCGAAATCGTCGTCGCCGAGCGGCGTTTCGTGATAGTGCTGCATCATCTGGGCAAAGATGAACTCGGCAAGCTGACGACCGTGCCGCAATAAGGCGCTTTCGATGTCGGGGGCGGTGTCGAGATAGGAACTAATCCGTTCGACGACCTGCCCGGACAGCTTGTACAGCAAGTCCGCATGGGAATCATAATCTACCTCGTTACGTTCTATGAGGTAGCGAACGAGGTAATCCTCAAGCCGGTCTTCGTGCGGGTCATTGACGCTCTTGGCGAGGTATTGCCTCACTTCGGTGCGAATGGTCTGGATGACCAGACCATCATCCACCGGGCGAACATTGATGCTTTCCAATCCGCTGAGGTCGAAGTCGGCGAAGTAGAAGTTAATCTGCCTCTTGGGTAAGACCACGATTTGCGGAATCGATATGGTGCAGTCGGCGACGATAGTTGCAACCGTCTCGACGACCTGCTGAATATCGACTTGAGGCTCGACGACAAGCCCCGTCAACGAGGGCTGCACCGGTTGAAGAAGTTCACGAACGTCTGCCACAATCTGCTCTTGAACTTCCGCATCTCGCAATTCCTCGACGCTGCCGAGTTTGCGTTCATAGCGGCGAATGACATCGAGAGTGACGGTTGCTGCCTGAGTGCCCTGCGGCGTTCGGATGACTTCGGGCCTTGTCGGGGCTGCCGGAGCGCCGGGTATGCTCGCTGAAATGCCAAATATGATGCTTTGTGCGGACGACGGCGAATCGACCAGTATGGCTCCGGCTAAGGAAACGTCTCCGCCTTCCCCGATTTCGACACGCTTCATAACGATGGAGCCGGGTTGCTTTGCGGCCTGAATGACTTCATCGAAACGCTCATGCGCAATCACGGTCAGGCGGTCAACCACGGCGAACTCATCGTCTTCGTTCTTAGCGACACGGGCACCATATGGGAGGCGAAGGCCACGACCGAGAGTTTGCTCCGTTAGAATTTCCGATGCCGATGCACGTAGTGGAACGATGGTGTAGAGGTTGGTAACGTCCCAGCCTTCCTTGAGTTTGTTCACGTGGATGACGATATCGGTATTGTTGTCCCGTTCCAATCCAACCAGGCGCTTCATGGAGTCTTCGTTCTCGTCGCCCTTAAGCGCCGAATGGACCTCAATCACACGTCCTCTAAACCGGCCAGTGAAGAAATCGTCGGATTCGATGTACGTGCGCAAGTTCCGGGCGTGGTCGGTATCCTGGGCGACCACAAGAATAAACGGATGAACTTTTGGCTTTCCGGTGACACGGTGATAACGATCTAGCTCGACCGAAACGTGGTCGTGGTAGTGAACGGCATCCTCAAGCTTGATTTGTTCCAAGCGCTCCGCCGGGACTGAACGAGGGTCGAAATCCTTCCGTGTGGCGACGGCGGGTTCCTTTACGAAGCCATCTTCCATCGCCTCGCCCAATCCATACCGGTAGATGACGTTGCAAAACGGCACCGAGGCGGCCCCGACTGTCTTTGGCGTGGCGGTGAGTTCCAGGCCAAGAATCGGCTTTAGGCCGCTAATGGCCCTCACCCCGGCGCTTGCCCGGTAGCGATGCGCCTCGTCCATCAGGAGAACCAGATCGTCGAGCTTGGACAGGTAGCTGTAATAACTTTCCCCGATGGTTTCCTGAAGCGCCTTCATCTGAGGCTTTCCACGAGGGCTTTCTTCCTTGTTGATGATGTCGATGTTGAAGATGTTCACATGGACATCGCCGCCGAACAGGGTGCTGGATGTTCTCCCGTCGAGACGAATGCCAGCGCCGGATTTGTAGTTCTCGACCGTGACAATCTCAGGAGGATTTTGCGCAAACTCGGCGATGCCACGGAAGACGTACTTGGGCGATTCGGGCGAGAAATCCCCGATGAGCTTCTCGTAGATGGTCTTATTGGGTGCCAGCACGAAGAAGTTGCGGCTCTTTCCGGTCAGGTAGAGGTAAGCGATAAACGCCCCCATCAGCCGGGTTTTGCCAACGCCGGTAGCCAGCGCAAAGCAGAGCGACGGAAACTCACGCTCAAAATCGGTTACGCCCGGATAGAGCGCTTGGATGATATTGAGCGATGCGGAGGTGTCGCCTTCCTTCTCAAGACGAACGGCGTCCAAAACCTGGGCGAGGATTTCAAGCGACTTCTCTTGCGGGGGACGAAGCGAAAGCCGCTGCGTGATTGTTCTGAGTTCACGGTTTGCCATGTTACTCGCCCTCCCCGAAAAGGCTGGGCTGGGCTATCGGCGGCTCGGGCGGCGGGGCCGACATCGGCAAGTTCTCTACCTTCAAACTGTAGTCGTCCTTTCCCCATTCGCATTTGCTAAGAACAGTTTGGGGGATCTTCTTGACGGTCAGGTTCGGGAAGGCATCGAGATTGTTTGTCCGAAATGCCTTGCAGCAAACGAGCAAACTTCTCTCCTCGCCGACCTCGTGCGAAATGGCGGCGAGTTGCTCATGCGTCAGGCTTTGCGTGGTGACGTAGATGTAATCCGTTTCCGACGAGCGGCCATGTATCCAATACTCGCTCTCGCTGGGCGCATAGGAGAAACCCATGAGCTTGCATACGGCCTCGGCAAGCATGGCGGCATTGTAATCTTTGGCGATAACCCAGTTGCCCCAGTGGTCCTTTTCGAGCAGCGATGGCGCAAGCCGGTAATATCGGAACCCTCCGCCGCCTTTCCAATCCACGGCACTGGTGACGCCGCCGGGATCTTCGCCATCGATAACTTTCTTGAGGCGGGGAATGCACAATGTATCGGCGTGTTCTCCAAGTTCTACGCCAATCCACCTGCGGTGCATTTTGTGAGCAACCGCAGCGGTGGTGCCGGAGCCGAGAAAGGAATCAAGTACCAGGTCGCCAGGCTTCGTAGCTATTTGAATAATTCTCTGAATTAGTCGTTCTGGCTTTGGCGTATCGAAAGCGTCTTGCTTGCCAAACAGAGCCTGAATCTCCTTCTTCGATTCATCAGTGTGCCCGACCTCGTCATGCGGCCACCAGGTCCACGGTACTATTCCTTCGATATCTTTTAGATATTGGATTCTGGACGGAACAGCGTTTCCGTCTTTGCCAAAGAACATTCGACCTTCTGACAATAATCGATTGTATTCATCTTCGATAACCTTCCAGCAAGAACCTGAAGGTGGCCTATGTCTTTTGCCGGTGTATGGTGAAACGATTTCGTACATCTGATTTGGTCGGTAACCCTGCGCCGAAAATGAAACTGCCCTCCATGGGCCTTTGGGGTCGTTATTCTTGTTTTTGTAAACAGAAAGCTGCTTTTCGCCTAGAGGCAGCTTGTTCCGTATTCCCTTAAATACATCTGGCTCCTTTGCATACACAAGTAGATATTCATGGGCGTCGCCGATTGCTTCACGATTTTCTCGGGAATATCGCTTCTGCCAAATATTACAAGCAATAAATGAACGGCGACCAAAAAGTTCATCGCAGAGAACTTTGAGATAAGCCATTTCGGAGTCGTCAATGGAAATCCAAATAGAGCCTTCGGTCTTATCTAACAGTTTCCACAGAATCTCTAGCCTAGCACGGATTAGCGAAAGCCATATCGAATGCTCCATACCATCATCATAGTGCTCAAACGCTGACCCTGTATTGTATGGGGGATCAATGTAAACACATTTGACTTTGCCAGCGTAATCCTGCTCCAACGCCTTGAGCGCCAACAGGTTATCGCCAAAGATGAGGCGATTATCGAAAATGTCGCCCTCGGTAATCCGTGTTTTGGCGTGGTAGCTCTTCTCTGGATCTTCCAGCAGGATGCGGGGTTCCAGGCGGGGACGTTGATCCTTGCCAATCCATGTGAGTTCGAGACGTTGCTTGTGGTTCATACTGCGGCTTTCTGGTCTTTGCTACTGCGACGATGCGGCTCGACTGCTGGCCTATTTCACTTCCCAGCGGATGGTGAAAAGCGGTGTCAGGGTCGGCACAAGCATTAGCTTTTCCTGAATGCTATCGAGCATGGCTTCGACTTCCGCCCGGATTGCGGTACGGCGCTCGAAGTGGTCAGCCTTCAATTTATCCCGGCGTCCTTCCATATTGCTGATCTTACGCTTTTCCGCCAGCTTCTCGGCCATTGGTAGGTTCGACCCACGCAACGACTTCTTTGCGGCTCTTATGTCGGCTTCAATGCTCTTCACTTCCGCATCGAACGCTTTTTCAAGGTCATCGGCGTAAGCGTCGAGCTTCTCGTTTTCGTCGTCAAGCCATTCGGCGTTCTGCTGTTCAGCTTGGTCGAAGAGTTCCTTCTGTCGATTGATCTGGATCTCGGCCAATCGCTGTTCCGGGACAGACTCGGTTGACTGAGCTTCCGTGGCCGGAACCGCCATCAGGCGTTCGATAGTCTCATGGTGAACATCCTGCCCGTTATCGGCAAGGACGGATATCACGAGATGCTCACGTACCAAAGCGGGGGTATCGAGACGCAACTTCGCCACACGTGCCCATCCCGAGGTTCCACGCAACCGGTCTACATCGCCCAGGACGCCGGGATAGGCGTCAAGGTCGAAGCAAAGATGAGCGGCGTCATTGAACGTCCGTGATTTTGCAGCATCGATAAGCTGCGGCGCAAGGGTGCCTTCGGTCAGGCGGAAGAATTGCCAGCCTCTATCGTCGGCAAGCGGCCACTCCGTCGTGTAGGTTTTTCCGTCGTAGTCGAAACGTCGTACGTCGTCATCGTGGAATTGGGCGCTGGGCAACTCGGCTTTGGCAATCAGTAAGAGCGACCGGTCGAACTCGGATAGTGAGAACCGGATCTCGCCGTCTCTCGATTTAAGCTGACGGATGACCTGTTCATCGACGCTTTCAAGAAGCCTGTTTCGGGCATCGAGAACTTGTTCGCTAATCTGCTCCTGCAATTCGGTTTGGAGTTTGTCGAACGCTTCATTCACTTCGTCTTCGTTACGGGCGCTTTGAACGATTTCCAATATGCGTCGCTCGATGTCCACTCCTCGCTCGATTGCGCCGAGTACCTCATCGCTGGCACCGAATACGCCCTGAAAGAGTTTGAACTTCTGGTCGAGCAACTCAAATACTCGCTGCTCCGCACGGTTCTTGAGATTGAGGAAGTTCACAACGGTCACGTCGATTTTCTGGCCGTAACGATGGCAGCGGCCAATGCGCTGCTCGACACGCTGCGGGTTCCAGGGGAGGTCATAGTTGATGACGAGGGAGCAAAACTGAAGGTTGATGCCTTCCGCCCCGGATTCGGTCGCAATCAAAATGGACTTGTCGTCCCTAAAGGCTTCGACCACGGCAGCCTTCATGTCCGCCGTCTTGGAACCCGAGACCACCTCCGTCCCTCGGTGCCTGTCGAGCCAGTTGTGATAGATTTCTCGGCTGGCCGGGTCGTTATTCTGCCCGTTCAGGAGGACGATATCGCCACCGTAGCCGTTGGCGGTCAGGAGGCTGGCGAGGTAAGTCTGGGTGCGTACGGATTCCGTGAATATCACGGCCTTTTGTCTTCCACCCTTTTCGACGATTTCCAGAATCGCCTGTGGCAGTGCGCTGACGAGTTTATAGCCTTTGGCGTTTTCGCCTATGTTAAGAGCAAGGTCTCGATATCTCTCTAACTCGGCAATCTCGCTGGCAAGCTTCACCGTGTCGATTTGCGCTTCGGGACCCGGCGTCTCGTCCGCTTCAAGCTCTTCGGCGTCTTCTTCAACGGCATCGTAATCGACCAGGCTTTCGATTGTCGGCGGCTGCTTGTCTTTCAACCGGTCGATGATTTTGGTCAGCGTCTCGGCAACAGCGAATGTCGATGAGCCGAGGATCTTGCGGACGACCAATGTAACGAGTGCGTTAGAACGTGAGCCAAATCCGATTGTCTCCGGTCGTTGCAGGTATGCAGAAACCCCGTTGTAAAGCTCAATCTCATCCTCGCCCGGCTCAAACTGTAATGTGACAGCGCAACGCTGCGTGTATTTAATAAGCCCAGTCTGTTGAACTTGGCGGCGGAGGGTTCTCTTACAGATGGTCCCGAGACGCTTACGAAGGAACAGCAAGCCACTGTTGGTCGTGCCGCCGTTAACGTAGGCGCTCCGAAACGCCCCCTCATCGCCGAAAAATTGCCCGTCGATAACCGATACCAGGCCGTAAAGCTCCATGAGGGAGTTTTGCAGCGGCGTTGCGGTTAACAGAACCTTGTAGAACGAGCGGGTCGCATCTCGTAGCCGCTGAGCACGTACGGCAGTGCCCTGTTTGAACACGTTGCGGAGTCGGTGCGCTTCATCGTAAACGACGAGATCCCACCTGCAACGAGCAATGTCGTCGGATTTCAGAGCCGCAAACTCGTATGATGTAATGACGATCTTGTCGTCTTGCTCAAACGGCCATGCCGCTCCAGCCTTTTTCGCCTGATTGAAGGTCTTGCTCTCGATAATGACGGACGGCAGCGAAAACTTCTCGATAAGCTCCTGGCTCCACTGTTTGCGCAAAGAGGCGGGGACAATCAGGAGAATGCGGCGGCGGCGTTCAGCCCAACGTTGGGCAATGACAAGACTCGCCTCGATAGTCTTGCCTAACCCAACCTCATCGGCAAGAATGACGCCTTTCGACAGTGGGGACGCCAATGCAAACAGGGCGGCATCGACCTGATGCGGGTTCATATCCACCCTCGCCGTCGAGAGCGATTGCGACAAAGCATCCTCGCCCAACCCTTCGAGGGTTATGCGATGTGCATGAAAACTACTCTGCTGGAGGCTATACTCGCTCATACGTGTTTGGGCCTTTGCTATGCTACTCACTCGCCGGTGGAAGATGCGGAACGCCAATCAGCAAAATGCGATTGCAAGCGTAATCTGGCCCTGCGGGGGCACAAAGTGCCGGACCTAGATTTCGCCACGTTATTGCGAATATCCTCCCGTCAGCGCTATGGATTCTCGCTAATCGCAGTTGAATCAGGGCGGGTGAGGAGGGAGACAAGCGGGGACCGACTTTTTCGATAAATGCTCCAGGGGCTATCGGATCAGTTTATATTGAATCAACCCAGGGATTAAACAGCGTGGTCCGTGCCCGTGCATAGTCGGCAGTGTTGCGAGTGACGATAGTCAATCCGTAATGCAGTGCGGTTGCCGCAATGATGAGGTCGGGTTGCGAAAACGTGTGCCCCGCCTTGCGCCCCTCCTCGACCAGAAGCCGCCACTTAAACATGACATCTTCGCTAATCGAAAGGACCCGCCCCTCGAACATAGGGCGAACCTTGTGCGTCAGCCAGTCGTTCAGTTCGGTGCGATGCGTTGGATTAGCAACGACCTCGATACCGAAGCGAATCTCCGCCAGTGTCACCGCACTGATATAGAGAAGGTCAAGCGGCTGCGCCGATATAAACGCAACGACGTTTGGCTCCGGCTTTACCCTGCGCAATTCCGACAGGATATTGGTGTCTAGCAGCCAGCCTTTCATAGGACGACATCCCGCACCGGCATAGCGTCACGGCTAGGCTCGATTTCGATATCCCGATGAGGCGACGATTGAAGAGCCTCGATAAGCGATTGTCCGGTATCGCTGTCTTTGCGTTGGCTGTTGGATCTCGGAGCAGCGGGAGTCGTAGAGGGGCTTGTCGCTTGGCGAAGCGCCGCCTCCCGCCAAGCGAGATATTGGCGATGCCGGTCGTGTTTGCTGTGTTTGTCGCATTTGAGCATGGTGGTTGTCGCCCGTTCAGCTTACTCTGCGGTAAATCGTCCCTGTACGCTTATCCCTCATATCGTATTTATCGACAACGGTCAATTTCTCTGAATTACCCGCCTGGTCATGAAGGAGAATCGTCCTGGTTGCGGGTTGTGACCAGGAGTAGCCGTGAAATTGAAATGGGCCATCAAAACCAATGCTGTGGCCGATAATGCCGTCTGCATTCCACTTTTCGAACTGACCGTATTGGGGTGCCTTGCCGCCAACTGGCTCAACATGCCATTCATTAACCGGGTCGAAGGGTGCCGGAGCGGATTGTGCTGTTGGCGTCTGAGCCGCCGCTGATGTAGGCGTAGTGTTTGGTGTTGAGGCATCATCGCCGAGATTATGGGCGCTTTTCATGAATGCATGATTTTCCTGAAAGGTGACATTGATACATGGACTCGTGTCAGGAGATTCCGGGGAGTCGTACCATGTGTATGTGTCCCATGCCTCTGGCTTGCCTTCTTCGTGCAGGTACTGATTAACCTGTTGCAATGTCCAGCCTGGCTGAATACCCTTAAATAGCGTTAGATTTATCCGGTCGTGGGGTCCAGCTACAGGTCCATTTGGGACGTTTGCGACTATCGCCCAGTCACCTCCGTTGTTATGCTGAAAACTTTGCATTTTGTCGTGCCAATCCATTTCAGGCACATTATGCGTAGACGGTACTGATGTAGCATGGCTTCCAAGTGATATCGAAGTCGGGCTGCCGTTGTATATCCAAACCACAAACGCCACGATGCCTAGAGCAATGCCAAGAACGCCGCCAATCGTCTGGAAGAAGCAGCCCTGTGCCGTTTTCTTGCCCCAAATGAGCGAAATCAGAGCACAAATGAAGAGTAATCCGACCATATAGTGCATCCCGAATCTAAGCGGAACATCCTTCTACTGACCGCCGTGCAATTGCGCAGATGTAACGGGGTTATCCGAGCCTCTTTCGCTTTGATAATTTTGCTCTGCTTGCTGGCCTCGCTCGTAGGCTCGGCGGTCACGGTCTTGCTGCTCAGCATTGCGCATCGTGTAATCTAAACTTTGTTGTTCGCTATCAGCGGGGTTGTAATGGCGATTAGAGGAGTAACCGCTCGATGCCGGTTGTGCGGAGAGAAAATTGTTGTAATTTTGCTGTGAGCGCATTGCTACATCTTGCGCCGTCAAGCCTTGTTGCGGACGATATCCTTGCGGTCGCTGCTGCACATCGGCGACTTGTGTCGATTGGCTAAACTGCTGGTCCTGCCGGTTCGCTTCTGCGACATCGACAGCTTGGCGGTGTTGCACAGCCCTG
Source organism: Capsulimonadaceae bacterium (assembly GCA_031292625.1). Taxonomy (GTDB): domain Bacteria; phylum Armatimonadota; class Armatimonadia; order Armatimonadales; family Capsulimonadaceae; genus JARLGU01. The sequence continues at coordinate 109,789 of JARLGU010000007.1, read as the reverse complement.
AGAAGCCGCTTAGCAGTGCTGTTCTTCGAATCGGCAGCAATGGCTTGACGGTACTCGTCGGCGCTGGCATCATAGTTCGCAGCCCCCTGGTAGGCGAGACCGGAATACTCGTGAGCAAGGGAGATATGCGCCCTGGCGTATGCGTCGGTGCCGTGCGTCGATGCGTCACCGTGCGGCAGACCGGCGTTTAGGGCTACCTTGTAACCGGCTATGGCGGAAGACCAATTGTGGGCCTTAAAATCGGCGTCGGGCTGGTCGATGGGGTTGTATGCGGTAGATACGGCAACCGCCGGATGAGGGACAATCGATGTCTGCGCCTCGGATGCCGCACGATTGCCGCAGCCCGTCAACGTCATAGCTGTCGCCGCCATGACGAACGAAAAACTTACGATTGTGAACGTTCTCGGTCCCATTTCTGTGTTCTCCTTTGGGCAAGGCGCTTTGCCCATATTATATCAAAATTACCAACAAATGTAAATGTCGGGATTACAGGCATGATTAGTTCGGTCTTCACAATCTATTTGTGTACAAATCCCTCTGGAGCCATGAACAAAAGACCCTCTGCGACCTTTTGCGCCGTTTACGGGTGGACAAGGGATGGAAACAAGAAGAACTCGCCGAACGCCTGGGCATCCGTGCCAGGACGAGGGTTAGCGATGTCGAGCGGGGCGAACGGCTTCTCGATATGATAGCGCTCAGGCAATGGGTAGCGGCGTTCGATTTGACATTGCCAGAGTTCGTGGATATGTACGAAGCTGCGTTGCGGGAGCATCCGAAGCCATCGCCCTTTACGCCCGATACGCCCGAGTAACCCGAGAAATCATGGTAGAGCCTGATAGATGTCTGCCCGGTCTCTGATTTTGCTCTTCTTATATCTGTATGTACCCTTATGGAATGGACCGTTTTATAAGGGGATATTCAGGCTAAACTAAGAGTTGGTCAGATGAACAAGTTCTTCGATTATCTCAAATGAGAACGCACGTTCGCTGCCCTGTGCATGTTTTGTGAGAAAAAATTTCAGAAATATTTTTCAGAAACACGAGCTTAATCGCACTTCAACTGAAGAATCGCCGAATACGAGACTCATCTCAAACTAAACATTCCACGAAAAATCTGCTTGGGCAAGAGTAGTACCTTTTGATTTACCCCCCCGCCTCAATGCTTAGCTCCGGCGCTTCTTCTGGCGAGGGAAAGGCAGTATGGAACCATTTAGGTACCATACTGCCTCGATTGTCAGATTCCCGATTTGGATTTCCGCTTCTGGTATTCGGATTTTGAGATTGGTTCTTCCTCGGCGAACAACCCGTCGAAGTCTCTGATGACTTCATTGCACCAAGTTGGTAGGCTATCCGTCTCATATGCGGTTTCGCCATCGTCAATTCGCAAACTGTCCTCCCCGACCATGACCGACCAGGACGGCAAACCCCATCGTTCGCAGAGAAAACGTTGAAGGGGGCATTGATACGTTCCGGCTTGCCCAAGCGCTTCGTCATCTGGGCGCTCCAACCACCACTTGTTGAACTCAGTGTAATCTGAATAGAGAAACCGTTGGATAAGCTCAGGGATAAGTTCGTGCCGCTTCGTTTGACGGATAAACGCCAACCTTTGCTTCGCAATCTCAAGCTCGGTTAGGCATTGTTCGCAAGCCACCAGGTCCATTCTAACCTGCGGGTCGTCGTGGTCGAGTTTGTTGAGTTGGCGATAATCTTCTCGTGTCCGGTCGATGCGTTCGTTCAACAGGGAGGGGCGTGTTTTGATAGCCATAGAAATACTCCGGGGGAAATCGTGTGGACTATCTGTTAATATCTACGCCCCGGAATTTCTTAGAAATCCGCCCAGCTATGCGATGTTGGCAACGACGCTGACGTGGATTGTGTGCCCTTCATCGTCGTAACCCACTACTCCCCATACGATATCGACGAGCTTGTAGGTTTTGGACTTCAACGCTTTTCGCCGAATCACATCCTCAATGCTGGTTTCCCACGACAACTCCCCAAGATGGATAGCCACGACCGCCCGAAACAACCCCGACATGCCGTGTAGCTGTTCGTCGGTTAGGGGCGATTGGAGCAAATCGTGAGGTTGGATCATCTGAAACGGCTCGTGGGTATCGTTGTCGGGCTTTGGGATTGCTGCCCCAAGCGGATTCTCGTAACGGGTGTCGGCGGGGCGGAAGTGTTGGGCATAGCAAACGCCGTCGTGCCGGTAATACTGAACCAGGCGTCCGGTCGTGACTTTCGTGTAAGGCTCCAAAATGTCGCTCATTGTCTTGCCTCCTCCCGCCCAAACGCATAGACCAGCCCATCATCGCCACGGTATAGGTCGAACTCCCCGTAACGATTGGCGGCTTCGGTTAGCTGGTCGCCATTCGCCCAGTCGCCATCGAAAAATCCGGCACCGTGACCATTCCGGGTAAGCAAGAAATCTCCTCCTGCTTCGGCAAGTCGGTCTCCTATTGAGATGCGGTTCTCATTCAGAAACTGGGCACAGTCGGAAATGGCAGCAGACTTCGTGGACTGGGGCAGGTTATCGAGGCAGCAGTCGTCTTCGCTAAGTGCCAGGGCGACGGCGACGAACGATTGGGTAATGGGGTCTTGAAATCCCGCATCATAAAGATTGGCGGTTTCCTCGGGGGATAGCCAGGATGTTTTGCTTTTCATACTGGTTAATATCCGCCGCCCGTAATTTCTTAGAAATCCGCCCGATAAGCGCCGAACCGCCCCTATGGGATGCGATTCAGCACTAGATCGGCAGCCTTCTGAGCGTGGCTCGCTGCTCTTACGATAAGCGAATGGTCTTTTGTCAGTTGCCGCCGCCAAGATTCGATATAGCTGACCTCGTTCTTCCAGTCGGGTTTTATCCCCGCCTCTTCGCCCAAAAACATCGAAGCAATTTGGGCCACAAGCTCTTCAAAACTGTACAAATCGTCTTTGTAGCTAGCTTGTCCAATCACGCCAGGACGGGCCAGGCGCTTTTCGGAACCCGTAGCGTGGCCGAGTTCGTGGTAGAGCACAGAATAATATTCATGGAGCGACGCAAAGGATTTCGGCATCCTAACTTCATCTAAGCTCGGGATATAGCAAGCGATATCGCCGCCATGCTTGATAACCGGGGGATTAGGCATTCCGTCAACGATTGCTTGGGCGGCAGCGAACGCTTCATCGTCGGTTTGCGGTGCGACCGGTTCAAACGCCGGTAGCCTTTCCAATCGGACACACTGCTCGACATTAAACACGATATAGCGGATGGCGAGGGGATGTCCCGCTCGTTCCGTCTTAGCTCCGTCATCATCGGTTTCGCTATCTTCAGGAAATCGCCAATACATAACAGGTGTCCCTTTGCTTTCCTTCCGAACCGACCCATTGAGCGATTTTATTTGATGAAATGTAAGCCACCGATTTTCACCGAAATCGGCGCTCTGCAATATCAGTCGGTTCACGCCCCTGTATGGTCGGAGCGTCAAACCATTCACGGGCGCACCGTTGCCTGGGCGTCGATTACCGCCCCACATGCGCCGCCAAGGGACGCAAGCGTTTTTGTCAAGGTCGTCGATTATCCTCTTCGTGATATCGTCAAACAATCCCATCTTCCACCTCCAGATTTGTCTTCTGAAGATTAATATCTGTCCTTGAGAGTTTTTTAGAAAATCGCCGAGCGGCCTGATATGACGCTAATTTCTAAGAAAATCAGCGATACGGATATTAGATACTGGTAATGAAAATTGCCAATCAAGAAACGATGAGGACAAATCAAAATGGCAAACGCAGAAGAAACCAGGTTCCCGATTCTTACCGACACACTCGTTAATAACCGATTGGCGACCAGCGGAAAAATGATTGCGATTTTAGGGTGTATATGCAATGTCCGGGCGACAGAACCCGCAATCGAATCCTTGCTAATCACGAGCGACGGGGGACTTCTCGTCCAACACAAAGGGGACTTGGGCTTCAACGACTTCATGGGGACCGCCGAATCACTTGACACAAATCTTCGGGGCGTCTGCGATGTTTTGGGCATCAATGGCGACGAGCGAGAGGCGATTCTAACCGCCGTGCCCAGGATGTAGGCGGCGTTTGGAAGAGGATGAAGCACATGCACAAGAAAATTGTAGTCGGCTTCGTCGTGCAGACATTCGACGCCGATAACCGCTGCATCGCCCAAGAGTTCGTCGCCGGGGATACCATCGACTACGAGAACGAAGAAGGGGAACCGATTCCAGTCCCGGATGCCGAGGCGTACTTTCCGATGGACATGGTTCAGCCGAAATAACGTCACTCGCCGAGCGGGTGCTGTTCTGTTCCCGCTATATAAGGATGCAGGAACGGGAACAGCACCCGGCGATGGGGCGGCGGGGAAAAGGGGCGCTTTGGAGGCGGAGAAAAATAATCCGATATCCGCCCGGAAATCTCTATAAATACGCAGTATAATGCGCCCCGCTCAAGCCTTCCGAATTACATATCCGCTCACAAATTGCGAATTACCCTCGTGAAAATCACAATTCGGCGCATCGAGATTTCGGCAGTATCATTGAACATCAGCACTCTTCGTCTGGCTTACAGGTCTTCCCGATAGCCATTGCGAAGAAGAATATAGAGAGACAATTTTCGTGCGCAGGATGGCAGCCCCTCGCACAAATAATACAAGACTCATCGCATAACAACGATGATAGGTCCTCGCAATGGCTGCCACTTTGCGAGGACTTTGTTTTTAGGACCGACAAATGGCAGACAATAGTAAACTCAAGGAAATCATATCCAGAGTAACCTCAAGAAACAATCTTGATTTCGTCCTGAATTGGGCATCAAACAGGACTTGGAGCGAGTTAAATCATATCGTCACTGAGGAGCAAGCTCACAAACTCGGTCTTGAGATTTATAAGCAATACCGCCAAGCGCATGGAATAGCTCCGATTTACAATTTTGACAATCCCGACCGGGTATACCGAACCCTTATTGTCGAGGTGCTTGGCTTTGAAACCGAAGAGAAGTTCGCAGAGTGTTACGCATCTCTCGCCCAGAGCATCAAAAGTATGCTTGCTCGATATGATTTCAAGGGGAAGACCGTAAAGTACAAGGACTTACTCCAAAATCAATCCATACAATACGACGAGCTTTTGGCTATTGCTCGTGCGTTCCATAAGTTCGTCCTGAAGCCTTCGCTGTCCGACATGGAATTGGATGCGCTGTCGGCCACTCGAAAGCTCCAAAAGATTGCAAGCAGCACATACCGAAATCTGAAATACGACGAGCTAAGAACCGAACTGATTCAACATATCAAATCCAATCGGGGCAAATCATTCACATATAACCAGGCTGCCGAGGCGATTGGCTGCGGAAATCAGTGGTTGGCTGCAAGTGATATTTTGAAGACCGCCGCCGCAGACCCTGAATGCGGCGTCTATCACTACCACTTGGCTCAGAAACTGCCCAAGGATGCCCGTCAAGCATCCAATAAAGATAAGCGCCCATCTCGAACTTCGGTATACACATGGGCACCTACAAGGAAGAAGATTGATGCCGACAGTTCCCAACTGATACCGACGCTAAAGCACATGATTCTTTGCTACCTCAGCCAGTATAAGGATGACGAAGCCAAGCGAACCGAACGCCAAATGAGGGCGGCGTTCCGGGAGCGCCTGTTGCATGTCGATAACGTTGCCATCAAGAAGGCGCTGAACGGTCTAGTCGAAAAGGGCAAGGTGACTACCAGAAAGGGCAGTCGAGGGGCAATCATTCTGGGAGCCAAGAACCCGCTGACTATCAATCTTCCAGTGGCTGAATCGCAAAATCCAGTGGCTGTCAGTGGCTGATATGTCCAATTTTCAGTGGCTGGTCGTGATATTTGAGCGGCTGAATGATAAAAATGGAGGCAGTTTTCACCTTCCAGCCACTGAAACCAGCCGCTCGATTTATGCCATTTCAGTGGCTGCTTGAGCACGTGAAGGTCGGTTTCCGGTGCATTCTGGGCGATTTGCCTATTCTATAGAGTATTCTTTTTTCTTAGAGTCTTAAAATAATAATACTCTTTCTTTAGAGGACAGGAAGACCTTCGCTTCGCTCAGGTCATTTTGCTGCATAAACCGACTGAGTGCTCGTTACCTCGCACCGCCTTCGGCTGTCAGTCGGCTTATGCAGTTTCAATCGGTATTGGATAATATATTCTTTGCATAGAATTGAAATATCTCACCGCTCACTCATATGTGCTCTGAAAAGGTAATGACACGAGCAAAGCGAGAGGCTTTACCTAAATGAAGAAGACACCCCCCAAATGCCCCCCTCACGGGAACGGCTGGCAAAGGGGAGATACCGGACGAATGGAAGGGCGTAGAAGGGCATATTTTGGGCAAATGCCGGGTTTTCTTTGCCTTGACGACGAACAAGGCGTGACGGCGATGGGGTTGGCGTTCTTTGGGGGGTAGCTGGCGCTGGGCTTGCGTGGTTAGCGACCAGGCGAAGCGATGCAGACCAAAATATCTTGACATTACTATCCGACTATGGTACTATCCGACTATGATAATGACCTTCGCCGACGATGAGACCAGGAAGGTCTTTGAGGACATTCGCTCAAAGAAATTACCGGCGGAAATCCAGGCGGTGGCGGGTAGGAAACTGCGCTACCTTCACGCAGCGACATTGATTACCGAACTTCGATTGCCGCCAAGCAATCAGTTGGAAAAACTTGACCCGGCTTCGGCTAATCGCTGGAGCATTCGTATCAATCGAAAATGGCGTGTCTGTTTCGTATGGACCGAGCGAAAACCCAGCGATAACGAAACGCCGCAACCTGGCGATGCTTACGAGGTCGAGATTACGAACCATTACGATTAATAATTTGAGGCGAACTATGACCACAAGCGAAAACGACGAATTATTGCCGAACCCTCATCCCGGCGTTCTTCTAAAAGAGGACTTCTTGGATGAAATGGGGATTACGCCTTATCGACTCGCCAAAGCGGTCGGGCTAACGCAGATTCACGTCTCCGAACTCTTGAAGGGGAAAAGGAATATCACCCCCAAGACGGCGTTTCTCCTCGCCAAGTTCTTTGAAATGACGCCGGAGTTCTGGATTAACCTACAGACGCACTACGACATGGTAGAGGAAAAGCGCAAACTTGGCAATCGGCTCGAAAGGGTTCCGAGTTATCGGGAGCTTGCGGCGGCGTAGTTAAGGGAGGGTGACAGGCTTTGGATAGCGGTTGTTCTGGATTTGGAATTCAGAATTGGCATGGAACAAAAAAGCGCCCCGTGATGCTAAATAGGCAACACGGGGCAAATGTCCCTGCGGTAGAAGGATTGGGTATGTTTGGACCCTGAAAACCCACAGGCACGTATCAGCGTTGTCGGCGCTGAATTGGTCAATCCGCTTTCAGTTTAGGCTTCGGTACATCCATTGCGAATGCATGTCCGTCTTTGAATAGCGGATGAGCAAATTGATCTCGGAAACTTGGGTTTGCATCCAAAAACATCATAACACCGTTATAAATGCAATGAAGCTCGTACGATACTCGCCGTCTGCTCAATTTGGTCGCTTTTGCGAGTTCGGCTATCGACTTACCATACATGCGCCCGACAAACAGCATTAGGTCTCTGGTGCTCATTCGGCCTCTGGTGCTTAGGAGAGCAAGGATGTACCAGATGCCCTCTGGTACGTTCGCCCAAATACAGTCAGTCTTGTCGATTTCTTCTGGCATTTTGCCTCACCTCCTTCCTATCTCATGTTTTTCAAACCATTCGCCTGTCTTCGCCCATCGCCGGTCAAGTTTACATTTTCGTAAGGACGTCAGAGCATTTGCCTATTCGTTCGGGTTTTGACTAATCCCGCCGACGCTTTTGTGCTACCAGGTGTGTTTGGTCGCTAATGTGCAATTTGTGCATCTTTCCCGGCTGCATTGAGCTTGATAATCTTAGTCGGGCGGGAAATCCGGTAGTCGATGGTCCGGTCGTCGATGTAATTGCGTGGGTCCACATAGCCTTTGACATACGAATCTACTCGTCCGTCGAACTGGATTTTGTCACCTTCGCTTAACGTCCCCAACGCCCGAAATCCTTGCGTCATCTTGAACCAGTGGTGGTCGGTCAATAATTTGCCCGTGCCATCCCGAACGTTGGCGAGAAGAACTGTCTGTTCTGGATACCCGTGCCAGTTGTTTCTCAGTCCCGTCCGAACGAACTCGGCGGTAAACGTCGTTCGGATGCCTTCTATCTGTTCAAGTTCTTTTCTCATCTTATTTTCCTTTGCCAATCGGTGTTATCAAAAGCTCCATAGCCATTCGAGCGCCAGCAGCACTGTATGAAGCGGCGATTTCCTTGATATCCGCCCAGCCGCCATAAAGCTCATGAACCAGCGGATGGTTGTCATAGGAGAGCACCCAGCCATGCGGTGTTCGTTTGAGCGCATCGGCAAGGCGCAGATGGTCTCGCTCGGTAAACGAATGTTCATAGCATTTGCTGCCCTTTGCAACATAAGGCGGGTCAAGGTACAGAACCGCTGGGCGATTGTCGTCAAGAATTAGCTCTTCGAAATCGACGCTTGTGCAGCAATGATTGCGAATAGAATTCTTTGAGAATAAATTGTGCAGGTGGTCGATAGTCTTACAGAGTTTGCACGGATTCCAGCGGCTGGCGATATTCTTCATAGCCCCGCCCTTGGTACCGAGCCCCGAGCGTCCCATACGGTGAACGGCTAGCTTGTAGAAGCCCCGCTCGACCAGCGTGTCTCGATACGTAAGGTCCGCTGCGCCAAAGCGAAGTTCGTTCTTCATTCGACGGAACTCTTCATCCGATGGTTCAAACGCCAAGATTCGCTCTTTGAGGTCGTCGGGATAAAGCATTACCGACGTGTGCAACGCAGCGAGGTCGGCGTCAACATCATTTATCCAAATGCTGCGGGCATTGGGCAACACTCTATGGAGTATGGACCCGCCACCGATGAACGGCTCTCGATACTCTGCGGTTGATAGGTTGCCCTGGGAAAAAATCTCAGGCACAATGAGTTTGGCGAGGCGAGTCTTGCCGCCAGGGTAGCGCAAGAGCGCCCCTGGCGATTTGACTATGGACGATGTTGAGGTGGAATCCGATTGAACCGGCTTCGGACTCCAAATGCCGGGGCGCTTGGCGGCTTTGTCGGGTCGGCGAGTTTTGCCCGGCTGTGTGCTGTTGGCAACGTCGGATTGGCGTTTAGATTTATTTGGCTTGGTAGACATAATAGCGATATTTCCTTCTATATATAATTAATGATTTCCATCATCGGGATGGCTGTCCGCACACCTGCCACGAATGCGGTATTGCCCAATGCCGGTGACAGCGGCTGGTATTCATCGAGTGCTTCTGCCCGGTCAGTAATAGGGATAGGTTCGCCGACGCTTGCGTCTTCGAGCAGCCGTGCCACGCCGATGCTTTTCGTCCTGCATGATTTCTCGGGCGTATTCGTGCACCCACTCAGTACGGTACGGCCAGCAGTTATACACGAATCGAGCAGGAACAGGCTCCCTGGAACCATCTTCGTATTCGAGGACGAACACGTGCTGCTCATATCGTTCATAGTCGTAGTAATCGTCAACGACCGTCGCTGTTCGCACCTCGTAGCCGCTATTACATCCGAACGACCGAGGACCGACAACAATCGGTGCCCCGTACCTGATTTCGTCGTTAACAACCACGTCGTCGTTGCAAAAAACGGAGTATTTGTGGTCGCCGAAGAATATTTGAGGGAACTTCATCTTATTTGCCATTTCCGTTCTGCGAAGTAATGTTAGCCGCTTGAGAATTGGCGTTTTCGACTGGAGGGTGCTTTTCCCAATAGTCGTCCTCAAGCTCTCGACCACAAAGTGAGCAATGGTATGGACCGAGGACAGGCAGCGGGTGCTTGTACAAGATCTTGTAATCCTGTATGCACTCGACAAATGACTCGGCGCACATGAAGTCGCTGTAGACGAAGAAGCAGTGTACGCTCGGATACTGTTGCGAAAGGTTGGCGATTTTGTCTCTGACGGAACTATTACGCCCGATAGCAAAGAACTTCAGTTGCGCAAGCTTGCCATCGCTGTCTACGCTATACGTTAGATCGCAAAGCTCTCGTGTTCCAAAAGACGCCCAGGCATCATGCTGGGTCGCTTCGGCGAGAGCTTTGATTGGTTCGATATCCGCCGGTTTGCCGACCATGGTTACCAAGTTATGTGTAGTGTTAGCCATGATAGTAATCTTTCTGTTTAGTTTGATTTTGATTCGGAATCGAGTTTAGTGCCCATCGCATGGCTGCTCATGCGATGGAGCGTCAGGTCGTGGCGGACTTGCAGCGCCGGTATGGAATGCGAATTGCAATATAGATTGCAATAGTAGCTATAAATTTTTTAGGCTTTCGCTGTGGCATAATATCTTCGGCCCACGAATTTTTTAGAAATCCGCTTCCAGCTATATCTCACGCCTAGTCCTCACCTCCTTCCTGACCGTCATTAACAACTGTCCAAGCCGATTTTCGCCACGAAGATGCCCATCATTATCAATGCTCATCCCCCAGAACGAGTCACCGTGAGCGTTGCCTTCGACCAACAGCACATCGCCGGTCGATAGCAGCAGATTCCTAAACTTATCCCTGTCGAACTTCTGGCGGAGCAATGCCAGCATTACATCGACCTGCATCTCATTCCACCCTGGGCGAACATTGGCGCTCTTGGCCATTCGTTTTGCCGCTACCGGGTTTAGGCTGCGGCAAATCTTCTCCCGATAAGCCGAGTCGAGGCTCGTAGCGGAAGCGAAGGCGTGTTCTACGGACGCATACTCGATGCCGTCATATTCAACTGAGCAAGCCGCCATGTTCGATAGAAACCCGTATGGCGCTCGAAAGCGAATGATTGCATCGTTAGGCAAGCCGCTTCGGATGGCGAGAGCGGCGTCGAATGTGATTAACTCGCCTCCCGCTTGCTGTGCTACTCGTGACATAGTGCCCCTCCCTTTCCGACAGGCTTCTTGCCACGGCCTCCGACAACGTGCATGGTCAATTTCGTCGTAGATGCTGCTCCAATAAATTTCATTGTATTGTTCCTTTTCTTTTATTTTTACGTGTTTGCGAACTCACACTACTTAATATCCGATAATCGAAATTTATTAGAAATCGCTTTCCAGGCTATTCGGCATTGGGAGACGTTCATGGCGAGAGCGAAATTGCGTAGCCGAGGATTTCAGATGTAAGAGACTGATTAGGGGCGAGGCTGAAACAGAGAAGCAAGAACGGACGTTCGATTCGCTTGCATGGAATCTACGTGGAACAAAAATGATTGGAATGGTCTGAAGGCGTCGGTAGTTACGCCGCTTTGTAACCCATAAGCGCAGCCGCCACGCCTGTAGAATGGCTTGGAAGCTGCGCTTATTCTTATCATGCAGAGCGGCGGCGGCGCTGTCGAGCAAAGTCGTGAGCCGTTTGCGCCTTTTGAAGCATTGTCCGAGTTATCACCCTCGGGGCATCTGCGGGGCGGTCGTAAGGCTTTGGCGCTTGTACTGCTGCCAGGTTCATCGAGTTCGCCAAACTGACCGATTTCGAGGCGTCGATGCTTGCCTTGTCTTTTCCGGCTTGGAGATAGCGGACGGTTGTTTCAAGGCGTTTGTGCCCCAGGCGGCTTTGTATGGTACCTATCTGGACGCCGCTCTTCTGTAACCTATCGGCTCCCGCATGTCTCAAGGAATGTGGCAAAATCGTACGGTAATCGATGCCTAGTGAACCGCAAAGTTCACGAATGTACTTTCGCACCCCGTCAGCGCCTACCTTCATTTCGGGGCCTCGGCAGAACACAAAATTATGTTTGCAGTTTTTCGGCCTATAGGCTAACCACGCAGCTATGGCGTCTGCGGTCGTATCCGAAAATGCATAGGTGACGGTTTTGTCGCCTTTATCCCTTACTTTCGCTTCACGCCGGGCTAAATCCAGACCGGCCAGGGTCATATTGGTTAGAGCCGTTACCCTCATACAGGAATCGATGAGCGTCCACAGCATTGCCAAGTTTAGCGCACGGTCGGCGGGGTCGGGATTTGTCGAGGCGGCTTGCAATACTTGCACGATGTCGGCATCTTGCGCTTCTGGCCGCAAACCCTGATTGTACTTTCGCTTCGGCAGGTTGAGCAGTTTGTACGGGTTATCCGTAATGACTCGTCTCTCGATTAGGTACTCACACAGCGCCCTGATGACGTAGAATGCCGAGCGAACGGTGTTAGAGTCTACGATTGGGAGTTTGGTTGGATCTTCGTGAAAGATGCTGGGCTTTTCGCACGGACGAGATTTGGTGTAACGAAGGTACTCTCGAAGGTTGTCTTCGGTCAAGTCGCTTATCATCGGCTCGGCAATATGCAAGTCGTTGACAAGGAAGGCGTGGAATTTGCGGAACCACGAGGTGTAGGTTTTCCGAGTGGACGGCTGAAGCTCGGTGTCCTTCAGATACTCGTCAAACCAGAATTGAAGGTAGAGCGGCCTGTTTGACACTGTAGTTGATTCCTTTTTTCGGAAATCAACTAGTCCGGGCAAATGGACCTTTAGTTTTGCGGTTAGAGCATTTACGATTTCTAAGTATGGAGCACCGTTCATACTCGGAAATATGTCGGCGACCCGAATTTTTTAGAAATGGACCCCATTCCTCGGTGTGAACGAGGCGCTCTACCGCTAAGCTAATCGTCCGTGATGACCAATTTGGGCTTTCTGGCTGGATTCCACGCTCAAAATGCTTCCCAGATACCCACATTCGCGCAACTAGTATACCAGGATTCGGGTTAGTTGACAAGTGTGAGCGTCCACTTTGACTCTCAAACTGCCGCCTCTTGGAATTATGCTATACGCCCGAGTGGGGGCGTATGAGCAACACCCATAGCCTTTTAAGATGAAACATCGATTATCTCTTTGATCTCGGCGTATACGACTTGACGCACCGTTTGATTGGGTAATCTGCGAAATCGTTCCGCAATCCACGCTACCATTACATCCGTTGCGGCGTTGTCCGCTTCGACAACATCCGCCAGGCTAATATTGCCTGTCAGATAGTCGTCGTTGACGATAAGAAATTGACTGATTGCAGTCAACTCAACTTCTGACGCCTGTTGCTTTCCTTCCTCGATTGCGCTTACGGTATCGACATTGATGTCGACGAACTGGGCAAGGTCGTCAACGGAAATATTCATCTGCTCTCTTCGCGCTCGTATTCGGGCACCTGTTTGATCGTTAAAAGTTTTCATGACCACAATAGGCAGGAGAACTATCTTAAGAGGGACGTACGCCACAATACTTGAACTGCTTCCGCGCCGCCACCTCCACGAAAAGCCAATCATGACAAGCTGGAGGCACATTTCCTTATGGAACCAATATATTTGACCCCACCCCCTCCAACAGCCCCAGAAGGGGCATTACGCTCCCTCCTTTGCCTTGTACCTAAAGTAAGTCGCTCTGCTCACGCCCAGCGCCTTGCACACCTCGCTCGCCGACATCCCCTGCTCGACCATAGCCTTCATTGCTGCCAGCTTTGTGGCGTCCACTACGGCGGGTCGTCCGCCTATCCTGCCCCTTGCTCTGGCAGCGACCAAACCTGCTGATACACGAGAGCGGATGATGTCTTTTTCGCATTCGGCAAGAGCGGCAAAAATGTGAAATATCAGGCGTCCTCCTGGACTCGAAGTGTCGATATTTTCGGTCAAACTCCGCAAACCAACCCCGCGCTCTTCGAGACCGTTGACAACATCGATTAAATGGCGTAAACTTCTACCAAGCCGATCTAAACGCCAAACGAGTATAATATCACCAGAACGAGCGTAATTGAGTGCGTCCGATAGACCTTTACGGTCTTCGCGTGCCCCGCTCGCCGCGTCCGTGAAGATTCGCTCGCAGCCTGCCGCCGTGAGTGCATCCGTCTGCAAGTCCGTGGATTGCTTGTCCACTGTCGAAACCCGAGCATAACCGATTTGTGCCATTGTTCTGTCCTCCGTGGTCTCAATAACCTACGATGGCAGATTTGTGAGGGATTAGTTTTGACACTAGATTTTGCGTCTCACGGACAAACACGGTTCGGCGACCGCGAAGAGTCTCAGGGAGCAGTCTCATAAACATCTGTTTTTGCGACTATTCAACCGCCATTAATACAGAAACTCACACTGGGAGGAATATAAATTATGCGTTGGAGTCTAGTATGTGCTACCCTGTTCTTAGCTGTTGGAATTATCGATCCAAGCTATGCAGATACGCCAACTTTCTCGCCACTCTACTCCACAGTGCCTTTTGATACTACCGCGCCACGTCTCCCTGCTGGCTTCGCTGGTGCAGATATCCAAGCGATATGGAGCGCAGCAACCAAACTAAGCCCGATAAAGGACGAGTTCGAAACAACAGAAGAGTTCAACCAGAGGGTAGCAGGATTTGCCCATGCGAAGGTTGCTGATAATCTGTCTGTGAGCGATTGCCTATCATTCAGAGTTATCTCTGAGAAAGTTTCTTCAACATATGATGCGGACTCCCATATATTAACGGTTTCTATTAGGCCCTACAGCTTTTCACTTCATAACGCAAATTCTATTGAACAGTACTTGAGAGAAATTGGCGTATCACTTACAGAACATGATTTTTCATACTATTCCACTGATGCCTATTTCATTGGCTGCTTACTCTCCAGTATTGACGGCGGGACTTATACGGCGCAGAACGCATATGGCACTCAGTTTACAGTTCGGAGGCAGAATTATTCGTCGTATGAGTTATATATTAAAAATATCGCGAACTATCACGTAGCTCCAACGGATGGGACTCTCACAGTCGCCAGCATACCGTTAAGCGCTGACGATGCAAGAATTGCCAAGCCAGATATCTCTGTTCTTGCGCTTTGCCATTTCTCCACTTATAAGTCAGATTATTGTAATGAGAACAATTTCATACGGCGTCCTACGGCGAATGACCCCATCGAGTATACGCTTAAGCTCTATGTGCTTCATACGGTGATTGATGCATTTTGGGTGTATAACAAATCAACAGGCGATGTCTATTCTCGTTTGATACCATCCGAATCATCTCACTAACACGGAGTTTCCGTAGATGATGACAGCAAAGATCATCTATTATACTTACGAATTATAGGCTTGTTAATGCTTCGACAAGCCATTCCGTTCGGCGAATAGGGGAATGAACGACTATGCTTGGAAATACTAACTTAAATGAAAATCAGATAATCGACGCCCTTTGCCAGCATCTGACAACTAACGGCTATCAAATCCTTAATCGATGTTTGACGACGCAAAGGGGCATTGATATTATCGCCAAGCATTCATCGACTAGCGTTAGACTACTCGTTGAAGCTAAAGGTGGCACCAGCGCCCAAAGATCAAGCGCACGCTATAATAGAGGGTTCAATCCTAACCAGGTGTTTGACAGAGTTGCTAAAGGCTTATATACTGCTATATGTTTGCTTTCGCAATATCAATCAGCAGGCGATAAAGTCGCTCTTGCATTTCCAGACACAGACCAGTTTCGGCTTCGACTAGAGGCGATAAGACCTGCATTATTGGAATTGAATATTTTGGTCTACCTCGTAAGCGCTGACAAGAATGTACGTGAGTTCTAATTGAGTGCGAGAATTAAACCAAATATTGCGGAGTTTAACAAATGTCCGATTCTATCTCTGATCTTAAGCGAATGACCAAAGAGGCTGAAAGCCTGTATATTAACTACACGAATCTTTCGGATTTTTGCATATGGCATGCAGAATGTCGAGGTCGTTTGCGCAACATCCTGAAAAATCAGCCGAAGGCGCTTACCGCCTGGGAAACACTGGAGACGGAGTCAAGTTTGAACTGGGACGAAGATGCCTTCATATACACAGATTCTTCGATAGCAACTTACTACGAGCATAACGTTGACGAGAAGATCGACCGCGACATGAGCGAAAGGCTAGGGTATGGATCGAGGGTGCAGGAAGCGCGCCGAATCCTTCTGGAGTACATTTCGCTAGTTACGGCTGGCTCTGATGGCGCTGTCGAGCCAGCGAGCATTCCTGAAAGACTTGACCTTGACTTCATAGATAACCGTGATTTGCGACAAGTTTGCAAGCGGTTATACCGAGAGGCATACTCGTGTATGCAAGCAAAGTCTTATGTTGCATGCACCATCCTGCTTGGCAGCCTACTTGAAGGAATATTGTCGGCAGTTGTCCAAGTTTACCACGATGATGCCATAAACGCTAAAGCGGCTCAGCGGCGGCAAAATGACGCCATCGAAGCGTGGGACTTGGTGACATTGATAAATGTCGCAAAGGAACTTGGATGGATAACCCAAGACACGAAAGAATTAGCGCACAGACTTAGATCGTTCCGCAATTCAGTTCATCCAAACGAATTAGTGAAAGCCAGCCCCAACTTGGATAAAGCTTCGACAAAGCTGTTAATAGATACGGTCGTGATATGTATTCGCGATCTTAACAATTGGCTTAAGAAGCCACCCACAAGCGAGTAGCCGATATGCCATGTTATTGATTGCAATTCATGTTAATTTTGGCAGATAATTCTCGTGAAATTCAGACTTCTAATATGGTATTTACGTTTCCCTCCCTTGCGCACCGACAAAGCAGGTGTCGCGTCCGTATAGCCAGTAATAGACTATATGGACGACACCGATTTACTCAACAATATCATCACCAAATTACAAGCCGCCAAAGAAGCCCTTGACAGGGCTTCTGACGACTACGTTGCCATCCGTGCCGACTTTTAGCGGCACCTGGACAAACCACGCAGGAACGCTTCCTGAAGGCAAATGCGCGCTATCAGCGAGCATTGAACGACTACAAGGATGCCCAGGAGCAATTCGGCAAATGGGAGATTTCGCAGTTCGATAGCGGGTCGGGGCTTTACTGAGCCTCTTTCGCACCACCGCCGCCAGCAGACCCTACCTGCTCTATCAACTTCGCCGCCTGTTCGTGGACATGGAACAGTGTATTGCGATGACGACTATCATACTCGTGTATCGCGAGATTGTTTCTTCGACAATATTCCTGTTCCAATTCACGCAATTTCTCGGCAATACCCTGTAAATTGTCGGTCGTGTCAATAATAATGGAAACTGGATATTTTTCTGGCGTACCAATGATTGTCCAGAACCGACCGATTGAAACACCGCTTGGAATTGTCTTTTGTTGAAACTTCGCCAGATAGTTGATAACCTTGTCTATTTCAGTTTTGCTCTTTAGTTCACGCATCCATACGCCATGTATCCGATGATTTGGATCGGATGCTCCTACAATGGCAGCCCATCGTTTTTTTGCCTTATCAATATCAATCTCGTCCTCGATTAACAGATTGTAGTGAATGGATCCATTTCGGTGAAACTCCTTCATTGTGATACCTGAAACACTCTGGCGTCGAAGCCATTCACGCATTCGCGTCCAATGCCGTCTTGTTTCATCGTAATTTTCTGGAGTTTCGTATCGAGGATATGTCAACACTACGAAGAACCGTAGTTTAGATAATTCTCTGGCTTTCTCGATAAATCTCGCACGACAATCGCGTGTGTACTCGTCAACCTTGCCCCTTCTGCCGCCTCCACTTCTTTGCTTCGATTGAGCCTGCATTCCAGATTTGGTTTGCCTGATAATTGTACGGTCAGATTTAATCTCAATAATTAATTGAATTTTTGTAGTATCAGTAGTTAATAATGTGTTTGATATGTGATTATTATAGATATCCGTTAACGAAGTCGATTCGTCCATAAAGTCCACCCTTATAAAATATTTCAGCGACCAAACGAGGGGTGGACTCGCGTGGTCGCTGTTTTCGCCTGCCGTCGCAGACACCGTTCAAACTTTCGGCAACAATCCACCCGTGCCAGAAGAAACCAATAATTAAATCTTCTTGACAATGATATAATCGTGCCTTTATTTTGTTTTAGCACTGCGAAATTAGACTATTTTAGAAATATTTTCGACCATCCATATTATTGCTGTGTTCGCGACGTTATCTGCTGCCGATCATCGTGCCGCCGCGCTGTCGGCTTGTCCATTCGCGTCGTGAAACTCGGAGCAATTTTGGCGCTTGCCGATTTGACGACCGCCTGCTAAGAGCTGTTGCATCGCAATCCGTCTTGGCTTCGTTACCACTGTTGGTGGCGTCGGACTCAAATGGCGGCTTTTCCAACGGACGCAATACGGCAAGTTCACCGATGGCGTTCTGGTCGTCTTCGTCGATACCCAGATAAATAAGCGTGGTCTTGGCGTCCGCGTGTCCCAACGCATATTGGATTTGGCGAATTGTTGCCCCATTTTTCATCAAGTTGGTGGCGTACCAATGGCGCATCGAATGCGGCTTGATATTGGCTTTGCCCTTAAAACCCGCAATCGCCTTGACTTTCTCGATATCGGCGCGCAGCCAATCGGCGGAAACATTTCGTTGTGGACTGGACGACCACAGGTATTCATGGGTGCAGCCCATCGCCTTGCGCGCAGCCAACCATTGTTTGACGAGCGTGACGCACCTATCGGGTAAAGCGACGGTCCGAGATTTGCCGCCCTTGCCGTGATCTACCGTCAAGCGCGGCGGATCGAAATCGAACCGCAGGTCGGCTTCCTTTATGTGTGCGCACTCGTCGGCGCGAACACCCGAGAAAAGGAACATCGCCAGTATCGCCGTAGATTGAGCAACGTCGGTCGCCGAGACCTGCCGTTCGGCGGCGTCAAACAGGGCGTGTACCTCTTTGTCGCTCATGCGCTCGCGCAACGGTTTGTCGCGCTTTGGCAAGGTGAGTTTTAGAGTTGGGTCAGTCGTAAAGACATCCCCATCGATGAGAAACTTGCACAAGGCTTGGAGCGGATCAAATGCGCCGTGGATCGTGCGTGGACGGAGTTTTCGCGCGACGAGGGAGTATTGATATTTTCGCATGGTCGCTGGGTCAAGTGCAACGTCCACTTCAGGGTCAACATAGCCGCTCACGGTCAAGAACCGCTGGTATCGATTAAGTCCCGACTTGTACGTCTTCAGCGTGGTTTTTGCGAGTTGGATGTCTCGCGTAATATAGGTTAAGTACTCAGATTTTGCATATTCAAACTTCATAACAGTCATCCTTCTGATACTGTTATCGTTCCGTTTGATTTTTTTGTGCTTGGCTTCGGAAGCCATTTCGCAATTATTTTCGGGTGGCACGTCGGACATCTGGCAAAATTACCTGGTTTCTAGTACTAAATGCAGGTAATTGTACGGGGGAAATCGCCTATACCCGTCAACAGGGAGGGTAAGGCATGCTTTGGGGTGGATTGCTCCGTCTGAGCAGACTGCTCATTCGGCAAAAGGCACAAAATGGGCGTCACGGAGTATAGGTATTCGACTTAGCTGTAGAGACCACCTGTTATTAGCGAGGCGCTCTACCGCTAAGTGATCGTTACACAACAACCTTTACATATTTAGAGCGTATTTCGTAATTCCATTCGCCATGGAAGTCGTCAGGCGTGATTCGGACATCGGCAAACTCATCGTCTGGGACGACTGTTCCCAAGGGATAGTCGTTGGTGTTCATCTCGCACTTGACGGTCAATCCTGTCCGCGTTGTGGTCGCTGCGATGAGGTTGACGATGACCTCGTGACTGACAAGCGGCTTGCCTCGCCAGTTCTGGGTGATAAACGAAAACAGCCTATGCTCGATCTTGTTCCATTTACTGGTTCCTGGAGGAAGATGGCAGACCCTAATCGTCAGGTTTGTCAGGGTGGCCAACTTCTGAAGCTCCGTCTTCCACAGGCGCACACGGTATCCGTTGCTGCCGCCGCAGTCGGCGGTAATCAGCAGTTCCTTTGCGTTCGGGTAGGCCGCTTTGCCCATCGAGAACCACCATGCTTTGATGCTCGCGACCGCGAAGGCCGCCGTGTCGTGATCTGTTCCGACGCTAACCCACGCCGCGTTGTTGGCGATATCGTAGACTCCGTACGGGGCAACTTTGCCCAGTTCGGGGATCGGAAAGTCGTGAACGCGAACTCTTTCGGGGGTGCCTATAGGACGCAGTTCTCGGCCAGCATTTTTGAAATCGCCCACAAGCTCCTTCTTTTTGGTGTCAACGGATATAGCGGGCTGACCAGCGGCAAGAAAACCCTTCACCGTTGCGTTGATATGTTGAAACTGAGCGTCGCGGTCAGGATGGTTTCCCCCTTCGTTCGTTTTTCGATTGGCTTGCAGACTGTAGCCAAGATTTTCAAGCAAGTCGCCAACGAGTCGATGGCTGACCGAATACCCCTGCTTGCCCAATTCGTCGGCCAGTTTGCGCAGACTTTTGCATGTCCATCTGAGCGGCGATTCAGGGTCGCCGCGCGTGACGGGTTCCACGAGGCTTTCAAGAGCCTGGGCGAGCCCTGGGATCGTTTCGACCTTTTGCTTGCGCCCTCCGCCTTCGCGCCGAACACGCTCAGTTGGCGGGACACCTGCGGCCTCCTGCGTCCGCAATTGCTTGATGCCAGCCATGATGGTTGGGCGCGACATGCCTGTTTCACGAGCAACCGACGATATTCCACCTCGCCCCAGCGCGAGGGCTTCTCCTGCGGCCAACAGGCGGCGAGACCGCTCGTCCAGGAACGGCGACACGAGCTCGTGAAGCTTGCCTACGAATGTTGATGCCATGAATGAATCATGACATATTTTTCGTCATAATGTAAATGTTATTTCGTTACGATTACTAAGCTAATCGTCCGTAATGCGCGGCCGGACTGCCTACGCACCAATATATTACACCGTCGGCGCACCTCGTGTCAATCGAACGCAATCTTCACAAGCGTTCAATGTTGGTGAGAGCCGTCAATCGATTTGCCGCGATGAGTGGGTTGCGGCAGGATTGAACGGGAACGACGGCCTGAGGTTGCCATGTTGTGAAGACGCTTATGAGGGTCATCTTTGCCTTGGCCGCGTTCGGCGACCTGGCGTCCCCGGAGATCTTGTGACCGATCCCTGGTGGCCGAATTGCGCGATTTGCATCGTTGCTGCGGGACGGCGCGTCGGGGTGTTCGACGAAGGCACAAAGGTTCTTGATAAACGCGACCCTCCGCTACGTCAGGATCGTCTCAAGTTTGGTGCTCCGCTTAAATGCGCGGGGGCATCGCTTCCGGGGTTGACCGCGATGTCCCGTAGACGTTGACGCTGATATGCCAGCGCCTCTTCATAAATCGCCATGACGGCATCAGTCTATTACATCAATCTACCGCCCCAATGCGATATCATCAGGATACGGAACGCGCATACTTTTCCAGGTCGCCCGGCGAGTGAACCCTGGGGCCTAGGGCCTCAGGCCATGAGCCTGTCTAGCGGCAGCACTTGTTTGGAGCGAGTACGCCGTCTTTGTCCCCGCCCCAAAAGGCTTTCCGCCGCCGAGCCAGACCGGATCTTGTCGTACAAGATGACTTGCGCTTAAGAAGTCGCCCCGAGCCAGAAATAGCCGCTCTGACCATCCTCTCGCTGCCCAGTTTCGTCGCCGCGGACCACCGGATTGCCCCGGAGCTTCCGCGGAAGGGCCTCGAGACCCACGCGCGAGAGACTCTTGATCCCGGGATTCCTGCCCAACGGTTCGCGCGCGCCCGTTACCGATGATTCAGTCTCGCGGCGTTGGCTTATTGCTCGTTAGCGCAATTGCAGCACCCGTTAAAGTGACTATAGCAACTCCCGGAGATCGATACCTGACGATTGTGCCGATTAGACTGCCTTCAACAATGCAGAAAATTGCAAGATTTAATGGAAACTTAACATAGTAATTAAGCTTGTCTGCCAAGAATCTATTTGGCGTCAGGCGTGACAAGACGGT
Source organism: Capsulimonadaceae bacterium (assembly GCA_031292625.1). GTDB lineage: Bacteria > Armatimonadota > Armatimonadia > Armatimonadales > Capsulimonadaceae > JARLGU01. The sequence goes on along the minus strand of JARLGU010000007.1, from coordinate 88,020 downwards.
GCGCAGGGCGCGACTCGTACTACCCTGGACAAGCGGCTAATGAGGCTTGTATCCGGGCTGCGGAGCTCGCTCACTTGAAAATTACCAATTTGACAACGACACTGGCAACCAAGTCGATCCTTTTTGCGGCGATCGCGGTCGCTACCGTCGCTGCGATCTTCACAATTTGGCTCGAAGATATCGCTGAAAGTTACCGGCATGCTGAGGCGAATCTGCTGCAGGTGAGGGCAATGGCGTTTGAGCTGCGTTCCCTAGACAAGGATGGCGAAGCGGGGCCTGGATTCGATTACACGATCGCCGAGCGTTCCGACACGCTTAACGTTACGATGCTCGACCTGATGAAGCAACTGGACAGCCCTCGCCTGAGCCGGGTGAACCTCAGGGCCGTGAGGCGAGCGTATGAGCGTTATTTTAGCAAGTTATCGGAAAAGTATGACGATCTTGAGCACAACGACCGGATTAGGGCGATCTCTGTCGGCATGGTTTATGTCGACCCCTCCTTCAAGGATTTTACGGCGGCTCTTGCCGGCGCCAGCAAGTCGTATGAAATGAACGCCACGATCGCCAGCACGTCGTGCGAAGCCGGGATCGTGATTACACTTTTCATTTCCGCTCTCTTTTCCGTGCGGCTATTCAAGCGCTATGAACGGGCGCGCACCGCGATGCTTGCCGCCGAACAAGAGGCTATCCTGCGAAGCGAAGAACGCTTCCGGTCGATCCTGCGCAACTCGTCCGATGTCGTTCTTATCGCCAACAGAGACAATACCGTCGAATATGCTAGCCCTGCCTGCCGCGCGCAGTGGGGATACGACGAAGACGATATCCGGATGACATCGTGCCTACAATTCGTGCACCCAGATGATACCCAGCATGCCAAATCCATCGCGCAACACGCGCTCGCAACACCAGGCGAGAACATCTCATCGGAGTTGCGACTGCAATGCGCGACAGGCGACTATCGCCACCATGAAGTGGTCGTCAACAATCTTTGCGGCGATTACGGCGTCCGCGGCGTCGTGTGGACGTTTCGCAACATTACGGAACGAAAGGCCTTCGAGCAAAAGCTAAGCCATCAGGCGTTTCACGATGCGCTTACTGGGCTGCCGAACCGGTCTCTCTTTCTTGACCGGCTGGAACGCGCGCTGATGCTTGGCAGGCCAGTCGCCGTCATGTTTCTCGATCTCGATAACTTCAAGCTGATCAATGATAGCCTTGGACATGAGGCTGGCGACCGGCTGCTGATGTCGGTCAGCGAGCGCCTGCGGACTTGTGCCCGCCGCTCCGATACCGTTGCCCGTCTCGGCGGCGATGAATTTACGATCCTGGTCGAGCACCTGGCGAACGACGACGATCCGTACGAGATCGCTCAACGAATCGCGGATGCGTTGCGCGAGCCGACAACGATCGATGGACGAGAGGTTATCACGACTGCCAGCGTCGGTATCGCGGTCTGTAACGACGGCGCAATCGACCCGGAGGGGATGCTGCGGGATGCCGATACAGCGATGTACCACGCGAAGGCGACTGGCAAGGCCCGTTGCGCGATGTTCGACGCCAGCATGAGCACGCGGGTGACTGAGCGGCTGGATCTTGAGACCGACTTGCGGAGGGCGCTCGATCATGGCGAATTCGAGGTCTACTACCAGCCGATCATCAGAATGCAAACCGGGCAGATCTACGAAGTCGAAGCGCTCATCCGGTGGCGGCATCCCGAGCGCGGCTTGATCCCGCCGATCAAGTTCATCTCCATCGCCGAAGAGACCGGGCTGATCGTGCCCATCGGACGTTGGGTACTTCAAGAGGCATGCCGCAAAGCCCGCCAGTGGCAGCGGATGCATTCGCGGTACCTGTCGATCAACGTCAATATGTCCGCCCGCCAATTGCAGGATGACAACCTGGTCAGTGACGTACAGGCGGCTCTTGCGGAGAGCGGACTGCCAGCGTCCAGCCTCAAACTCGAGATCACTGAAAGCCTGATGATGACCGATCGAGGCGCGGATGTGCAAAAACTGTATTCGCTAAAGAAGCTGGGCATCCGGCTTGCGATCGACGATTTTGGCACGGGGTATTCGTCGATGTCCTATTTGAGCACTCTCCCCATCGATACGCTCAAGATCGACCGTGCGTTTGTCAGCCGGCTCAGCGGCCACTCCGACGACGACGCCATCATTAAGGCGATCATCGGTCTCGCGAAAATGCTCGATCTCGAGGTGATCAGCGAGGGAGTCGAAACGGTGACGCAGCACAACCTTCTGACCGGCCTGGGATGCGATCGCGCTCAGGGATACTATTACTCGCGCCCTTTACCTGCCGATGCAATGGAAGAAATGCTCAAAGCGCCCGCCGATATGCCGGTTAGCGATCCAATCGCCAGGGCTCAGGATCGAGCGGCGTAGCGATCGAACTCCGAAATGAACTTCCGGCCGGCAAGATAAGGCGCCGCTCCTCCGCCGGCCGAAATGCTACGGCTGTGACCTAATCGCTTTCCTCCGTTCGATCCGCTCATCCCCGACCGCTTTACCTCTCATGAAACGCCTCTCCATCGGTGTTACGGTAAGAAATTGGTTCGAGTTGTGGTACTCCATGAAGAGATTTGCCATACTCGAATCAGAGAATAGGTATCGCAAACCAATTGTGCGAAGCCGTCCGCTGGATGAGCAGCGGGGCTCGCCGCCACCGAAGGCATCCGACTATGAAACTTGTTACTTTCTTCGCAATCGCTCTTTCCGTATTCGCGGCGTTCGCGCCCAGGGCTTTCGCGGCGGGCGGGAGCGGAATCTACATTCAGGAATACTGGGCCGGCGTACGCGCGGGATACTGGATTGGCAACGCGGGAAGGACGCCGCTGACGCTTGAGCTGACCGGCGGGCACGATGCGGCAATCGGGCCGCTTGTTATCGCGCCGGGAGGGGCGGTCGATGTCGATGCGGCGCCGGTCGTTGGCGGCGGCGCTGTTCGCGTCTATGTTGGCGACAACGTCTTCGCTGGAACGTTCAGCGCGCCCACGGCCCCGCCGGCCCCAGCGGGCTCGAGTCAAAGTATCGTGTTGCGGGCTCCGCTTGGAGGGGGAACGCCACTCAATAAGATCTGGTTTGAGCTCGATTCCGTGCCGACCACATTGGACCGCTCAACACGCGTCACGATGTATATTAATGGCGCTCAGGGCGGCTTTGTCGTGATACGCGCGGCGAGCGGACAGACATTCGCGCCCGCCCGGATCGCCGCCGTCGAATGCGCCGGTCTGCCGGTACGCCGCGCGGACAATGGCGACTGGTACATAGATGCCCGTAAGACGGCCAGGACGCCGCTGCAAGCCGTGACAATCGATGTTGATCTGGCGGCATCCAGGTCTCCTTCGATGGTCCTGATCGATGCCGGTCTGGAAGACTTTAAGCACATCTTGACTTCCTTTGCGCGAGGCATCTACATCGCGGCGCCGCCAGCGTTGCAGCGGCGAACCCGGTAGGATTTCGCCTGTGTGCCGGAGTAAGCATGTTTCCGATCTACCAGTCCAAGCAGGTCATTAAGCGCACAAGCGCGAATAGGAGTACGAAAAGGCCGTTCGTCGCAGCGTTGCTCGTGACGATTTAGCACGGCTAATGGATGTTTTGGATTTTACAAGGAGATTCCCATGAGCGAAGAGGAAGAGGAAGTACAGGAGGCCGCACCCGTAAAGCGCGAGGTTCTTTCGTGGAAGGAAAGGGCGCTCAAGCTGTACGAAAGCCGCCAGATCGCGCGCGAGCAGCAAGCCAAGGTCAACTTCGGCAAGGTGCTCGACCAATTCCGCGAGGGTCTCGCCCAATTGCTGGGTAAGGAGTACGAAGTCACGGACCTTCGCGAGGAGCTTGACGGCGTTGTATTCGTCGGCGTCAGTGGATCGGGACCAGGCGCTTCGATCGAAGTCCACGTCGAATACAAGTGCCCGGATTGCGGCGCGGCGTTGACCCAACTCGTGCGAGGAATCGCGGACATCGGCGGGATCCTTTCCGGAGCCGGCGAGCCGCATGAAGACTGTCCCGCGAAGAGGAAGGCAGGATCCGCGGTCAAGGAGCTGACTGCGGGCGAGAAGCTGATTGAAGCGTTCCGCGAGTTCCTGGCGTCCGAACTCGAAGAGGTGGAAGACTGATTTCTCGTCGCGCCTATTGCTGGTGTGTGAAAATCTGGCGGATGATCTCTTCCGCTTCCACATCCTCGATAGCGATGTCCACGACCGGAAGAACGCTAAGGATCTGCGCCGCGATTTGCGTTACCTGTGATCGCGGCGCTTCCAGCACGGCGCGAAAATCGTCGCGTTCGAGCAGCGTTCCGTAACGGGCGACGTCTTGCTCCGCGACCGGCTCGCTAAAGACAAGCGAGAGGCGCTTGACATCGGAGTACCTCTGCACGAGTACGGTGAGCGTATCGTCGAACACCTTTTCGCCCCGATCGATAATGATGACGCGATCACAGAGCTCCTGGATGTCTTGCATATAGTGGGAGGTCAGGATAATCGTACTTCCCGTTTCCGGCCGGTAGCGCTTCAGAAATTCCCGGATCTTCTTCTGGCTGACCACATCCAGACCGATTGTCGGTTCGTCGAGGAAGACAACGCGCGGATTGTGAAGGAGCGCCGCGACTAGCTCGCACTTCATCCGTTCGCCAAGCGATAGCTTGCGAACCTGCGTACTGAGCAGACGCCCGATATCGAGCAGCTCCGATAGTTCGTCCAAGCGGCGTTTGTAATCGCCGTCCGGGATCTCGTATATTTCTTTGAGGAGCAAGAACGAGTCGATCGCGGGAAGATCCCACCAGAGCTGGTTCTTTTGCCCCATGACGAGCGAGATCTGCCGGAGATAATCGTTGCGCCGCTCCCATGGCGTATGGCCGAGGACGGTTGCGCGGCCGGATGTAGGGAAGAGGATACCAGAGAGCATCTTGAGCGTGGTCGTCTTACCGGCCCCATTTGGTCCCAGGAATCCGACAAGCTCGCCTTCGGGTATCTCAAACGAGATATCCTTGACCGCCTCGACCTCAACGGTCGCGCGGGAAAACAGCGCTCTCACCGCGCCGGAAACGCCCGGGTCCTTTTTCGTGGCGACATAGGTCTTGCGGAGATTTTCGACGATAATTGCGGGGTGCGACGCCATGGCTAGGCTATTGTACCCCTGCCTCCGCGAGGCCATTGGCGAAATTGACGCACGCGCCGCTAAAATCGGGCAGGACTCAGCGCGTCTTCGCCGTATTTAAGGGGCGTGAGTCGCGCCGGAAACGATTGACGGCTCGCCCATATTCCAGGTGTCGCGCCTCAACGCGTCAAGGTTAGGAGATAGAGAAATGGCAGAACAATACGATACGCCGATTATCCCCGGCACGTGCTACCGTGTCCACGATCTGAGCCGCCCTCAGCCTCCCGTGGTCACCCCAGGCACTTTCAGCACGCAGGACGCGCCCGGAACGCCGCCGTCGGACGCCGTCGTGCTTTTCAACGGTAAGGATCTATCCGGATGGGTCGACGGCAAGGGCGAGCCTGCGAAATGGAAGGCCGAAAACGGCATCCTGCACGTCGTGCCCGGCGCCGGCGACATTCAGACGGAAGCAAAGCTCGGCGATATCCAGCTGCATGTCGAGTTTAGCGCGCCGACCGCTGTCAAGGGCGAGAGCCAGGGACGCGGCAACAGCGGCATCTTCCTGCTTGGTCAGTACGAGGTGCAGGTGCTCGACAATTACGAGAACCCGACCTATCCCGATGGGACCGTAGGCGGTCTCTACGGCCAGTATCCCCCGCTTGCCAACGCGGCCAAGAAGCCCGGCGAGTGGTCGGTCTACGACATCATCTTCACGGGACCTCGCTTCAACGGCTACAAGCTCGTGAGCCCTGCGTACATCACGGTGATCCTCAACAACATCGTGCTGCACAACCATGCGGAGCTCCAGGGCCCTACGCAGCACAAGCAACTTGCGCAGTATACGCCGCACTCGAAGGTCGGCCCGCTCAAGCTGCAGGACCACGGCGACCTTGTCCGCTTCCGCAACATTTGGGTGCGCAAGATTACCGGCTACGATGGCGTCGAGTCCTAATCTCGCTGTGTAAACGGCTTCGCAAGCGCCTCCCGGCCGTAATCGGGAGGCGCTTCGTGATTCGCGTACTGCGGAACGGCAGGGGAATCGAATTCATTCATATCGACGATTGCCACCGATATTGACGCGGTCTCCGGCCGTGAACGACCGTCCTGAGATGTCAAGCCCATCAATGGGGCCGCGGGATCACGAAAATGCTGGCCGTCTACCGATTGGGCCCGTTCACGAGCTTTCTCAACACAGGCCGGCCCTTACAGGACCGGACTCGCGCCGCTGTTAACAGTTATTGATGCGTTCGCCCTGGCGGAACGGCAGGGACGCATTGACAACGCCGTGCAGCGAGTGATAACATGGAGGCGCATCCGTTGTGCAACTCCGTGCAGGATCGCCGTCTGATCGCTATGTTCAATCAACAAAACCCATCACTCGCTGCCGCCGTATGTTGGGCAGTCGCGGCACTACTGGCGGTCAGTGCGTTTCTTCGCGTTTGGCATTTGGGCAATATTCCCGGTTTGAACGGCGATGAGGCGTGGATCGGCGATACGGCGATTGCAATCGGGCGCGGACATGCGGTTCAGTGGCACACGCCAAACGGAGCGCTTCTCGATCCATTCTTCTACGGTCCCGCCGCGTTGCTGAACGCTCTTTTCCCTCCCTCAATCGCGCTATTGCGCAGCGTCGCCGTCGTAAGCGGAATTCTTGGCCTGATCGTCAATTTCTTCTGGTGCAGGCGAGTGCTTGGTTTGACTGACGCTATCGTGACGACGGCGATTCTTGCCGTGCTGCCGGAATCGATTGCGGAAGGCCGGCTTGGATGGGAGCCTTCGCAGGACATTCTGGCCGTCTCGCTTGTAATCTACCTCTCGCTAATGATCGTCAAGGATCGCGACCGGTCAGTTCGCTGGACGCTGCTGACTGTTCTCGCGCTCTTTTGCGCGGCGATCGTGCACTCGGTCAATATCCAGGTCGGCTGGTTCCTCGTGACCGCGCTCGCGGCTCGCTGGGGGACGACGGCGCTTAGCGCGTTCCGGCGAAAGCCCCTCATCGCGTCGGGATGGACTCTGCTCGCGGCCGGAGTGCTGTCCGTCGCGTTCCGCAAAGCCGCTCCGGCCATTGCGTATGCGTTCTATTGCTTTCACTCCCGGCCGGATGCCGGATTTCTTCTTGGGTTTATCCGGCTCTTTTCGGGGCGGACCGTTCTTCGAGAACTGGCAGGCTCCTGCATGCCGGTCGCGGGAAGCGAGCGGTTCGACGCCTTTGACATGCTCTGGTGTCTTCCGTGGGTCATCGTTGCCGCTGGGATCGGGTTAGCATTCCTGCGATGGAGGGAAACCTCCATAATTGACCGGACTATTTTCAGCGCGTGGCTGTTGCAGATTTTCAGCATCGCACTATTCGCTGGCGGCGGCTATCTTGTGCTCGGTTTGGATCGATACGGTTTGCCGCTGTTAGTTCCGTCAGCGCTCGTCTTCGCGCGGTGCGTCTTGTTTCTTATCGAACCTTATGCCGCGTATCGCGCCTTTGCGGCGGCGGCCGGTATCGCGGCGGGAGCGGCGATGCTGGCCTTCTTCGGGATTGCGTTCTTTGGCCATGTAATTGAAACAGGCGGTCCCGGCGGCGATGTCTTCCAGACCGGAGCAACCGAGCCAAAGCTCGCGGCCCTGCGGGTTGTCGCCGATGCATGTCCCGCGCATGCGACCTGCTATCTCATGACCAACGAGTTCTGGACATATTATCCGATCCACTACCTGGCGTCGCGCACGCCGAACGTGAAAGTCCTGCAGTTCACGTATATCCCCAAGGATCTCCTCGTCGATTTCTCGAAAGCGTGTCTGGATGGACGCGCATGGTTTGCCGGCGATCCCGACTGGCAACGCTATCTTGAAAGCACGTTTGCATCACAGGGTATCTCATTCACGCACACATTGGTTGCGGATTATGGCGGCTCGCCTGTCCTGGCTGTCGTTCATCCGCTGCGTCCAAACTTCACTGCCGCGCCGGCGCGATGAAGGTTCGTTCAGTGCGAACAGCGGGAGGAAATCGCGGTTCTCGTCTCGAAACAGCAGGTTAACAGGTTAGATTTCGGGAGGACAGCGTTGAATTACTATTTAGGCATCGATATTGGGACGAGCGGAACCAAGGTTTTGCTGATCGACGAAACCGGGTTGCCGGTTGCAACGGCGACACACGAGTACCCGCTCTCAACGCCCAGGCCCCTCTGGGCGGAGCAGGAACCGGCTGACTGGTGGGCCGCCGTCGTCGCGGGCGTTCAGGATGTGCTAAGGACGTCAAAGGTCGCGTCCGCCGCGATCGGCGGTATCGGATTGTCCGGCCAGATGCACGGCTCCGTCTTCCTCGACGCCGATAACCAGGTGATCCGCCCGGCGCTTCTCTGGTGCGATCAGCGGACGCAGGCCCAGTGCGACTGGCTCACCGCCGAAGTCGGGATCGACAACCTTGTCGAGTATATCTCGAACCCGGTGCTCACCGGCTTCACGGCTCCAAAGATCATCTGGCTGCGCGAGAACGAGCCGGATGCATATCGTCGCGTCGCCAAGGTTTTGTTGCCGAAGGACTATATTCGCCTGAAGCTGACCGGAGAATTCGCCACTGAGGTGAGCGACGCCAGCGGGACGGCGTTGTTCGACGTGCGCAACCGGCGTTGGTCCCGTGAAGTTCTCGCGGCGGCGAAGATCCCGTATGAGTGGATGGCTGACTGTGCGGAAAGCGCGGAGGTGACGGCGTCCGTAAGCTCCGCGGCGGCCGCCCTAACCGGTCTGACCGCGGGCACGCCCGTGGTCGGCGGCGGCGGCGACCAGGCTGCCGGGGCCGTCGGCGCCGGAGTTGTCGAGACCGGCATCGTGTCGTCGACGATCGGTACGAGCGGCGTCGTCTTCGCATATGCGGACGCTCCGGCGACCGATCCCAAGCTGCGCATCCACACATTCTGTCACGCCGTTCCAGGCAAGTGGCATGTCATGGGCGTCCACCTTTCGTCCGGCGGTAGTCTGCGTTGGCTGCGCGACACGCTTTACGCGGGCGAATCGTATGACGCAATCAACCGCGAGGCGGCGTCGAGCCCCGTGGGAAGCGAGGGGCTGATCTTCCTGCCGTATCTGACCGGCGAGCGGACTCCGTATCCGGACCCGTACGCCCGCGGATCGTTCTTTGGTTTGACGCTTCGCCACGCTCGGGGCCATTTTGCCCGATCCGTGATGGAGGGAGTCTCGTACAGCCTGCGCGACAGCTTTGAGATCTTCAAGGAGCTAGGCGTCGAAATTGGTCAGGTCAGGGCATCCGGCGGCGGCGCGAAGAGCCCTCTGTGGCGGCAGATCAACGCTGACGTTATGCGCGCCGAGCACGTGACGCTCTCGATCGATGAAGGCCCCGCGCTTGGGGTCGCCCTCCTCGCGGCCGTCGGTACGGGCGTATACGCCACGGTTGCGGACGCTTGCCGGGCGGCAATTCGCGTGACTGACCGGGTTGCGCCGCAGTCGAAGAATGCGGACGTTTACGACAAGTTCTATCCGGTCTACCGCGGCCTGTATCCGGCGCTCAAGGAATCGTTCCGGGCCGTATCGCGGGCAGTCGGGGAGGAGTGAGGGTACGTCACTTGACGTTAACGATGGCGACCTCTTGCGGCCGGGGCGAGATAACGGCGCCCCGGCCGCGAAAGGTTTAAGATCCGCCGGAGTCCTGAGGGACCGGCACGCGGTTAATCCGTTTCGTAGAGGCGCTCGACGCTAAAGAGCAGAGTGCTGTACTCGTCGTCGCCCAGGAACTCTTTGAGGTCTTTGGCGCGGCGATGTTGAATAAGGAAGGTCGCCTCGGGATCCGGAATGATCGGGTTGTGGGGTTCTAGACCATAGTACTCGTTGCACCATTCCCAGAGGTTGGATGAGTTCTCCACGCAAGCAGCGTCGCTCGCGGCCTCGTCCAGCGCATCGCGCGCTACCTGAGACTGCGGATTCTCGTCGTAGTCTTCGTAGGAGAGTTCGAGGTCTTTCCCTTCGCGGCGGAAATGGACCTTGTATGTCCACGTTCCCTCTTCGGTGTTGACGAGCTGGACATCGTAAGAGAGTCCCAGCCGCTTGATGAAATCGTCGAGCGATTCCGTTGTCTCTTCTAAATCACCCTGCATTGAATTCCTCAATCCCTCGTCGTTTCATGGACGCATTATACCAAGCGACGGCGTATGGTGCTACCGTCCACGCCGTCCCCAACGAGATATCCGAGTTTTTCGATCTCGTCGCGCAGTCGATCAGCCTCGTCAAAGCGCCGGGCGCGCCTCGCCTCGTCGCGCTTGCGGGCGAGGCCCGCGAGCTGTTCGGTCAGCGGTTCCTCTTCGCGCGCGGGCCGGGAGAGCTTATCGATGTCGAGCCCGAGAACTCGGTCGAACTCTTTCCATAGCCGGTAAGAGCCAGCCTCGTGGAGCAGAGCGATCGCGCGGGGAGCATTCAAGTCGTCGGCAAGCGCATCGTCGATTTCGGCGACCGCATCCGCGAACTGCGCCGGGTTCAGCGGATCGTCGGCTACGCGCTCACCGAGCCGTCCGCGTAACTCGTAGATGCGCGAGAGCGCTTTGGTCGCTGCGTCGAGCGACGCCCACGAGAAGGCCATCTCGGAACGGTAATGTGCAGTCATGCAGAGGTAGCGATAGGCGAGCGGGTGGTAGCCGCGCTCGATAAGGCGCTCGACAGTAATGAAATTATCGCCGCTCTTGGCCATCTTGGCGTGGCCGGGCCCCCCGCTGCCCTTGACGTTCAAGAACGCGCCGTGTACCCAGAAGCGCGCGAATGGAACGCTGGTCGCGCTTTCGCTCTGGGCGATCTCGTTCGTGTTGTGCACCGGGATGTGGTCGATGCCGCCGCAGTGGATGTCCAGGGTGTTGCCAAGGTACGTCATGCTCATGGCGCTGCACTCGATGTGCCAGCCAGGGTAGCCGCGTCCCCAGGGCGAATCCCATTGCATGATGTGATTGGGTTTATTGGTAAACCAGAGGATGAAGTCCGCCGGATGCCGCTTGCCGGGATCGACGTTAACCTCTTCGCGCGCGCCAGCGATCTGTCCGGCGACGTGCAAATCGGCCAGCTTGCCGTAATCGGGATCGCGGGCGGTATCGAAATAGATGCCTTCGTCCGTCCGGTACGTTATGCCGCGCGCTTCCAACCGCTCGATGAGCGCAATCATCTGCGCGACGTGTTCCGTCGCGCGCGGGGTGACGCTCGGCTTAATGATCCCGAGGCGACCCAAGTCTCGCAGGAAGGCGTCTTCGTAGAACCGGGCAATCTCCCAGGGCGAGCGCTGCTCCCGGATCGCCGCCTTCATCATTTTGTCTTCGCCCGTGTCCGCATCGGAGGTCATGTGTCCGACGTCGGTGATATTCATCACGTGCTCGACACGCCAGCCGGCCCGCAACAGCGTCCGGTGCAGCAGGTCCTCGAAAAGATATGTGCGCAGGTTCCCGATGTGGGCGAAGTTATAGACGGTTGGACCGCAGCAATACAATCGCACGGTCTTGCCGTCCGCGGGAGTAAACTCCTCTTTGCGCCGCGTCAGCGTATTGTAGAGGCGAACAGAACCCATAAATTGAGTGTACCCGCTCGCGTTCGATCACGCGTGCACGATGGCTCTTATGGGCGCGCGGGCCTTATGGCTTGGCATCGGGCAGCGTATCGAGATTACGTAGGCTGACCGTCTCGTTCTCGTAAGTCTTGCCGCCTGGCGACACCTTCGCCGTTCCCTTAATCTCGTAGGTATCGCCAATGAGGTTGTGAACGACGGTCAAAGGCTTATCGCCGACGTTCTCGAAGCGGTACGAGACTCCGCGATCGGGTGGGGTCTCACACGTTGCGCCGCGCTTGCCGTCTTGCATCAGCGCAGCATGAACGGTCTGATGCTCATCGTTTCCCCAAACAAGGCCCTCCTGAGGGTGAAGCGGGCACTTGACGATGACATCGCCAACTTTGGGCTCGCTCCCGTCCGCCGGTCCCGTGTAGACGTACTGCGCGGCCCCATGCGTCCCGTCTCCGGGACAGCCTCCGAGCAAGGCGATGTGAGCGTTGTCGCCGCCTTGCAGCCAATCCACGCCGCATCGCTGCTCGACGGCCCATTTGAGCGCGGTGGGCAAATCAGGAGGGAAGCGGCGATGCGCCGCCGCGGTTTGCGCGATCACCCAGCCGAGCCAGTCGAGACGTTCCGCACAGGCATCCTTGAGCAATACGGCATCGTCGCGTGCGGACGCTTGCTTGATGATATTTCGGTAGCGCATTGCATCGTCGACGCCAATTCCGGACAGCGGATCGTCCGGAACCAGGCTCCCGAAGATAGAGGCAGACCTTGCGCAGCACTCGCGCATGGCCTTTAGGTCGCCCTCATACCAATGCACTTGCCCCATTGCGTAATCGAATATAGCGGTCTTGATTGCCCTCGACGCAGCGTCCGTTTGCCGCGTCTGTTCACTTGAGAGCGCTCCAGGCTGGCCGGATAGATCCAACGCCGCGGGTACGCCGGAGCCGTCGGATGCCGCGACCAGCGTGTGCATCTTTCCGTCATTCGCTCCAGTGGTTGTCACGAACAGATTCTTGCCGGCAGGATCCCAGGAGGCCTTGGCTACATCGTCGTCCGAGCGAGAAACCGCGCGGCTTCCGCTCCCGTCCGCCTGTGCGACACAGACGACCTTGCCGGAGGCGACGTAAAGAATGCGCGAACCGTCCGGAGACCATTGCGGGCGAGTTGCACCCTGGGACTCGGGCGAGAGCCTGACCGGCTTTGAACCGCTTGAAAGGTCCAGTGAGAAAATACTACCGCTAACCGGAACTCCAGCGTACCAGGAACCCTCTTTCTTAAAGTCTCCGCAATACGCGATTTTCCGGCCATTCGGGGAAAAGCAAGCTCCCGCTCCATTGATGCCGAGGTCTCGAACGCGTCCCGTGCCGATGGAGACGATCACGAGATGGTGGTCGTTTGTATATCCCCCCGTCGTTGAAATCGCGATGCTTTCACCATCCGGAGACCAGGAGGGCGCGGTCTTAATCCAGCCGCTCAGCAGCTTCGTTGCCTTTCCCTTCTTAGGATCGTAAACCCAGATTCCTCCCTCGCCGCGCTTCCAATAGTCGCCCAGCCGCCCGTTTGGATAGTATGCCCCGTTGAATGCCATGAGCGTTCCTTTGGGAGAGAGCGTCACGTAAAGCGGATCGAACCAATCGGAAAGGCCTGAGCGCGCCAGCGTTCCGGTCAGGGTGTCGAGCAGAAGGATCTCGTTGCCGAGCATGGGGTGGCCGGCGGTCGTATCGGCTGACCGGCTCTTGATATCCGGCGTCCACCAGAGCGGCGACGAGTGCTCGAAAGCGATCCACCGCTCTGCTGGAAGCCATGGGCCGCCGTCGACCGTTCCGCCGATGAGTGTACGCACCCGCCTTCGCCCGCTTCCGTCCGCCTTCACTGTCCATATTTCCGTAATGAGGTCATTCGGCGTAACGGTGTACGTAATCGTGCCGCCTCCAGATTCCTGGAGCGGTTTCAGGGGTTTGGAATGCCCCGTTGCGGCGGGGAGGCAAGCAAACAGCAAAGCGGCGGCGATGAGCGGGAAAAGGCGACTGTTCATGGCGGTATCCCTTCGGGCGTATGTGCAAAGTGCGACGATTACGCAATAAGGACGTGGTCAACCTGCCAATAAGTTCGGATTGTTCGACAGGAGAACCAGCGATAACACGCGCGCTCCGCTTGCCCTGATGCCTCGTATGCTATAATGATGCGGCGCTCGCGCAACTCGGGGCGCATCAAATTTGATGACAGGATCAACGATGCTCGGAAGCCAGCTTCGCCAGCAATATCTCGATTTCTTCGTCGGCAAGGGCGCTAAACAGCTCCCTTCGGATTCACTCGTCCCTAACGACCCGACACTCTTGTTTACGTCCGCGGGCATGGTGCAGTTCAAACCCTATTTTCTGGGCGAACAAACGCCGCCGTCGACGCGCGCGACGACTTGCCAGAAGTGCCTGCGCACCACCGATATCGAAGAGGTGGGCGACACCAGCCATTGCACGTTCTTCGAAATGCTTGGCAACTTCTCGTTCGGCGACTACTTCAAGCCCGAGGTGATCCCCTGGGCCTGGGAGTTTCTATTCGATGTCTTGAAGCTCGATCTGAACCGTGTGCGAGTCACCGTCTTCACGGACGACGACGATGCGTACGGACTTTGGGTTAAGGCCGGCATGCCTGAGAACAAGATTTTCCGCTTTGGCGAAAAGTCGAACTACTGGCCCGCAAACGCGATAACCGAGGGACCCAATGGCCCGTGCGGCCCGTGCTCCGAGATTTTCTTTGACACCAGGCCCGACCTGCCGCCCACGCCCGACGGCGTTTGGGACGATAAGCGCTGGCTCGAAATCTGGAACCTGGTGTTCATGCAGTTCGAGCGGCACGACGGCGGCCGCCTGACTCCGCTGCCCAAAAAGAACATCGACACCGGCATGGGCCTTGAAAGAACCGCAGCGGTGCTCAACGATCTGCGTGGACCGTTTGAAACCGACCTTTTCGCGCCAACCCTCGCGCGCCTTCAAGAGCTGACTGGCAAGACCTACACGCATACCGACGACGCGCGCGACGATATCGCGTTTCGCCGCATCGCCGACCATGTTCGCGCCACCGCGTTCTGTCTGGGCGATGGCGTGCTGCCGTCCAATGTCGGTCGGGGATACGTGCTGCGACGCATCATGCGCCGGGCGATCCTGGCTGGTCGCAATATCCTGGGCTACGACGGCGAACTGCTCGTCAACGTGATCCCGACCATCGTCGAGCAGTATGCGCAGTACTACCCGGAGCTCGTGGCGAAGAACGATATTATTTTGCGCTACGCTTCCATCGAGGAACGCCAGTTCCGGCGGACGCTTGATGCAGGCACCCAGCGCCTCGAAGCCCTGCTGAGCGACATACCGAAGGGCGGCAACGTGTCCGGCGAGGATGCCTTTACGCTTTTCGCGACCTTTGGCTTTCCGCTCGAAATGACGGTCGAGCTGGCATCCGAATACGGCGTCGGCGTCGATCGGGAACGCTTTGAAGTCCTATTGGAAGAGCACGCTCGCGTTTCGCACGGCGGCCGCGAACGAGAGGTGATGCTGGTCAATGCGGTGGTTCCCAAGCTGCGTGATGCCCACGTCCCGGAAAGCCAGTTTGTCGGCTACGATTCCGAGAGCGCCGATTCGCGCATTTCCGCAATCATCGTAGGCAACGATTTAGTGAAGAGCGCGTCGGAAGGCCAGACGGTGCGGATCGTTCTTAACAGGACGCCGTTTTACGCGGAGTCCGGCGGCCAGGTCGGCGACTTGGGGCGCCTCGCGGGAGAGGGATTTGAGGCGACCGTGAGTGACACGCGCAAGGAAGGCGGCTTCTATTTCCACGAAGCCGAAATCGTTGCCGGGTCGCTATCCGTTGGCGATGCCGTCACCGCGCATGTGGACTCGATCCGCCGCCAGGCGATCCGGCGCAATCACTCGAGCACTCACTTGTTGCACAAGGCGCTGCAACTCGTACTCGGCGATCACGTCCAGCAGCGCGGCTCGCTGGTCGGTCCCGATAAGCTGCGGTTCGATTTCTCGCACGACAAGGCCTTAACCGCCGACGAACTTCGCCAGGTGGAGGCGCTGGTCAACGAGAAGATTTTGAGCGACTTGCCGGTGGACACGCTCGTTAAGCCGATCGATGAGGCACGCGAGATGGGCGCGATGATGCTCTTTGGCGAGAAGTATGGCGCGACGGTAAGAGTCGTTCGCGTCGGCGACTACTCGATCGAGTTTTGTGGCGGAACGCATCTCTCACGCACGTCGCAGGCGGGCATCTTCAAGATTACAAGTGAAGGCAGCTCGCAGGCTGGCGTTCGCCGGATCGAAGCGGTCACGGGCGAACAGGCGCTGCTCAAGACGCTCGATCAGGAACGGATTTTGCAGGAAGTTTCAGGTCTGCTGAAGACGCCTCCCGCGCTCTTGGCGACGGCGGTTGAAAAGCTGCAAGCCGATCTGCGGTCCCGCGAGAAGGAGCTGTCCGCTCTGCAGAAAGCCGCGTCCGGCGGCTTGGCGTCGGAACTGGCGACGTCTGCGCTGGACATCGGCGGGTTTAAGCTGGTCGCGAAGTCGCTTGGCGAAAGCGCCGACGCGGATTCGCTTCGATCGCTCGCGGATGATATTCTCGACCGCCTCAAGTCGGGCGTCGTCGTGCTCGCCGGGAGCGCCGGCGGCCGCGTGGCGCTGGCCGTCAAGGTGAGCAAGAACCTGATCGACGATAAGGGGCTTAACGCAGGGCAGATCGTTAAGGCGGCCGCAGCCGCATGCGGCGGCGGCGGCGGCGGACGGCCGGACTTCGCGCAGGCTGGCGGGAAAGATCCCGCGCGTATCGTTGATGCGCTCGCGGCGGCCGAGACTCTTATTCGCGAAAAGGTGGGAGCTTAGCCTGAAATGCTGCACGATATTCTGACGAACGAATGGGTTCATCTGGCGATCCGTACGCTGGCGATCACCTTCGCGAGCCGGATCGTGCTCGATTTGGCGACGTCGCCGGTCGTAAGCGACGATCATACGGGAGTCTTTTGGAGCGCGTTGCTCGGCTGGTCCGTCGCGGTGCTTCTCGCTGCCTGGGCTTTTGGGAGCGCACTCGGCGTCGTTGCCGCGCTGGTTGCGTGCGTCGCCCACACGGCAGGCGTCATGCGCCGTCGCGAGGATGCGCTGATCGACGACTGATCGCGCATTCGTTGACGCCCCGCCTATGTTCGGGCCTTATCCCGCTTCGGGCTTCGAGCTTGTCGACGGGACGGTATGTTGCCCAAGTTCCACGGAGGGTCCCTAATCTTGTCTTTCACCGCCGACCAGGTCATTGCCGAGCTTGGGCTCATACCGCATCCCGAGGGCGGGGCGTTTCGGGAGACGTACCGCGCACCCGAGAGCGTCGCCGGGCGGGAGGACCATTGCGCCGCGACGTTGATCTACTTTCTTTTGCGTGTTGGCCAAGTTTCGAGTTGGCACCGCGTGCTTGGCGCGGATGAGCATTTCCTTTTCCACGGCGGCGACCCATATCGGTTGATTTGGATCGGCGGCGACGGCGGCTTGCACGATCAGCCCGTCGGGATGGCGATTGACGCGGGCGAGCGGCCGCAGCGTACGGTGTCCGCGGGGTGCTGGCAGGCGGCGTATGTCGATGCTGGCGGAGCGCATGGTTGGAGTTTGGTCGCGTGCGTGGTGAGCCCTGGCTTTGAGTTCGCCGATTTCGAAATGGCCACCGACGACGAAATCCTCGCGCTCTATCCAGACCTCGACGGGCCGGTGCGGTTGCCAAGACTATGATGCCCGCCGGAACATACCCCTCCCTCGACACTCTCGGGACCTGCGCCGGGAGAAGTTCAGATTTGCGTCCTAAACCTTCCCCTTGCGAGATCCTGTTTGGCGCGCTTTGCCGGTTCCTGTTGCTCGCGCTGCTCGTAACCTTTTCGACCGGCGCCTTTTCTGCCGTATCGTCCGCATCGCAACCTCGTCACGTGACGCTTATTGTTTGTCCGGGGTTGACGTACGATACGCTGTACGCCCACTTTTCGACGCGAGATTTGCCGTTTGATATGGCGGAAGGCTTGTTGTCGCCCGGAAATGCGCGCAAGCCTGATCCTGTCGCAAACCTTTATGCGACTCTCTACGCGGGAGACACGGCGAACACCAAGAATCCGAACAGGACCCTGCTCATGCGGCTTATTACCGCTGCCGATCCGCCTGGCCGCGTCATGGTCGTCCCTAGCGCGACTGTCGACGAGGCTGGATTGATCGCGCGGTCGGGAATGCAGCAAGGCGATCTGGTGATCCTCTGCGGGTTGCCGCCGGTCAACCCGCGAACTCACGAATGGAACCGCTTACCGGTGGCGCTCATCGGCGACAACTCCCATTATTGGGGTCACAAGACACTCACTTCCGATACGACTCAGACCGCCGGTCTTGTTGCTTTGCGTGACATTGCTCCGACGGCGCTGTCCTATGCCGGTATAGCGATCCCTGGCACGATGTCTGGTCACGTGATTGCAGGCGAGCTGTCGCCGGACTCGAATGATTCTTTGCTTTACGGCATGGACCGCCTCGCGCACCTCAACCAACTCGTGCTGTTGCCGAGCATGTGGGCGTGGGGCGGCATTTCGCTCGTCGCGCTGCTGACGTCGCTCTGGTCGCTCTCGAAAGGCATCACGCTGCGTCCAGCGTTGCAACGGTACCTCTTGCGCGTCATGGCGGGGACGCCTTTGGCTTTGATGCTGGCCGCGATCCCGGTTCCCGCCAACGCGTGGTCGTACGGCCTGACCATCCTTGGGGTCGCGCTGCTGCTCGGCGCAATCCCGCGCATGGACGCGCTTATGACGCTCACCGCCGCGGCGATCGCTGTTGACGGCCTCACGGGGTCGCCAATGGTTTCACGATCGGCGCTGAGCGGTTACTGGATCTCCGGCATCAGGTTCTATGGCATTGGCAATGAATACATGGGCATCCTGCTCGGAGGCGCGCTCGTAAGCGCGTATGCGGCGGCGAAGCGATGGCCGGAAGGCATCCGCTCGCCGAAAGGCGCGGCGCTGCTTGGCCTCTGGTTCGCACTGGTGCTGTTCGTACTGTCGTACCCGGCGTTTGGCGCGAAGGCGGGTGGGGCGGTGACCGCGATGGCGGCGTTCGCGCCCGCGTGGTTCGCCCTCGTGCGCGGGCAGCGGATCGATTGGCGGATCTGCGCCATGTCGGCCGTCGCCGGCTTTGCGCTGGTATTCGTTTGGGCGGCGCTAGCGTCGCTGACCGGAGGTCGTTCGACGCACATCCAGGCGGCAGCCGCGCATGCGTCACACGGCGATATCGGCTACATCTGGCACATTGCCGTGCGCAAAGCGAAGATGGCGTTCCTAACCGCGACGGTTCCCGGCGTTATCGCGACATACATCGGCCTAGTCCCGGTCTGGTTCCTGTGGCGGAAAACCGCTCTCAAGGACCGCGTCCGGGAGTTTCTGAGCACCGATCCTGCGTTGGCCGCCGTGATGCGCGCGGCGGCCGCCGGTTCCATCGCGGCGTTGCTCTTTAACGACTCCGGCTTCGTCCCGTTCGTCCTGATCTTCGCCGCGCTCTGTTGGACGCTGCTCCACGAGATGCTCGGCCGGGCTGACCAAAGAGGGCATCTTAATCCCTAAAATTCCCTTATTTCATGGAATCCGTCTCAGGGAGGAAGGCGTATCCATAGCCTCTGCTGTACATCATAACCAGGGGATGAATCCATGGACGACGACCGGCAAGCCTCCAAACCGACTTCGGACAGGGCCGCAACTGATCCGCCCGCGCCGGAACGTCGCGCTTTTCTTGCGGGCGCGACGATTTCAATCTCTGCCCTCCTCGCCAATTCGCTGAGTGGATGTTCCCAGCAGGCGACGTCCCCTAACGACGCCTTGCGCGCCGAAATGAACGCACTCGGCCGGATCGATCCGCGCTGGGCGACGTTTCGGGAGACGAGTCGCATCCCAACCGGCCTCGCTCGGCCGACCGGCCTCTGCGCCTACGGCGGCAAGAGCCTTTGGGTGGTCGGCGATATGCAGCTCGTCGAGCTGTCCGCCGCTGGTCCGGCTCACGTGCACTCCCTCCCATCTGCTCCAACGTGTATCGCCGCCGGAAGCGACGGCCTCCTATACATCGGCCTGACCGATCGCGCCGGCATCTTTCACCCGGATGGCTCCGCCGTATCGATCTGGAACCCCGCGAGCCCACAGGCGCACATTACCGCGATCGATGCCGGCGCCGGAGAGGTCTGGCTGGCGGACTGGGGGGCGAAGACGGCGCAGGGCTACGACTATAAAGGGCGGCTGCTTACGACGATCGGAGCGCGCGACGAGGCGCACGGCTATCCCGGGATCATCGCGCCCAGTCCTCATTTCGATGTTGCGCTCGGTCCTGGCGGCCACGTGTACGTTACGAACCCTGGCCTTCACCGGGTCGAGACGCATACGCGCGCGGGAGAGTTCGTCGGAGCGTGGGGAAAACCCGCTAGCGATCTGACAAGCTTTTGTGGCTGCTGCAACCCAACCGACATCGCGCTCCTGCCGAACGGCGGTTTCGTCACGAGCGAGAAGGGCATTCCGCGCGTAAAGATTTACAACGCGGCTGGCCGTTTTATTGAGGTCGTTGCGGGGCCTGATCGGTTGCCAAGCAACGCAATGGGGCAGGATCTCGCGGTCCTTGGCGACGGACGGATCGCCGTGCTCGATCCGATTGCAAAGGCGGTTCGCGTGTTCACAAGATTTGCAAGTCCCCCAAAGGAGATACGGGCATGAAGCGGCGCGACTTCTTGCGGACGACGGGGCGATGGCTGGCGGGCTTGGCGGCTGCCGGTGCGATTGCCCGGCTTTGCGACCGGCGCTGCGCGAAGGCGGCGTCTTGTTCGCAGTGCCCCGTTGCGCCCACGTGCGAGCTTCCGCAAGCCGTTCGTTTGCGGCAGCAGGGCCGGCAGCGAGGGTAGGGGGCGCTGAGCGTCTCCCGTCCTGGCGGCCTTCTTCTTCTGCGGCTTTGCAGCGCATGGATCGTAGGCTTTGGCTGGCTTCGTGTTCCGCCTAGAGTGTGTTTAATAAATTGGCGTATTGCCAGAAAGATTCAGGACGGCTCGGGCCGCCGGGGCACTTTTTTGCCCGCGACTCGTTCACGGCGGTGACTTACGATGCCTCGTCAACACGCGTAGGGCTTTTTACCGCCATCGTCCGATTGCAGTGCACATCATGAAGCAGTGAAAGCGCTGTGACTGCCCTTTTTCAAAAACGGCCACGGCGGCCGCAGCCGTCTTACAAGACCTTTTGATTTCTTATACAGTGCGCCAGGCCAAGCCTGGCCGCATGCGCGGAGAGGGCGCTGGGGACATCATAATTCTTGGCTAGTGAACGTGACGACAAACAGGCTTCCCGGCGGCGGTTCCTGCGGGACGGCGCGCGGCTTGGATGCGCGGCGCTGCTTGCAGGCGCGACGGGGCTGATCTGCGGCCATGCGGCGGAGGGGGAGACCGTCTGGCAGATCGATCCCGAGCGTTGCACGCAGTGCGGCAACTGCTCGCGTGAGTGCGTCCTGACGCCGTCGGCGGTTAAATGCGTTCACGCCTTCGCCCTCTGCGGCTATTGCCGCCTTTGCTTCGGACTGCTGCGCGACAAGCGAACCGGCGACGTCGCGGCGGCTGAGGACAGCCGCTGCCCGGTTGATGCCATCCGGCGACGGCCTGTTGAAGACCCGTACTATGAGATCTCGATCGACGAAGAACGTTGTTTGGGCTGCGCCCGATGCGTGATGGGCTGCGCTCAGTTCGGCAACGGATCGCTCTTTATACAGATCCGCCACGATCGCTGCCTCGATTGCAACGAATGCCTTGCCGCGCTGCATTGTCCGTCGCAGGCAATCCGGCGCGTTCCCGCAAGCCATCCGTATATCGTCAAAACGGTGAGGCGATAAGGACGTGCGCAACAATCGCCGCGGCGGAAAGTACAGAACCTTCCAAAGAACCGACCTGCCTTCTTTTGTCCCGGGAGAAAGAGGCCCGAGAAGTGGGACGGTGGGGTTACCATTGCGGAAGCTGCTGATTTCCGTTTTGGCGGGCGCGGCTTTGCTGCTCGCCGCATTCCCGGCGTTCGCACAGGAGCAGCACAAGCAGGAGCCTCCCGCGTTTTCGAGCGGATACCGGCTGCCGGTGCAGACGTTTCCCGCTCCGCGCGCGCCGATTTTCGCGTGGGTTGACGTTTCCGTTCTCGTCGCAGCGCTTGCTCTCGCAGCCTACTTCAGCGTGACGCGCCGCTCGCGGACGGGCATTCGGGCGCTGTCTGTCTGTTGCCTCGCATATTTCGGGTTTTACCGGCAGGGGTGTATTTGCCCGGTCGGCTCCGTGCAGAACGTCGCGCTGGCCATGACCCATTCGGGCTACGCATTGCCCGTTACTGTGGGGCTGTTCTTTCTGCTGCCGCTGTTGACGGCGCTGTTTTTCGGACGCGTGTTCTGCGCGGCGGTTTGTCCGCTCGGCGCGCTGCAGGATTTGCTGTTGCTGCGCCCCGTGCGAGTCGCCCCGGCTGTGGAGCAGACGCTTTCCCTGCTTCCCTATGCCTATCTGGGGGCGGGATTGCTTTTCGCGAGCACGGGCGCATCGTTTGTAATCTGTAAATACGATCCGTTCGTTGGCGTTTTCCGGCTGGCTGCACCCGTAAGCATGATCGCGCTTGGCGGCGTGTTCCTGGCGCTTTCGACCGTCGTCGGTAGGCCCTACTGCCGCTTTCTTTGTCCCTACGGGGTTCTGCTGCGCTGGGCATCCATGCTGGCGCGGTGGAAGCCAGAGGTCGCGCCGGTGCGATGCGTGAACTGCCACCTCTGCGCGTCGACGTGTCCGTTTGGCGCGCTGCGGCCATCGGTTGCGGCGATGGAAATTGAGCCGCTGCCGATTCGCCGGCGTCGCGCCGCGCGGATTCTCGCAACCGGTCCCGCGATTGTCGCCGCATTGGCCGCGCTTGGCTGGTTGGGCGCTCCGATGCTGGCGACCGTACATCCAGTCGTGGCGCATGCGGATCTCATCTGGACGAAGCATCAGGCGGGACGCGCTGGCGTCGCAGGAACGGTGGTTGCGCTGGCTCCGGATCCGAGCGAAATGCCGGTGCTGCATGAGGCAGCGCTTATTCGTCGCAAGTTTTTCGTTGCGAGCGCGCTCTTCGGCGGCTGGCTGGGCCTGGTCGTTTGGCTGCGTCTTCTCGCATTGTCCCGGCGCGACGATGCGCCTTTCTACGTCGCCGATCCGGCCGCGTGCCTCGCGTGCGCTCGCTGCTACGGACTGTGTCCGGGCGAGGTGAAAACGGCTGAGTAGGAACCGTCGCCGGCTGCTGCTTCGGAGATCGGTCTTAATTTATTTTGGACGATGCAACACAAATTTGGGCGCGATGTTTGCGCAAGGTATGGATTGTGGCCGCGGCGTTTTGCTCTGTCGTGCTGGCGCTGCTGGCCGTCAATGCCATCCGTAGCCGCGCGTTCGATCCGTTGGATGCGCCGCGACTGAATGCGATGCTAATTGAGCTCAATCGCGATCCAACCAATGCCTCGTTGCGGCGCACTGTGCGTGGCTTGGACCGGCGGATCAGAATCGAATACGAGCGGAGCCGCCGGATTGCCGGCAGCGGGCTTATGCTGCTGCTTGGGGGCATCATCGTATTTATCGCTGCCTGGGAGGGCGAGCGCTCGGTGCGCGCGAGGCCGCTCATTCCGGATCCCCGGCTGCGTCATGCCTGGGCATCGTCGGCGCCGGTCAGCCGGGCGGCTGTTCTGGCAATGGGCTTGGTTTTCGGCGGCTTGTTGCTCTCGCTCGCGGTATTGTCGCGGCACGACGCGGCTGCGGATTACGCACGAATGGCGCTGCATTGGAAACCGGCTCCTCAGCCGCCTGCGTGCGGCGTCTATTCGATCGCAGGGACCGCGCCGTCGCTGGGAGCGTTGCCGGCGTCGACCGTTGCGGCATCTCCCGCCGTGCCGGGTTCGACATCGACCGCGCCCGTTGCAACGCCCGCCGCGCCCGTGGGCGGATCGCTTGGAATGTCGGCGGTAAACCTTGCGCCGCTTCCTCCGTTAAGCCCGGCGTCCTTGACGAAGACCGTTGCGACCTCTCGCCCGGTTGCAAGCCATGAGCTGACGATCGAACCTTACTGTCCCCAGGCGTGCCGGGGGCAATGGCCGGCGTTCCGAGGTCCTGGCGGCGACGGGATCGCGGTCGGAACGCAAGCTGTGCCGATCGGCCGGACGCTCTGGAAGACCGCGATTGCGCTTCCTGGCCACAATTCACCCATTGTTTGGGGTGATCGCGTGTTCCTGTCCGGCGCGGATAAGGAGAACCGCGAGGTCTACTGCGTCAGCGCCGCCGACGGCCGGATTGCGTGGCGCAAGTCCGCGCCGGTCACGCAGCCGCAGCCGCAGGTGAGCGACGACACCGGCTATGCGCCGTCGACGCTTGCGACCGATGGCTTCCGTGTCGCGGCGATTTTTGTCGATGGCGATCTGTTCTGTTACGACTATGCGGGCAAGCTGCTTTGGACGCGTCACTTCGGCGTGCCGGTTAGCCATTATGGACACGCTTCGTCGCTCGCGGTCTATGGCAGCGGACTGATCGTCCAATTCGATCAGGGCAGCGATGCGTCCGATGGCAAAAGCGTTTTGTATGCGCTCGATTTTTCCACCGGCAAGACGGTTTGGCAAGTGAAACGGCCCGTGCCCAACTCATGGACCACCCCGGTCATCGCGCGTATCGGCGGTAAGGACGAGCTCCTCACCGCGGCGAACCCCTGGGTCATCGCCTACAATCCGCTCAACGGAACCGAATTGTGGCGTGCGAACGTCCTCTCCGGCGATGTTGCTCCGTCGCTCGCGGCCGGGGACGGCGTCGTTGTCGCATGCAACGAGGGCGCACCGGCCGCCGCGATCCGGCCGTCGGGCGGAGGGGATATTACGAAGACCGGCGTAGTATGGACATACGACGACGGCGTTCCTGACATCGCCAGTCCGTTGGTTGTGGATGGCGTCGCGTTGATGGCATCGTCTGAGGGAGACCTGACCTGTATCGATGCGGCGACGGGCAAGAAACGCTGGGATCGCGTCTTTGATGCCGGACTTTGCGCGTCGCCGGTCGCGGTTGGCAAGACGGTGTTCGTGATCGATCGAAAAGGGGTGCTGAATGCAATTGCGCCTGGACGCTCCGGCGACTCGGTCGGGAAGCTGGATCTGGGCGAGGAGACGCGCGCAACTCCGGCGGTTGCGGGCGGCCGGATTTTCGTGCGCACCAGGAGCGGTCTCGTCTGTGCCGGAGGCGCGCCTTGATCCATGGACGGCATGCAGTAACCGTTCCCGGCGGGGATAACTCCGATGATCCCGTTGCATTCGTCAGCGGTCTCGTTGGCCTGCTCGGGCCGTCGCGGGAGAACCTGATCGGCATCTTGCAGGCTGTTCAGGAGCGCTACCGCTATCTTCCGCCGGAAGCGCTTGCGCAAATCAGCAAGGTAACCGATGCGGACCCTGCCGATGTCGCTGGCGTTAGCACGTTCTACGCTCAATTCCGCCTGCGTCCGGCTGGCCGGCACCTGATCCGGGTCTGTCATGGCACGGCCTGCCACGTCAAGGGCGCGACGCTGATTGACGAAAGCCTGCGCCGCTGTCTGGGGATCGGGCTGAATGAGGACACGGATTCCGAGCGGCGCTTTACGATCGAGCGCGTTGCCTGCCTGGGCTGTTGCACGCTCGCGCCGGTGATGCAGGTGGACGGGGCGACTTATGGTCCGCTCACGCCCGAGAAGGTTAACCGTGCGATCGACCACTTCCTTGAAGGCGCTCGATGCAAGCGCAAGGATGGAGCCGTCTCCTTTCGGACAGGCGCAAACCCGGCCGTCGAGTTCCGCGTTACCCTGGACACATGCTGCCAGGCAATCGGTTCTGGCGGCGTACGAAGCGCGCTGGAGACGGCGATCGCCGATGCGCATGCGCATGCCGTGGTTGTTCCGGTGACTTGCTCGGGGCTTTGCCATCAAGCTCCGATGGTCGAGGCGGTTACGGCTAATGGCGCGCCGACGATTTACACGCGCGTTACGCCTGACGATGCCGAGCGCATCGTTGGCCGCCATTTACCAGCCCGCGGTCTAGGCGGTCGCGCGCGAAACTTATGGACGCGCCTGCTTGACCGGACGCTTGCGGAACCCGGCGAGATCGAGGGGGCTGCGTTCGCTGGGCGAGACGCCGATGGAACGATCTGCGAATTCACTGGACCGCAGATGCGTATCGCGATGGCGCATGCGGGCGAGGATACGCCGGATTCGCTGGAGCAGTATTGCGCCCGCGGCGGCTTCGAGGCGTACAAGCGCGCCGTCGACATGAGCGGCGACGACCTGATCGCCGGGGTGTCGGCTTCGGGGCTGCGCGGCCGCGGCGGCGCGGGGTTTTCGACCGGGGCGAAATGGGCGGCCGTGCGCGATGCGGCGGGTTCGCCAAAGTACGTCATCTGCAACGGCGACGAGGGCGATCCGGGGGCGTTCATGGACCGGATGCTGCTTGAGTCGTTTCCCTACCGCGTGCTGGAAGGTATGCTGATCGCCGCCCATGCATTGGCGTGCGTCGAGGCGATCGTCTACATTCGCGCAGAGTATCGCCGGGCAGTTACGAGCGTGCTGGGAGCGATTGAACGTCTCAAGGCGAGCGGTTTGCTCGCCGCCGATGCGCCGCTGTTGCGCGTCGTGCAGGGCGCGGGGGCGTTCGTCTGCGGCGAGGAGACGGCGCTGATCGCCGCGATTGAGGGCCGTCGCGGTTCGCCCCGGCAGAAGCCGCCGTATCCATCCGAGCGCGGCTTGCGCGATCGGCCGACGCTGATCAACAATGTGGAGACGTTCTCTCTTCTCCCGTGGATCATCTCCAACGGTGCGGATGCTTTCGCCGCGATCGGGACGCCGCAAAGCAAGGGAACAAAGGTTTTTTCGCTCGCGGGCAGGGTTCAACGCGGAGGGCTGATCGAAGTGCCGATGGGCGCGACCATCCGGCAAATCGTCGAGCAAATCGGCGGCGGCGTGGCTCCTGGACGAACGCTGAAGGCCGTGCAGATCGGCGGACCGTCGGGCGGCTGCGTGCCTGCATCGCTTGCGGACACGCCCGTCGATTATGAGGCGCTGACCGCGGCGGGCGCGATCATGGGCAGCGGCGGGCTGGTTGTGCTCGATGACCGGGATTGCATGGTGGATCTCGCACGCTACTTTGTGGCGTTCACGCAGCGCGAATCGTGCGGACAATGCGCGCCGTGCAGGATCGGGACGAAGCGCATGCTGGACATTCTCGAACGCCTGTGCAGCGGGAATGGTCGCAAGGACGATTTGGAGACCCTAGAATTGCTCGCCAAGCAGGTGAGCCAGACGAGTTTGTGCGGACTCGGCCAAACGGCTCCGAACCCCGTACTGAGCACGCTTCGGCACTTTCGCGACGAATACGAAGCGCATCTGCACGGCCGATGTCCCGCGAAGGTCTGCCGCCCGCTGATTCGGTACGTGGTAAGCGACTCGTGCACGGGCTGCACGCTGTGCGCCCAGACGTGTCCGGTGAACGCGATCCCAATCGCCGCGCATGTTCGCCACGTGATCGATGACGCTCTGTGCACGCGTTGCGATGCCTGCCGGGAGGGCTGTCCCGAGGACGCGATCAGGGTGGTGGATGGGGCGATGCGCGTTGGTTCTTAGATCGCATGGGATGTTCCTGTGATCGCTACGTGGGATTGAGCCTGATGCAGCGAACCCAGGGTAGCTCATAACCACAGCCTACGCGCGAGGAGATTGGTCGCTGATTGTCCGTACCTTGTATGGGTACATTTTTCGATAGGATAATGGCGTAACCCGAACCCGATTGGTAAACAACTGTGAGAAATGGTGATGGCTCGAAAAGAGCAGACGATCAGCGATTTCCTCGATTGACAAGTTCGTATACGACAGATAGTCTTTCGCAATATCGATTTTCAGATCTATGATGTATTGCTTCGGCGTCTTTCCCGTATTGGATTTAAATGTTCGAATAATCTGAGACTCGCTAAGACAAAAATTCTCAGCAAGAATCTTCAAAGATAACTGGCCTTCGATGTTATCGTGTACGTATTGACACAACTGATTTCCGATGTCCATTCTATTTGAAGTGTTGGCTAAGTCGAAAACCTCATCCTTCTGAACACACTGAATCACCTCATGCAGCAAAAGGGCGGTCTTTTCGGTCGGTGTATTCGGATATGCATCATCAAGCACGCGCAAGATGTTCAACATGATTGCGCCTACGTCTACGTGCTTGATGACGACGCTATCAAGCAAGCCATAGGCGGCGGTGAGATGATCTATTAACCGCCCGTTTACCGTTACAAATACCTTCTCAAATGGGTCGCTCGGATCCGAATAATAATAGTGGGGTCTTGACTTGTTGAGAAAGAAGAAATCTCCCGCATTTACACGATGCTTTGCACCCACTGTTTCGATATATCCCGTTCCGCTGAGAACGTATTCGAACTGGTAGCGATCAAATATCGAGTCCTCAACCATATTGTGTGCAGACCGGTAACGAGGGTCTCGGCAGGTTTGACCTGCTAGATATACATTGAGGAAGCTATCGTTAGAAAACTGCTTAATAAAGTAAATTTTCTCACCCTTGATATTATAGAACACGAGAAA
The DNA here is from genome assembly GCA_031292625.1 of Capsulimonadaceae bacterium. GTDB lineage: Bacteria > Armatimonadota > Armatimonadia > Armatimonadales > Capsulimonadaceae > JARLGU01. The sequence continues at coordinate 59,747 of JARLGU010000007.1, read as the reverse complement.
ATCCTCTCGGCCGATTGAAGTTGGGTGATCGCCAGGCATACTCTTGTCTGATCGCCGCTAAATAGCCGATAACCCGAAATGATCCGTGTCGCGGCGTCGCGCTCAAAAGCTAGATGTTCCTTGGAAATAAGTCAAATGCAACTCGCGGAAACATGCTAAGACAGTCTGCGGTCGCTCGGATATTGCCATCGGCTTACTCCTCGATACGCTTTCACCTCTTGATTATCCTGCCCCTTCCGCCAAATATCGGGCGATCCCTCTTGCGATCGGACCACGACACCTTCGTCTGTTCGCCTGCGCGGCACCTGGGCTTCTCCGTCAACCTGCGTGGAATGCAAACTTTATGTACTTCTTCGCTTGTTTTCTGTATAGATGTTTTGCCGGAGAAGTGTTATTATAAGCCAATGTATTCGAGCCGTAAGGCGGAACGTACTCGAGGCTGGTGTAAAAATGTGCGCCGATGAATGCTAATCTCTTGCTACTGTCCGTTATACTATCATCACTTCGGTCTGCGCTCTCAAAGTCCGTGGCGCATGTAGACAGAGCGCACATTACGGACAGCCTTATCTATTTCGCAGGCGCAATCACCGTGTTAACCATATTTGTGTTTCACGGGAGCCAAGTCTCGCGATTTACAATTGTCCTTGCGATCGCTTATTCAACGGCATTGATTGGATCGCAGTATTTTTTCATGAAGGCTTTGATGACCGGCATTTCCTCCGTTTGCACGTTCATCTATAGCTGTGGGTTCATAATCCCTACCGTATTTAGTGTCGCAACCTATGGTGAGCCTGTATCAGGATTTAGGATTGGAGGGACAGTCCTAATCGTCGTCTCGTCCATGTTCTTTTGCCTTAACTCGAAGAATGAGCGTCACTCGCGGCGGGTGCAAGAGAACTGGATCAGCCCTGCGTTGGCGGCCATGGTGTGCTCGGGGTTTCTTGGCATACTTCAAAAGGTTGACCAAAAATCTGATTTCAGGCAAGAAGCGACGATATTGGTAGCGGTTTCGTTTGTAATTGCGACACTCGCCAGTGGACTCTTAACGAAACGTCACCTCTCTAACCAAAAGCCTTTCGTGCCGTTTGCTTGGTCAAAAGGCGCTCTGGCTGGTTCGGCGCTAATAGGCATATGCATGGGAGGAGCAAACTTTCTCAACACGTTTCTTTCCAGAAGCGTTGATGGCATAATCCTGTTTCCAGTCGTCAATGGAGGAACGATTATTGGCGCTGCGCTTCTTGGACGCATCTTCTTGAACGAAATACTGAATGGTCAGCAGATGGTGGGCTTAGGCGCTGGAGTCCTCGGTATTGCGATGTTTAGCATGTAGCCTGCATTGTGCCATATTGTTGATGTTTTTTTGCAAAGGAAATTGAGTTTATATGCAACGTTTTGTCGGGTTTGAAAAGGGAATTGGACTTGGAGGATGGCTGACGAACTATAAGAGAATGGGACAGCTGTCTCCTGAGATGCGTCGTATCATAACGATTGGCGATGAAGAGCATTTTGATGACTATATTACTGAAGATGATGTCAAATATATTCGCTCCCTTGGCGTCGATCATATTCGACTAGGATTCGATCAGATGGTCGTTGAGGCTTATGATAATCCTTATGAATATCGCGAACGCGGCTTCCAGCATATAGACGATTTTCTTATGTGGTGTCACAAGTGTGATTTAAATGTTGTTCTCAATCTTCACAAAGCTATTGGCAACTATTGCGAATGTCCTTCCGAAGAAGATTTGTTGACATCCTCTCGCCTTCAAGATAGGTTCGTGTCGCTCTGGGCCTATTTGGAGGATCGGTACAGCAATGAATCCAATGTCGCATTTGAACTGCTAAATGAAGTCACATCGACAGATGGCGAATCTTGGAACCGACTTGCAAACAGAACAATTGACGAAATCAGACGCAGAAATGAAGATCGATCTATCATTGTTGGAAGTCCAGAATGGAATAGCCCTAGAACTCTAGACAGGTTAATGGTGTATGACGATCCGAGGATTATCTACACTTTCCATTTTTATGAACCGATGGCGTTTACGCATCAACGCGGTGTTCTAAACCAGAGTGAGCATTTTTATAATCGCCAAATGTATTATCCGTCCGACATTAAACCTTATATCGAACATGAATATTGCCTAGGTTCAAGCGCGAAGTACTTTATATCGTTCGAGAGGATGGATAAATCGTTTCTTGAAGCGTGTATGAAAGGCGCATTCGCCTTCGTAGAGGCTCATCCCGACAAGATCCTTTATTGCGGAGAATTTGGGACCATTCGGCACACGGATCTTCGCAGCCGTGAAAACTATATGGCCGATGTAATTAGCTTGTTGATTGAGCACGATATTCCATATTGCGTCTGGAATTACCTCAGCACGCCTAACGATGGAAACCGATTCAGCCTCGTCGATGATGACGAGAGAAGGATATTGAGCGAGAGACTACGCGACATCATTGTGGGGGAAGTCTAAAGCATTTGTATACACCTATTGACAACTACATTCGTTGGGCCATGTATTGGCTTTTCCGTGCAGCTTAATGCCGATAGGGAGGATGGATAGGGCGCTGGACAGCCAATATATGCGTGTGCGACGATGCTTTTAGGGCTCGCGTTAGAACCGTTGAGGCGAGCGCCGATTCGGCCGGTCGATGGCGAACAGGCACGGGATTTGAGAGTGACGCACTATTCAAGCAACGCATGCTTTTGGCTTCTATGTGTGAGCGTCCGGCTGGCTACGACAGCATTCATGATGGGGGGCTCGACATAGCTCTGCGGGATCGAATGAATAGGGTCCGTTTTCTGCCTTCGGCCATATAGGCGTCGCCTCGCTCGCGCAAGTCGATGGCGCTGGAGGTTATTTTTTTGAAACCTGCCGGCCAACTCTTGCCGCGGAAGCGGCGATAGCTGCGCCAGTGCCCTTGCAAACGAGCGAAATTCAAACTCCGGCAGCGGACGGCATGTTCTTTGGGGACTGGGACGCAGGCAACAATAGCTGGATTCTCGACAATGCCAGTACATTCTGCCGAATCGAGGGCTCGCCGATGGCCACAACGGAGGCGACCAAACGCGGCCATAATTTCGGCGGAAATTGCCTGTACGCCGACTGCCACGTAAAATGGCTCGTCGGCTCCTACATTCGAGTACAGGCGGGTAAGGAATACACTTTCGCCCCCATTCGTCCGTTCGGTCAGTCGCCTACGCTCTTTCACGAGTAACCTAACGCGCCGTGCTATCGGTTTGTGTTGTCTGCGGCGACTAACCCTACCAGGTGACTTTCCATCGCTGGGCGAGGGTTCGCGCGGCGATTAGGGCGGAGATCGAGAGGATCAGCGCGATGGTTGAGATGGCGATCGCGGTATCGAGGTCGGTTTCAAACGCCGACATGACCGCAAGGGGAAGCGTTTGCGTACGTCCCGGAAAATTACCCGCGAACATCATCGTCGCGCCAAACTCCGACAGCGCGCGCGCCCATGCGAGCAGCGTACCGGCAACCACTGACGGCGCTGCCAGAGGAAGAGTGATCGCCCAGAAGACGCGCAGCGTTCCCGCGCCGGAGACGCGTGCGTAGTCTTCGATATCCGGGTCGATCGCCTCAAACCCGGCTGCCGCGGTCTTGATGAGAAACGGCGAGGCGATCATGATCTGGGCGAGGACAACGGCGATTGTCGTGAAGCCGATGTCGATCCCGAGCGCGTGAAGGTGCTTTCCGACCAGGCCCGTGCGGCCGAACGCCAGGAGAAGACAGACTCCGGCGACAACAGGCGGCACGGAGATCGGCAGGTCAATGAGCGTGCTGAGGAGGCGGCGTCCAGGAAACGAGTGGCGGGCGAGAAGAAGGGCAATTGGCAATCCGCCGACCAAGCAGATGCCGGTTGCGGCCAGGGTGGTCTCGATCGATAGAAGGAGCGCTTGGATCGCGGCCGGGGAACAGACCGCCGACAACCATTCCGAGGGATGGATGGCAGCGCAAAGAGCGACGAATGGCAGCAGCAGAAAGACGATGAGCGGCGCGGACGTGACGAGCAGGCCGCCGAACTCGCTAGGGGATCTTCCGCGTCTTTCTGCCGTTTGCAGATACATTATGGCTGTGCCGCCTGCCCGCTCAGAAAGCCATGCGCGCGCAAAATGCTCTGGCCGGCCGGGCTGTTGATGAAAGCGATGAACTTCGACGCAATCACCGGGATCGTGCTGCTGGACAGCACGGCGATCGGATATTCGGCCGTGACATTGTATTTCGCCGGGATCGGGATCGTCCTTACCTTGGACCCCGCCGCAATGGCGTCGGTTGCAAACACGATGCCGGCATCCGCTTCGCCGAGTTGGACCTTGGCGACCACGGCCTTGACATCGATCTCGCGGCTGACGACATTGGCCATCACGCTCTTGTTGAAGTTGCTGGCGATCCCGGGCGTCATCTTCGCAAGGATTTCCTCTGCGTATCGCCCGGCGGGCACCTTTGGTCCCGCCAAAACGACCCGAACTCCGTTTCCCGCGAGATCGCTGATTCTATTGACCGTCGTGCTGGAGGATGGCGCGATAACGACAAGCGTGTTACGAGCGAAGATTACCGGCGAGCCGGCGAGGTGCGCCGCCGTGAGAACGTCCATATTGGGACGGTCGGCGGAAGCAAAGATATCGACTTGCGCTCCTTGCTGAATCTGCGTGCGGAGCGTTGGGCTGCCGCCAAAGCTATAGTCGACGTGGTCGAAAGGATCCACGCGTTCGTAGGCCGTTCCGATCGCCTTGAAGGCCTCGGTAAGCGACGCTGCCGCAAAGACCCGAATATCGGCGGCATCGGCGCGCAGGGTCAACGTTGCAAGAATCGTAAACCCCAAGAGCAAGCGGAGAATTGCTTTCATTCGATAGTCCTTTTTTGAGTCATTATACTTCGGGAATCGAAGGAGAATGACAGCTGGATTAAATGGCAAACGGCCCCCGGGGATCGCTCCCTGGGGGCCGTCAGTGCCCAAACTAACAATCGTCGTTAAGCCCTAATGTCGACCGGGCCCATACGGCGCAGTTTTTTCAAGGCGCGCAACTCGATCTGCCGGACACGCTCCCTGGTTACTTGGAAACGCTGCCCGACTTCTTCGAGCGTATGCGCGTATCCATCTTCGAGACCGAAGCGCAGGCGCACCACATCGCGCTCTCGCGGGGTCAGCTTTTCGAGCACCTGGTCGAGCTGTTCGCGCCGGATCAGGTTCACGGCCGCATCGCCAGGCGAATGCGTGTTGTTGGCGGCCTGGATAAAGTCCGCGAGCTGTGCGGAATCCTTTTCGCCGACCGGCGTCTCAAGGCTCAGCGGTTCGCTGGCGATCCGCATGATTTCGTTGACGCGCTCCACGCCGACGCCCATCTCGGCGGCCAGTTCTTCCTGGGTCGGCTCGCGGCTAAGCTGCTGGCGCAGCATCCCCGATGTCCGAACCAGCTTATGGATCGTTTCGGCGACGTATACGGGGATCCGGATCGTACGGCCCTGGTTGATCACCGCGCGGGCGATTGCCCGGCGGATCCACCAGGTGGCGTATGTGCTGAACCGGTAGCCCTTCGTATAGTCGAATTTTTCGACGGCGCGGATCAAGCCGATGTTGCCTTCCTGTATCAGGTCGGCCAGTGAGATCCCGGGCACGCTATAGCGGCGCGCAATGCTCACGACAAGCCTGAGATTGGCCTCGGTAAGCACGTCCTTGGCTTTCTGGTCGCCTACGCCGACGCGCTTAGCCAGCTCGATCTCTTCATCGGCCGTCAACAGGCGGGTGCTGCGAGTCTTACGCATCCACATCTGGAGCGTCTCGTCCTTGGCAGGCTCTTCCTCGACAACACGCGTCAAACCGGGGGCCGGCGTCTCTCCGAGAGCCAATTGCTCATCGGAGTCTTCGTGACCCTCGTCCGTGACCGCGGCATGCAACTCGTCGGCATGCAAATCGTCGTCGTCGGACGTTCCGAGCGCCAGCATACGAACCGTATCGGGATCGTCTAGGTGCTCAGCGAGATCGACCTTGCCGTCCTCGCCGTCCGATTGTCGCTCTTCCGCCATTGCTCCGCTCATTGGAGATTCCACCGTGAACTCTCTCACCACGCGCTTCTTCGTTCTTGGTCGATCATTCACCAATACACTGGTCATCTTATACCACCCTCACATAATTGGGATAACTCTCGAATCAAACTGCCTACCGCCGGCAAACCCCATATTCCAGGCGACGCGAAACGTCGGTCGCTTTCGCCGATCACTTTATATTAAACATTAAACAAGAGGGAAGAAGTTCCCTCCTGTATCTTCAAAGGAAATATTGGGGCGCGGCGAAACAATCTGTCGACACTAATCGTTGGAAACAGCCGCGCAATCCGTTAGGGTAACTCGCATCACACGCCTAAATTGGCCGCCTAACTCCCGCTGGAGGCGCCGCGTGCGCGATTTACCGGTCCTCTTTATTTACTAGTATCAGATTACTCGGCAACTTTCTGTAATATACACTACATTTATATAAAAGTATCAAGATTCTTTTCGTATGAGCGTGTGTCATTGATCGGGGCGCCGGCGGCATGTCGCCTGGCGACCCATGCCGCAGGCGGTCTATGAGAACGGCCAATGGGGCTCAATTCATAGAAAAAGGGCCCAGCCGGCCAGGAATGGCAGCGGCTGAGCCGGATTCTTCGATTATGCCACCATGGCGGGACGGCTGTATTCGGCCTGTTTATTGAGGACGGCCAAGAACCGGTCGACCAGCTTCTTGTCCCATTGCTGCCCAGCGCCGCCGGACAGCAGCGCTCGCGCCTTTGCCGGAGTGAGCGCGGGGCGGTAAGGTCGCTGCGACGTCATTGCGTCGTATGCGTCCGCGATGCCCAATATCCGCGCGCCCAGCGGGATTTGGTCTCCGACCAGGTGGTCCGGATAGCCGCTGCCGTCAATGTGTTCGTGAATATGCCGGATGATCGGCAGGATCTGCGGCGTCGAACGCATCGGCGCGCAGATCTCGGCGCTCAAGACGCTCTGTTCGCGAACGATGCGGGTCTCTTCCGGAGTCAGCGCGCCCGGCTTATTAAGGATGAGCTCCGAGATGCCGACCTTGCCGATGTCGTGCAGAAGAGCCGCACGGTAGAGCAGGCGGCGGTCTTCTTCGGACAGCCCGATTTCTTCGCCGAGAGCCACGGCGTAGCCGGCGACGCGCTCCGTGTGCGCCTGCGTATACTGATCGCGCGCTTCCATGACGCGGCTGAGCGCCAGGATGACATTTTCGACTTCGTCGAGCTGGTCGTGCAGCGATTTGATTCGCAGGAGCGAGCTAACTCGCAAGATCAGCTCGGTGCGGTGAAAGGGCTTGCCGAGAACGTCTTCCGCTCCGGCCTGCAGGCCTTTGCTTCGATCCGCCGAGTTGGCGTGGTCTGCGAGCAGGATGATCGGCACTCGTTCGGTTAGCCGGTTAAGCTTAAGTTGCCTGCACGCCGTGTAACCGTCGACGCCGGGTAGCGTGGTGTCCAGGAGGATCAGGTCGACCTCATGGTTCCTTGCGAGCCTGTACGCTTCTTCGGCGAGGGATGCAAACGCAAGCTGGTATTTGCCTTGCGAAAGCAGGATCGCTTCCAGCAGCGCGCGGTTCATCGCCTCGTCGTCGACGATCAATATCCGGTGCCGGGTCAGTCTCTCTGCGGACGCGTCCATTTCTTCGTTCGTATTCATCTTGCGCTCGTTCGATTACCCGTTGGATTGGCGCGCTCAGGGCGCGCCATGTTCGTCGTGTTCCGCGCGGCGCAACTTGCACCGCGCCTACAGGAACTGGGTGGGCCGGTCCGAGACCGGCCCAAATGCTTGAGGGTGAGAATGCGATACGTGGAGGACGGCAATTGTTAAAATTGTTGTCTCGCTTCTCGCCATTTGGGACCGTTCGCCTTGATGGCTGCCCCTCACAAGTGATTATGGGCAGCGGCCAAAACTCCATTACAATGACTTGTGGTAGAATTACCAGGATTCGGCCAAAAACAGGTAATTGTATGGGCGCTTTGCACAAGAAAGATCAAAATGTTCCAGCTCGGCGGGTTCAGTTCGTGTGCTCGCCCGGACTGACGCAGGGCCCGGATGCTTGGCGGGCGAGAAGGCGTTTCGGCAAGCGGCGTGAGTCTGATCGTCTCCGCGCGGCGATAAAAGCGGTGGTCGTTCAGGCGGTTCCGCGTCTGTCTTTGCAGGGCGCTTGACAAAGCAATTGGCTATTGAGTATATTATTCACTACCATGGGATCGGCGGTTGGCCCCGGCGCTGGGACTGACAATTGTCATGTCGAATCTCAAAATGGAAAAGACTCAGGACAGAATAGGAAGGCCCGACACTGCCGTCACTTTTTAGCGAAGTGGTACAGAGTTGGGTTTTTTTGATTTTTTGTCTCACCACGCACGCTGCGCCAGCGTGACGTATGGATGAGCGATGCAGAGTTGCGGGGACAGCCCATGGGGGCGCTCGCAAGCACACCACGACAGGAGGATCGCAAGCTTTGAATACGAAAGCAACTCGACGTCTAATGGACGTCACATCCCTATGCGGCGCTGCGCTTATTATCGCAACGGCCGCGTACGCGGACACTACGCCCGCGCCAGCCACTCCGGCCACGACCGCTCCGGCGGCTCCGGCCGCCGCTCCCGCCACCCCGCCTCCCGCTTACGGCAAGTTGACCGTAACCGGGTTGTTCGATGGCTACTATCAGGTCGCGTTCAGCAAGCAGAAGAGCGCAGCCGCAGGTGCTGATGCGGCATCATTGGCTTCGTCGCCGAGTGCGTCGAGCTTTGGCAATGTTCCGCTCGCATACGCCTACGTGAAGTCGGGCGGCGTTTTTGGCGGCGGATATGGCGCTGGCGCGCTTTACACCGTTAACCAGGCCACTCCGACTCTCTCCCTTGCGGAGGCCAACTTGACCGTCCTGGCAGCGCCCGGCGGCTTTGGTTGGAAGGCGACGCTTGGCGCTGGCGACACGGCCGACTTTGGCAACGTTGTCCCCGGCGGCAGCGAACAGCGCTATAAGAACTTCCTCCAGTTGTACGGCACGTACGCGTTTGCCGGCACTGCCGGAGGCGCCCTCGATTTTGGTAAGTTCTACACGCCGTTTGGCTATGAAGTTACCGAATCGAATGCGAACTTCAACTACACCCGCTCCACGACCTACCAGCTTCTTCCGGCGTACCACACGGGCTTCCGTTTGACCCTGCCGAGCGAGAAGGGCTTCACCGTCGCTGGCTACCTCGTCAACGCGCTCTACAACTCCGCGTACGAAGGCGTCAGCAGCGAAAACAGCAGCCCTGCCGTTATCGGTCAGATTGCCTATGCCGATCCGGCCAACAAGTACAACCTGGTGGAGACGATCGGCGGCGGCACCGACAGGCCCTACGGCTACGACGTGAAGAGCACGCTCAGCGACACCGACCTGACGTTCAACCTGAGCACGGCCGATACCCTCGGACTGAACTACACGTACCTCAACCAGAAGCCGAGCCTGCCAGGTGCAGCCGGTCTGGCCAGCGAGAAGACAGTCACGAGCGGCTATGGCATTTACTTCAAGAAGCAGCTTAACCCGATCAACGCCATTGCCCTGCGCTACGATGGTTATCAGGCGAAGACGGATGCGGGGAATGGCCTTAGCTCCGCGCAGTACAAGCCGTACGATATCACCGCGACCTACGAGATCAAGTCGAGCACCCAGTGGCTGACTCGCTTGGAGTATCGCTATGATGGCGCGAACGTCGCGGTTTACACCGACAGCGACGGCAACGTCACAAAGAAGAACCAGAGCGAGTTGATCGCGTCCGAGGTCTTCACGTTCTAGCCTAAAGCCGCTGGATCCACGGCGCGTCCGAGCGCGAACCGGATCCGCGACACGTTCGATCTTCGTCGCCGCAACGGCCACGCCTTGCGGCGACGGAGGTCAGCATCCCGCACCCGGGATCTCTTCATAAAGTTTTTGTTCTTTTGATGTCGCCAGGGTTGTCGACTACGCTCCGTTTTGGTCCGGCGCAACGCCGCGCACGACCGGAATCGGGTGACATGCGTTTGGCTGAGCGCTCACTTGCCCCCGCATAATCTTGGAATGCGGGAGGCGCGCGGAAATATCGTCTCCGGCGCGCTGTCAGGTGTTCGTGCTGAACTGGGAGGATGACAACGATGGTTAAGATTGAAGCAATTATCCGGCCACAGAGGCTCGACCTTGTCAAGGCGGCCCTTGACGAGGCGGGCGTGCACGGTATGACCGTACTCGAGGTGCGCGGCGCTGGCAAGCAGAAGGGCTACACGCAGCACTACCGCGGCGCCGAATATACCGTGAACTTGCTCCCCAAAATCAAAGTCGAAATCGTCGTAGCCGATGGCGAAGTCGATAAGGTGGTTGCCGCGATCATCAGTCAGGCAAAGACTGGCGAAACCGGCGACGGCAAGATCTTCATCTCGCCGGTCACCGATGTGATCCGCATCCGAACCGAAGAGCGGCAGGACGCCGCGATTTAAGCTCACTGCTCGTCCGGAAGCGCCGCTTGGGCGGTTCGCTTCCTTACGGTGCGCGTCCATGTCTGAGCCGGCGGCAACTGGAACAGCCGGCTCGCGACTTCTCCGGTTCTCGCCGCTCGCTTTTGGCGGAGCCGATCATCCGATGCGTGACTTGAGCTTGGTCTTTTGCCGAGCCCACGGCAACCTTCAGTTTGGTGAACGTGCATGTCTTTGCTCGACCGATACGCCACGGACGGGTTTTACGACGAGATGTTCGATGCGGAGGGGGAACCCCGGCCCCATTACCGCCGCTTGTATCAGCGCCTTTGCGAGATGAGTCTGGAGGACTATCGAAGTCGCGTCCAACTCGTCGATCTGACGCTCGTCGGTCAGGGGATTACGTTTAACGTTTACGGGGATCAGCGCGGCGCTGAGAAACCGTGGCCGTTTGATCTCGTGCCTCGCATCGTACCGGCGGACGAATGGGATATTGTCGAGCGCGGCCTCAAGCAGCGCTTGACGGCTCTCAATCTGTTTCTCCACGATGTGTACCACGATCAGAAGATTTTGCGTGACCGCGTCGTGCCGCGCGACCTGGTGGTCGGCGCCGCGCATTTTCGCCCCGAGTTCGTCGGCGCGGACCCGCCCGGAGGACTCTACGTCCACATCTGCGGGAGCGATCTCATCCGCGATGCCGACGGGGGCTATTATGTTCTTGAGGATAACCTCCGCTGTCCGTCCGGAGTTTCATACGTCCTCGAGAACCGGACGATCCTCATGCGGATCCTGCCCAAGCTCTTCCGCGACCTTGCGGTGCGCCCGGTCGATCATTACACCCGCCAGCTTCTGCGCAACCTCAGGCAACTCGCTCCTGACGGCGTTGACGGCGAACCCAACGTCGTGCTCTTGACGCCTGGCGTTTACAACAGCGCCTATTTCGAGCACGCGTTTCTCGCACAGCAGATCGGCATCGAGTTGGTCGAGGGGCGGGATCTTTTCGTCGACAACAACATGGTCTACATGAAGACGACCAAGGGGCCGGAGCGTGTTCACGTCATTTACCGGCGGATCGACGACGACTTTATCGACCCCCTCGTGTTTCGCCCCGACTCGCGCCTGGGGGTGCCCGGTCTTGTCAACGCGTACCGCGCCGGCAACGTCGCACTCGCCAACTCGATCGGAACGGGGGTCGCCGACGACAAGGCTGTCTATGCCTATGTGCCGGACATGATCAAGTACTACCTGGGCGAGGATGCGATTCTGCCTAATGTCCAAACCTTTCTCGCGTGGCGCCCATCGGACTTGTCGTACATCCTCGCGAACCTGGACAAGCTGGTTGTCAAGGCGACCAACGAATCGGGGGGGTACGGCATGCTCATGGGCCCGCAGGCGAGCTCCGAGGAGCGCGCAAAGTTTGCAGACCTGATTAAGGCCAACCCGCGCAACTATATCGCTCAGCCGCTCATCTCGCTTTCCAGGGCTCCCGCCTTCGTCGACGACCATTTCGAGGGGCGTCACATCGACATGCGGCCGTATCTCCTCTGCGGCCTCGACGGAATTACGCTGATCCCTGGGGCGCTAACGCGGGTTGCGCTGCGCAAGGGCTCCTATGTCGTGAACTCATCGCAGGGCGGCGGGAGCAAGGATACGTGGGTCCTTGCGCCCGATGGCTCCGCTCGTCCCCCCTCGGCCGCGCAGAGCCACTACGGCGGGCTGCTCAGGCAGTCGCTGCGGCAGTGGCGGCAACCCCAAATGCCGGAAGGCAAGGGAGATGCGAACGCCGCGGAGGAAGGAGCGCAGCAGCAGTGATGCTTAGCCGTGATGCGGAAGCCTGCTATTGGATCGGCCGGTACGTCGAACGCGCCGAGGCGACGGCGCGAATGGTCGACGTTCACTACCATACGGCCCTCGAGACGTTCCTGCCCTATGCCGCCGAGGGACCGGTTGGAAGCGAAGAGCTGAATACGCTGGGTTGGCAACCGATCCTGGCGATATCCGGAAACGCCGCCGATTATGCCAAACGCTACGACAAGGAAAACGACCGGGATGTTTTGCATTTCTTCGCGTTCGACTACGACAACCCGGATTCGATCATCAGCACGTGGACCAAGGCGCGCGAAAACTCCCGGTCGATTCGCGAGCTGATTTCGTCCGAGATGTGGGAAGCGATCAACATCTCGTATATCGAGCTGAGAAGCTGGGATGTCGATCAGGTGCTGAAGCGCTCTCCGCACGAGTTTTTCTATCGCGTCAAAAATGCGGCTCACTTGTTTCAGGGTATTTTGGGGCGGACCATGATGCTCGGCGAGGCGCGCGACTGGTTGGATATCGGGACGTTCCTCGAACGGGCCTTCCAAACGGCGCGCTTGCTGGACGTCAAATACCATGACCTTCTGCCGGGCACCCTGTATCATTCCGAGGAGCCGAGCGACCTCGTGGGCGTCGACGATCCCTATGGGGTTGGCGGTCCGCTCGATACGCACGGTTGGACGGCGGTGCTTAAATCGGTCAGTGCGTTCGAGATGTTCTGCAAAACGCATCGCAACGGGATCAACCCGACGAATGTCGTCGATTTCCTTCTGCTGAACGCCCAATTTCCGGCCTCTGTCCGCCACGGCGTCGATCGTGTCGAGGCGAGCCTTCGTAATATCGCGGTAACCGCTCAGGGAGCGCCGGTGAGCGATCCTGAGCGGCAAGTCGGCCGGCTTCAGGCAGAGCTCATGTACAACAGCTCGCGCGAGATTATCGAACACGGGCTGCATCAGTTTCTCGTTCGGGTGCTTGCACAGTGCAATACGATTGGCGGGGCCATCAGTCGCGCTTATCTTTCGTGACCGTGGACCGCGTCAGGCCGCGTGTTTGCCCGTCTTGCCCCGTGTTTTTGGAGAACGGATCCGTCGAATATGCGTCTTAAGCTGCAACATGTCACGCGCTTTACCTATCCCGCGGCGGTTCATGACAACCACAACGAAGTGCGCCTGATGCCGATCAACGACGAGCGGCAGACGTGCACCGACTTCTGGCTGGCGACATCGCCGCTCGCGCACGTCTTTTTCTATAACCTGCCGACCGGCCGCGTCCATCACTTTAACGTTCGGCCCGAGCACACTCAGCTCTCGATAACCGCGACCTCGCGCGTCATCACGCAGCCAGGCGACCCCATTGCGGATCTGCCGTTTGGATCGCCCGGCCTGACGTTCTACGATTCGGATATTATCCGCGAGGATTTCGCCGAGTATCTGATGCCGACCGCACGCGTGCCGGAAGGCTTGCCTCTCGATGAGATTATCCGCATCGCGCGAGCCGCCGTGGAGGGAGAGGACACGCCGAGCTTTGTTCTTTCGCTGAACCGCGTTCTGCACCGGATCTTGAGTTATCGCAAGGGAGCGACGGACGTCGATACGCCGCTGAACGAGGTGATCGATACCCGCGAAGGCGTCTGCCAGGATTTTGCGCACCTGATGCTTGCGATCTGCCGTCGTCTGGGCATCCCGGCGCGCTACATGAGCGGGTATCTGCATACGGCGGGGTCCACGCGCCAGGGCCTCGATCATCTCGGAGGCGATGCGGAAAGCGAACTCAAGCAGCTCGGCCTCATTCGTCCGGCGAGCGAGGGACTGGAGATGAACACGCCGCACGAGCTGGTAGACGGCGATGCCATGCACGCATGGGTTGAGTGTCTGCTTCCCGATGGGCGCTGGCACGGCTTCGACCCCACGAACTGCATCGTGGTCAACGACGCTTACGTGCGCGTCCATTACGGCCGCGACTATGGCGACGTCCCCCCGACCCGCGGCGTGTACGCGGGGCCGCAGGCTCATAAGCTCGAAGTGTCCGTTACCATCACCGAGGACGCAGGGTAAAATCCTGCCGGTCGAGGGATGGCAGGCAGCCGGCCCCTTCTTCTCTACCCTATGTGCGTTTCGCAAATGCTTTGGTGCGTTCCGCTGATGGACGCGCACGTCGGCATTTGTTAGAATCGATGGAGAATGCGCGCCTTGTGTTGGGCGCCGAGGACAAATACCCAATGAACCATAATCTTGTTACTCAGCTTGTCATGGTCGCAAGCGTTGCAGTTTTAGCGTGCGGCATGGCTGCCGCGTCGTCAATTACGTCCAAACCCTGGGGCTCGACCGCCGACGGCAAGCCGGTCACGCTTTACACGTTGGTAAACAACCACGGCATCAAGGCGACAATCACGAACTACGGCGGGATAATCACGTCGCTTGTCATCCCAGATAAGCACGGCAAACTGAGCGATGTCGTCCTGGGCTACGACAACGTCGAAGGCTACATCAAGAACAGCCCGTACTTCGGCGCGATTGTTGGACGCTATGGCAACAGAATCGCCAAGGGGCATTTTGCACTGGATGGCAAGACATATACGCTGGCGACGAACGATGGTCCCAACTCGCTGCACGGCGGCAAGGTTGGCTTCGACAAGGTGATCTGGACCGCGGCGCCAGGCAAGTCCGGTAAGGAAGCGTCGCTTACCCTGACTTACGTGAGCAAGGATGGCGAGGAAGGGTATCCGGGCAACTTGAGCGTAACGGTGATCTATACGCTGACCAACGACAACGCGCTCCGTATCGACTACGCATCGAGCACCGATAAGGACACCGTCGCCAATCTAACGAACCATTCGTACTGGAACCTCGCGGGGCCCGGCAATACGATCCTCGACCACGTTGTACAGATCCACGCATCGCACTATACGCCGGTAGACAAGACTCTTATACCGACCGGCGAAATCGCGCCCGTGGCGGGAACGCCGCTGGACTTCCGCGTCCCGGTCGCAATTGGCTCCCGCATCGAAGAGAAGAACCAGCAGCTCATTTACGGCATCGGCTACGATCACAACTGGGTGCTCGATCGCAAGAAGGCGGGCGATCTGGAACTCGCGGCGCGCATTTCGGAGAAGACGAGCGGCCGGATCCTCGATGTGTGGACAACCGAGCCGGGCCTTCAGTTTTACACCGGCAACTTCCTCGATGGAACGATTACCGGCAAGGATGGCAATGTCTATAAGCACCGGAGTGCGCTCGCGTTGGAAACCCAGCACTTTCCGGATTCGCCTAACCATCCAAACTTCCCGAGCACCGAGCTGAAACCCGGCAAGATCTACCGGTCGACGACGGTCTTCAAGTTCCGGACCGAATAGCCGCGCCTGCGAAGTCCCCTCAAATCGCCCAGACCAGCTTAGGCCTGGGCGATTTGCATTTCGGGTTGCCGGCGTGGAACGGACATCGCGCCGGCGAATCCCCGCTGTCGCGTTCGCTTGCTGCTTGCAATTCGATATACGTTCCTGTGCAACTTGCTTGGTAGCCAGGCGGCGATGTGTGGAAAACTACCTGTGGAGATTGATATGCAAGTTTTTCCACTTTTTAACCCTCGCCGCGTTCTATTTGATGAAGTCTCGCCCGCGGACACCGTCCCCTACCTTTCGTTGGCGGGCGGCCGCGGCGAAATGGTTACTGGCGTTGTCGCAATCCGCCTGGAATCGGCGGCGCGCGGGGCGCTTGGGATCCTGGCGGACATATCGGGTATGTCCGCGTTCGATTCCGTTCGCATCAGCTTTGCCGCGCCTGTGCCGGTGCGCTATCCGACTCCGGACGCTGTCGGCGCGGATGGGACCGTTGACCCGACCCAGCGCGAGCTGGACTATCCGTGCTGCCTGCCCGATCCGCTTCTCCCGCTTGCATTTGCGGAGCACCTTTCCGCGAATGCCACATACAGCCTATGGGTGAATGCGCGAATCAGCCGCGATTGCCGCGCGGGAGACTACTCTGGCAGCCTGAATATTCAGGTTGGCAAGTCCAGGCACACGATTACGATCGCATTGCGCGTTTGGGACTTCGATCTTCCGCAAGAGCCGACGCTGTCGAGCGTCAACTGGCTGTACGCCAATCAGCTTGCGCGCCATCACGGCCTGCGGCACCTGAGCGAAGCCTGGTGGTCGGCAGTGGAGGATGTCGCGCGCAACATGGGCGAGCACCTGCATGATGGCGTCTATACGCCCGCTCTGACTCCGCCCGCGTCGCCGGGGCAGTTGGAACAAACCCAACTCGTTCGTATTTCGGCTGATGCGGATGGCCGATTCAGGTTCGACTTCCGGCAACTCGATCGTTGGGTTGACTTGTTCCGCCGTCACGGAGTCACCAAACTTCACCTCTCGCACATGGCATCTCCATGGGGCGCGTTGCAGTCGAACGGGATATGGATCGATGGGGAATACTACCCGCCGGAACCCGTGGACAGCCATCGATATCAGGATCTTGTGCGGCAGTGGCTTCCGGCGCTGCAGTCGTGGGTGGACAATCGCAAGCTTGGCGGACGCATCTATCAATACGTTTCGGATGAACCGACGATGTCGAGCTTCGATCATTACAGCCGGTTACTGGAATGGATGCGTACGCTCGCGCCGAGGCTCATCTGGGCCGACACGATTTCGGACTTGCCGTTCGCTCGCCTGCTGGACGTTCCGATCCCGCGCATTGACGTGCTCGTGCGCGCCAAGATGGAGGTGGGCAACGGGCCGCTGTGGACGTTCTATTCCTATCAGCCGGTGGGGGCGTTCACGAATCGCTTTATCGACACGCCCCTCCCGGTACTGCGAATGGGCTACTGGCAGTGCTTTACGCATCACATAACCGGCCTATTGCATTGGGGTTACAACTACTGGCACGATCCGTACTCAGGCGCGCGCTCGGATCCGTTTTCGCAAACTCATACGGGCAATTTCCCTGCTGGCGACGGTTTCATTGTTTACCCGCGCACCGAAGGGCAATATCTGCCGGATGATCCGCTTATCCACGATTCGGTTCGCCACGAGATGATGCGTATTGGTCTCCAGGACCACGCTCTTCTTACGCTGTTGGCTTCGCAAGCGGGAACGAGTCCCGCGGTCGATCTGCTGCTCGAACGGCTTTCCGGGCAGCTTGCCGGTTCCCTGCGGCTTTACGAACGGGACGGCGCGGAACTTGAGCGTTTCCGCCGCCAGGTGGGCGATACGCTCGGAGGCGTCGCGAGCGGCGCGGCCGGCTAAATTGACAACTTCGCGCGGGGACGCCATATTGCCTGGCGTCCCCGCCTATTTTCTTCCTTAGGCCAACTCGAATACGAGCAGCTCGGCCGTCTCGCCGGTTCCCGTGATCGTCGCGGATTCGCCGGTCAGCGCCGCCGCGTCGCCGGTGGAGAGCGACGTATCGTTTACCGTGACCGAGCCTCGGGCGACCTGCACCCAGATGCGCGTGCGTCCGGCCTCCGGCGTCAGCTTGACCGTCTCCCCATCCGCCAGCAGGGACGCGTACACGACGGCATCCTGGCCGATCTCGATGGAGCCTTCACGACCATCCGGCGACGCAACCGGGCACAACCGGCCCTTGCGCAATTCGGCCGGAAAGGGGCGTTGATCGTAGCCGGGATCGCCGCCAGCCTGTCTAGGCAGGATCCAGATTTGCAGCAGGTGCAGAACGTCGGTCGTTGACGGATTGAACTCGCTATGCTGAATACCGCGTCCGGCGCGCATGTACTGCACTTCGCCAGGGTAAAGTACCGCGCCGTGCCCCGCGCTGTCGCGGTGTTCGACCGCGCCCTCGAGCACGTACGTTATGATCTCCATGTTGCGGTGGGGGTGCGTCGGAAAGCCGCCTCCAGGGGCGACCCAGTCCTCGTTGATGACTCGCAGGCTGCCAAATCCCATGTGTCTGGGATCTTCGTATTCCGCGAAGGAGAAGCTGAACCAGCTGTTCAGCCAACCGCGGTCGGCATGACCGCGTTCGTCAGACCGTCTAATCGTGAGCATATAGGTTACTCCGCTTGGGTTCCGTCGACGTGGAACCTCAACGCCCTAGTAACCGTAAGAAATGAGATTGGGTTCCGCTGACGGGGTGGGCCGTCAGCGGAAGCGACACGTCAATCGGCGTTGGAGTCATTCGTGACGAGCGCGGAGTATGTCGGGGGGGTCGTCGTTGGGTTCTCGATAAGCGTTAGCGTATAGAGCTGTCCCGTGTTAAGCGTTACTGATGTGCTTACAAGCTGCTTTGACGTGCCCGCCGTGTTCACCGTGATCGTGTAGTTGCCGCCGCCGAACTCCTGGTAGCTGCTGCCAGTTCCGTAGGTTTGGGCCAAAACGACCGTGTTGCTGTTGCGGAACACGTCCACGTTTCCAGAGTCGCACGCAGCGTTGATGACGCGGAGGCGCGTGTTGCCGGTTCCCGGCAGAGTTCTGTCGTCGCCAACAAATATCATTTCGGGGTATCGCGGGTCGGTTGCCGCGACATCGGTCCTCCCGCAGGCCGTGAACGAGTAATAGCCGTTGGCGTTGATGGATTCCGATAGGGACGTTGAGTACGTCGGAAACGACTGCAATGTTAGCGTGAAGACATCCGTTGCAGAGGGGATCGGGATGTAATAAGTTGCGGATCCGTACTGCAGGAGCGGATTGTTGTTGAGCGCGATCGTCCCGCCGCTGTAGGTGAGAGTCGCGGCCGACGAATAGATTGCGTTAACGAATCGCGCCTTGGTCCCGGAGTTCGAACTGCTCCCTCCGCATCCGCTGATGGAAACGAGGCCAATGAGCAGCAACGGCATCGCGAGGGCGAACAATCGCGCTCGCTTAAGGTGATCGATCATCATGTGTCCTTTCACATCGTATCAAAAAAACGTGCGATTGGGGAACCGCCTAATGCGTGACGGGAGAATGCCGCCTAAACGTCGTTGACAATAGGAACGACGAACGGTTATAATGTTGCGGTTCACGTACTTGCCGAAGTGGTGGAATGGTAGACACGACGGTCTCAAAAACCGTTGGGGCAACCCGTGGGGGTTCGAGTCCCCCCTTCGGCACCAATCTCTTTCCTCTTCAGACAACTTCCGCGTCGAGTGGTTTCAACGATTTCGTTATCAATCCACGCTGAGCGGCGCGACGATCGTTTCCCACGGCCTTATTCTACCCGGCAAAGATGCGCCGCCGCCGCCGAGCGCGCTATCGATAACCTGCTCCGCGTCTGATAGGTTCGCCACGATGACGACTGGGGGATCCGTTCGCCGTTCGATCACGCACAGACTGCGAATGGCGCTCTCCGGAAAGCGCAACTGCGTGCCGTTTGTCCGCGATAACTCCGACAGAAGCACGCCGATCGCGCCGGCGGGCGATTCCGCGATTGGAACGATCTGCTTCTCGAAGTCGAGAGCCGTCTGCGGCGGCCGCGCGAGGACGTACTCTGCGAAGAACCGCTGAACATCGGCGCCGTCCAATTTTCCGGTTGCGAGACCCTCGGCCAACCAGGGTTCAACCGAGCTTCCGTCCCAAAATAGCGGAGGGATCTCGCGCTGGGCGACCAGTTTTCCCGCGGCGGTGAGCGCGCTTCGCCAATCCTTGTTCTGAATGCGAATCACCTGCTCCGCCGCCGAAAGCGTCTGATCGCCGTCAACTCCCGCGTTTAGCATAAATTCGTGCCGCGCGACGAAGCGCGTTGGAGCCGAGCCGGCTAGGCGGACAACGCTCAGTCGGGCCTGGTTTGGATCGGCGGCGGGGATTACGGCAATGTGCAGCGGCGGATCGATGCGCGAGATTGCCAGGATGGGCTGCAGGATGCTTTCTCTCGCCAGTTCGGGCGAATCCAGCGGCAGCGCGGGGTGCATGGGCGCGCCGGGAATCGACGCGAGGGCGGTTTCTGGCGCGCCGGCCGTCAAGCCATCGATCGAGAGCGTCGCCTTTTGAATGCTGACCGTTTTACCGGGCGCGGACGCAACGTGCAACCACCGCTCAATGCGTCCCGCGTCACCGTAAAGGTCGAAAAGCTGCCATACACGCAGGCCGGGCAGGGTCTCGCAATTGTATTCGAGGATGACTTCGACGCCGGATGGAATCTTCATCGACCATTGAGTGCGCAGCGACCACTCGTCAACATCGACGCCGTCCGTTAGGATGCTAAACGTGGATCTTGCCCCGCGCTGCATCAAGTTGTCTCCGCGAAACGATAGGCCGGTCCAGGCGCCGGTCGGCGGGTCGATCTCAATGCGAAGCGGGCCGTGAGCATATTCAGTTGGACCGAGGGGGTTCATCACGTTACGCAAAGTGCCCCGGCGTTGCAAGCAGCGCGCGAACCGGCGCGCCTTCGACGCCAACAACTTTGAGCGGAAGGCAGATCAGCGTATAATCGCCTGCCGGGGCGTCCGTCAGATCGAGGCCCTCGACGACCACGACGCCGGCGCTCAGTAAGATCCGGTGCACTTCGCCGCCGTTTCCGGTGACCGCCGAGCCGATCGAGAGGTAGTCAATGCCGACCAGCTGAATGCCCTGTTCAATTAGCCAGCGCGCGGCATCTGGCGCGAGGGCGGCGAACTCAGGGTGAAAGGCGGGATCCGAGAGTAGTTCTTTACGTGTATTAGATGTCCGAAGAAGGAGACGGACGGTATGGGCGGGAATATTAAGCCGAGCCAGCAAACTTGCTGGGATTTCCGTTCCTTCAAGATCGGGGATTTCCGCAACGAAGACCGGGCCGACAAGAAGATCAGGAGCAATCCGGTCAACGGTCTCGCCGCCTTCAACGAAATGCAGCGGTGCGTCCAGGTGTGTGCCAAGATGGCTCCCATACTGGACCTTTGACACGCAGCAATCCGTGTTCTTGCTAAACTTAATGAGCCACTCGACCTTAGGACCAGGCTCATGGTTTTCCCATGTAGGAAGCTTATCGGTGATGTCGAGGCTGATATCGATCAGAGACATGGGTGTAGGATGACCAGAACGCGACGATCTGAATGCTGCGTTATAATACCGATTGAGGTCATTCGTGTCAAGCCGCGCTGCGGACAACAAGTAGGGGACGTGTTCCGAACCGCCGAGGCAAGGCGCCTCGCGTTGGCTCAGAAAGGACGGACGCATGGATGGCGCTGTAATCGCGAACCGTACGCACTTTGCCGTGCTGATAATGTTCCATTACATTTTCCCAGCACTGACGATGGGTCTTTCGGTGATGATCGCGGTTTTGAAGAGCTTTCATTATTTCCGCAAGGATGAACGGTATGGGAGGGCGGCTCGTTTTTGGGCTCGTATCTTCCTGCTCAACTTCGGCGCCGGCGTGGCGTCAGGCGTTCCGATGGAGTTCCAGTTCGGCACGAACTGGGCGCGCTTCGCGGATGCCTCTGGCGGCGTGATCGGTCCAGGATTGATGATGGAGGGCGTTTACGCCTTCTTCCTTGAATCGGCCTTTCTGGGCGTATTCATTTTCGGTGAAAAGAAGGTGTCTCCGTTCGTGCATTGGCTGTCCGCCGTGTTGCTGGCGTTCGGCACCCTGTTGTCCGGGTACTTTATCACAGTCACCGATTCGTTTATGCAGCACCCTGTCGCCGGGGCATTTGCTGTTGCGCCGAACGGCAAGTATGTGCTGACCAATTTGGGCGCGTACCTGACTAACCCGTACGAGCTCTGGATGTACCTGCACACGATCTCCGGTTCTTTGATTACCGGCGCGATGGTCGTGGCGGCGCTCGGAGCATTTTACGCGCTTTCGCGAAAGCATGACGAGTTTGCGCGGATCTGTCTAAAAGCGGGCGTCATTGCGGGCTTGATCTTCTCCGTGCTCACGCTCTTCCCGACCGGCGCAAAGAACGGCGAGCAGGTCGTCGCAACCAACCCCGCCAAGCTGGCCGCGATGGAAGGCCAGTTCCGGACGGAACCGGGCGCTCCTCTCGCGCTGATCGGCATGCCGGATGTCACGAAGGGCGAACTGCTCGACCCGATCTACGTCCCCGAGTTGCTCAGCTACCTCGCGTACGGCAGCCCGACCGCACCGGTCAGAGGGCTAGACGACATTCCCAAGGCAGACCAACCGCCGATCGAAGTGACCTACTACGCCTATCATATCATGATCGGCTTAGGGATGGCCTTCGTCGCGATCCTTGGCATCGGAACGCTTCTGCTGATCTTGGGCAAGCTGCAGACCAGCCGCTGGTTTTTGTGGCTGCTAATGCTGGCCTTCCCCTTCCCGTACATCGCCAACGAAGCGGGATGGTGCGTCGCGGAAGTGGGCCGCCAGCCGTGGCTCATCTACGGCGCGATGCGGACGACGCAGGGCTACTCGGCCAACGTCTCGACCGGTGAGGTGCTCTTTACGCTCATCGGCTTCGTCGGCCTGTACATCGTGCTCGGCATCACGTTCCTGATCCTGGTCGGAAAGATCATCGCGCAGGGACCCGATGCGGCACACGACGCGACGGGAGATGCGCCCGCCCTATCCGGCGAGGAGGCCTAAAGATGACGACACTCTGGTACCTCATTCTCGGCGGCATGCTGATCGCGTTCGCGGTCTTCGACGGTCTCAATCTGGGCACCGGCGCCATGCACCTGCTTCTTGGCAAGAACAACAATGAGCGCCGGGTACAACTCGGCGCGGTCGGTCCCGTCTGGTTCGGTTACGAGGTTTGGCTACTGGCTGCGGGCGGCTCGATGGTTTCTGCCTTCCCGACGTTGTACGCCAAGAGCTTCAGCGGCTTCTATATCGTCCTAAACCTCGTCCTGTGGCTGCTCATTATCCGCGGCACATCGATCGAGTTTCGCCACCAGGTGGACAACGATCTCTGGCGCGGGTTCTGGGACGTTTGGTATTGCATATCGAGCGCGTTGCTTGCGATCCTATTCGGCGCGGCGGTCGGCAACGTAATCCGGGGCGTCCCGTTCGACGAGCATCTTAACTTCACGGGTTCGCTGGGCCTTGCGCTCAACCCGTACGCCATCCTGGTCGGCGTGTTAAGCCTCGTCTACCTCGCAATGCATGGCAGCCTCTTCGTCGCCGTCAAGAGCGGCATCGATGAGCATCGAGAGCGGGCGCACAAAGTTGGCGGATGGCTGTACGCGGCCGCGGTGGTTCTTATGCTGCTCACGACGGCGGTCAGTCCGCTGGCGCGTCCGGGCCTCCTGGACAACTTCCACCGCTTCCCGGCGCTCGTTATTCTCCCGTTGCTGACGATTGCGGGAGCCGTCGGGATCGGAGTCTCTCTCAAAGCCGGCAACGACAACCGTGCTCTGGTTTCGAGCGCGATCACGCTGGCCGCTCTGATGGGATCGGCGGGGGCAAGTCTTTGGCCCAATCTTCTGCCGAACCTGGGGCAGGCAAGCAATGGCTTGACGATCTACAATACGGCGGCGCCGCAAGCGGACCTGACGATTGCCGCTATTCTCAACTTGATCGGCGTCGTTGCCGTGGTGCTCTATGGCATCTACGTGCACAAGGTCTTCAAAGGCCGCGTCGATCTGGCTCAGACCGGGCACGCTTACTGATACGCTGGGGCCCGTTCGCTCCCCGGAGCGCTCTGGAGGCAACCGTTGCAATCAGGGCGCTTCGTGCTTGTGTGGAGCGTGAGAATAGCGAACGATTGCGATTGCAGGTATTTGTGCTTGTTTATGCAAGGATTGTGCAAAACAACATGTGTATCGGGTATGAAATGGCCGATACTCTGTCGCAGAGGAGTTGATCTGAGTGTTGTTCCTGACCCGCCAATTAAACTTGAAGCTTCAAACCGGTGATCGCTTTGAGATCACCGTCGTCGAAACTCGGGGCGGCGGAGTCTCTCTCGGAATATCGGCCGCGACCCCCAAGCGGCTTCGCAAGGCAATCGTCGATGATGACGTTGTCATCGTTCCGAAGCAGCTTGGCACGCGCCGCCGTTCAGGAACCGATGCCGCGCCGAGCGGTCCGCAACGACCGGCTCCACGCCATCGCTCAGTGTGACTCGTCGATTCAAGCCCGCCGCGCAATTGATGCCGGTGGGCTTGAATGCTTTTGGGGGCGCAAATCAGCGCACGCCACCACGCCGTATGGCGCTGGATCTCGCTATTCAGGCCACCCTTTCGCTACACGAGCTGCTGAACCTAGGGCTGTGAGCCATGAGGCAGGCTCGGGAAAGCAGCAGCGCCGGTTTACCCGATGTAGATGCCGTTTTCGTGGAGGCGGTCGCGGATCAGGCCGCGAAGGGCGGTTTGGGCGACTGCGAGCTGGGGGGCGAGGGCAACCTTGACGGCGACTTTAATCACGACGTGCGTAGCGTCCACCGAGCCGATGCCGACCGATTTGGGAGCATCGACGAGGCCAAGATCGGGCCGGGCGGCTAGAAGATCCTGCCCGACGGCGTTGATATGCTTGGCGGCTTCCGCCGGATCCTCGCCGCTTGCGATTCCAATCTCGATCGTTCCCACCAACGCGCCGCGCGACATGTTGCAGACCTGGGTAATGTCGCCGTTTGAAAGGATGTAGAGCTTCCCGGAGTCGTCGCGGATCTTCATGATGCGCATGCCGATCTCCTCTACGGTTCCCGTGATGGTATTGATTGTCACGTAGTCGCCCACATCGTACTGGTTTTCCATGATCAGGAAGAAGCCGTTGATCACGTCCTTCACCAGCTTTTGCGCGCCGAAGCCGAAGGCCAATCCCGCGAAGCTGGCGGTGGAAACAACTGAAATTGCGTCGAAGTTGAGCGCCCGCAGAAGGGCCACCGCGAAAACGAAGTTGAGCATGTACGTGCTCACGCTTCGTATGAGGCCGCTGAGCGTTCGCAGGCGTCCCCGGTCATCTGGAACGATGTGGGACTGACCCTTGAGAAACGGCTTGGCGATGCGTTCCGCGATTACGGCTATCGCAAAGCGAACGATCAGGTAAACGACGACAACGCCGATCACGCTGATGGAGACATCGCTAAAGTGATCCAGGCGCTGCGTCCATTTCTCCGGGGAGTTCAAGCTAGTGAGCCAGTGGTGGAAATGGATCAAGACTGATCTCCGGGCAGCTCCGGCGGCAATTTGTCCTCGCCGCTCGCGGCGTGATCCGTGGCTTGATGGTGGACTTCGTCCTCGTATGGCTCCATGTGGACGATCGGATGGACGTTGGTCAGCGTTGCGCGAAGCCTATCCTCTACTTCTTCGCTGATCTGGTGGGCGGTGACAAACGAGAGCGTGTCCGAGATCTGGATGTGAACATCGATATGGCGGTGTGATCCCGCCTTACGCGTACGCAGCTTGTGAAAGCTAAGGACGCGCGGATCCGCGACGAGAGCCTTGGTGAGAAGTGCGACCTCATCCGCGGGCAATGCAGCGTCTGAAAGCGTGCTCAGCGATTCGCGTCCAATCTGCAGCGAGATCCAGAAGATGAAACAGGCTACGACAAGAGCGGCCACCGGGTCGATCCATGTGAACCCGGTGAGTTGCATGAGCAGTAGACCAATAAAGACGCTGGCCGATGCGACGACGTCTGTCTGTAGGTGATGCCCGTCCGCGAGGAGCGCGGGCGAGTCTGTCTTCTTGCCGACTTTGAGCAGGTTGCTCGACACGGCGGCGTTGCAGAGCGACGAGATGCCCATCATTATCAATGCGAGCCAGGCTGAGACGACGGGCTTGTGGACGCTTAAGCGCTGTACGGCTTCGTAGACGGTCACGACGCCCACGCCGAAGACCAGCAGGGCAATCATGAGGCCGCTAACGTTCTCGTATTTGCCGTGGCCGTACGCGTGGTCCTTGTCCGGCGGGGTGTCGGCGAGGCGAACGGAGATTAAGGCCAGGGCTGAGCCGACCAGGTCGGAGCATGAGTGGCATGCCTCGGCGAGCACGCTGACGGAACCGGTGACGAACCAGACACACAATTTCCCGACGATCAGGACGGTGTTGCTGAGCACTGACCAAGTCGCCGCTTGCCGTTTTCGGACTTCCGGGCTGCGCGTCAACGCCGCCGTAGCAGGTCGTGCAATCGTCTTTATCTCCTCCGGATGTGTCTTTCCTATCGAGTTTCCGGCTTTTCGCCGTTCATAAGCATTTTCCGGACCGCTTGCGAATTATACCCAACAAGCTCCATGTATGCCACGCCCGGCACGCTTGCTTGACCGGAAGTTTGGGCTGTGGCCTGGCAAGTCCCTTCCCAGATCGCCGTACCGCCGGTGATCACCGCCATCTCTTGATCCCGTACGCTCGTGGTGATCGAAAGGGTCAGGTTTTGATCCGGCATGCCAATCGTCCAGTCGAGCGGATACGTGATTTTCGTGCGGGGACTGGTCCACAGCGTCGCGCGGTTCTCGGTAAACACCAGATTGCGCTCGACGGTCAACTGCCCCGATGCGTCCATAATGGTCGCGAGCGGAAAGAATATCCGGCCGGTCGCCAGGTCACGGTGTCGAAAGATGAGAAGATCGCGGCCATCGGCCAGCTGAATGCCCCACCAGTCCCAGCCGTTGCTTTGCGTCGTCCATGTGTCGCCCCATTGGTGGTCGATCCATCCCTGGCCAGAGGCTATTTTCTCGGGGCCGTTTCCGTCGTCGATCGTTCCAACCACGTTGCAACGCGTAAGCGACACGTATTTCATGTCCTCCGGGCGGAAGAGGCCCGTGTTGCCGTTGCCGCCGACCAGCATGGGAGGCTTGGCGGATTGAAAAACGAGATCAACCTTTGGCTCGGGACCGGATGGCGCCGCGAGCTTCAGGCTGAAGGCCGATGGCGCTTGTTCCACGGGGCCGTCGTATGCGGGGACTGACGGCAGCAGAGAATCGTCAGGGCCGAAATGAATCGAAAACGGATTTCCCGTTACGCTCGATGTTCCCGGCAGGATTTGCGTCGGTCCTGGAAACTTGCCTCGACTGACCGCATCGAACAGCTTTCCGGCTTCGATATCGTCGGGATTTTGCAGCATTTTGAGCGTCGCGTACTGCTGGAGCAGCCTGAGGGCGCCGCGGTCGCCGAGCGAATAGGTTTGATGCGAGCCCTGGTCCTCGTCCGTCACCGCCCATATCAGATAGTGGCCGCGCGATGGCTTGTCCGGGTCCGCGCCTGCGTTGATACGAAAGAACGAGCCGATAACCGCCAAATGCCGCGCGTGGTCCGTCGTGACGTGTGCGTTCAGGTACCACCATTCGATCATCACGTTGTCGTGCGGATCGACGGGGAACGGGGCGGCGAACACCTGCGCGGCGCAGACGACGAGCGCGATTAGCAGTAGAAAGAGGCGGACGGCTGATCGAGGCATGAAGAAACCTTTCGATTCAGAGACGCACTTTTCTATTCAGGCGCAGGCGTCGAAGGCGCGCGCATCTGAAACACGAAGAGTATCATTAGGATCTTCGCTTTGTAAGAGACGATGAGGATTAGGATGCCCTCTCTGGCCGGGCTGGCCATTTTTCTTTAGCCGCTTAACACGCAGCCTGTTGGCAAGCCGCACGCGAAGCGCTTGAAAAATGGCCCAGCGGCGATAGAGCGTTTCTAAGTCCTGACCTATTTAGCATAACCACTCGCTTAACGCATAGCAAGCGAAAGTCCAAATTATAAAACAGAGCGCTTCGTTCACTTTACGGCTGGAACAGCCCCAAGCGCTCGTCGTCGAAATCTTCGATGACAAACTCGACGCCGGGGCGGTCCGCAAGCTCGCTGGCAGGATGAGCGGTCGAGACCGCGATAACCGGCATGCCGGCCCGGTGCGCGGATGCGATGCCCGGGCGGGAGTCCTCGAACGCAACGCATCGGGCGGGATCGACGCCAAGTTTTTGGGCGGTTAGGAGAAAAATATCCGGAGCCGGTTTTCCGTGTTTTACTTCGTCAGCGGTAACCACGACTTCGAAGAATCGCGCCATGTCCAGTTCCGCGAGCTGAAACGCCACATTGCGCGCCCCGCTCGATGTCGCCATGCCGAGGCGGTAGCCCTGCTCGCGCAGGCGGGTGAGGAACTCGATAGCGCTCTTCACCGGAGTGAGACGGCCCCGCGCGATCACTCTGTAAAGGAACTCCTTTTGATCGGCGAGAATGGCTGCTTGTTCGCGTCCCATTCCCTTGCCCAGAAAGTGCATCACCGCGTCGTCCGCGCGACCCGCGACGCCGCTTGCCCAGTAATCGTCGACGGTGATATCGAGGCCATTGTCGTGCAGCAAGGCGATCCAAGCCTCGATGTGCAACGGCATCGTGTCCGTGAGCGTCCCGTCGAAATCGAAGATAATGGCCTCCGGCCGGTCGAGCTTACTTCCCATATCGTGTTTTCTTGCGATACTTTCTTGTGATCTTTCCGGCGTTCCGGTTATGCGGCTTCAGCCAGCGGTCGCGCGTGCGTGATGTCGCCGTGCGAAATTGGGCGCAGTTGGTCGGCGCGCACGGTTGTTACAGCTGCTGTTGTGCCATCGAGCAGCATGAATTCGACTTCGTAGGCTTTGCCGTCGTCGTAGACAAAGACGACCGTTCCGACATCGCCTGCTCTGAGGGCTAGTTCTGACAGATCGGCAGTAAGGACTACTCTTTCGTGTTCGGTAACCTTCATGTCTTCTCCAAGAATGGGTAGGCCGTGATCAACTTTGGAATGCCGAGCGGATCGTTGCGTTCTACGATCCATATCGACCTGATCGAGACGGACCTCGCGTTTGGCGTAATCATCGGTCCGTCAATAATGTACTTCGTACCGTACTCGGATTGTACCGTACTTGAGTAGTGGCAGGTGCGGGCATGTCCTTTTAGTGCGTCGGCAAGCTCCTCCCAGCGCTCTGCGGCGAAACCCGTTCGAACAAAGAACAACGCCTTGCCACGGCCGTCCGGGTGTTGGGAGGAAAGCAAGTAGTCGGTGATCTTGTTGTGCGGAACGACGTATTTGTGAGCTTTAGGCATCAACATAAACTGTAGCTACCTTCCAGATCATCGGCGTTTAGGAAGAGAGCAGCTTATTCATTTCAGCGTTTCGATGGCTAAGGAACGCTGAGACGTGCTCCAACGTTCCCACCGGCTCACTCCATTCGAAGTCGTCGAGAGCCCAATCCTCGGATTGGGCTGCGCGAATAGACAGGCGGGGCGGAAGGACGTTACAACAGTCTTTGTAAAGCTCCTCAGCTCTGCGCTGGAGAACATTCCGAAGCGCGAAATCAAAGTCAGTCGGCCGTATCAAGCCAGTGGGCAAGTACACCGTATTGGCGACGCTTGTAAAGAGTCCGAAAAGAGCGGGTATGCCTGTCGCTTCTCCTCGATTGTCGAATTCCTCATATCCACGATTCTTGTAATGTTTATGGTCGGCAAGATGAGCAAGCGAATAGCCTTCAGGGCCTCGGTTTTGAAATGTCCTGCCGCGAAACACAAAACTCCAAACGATTTTAGGATAATGATTATCATCTAGTATAAGAGCGTTTGCCGGCCTTTGCTCCGTAACCATTCGACCACTGTGCAATGCTATCTCATTGCTTCCTGCGTGTCGACGCACGCCGGGAAACGCGCATGCGGAGCGCTCCCATATATACGTGGCCGGATCAACGCCGTGCTGTCGCAAGCCAGCTTCCCACTTGTCACGTTGTTGCTCGTTGTCGTCTGCGACTGCCTTGACAATGTCTGGATGCAGAAAGCGAACGTACGGAATTGTTATTCTTGCGAGTCGTAGAAGATCCCGTTCCTTTGGGATATCCCACTGGGGCCATGCCGAAGGAGTGACGCGTGTGTGCGGCGGCAATTGTTGCGCCGTTGCAGTTTGCATCGCAGGGCTGCACTCGACCTGAAGGTTTGAGGCGTTCGAGCTAACCCACTTATAGGATTTGCCGCAAGTCGAGCACGCACCCTTCGCTCTGTATATCTTATTCTCTGCTGCGAGATCCCGGCCTGCCGAAAACACCCGTTGCCGAACGACTCGGAGTTGCTTTGCGAGGCAGTCATCGCAAATAGGGCTGAAATCCGGAACTAACGCTCGCGTTACCTCATCTTTGAATGCCAATTATATCCTCACGCCAATAAAGCTCTATCCCTCGGCGTTACATCTCTACTTTCCGTGTAGCGCCTTCGGGATCGCGGATTCGTAGACATCCGTGAGCACGGCGAGCGGCGCGTCGATGATGTCATCGCCGGCACAGCGCACCTTGAGAGCATCGCCTCCCACCGATCCCAGGCGGACTAAGTTCAGGCCCGCGCCAGTGGCGAGCGCGCCGATTGCCGCGCGGTTTGCCGGAGACGATGTGATGAGCGCGGTTGCGGTTCGTTCACCGAACAACGCGAGCGCGGCGGATGGTTCGAAGACGCCTAGCGACGGCGGAGTGACGAGCGGCTCCAATGTCAGCGTCAGAGATGCCCCCAGGCCTGACGACATGGCGCTCTCGGCCAATGCGACGGCGATGCCGCCTTCGGCGGAGTCGTGCGCGGACTTAATCAATCCCGATGCAATCCCTTTGCGGAGCGCTTTTTGCAGCGCCTTCTCATCCTCGATGCTAAGCGGCGGCGGCGCTCCCGCATCGTGGCCGTGGATGGCGTGCAGGTACTCGCTCGCGCCCCAGACGGGCTCGCCGTTGCCAATCAGGAAGATGTCGTCGCCCTCGTTGACGAAGCCGCTGCCCACGGTTTTCGTCGCGTCCTCGATCAACCCGATCATGCCGATGGTCGGCGTCGGATAAATTGCGTGGTCAGGGGTTTCGTTGTAGAACGAGACGTTGCCGCTGATAACCGGCGTGTTGAATGCCTCGCAGGCGTCGGCAAGGCCCTCGACGCTTCGCCGGAAGACCCAGAAGTTATCGGGCTTCTCCGGATTCGGGAAGTTCAGACAATCCGTTACCGCAAGGGGGGTAGCGCCGACGCAACTCAAATTGCGGGCGGCCTCGGCGACGGCGATTTGCGCGCCAAGGAACGGGTCGAGGTAGCAGTAGCGCGGGTTGCAGTCCGTGGTGAGCGCGATGGCCTTGTGAGTGCCGCGCAGCTTGAGGACGGCCGCGTCGGCCGCTCCCGGAAACGCCGTGGTTTGCGTCTGCACCATGTGGTCGTACTGCTGATAGACGTATCGCTTTGATGCGATCGACGGCTGGCCGAGCAGGGTGAGCAGCGCTGCATTGTAATCCGACGGCTCCGTGACGAACGAGAGGTCGTGGGACTGGTTCTGCTTGATCGACGCAGGTTCGGCGGCATCGAGGAAGTAAGTCGGGCACTCGTCGGTCAAGTGGCGCGCGGGGACATCGGCGACGACGACGCCGTTGTCAAGGACGACGACGCGTCCGGTATCGGTGACTTCGCCGACCACTTCGGCGCTCAGGCCCCACTTGTGGAAGACGTCGATAATGGCGCTCTCCTTGCCCTTCTCCGCGATCGCGAGCATTCGCTCCTGGGACTCGGACAGCATAATCTCATAGGGCGACATACCGGGCTCGCGAGCGGGGACCTTTCGCACATCGATCGTCATGCCGTTGCCGGCCTTTGCGGCGGTCTCGCACGTTGAGCAGGTGAGTCCAGCCGCGCCCATATCCTGGATGCCGACCACGTAGCCGGTCGCGAGGGCTTCAAGGGTCGCTTCGATAAGCAGTTTTTCCTGAAAGGGGTCGCCCATCTGGACGTTTGGACGCTTGCTTTCCGAGTCCGGTCCGAGCTCGACGCTGGCGAATGTCGCGCCATGGATGCCATCGCGTCCGGTGGACGAGCCGACGTAGATCACCGGGTTGCCGATTCCCTTCGCCGCAGCCGATGCGACTTTGTCCGTATCGACAATGCCGACCGCCATTGCGTTCACCAATGGGTTGCCCTGGTAGCTGGGGTGGAAGTAGATTTCGCCGCCGACCGTCGGGACGCCGACGCAGTTTCCGTAGTGGGCAATTCCTTCGACGACGCGCTCGAAGAGATAACGCGTGTGCGCATCGTCAAGCGTGCCGAAGCGCAATGAGTTCAACGACGCGATCGGCCGCGCGCCCATCGTGAAAATGTCGCGCAGGATGCCGCCGACTCCGGTGGCCGCGCCCTGGAACGGTTCGACGGCGCTGGGATGGTTGTGGGACTCCATCTTCATCACCGCGCCGATGCCATCGCCGAGGTCCACGACGCCTGCATTCTCGACTTCGCCTGCGTCCGCCGCCTCGCGGTACTTCTTGAAAAGCCGCAGAACTGGCCGCGAGTACTTGTAGCCGCAGTGCTCCGACCACATCACGGCATACATGCCGATTTCGGTGATGGTGGGTTCGCGGCCGAGGGTGTCGAGGATGACCTGAAATTCGGAATCGATCAGGCCCATATCGCGATAAACTTTGGGATCAATCATTGTACTAGTATACCTTTTCGAGGCAGTCGGGCGGATGCGCGGTCGCGGCCGCACAGTGTAACTGTTCGGCTGCCGCGACCGCGTTGAGAGCCTGCGCCCTTTGCGAGTGCTGAATAGTGGACGCGCTCAGCGGCCAGTAAGTGTTTTCAGCGTTATTTCCATTACGCGGAAGAATGCGCCTTGTGCAGGAAGATCGCCTTCGGAGGAGTAAAGGTGGAAAGACTTTGCCGCGGATTTAATGGAGGATCGAATGGAATTTGGCGATCGCTATCGTAGTATTGTTGCCCGATGGAACGCGGCCTTGGCTATATTCATTATTGGAGCTTTCTCCGGCGGTTGCCTATTCGCTGATCCGGCTGTCCAAGAATCGTCCGGCAGTCTAAGGCTTACGATTCAGAACCAATCTACAACGGTCGACGCGGGCGGAAATTGCTTGATAGCCGTGACCATCTTGAACGCAGGCGTGCACGACGAAGCGGTAGCGCTATCGGCTCTTGCAATGGGGATCGACCGTAAGCCGACGGACGCGCTTAAGGTCTTGTTGGCGCCTGAAGCTCTGACGGTTGGACCGAGCTGTCGCTCTCGTATAAGCACGCTCACCGTTTTTGCTCGGGAAGGCGCCGCCAATACGGTTATGGGGCTATACGTAGTCGCGATTACGGTCAAAGGAGCGGATGGTGAGAAGATTGAGACCTGGTTGACCATTCGCGTTCAGGCGCCGATAGATCTGGTTGCGTCAACTCAGAACATGACAGTTCCTACAGGTAGCTCCGCAAGCGCAACAATCTCGGTCACGCCAAGAAGCGGTTATACGGGTTTGGCGACGTTCAATACGAGCCTGGTTATGTGGAACGACCTGAAGCCGCTCATGCCGCGGATCGATTCTCCCGACGTAACAGCTGTCGTTAGTCCGGATACCGTAAATCTGGTAGATGGACAACCGCAATCTATTCAGCTCACTGTAATCGCGAACACGAAGGCTGTCTCTGCAGCGTATCACGTCTCGGTGATTTGCACAGATCAGTATGGGGATCCAGCCATTTGTGATCTTGAAGGTCATATTCAAAGCGGGCACTTTACGCTCCGGGCCGATCCGGGTTGGGACACCGCGGAAGCAGGCATGACCCACTTTACGACAAGGGATATTACCGTTGCTCCAATTGGAAACTTCTCTGGAACCGTAACCCTCGCTGTTACGTCGGTTACCGATATCGACGGTTCTGACATGACGCCGTGGATATCGGGCGCATTTGTCTCTTCCGGAAAACCAACGTCAGTTGCTCTCTCTGTTCCAAATACCATCAAAGATGCATTGCGCATTACCGTGTCGCCAAGCGTCAAGCCAACGAATGGCGACTGCAAACTCGTGGTAACAGGCACGGACGACCTCGGGAACAAAAGCGACGTAGCAATGGACGTTCGCCTGGAGGCCGGCTACGCGATAGAATGTACTCCCGGTGAGGTGGCGCTAAAACCAGGCGTCAGCAAGAATCTTGCGGTGAGCGTCAAAGCGCTCGGGACGCAGAAAGGGTTGGTGGCCCTCGATTGGGTGATGATCGACAATGGGCGGATCTCTACGAATGTGTCTCGCTTCGCCAAGGTGACTTTCTTTCCAACGTCTGTTCAGATTGACGGGGAGATCTCCGTTGCAAAAATTTGCATCATGCCGAACGCACCCACCGGCGCTCGGTATGAATTGGTTATTTTCGGCAAGGATCTCGCGGGGAGGAGCGCTCAGTGCTCGATAAGCGTTTTCGTAGGAGCACCGGCGATTTCGCTTACGACCGACCGGAATCAGGTCTGCGTCGCGGCAGGCGATCATGCTGGTCAGAACTTGCTTGCGACAGTCAAGCCGATCAGAGAATTCCAGGGAATTGTAAATCTGACGGCAACCAGCATAACCGATGCGCACGGACGTCCGGCTAAAGGATTGAAAGTTTGCATCGTGCAAAGCAGGGACACGGTCAGTTATCTTCTTGGCGACAGACGCTTTGCGGTTGCCGTGGTGGCAGATGCTACGACCAGGCCTGGGAGATACCGTGTGGCGTTGACAGGCAAAGGAGGGGCATGTTCGTCGAGTGCCTCGTTCGTGGTAAACGTCAACCCGGTAGGATCGCCAACAATCTCCGTAGTTTGCGGAGCGTACGAGCCTCGCTCTCCCAATTTTGGCGAGAAAGTGACTTGCATAGTGACCGCTACAGTGAAGCCGGCTCGAAAAGACGTTAGGTACGAGTGGTCAATTGGCCCTGTGTGGTATGCAACCGACTCGAGCTGGCAGTGTGTTGGCATCGCTCCGCACAGATCCTACGACGCCGCTTGGGCGGACGCATACGGGCACAGCGTGGTGCGTCCTGGCACTTGTAGCCCGATACTTGCGGTGAGATTTTTCGACGACATGTACTACATGGCGGCGGTAACGTGTGTGGCGACGATTGGCAACGTTCGCCTTCAGGGCTCGACGATATTGGAAGGGAACTATGCGGCTCTCACTGGCTTACATCGTGATGCTGCGATTGATTTACTCGAGCCGAATCATCGAATATCTTGGGGACCAGTCGCCGATATTTCATTTTCGCCAAACGGCAAATGGCTTGTCGCGACGGGGCCCGTTTCTCGATCCCACTCAACGTCGAGCCGCGCTGCATGTTGGCGCGTGGGCGACTGGAAGTCGATCCGGGCCAATACGTCGGACAGTTTTCACGAATTATCACCTGGAAACGTGGCATGGGTCTCTGGTAAGGACGAGGTGGCAATATCGAGCTTTCGCGAACCCGACCCGGCGAAAGGGCTGTCCTTGCGAGTATGCGTGTCGGTGTGGAGCGTTCCAGATTGGCGCTTAATCTCTAGTTGGGAGCACGATACTTGGTCGAGATGCGGGATGGTCATCGCGCCGAACGGCATTGCCATCGTCGCTTATTCTGCAGCAAACGGCATCCCGGTTATTTGCGACCTTAAGACAGGGAAGCCCGAGCCGCTATCCGAGGAAATCAAATCGAGCCTAATGTCTCAGCCGAGGGACGAGACGGACTTCCTTCCGTCTGCTGCGTTTTCGAACGATGGCCGCTTCCTCGTTGTCGCCCGCGGTAAGCGCCTGTTCTCCGTGGATGTTTCCACGGGCAAGATCGTTGGGGCGCGAACGCTTGACGCCATAGTGAACACTCTGCAGTTTCAGCCTGTCTTGAACAGGGTGTTCGCTGCTTTTGGCGATCGACGGTACCAACTCTTCGCACTACCAGACCTCCATCCGGTTCTGATTGATGGCCAGGGAGAGAGCGGACGGTTTGCATTTGCGTCGAGTGGCAAGTGGTTTGTTGGCGGGGAAAACCGGACGGCGCCGCCAGACGTTACGGACGGCCCAGCGCTTTCCTGCACTACGATAAGACTTTTGGATTCGACATCATTCAATGAATTTGGAACAATCGGTCCATTCCGCGATGGCGGGGCGTTTTCGATGTCGGCGGATGGACGGTATGTTGCACAGGCCATTGATCGCGGTGTAAAGGCAGAGGAGCCCTCGATTGAACTGTTCTCAGTCGAATCGTCTGACTCCCTTTTGCCAGACAAATGGCTGCTACTACATAAGGAATTGCGCAGGTAATCGTGTCCTGTGCTGCGCCGTACGAGCGTGCGCCCACGCTCTTGGCTACGGTTGTCGAGGGAGTTAACATTTCGGGTTTTGAGCGCGTAATAGATACGGCCAGACCATCCCGGTCACTTCACTGCGCCGCGACGACAGGAGGAACAGTGGCGTTCGGCGTCGATGGCGCAATGGACGGTTGGGCGGGGAGTTTTCCC
The DNA here is from genome assembly GCA_031292625.1 of Capsulimonadaceae bacterium. GTDB lineage: Bacteria > Armatimonadota > Armatimonadia > Armatimonadales > Capsulimonadaceae > JARLGU01. The sequence goes on along the minus strand of JARLGU010000007.1, from coordinate 23,491 downwards.
TGCCAGTGCAAATGGACGATTGCGGGCTGGGAGGCCGTAAAGCGATTCTCCGCGATTATGCTCAGAGAGCAATCCTGCCGGGGGACGTCAACGGTGAGCGTTCCCTGGCGGCCGCCGTAGGATACGACATGCATGGCCATCGCGCCCGATGCGGCAGGACGGCCATCCACCAGCGCGCGCATCATTGTTGCCGGTTCGCCAGAAGGAGTTCGCAATAAGTAGCGCAAGGTCACCTTGCCATCGGAAAGCGCATCGCCGGATTTAGGCGAGAGGATCGTGACGACGGGCGGAAGGCGGCTCAGAAGATCGGTCGCGGCGACGGATCTCTTGCCTGCCTCGGCATTGGCCGCCGCGACTGCCGCCTTCTCATCGATCAGGTCGAGAATCTCGGAAATGATATCCGGGCGGTAAAACTGCTCGCGGAAGCACGACGCGGGGAAGAAATCCGCGGCTCTGTCCCGCCCGTTGTTGACTTGCCATCCAAGGAGCGACTCGGCTCCCGGCGAACAATCGTAATAGCCCGTCGGCGTCCATAGCAACCAGCGCTTGCCGTCGGCATGCGGATAAAATGCGAGCAACTCATGGCCGTCGCTCAGCCGGTACCAACGGATTGTCCCGTCTGCCATCGCTGCTGTCGCCAACCGTCCGTCAAGCGACACATTTACGCTCCATGCTGCGCTCGAGGCCGGTACTTGCCACGCTTTCGCGCCGTCTACGCGGAAACAATAGACGCTCCAATCGCTTCCGAGAACGAAGCTCTTCCGGTCGGGAGCAATGGCGACGCTCTGGCAATTTTCGTACCCAGCGATCTTGATCGGCTTGCCGTTAAGCGCCGGATGCGGCGATGAGAACCAGTTTTCGATATCTACGCCGTCAACCTTCGTTACCGCAGGCGTCAACGACGCTGACGGCGGGCCTGCCGACAGGCCGCGTTGCCGGATCGAGAAGCTGGCTGGCGATGCGCCGCCGTCTTTATACGCGAACGACAATTCGCCTCCGTCCGCGGAAAGAGCAAATCCGGCGCCGCCGTCCCGGAAATCCGCAATTGCCGCGGTCTTCAACATCTTCAGCGCTCCGTCGGCGGCAAAGAGCCCGACGCGGAGATCGCACGATGCAAACGCGACCCCGCCGCCGCTGACGGGCGCAAGGTCGAGAATGGCGCCATCAGATGCAATCAGATCGCTTAACTTGCCCCGCCCATCTCCACGCCAGCAGCGAATCGCATAACGCTTGGAAGCGGATTTGCTCGCACCGCCGGCATATAAAGCGCCGCCGGTCGACGACCAGGCAACGCTCGATGTGCAATCTCCGGTTAGTCCGGCAGTGCTCGCTGAATAGAGCGGCGCAAGGTCCCGTGACGAAAGGATATCCACGCGCAACGCATCGCCGTACCCGACCGCCAGTTTTGTGCCGTCGGGCGAATAGGAAATGCCGTAGGGCTGACGGCCGCCAATCGCCTGCTTCCCGGTGTACCGCTTGTGTTGCAATGCCAGCCGATCCGCTCGCAGCGCGTAGACCCGCACGTAGCCGTCGACGGATGCGGACGCGAGTTGCGGATGCTTTGGCGGGGCGCTCGGATCAAACACAACCGGTCTGCACCGGCCCGCGTACTTCTCGTCCTCCCCCATGAGCTTTCCGTCGGCGGTACGATAAACGCGCAAACCGCCCGTCACGCACCCAGCTGCCAAATACACGCCGCCGGGTGAATAGGCGAGGGATGCGATGGGAGACGGCAAGCCTGCAACGCGACGCAGCATCGCGCCTGTTGCCCGATCGAAAACATAAAGACTGTACGAGCCGTTCCACGATGCGCCGGTGCGGCCTCCACAGGCGATGTCCGCGCCGTCGGGCGAGATCGCCACCGCAAACAGCTTTCCTTCGTCGCCGTAGATCGACGGCGGCCGAAGAGTTTGCGACAGCGTTCCGGTACGCAAATCCCACACGCGCACGGTCTTGTCGAGCGATGCCGACGCAAGATAGCGTCCAGCCGCATCGGCGGCAACGGACGTTACCGCTGCCATATGCGCCCCCGCTTCGATACGAAGGATTGGGCCCCTGGACACGTTCCGTTGTGCCGGCGATGCGATTGCCGTGAAGGAACCAAAGAGCGCGATCGAGACTACTGCAGCCGCGCCTGCGCGGAATGTGCTTGAGATCTCCATGAAAGTCAGTTCCACGAAAGAGGCATTCTCTCCTGCCGCCAATCCCCGTTAGTGCGCCACGGCAACCGGGAAGTCCGGAACCGTGTTCGGGGTGGTCGTCGTCGGCGTCTGGTCGCCGTGCGTAAGCTCCTTGACGCGGTCGGAGACATAACGGCTCAACGACGTCCACGTAATCCGGCCTGACGCGTCTACCGCAGCTTTGCCGCGCAAGCCCTCAACGAGCGCCTTCGTGAACGCGCCGTTCGCCCACTGGGCATCCTCTTCACTCTCTTGCCTTCCCGTCGATGCAGCGAAGACGATCGCGCCGTTTTCCGCGCTCGACAGTTCGTTGATGACCCCCGTGATATTTGACAAGCCCTTGAGCTTCGCGGTCCCGACCGCGTTGCCGGCATGGCAGCTGTCGATAAAGAAGAGCGTTTTGCCTGCGAGAGCCTGGATCGTTTCCTGGATGTCGCTGGAGCGGACCCCCGTTCCGCGAATGTCGGCAACATCCGTGTCCACCGGCGCGAAGTAGAATATTCCCTTCCTGTCGTTCACGCCATGCCCGGACAGGAAGATCATCGCTACGTCGTTCACCTTCGTCTGCTCCTCGATCCACCCAAAGCCCTTAAGGATCGCCTCGCGTGTCGCATCCTGATCGAGGATTACTTTCGCCCGGACGTCCGAGTACAGGACGCCCTTCTGCGCCATCATGGCGTCAACGAAGTCCCTGGCGTCCTTGGCGGGATAGGTCAGCGCATCGATCGGCGGCTGGTACGCCTTGCCGATTCCCGCGGCGAGGATGTAAAGGGTCGGCCTTTCGGACGCGGAGACTGGCGAAGGCGCCGTTCCCAGCCAGTGTAGCGTAACCGTCGCGGCCTCCGACGCCGCGAACCGGTTTTCGGCGATGACGCTCACCGTGCAGTCGGCATGAGGCACGGTCACGGTGAGTGTATCCGCCTGACCGTCCGTCGAGACGAGTTGAATGCGCTTACTGCCTGATTCGACCGGGCGGCCGTTTACGAGCGAGCGGATCGCGGTTGCCGGTTCGCCGGAGGGCGTGCGTACGACGTAACGAACGGCGACTGTGTCGCTAGTGATCGCATCGCCCGTCTGCGGCGAGACGACGGTGACAACAGGCGGCAGCGTGGTGAGCACGTCGGCAACCTGGTTTGTCTTCTCAGCCTCCACATTCGCCAGACGCACCGCAACCTTTTCGTCGAGCGTGGTCATGATCCAAGAGATTACATCGGGCCGATAGAACCGGTCATGAAAGCGCGACGCGGGGAAGAAGTCGGCAGCCTGGTCGGGGCCTCGATTCACCTGCCAGCCGATCAAATCCTCCGCGCCAGGCGAACAATCGTAGTACCCCGACGGCGTCCAGAGCACCCAGCGCTTCTGGTCGGCGTGCGGGAAGAGTGCAAGCAGTTCCTTGCCGTCCGTCATGCGGTACCAACGAATGGCGCCGTCGCCGAGAGCCGCCACAACGAGACGTCCGTCCTGCGAGATATTCACCGCTTGGATGTCACCGTCGGCTTTCCAGCGCTCCGAGCCATCCAGATTGTAACAACGAAGAAACCAGCTTGTCCCAAGTGCAATGCACTGCTTGTTGGGAGAAATGGCGACACATTTAGGGGATTCGCTGCTATCCTCCATTTTTAGAGGCGCGCCGTTTAGCGACGGGTGTTTTCCGTACAGCCAATCCTCCACATCGATACCATCCGCTTTCTCAACAGGAGGAGCCATCGCATTAGTTGGCGGGTTATATCGCAGGGCTCTGTCGGGGATCGAGAAGTAGGCCGGCAACTTCCCGTTTAGCTGGAAGCAAAAAGAAACCGATGTGCCGTCTGGCGTAAGTCGGAACCTGTCGCCACACTCTTTGTAAGTGGCAATTGGCGGCGCTTGAAACATAGTTAGCTTACCGTTGGCGTCGATTGCGCCGACAGCCGGATGCCAGGAGCCAAAGGCAACCCCACCGTTAGCAAGTGGGTGAATATCATTTACTCCTATTGGCGTCGGCAAGTCGATATAATTACCCCTGCCGGCCTCGCTCCAACGCCGAATTGCACCGGTGACGCTTGAAAATAGTTGATTGCCATCAGCAGACCAGCAAACGGCTTGCGTCCATCCAGCCGCCGTTGGGGAAAGAAGCAGCGACAAATCGGATGCAGACAGCACATCCACTCGAGGTTTCCCTCCCAAGTAGCCGACAGCCAGTCTTGAGCTGTCGGGTGAGTACGCGATTTGACTCGGGTAGTCCCCCGACGGGTTCGTGACTTTCGCGCGCAACACCAAGCCGGAGGGTGACAGTTTGTACGCTCGAACAAAGCCGTCGTTGCATGATGTCGCCAGCCGCGCCTCTTCGGATGTCGATGCCGGATCAAATACGACGCAACGGCTGTCTGCCCCATAGGCGGTATCGGAGCCGACAATCGATCCATCCGATAGGCGATGGACACGAAGACCATGCCTGTAAAAAGTAGCTGCGAGAAGACTGCCATTGGGAGAGAATGCGAGGCTGTCAACTTCGCTAGGTTCCCCGCGAATCTCTCGTATCAAGTTGCCGGAAGCGCGATCAAAGACGTATATGATCTGCCAGTTGCCGCCGCAGGCAACTGTCGAACTGTCCGGCGAAATTGCAACCGAGCAAAGTTGATTTTGCCAACCTCCGCCTGAAGGCGGCCGGAGCGATGTTACGAGCGAGCCTGAGCGCAAGTCCCATACACGCACGGTCTTGTCGTCCGAGGCGGATACCATATAACGCCCGGATGCGTCTACCGCAATCGCATGTACTCCCCCCGTGTGCATCCCGGTCTCTATTCGCAAAATTGGCGCAGTCGGCGGTTTCTGGGCAAACGCGCGTTGCGAAAGAAACGCGAGGCACTCGAGCGCCGCGAAGAGCGTCGCGAACGTACGGAAGATCGGTTGGAGCAGCATGAGAATCAATCCTCCTGGCTATGTTGGGAAATGCGAGCCTAGCGAACTGCGGCGTCCGGCTCGACAGGCAGCGTCAGAGTGATCGTCGTGCCCGCGCCAAGCGCGCTGTGAACGGCGAACCGGCCGCCGTGTTGCTCGACGACGCGGCGAACGATGCGCGTGCCGAGACCTGTTCCGCCTGCTTTCGTGGAAACGGCGGCGTCCGTGAAGAGCCGCATGCGCACGTCATCAGTCATACCCCTGCCGTTGTCGCTCACCCGGATCTCATATTCGCTTCCACGGCCTGTCACGACAACGGCGACGCGACCGCTCGCGTCGACCTCGTCGAGGGCGTTGTTGGCCAGGTTGAAGATGGCGTTGTAGAGACGCCGGCGATCGAACATCGCGTCGAAGTCGTCGCCATCGGCGGTAAGGGTTGCCGACCGAGCCCGCGCCTTTTCCGAGAGCGCCCGCACGACCTGGCGGGCGACGTCAAGCGGCTTGCCGTCCGCGAGGTCTAGACCGCCGATCTCGCCCTTGACCGCCGCAGCCACTTCCCGCGCCAAAGCCTGGATCTGGGCGACGCTATCCGTGACCGCTGTCAGAGACTCGGCATAAAACGAGTCGAGCGCCGCAACCGCCGCGCCTTCGCCGCTTCGAGCATCGTGGATAAACTCCCCCAGCATCTGCACGTAGGGCAGGACGCCGGAAAGCATGTTGCCGATATCGTGTCCGAGCTCGCCGAGCGACCGCGCGACCGCTGCAAGGCTTGCTTCCTGCGCAAGCGCGGCGTTTTCAAGGCACATTGCAAGCAGGCCGCCAATGACGTTCAGCACCGCGAAGTCGCGCTCATCGAATACGCCCTGCTGCTTGTTGACAAGTTGGATGACGCCATAGGGAGGCGCATTGCGGGCGCGCAGCGGCGACGTCAGCAAGGAGCGCGTCTCGAAGGAGTGGTCGCGGCCAATTTGCGGATTGTGCTCTGGAGTTGCGGCCGCATCGGCGACAATCTGCGGATCCCCGGACAGCCAAACATGAACGACGACGCCGCGGCCGCTTTCGACGCTGATGCTCGTATCCTGAAGCTTGTGCGCGATCGGACCACGGACGGCATCGAAGACGAGGGTTTTCGCAACGGAGTTGTAGGTGAGGATCGAGCCAGCCTCGACGCCGATCACGGCAATCGCCGTGTCGAGAGCGAGGCATTTCATGACAGTGGGATCGTTCACGCGATGAAGCGCGAGCGTTAAGCGCTGAACCGCCTCGATGGCGGGTTCCGCGGAAAGAAACGCTCCCGGCTCATCGGTGGACATGGAAACCATTCCCTTTCAAGCACGTCGCGCCAGATTATCGCGCTTAAGAACGACAATGTGGCCGGTGTCGGGATCGGCCATAATCGATCCTGACCGGGTGAAGCCGCCCATAATATTCGTCACATGCTCGCGCGTCGCGCCGACGAATGTTGCGATATCGATCTTCGTCAACGGAACCGCAATTCGTATGCCTTGGCGCGCCGGGCTGCGCACTCCGAGTTCCGTCCAGGGCTCGCCATGTTGTTCCGAAAGCTGCAGGAGAAGTTTGGCAACCCGCCCCGCGACGTCCCGCGACGCCAGGGATTCGATATTGGCATTTTGCGCGCGGACGAGGGTCGCTAGATGTTGGAGCAAGCGCCATCCAATGTCGCTATGTTGGAGGATCGTCTCGTGCAGCGCCGCGCCGTCAAGCACCGTGCATTCCGTCTCAACCAACGCCGTCACATCCGCGCTTCGGGGACTATTGTCGAGGACGCTCAGCTCGCCGAAATAGCCTGCTGGACCAAGCACCGCCAGAGTCACTTCCGTGCCGTTTTCGGTCGCGCTGTGAATCTTTACGCGGCCATTCGCGATAACGTACAGCGTCTCTCCCGGTTCGCCTCGCCACAGGATCTGCTGCTTGGCGCGATACACCCGACGCCGAGTCTGAGCGGCGAGCGCGACGATATCGCTGTCGGGCAAACCTGCGAAAAGGGGGACGGATCTCAGGTGTGCATAGGGTTCCATACCTGGATTATGGCGTAGAAGCCCCCGCAATTGTGCGTCGCTCGCGAAAATTGCACAATTGCGGAGTTTTACTGGCATTCAGCCAGTGAACTAGCCGTCGCGCAGGCATTTGACGGCTCGATCGGGGGCAGCCGAAAGCTAGTTGCTGGGCGTTGCGACGGCGGGAAGGATATGGACGGCAATCTCTTTCCCAATCCACGTTCCGGCAGGATCGGTTGCAACCATTTTGAGGATGCGCTCTACATCGGCATCGCGCGTCTGCGTCGACGAGGGAATTGCCGCGACGCCGCAGTCGAGAATCTCCACTGCGGGCCGCGTGGATGGCCGGTCGGAATCGTCGCTCTGTTGCGGCTGTGGCTGCGGATTGGCTACGACGAACGACATCTTCTGCACGGCCGGAACGCTTGGCGCAGGTGTTCGCCGGATCAGCACGACCAGGCGCCGGTCCGTCGGGACGAGCACGCTCCCGGTCTGTATGGCCGGTTCGACTGGAAGCAAGGCAGGATGATCCGCATCTACCTGAATCTCATTTCCCGGATACTCGATGTCCACCGCGCTCGGGTTGCCGCTCGCGTCGATGCCGACCAGGTAAACGTTTCCGTGTTCCCTCGAACTGATCTTGACGCGGTAGCGGTCGCCGCTGCGCAGCGTGGTCGGATCGGGGGTAACCTGCGATGTGGCCTCTGGGACGATGTCGGCAGCAATCAAATCCGGGGCCATCGCTTTTTCCATCGCCAACGCGAACTCAGTGGACTGCACGTTGACTGGCGTGCCCGTGACAGCCATGAGGACGCAGTTGCCCAAACCGCCAACGAGCCCCTCGGGAGCGACGCGTTTGTCGCGAACGACGTTGGTTGTCAGATCCAAATACGTGCGCGCCACGCCGGCCCATTGCCCGAGAAGATCCCTCTGCGCGCCCTCTTTGAAAAGGCGTAGAACCACAAGGTACGGACCGCCGCCGCGCAACGGCGACGCCACATGGGAGACATCGCCCTCCAGGTCGTAGGCCGCGCCCACAATGTCGAGATCCTTGCGCGCATCCTTTGCGCCCGCAATCACGACCTGCGCATTTTTCGGCAGTCCCCGCTGAATGTACTTTGCGAGGCCGCGCGTAAGCTGGAGATTGACCGGGTCCGCGGATGGCGTCCCGGTCAAGCCTCCACTGTCCTTGAAATTGGCGATCTTCAAGATTATCGGCGAAGCGCCGTCGTTCACCGACGAAGTGATCACGCTTGCGTCTGCCGGTACGACTGACCAGACGGCGGTCATCAGGGTCAAGGCGAGCATGAGCTGGAAGCGTGCCATTAGTTTCTCCTGCTATTTCGGAAGCTCGGCAACGACCTCGAAGCCGGCGCTTGCCGTGTAGAACGGGACGACATCAGCGCTTGTCATGAAAATGCTGCGATGCTTCGCTGACGAGACGGAGTCGATCGTTCCGTTTTGGAACTCATGCAACAGAGCTTGGGCGTCGGCCTTGCTGTTGAACAAGATCGCGCGGACGCGCTCGCTGCCCACCTTGTTGACCGAGAACGTCTGGCTCGGATCGGAAGGGAAAATCAGCTTGCCGTTTTGCGACATCATGGCATCCTCCACGTTGCCGCTCATCGGAGAAATGAGATTGAGCGCCCCGTCCGTGTCGAGTTCGATCACGACGAGATAGCCGGTCGTGCGCCCGGTCGTCACCTGCAGGTGGAACTTCTGCCCAACGGCGATGCTCGAGAGCAACGGCGTCTCGAAATCCGGCGTGATGTCCAACGAAAGCATCGATTGCTTTGCGTGGTCTTCGTTGAACGTCTGCCAGATCGACTGCTCTTTACGACGTTCCGGCACGGGAGCGGAGTTCGGCACGCCCTTGCCATCAAAGACCGGTACATCCGCGAACTCCGCGGATAGCACGGGGCTCTGGTTTTGTTCCGTTTCCACGGTAACCCCGGCGGTAACGTCGGATTGCACGGACGACCAGAGTTCCGGGTCCGTCTTCAGGCGGTTGACCAGGTAATGCGTAAATACGCCGTGAACCTTGCCGTCGAACTCGTCTTCATAGGCCCGCTGCGAGTCCGTGCAAGCCGCGAAAAAGCAGACTTTGCCGTTTCCAGCCGAGATCGGCGAAGGGTTGTCCTGGTGGCTTGCGGCCGCCAGCACGATTCTTTTCGTTTGCAGTCCAAAGAAGTTGTAGAAGCGCGCCTTAGGGTGGCGGCCTTTGGTAATGCCGCGCGTCATTGCCCCTGAGAAGCACGAGTCGAGGACGACGGTCTTCGCTTTCGCATTGATCGCGGCCACCGCACCGGCGAGTTCATCTTTGGTAATGTAGTTGGACTTATCCGCCGAAGACGCATCCGATGCGAGGAGTACGCCGCTGCCGTCCGGCAACTTTGCGCCGTGACCGGCAAAGTAGAAGACGAAGCGCTCCTCCGGTTTAATCACCGTGGTTGTGGTCTGCAGGGCGTTTAGAATTCCCTGCTTGGTCGCAACGGCATCGGTGAGCACCAATACATCGAAGTTGTCCGCCTTCAGTTTGCTCGCCATCAAGTTCGCGTCGTTGACGGATCCATCGAGCTGTGCGGCTACAGGCAGGTTCGGGTAATGGTTGACCCCGACGATCAATGCCTTATCCGCGTTGGCCGCGGCGCTGGTCAGGCAGATTGCGAGCGAGGCGGCAAAAGCATAGTGTCGGCATGTTTTCATGATCATTCTCCTGGGTTCCCGAGAATCGTCTCGTGGGATAAGGCCTAGCGCGCCGTCGCGGTTTGGCGGGCAGGCTGTATCGAAAGATGTTTGAACTTGATCAGCTTCTCGACGCCCGACGAGGCATCGCGGGATTTCGGACCGCCTGGATCCTGGGTCCAGCCTTCCTTGGCGTCCCTTTTCACGTAGTCCTCGGAGAGCCACAGGAACCCGTTGTCGCCCCAGTACGTGCCCCACGAATTGACCATGCGAAACGCGTGTTTTGCATCGTCGTAACCAATGATGCAAATGGCGTGCGCACCGATGTGGATCGCGTTCGCGGCGGGCGAGTAGACGAAATCGGTATCGTGGGGAACTTCGTAAAAGTCATTGTAGAGCTCGATCCCAAGCACGATCGGCCTATGGGTTTCCGCAATGACGGTTTTGAGCTTTTCCGGATCCGCGGGATCGCTGGGCGCGCCTTCAAACAGGCTGGTCGTCCGGCGGGCCTTGTATTTGAGCGCGCGGGTCTTTGCGGCGTCGACGACCGGCGCCTTGCCGGTTGGATCCCAGGGGATCTCCTGGAACGTGCAGCAGCCCTGCTTGGAAAGAACATCCATCGCTTCGTAAATGTGCATGCCCTTTTGCGCATCGCCGCTGTTATATTGGTCCCAGATGAAGTTCGGGCTGAACTGGAACTGAGGCGAATTGACCTGCGCCGGCGACAATCCGTAGTTCTGCGCGACCGTGTAAGAGTAGAAATAGTACGCCGTGCTCCAGCCGACGCACGAGCCCGTATCGCCCTGATCGACCACATTCGGCAGATAGTCGGTCAAGACCAGGCGGGTAGGCCGGTCGGAATCGAGGCCCCGGCTGACGAGAAGCTTCGGATATTTTGCGAAGGCTTCCTTGGGAGTGAACGTCAGTCCTAGCCCATGTGCGTGCGTCCCGCCCGGCGGATCGGCTTGCGCCGGCATGGCGACGAAAGCGGCGGCAAGAACAACGGCCCAAACCGAGACTAGCTTCATTGACTGTTTCATAGCTCCATCCTTTGCAACTGTATTCCATCCGAAGGGCCGGAACACATCAGTATTGTACGCGGGTCTTGCAGGATATAGAGTACAAGAGTGCATACGCGCGCTGTAAAGTTCTTCACGGCGAAGCGGGAGGGCGAGCGCTTCCGGGATTGACCAACTCATTCGCACCGTCGTAACGGCTGTTGCCGATCACGAGTGCAAGGCGGTATTTGCCGGTCACCGGCGATGCAGCGCTGGTCAGGACAATCGTGCGGCTTGACGCCTGCGCGAGGGCCGCCGGCGAGACGGCGGCGAAGAGGATAAGGGCTGCGGCCAGGAACACGAAACCGGGTAAGCGCGTCAACATGGGACGTATTCTCCAGATGCCAGACTCTGCACAAGTCGCCGGGCTCCACGGCAGTCAGGAACGCACACCTCTAGCCTGTCTGCATTATTCTATTCGAGATGCATCGTTGCACCCGGTCACTCTTTCACATCGAGACCGTGAAAGAATTCACGCGACCGGTTGACCGCGATGCCGATCCGCTTCCGAACACGAACAGCGCATTACGTTCATCGAGACGAGGCTGGGCAAAGGCGACCCCAGTTCATTATACTTGCTCGACTGCGCATATATTTCGATGCTCGCCGCCGCGAGCGACTTCATGAGAAGGTTCACGCACTGTCCCGGCTCAGCCTATGCCTACCTGGCCGCGGGCGCTGCCGGAAGTTCGGATTTCAAATTACCGGCAAAGACGCCGCCATAACCGGCGAGGGCAAAGAACGGCATATCGACCGAGGGCGATTGAGACTAAACGATTCTTTATGGCGATATTGTAAGCGTCGATCGCGGTATTGTCAACGGCGGCGCATCGCCTTGTTTCCGCCTTGCGTCCGAATGTTCCGGTCCGCGTTTACCTCGCAGCCGGCGGCCTTGTGGCGCTCTCGAAGATCGGGCTTCGCACGAGCAACGCGAATCGCCAATCTTTTGATGGAAACAATCGAAACGTCTATGTAATAATACCGAAGACACGTCTTGCCGATTGAAGCGGCTCTTATCTAGTATTCGGTTGAATTTTCGATGAGTAAAGTCCTCTCTCAAGCGGAAATAGAAGCACTGCTCGTAGACATTACGCACGAGCACAGCGGCCTTGTCGAGCCTTCGGCTCCTGCGCCAAAGAAGATTAACCGGCAGGTGCATCCGGTCAACCTTCCGCGCGTCGGTTCAACCGCCGGTAAAATCATCTCGTCGATCGATCGGCGAAAAGCAACGCAAGGGCGCCGGCCATCAGCATTTACGTACGAATCCTACGATTTCCGCAGACCGGACAAGCTTTCCAAGGATCAGCTGCGCACGATACAGATGATCCATGAATCCTTTGCGCGCATGTTCAGCTCCTCGATTTCGGGCTACCTGCGTTCGCAGGTTCAGGTTGATCTCATTTCGGTTGAACAGATCGCCTATGAGGAATATATCAAATCGCTCACGTCGTCGCTCGTGAACGTGCTGAACGTCTCGCCGCTCAACGGTCAGATGCTGTTCGACATTGACCTCGACATCCTGTTCGTGATGTTGGAACGCCTTCTCGGCGGCTCGGGCGAGGGTAACATAAAGACGCGTAAAGCGTTGACGGATATCGAGAAGGTTCTGTCGACAAACACCGTCCGGGTTGCGCTAACCGATCTTACGACCGCATGGGAGAACGTGGTTCGTCTGCAATATGCGGTTGTCAGTCTCGATACGAGTGCGCAGTTCGTCCAGATCGTCCCCAACAACGACACCGTCGTGTTGGTTCTGATGGAGCTGCGAGTTGGCGAACACCAGGGGTCGATGAGCTTTTGCATCCCCTATTTGCTGCTCAAGCCGGTTCTAGCAAAGTTGAACGCGCAGCACTGGTTTACCAGCAAAGTGAAGAAAGTATCCGCGGACATGGGACCGCGTCTGGCCGCGCGACTGCGGGAAACCGCGAGGGTGCCGTGCGTCGCACGACTTGGCGTCTCCCGTGTCACTGTCGACACACTCGCCAATCTCAAGGTGGGGCAAATGCTTCCTTTGACGGCGACCGCCAAGAGCCGCGAGCATGAAGCGGCCGAAGGACAGACGACGCTGGGTACGGCGGAGATCATTATAGGAAATCATGTCAAGTTTAAGGGCCGCATCGGTTTGCGCGGGAAACGACGGCTTGCGGTGATGGTGGACGAGGTAATGCCGCCCGTCCAAGAACTGGTTTCATTTAAGGATGGCAACTGAGCTGACTGCAGTCCGACGAAATGGCCGCGTGATCCCCGATTAGGAGGATGCGGCGCGAACGCTCCGTATGGGCCGGAATGGCCGATGGATATCAACTATGAGTGACGACGAAACATTATCCCAAGAAGCGCTGGACGCCCTGCTCGCTGAGCTTGGCGAAGCCGATGACTCCCAGATCATGGCCGAAGTGCCTGAACCCGAAGAGGCTGGACAGGGCTTGCTCGTCGATGACGCGGGAGGCCAAGAACAGCCTGTCGCTGCCGCGGCCCCGGCGCCCCACGCCCCACGCCCCGCCGAATCGCCGCTAAACCTGGTTTCGTTTGACGATCCCGATGTCGGTCAGGACACGATCGACGGATTCGATAGGGTTCAGGACATCCCGCTCGAAATTACCGTCGAACTGGGACGAACCAAGCTGCTCATTCGCGATATCCTCGAACTCGGCGTCGGTTCCATTATCGAACTCGAGAAGATGGCCGGCGAACCGGTTGATTTGCTGGCGAACGGACTGCTGATCGCCCGAGGCGAAGTCGTTGTTATCGAGGACAACTTTGGAGTTCGCATCACCGAGATCATTACCGCGGCCGATCGGAGCGAGCATTTTAAGGCGGAGCGTAATGCAAATGGTTGATAGGCGCCGCTTGCTTGTCGCTGCCCTGCTTGCCTCAATGCTGCTGGCGGGTCCGCCTTCGGGATCGGCGCAAGAGGACAATCAATCCGGCAAAAGCACAATATCCGAGGCCGCGACGCCGCCGCCCACTCTTGAGCCGCTCCGTAAACCGGGCAGCCCCGCGCCGTTCGTCGCGTTCTCCGTTCCAACCAAACAGACGAGCTCCCAACCTGCGGCTCCCGTAACAACTGCTTCTACCGCGGCTTCCAAGCCGGTGCAAGTTCACGCGGCACACTCGCAGAATACGCCGACTCTGCGATCGCTTTGGCGTCGTATTACGCAGCCTCGCCATCATGCCGTCAAGCCCGTCGCCTCTGTAGCCGCCGCGCCCTCGCCGGTTCACGAGCGGCCCGCGCCAGTTGCCGCCGCGCCCTCGCCGGTTCACGAGCGGCCCGAGCCAGTTGCCGCCGCGCCCTCGCCGGTTCACGAGCGCCCCGCGCCAGTAGCCGCCGCGCCCTCGCCGATTCACGAGCGCTCCGCGCCAGTTGCCGCGCCGCCCGCGCCTGCGCCGGCTGACACGCTGGATGCAATGACACGAGACGGAAGCCATCCGGCCTCTACTGCCGAGGCTGGCGGATTAAACCCGATCACACAGGCGATCAAAACCGCTGGCGCGCTTGCAATTGGCTTGATCGTCGTCGTCCTGGTCGTCAATCTGCTCCGGCGCTATCGCGGTTTCATTGAAGGGTTCCGAAAGGCCCAAGCTTCGTCTCCCCTGCCCAAAACGCCCAGCAAGGGGCGATCCGCGAAAAGCATCGCCAATTTCCTCGGCGGACACGACGAGACCGCGGCCGGCGCGCTTGTGGCGAACGCCCTGGGAGCCGGGACTCTCGAAGTGCTCAACTCGCAGTCTCTTCCTGGCAGCGGTTCGGTCGTCTATCTTGTGAAGGCCGCTGACAGGATGATGCTTCTTGGCGCATCGCATCAGGGCGGAGTTCGGACGTTGGCCGAATGGGACATCGAGGAAACGCAATCGGCCATCGACAAGGATGCCGCCTTCGATGCCTACCTGGAAGCGCAGGGTGTCATCAAGGCTCCTACGCCCTCCGCGGAAGCTGAAGTCAGAGCGGTGCGCTCTCGGCTGCACGAGGCGACGGGCCGCCTGGCGCATCGAGGCGGACACGATTCGGGGGAACTCGAATGACGCGTCGTCCCGTGTTCGTCGCGCTGGCCGTTGCCGCCGCGATTGGGTGCCTCGCCGTCCCGTTTGCCGCGCATGCTCAGAATGGCGGCGCAACTCTGCCTATCCCGTCGATACCGGGTTTTGCACCGGCAAAGCAACCCCAGCAAGTGGCATTAACGCTGCAGATTCTGGTGATGCTGACGGTTCTGTCGGTTGCGCCTGCAATTCTGGTAATGATGACCGCCTTCACCCGGATCGTGATCGTTTTGTCGTTCATCCGCTCGGCGCTCGGAACGCAGAATATCCCGCCAAACCAGGTGCTTCTCGGTCTGGCGCTGTTCCTGACGTTTTTCATCATGGCGCCCACATTCAAGATCATCAACGAGGACGCCGTTCAGCCGTACCTCTCCGGCAAGATGCAGTTTCAACCGGCTCTCGAACGCGGGGAAGCGCCGCTTGCGCGCTTTATGATTCGGCAAACGTACAAAGACGATCTTAACCTTTTCTTGCGTCTCTCGAATACGCCTCGTCCGCAGACGCTGGAGCAGCTTCCGTTTGGCTGTCTGGTGCCCGCGTTCGTGATCTCGGAATTGAAGACGGGGTTCATTTTTGGATTCATCATTTATATCCCGTTCATTATCATCGATCTCGTCGTTTCGTCGTTGCTGATGAGCATGGGCATGATGATGCTTCCGCCGACCACGATATCGCTGCCCGCCAAGGTTCTCGTGTTTATCCTTGCCGACGGTTGGCATAGTATTATCGGTTCGCTCGCACAAAGTTACCGGTAGCGCACGCCGGCTTGGCGAGGGCTACGGCGAAACTGCAGGAGCCCAGGCTACCGCGAAACCTGCGCTGTGTCGCGCGAGGAGCGGCCATTCTTCCAACTTCTTGCCTGACTGTTGACGTTTCCGATAATATTCAAGAAAGATGGTAGGACTGTTCGCCGCAGAAGCAGCCTATTCGGCTCCAACCCGCGTGATGCTTGACCCATAAGCGGCTACGCCGACGGATCTGCAGCATTAGCTCATATTCGCTGTTCCCAATCGTGAACTGTTAACTTCTTACACGCTCGCCGCGTTTCGCGCACGGCTCGACTATAATGACAGCATGACCGACTTGTCTTCGGCTCGAGATGACACCTTGCTGAACGTCGACAAACCCCAACCCGCCGATTCGACGGATCTTGCTCGCGAGATCACGATCCTGGCAGAGGGTTTGACGAAGACCTTTCCCGGTCCCAAAAGGACGTCCATCACCGCCGTAGACGGCGTCGCGCTTCGCGTCGCAGCGGGCGAGTTCTATGGTTTCCTTGGCCCCAACGGCGCTGGAAAATCGACGACGATCCGCATGCTGTCCGGCCTGCTTCGCCCGACGTCCGGACGCATCGCCATCGCGGACCTAGATCCTGCCGTCGATCCTCTAGCAGTGCGCCGGGTCATTGGCGTTCTTCCCGAAGAGCTTAGTCTCTACGAACGCCTGACCGGTCGCGAATTCGTCACATTTGCCGGAAGAATGCAGGGTATTGGCGTCGCCGAGTCGGCCCGGCGCGCCGACGAGTTACTGCAGTTGACGGAGTTGTCAGGCGACGCCGATCGGCTTATTATCGACTACTCGATGGGCACGAAGAAGAAGACGGCGCTTGCGGGGGCGCTCATTCATGCTCCGAAGGTGCTGTTCCTCGACGAACCGTTCAACGGCATCGATCCGCTTTCCGCGCGTGCGATCCGCGATGTTTTGCACAGGATCACGCAGTCGGGCGCGACGATATTTTTCAGCTCACACGTCCTCGAAGTCGTCGAAAGATTGTGCGACCGGGTCGGGATTATCGCGAAGGGCAAGATTGTCGCGGAAGGCACGATCGATGAACTGCGAGCCCAGTCGGGCGGGGGAGACGCGACGCTTGAGGATATCTTCGTGAAGGTCGTCTCGGGCGGGCTCGGCACAACCGCAGGCGAACTGGACTGGCTGGGGCCGTCATGAGGCGGGAAAGCCTGACAAACGACCGGCCGGTTCCGGCTTGGCGGCTTTTGATCTGGCTCAAGTGGCGGCTTGCCTTGCAAGCTCGTCCCAAGAATCGCATTGCGTTCGCGGCCGTCATCCTGTCGTGGGTCGTCTTCGGCGTTCTCAGCGTGGGCTATGCCGCCGGTCTGTATTATTTGCTGTCCAACGCGCCGTCGCAAGGACCGCCGGTGTTCAACGCGGTGCTCGGCGGCATCTACCTGATATGGATCGTCGCGCCCCTGTTTGGCGTGGTCGCCACGAAGAGTTACGACCCGCAACGCCTTTTCGTCTACCCTGTTTCCTATCGTACGATCTTCGCCTGCACCGCCGCCGGAGGGCTTGTCGCCGTGCCGGTGATCATGACGCTCCCTCTGCTTGCGGTCATTGCCGCGTCCGCCGCTCACGGGATCGCCGGAGCCCTTCTTGCGGCAGTGGTGCTCGTGCTTTTCCTGGCGCAGGCCTCGGCCACATCGTGCATGATCGTCCTGGCGCTTCTTGGCGTTTTGACAAGCCGGCGAATGCAAGATGTGGTCGCGGTCGTCGGCCCCTTGCTGGGCATCGGGTTCTATGTGGGTCAAAACTCGCTGATCCGGCGCTACCATCCCCATTCGATGAACGCTGTCCTTTCCGATCTCGTCGGGAACTACTGCACGGGACCGCTCTGGACAGCGGCGTCGTATCTGCCGAGCGGCTGGAGCGCGCGCGCGCTGTCCGCAATCGACGGCGGCCGGATGGGCGAAGCGCTGTTGTGGACGGCTTCGCTGATCGCCCTGCTCGCGCTCGTGACGACCTTGGGCGGTTGGCTCATGCGTGGGCTGGCGCTCGGTGAGCGTGACGCGCTTTCGCCGCGTCAAGCCGAGCATGTCGAAAAATCGGCGAGCGCGCCGAGCGCCGCACGTTCACTCGCCAACGGCGCGGTCCTTTCCCCGGGCATTTCAGCGGTTCTGTGGAAGGATCTTTGCTATTTCGCGAGGGAGCCGATTTACAAGGCGTTGCTGGTCAATGCCCTGTACATGATCTGTGTGATCGCCATGCCGTTTCTCGGCTTGTCCGCCAGCCGCCACAGGGTAGACCTATGGGATCCCAACCTCGCCTTGTTTCGCAAGGCGGCGCCGTTCGCGATGACGATATTCGGTCCGACGGCTTTCACGATGTACGCAAACAATATGCTCGGCGGCGAAGGCGCTGCTATTACGGTGCTGCTGACCTTTCCGACTCCGCGGAGAGAGATCGTCATCGGGAAAACGCTCGCCTACGCGGCGGTTCTATTGCCCTTTCTTTTAATCGTGATGATCGTCGTGTCTTTGCTGTGCCGCGTGCCGGAAATGCTCGGGCTTGGCGTTGTCTGGGTGCTTACGCAAGTCGCGGTATCGACGGGCGTCGCCAGCGTCCTCTCGGCGCTCTTTCCGTTTCCCCGCAGGCAGGCGGTTCGCGGCGTTACCTATCAGCAGATCGGCTGCGGCACGGCATTCCTGCGCCTGCTTGCCGCTGGCGTCGCGCTTGTGCTTTTGCTTATTCCCGCCGGTATGCTTGTTCTTTCGGTCTGGCTCGATGCGCTTCCGTGGACTGCGGCCCTGGTCGCGCTGACCCTTTTATATGCAACCGGCGTCTTTATCGCTTGTATGTTAATCGCCGCAAACGTGCTCGAAACGCGCGCTCCGGAGATTATCGAGCGCCTGACCGCGACCGAGGGGTAGCGAATGGCCGTTAAGAATTCTAGAACCGTCGTAAGCCGTTCTGGGACTTCGCTTCGCCCCCGGAGAAAGGGGCTCACCCTGTCGATTTCTCATCGAGCGGAGAATGAAAGATGGCGGCGTGGCCTTCGATTGAGCTTGACGTTAAGAAAACGAAAGTATTAACCCTACCTCATGACTAACCATCCCTTCGATCTCGACACTCTGTTTCAGACTCCTGCCTACACGCAAACGCCTGAGCCGACCGAACGTGGGCTTGAGGCCCTGCTTTTCGACGGCGAACCGTTGTGCGGTCGCGCGACGCGCGTATTCGCGTGGTACGGCGCGCCGTCGATCCCGGCGGCTCCTGGTCCCGTGCCGGGGATTGTGCTCGTGCACGGCGGCGGAGGCACGGCGTTCGCCGACTGGGTGCGCCTCTGGAACGCGCGAGGCTATGCCGCCATCGCGATGGATCTGGACGGATGCCTGCCAGTCGCGGCCGGAGATCGCTGGAAGCGATTGGAGGACGGCGGGCCGGACGGAATCGTCAACGGCGCCGCGACGCCGTTTGCGCAAATCGATTATCCGGTGCGCGACCAATGGACCTACCACGCGGTCGCTGCCGTGATCCGCGCGCATTCGTTGCTTCGCTCGCGTCCCGATGTCGATCCGGCGCGGATCGGCATAACCGGTATCTCGTGGGGCGGATTTCTGACGTGCATCGTGGCTGGTCTCGACAAGCGATTCCGATTTGCGGCGCCAGTGTACGGCTGCGGTTTTTCGGCGCAGAGCCCGAACTGGCAAAGGGATTTTGATGCGCTTGGTCCAGAGAAATCGGCGCGATGGACCGAGTTATGGGACCCTAGCCGCTACCTACCGGAAGCGAATCTAGACATGCTCTGGGTAAACGGGACAAACGACTTCGCATTCCCGCTGCCCTTGCATCAGCGCTCATACCGTCTTGCGCCGGGGCCGCGATCGCTCTGCATCCGCGTCCGCATGCCGCATGGACACAACGGTCCAGGCGAAAACCCCGCGGAGATTCGGGCGTTTGCGGACAATCTCGTGCGAGAAGCAGTTCCGCTCATACGCGTCACGGTGCAGGGGGAGGACGCGGGCACCGTCTGGTGCGCCTTTGACGCAGGAGCGTTTCCGGTCACGTCGGCCGAGCTGACTTATACGTGTGACACGGCAACAGATTGGGTAGAGCGCGAGTGGAACGTCGCTCCGGCGGCGATCGACGCTGCCGGCGGGATCGCGTCCGCCAAGCTGCCGCCCGAGGTTACTGCGTATTTTGTGAACCTCTTCGACACCCGAGCGCTCTGCGTAAGCGCTGAACTGGTAATCCGCGAACGAGACTGAGAGGGTGTTTCGGTAATCGGTGTTGCGGGACAAGATTCAGGACAGCTCGTGCCGCAGGGGCATATTTTGCCCGCGCCTCGTTCACTGCGGTGATTTACGATGTCTCGTCAACCCGCGTACAGCCTTTTGCCGCCCCCCCCGCACAGATCAAGGCGCCCGTCGTGAAGCAGCGAAACCGGTGAGACGGCCCTTTCCCAAAAACGGTCCCGGCGGACGGGAAGCCGTCTTACAAGGCCCTTCGATTAGCTGAGAGGAAATAGCCGCGATTAGGATCAAAAAATACAGGTCGCGGCGACATCGCCGCGACCCGTATTCGTGAAGAAGGCGAACGACTACAGCTTGTAGCCGACGCCGAGGCCGACGCGAAGAACCGACACGCCGTAGTTGTTGGTGTTATCCGGCGCTAACTGCCAAGCAGAAGCGTCCACCGACCACGACTTGCCGCAGGGATAGCTAAAGGACGCGCCGAACGTCGTCGCGTTCGCCGTCTTGCTATCGGCCTTCAACGCACGACCGAGCGTCACGCCAATCGTCGGGCGGATCCCATAAGCATTCGCCTTGCCGACGCCGATCGATCCGAAACCAGCGAGTTCCGCCCACTGATAGGGAAACGATCCGCCGGTATACTTGGCGCCATTGGACGATGTCGCGTTGTCAGTCTTGTTCCAGTCTTTCAGGTACCCGGCCATAACTCCAAACGTCGTATCCTGCGAGTTGTACAGGGCGTACGATGCATGGCCTTCAGCCCATTGCGACTTCAGTTTCGTCTGGGTTTGAGCTTTGTAATACCAGTCATTCCATCCGAACTTCATCTTCTGGACGTCGCTGGCGTACCAGCCGCCGATCGTCAGTTTCGTCGTGAGAGGCACATCGGCAGCGATCAGGCCGCTGATCTGATCGGGCGAAGTCTGGTTGTAGTCTGCGCTGACAGGTATGTAACCAGTGCCAATATCGCCCGAAGGAATGTAAGTTGCCACTTGTTGGCCTTCAATTACGCTTCCAGGCGGTTGGTTGAAGTGAAAATACTCGCCCTGAAGAGTGATTGCGATGGGTAGATGGGCCTTCTTTGCAGTCGTGCCGGTCGACGATCCGACGGTCTCAGGCGCCAGCGCGATCGGATGAAATATCTGTGCCCATGTGGGCGCTGCGAGCGCCAGAATGGCGACGCTTAGTGCGATACGCTTCATTTTGTCTCTCCTTGCCTTTGCTGGAAAATAGATCTACGTGCTAGGACGAATCGGGTTCTTGTCGCTGATACGGAGGAGATCGAAGAACCAGATGCCTTACCAGATGCCCGGTATCGGGCGGTCTCGGAACAGCCGGCCAAAATGCATGCGGCCTAGCCGCTTCATATGGAGATCAAGAAGCTAGCTGCGCCAGACCGATTAAAGTTTACCGCATAGGGATGCGAAGTCCACCATTGCGTGCGATATTTCACAGTTTTTGCGAGTATACAAAAGTGGCGAGCTTTCAAGCGATAACGAACCGCTAATGCGATTCAGTACGAGTAATGTCTTAGAGCGTGTGTAGTAAACTGGCGTATTGCGAGAAAGATTCAGGACGACTCGTGCCGCCGGGGCATCTTTTTGCCCGCGCCTCGTTCACTGCGGCGATTTGCGTTGCCGCGTCAACACGCGTACGGCCTTTTTCCGCAATCGCCCGCCGGTCACGGACCGGTCTCGCCCGCGCCTCGTTCACTGCGGTGATTTGCGAAGCTTCGTCAACACGCGTACGGCCTTTAGCCGCCATCGTCCGCCGGTCACGGACCGGTCTTGCTCGCGCCTCGTTCACTGCGATGCTTCGTCAACACGCGTACGGCCTTTAGCCGCCATCGTCCGCCGGTCACGGACCGGTCTCGCCCGCGCCTCGTTCACGGCGGTGATTTACGTTGCCTCGTCAACACGCGTACGGCCTTTTTCCGCCATCGTCCGCCGGTCACGGACCGGTCTTGCTCGCGCCTCGTTAACGGCGGTAATTTACGATGCTTCGTCAACACGCGTACGGCCTTTTGCCGCCATCGTCCGCCGGTCACGGACCGGTCTTGCCCGCGCTTCGTTCACTGCGGTGATTTACGTTGCCTCGTCAACACGTGTACGGCCTTTTGCCGCCAGCGTCCGATTCCGGCGCACATCGTGAAGCAGTGAAACCGGTGAGACGGCCCTTTTTCAAAAACGGCCACGGCGGCCGGGGAGCCGTCCTAAAAGACCTTTCGATCTTATTACACACGCTCTCTTAGCACGCTATGACTGTGCGACGTAAGCGATGTCGAAGTTTGTCGTCGTCGTTGGCAATGTGAACGTCGGGTTCTGACGGCCCTGCGTCAGACGCTGTACCTCATCCGAGATGAACGCGCCAAGGCCCAAGATTTTGACCTCGCCGCTGCCATATGGATCGGCTTGGCCGCTAAGCCCTTCGACGACCGCTTTCGTGAACACGCCGTTGCGCACGTCATCGTTTTCCTCGGCGGTTTGGTTGCCCTGCGAGGCCGCGAATACGACGATGCCGTATTCCGCGCTCGTAAACTCGTTGACGAGGCGGTTGATGTCGATCCGACCCCGATTCTTGCCGCTTTCCATCAGGTTTCCGGAGTGGCACGTATCGAGGAACAGGACGACCTTCCCCTGAATCTTGCTGAGCGAGTCGCGGATGTCGCTAAATTTCACCGACGTATGCCGGTAATTGGCGGTATCCATGTTCCACGGGGCGTAGCGATAATCGCCATCCGGGTCGTTGAACCCGTGTCCCGAAATCAGAATCATTGCCACATCGTCTGGCTTAACAACGGTTTTCATCCACTCCAGCGCATCTTCGACGTTGTCTTTTGATGCTTGCTCGTCCGTCAAGACTCTCGTCGTGACCGTTGCGTATCGAAGCCCTTGCTGTTTTGTGGCCGCATTCGCGAAATCGCTGGCATCCTTCGCAGGGTACGTAAGCGCCAGGTTGGCATCCTTGTAGTTGGCGACTCCGATCGCGAGCACGTAAAGCGAGCCGTGCGGCGGCTGAGCCGGCATGCGAGGGTGCGTCCGTTGGGGAGTAACGGGAAGCATCCGCGCGACCTGAACGCCCGCTCCTGGTTTCGCCGGCTGTTCGGCAATGGCCGGCTGAGGCGATTCGCCCTTCCAGACCAGCGCAATCACGGCAGGCTCGGATTGCCCGTTTTCGTCGGTCGCAACGATGCTTACCTTACAGTCCTTCCGCGGGACCTTGACGGAGATCGTAACCTTGGACGAATCCTGCCCCACGAAGATAATCCGCCGGTTCTGGATGTTCGTATAAGCAACGGGCGCGTCGTCGACGAAAACGTGGACATCCTTCGGAACGTTGCCTGATAGGGTGTGGACCATGTACGTGATTGCCACATCCGCGCTCGTCACGGACGAACCGGAATCAGGCGAAACGATCATGACCACCGGCGGCGTCATCTGCGGCGTCCGGACCGGCGCGACCGGCGCGGGCGGAGGGACGACCACCGGCGTAGGCGCAACCGGCGCGGGCGGAGGGACGACCACCGGCGTAGGCGCGACCGGCGCGGGCGGAGGGACGACCACCGGCGTAGGCGCAACCGGCGCGGGCGGAGGGACGACCACCGGCGTAGGCGCGTCCGGCGCGGGCGGAGCGATGACCACCGGCGT
>JARLGU010000057.1 GCA_031292625.1 Capsulimonadaceae bacterium | reverse complement strand
GTTGACATCGTCCGGGCACTTGAAGACGCCGGTGCTCTTCTCGTAAGGATAGATTTGGGAGCCCCAGTATGCGGTGCTAGGGAACCGCTCGTCATAGTCCTGGACGTACTGAACAAAGCCAATGCCGAGCTGCTTCATGTTGGACTGGCAGCTTGCCTGGCGAGCTTTTTCACGAGCCTTTGCGAAGACAGGGAAGAGAATTGCCGCGAGAATCGCGATAATTGCGATGACGACGAGAAGCTCAATGAGAGTAAAACCCTCATGGGTGCGAGATGTTCGCATTTTGGCAGGTACCTTTCAGTGTTTTTGGGAGTCGGTGAGGCTTCGCAGGAACGGTCGAGTCCCGTGGATTAGAGGCGCATCTCCCTTGCGCTTCCATTACCTCATATATAAATTATATCAGCGGGTATGCGTACTGTCAACGCCAAATGAGCGTTCTTAGCGTGCTCATGTCCAAAATTTCATAAGAATATAATTGGATGCGTGATTCGGATCGAACAAACATGATATCGGTTCTTGCCCGCGTTGGCGGAGGGATTGCGGAGGCAGCGTCCGGGCATTTGCCGGCGGCATTAGGGTGTGCGGGTAATCGGCTCCCGGCGCTTCTCGTTCGATGATAATCCTCGATGCGCGCGCGAGCGGGTATGATATTATGGAGTACGAGGCCATTTGACAGACAGTGCTGCCAGCAGTATAATCGGGTGTCGAATGAAGCGCGGAAAAGTTGAAGCATTGCGAGGAGAGGGGATTTTGGCTCGCGGTTAATGACTGCGGCGAACTGTTGGTGCGAAGGTAGTTGCGCATTGGCTTTTAGAAGCGATCGCGCTGGCTTGGAACGGGACTTCACGCCATCACAATCTCATGAAGTATCTCACACAGCTTATCGGTAGGACAGTCGTTCATCCGGACGGCGAGCGTTTAGGCAAGATCATCGAGGTCGTTGTGACCGCCGATGATCCCCTTCCGACGGTTTCGGCATACCAGATTAAGACGGAGGATGGCGGGGTTTTCTTGCCATCGTCCGCGGTAGATATTTATTTCGACGGCCGGGAGTGCGCTCTCAAAGCGCCGTTTACAAAAATCCCTCCTTATCAGATTAACGATAAAGATTCGTCCCTCGTTCGCGACGTCCTGGACCGCCAGATTGTGGATGTCCATGACTACCGAGTCGTGCGGGCCAATGACATCATCCTGGACACGCTTCCCGATGGCCGTTTGGCGCTTGTTGGCGTCGATGCGGGCATTCACGGCCTTGCGCGGCGCATTGGCCTTGAAGGAACCGTTCGCTCGATTGGAAGGCTGTTTCGCCTGTCGCCGTCCGATGAGAACGTGATTCCGTGGAACGATGTCGAATCGCTGCCGCGCCACAATGCCGGTGAACCGCTCAAGCTCAAAATACCGTACGAGAAACTGTCCAAGCTGCATCCGGCCGACATCGCGGAAATCCTTACGCAGATGGAACCCAGCGACCGGAAGCAGGTCCTCGAGAGCCTGGACGTCGAGACCGCGGCGGATGTGCTTGCGGAGGCCGACGACGACGTTCAGCTTTCCGCGTTGCGCCATCTGGATCAGGAGCGTGCCGCCGATATCCTGGAAGAGATGCCGGCCGATGAAGCGGCGGATGTTTTGGGAGACATGGACCCCGTGCATCGCGACGACCTGCTCGGGCGGATGGACGCCGACGAGCGCGAAGATGTGGAGGAGTTGCTTCCTTATCACGATAGCACCGCCGGCGGCTTGATGACCAACGAGTTCGTCGCGATCAAGCCCGATATTACGGCGCAAGACGCCATCGATACCCTGCGGAACCTCGAGCCCGAAGCGGAGACGATCTATTACATCTACGTCGTCGATGCGGATGAGCACCTCGTAGGCGTTCTTTCCTTGCGCGACTTGATCGTCGCTAAGCCAGATCGTTTCGTGTCTGACTTTATGATCACCAAGGTGCGTACGCTGACGGTGGATGCGGGTGTAGAGGAGGTCGCGAAGAAGTTTGAGAAGTATGGCCTGCTCGCAATCCCGGTCGTCGACGCTGACAACGTTCTCCAGGGAATAATCACGATCGACGATACGCTCGAGCAACTTTTGCCCGCCGATTGGCGCAAGCGGCCGTCGCGAATCGAGCGCGACCGCGATCGCGACCGCGAGCCGGCTTCCTGATGTCCTGGCGAAGCCTCGTCAGGACGTCGGTATTGCGTTTCCCCGATTTTCTCCCGCAGCGCGACTGCGCGCCTCCTTGCGATTATTTCCTTTTGTATTCTCGTTGATTTTGCACGATCAAGCACACTCGGCGGCGTTTTCGCTCGTTAAAGCGGCGCGAATGCCGATCAAGCGCGCTTCACGGATTATCCTTGCAGAAAAATCCATTTGGTAGATTTACCAGGACACGGTATATAGGGTTCGGGATGCGGCGTCCGGCAGCGCTCGCGGCATCTCAATGCGCCTCAACCAATCGATCGATGTTCCACGGCCGGAATAGCCGATCATTATTCCGTACATT
The DNA here is from genome assembly GCA_031292625.1 of Capsulimonadaceae bacterium. Lineage (GTDB taxonomy): Bacteria > Armatimonadota > Armatimonadia > Armatimonadales > Capsulimonadaceae > JARLGU01. Next base: position 114,819 of record JARLGU010000057.1, on the reverse strand, counting down.
TTTTTGGGTGCTCGCACAACGATTTTGGGCGAAATACCAAGATTAGGCCTTTGTCCTGTGTGGATCCCTGTAAAGATTACGCGGTTTGGGGCCAACAATCACCACGGCCGCTAAGTTTGGGCCAAGTCAACCCTATAAAAGGTGAGCTCATATGCCTAATGACGTTAGTAAGGAGATTGCAGAACTCGAAGAACTGCGTTCGCAAATCCGCAAGTGGCGCGGAGGCCTGACGCTGATTTTCGCGGTCATTCTCGCAGTCAGCCTCTTCTCGATGTGGTATGCCGTCAACGGCCTGACGAATAGCGGCGAGCGGCAGGACCAGTTCGCGGCCAAGTTCACGGAGCGTCTGCAAACGGACATTGCTCCCCAAATCGAAGACCTTGCCCAGAGCACGTTGCATGACATTGATTTCCAACCAGCGATCAAGAAGCTGAATGACTCGGCGCCCGATCTGGCTAATACGTCAGTCGAGCAATTGAACCTGCTCGCGAAGGACCTCCCGGATCGCGGCGAGAAAGTCCTCACGGAAGAGCTGGACTCGTATCTCAAGAACGAAGAAGTTAAGCTCAAAACGGAGTTCCCGGAAGCGACGGATGCTCAAATCGCCAATCTGGTCACGAACTTGACGGCTGAAACGAATACTCAAGTGGGCGAAGTTGCGGATACCCTCTTTTCACCCCATGTTGCCGCGCTCAACGATATTATCGTCGATCTCTCGAAGATAGAGACGAGCGAGGCCCCAAACATTAAGGGAGAAATCCCGACCTGGCAAATGGCGTTCTTGATATCCGATATCGCGCGCGCCGATATTAACTCGCTTGACAGCAACTCGGGAGATGCAAGTCCCAAGTCCAGCGCCAAGCCGGCCAAAAAGAAATAAACAGGAGGAAACGCACCATGAGTAATGAAGAACAGCCCATTGCGGAGACGACTGACGTTGCGGCCTCCGGTTATATAGTGAAGGAAGTCGAAGACGCTCGCAAGGCGTTGAAGAACACCAAGATCTTCGGTACGATCATCTGCGTGCTGTTAAGCGCGGAGCTGATCTTTGTGGCCACCAAGTTCATTTGGTCGCTGCAGCCGACGCAGGCGGCCGAAATCGCCAGCGGAATAATCTCCCAGCAGATTGCCGATCGCGGCGAAGACATCTCCGCGAGCATCAAGGAGAAGGTCCCGGCGATGATCGAGCAAGCGCCGGATTACGCAAAGCAGCAATTGCCCAAATACCGCGTCGACCTTGAGGACAAGGTTGACAAGGATCTGCGGTCATACGTCAAGAGCACATCGAGCGATCTAGACAAGCGCCTCGACGAGTACTTCACGGGGCACAAGACCGAAATCAAGACCGTCCTGGAAGCCGGCGCGGACCCAAAGGCCGTCCATCAGGTCGGCGGCGAGATCCGCGAACAGATTATGGCGTACCTGAATGACAAGCCCGCACAGGGTGAGAGCATTGGGAACCAGATCGATCAGTCGCTCAAGGATATCAAGGAAGTCCAGTCGCAGGTCAATCATCTGGCGGCCAATCAAAACCTGACTCCGGCCGAAAAGCAGACTCGGCGGGCGCTCGCGATTATTGCGCAGACGGTCAGCAAAGAGAAGCTGCAGCCGCTTCCGATTCAGGAAGCTATCAAACCGGTCACGCCGTAAAAGGATGACCCATTTCACGAAAGCCTCCGCGGCTTCAATCGCCGCGGAGGCTTTCGGCATTTCTGGCGCGTAAAAACCGCTATAATAACGTAGGCGACTCGATCGCCAGCCAATCGAGGATCAAGGAGACCGCTATGTCAACAGAAGAACAAACTTCCCAACCGGAAAGCAAGGATGCCGCCGCGGAACAATCAGCGCCGATGAACCGCGCGGAGCGCCGAGCCGCCGCAAAAGGCAAGAAGGCCGACGCTGGACACGGTTTTGGACAACCGCAGGCGGCGGGCCCTCGTTCCGGGCGTCCCGGCGGCATCGCGGGGCAGACTCGCCTGCCTCGTACGGGGCACAAGGGCAGCTAAACCCTGACAGGACGATAAGATCGATCAGCCTGGATCAGCCCCAGGGACTGCTGCCGCCACGCTGAAGAGCGCGCGCGATAAGGGCAGCCAACCCGTCCGCGCGCTCAAGCGGACGACTTGGACGCACGATCGATTCCTGAAGGGACTCGTAGCAGTCCTCTTTTAGCGGACTGCTCGCTCCTTTCAGTCGCAAAGTTCCGTGGGCGGATCGCGCGCCCGCGAATTCCTACGCACGCAGGGGATGCTACAATATCGCGCATGAAATCATTGCTTATCGTTAACACCACTGCGGGGCAACGAGCCGGCGATGACGTTTTAAGGCAGCTAAGCGAGGCGTATGGGGACCAAACGCCGCCGATGTCGTTTACGACGGGAGCTGGCGACGCTCATCGACTGGCGTATGAGGCGGCGATCACCGGCCGGTACGACTGCGTCTGCGCCGTCGGCGGCGATGGAACGGTTAACGAGGTGGCGAGCGGCCTCATCGAGGCGGCTCCGCAGTCTTCGCGCCCTTTGCTCGGCATTCTTCCATGTGGAACCAGCAATATTCTTGCCACTGAACTTGGCATTCCCGGCCCCGATCTTCGGGGCGCGGTCGACGTTATTCGCGAAGGTTTCGTCAAGAAGATCGATTACGGCCGCGTGGGCGACAAGATTTTCTTGCTGATGGCGGGGTGCGGTCTCGATGCCGAGGCCGTGCGCGATGTGTTCGCGCCGCTCAAGAGCGTGATGGGACCGGGCGCTTACGTCATGAGCGGACTGGCCGCGCTTGCAACATTTGAGACGAGCCGGGTTGTTCTCACGTACGACGACGAGACGCTGACCGCGGATTCGTTCGTCATCGTGGTTGCCAATGTCTCGGCATACGGCGTTGGCGCCGTAAAGCTCGCGCCCTTTGCCGCCTTGGATGACGGCTGGCTGGACATTTGCCTGTTTGAAAAACCGCCGATGGACAAGATCGGCATTCTCGGTCAGGTAATGCGAATCGTCGCGCGCCGTCATATTGGCGATCCGCGCGTTCGCTACCTTCGCGCTAAGCGCATCGTCATCGATGCCGATCCCCCGCTTGCTGCGCAGATCGATGGCGATACAGCCGGCCAAACGCCGATGACGATCGAGTTGGTGGAAAAGTCGCTGTCGGTTCTTGCGCCGGCGGAACCGCTGACGTAAGGAGAGCGCCGCTTCCCGGGCTGCTGCGTACATGCGTCCAATTGTAACGAAAGCAGTAACCCGGCTTCGCCTCGGCGCGCTTCTCGCGCACCCACCTTCCCCTTCGAGACCCCATTCCGATGGGGTAGAGAGCCTACGCGTTAAGAATCTCGCTCGACCATGTAGAGAGCGAGCGCGCGCAACGGATCGGCTTCCGGGCCGAAAGGGGTAAGAGCGGAGATAGCGGCTTGAGTGGCGTCGCGGGCGATTTGCCAGGAGCGATCGACCCCGAGCACCTTGGGGTAGGTTGCTTTATCGTTCTTCTCATCGCTTCCCACCGGCTTTCCGAGAAGCTCCGGATCCCCCTCAATATCCAGAAGGTCGTCCGTAATTTGAAACGCGAGGCCGATCTGGCGTCCGTACTCGGCAAGAGCGTCGTAGGGCGCGCCGCTGAGGCCAACCAGGCGCGCGCCTCCGAGCAGCGATGCCGCGAGCAATGCACCGGTTTTGCGTTCGTGGATGGCTCGAACCGCCTCTATGCTGATGTCGTCGATGTGTTCGCTCTGTATGTCGGCGACTTGTCCGCCGACCATGCCGAACGTCCCCGACGCCTTGGCGATCATGGAGATGACATCGAGCACCGCATCGCTGGGCGCAGACTCGCGACAGCGTTCGATAAGCTCGAAGGCGAGGGCAAGGAGCGCGTCGCCAGCGAGAATCGCAATCGCCTCGCCGTAGACCTTGTGGTTAGTCGGCTGACCGCGTCTCAGATCGTCGTTATCGATTGCGGGTAGGTCATCGTGGATAAGCGAGAACGTGTGGATGCACTCGACTGCGCACGCGAGCGGCACCGCAACGCTCTCGCCGCCCCCGCCGACCTCCGCGCCGGCCAGGACCAGGATGGGCCTCAGGCGCTTGCCGCCGCAGAACAGGGAGTAGCGCATTGCGCAGTGGAGGGTTTCTGGGGGCTGATCCGTGGGGGGTAAGTAACCGTCGAGTGCGCGGTCAACGGTCTCCCTGCGTTGCTGGATATAGTGTTTTAGATCGAAGTTCATGAATTTACTTGGCGATTTAGGTAATTTGCGTTGGACGGCTGGCAGTCTTTCATTCTGGAATGGGGTCGTCTGTCCTGAGTGTGTGTAATATACTGGCGTATTGCGAGAAAGATTCAGGACGGCTCTTGCCGCCGGGGCACTTTTGCCCGCGCCTCGTTCATGGCGGTGATTTACGATGCCTCGTCAACACGCGCACGGCCCTTTGCAGTCAGCGTCCAATCCCAGCGCACATCGTGAAGCAGGAGGATTGCCGTGCCGTCCCTTTTTCAAAAACGGCCACGGCGGCCGGGGAGCCGTCCTGCAAAACCTTTCGATTTTTTGCACACGCTCTGAGATAAGCAACGAGACGGGGAAGATCCGATGCTACACCCAGGCGCGCCGCGCGGCTACGCCGGGCTCACGGTAGGGTCGACCATCCACGAGACAAAACGACGCGTGCCTTGTCTTCATTGACTGGGGACGGCGGTGATTTGGCGTCGCACGGTTCCGCATCGAAGGCGCTGCAATGTAAGATGCCGGTTTTAGTTTGATGCGATTTTGATCTTCCCTGCCGCAATGTCCGCCGCTGCTTGCTTAATCCTTGCCGTCTGCTCTGGCGTGAAAAGTTTTTCGAGACGCGGGTTGTCCACGACGTAAACGTCTCCGGAGGCGGCTCCTAGACGGAGCGTTTGCCCCTTGAATGTGCCAGCCTTTACCGTTTTTGCGATATCGACGAAGGCCTTCGGAATGTCGAGGATGGTCGACGACACGACGTTTCCCGGCTCGCTGTTCTGATTTGAGTTTACCCCGAATGTGTAGACGCTGGTGCGTGCGGCGGCGGCTTGAAAGAGACCGGATGCCGCCGCGTCGCAGTTGTGGGCGATAACGTCCGCGCCGTCCGCCATCAGCGCTTCCGTAAACGCCTTGGCTTTTGCGCTGTCAGACCAGTTGCCGATATACGTGATGGAGAACTGCGCCTTTGGGTTGGCCGCAAGCATTCCCTGTTTGAACGAAAGCGCCGCGACCTTTACCGGAGCAAGCTCCTGACCGCCAACGAAGCCGCCCTTGCCGCTCTTGCTGATAAACCCGGCTTGCATCCCTTGAAGGTATGTGCCCTCTTCGGTCGCGAACTCGATTGCGGCCAGGTTTGGCGCGATGCGGTCGCCGCCGGTCGTCACGAACATGGTTTTGGGATATTTCGCAGCGACCTTCGCCGCCGCGTCCGCATACTCGTCGCCGTGGGCGTAGACGATATTGTAACCTTGTTGCGCATAGCCCTCGAACGCGGACTGGAATGACGACGGAACGGGGGTTTCCTGCTTGGAAATGGTTGCGCCAAGTTCCTTCTGTATTCGCAAGAGGCCGTCGTATGCGGTCTGGTTCCAGCCGCCATCGGTGACAGGGCCAGTGGTCAACAGCGCGACTTTCAGCGCCTTCGAGCCCGGCGTCGAAGTGCCGGTCTGTTTCTCTTGCGCGCAGCCGGCGAGCAAGACAAGCGCGAGGCCGAGAAGAACGGCCGCTGCGTTGGTCGATGTCCTACAGTTGAGCGAACGAGGGAAATTGCGCACGATACGACTCTCCTATTGTGGCAGGCCGCGCCGGTTCAGCACTTTCCGGCGAGCGGCATCATCCTCATGCGACCGCGACGGGTTTGAGAGCAGGGCTGAAGGGCTTGCCGATCTTGGCAGCCATTCGCGACGCGATATTCTGTGCCGATAGGCCAACTTGATCGCGAAGTACAGGGACCGTGCCGTGTTCGACAAACCGGTCCGGAAGGCCGAAGCGTACGAGCGGCGTTTGGATATCCTGGTCTTCCAGCAGTTCCGCCACCGCCGAGCCGAAGCCGCCGTCGATTACGTTGTCTTCGATCGTCGCGACCGCCTTGCAACCGCGAGCGAGACGTCCGATCGTTTGCGCGTCGAGCGGCTTGCAGAAGCGCGCGTTAACGACCGTGCTGGCGATGCCTCGCTCTGCCAGCAATTTCGCGGCGTTAACCGCCAGTGCGACACCGTCGCCGATTCCGATGAGAGCGACGTCCTGGCCCTCTTCGTTGAGCACCTCCGCATGACCGATCTCAATCGGTTGTATATCGTCGCTAAGGATTGCGCCGCCTCCTCGCGGGTAGCGGATCGCGATCGGTCCGGCCTGGTAGCTTAAGGCAAAACGGGTCATTGCCTTCATCTCGCCGGGATCGCGCGGGGCCATGACGACAAGGCCTGGGATGCAGCGTAGATAGGAAAGGTCGAATGCGCCGTGATGCGTTCCGCCGTCTTCGCCGACCAGTCCCGCGCGGTCGACAAAAATGCGCACCGGCAGGTTCTGGAGAGCGACGTCGTGGACGATGGCGTCGAACGCTCGCTGAAGGAAGGTGGAATAGACCGCGCAAACGGGTTTCATGCCGCTGGCGGCGAGGCCCGCGGCGAACACGACCGCGTGTTGCTCGGCGATCCCGACATCGAAAAAGCGGGCGGGGTGCTCTTTGGCGAAGCGGCTTAAGCCGGTGCCGTCGGGCATTGCGGCGGTGATCGCGACAATTTTGTCATCGATCTCGGCGGCTTCGTTAAGAACTTCGGAGAAGACGCTCGTATAAGTGGTCGTGCCGCCTTTTGCCTCGATCAGGCCATCGTCTGGCGAGAAGCGGCTTACGCCATGGTACCGGCGGCTGTCTGCCTCGGCGTAGGGGAGACCTTTGCCTTTCACCGTCAACACGTGGACGAGGCAAGGACCCTTCAAGCGCCGGACGTGCGAAAAGACGTCCAGCAATGTCTTTATGTCGTGTCCATCGATCGGTCCAATGTATGTCAGGCCCATCTCCTCGAACAGAAGGCCTTTGTGCATTGGCGTCGCCCAGTGGGTCGCCGCATGCTTGACGCCGCGGGCAGCCTTGTATGCGAGTTCGCTGTAAACGGGCAGTTTCCCGACCATCCCCTTCGCGGCGAGCTCCGCGCGCTGGTAGGTGGGCTGCATGCGGAGCTTGGCGAGATAGGTCGCCATTGCGCCGACATTCTCGGCGATGGACATCTCGTTGTCGTTAAGGACGATGGTGATGTCCGTTCGGGTTTCGGCGGCGTTGTTGAGACCCTCGAACGCCATGCCGCCGGTCAGTGCGCCGTCGCCGACCAGGGCGACAACGCTTTCGGATGAGCCGCGAAAGTCGCGTGCCTTCGCAAATCCGAGAGCGGCGGAGATTGCCGTCGACGCATGGCCAGCGCCGTAGATGTCGTAGGGCGATTCGTCGATGCGCAGAAAGCCGGATATGCCGTTGTACTGCCTGATCGAATGAAGCTGATCGCGCCGTCCGGTCAAGATCTTGTGGACATAGCCCTGGTGTCCGACATCCCAGATCACCTTGTCGCGCGGAACGTTATAGACCTTGTGGAGCGCAAGCGTGAGTTCGACAACTCCCAGGCTCGGCGCGAGGTGGCCTCCGGTTTTGGAGACGCAATCGACAAGATACTGCCGGATTTCGCTTGCGAGTTGCTTGAGTTGATCGGTATTCAGCGGTTTTAGGTCGTCCGGACTGTTGATCAACGGCAATAACGCAGCAGATTCCGACATGAAGCGCCCCCTCGTCCGACTCGTGTAGTTCTCGTTTCAATAGTGCGCCTTGCACGAACGAGGCGCTTGCTATCCAAGAGTTCAAGAAGCAATAGATAACGATTCTACCATACTCAGTCGCATGGAATGCGTGTGAAAATTCACGCGCATAAGTTCGTTCATCAGGTTGCCGCGTTTGGGCGATTGACGGCCGTCTGGCACTGGGAGACATCGCCTAGGCTAGACTTTGAACCGGACATGCAAAATGTCGCCATCGCGAACGGGATAGTCCTTGCTTTCCAAACGAAGCTTTCCGCCCGCCTTCGCGACATCCCAGCTTCCCGCCGCAATTAAGTCGTCGAACGCCATCACCTCCGCGCGAATAAATCCGCGCGCCAGATCCGAGTGGATCCGTCCAGCCGCGGTGACCGCATTGGCTCCCACGGGAATGGTCCACGCCCGAACTTCGTCCTCGCCGACCGTGAAGAAAGACATTACGCCAAGCGCCTGGTATGCGGCGCGAATCAGGCGGTCGCGAGCGGGTTCTTCGATCCCAAGCGCGTCGAGAAACTCCGCTTGCTCGGAATCGTCGAGCTGGGAGACCTCGCGCTCGGCCGCCGCGCACAGGACGACGAGCGGAGCGTTCTCTTCGGCGCACGTCTCGCGAAGCGATTTCAATAGCGGCAAGTCCTGCGCATTCGCGAGATCGTCCTCGGCAATGTTGGCGATGACGATGACGGGCTTTGCGGTAAGAAAGTCAAAATTTTTCGTGATGCGCTTTTCTTCCTCGGTAAGCTCGACGCCGCGCAACGGCTTAAACTCGTCGAGGGTCGCCTTGAGCCGCAACAGAATTTCTTGCTCGATTTGTTCAGGCAAGACCGCACCGCTCTTGCGCGTGGAAAGCTGCTTTTTGATTCGCTCAAGCCGGTTCTCGATAACCTGCAGGTCGGCCAGAAGCAGCTCTTCGCTGATTGCCGCCGCTTCTTTCGCGGGATCGGGCGCTTTGTCGTAAAGCGGCGACTCGAATGCGCGAACGACCTGGACGAGGGCGTCAACCGAGCGGATGCCGACGAAAAAGTCGCTGCCGAACTTGCCGCCGCCGCCGGAATCGCCGCTGCCGATGGTCGCCGCGCCATCGAGGAACTCAATCGACGCTGGTGTGCGCTTCTTGGGGTTGAACAGATTGACCGCGAAGTCATAGCGCTTATCGGGAACGGGAACGACGCTGACAAGCGCATCGCGGCCGCCGCCGGCCGGACTGCCCTCGCCGCGCGTCAATGCGTGGAACAACGTCGTCTTGCCTGAGCCCGGCAAGCCTATTAAACCGACTTTCAATCAGCTTCTCCTGCGAATATTGGCGTCAAACGCCTAGCGCGCGTGACAGTGGGCTCTATTATACCCGCAGCCAGCTTGCCTTTGCCGGCCGGCCGCTAAGGCCGTCGCTTGCGTCGCAACCGGGCAATGTCACGGAGCGTGAACCCTGCTTGCTCAGCCTGGAGGCCATGCGAGCTTGCGGCCGCCGAGGACGTGGACATGCAGGTGGTCGACGCTCTGACCGCCATCGACGCCGTTGTTAAGCACGACGCGGAAGCCGGTCTCGGCGATGCCTGTTTGAGTCGCAGCGCCGGCGGCGGCGCGCAGCAGCTTGCCGAGAATGCCGGTGTGCTCGTCGGAGGCGCTCAGCACGTTTTCGACGTGAACCTTGGGAATGATTACGATGTGAACCGGCGCCTGCGGATTGATGTCGTGGAAGGCGAACAGGTCATCATTCTCGAAAAGGACCCTGGCGGGTATTTCGTGCCTGGCGATCTTACAGAAAATGCAGTCTGACATGTCATTGAACCTCTCTTACTGGGCTTTGGCGAACGGCGTCGCGATTTGCCCGATGGCGTCGCCGCCGGCATCGATAGAGTCGATGTGCACGGGAACGATGTCGCCAATGGCCGTGGTTGTCGATGTGGCGAAGTGGACGCGAATGTAGGCGCTCGTGTACCCCGCGAGCAGGCCCGCGCCTTTGCCGCGCGATTCGACGAGCACATCGACGTCGCCGCCTGCGATTTGTTCGGCGAATGCACGCTGCGAGCCGATGCTGACCGCCGTGAGCGCCTGATGGCGCGCTTCCTTTTCCCCGTCGCTCACATCGTCGCGCAAATGCTCGGCTGCGTACGTGCGGCGGCGCGGAGAATACCGGAAGACGTGTGTCCGCGCGAACGCCATTTCTTCCGCGAATGCGAGAGTGCGCGCAAACTCGTCCGGCGTCTCGCCGGGAAAGCCGACGATAATATCCGTCGTGATCGCGATGCCGGGGGCCGCTGCACGCAGGCGGCGGACGAGGTCGCGGTAATACGCGGTATCGTAGGGCCGCTGCATGGCGCGCAACACGAGATCGCTGCCCGACTGGAGCGATAGGTGCAAGTGATGGCAAATGTTGGGGTGGGACGCGACAGCGTCGATCAGCCTTTGATCCGTTTCGATCGGCTGGATCGACGACAGACGCACGCGCTCGATCCCCGGAACGTCAGCGACTGCGATCAAGACGTCGGTAAGCGTGTTCCCGCCGTCGCGGTAGGCGCCGACGCAGACGCCGGTTACGACCACTTCCCGGACGCCGGCATGGGCCGCCTGGCGCGCCTCATCGAGCACTGCCGCAAGCGGGCGGCTGGCCATGACGCCGCGCGTATACGGTATCGAGCAGAATGCGCAGAAATGAACACAGCCATCCTGGACTTTGAGCGTCGCCCGGGTTCGGCCTAGGTCCCGCGAACCGGTTGGCGTCAGACCCGCATCCTCCGGGAAGACGGCTACGGCATTGGTGATGGGATAGGATGGCGAGAACGCCGCGGGCGCAAGTTCGGGAAATGCGGCCAGCGTGTGGTCGGCGACGCGCATCTTCTCGCGGTTCGGGACAAGCAGAGATGCGCCTTCGACGCCCTCACCCGTGTCGAGTGCAAGCTGGGCGAAGCATCCGGTAAGCACGACATGAGCCCCAGGCTTCTGACGCGCCGCGCGGCGAGCGATTTGGCGCGACTTGCGGTCGGCGGCGCCGGTTACGGAGCAGGTGTTGATGACGTACACGTCGGCGGGCTTATTGAACTCGGTGATCTCGAAGCCGCGCGCCGAAAACGTCTCCGCGATCCGTTCGATCTCGTACTGGTTAACCTTGCAACCCAGATTGGCAAATGCGGCGGTCGGCATTCGTGCGCTCCTTGGCCATCGAGGTTGAAGTGTACCGCAGGTCGGGGGGGCTGTCAAGGGAGATCCGCAGGGCTTAGTGAGCCTCGCGAGGGGGAGCGTGTTGCCCCGATCCTTCATTGTCCTGAAGCCGATGCGATGGAGCGGCACGGCGGTTCGCATCGGAAATCCCGATGCCGATTTGGCTCCTTTGTGAAGCTCGCGACGTTTCGCAAGGCGACGGAAGGCGTCACTTTCAGCGGGAACGCAATCGAAGCGAGTGGGGAAAATGGGGGGCGGTTGGTAACTCTGCCGCCCGAAGAGCGGGCGACCGCGTGGGAGAAGAACACGCGGGAGCGGCCGGTGTACGCGGCTACACGTGGGGTGGTGCTGGTGGTCCGGCCGGGCGGCGCGCGCCGCTCCCGAACGAGCAAGAAAGAACGGGTACAATAACGTAACCCTGCAATTTTAGATAAAGAGGAGCATTTCAATGAAGATGGAGTTGACGGATGCCGAACGCTGGATCCTGATGAACCAGTATAAAATATTGGCATTGTTGGAGTCGGATCGAAAAGGTCAATACGAGAGAGCAGCCGAAGTGATTTCGCATGGTTGGAGCGGGCTTTATTCCCAGGTTACTGACCTTCCTTATGAAGTCGACAGGTCAATATCGCACGACGAAATCTACCAAATCCTACTGATGTTCTCGGTGCTGAAGGAGTCTTATGAAGCACTAGAAGATCAATCAGGAGTTAATTATGCCTTGGTCGAATTCAAAGGATTTGACGGTAATAACGAGATCGATCATCTTAACTATGCCGAGTTTTGCATTAACAAGCTTGGCTGGTTTGCGGAACTCAAGCGTGCTGGATATAACACTCACCACTCTACGCTAGCGCGGTATCGACGTATGGTTCAAAAATACATGAAGGTCGCCGAAGGTAGTCCTATTTCCGGAAGGACTTTGACCGCCCAAGAGATCAACGAAATCGTCCAGGACTAGAAGCACGGAGGGCTTACCAATTGGCCCGCTTGGCAAACCCTCCTATCTTTCCATCTCCTACTCATTTCTTTCCGTTGGCGGGTACGTCTTATCCCACGTCACCTTTCGCTCCCTATCTTCCCTTAACGCCGCGATCCAACCAGCGAGGAACTCATCCCACGCTTCCCCTTTCTTCGCCGTTGGGCGTAGCTCCCTCGGCATTCGATGCGCCGTCCCGTCTGCGATAGCCCTCGTCGCGGCTCGGCAGCCCGCCCGGTACGCTCGTGCGTGGGCGTTCATCGTCGGCCTTGGCGATCGCGCAGTAGCGCTAACGCTTTTGCTCCTCCCGTCGCGGGCGGAAGGGGCCCATGCAGTGGGAAGCTTTCGAGCGTTGTAGACGCCAACGGGCACACTAAGTCTACGACGGCCAGAACTGCGTCGCCGAGATGCATGGGGCGGTCGGCGGGCTGGTTACGACGACGGCGACACGCTCGGAGAATTGGTTAGGAAACCTCATGACACCCAAATGGCAAGAAGTCCATTCATGATGCGTTGGCCTATCTTATCTGCTAATATCGCTTGACAAGCATTCAGAAGCGTAGTATACTTATCCCAACTAGTTGTGTAAATTGATTGGATCCAAAAACAGATGATTCGGCGAGTGTATCAGAAGCCTACAATCGACGATGTTGCCCGTGAAGCCCGTGTTTCCAAGAGCACGGTTTCGCACTTTATCAACGGCCGGCAACAGGCGTGCTCAGCCGAAACTGGCGCGAGGATACGCAATGCGATCGCCGAACTAAACTTCGTCCCGGCGCGTTCGATACTCCACCAGCAGGCCCGCCCAACCCAGACAGTAGGAGTTTGTGTCTCGCCTCCTCCCCGAAATAGGCAAGACTTCGAATACACGCACCTTCACGAATTTTGGCACGGAATAACCAGTGTAGCGGACGTTCAAGGCTACCGCCTGCAGCATTACCCGCGCGTGGTAAGGGAAGGAGACGATTGCGATCCATTCCTTGATGGCAGCATCGACGGTCTGATCATCAGTGCTTCACAAGCCGAAAATCGCTTCGAACGCCTCGCCAAAGCGGGGCTACCCACGGTTGCGGTGACACGATGGACCAAGTTGCCTGGCGAATGCGCCGCAGTCTGGGCAAACGAGCAAGATATAGTCGAACTGGCTCTGACACATCTATGGGACCTTGGCCATCGCCGGATTGCGCATTGGTCCGCAGTTCCTGATCCGGCGTGGCACACCAATCAAGTGGCTCGAAAGTTCACGGACGCAGCCCAGGCTCGTTGCGGCTATTTTCTCGCGTGGCTTCGGGAGAGAGACGCTGCCGATCCTTCCTTGATCTTATCGTCAAGGGGATTCATGCCCGTTCCCCACGATGAGGCAGTCGCAACTTTGGATCAGCTTATGCAGGTCGATAGGCCTCCTACGGCTGTTTTGTGCGCTAATGATGCCATCGCCTGGTCGGCATTAGAGGCAGCCGCAGAATTGAAAATAATGGTTCCTGATGATCTGTCGATAGTTGGCGTCGATAACAACGAAAGCAGCGCCGATTTTGACCCTCCTCTCACAACGGTCGAAATGCCGTTTTGGGAGATCGGCAGCGAGGCGATGAGAACCCTGGATCGCCTTCTGAAGGGCGAGGCCGTTGATTGCAGGAACATTGCTACTACCGTAAGCAACTTGGTCGTAAGGCGCTCTACGTGTCCGCCGAAAGGCGCTGCATTTTGAAAGAGACAAAACAGGAGGAAGATAATGAACCGCAAAGCATTCACTCTTATAGAGTTACTCGTAGTTATAGCGATAATAGCAATACTTGCAGCTATTTTGTTTCCGGTATTCGCCAAGGCGCGCGAAAAAGCACGCATGACGGCGTGCTTATCCAACTTAAAGCAGATCGGCCTTGCCTATGTGCAGTACGAGCAAGATTACGATGAGTTTGTACCATGTGGTACGCAAATCCGAGGAGCTGGCTGGGCCGGACAAGTTTATTCCTACGTAAAGAGCACGCAGGCGTTTCTCTGTCCGGACGACTCGCTACCGGGAGACATCATATCCTACGCGAGCAATGAGAACCTCGTCGGCTGGCAGTCGGGCGGTAGCGGCAATGTGCCCGTGCCGTCAAGCGTTTCGCAGATGACCGGACCGTCTTCGTCAGTGCTGCTGTTCGAGGTAAGCGGCTGTAGCGCGACGGGTGGGGCGTGGACCATTCCAACCGACGGGCAACTTAACATGGACTCTCCTGTCGGCTACGGCGGCGATTCGTCCGGAGGCCTCAGAGGAGCGAATATGGGCTCCAACAATCTTAGTTGTGCGACCTGCATGAAGTACCAAATGGGGCTTGTAGCCAATCAGTGCATCCTCAATGTGAGTAGCCCATGCGACCGTGCAGGCGCGACAATCACTCCGGCGTCATTCTACGGTTCGGTTCAAGGACTCCATAACGGCGGAGCGAATTATCTACTCGCTGACAGCCACGCAAAGTGGTTGATGCCGAACACTGTCGGCGGCGGCACTGACATGGTGCAAGCAGGATGCACGCCTGTCTCGAATTGCCTGGCCGCTTGTCCACCGACATTGAATTCGCAAGCGCCAACCGTCGGCTGCAAAACTCCGGTCGAATACGCTGCGACCTTCGCTATCCATTAGGGTTCAAAATATCGTGAAAAGCTATTGCAAATTCCAGACGTATTACGCTGCGGGAATCACGCCCCTAAGATACGTAACGCTAGCAGCTACGCTCGTTTTCTGTTTGTACAACGCGTCCGCGGCGCCGATCGAGTTGCTTGCCAACCCCTCATTTGAGAATCCGTATGCCCCGTTGCCAGCGGCCATCGGTAAGGCGCAGATCACCGGATCGGTTCCCAAGGGATGGGAAGACAATTCCGGCTGGGGCGATGTGACGATCCAGTATGCCGAAGTCAGGAGCGACGTTCATGCAGGCGCGAGTGCTCTGTCGATCGATGTCAAGGGCGTCCGGGCTGGACGAGCGCAGTTCGGGCAGGTCGTATCCGCCCTTGCCGGCCACACGTATGCGATGAGCGTATGGCTGAAAGGCCAGACGGGAGCTGTGGCCACTCTCGCTTTGCGGCTGGGAGATAAGCCATATACGACTTACGGGGAGAGAGCGGTTACGCTAAGCGGTCAGTGGCAGCAGCTCAAGCTGACAACGGTCGCTCAAAGCAGCCTCCCGTGCTATTTTATGATTTATCCTCCCGTTGGATCTGCTCTTCTTGTT
Organism: Capsulimonadaceae bacterium; assembly: GCA_031292625.1. Classification (GTDB taxonomy): domain Bacteria; phylum Armatimonadota; class Armatimonadia; order Armatimonadales; family Capsulimonadaceae; genus JARLGU01. The sequence continues at coordinate 99,686 of JARLGU010000057.1, read as the reverse complement.
GATAATGCCTCGGACACGGATGTGACTGCTGTCGCCAGCGACATGCCCGCTCGACGCGGGAACTTGTTGCCAGACGCATCCTTCGAAGCGGGCGTTGGAGGCGGATGGAGTGCTCATGCGGCTGCTGCCGATACCGCGCAGACGCCGCTTTTCGAATCTACGGAACCAAGGCCTATCATCGACCGCACAACGGCAGCCGACCAGAAGCAGTCGATCAAGGTGGTATTGCCTGCCGCCGGTTGGGTCGCACTCTCGTCGCCTCTGGTCGACTACAACTATGGACGACGGCACACGGCATCAATCGCCATGAAAGCAAGCGTTCCCGGCGTGCGCGCCACTTTGAAGGTGCTTGGGGCAAGTCAAACTGCCGAGGTCGTCCTTGGCTCTTCCTGGCAGCACTATTCTCTAAGTTGCGTGATACCGTATGGCGATGCGACGCGATTGACCGTGACAGCGACAACGACTGAGGCCGCAACAGTCTGGTTCGACGGCGCCAGGTTGAGCGAGGGAGATGGAGCCGAGAATCGGTCCGCCGATCCTGAGCTTGTGTTGAGCGTCCCGCGCCCGGGCGGAATCTATTTTGATACGGAGCAAGCAGTGATTCGAGTTGCGACGGCAAACGCTCCGAGGGGAGCGGTGATTCGCGCTCGGGTGGCCGATTTGTACGGACATATACACGAATTGTCGCCTGTCGACGCCTCCTCCGGGCTAATTAGAGTCGCTCCAGACCCTATCCACCCTCGCGGAGTGTTCAAGTTAACCGCGCAGCTATTTGATATGAAGGGTGAGCCCATTTGTCCGCCGATCCAGCAAGTTTTCGCCCGCCTGCCACACCCGAGAAACATCGTGCCTGAACGCTCGTATTTTGGTGTCCATATTCCACTTTCCAGCGATTATTTCACGATTGCTCGCGCAATCGGCGCGCGGTGGACGAGAATCCACGACGCCAGTTGGGTGACTGACTGGCCTGTCGTAGAGCCGCATCCCGGACAGTGGGCGTTTTACGACGGAATTGTGCGGGCCGCCCGTCAGGCAGGGATAGAAGTCCTCGGCATGCTCGACGGTGGGCCGGCGTGGGCGTCGGTCAAACCGAAGGCGATCGCCGGCTACTTCAGCAACTACAACCTCGTCGATGCGCCCAATGCCATGGAAGCCTGGAAAGAGTACGTCAGCCGGGTCGTTGGCCACTACAGGGGCGAAATCGATTGTTGGGAGGTTTGGAATGAGCCGTGGGGACCCCAATTTACTCCCGGCTCCCCCGCGGTTTACGGCGCTTTGCTCAAAGCTGCTTATCCGCTAGCCAAGAGCGCAAATCCCAATGCGATCCTCGCAGGCATTGACGCGGACCCAGCTCTGGACTCGTTCACTGACCAGGCTCTGCGAGGTGCGGACGGCTCATCCAGCTTCGATATCTTTTCTTACCACGACTACTACAAGAGTCTCTATGGCGGGCCCGCGCCGGCGCCTGCCGTTAATGCGGCAAAGTTCGCAAGAATCGAACGCGGATACGGAAAGACAAGGCCGCTCTGGATCACTGAATCCGCTCCAGACGAGCGCGTCGAGTCGCTCTATTGGCCCCTCGGACAGGAGCAGCTAGCGCGCGGTCAATGTGCAAAAACGGTTCGATTTGACATAACAGCGATTGCCAGCGGCGTCGAACACGTCTTCTACTATACGCTGCACGGCGATCCAGCATATGGCGAAACGACCTACTCAGGACTGGAGCACGACCTGACAATTCGGCCAATCATGGCTGCGCGGGCCGTACTCGCAAGCCTAATCGACGGCGCGAAATGCAGAGGACGTAGCGAACCAATTCCTGGAGTCGATTCTTACAGATTCGTTCAGCCTGGCGGGCAGTTGGTTGACGTCCTTTGGAGTTATGACGGACATACGCACACCTTCAAGGTCCTTCCGGGATATAAGGCTATAGACGCGCTGGGAAATCCGCTTAGCGCTCATTCGGTTGAGATAGGCGTTGAACCGCTCTATATCGTGACGTGATCGCCATCTCGTTGTGGCGGAAAGGAACATCCTCCTTGCTCGAAACTGCAATATTTCAAAGTAATTCGTCGACTAACAACATTCAGCAAAATGTTAAGCCCATCCTGACCGCAACGATTCTGGGGTACGAGGGCAACGCCCTCGCATCGCGCGTCGATGCCCCATATGACGAGTACGGGCGGGCTATCTTGGTGCACGATCAGGCTGTATGGCGGGCGTCGGTTTCGCAAACCTCGTCGTCGGCAGGCATGTATGAGTTGTCGTGCGAGTTCACGCTGTTGAGCGGATCCGAAGGTGCAGCGGCCGTTGGTATTGTCTTCTCAGAGGAGAACTGGTCCGCGGATAGCTATTTGCTTCTGCCTGGAGCCGCCTATGACGGTAACCGTTTCGATGTGCGAGCGCAAGATTATCCGCCCATGTTTGTCCATTCCGATTTTCGAGAGGATCTGCCGACTACGATTTCCGATGTTCCACGGCTGAATAATCGTAGCGGCCAATCTCGTCTGCAGATTCTAGCACGCGACATGACCACTCCCGCGCTGGCCTATTATTTGCCAGCGGAACGGTCTTGCGTGATCATATTGACCGACGAGCGCACGGATCGCGGGCCTGTCGGCGTGACAATCACCGAGACCGACGATAGGAGCGGTATGCAGTTTGCAGTGTCCTCACCAGGCGTTCGCGAGAAGGTTCGGTACGCCGGTACACGCATCGCTAAGCCTTCGGAAGATCGGGGCGCGGCCTTCACGGAAGGCGACTCGCTTATCTTGCGCGCGAAGCTCCATGTCCTTCCGTGCGACGACGTGCCGGGCTTATTCCGGGCGTATTGCAGTAAGCGTAAGGACTTGACCGGCAACTCTGAACTTGTGCATGAGTTGCCATTCTCCAAGGCGTGGCAGATCCTGGAGGACAAATACAACCGAGACAATTGGAACCCGGACGGCGGCTATTACAGTGTCGGCATGCGAGAATCGATCCCGCAAGATTGGCAGGTGGGTTGGGTGGGCGGCCTGATGGCTACACATCCTTTGCTGCTTCTCGGGGCGCCAGAATCGCGTGAGCGAGCGATGGCCAATTTCGACTGGTTCTTTGCGGGAGGACAGGCTCTTCCTGAAGGCGCGCATGCTCCAGGCGGGTTGTTCTATGGTGCCGGACACCTGGGCAAGTGGTACGGCGACAATATCAAGAACAAGGCGGATCGAGACTTCCACCTGATCCGGAAAAGCTCCGATGGTCTCTATTTTCTGTGCAAGCAGTTCGACCTGCTGGAAAAGCAGGGGCGCCCCATCAAATCCGAGTGGCGCGAGGGCGCCATGCGCCTCGCCGATGCTTTTGCCGCCATTTGGACGCGTCACGGCCAGTTCGGGCAATTTGTCAACAACAGAACGCTCGACGTGATCGTAGGCGGCTCGACCAGCGCATCGACTGCTCCTGCCGGCTTGGCGCTAGCGTCGGATCTGTTTGGCTGCGACGAGTATCTTCGCGTGGCCGAAGCGAGCGCGAAAGCATTCTTCCACAATGCTACTGAACACGGCGTCACGACCGGCGGACCGGGTGAGGCGTTGCAGTGTCCCGACAGCGAGAGCGCCTATGGTCTGTTGGAAAGTTACATCGTATTGTGGGAAATAACCGGCAATGCCTTGTGGCTGGACCGGGCGAAGTTCGCCGCATACCAGTGCGCGACTTGGAACGTCTCGTATGACTATGCTTTCCCGCTGGACAGCCTCTTCGGACGATTGGGCCTGCATAGCGCCGGAGCCGTTATGGCGAACGTTCAGAATAAGCACGCGGCGCCTGGGATTTGCACGCTCTCGGGCGACAGCCTCTTCAAGTTGTGGAGAGCAACCGGGGATAGCTTCTTCATTGATGTTGTGCGTGAGACTGCGCACAACATCACCCAGTACCTCTCTCGCGAAGACCGCCCCGTCGGCGACATGCCCTCCGGATGGATGAATGAGCGCGTAAACCTGTCCGATTGGGATAACAACATCGGCGGCATCTTCCACGGCTCGACGTGGGCCGAGGTCGCCTGCATGCTCACGTGCGCCGAAATACCTGGCCTTTATGTACGATCGGACACAGGAACGGCAATCGCGTTTGATCACGTAAATGCGGAGGTCCTGGAGTGCACGCCAAAGGGCGCCATAGTACGCATCGAAAATCCTACCCTGTTCACGGCGTCGGTCTCGGTACTCAGCGAGACTAGCGAAGAGGCTTGCCATCCGTTAAGACAGAACCGTCTTTGGAATGCGCCCCGCATCGTTCTTGAGAGCGGCGAAACGAAACTGGTCACATTTGCCTGATCCGAATTGGAGAACGAATATGCAAACGATCAGGGAGTGCCACACAACTCCCGTTGCATCGGGATGCGCATTCGCCGTTATTGGCGGTCCACGACAGCATATGCCTGATTCGCGCGGGAGAAGGATTACACGGGCCCCCCAGAGCATTACTGGTTCAAGCCTGGCTACAAAACGAAGTTTACGAATGTTGCCGAGCAGCCGCGTACGCTTCCCTGCTATAGTTATTGTTCATCCGCTGTTCTCGTGAATTGCGTGCGTATGCAAGCGTTCCGGGTTCGTGAGCTTCGTTGGTGCTTAGCGTCCACGTCAGCGATTCATGCCCCGATCTCCGTTCCGGTGTGCGTCCGGCGCCACTCCAGCGGACAGGATATGACCGTCCAGGAGAAACAACATATTGAGGGGCGCTCAGCAGCACTTGACGTAGAACTCCGCAGGCGGTTTCGATCCTCAACACAACTCGGCTAAATCCGACGCAGAACTCAGAGAAGAGAAGTCTTCGCGTAAAAGAAGGGATTACGTTTTTATGCGGCGAATGGGTTTGTGATCGCCCGCCTAGACAATCCCTGTATGAATGACTGACCAAGCCCCAAGTCCACAACGTAAGTTCACGTTTTTCATTGACAACGCCAATGGCAACACGCTGCTCGCCGGACGGGAGCAGATGAGCGGCGGCGCGAAGGAATTGTCGGTCGCGACCGCCTCGCTGCGCTGTATGGGGTGTGGGGGGCGGGGCGACGTGGCGATGCGCGGCGACGTGGGAAGGTGGGGCCCCGAGCCGCTCTCGTGCAGCGGTGCCTGGGATGGAAGGTCGCTTACGTCAAACAAGCAAGCAAGCTGAATTTGCAAAAGGAAGAGCTGAATTATTCACTTTGCCCTCCTGAAAGGCGGTCAAGAAGGCGTGTGAACCCGCAAGGAAGCGGTCAGAATGAGCGTGAAATCGAAAATCGAGGGAAATCTGGTGGGCGGTACAGGATTTGAACCTGTGACCTCTTCCGTGTCAAGGAAACGCTCTACCCCTGAGCCAACCGCCCGAAGCCTCGTTAATGTACCCCCTCAGGCTGATTTTGTCAAGCTCGCGGAAGCCTGCATTGTGAGTCTGAACGTGTTGGTAGTTTACAAACAAACATTAAGACCAGGGAGCCCTTCCAAGAAACTTGGTTATGCCGGAGCGCAATGTAGCGTCCTATGCTGTCAATTGCGCAATTATCAGCCGGACCTCCGGGCTGCCGCTGGAACGCGTATTCAGAGGCTCTAACAAAACCCCGCCACCCCAGGACGGGCGCCCATCTTAGCGGGAAGGTGGGTGCAGAACTGGTTTGCTAGAGACGCTAAATCAGCCGGTCCATGTTTCGCAGTTCAATCCCGCCGGCGAGACTGTTCCATTGGTGGACATCGCTGTGAGGCGGACAAATGGGACCGATCCGAGCGACGGGGACGCGCCGATCGCGTTCGGGGCTTCAGCGAGTGCTCCAACCGGCGCTTTGAGTCCGCTCTCGACGGTCCAGATTTGAGAGTTGGGCCCATCTCGAATTCAACGTTAGGTGGGCTTATTTTCATTGCGTAGGCTTTATCCATGTGTTGTCGGCGGCGGGGGCCGGGACAGGAACCCTATCTGCAAGAATCTTCTGAAGTCCGCCGATTATTCCAAAACCTCACACGATGCGGTATACCCTGATGAGGTCTGCGCAATCATATGGGCCGTGGGGGCAGATCGCTACCTGGATCGCCTGGTTGACGTCATTTAGGAAAATCGTTGTTACTGGAGCTAGCACGCGTTTTGCGGTCTCTGGCGGCAAGCGTTCCTACGCGTACGGACCGTACTCGGTCACCCTCGCGCGACCCGCTCGAAGCATCCGTGAAGCAAGGGAAAATGCCTTATGAAGAAAATCATCCTGCTCGTCGCCGTTCTTTTTTGCGCCTCGCTTATTCCGATTTATGGAGCTGACCTGTCCTCCGATTACTCCTGGAATCCGATGAAGATCGGCGGCGGCGGATGGATCGTAGGAATGGACATCAGCCCTACGGAAAAAGGCCTGATGTATTGCCGCACCGACGTCTCGGGGGCCTACCGCTGGATTCCCGCGACTTCCTCATGGAAACAAGTCGTCACCTCCGAAAGCATGCCGGCTGACTACGTCGGGTACGGGCGCTATTCCGGAGTCGACAGCATCGTCACCGCGCCGAAGGATCCGGACATCGCTTACATGGCTTTTACCGGACAGAATAAGTTCGGACAGATTTTTCGCAGCACGGACCGAGGCGAACACTGGCTCGCCACCAGCTTTAGCAGCTCCAGAGTGAAGATGGATCCGAACGGCGAGGGGCGCCAGTGCGGCGAGCGACTTGCCGTCGATCCCGCCAACAGTAATGTCGCCTACTTTGCCTCGGTGTGGGACGGCCTTTGGCACACGGATGACGGCGGCAAGACGTGGACCAAGGTAACCGTCATACCCGCCGGAGTTGCCCCACAGGGCGTCACCACCGTTAAGTTCGACAAGGGCGGCGGCTCCGTCATGGCGTCCGGCGGCGTGACGAAGACGAAAGTAATCTACGTAACTGTCGAGAGGGCCGGTGTCTTCAAAAGTGTCGATTCGGGTGCGACGTGGACTGATATCGGCGCGGACAACGGCCCCGGCGACACCGTTGAGCCGCGAGATGCCGCTGTCGGCCCTGACCGCGCTTACTACGTCGCATTCGATAAGAACGACAAGGACAGCAGCATCGCCGGATCGGTCTGGAAATACTCCGCAAACAGCGTCTGGACCAACATCACGCCCGCGATCGACAGCAAGTACAATCAGGGCGGCAGCCAGTCGTACTGCGGCATCGTGGTCGACCCGGCCGCCCCTCGCCATCTCGTCGTCATGGAAAACGGGGGCAAGTGCTTCGTATCAACGGATGGCGGCGCGACATGGATTTACCACGTTTTCAAGCTGGAAAGCTCCGACATCCAGTGGCTTGGCAAACAGAGCAACTACTGGCTCAGCGTGGGCCAGATCGCCTTCGATCCGTTCGTGAAAGGCAAGCTCTGGTTCGCCGAAGGTTTCGGCGTCTGGTACGCGACGGATTTCTCGCGGCTGGAGATCCCCTGGCAGGCGGCGAGCGAGGGCATCGAGGAAGTGTGCGGCAACGAGGTCATTGCTCCACCCGGCGGAAAGCCGGTTGGAGCAATGTGGGACGTCGGCATCATGTACTTTAACGATGTCGACACCTATACCACAACACGTTCGCAGCCTAATTTCATGGCCGCCTGGGCGCTCGATTGGTGCCCCGCCGATCCCAAGTTCCTGGTTGGCGTCCGCCAAAACAACCTGGGGTTTGGTCCGTTTCCCAAGTCGAGCGGCTTCTCCACCGATGGCGGCTTGACCTGGCGGCTGTTTCCCGCCGCAGAGAACAACACGCTTCCGGCCGACCTCGAGTATGGCCGCATTGCCGTCTCCGCAAATAGTACGGATCACATCGTTTGGGCGCCCGCCTTTAGCAAGCTTCCCTACTACTCGAAGGACCGCGGCGCGACCTGGCAGCCTTGCTCATTCGGTGCGGGCGCTCCGGTCAAGGGCGGATTGGGCGGTTATAATATGGGCGCAAAGACCATCTGCGCCGACCGAGTCCAACCCGACACGTTTTATTTCTACACACCGCAGGACAACGCGGGCGTGTTCCGTTCCACCGACGGCGGCGCCACCTTCGCCAAGGCCGGCAATCCGATCCCCTGGGGGCGCTGGGATGGCGAGGCGATTAAGGCGACTCCGGGGCACGCGGGCGATCTGTGGTTTTCCGAGGGCAACAACGCAGGGGGACTCTGGCACTCCACCGACGGCGGAGTATCATGGGGCGCCGTGCCCGGCATCAAGCACAGCATCTGCATGGGCTTCGGCAGGGCCGAGAAGGAGGGCGGCTATCCTACGCTCTATGATTACGGCGACGCCGGCGACGGCAAGACGGGCGTCTACCGATCCACCGATGCCGGAGCTGACTGGGAGAGGATCGGCGGCTTCCCCCTCGGCATTTTCGAGTGGGTTAACGCCATAGACGGCGACAAAGATACCTATGGAACCGTCTACGTCGCTTTCGCACAAGCCGGGTTTGCCTACGGAAAGCTCACGGGACCGGCCGCGCAAGCTCATCGGCGGTGAGACCTGCACCGAACGTTGGAAAACGCCATATCGCAAGCGGTATGGCGTTCTCCATTGACGTTCGCGAACAGTTGAGCGGCCGCAAACCAGCGATGCAATCCAACGAGGCGTTTCCTCAAGCCGCTTGCCGCCGAATCCCAGTTCAAGCTAAATGCTCATCGTCTCGATCAGCTTAATCAGGTCCTCCGGAAGAGGCTTCTTGTGGCCGGTGACCTCGGAGTAGGGCGTCGGAGTCGCTTTGCCGTTGACGAAGCCGATCAGGTTGCCGTGCTCGCCGGCAAGAAGCAGCTCGCACGCCCGCGCACCCAATCGCGTGGCGATCAGGCGGTCGAAGGCGGTCGGCGCGCCGCCGCGCTGGACGTGGCCGATGATGGTCAGCCTTGGATCGAAGCCTGCACCGATATCGGCTTTGAGGGCCGCGTAAATCTCTTGCGCGCGGTTGACGCAGCCTTCCGCAACGACGATGATGGCGTGCATCTTGCCGCGCTCGCGGGCCTTGTGCACGCGGCGGACGACTTCGTCAGGCGACAGATCGAACTCGGGAGCGACGATCACTTCCGCGCCGCCGGCGACGCCCACCGTGAGGGCGAGGTAGCCGCAGTCGCGTCCCATCACCTCGACGATAAAGAGGCGGTGGTGCGACGATGCCGTGGTGCGCAGCTTGTCAATTGCGTCGAGAGCCGTGTTGAGCGCGGTATCCACGCCAATGCATGAATCGCTGCCGGCAAGGTCGTTGTCGATTGTCGAGGCGACGCCGTTTACCGGGATGCCCAACTTCGACAGGGCGTGGGCGCCCGTCTGAGAACCGTTTCCCCCAATCACGATAACACCGTCAATTACGTACGTTTCGAGATTGCGGAGGGCCGTCTTTTGCCCTTCCTCAGTCTTAAATTCGGGGCACCGGGCACTTTCCAAGAAGGTGCCGCCAACCTCGATTTTACCGGCGACTTGACGTGGTCCGAGTGGGATAAAATCGGCGTCAATCAGACCCGCGAAGCCTCTCCGAACTCCGATCACATCGACGCCAGACGAGATCGCGGTACGTGTCACGGCGCGAATTGCCGCGTTCATGCCGGGAGCATCGCCGCCGCTCGTAAGGACAGCTATACGTTTCATAAATTCCCCTAGAGTGATGAATTGCGCGCTATGCGCGATGAACGGGCTCGTCTGGAACCTAGCGGACCAGACGGACCGAAATACCGCCCACGGACGGCGTCGTACCGGGGTTCGACTGAAAGTCGGTGCCAACGCTGATATAAGCAGCAGCACAAGCGGGGCAATAGTGGCGAATGCCTTGTTGCGCGTTGACGAAGAGCCAGCCTGCGACGGTCTGGCGATCTCCGCCGCCGCCCGATAGCAACGGCCGCAGACCCACGGGCGGATGCGCCATCTTGTCGCATCCCGCGCCGTCACATTTAATTTGTTTGCCGTCGTTGGTCAAGCTCATAACATCTGTACGCCCACACAAGCTCAAAATGCAAGTGAAATTGCGATAGGAATATTATAAGCGATGACCAATTTACCAACATCCACCCTTCGGCGTATTGGGTTTTAGTCGAAGTTTCAAGCTGATTTCGGCGCGAAATCGAATATTTATGGCGATCACGCGTGTTACCGCGGCGCGGCTGGCTGCCGTGCGTGCGACGAAGGACGGCCCTATGCTTTCACATTCTGCGCGGATGCGCCGCTGCTCAGTCCATGACGAGCCGCCCAAACGGCCGCCTGAACACGGTCGGATACCCCGAGTTTGCCAATGATATGCTCCACGTGCGTCTTGACCGTACTCTCGGCGATAAAGAGAACCGCGCCAATATCCCGGTTCGACAAGCCCGTTGCGACGAGGCGCAGAACCTCGTGCTCGCGTTCAGTCAGCGGCTCAATCAAATCGGACGCGCCGGCTGATTTTTCGCTGATCCCGCGAAGAGAGTGCATCAGATCTTGCGGCGTAAGCAGCATATCGCCGCTGGAGACCTTCTCCAGCGCTTCGATCAGTTCATCGCGCGACACGCCTTTCAGCAGATATCCGGCGGCGCCGCCTGCGACCGCTCGCGCCATGTACGTGGGATTGTCGTATGTTGTCAGCATCACGACCGCGATCTGAGGATGCTTGGCCTTGAGCGCCTGGAGCGCGTCAAGCCCGTCGCCGCCCGCCATCCGGATATCTAGAAGCACCAATTCGGGGTGAAGCTGATCCACAATCTCGAGGGCTTCTTTTCCGGAGGAGGCTTCGCCAATCACGTGGAACTGCGTGTCCTCAAGCATGCTCCGAACACCGCCGCGCCAGATCGCGTGGTCGTCCACCAGTACGACGCTTACGTCCGCAACTGGAGCGCCTTGCGCATCGTTCGCAGCCGCGTGATCGCCATTTTGCACTTCATCAGACATACTCATTCGTCTCCCTGTTTTGCGCTCGCGTCGCTTGTCCTGGGCTCCATAATCGGGAACGTCGCCCGAATTCGAGTCCCTTCGCCGATCCGACTTTCCAAATCGTACGTTCCGCCCATTAAACTGACCCGTTCGATCATACCATGCAGACCGAGGTGATTGTACTCGCCAACCTTTTGTTCCGGAGCGAACCCGCTTCCCCAGTCGCGTACTTCGAGCGTCAACTGGTTGCCCATCCGCTGTGGATCCGGGCCGAGCAGCAAGACGACGCGGACGCGGGTCGCATTGGCATGCTTGCGAGCGTTCGTGATCGCCTCCTGCGCCACGCGGTAAACCGCGGTTTCAAGGGCCTTGTCGAAACGGCGGCCGGCGATGTTATGGATGAGGTCCGCATCATCCCATTCCGCGCGATTCTTGTCTTCCTGTATCTGCTGCTCAAGCGCGCCGGCGAGCCCTAAATCGTCGAGCGCAAGAGAGCGCAGGCCATTTACGAGGCGTCGAGACTCAATTACGGCTTCCTTGAGATAGCGAAGGCCCATATCCATCTCGCGCTTAGCCTTCTCCGTGTTCGCCTGGTCGTAGGCCTTTCGGAATGTTTCCAGGTGCGCATGAGAGGCCATTACGAACTGTGTAAGGCCGTCGTGCAGATCGTAGGCGACTGCGCGGCGTTCCTCTTCCTGTGCCATGATCAGGCCGCTTACAAGCGCCTTTTGACGCGAAAGCATCTGAAGATTGTGGATTGCAACCGCCGCGTGCGCCCCAAGGGCCTGAACGGCGTCTTCATCCGCTTCGCTGAATGCCAGGGAGCCGATCTTGTCCGTAAGGTAAAGGCTGCCGAGAATTTGATCGCCCCGGCGAATGGGCACGCCGAGAAAGCTCTTCATGACGGGGTGGTTTGGCGGAAAGCCGCTCGATACGGCGTGTTTAGAGATGTCTTCGATACGCAGCGGCTCGGTGCGATTGAGCAACAGACCTAAAACGCCGCGTCCCGTCGGACGCGGGCCGATCTCGCTCTCCTCCTCTGATGTGAGGCCGACCGTCACGAACTCCATCAAGCCGTTGCCGTCAGGGCGGGCCACGCCGAGCGCGGCGTAACGGGCGCCGGCGAGCGTTCGGGCGGCATCGGCGATGTGGCGAAGGGCTTCGACGCCTTGACGGCTCGCAAGGATGTCGAGAGCGACCTGACTCGCGGTCCCGAGGACGACTGAGCGGGAGTATTCGTGAGCCGAGAGCGCGTTCAGCTGCTCGCGGGTTTCAGTCTCTTCCGTGATGTCGCGTCCGATGAGCAGCGCGTAGACGACGTCGCCTTTGTCGTCGCGAACGGGCTCGCCGAAAATGTGGACTAGCCGGGTGTCGCCGGTCGAAGCTGTTTGGCGGCGTTCGGAGACGTTGAGCGATTCGCCGGCGAACACGCGTCGAAATGCGCCCTCGTAGTAGGCAGCCTCGTTGGCGGGCCAGAGGAAGGACAGCTTTTTGCCAATGACGGCGGCGCTGGGGAAGCCGTAGATAATTTCCGCGCCGGCGTTCCAGGAGACCACCGTGCTATCACGCGCCACGATGATAACAGCGACGCCGGCCGTGGCGCGCAAAGCAGCAATAATTCCCGCGCTGCATGCGGACAAGGCCGGCGTCTGACAGTTCTCGTTCGATATTTCCATCACCACCATTATAACAGAAATGGCAGTGATTGGTACGTTCTAGGCGACGTCCAGAATAATGCGGGCGTCGACAACAGCGGCTCCCTCGCCAGCAGGGTAGACCAACATCGGGTTGATGTCCATCTCCTTGATGTTCGGGAAGTCGACGACGAGCTGGGAAAGTCGCTCGATTGCGTCGTAAATCGCCTCTTTATCGGCCGGAGGCGTACCGCGGAACGTGTCGAACAGAGCCTTCGTCTTGAGCGAGTCAACCATGCGGATGGCTCCGAGTTCGCGCACTGGCGCGAGGCGGAACGAAACGTCCTTGAGCAACTCCGTGTAGACGCCGCCGAGACCGAACATCAGGATCGGTCCGAAGCGCGGGTCGCGCGTCATGCCAAGGATCACCTCGCGGCCAGGCTTGGACATCGGCTCGACCGTCACGCCCCAGATGCGGGCGTTGGGACGAAGCTTCGCGGACGTTTCCAGGATATCCTTAGCCGCTGCTCGCACAGCCGCCGCGTCCTTGAGGTTGAGCTTAACGCCGCCGACATCGGTCTTGTGAAGGATGTCCGGGCTGGAGATCTTGAGTACAACCGGGTAGCCAAGCTCTTCCGCGGCAGCGACAGCCTTCTCGGGATCCGCCGCATGACCGAAGGCGGGAACCGGGAAGCCGTAAGACTTGAGCAGCTCAAGCGATTCGATTTCCGGCAACTGCGTGCGGCCGTCGGCGATGGCGCCATCGATAATCGATTTTGCCTTCGTGGTGTCGACGTTGAACTCCTTGACATCGGTTCGAGGTCTGGCAAGCCAGCGCTCGTAGGCAACCATCTGTCCGAGAGAGCGAACAGCCGACTCGGGGAACTTGTACGAAGGAACGCCGCGCTCCTTCAACAGATCCGCGCCGCAAGCCATGTCGACGGAACCCATGAACGTGCCGACGATCGTCTTGCGATCCGGGTCGTCCTTGTGCGCTTCGTTGGCCTTGGCGACTTCCTCGGCGATCTCGGCGACATCGGTCATGTTCTGAGGCGTCACCAGTACGATGATGCTGTCGACGTTCGGCTCGGTGACGAGCACGTCGAGCGCCGCCTTGTAGCGATCGTGAAGCGCATCGCCGACTACGTCAACCGGGTTCTTAGTGCTCGCCATCGCAGGCAGAGCCTTTTCGAGAGCCTTGAGCGTGGGTTCGGAAAGCCGAGGCACTTCCAGACCGTTGCGTACGCAGGCGTCGGTGGTCATGATTCCAGGACCGCCGGCATTGGTCAGGATCGCGACGCGGTTGCCCTTCGGGATCGGCTGGTTCGCGAACGCGGTGGCATAGTCGAACAGGTCTTCGACCGTGTCAACGCGGAGAACGCCAGCTTGCGCGAACAGTGCGTCGTATACTTCATCGCTGCCCGCAAGCGAGCCAGTATGACTGGCGGCGGCGGCGGCGCCCTGGGCGGTGCGACCAGTTTTGATCGCAAGGATCGGTTTGCGCTTTTTGCGCTCGCCGGTGATCTCGCGAGCCAGATCGATAAACGATCGACCCTCAACGAGGTCCTCAAGGTACATGATGATGACGTCGGTCGCGGGGTCGTCGGACAGATAGTTCAGGAAGTCAATTTCGCTCACGTCGGCTTTGTTGCCAAAGGAAATAAACTTCGAGAAGCCGATGTTTTTGGCGGCTGCATAGTCGAGAATGGCGCCGCAAAGAGCGCCGCTCTGGGAGATGAAACCAAGGTTCCCGCGAATGGGCATGCGGCGAGCGAACGACGCGTTCAAGCTCACTTCAGGATCTGTGTTGATGTGCCCGAGGCAGTTCGGACCCATCAGATTGATGCCGTACTTCTTGACCAGGTCCTTGAGTTTGTTTTCAAGAACGATGCCTTCGCCGCCAACTTCCTTGAAACCGGCGGTGATGACGCTGACGTTCTTGACGCCTAGCTGGCCGCACTCTTCAATGGCGGGCAGGACGGCGGCCGTCGGGACGACAAGAATAGCCAGATCAACGACCTCGCCGAGTGCGGTGAGGGACGGAGCAGCCTTCACAGACATAACCTGCTTGGCCCGGAAGTTGATCGGGTAGACAACGCCCTGATAATGGTTGTGCAATAGATTGCGGAAAACAGCCTCGCCAACGGCGCCCGGTCGTTCGGTGGCGCCCAAGACGGCGACGGACTTGGGAGTGAACAGTGTTGTTAGATCTCGTGGGGTCATAAATCAATTCCTTCCACTTGCCGATTGTACCGGCGGGTGCATAAGGGGAGAACCGCGAAATGGCGTATTATCGATCATTCGTCGTGCTTGAACCCATGAACCGTTAGCAACCGAAAGGATACGCGGCCTAACGAAAACTAGCTCATGATGCGCTCCGCACGGGTATCATCATCCTAAATGCCTATTGGATACGACATCGTTGGAGACCTGCACGGGCACCTGAATGTTCTCGGTCAACTGTGCTCGCGTCTCGGCTACGAGCATCTTCTTATGCCGCCGCCGGACCGGCGAATTGTTTTTACCGGGGATTTGTCGACGAGGGGGCCGCACAACTTGCAGTCGCTGCTTGCGGTGCGCGATGCCGTAATGGATGGCCGGGCGCTTGCGGTTCTGGGCAACCACGACGACGCACTCTTGCGGTGGTTGCGCAAAGACAAGGATTCCGCGCGGCCCAAGCTCGCGGGAATCATTGCGGAAATCGATAGTGCGCACAACCCGGAGCGCCTGAAGAAGGATCTCAAGGCGTTTCTTGAAAGCCTACCGCTCGTGTTGCGCCTTGACGAAGACCGCCTCCTCGTCGTCCACGGAGCGATCGAAGACCGCATGGTCGACCATCCGATTACGGCCGCGGACCGCAAGTTCTTGCTGAACGGCGACGCAATCGGCAAGACCCCCGAGGGCAGAACTCTGCGCCGCGACTGGGCGCTTGCCTACAGCGCCGCTCCGTTCGTCGTCTATGGTCATACGCCCGTCGAGCACCCGGCAATTCGTTACAATACAATTGATGTCGATACTGGCGTCTACGTGACCGGCCGTCTCACGGCGTTCCGCTGGCCGGAACGCGAGATCGTCACCGTGCAGGCGTAGGAATGAGCGATGGAGCGCTACCGGCGGGCGCCAACGCGGGCTGGATCGACGTCCTTCCCGATCCCGTGCAGATGCGGTAAGAGATACCAGAGCTGCGGGCGGTCGCCGGCTTTCGTGGGTTCAATCGAATACATGTAGTCACCCCACCACGGCCCCGCCGACCAGTACGTGAATCCCGCCCAGACGTCCCGGTTCGCTTCCATGTAGCCGAGCATGTCGTCGATTGCGGCGCGGTTTTGCTTTCCCTCCGCGACCCCGAACTCGCCAAGAAATGCGCGCTTGCCGGTCGCGCGGCACCACTTCGTAAACGATGCGAGGCGCTCGCTGCCGATCGTCGCGCTGATTGCGTCGGGATGCGTGCCGGAATTGTCTTCGTCGAGGTATTGGTGCACTTCGAAGAGAGTGTTATTGATCGGATCGTCAATCTTGTTCATGATGGCGCTTCCGCTCGCTAGCCAGGTGTGACCGCCCGTAAAGTCTAGCCCCGGCACGAGGATGACGTTTTTCGCGCCAGCCTTCCGGATTGCATAGACAGCTGCCTGGGCCGACGCAAACCACTGCGCCGGAGAAACCCCGTTTGGCTCGTTGACGAGGCCGAAATAGACGCGGGGGTTGTTTTTGAACTCCGTGGCCATCGTGCTCCAGAAGGCGGCAAACGCATCGTTTGGCGCATCGGGAGATCCAATGAGCTTGCCGAAGTAACGGTCGCCGTCATGCGGATCGAGCAGCACGACGAGGCCTTTCGATGTGGCGCAGCTTACCGTCGATTTGAGGCGTTTTAGCTCGTCCGCCAGAATTGGCTTGTCGAGAGCCGGTTGGAGCACCTCCCAGAGGAACGGCAGCCGGATGATGTTGAAGCCGTGCGCGGCGAAATAATCGAACTCGCTTTCGTTCGGGTACATGAAGTTTCGTCCATAGACGCTGCTCTCGCCGGGCTTAGGATGCGCAAATTCGCCGCCGGAAAGGTTGACTCCGGTTAGGTCAAGCGGCTTTCCGGCGACTTTGAACGGGAGCGGAACGCGCCCCAATGGACGGGTTGACGCGGCGAGCCGGATATCATCCACGTAGAACGCGGGGACCGGTCCGGCAGTCGTGGCCTCGATGCGAAAACCAGTCATCTTCGGCTCTTGCGAAAGACCAAGGGCCTCGAGCGTTACGACTTCCTGCACCCATTCTCCGGCCGGCAATTTGGGGAGCGGCGAGGCGCCGCGCGGTTGTCCGTTCTCCATTCCGCGTACAACGAGATTGTCTTGACCGCCCGTTGGACCGCCGTTAATCCAGAATGTGAGGGCGCCGTAGCGTGACGCGTCGAAGGCGTCCCTGGCGAACTCCAGCGCCGTACCGCTGGAAAGCTCTACGCGGATGGAGTGCGGGCCTGAGTGAACAGGGGCGTCGCAGGCCAGATCGACCTTTGCGGTGCTCAGACTGGTCCAGCCCGCCTCGCGTTTGCCGGAATAGATCGTTTCAAGCGGCTTGCCAAGGCTGCCAGTCGATGCGAAGGCGGACGATTGCAGCGCGGTTAATGCAGCGATTGTAAGGATTGCGATTTGTTTGACCATTGCGTTTGATTATCCTGAGCATTACGGTTTGACGGAATCCGTTGAGATTGCGATATTGTCCATCCACAAGGAATGTGGATCGTCGTTTACTTTCTGCGGGATCACCACAATCTGATCGATGTCGGCTACGTTGAGATCGATCCCCTTGCCACCGCACGTAAATCTGTCGAACGGGATGGCGTATTCTTTCCAAGTGGATGGGATGCCCTCGATCGTGTAGGCGTAGGTCTTCTTGTCGGAAGCCCGAAGCTCGATCCGAACGCTCACAAGCGCGTCGCTCTTGAAGCTTACGGCGAAGCGTCCCTTCGCGTAGTTTGGCCAGGCGTCTCCGGCCATGGTCCATTTGGGCTGAACGCCGAGGCCCATATACGCACCCTGGCCTGGCAGCCACTGGTACGATGCCAGCAGCGATCCCGTCGAGCCACCCGCTCCGGTCGTCGCGTCGCATGAGAGTTTGAGCGTCGCGTTGTTCGCGAATGTCCACCAGCCGCACGTGTTTTTCTCGAACGCGTAAAGCGTTTTGCCGGCTGTGGACGCGCCAGCTGCACTGAGCGCGAGGACAGCAATAAGAAGGGCGATAAGCGTTTTCATGGTTTTAGTCGATTCCTTTCGATGGCGCGCATGAGAGGCTTGGCGCGGCGAAGAGCGTATGTCATTTATCAGCGTCGCGAGAAAGATTCAGGACGGCTCGTGCCGCCGGGGCAATTTTCTGCCCGCGCCTCGTTCATGGCGGTGATTTACGTTGCCTCGTCAACACGCGTGCAGCCTTTTGCCGCCATCGTCCGCCGGTCACGGACCGGTTTTGCCCGCGCCTCGTTCACGGCGGTGATTTACGATGCCGCGTCAACACGCGTACGGCCCTTTGCCGCCATCGTCCGCCGGTCACGGACCGGTTTTGCCCGCGCCTCGTTCATGGCGGTGATTTACGTTGCCTCGTCAACACGCGTACGGCCTTTTGCCGCCATCGTCCGCCGGTCACGGACCGGTCTTGCTCGCGCCTCGTTCATGGCGGTGATTTACGATGCTTCGTCAACACGCGTGCAGCCTTTTGCCGCCAGCGTCCGATCCCAGCGCACATCGTGAAGCCGTGAAATCGCGTCGTCGGACCTTTTCCATAAACGGCCACGGCGGCCGGAGAAGTCGTATTACAAGACCTTTCGATTTGTTGCACAGTGCGCTAAGGTCGCGTGACGTTCCACATGTTGCTGCCAGCGGGACCGGGATTGGTCAAATAGGGGGCCATCGCCTTGACGTGCCCGTCGCAGAAAACGAAGTTTCCAAGCCCGCTGTGAACAGCCGTGACGGCTCCGTCTGGTCCGGACGGGTCATAGATGCCCTTGGATGTCCAGGCCCTTGTTCCGTTGGGTATGTTCGAAATCACGGGCGTTCCGGAGTAGTTGCAACCGTACTGGTCGGCCATCGTGCCAGTAATCGCCCCAATGGATTCCGACTCGGCGATAGCGATACTCTCCGCTGAGCGCGGAATGCTGGAAACCTGTACGTAGGCGTTTGAGGGAGGGGGATTGCCGAGATTGCTTGCGACGCCCATGACGCCAAGGTTGATGTTCTGGCCGTTCCATCCGTAGGCGCCGTTGCTGGCGTAGGACGTTATCGCGCCGCCCCAACTCGTCGGTGTCGCGAACTGCGGGTCGTCGAGGCAGATGAAGACGGCGGCGCTCTTGACGTACGGCATGATTTCGTTGCACCAGTTATATGCGCAGTAGTTTGGATACAGCGTGGGCAAGTATCCGGCTGCGCCGATCGGAAATGTTTCATCGTAATCCTGCGTGTACTGGATGAGGCTCAAGCCGATTTGCTTCATGTTCGAGGCGCAGGTCGATTGCCGCGCCTTTTCGCGCGCGGTCGCGAAGACCGGGAAAAGTATCGCCGCAAGTATCGCGATAATCGCAATAACAATTAATAGCTCTATTAACGTGAATGCGTGGCGGTTATGGCGGGTAGCGCGTTGTTTCATGGGATGTTCCTCCGGTCGATCAATAGCTGCCGTGGGCCGGCGGGACGATCCGCGGCCCGGTCGTTTTGCGCACGACGAGCGAGGGCGTTAGCGAGACGCGCGTAAGTTTGTCAGGCCGCGGCACGGCTATTCGTTCACTCAGCAGCGCCGCCGCCGTTTCGCCGATCAGTTGAACCGGGACATGCACGGTGGTTAGGCCGAACGCGGCACTGTCGTACCGGTCGTCGAATCCGACCACGGAGAGGTCGCCGGGTACGTTATATCCGTCTCTGCGCGCCGCCTCGACCAGCGCGCGGGCGGTCTGGTCGTTGATTGCTACGACGGCATCGGGAAGAGCTTCCGCCGCGAGCTTTCTCCAGATCTGTTCCCCTGTCGTTCGCCATCGCGCCGCATCGATTGGGATGTCGGCTCCAAATTCGACCTGCGCGTAGTCGATCGTGCCGAGCATGACGTCCGATGGCATAATGCCGCAGAGACCGGCCGATGTGAGCGCGCGGTAGAAGCCCTGCAGGCGTGTTCGCAGCCAGAACGGCAGGTTGTTGCGATCGAACCATCCTGGAACGACAAATCGGATATTTTTGTGTCCGCTTTCGATCAAGTGGCGCGTCGCAAGGCAGACGCCGGATGCGCTGTCGAAGCCGATAGTGTCAAAGGGAAGGAGATTAGGTTCGTCCCATATGACGTGCACGGCGGCGAGCGGGCGCTGCCTCAATGGGCTGGCGAGTTCGTTCAAGCGGCGAAAGAGCGCTAGGCTGATGTCTCCGATAATGACGACGCCGTTAAGCCCGGCGGCGAGCAGCGCGTTCAATTCGCCGATCATCTTTTCGTCAGTGGTTTCGCAGACGTTCACCGTGTGCGTGATATGACCGGCCTTCTGCATGGCTCGCTCGGCGCCCGTTGCGGCGTGGTAATCCCAGAGTTCCGAGACGGGCGTGTCGTCGTTGATTGCCGCGAGACCCGCAAGAATGAGGATCTGCAACTGCGCCGCATTCCTGCTGCCGCCGGCGGAAGGATCGGCCAAACGCGGTCGAACCGTCTCTCCCGTGACCGGCGGCGTTATGCGCGCCAACTGGTCGCCCCGCAGGAACGTCCCCTTGCCCCGAACCCGCTCGATCAGCCCTGCCGCTTGCAGGTCGCGCAGGACGCGGGCCACGGTGACCGAGGAGACGCCGAATTGCCGGGCTAGCTCTCGCTCGGACACGACCTTGCCTCCGGGCTGGGCAGTTTCCACGATCGCGGCGCGGATCTGTTTGGAGAGGCCCTTATAAAAAGACGTTTGCGGTTCTAGTGCCGTTTGCATAGAGTTTGCTTTTCGCGCAGATCCGAGTGTGCGCAGATGGTTAATGATGTAAGTAATGTACTTATATCATGTTAATGACGACGTGTCAAGGGGCTTTAGCAAAAATAGTGCGTGGGAATCTGTTTTGGGTGCATCACTTTAGCGTACATATATAAAGTAATGCACCTGGATCTGGCTCGGTGAGGATGCGTCAGCCCTTGACCCACTTCTTGATTGCGAGTGCAAGACTCATCGCTTTGAACTCGACTCCCAAGGCGTCGACGAATGCGCGTAACTCGTTCACCGTGAGCTGTGGGGCGCCGAACGCTTTGGCCGCGGCGTTTTCGGCCGCGCCGCGAAGATCCGCCTCGGCGTACTTGAACGGCCCCAAGCGCGTCGGCGTGCTGACCGATTTTCCGGTGGCGGGATCGGCCTCGGAGATCACAAGATAGGTCTCACCGGCAGCGGACGTTTGGACTGTGAGGATCTTCTTGGTGTTGGGCATGAGGTTTAGCGCTTCCAGGACGGCCAGTTCCGTCGAAGGCCAGCCATAGCCTAACTACGCCGGCCGCTCGGAATATTCCTTCCCATCGTAGGCGATCACGCTCTTGGCTTCGTCGATGACGGTTTCGAGGTGGACCGGTCGGCCCCAAAGCGCACGGACGTTTGCGAGAACGCGTTTCGTATACTCGATGTCGAGGTGTTTGCCGTCGAATGCGTGACGCAGATAGAGCTCTCCGTGGCGTTTGTAGTCGCCGTTCTCCACGTAGATGATCGGCTGGCCGAAGTTCGTCATGGAGTCCACGATTGCGTCGCGGACGCGCCGCCAGTCGGTATCCTGTACGACCCACATTTCCTGGCCCTCGACCTCTTCGCGCTTGTATGTGTAGAGATCGAGCTTCCGGACGAGGTTTCCCGTGAGGTATTGGCGCAGGAAGGTCACATCGTTATCCTGTTCGATGACCTCGAATAGCTTCTTGAGCCCCTCGCCCAGCGGCCGGGCGATTTCGCGGCCCATCCAATCCGTCTCTGTTTCGTCGCCCTCCTCGACCTCGCCGTTCCATCGGCGCATGATGTCCTTGAGGATCTGGAAGCCGACATAGTACGGGTTGATTTGCATCTTCGATCCGGATGGCGACAAGACGGATGAGTGGAGGCGGCGGAACTCCCAGTGCTCCTCCGGCGTCAGGTCCAGGTTTTCGAGGATGCGCTCGTGCCAGAAGCTCGCCCAGCCTTCGTTCATGATCTTTGTGCGCATCTGCGGCAGGAAGTAGAACATCTCCTCGCGCACCATCTCGATAATGTCTCGCTGCCATTCAGTCAGGTCGCGTCCATTCTCGGCGAGAAAGCGCAGGACATCCTTTTCCGGCTCTTCGGGGAACTTGCGGGCGCGCGGCTTGGGTTTTTCGCCGTCCGGGAGGATGCTCCAGATGTCTTCGTAATCGCTGTGCGGGCCGTCGGCGCTCCGCAGCCGGTCGGCTTCGTATTCCTCGGCGGACTTGCGGCGGAAGATCGCGCCGGCCGGGTCGAAGTGTTCCTCGATCGAGAGGACGGTATCCAGGAACGTCTCCACCTCCTGCCATCCGAACTCGCTCTCGTACTGGTGGATCCGTTCGGCGTGCAGACGCGCCTGCTCGATCATCCGGCGGTCCGTGTGGCCAAAGTAGGTGTTCCGCTTGAAGAAGTCCGAGTGCCCCAGGACGTGCGCGACGACGAACTTATGCGAGAGCATCGAATTGTCTTCGACGAGGAACGCCTGTGTGGGGGCCGTGTTAAAGACGATCTCGTAGATCTTGGACTGGCCGTATTCGTACGATGTCTTCTGCCGATGGTAATCGCGCCCGAAGGTCCAGTGCGAAAAGCGCGCCGGGAGCCCGTACGCGCCCAGTTCGTAAATGATGTGCTGCGGCGCGACCTCGAAATGGGTGGGGTAGGGATCGAGCCCAAGCTCATGCGCCTTCTCCCAGATTGTCCCTATCCATCGCTCAAGCTCAACCTGTTCCGATTGCGTTAGCCCCATCGATTACCTCCAGACTGCTTGAAGAGCCCCACGTGCCCTCTAGGCGGAGGGCTCGTCATCCCCCGCCGACAATCGCCGCGTTCCAATCGCCCCACCTGTACCGGATCGTCGCATGCTCGAAGCGCTGCTCGATCGCGGTCCGGCCGTACGGCAGCGCGTCGTCGTAGCCGCCAACCGGCTTGGGCGGACCTGTCGGCAGGCCGAGCGCCGCGCCGCCGCCGTAGCGCGCGTAGCACTGGCCGATTGCGCCGTAGACCGGGTAGCGCGTTTCTAAGCGGTAGGCGATCATCGGCCAGCTTGCCGGATCCTCGAACCCGGCTGCCCATTCGCAGAGGCCGCCGAGACGAGATGGCAGCAGGACCTGGTCGATCTTCGCGGACCAGCTTCGCGCGTCCTCGTAGTAGCCCACCCAGGTTTGTGCCGGGTCTGTACGAGCATACGTCAGCTTATGCGTCTGGCTCTCGGCATCCCAAACGCTCACCGCCTGGTTGTTGGCGATCAACGTCATTGCCTGGGGATACGTGAACGACTTCCCCTTCGCAATCGTGGACGGTTCATCGGCGCTCTTGATGGGCCATTGGTAGCCATAGCCCGGGATGCCCAGGATGAACTTCTCCGCTGGCGCATTCAACGTTTCGATAAACGATGCAACGCTCTTCGTCCATGGCAGAGGCGCTGACGCGCCGGGCGTTTTGCTGCCCGGGTAGAAATCGTCGTATGCCATCACGCGCACGCGATCGATGCTCGATCGCGCGATCGCCTCTTCGTCGGTGTAGCCGAACTTGCCGCGATTGGTTTTCGCGAGGACGGTCGCGATCGCCAATTTCGGAAACCCGTTTACATCGCGTTCCGCATGCATCGCCTTCGCAAGGTTGTCAAGGAACGCGGTGTACAGCGCGGCGTCCTTTGGGTCGGCTGGCTTGAACTCCTCGAAATCGATATCGACGCCGTCGAATTCGTTCATCCGCGCGGTGCGCACAATCTCATCGGTGAGATGCGCCAGCGCCGCCGGGTTGTTCAGCGTCTCGTGTACGCTGCCGAACTGGGTCACCGTGAACAGCGCCGCAACATCGCGTGCATGCAGCCAGACGACCTGATCGATCAGCGGCGTAGCGTCGATGCCGCGATTGGGCGGCTTGAGATCCCCGGTCGCCGGGTCGGCGCTCCACGCGAAAAACGACACTTCATCGATCCATTGCGCGTTGGCCTGGACGCTGCGCCAACCGATCCCCATGCCATCCAGGTTCGTCCAGTATGGCAGCCAGACGCTTACCAGGCGGCTTCCACGGTAGTGCGCCGGCGGGATCTCAGCCGTTGCACAGGGCGCGGCAAGCGCGACGATTATCAGCAGCGTCAGGAGACGATGCCGATCGCTAGCACTATGACAAACGGTGCGCAGCACATTGTCGAAAGCTTCCTTTGCACTGGAGAAATACGAAGCGGCTGTATACAGTGTGTTCTCCTCTCCCCCTCCCGTTCGCGGACAGGGAGGGGGTGTTTGACGATCATCTCTAGAGTACCGTCAAGCCGGCAGCGGCAGGCGCTTTGAGAAAAATTTCTTGAGCGCGGGCCAGACATCGCCCTTCTCGTTGATTTTGACAAGTACGACGTTGGAGTTGTCCGCGAAGGCCTCTTCGTACGCCTGACCGAGCGGCGCAAAGCCGAGACTGGCTTGCCAGCCGTCGTTGCCGATCTCGCCGTAGCCGATCAGGTTGCAGATTTCGACCATCTTGCGAACCAGGTCGACGCACTCCTGATCGCCCCAATTGTAGCCGTCCGAGAACAGGAACGGATAGATGTTCCACTCGCGCGGATTGTAACGCTTATCGATGATCTGCAGCGCGAGAGCGTAGGCCGATGACATCCGCGTGCCTCCCGAGTCGCCGACGCTGAAGAACTGGTTCTCCTCGACCTCCTTTGCCTCCGTGTGGCAGGTGATAAAGACGATCTCCGTGTTCGTGTACTTGGTCTTGAGGAACTGCAGCATCCAGAAGTAGAACGAGCGGCAGATGTACGCTTCAAATTCGCCCATCGATCCAGAGACATCGCGCATCGCGAAGACGACGGCGTTGCGCTGCGGCTCCGTAATCAACTCGTAATTCTTGAAACGCTTATCTTCCTCGCGAATGTCCCACTTCTTCGCGTTACCCTGCCGCATGTTGCGACGATAGGCTTCGAGAAGCGTGCGTTTACGGTCGAGGTTGGACGCGATCCCGCGCCGGGTGATCGTGTTGAACACGGCGTGTTCAGAGAGCACCTGCTTGATGCCCTTATCCTGCATGTTAGGCAGGTGCAGATCCTCGAATACCATTTCGGCCAGATCGTCCACGGTGAACTCGGCTTCGTAATAGTCAACCCCCGGCTCGTTCCCGGCCTTCTTGCCAGCGCCCTCGCCCTCCTTTGACGACGGCGCGCGCCCGAGGATGTCGCCTTGCTTCGTGCCGCCCTGTCCCTGTCCGACATGCTCGCGGTCGTATGGATCGAAGCGGATGCGCGGCAGCTCAAGCCCGCGAACGGGCACCTTGATGATTTTGCCGCGATCCGCCGTAATGATGTCCTGTTGCGAGATAATATCGGCGAGGTTCTTTTTGATTACCTCGCGGATCTTCTCATTGTGCCTCTCACGGTCCCGGTCGGCGCGCCGGTGTAGATCCCACGCGTCGTTGGATAGCGAAAACTCTTGTGTCATTTTGGCTCTTCTTGCTGCGTTCCCTCGTTAGCCGTCACCGGTTGAGAAGCGTGCCGACGTATTTCAGCAGCTCATTGGCGCAGATCGGGCAATAACCGTGGTTGTCGACTAGCCGCTCGACAACCTCATTGATCTTTTTGAGTTGTTCGGCATCGGGCGTCTTGGTGGATGTCGTTATTTTGACGATATCCTTCAGGTCGGTGAACAGCTTCTTTTCGAGCGCCTCCTTGAGCCGCTCGTCGCTGCCGACGCCGAACGAGCCGCCGCGGCGCGACACCGATGCGACGGAGCGCATGATGCCTTCGCGGAACTCGCGCTTGGCGTTCTCCGAAATGCCGATTTGCTCCTCGATGCTGCGCATCAGCCGTTCGTCCGGCTCGACATCGTCGGATGTGATGGGGTCTTTGACTTTTGTCCGGTTGCAGAACGCGTCGACGTTGTCCAGGTAGTTGTCGAGAAGGGTTTTGGCCGACTCCTCGTAGGAGTAGACGAACGCGCGCTGGACCTCTTTCTTGGCGAGTTCGTCGTAGTCCTTGCGCGTTTCGTCGATAAAGCCGAGCAGACGGCGATGCTCTTCTTCGCTCGATGTATACTCCTGCAAGCCGTCGCGCAGCGAGCGCAGCACGTCGATGGGGTTGACGCACTGCTTGCCGCCCTTAACGAGCGCGCTGGAGATCCGGTTGATGACGAAGCGCGGCGAGACGCCGTTCATGCCCTCGTCCTGGAACTCTTCCTGTAGTTCGCGGATGTGCTTCTGATCCCAGTCGCCGACTTGCTTTTCGCCGTCGTAGAGCTTGAGCTTGGTCATCAACGACAGGCCGGATTTCTTCGACGGCTTCAGGCGCGTGAGCAGCGCGAATACGGATGCGACGCGCAGCGTGCCCGGCGCAATGTGCACGTCCGAGAGATCGATGCGGTTGTCGGAGAGCTGGGATTGCCCGATCAGCTTCTCGTAGATGCGGACCTCTTCGTGCAGCTTGAGGTTGTACGGGACGCGCACGACGAATATCCTGTCGATCATCGCCTCATTCTCTTTGTTGCCGAAATAGCTGTTGTACTCGTATTCGTTGGTGTGGGCGACAACGGCGATATCGGCGTAGATCAGGGCAAAGCGAGATGCTTTGATCGTCTGCTCTCCCGCGACGGTATTGAGCTCATAGAGGAATCGCTTCTCGGCCTTGAGCATCTCGATAAATTCCATGATGCCCCGGTTCGCGATATTGAGCTCACCGTCGAAGTTGTAGGCGCGCGGGTCGGATTCGAGCCCATACTCGGTGAGCGCCTGAATGTTAACCGAGCCGGTGAGCTCGGCGACATCCTGCGACTTGGGGTCGGCGGGCTTGAATGTGCCGATTCCGACGCGTTGGCGTTCGGAAAATGCGATCCGGTGAACGGGGACCTGATCGATCTTGTTGTTCCATTCGTGGGCGAGTTTCCAGTGACAGACGGGGCAGAGGTCGCCTTCGATATGGACGCCGAATTCGGATTTGAACTGGTCCCGCATTTCCTCGGGGATCAGGTGGAGCGGCTCCTCGTGCATCGGGCAGCCTTTGATGGCGTAAACCGCTCCTTCGTCCGTGCGGGAATAGCGCTCGATGCCCTTCTTGAGCAGCGTCACGAGCGTCGATTTGCCTCCGCCGACCGGGCCGACGAGCATCAGGATGCGTTTGCGGATGTCGAGGCGACGCGACGCTGGGTTGAGGTACTCCTCCACCAAATGGCTCAGGGTGCGTTCGAGGCCGAAAATGTCATTCTTAAAGAATTCGTAAGTGCGAACGCCGTCGGGCCCATCGGATGTCCCGGCGGCCATAATCATATCGAACGTCCGCGCGTGCGCCAGGTCCGCGACCCTGGGGTTCTTTTTGACGATATCGAGATAGTCGACGAACGTCCCTTCCCAATTAAGCTTCTCCACCTGAGCACTCGCCGTCTCGAGTTGTTTCAGGATGTCCCATTGTGCCATATCGAATTGCCTCGTTTCTGTTGTGGCTGACGCTTAAACGCGGCAGCGCCTCTCCCTTCGTCGTCGTGAGCCGTCTTGCCGGCAGCGCCGGTCAGCGGCCCGATGCGTGTCCCCATAAACGAGCGAAGCCCCGGGTTCGACGCGAGAATTCGCGTGATCCGAGGCTGAGATTCAATCGGACGCGGCGAGATCCATCTGCCACGTCTTCTCCTTGCGTTCCGGTATGTAATTCTGGTGAACCCGTCGTCCCTGACTGATTACCGCCCTAAGTGATTCCCGCGCCTCGCAATACGACGCTTGTTAAGGTGTTGGTTCTCTCCGGCCCGCCGTCGCGGCGCCCGATTTACCGGCCGGCGGGGTGCATTGACCTTCCGCTCGACCCTCTCATTCATCGTGTGACGGCTTGTGAATGTTCGCTGGCTACTCCGTTATGCCATAATTGCCGATGCCCATAAACGCGCTTTCGTGTGCTTGTGTCATCCTCATGTTAGCCTATTTTACTACTATTATATTGCCCGATTAGTTCCGGTGTGCAATAAGCGCGAGAAATCATATGGAATTTAGCCGGCAGAGAGCCTTGTGGGGCCAGCGGTCCAGCTCAAGGGGTGCTTAGTAGGTCAATCCGACAATGTCGATCGCGAACCCAGTGGTTCGCGTGAGGTTGTCGTACGTCATGCGCGGCATGATGCCGTGGAGATTTGGGCCGATCGATAATCGCGTGTCGTAAGGGGCGTTGCGCTGGAGGTCGTACTGCAGGAGAGCGCCAAATACCACAAAGCCGTTGCCGTACTGTCCGCGGACATCGAACTCGTGGGCAGCGCCAAGCGCGTCGAACGTAAAGGGCGTGCGGCCGGTGACGGACGCGTATGTTACTTGAGCGCCGATGCCGGTCAGATCCGTGAAGACCCTCTCTAATGCGAGCGTTGCCTGCGGATAAGACTGAGAAAGACTCGATATGCCGTAGGTCTCGTGAATATACGAGATGCCCGAATAGCAGAGCAAGTTGGGAGCGACGAGAAACGAGCGGGTGTTCAGGGTGGTTGAGAACTGGTTTCTCGTGGAGTTTATGCCGGTCGGCACTTCCTTGTAGTATCCGTCCGTGTCGCTAATATAGAAGCCAAACTCAGGTTTGCGCAGAATGCGCCTCGTCTCGACAGCGTCGACGCCAAGCGGAAAGTCGGGTCGCACTGCGCCGATCGGAATGGACGTTCCGAGCGTAACCTCAGGCCATTTCGAGACATAGAGGTAGTTGATTGGGGTTCCATAGACGCGCTCGTCGTAGGCGGTTTCCAAATGCAGCCCGGTATTGATTGACAATTGCGGTCCGCCGAAAAGTCCGCCGGTCGGTACGGGGGCGGTGAAATCGTGAAAGCGGAGCGGGTCGCCCTCAGGCACCGGCACATGTCCGCTGCGCGTCGAGTCGCGGATCTCCGCCATGGTCAGCGCCGCTGGCCCCGTCGCGACGTTTGACATGTCGTTGCGGCCGGGAGGATGGATCGGAATTGGCTTGAATCCAAAACTTGTGGATGCTGACGCCGAGTTCTTCCCCGTGCTCGAATAGACCCCCGAAACGCCGACCGGCTGCGGACCTAAATTGAGCACGTCGCCTGCCGTCACGAAGGCGCCCTCGTAACTGTTGTAGCCAATGGACTGACTGCGGTTCTGTGCTTGCTTTTGCGACTGCTCCGAGGCCATCTTGTACTGAACCCTCGGAATCGTGATTACCCGGACGCTGCCTAGGTAGAGAGACACATTGCGGCCGATCACGCGCCTCTTGTCGTTGTCGATCGTAAACTTGCGCGCCTGCAACCGGAGCAAGCGCGGCGCTCCCGGCGGGCTTGTGGAGATCGTGGCGTCATCCATGTCGAGCAGACCGGCTAACCCCGTTGCATTCCGGGCGGTGACCGTGTACGGATAGTGGCGATAGGTGACATCCTGCATCGAGCTTGCCCGCGTTGTCGCGCTGAATTTCAGCGCGCTGGCAGAAATCGATGTGTCCATCTCCTGCATGAAGACGTTTCCGGTCGCGTCGATCTGCCGCAAACCGTAATCGCTTGTGATGTGATCGGCCTGGATGGTCAGTTCGTCGCCTGCCTGGAGGTTTGCGTTTCCGTCGAGCGTGAACGAGCTGGACGACGGGTGAAGGATCTGCGTTCGTGCCGTGGCTGTTACCGGGGGAATCGGCGAGTTGAGGTAAACAGGCGCATGGCGCTTTTTCGCGACTCGATCGCGCGTCTCAGCGGATCGGCGGGCGGCCGGCAAGGACGCGTTGACGGGGGCATCCTGGGCGGCCGGCGAGGACGGTGTCCCCGTCGCGTCCTGAGCGTGAACGCATGCTGCGGGTGCAAGAAGCGAGCTGGCAAGCAGCGATGCCACCATACGCGCTCGCCGCCGTGGGCTAGGACGACCAGTCATCGAATTCCTCAGGCTTCTTGGGGGATTCGCCGATGGAAGCGGATAGGCTGCCCATGCTCTTGCGAAACTCATCGCTATCGTACTCACGCGTCTTGATGACGACCGGCATCGGTGTCGCGTGTCCCAGCAAGAGAGCTTGCTGCTTGCTGTCCAGCGACGCAATAACGCCGCGCAAGTCGCGCGCTCCGGCAACGCCGGTTAGCACCGCGTCGATGTCCCGCTCGTCATTGAGCAGGCAGGTGATGCGGGTGCCGATCTGCGACAGCACCTCGGCGTCAATGCCCGACGGCCTTTGGTCGACGATCAGAAGAGTGACATTGTATTTGCGCATCTCCCGGGCGATCGTGCCGAAAATCGTCTGCTTGGCGAGAGCGGGGCTGAGAAACTTGTGCGCTTCCTCGATGGTAATCACGAGCGGCGGGGGCTGTTTGCCTCTGTCGTTGCCCGCTTCCTCCATCTCCCTCGTATACACCTCGTGAATGCGGCGCGTCAGGATGTTGGCGACCAGCATGTATTGGAGCGGATCGCGATATTGTCCGAACTCGAGCACCACATGTTTGCGGCGCTTGAGGAACCCGAGGATCTCAGTGACGGCGTCGTCCGCCTTTGGCAGCGATTCGCGAAGAAAGCCCTTGCATGAATCGACCATCCGCGAGAGCTTGCGCTTAAGCGCGCCTAAAGCGCCCGCGTGCGCGCCGATTTCCTCCGCTAGCGGCTTGAGGTCTTCGGGAGGCAAATCGATGAGCGCCGATAGCCATTTTGCGCCGAACTTGTTTCCGAGAAGATAGATCGTCTCCGCCGCGGTCGCGTTCAAGTTCAACTCGTCGGCAAGCAGGACGATGTCTTCGACGGTAATCTGCTCGTAGGAAATCAGTACTTCGTTTTGCGGACGGCGTCCGCGACGTTCCGACGACGCTCGATCCAGCGAGAACACGAGGACATCGTTGCCAAAATACTGCGTTAGCCCCCTGACGGCGCTGCGCGTCGGATCCTCGACGCTGCCTTCCCAGCCATATTCGTTGTGCATGTCGAAAATGAGGTTGACGGCGGCTTTGTGCTTGATCAGGCCGCACAGGCAGATGCGCGTCAGAAAGGTCTTGCCGGTGCCGGATTTGCCGAAAATGCCGTTCGAGCGTTCCGCGAACTTCTTGAGGTCTAGGCACACTTCGATGTCGGTCATGTCGAGCGGCGTGCCGATATTGAAGTGTCCGTCGCCCGCGGCTTCGCTGCCGAAAATGGACGCCACGTCGTCCGCGCTGGCGACGCGCGCCGGGGAAAAGTGGACGGGGATCGTCTTGACCGGCTCAAACTCGGCGTCAGGCGTTTTGCGGCGCATGAGCAGCGGCCGGAGCGCAAGCGTTCCGTAGACTGTCTGGCCGACGAGAATCTTGCGCAGCGTGATCGCCGAGCGGTCGTCGCCCGTAGGCGGCTTGGCGAGCGGCGCCGGCGACGCGGCATCGAGGGTGACATCGGTGATCATGCAGAAGAATTCGTAGTTTTCGCCCTCGATTACGACGAAATTCCCGGCGCGGATTGCTTCGACGCTGATGTTGTCGCCGAGCTTCATCTGAAGGCCGGTCTGCAGCGAGCCGCGCACAACCGCTCCGATCGTTGGCTTCGCGGCGGCCTGAGCGTCGTCGTCGATCGAT
Organism: Capsulimonadaceae bacterium; assembly: GCA_031292625.1. Classification (GTDB taxonomy): domain Bacteria; phylum Armatimonadota; class Armatimonadia; order Armatimonadales; family Capsulimonadaceae; genus JARLGU01. The sequence goes on along the minus strand of JARLGU010000057.1, from coordinate 68,603 downwards.
AGCGGCGGGATCTGGCTGATGCCATTGAGGTTGTTCATGGATGTTTGGCCTGGTCTGAAGCGTTTCTTGCGGCAGCCCGCGTCGCTCGTGTATTCCACGTTCGCCCGGCTTTCCGACATTATAGCATTTCGGAAAGGAACGCCGAACGCGGACCCGAAGAAGGGGACAGCGCCTTGGCAGCGCCCGCGGTCAGGCAAGCCAGCCGGCGCTTACGTGCAATTGCCGGCTCTTTGCACACTAAGCTGGTGAGTAATCATTCAGCGTACTGCGAGAAAGGTTCAGGACGGCTCGTGCCGCCGGGGCATTTTTTTGCCGGCGCCTCGTTCACGGCGGTGATTTACGATGCCTCGTCAACACGCGTACGGCCTTTTGCCGTCGGCGCACATTGTGAAGCGGTAAAAGCGCTGTGACGGCCCTTTTTCAAAAACGGCCACGGCGGCCGGGAAGCCGTCTTACAAAGCCTTTTGATCTTTTACGCACCTATCATAGATCCGCTCGCGCTCCTATCGAGCGATGGTCGCGCCGGATTTTGTCAAGTCCACCTGTCGCAGAGTAGGCAGGCTTTGCCAGTCGCCATGTCCCTGTGTCGCCATCGCGCCCAACAGGTTCGCAAGCTGAAGCGCTTCTTCCACGTTCTCGGGTTCGCGGACGAGGACGGATAGCAGCCCGGCGGTGAATGCGTCGCCCGCGCCGATTGCATCGACGACCGTTGCAACGGGATGCGGCGGAGTTTTGATCAGCTGTCCATCGCGCAGCGCGAGCGAGCCATGGGGCCCAAGCTTCATAACGACCAGCTTGGGTCCAAGATCGGCAACGCCTTGGATAAGATCTTCGGGCGCTGTATCCTGCGGCGCGTTCAGAAGGAAACGGGCTTCATCGATGCCGGGCAGGAACACATCGCTCAACTCCGCAAGGGCGCTAAGCGTTTGCCGGGCGTGCGCGCCATGCCAGAGTTTGAGCCGCAGATTTGGATCGAAGCAGACCCACAGGCCCAATTCCTTTGCAAGGCGCACGGCTTCAAACGTAGCCTCTCTTGCGCTCTCGCTCAGCGCGGGCGTGATCCCGGAGAAATAGAAGCAGGCCGCGCCGTCGAACCAATTCCGCGATACATCGGCCGCGCTCATCCGGCTCATTGCGCTGCCTTTGCGGTAGTAGTAGACGCTCGCGTCGCCCCCCGCGATGCGCTGGCGGAACATGACCGCCGTAGGCGCTGCTTCGTCCCAGTCGACGACCGTCTCAACTCCTTCGCCTCGCAGCGTTTTCTGGATCTTCGCGCCGAACGGGTCATCGCCCAGCCGTGAAATCCACCGGACGCGCGTTTCGAGTCGCGCCAGACCGATCGCGACATTGGATTCCGCGCCGGCGATCGTGAGCCTGAGCGACTCCGCGTGCTCAAGCGGCTCGCCGGACGCTGAAAGAACGACTGCAAGGGTTTCGCCAAACGTGACAATTTCGGGCTTCGCGGCGGTGATTGCGTTCACTGCTCCGTCTCCTCATGCACTGCGGCTTCGATGGCTTTAACAAACCGGCGCGCATTGTTCGTGAGGGTGTCGAAGTCCCCGGCTCGGGCGAGCGAGTTGCTGATGAGCTGCCCGCCGATGCCGACGGCGATCGCGCCCGCGCGCAGAAACTCTGCGGCGTTCCGATCCGTCACGCCGCCGACCGCCGCCATCGGAATATGGCCGAGCGGACCGCGCAAGTCTCGAATGTACGCAGGGCCGAGAGTCGACACCGGAAAGATCTTAACAACCGCCGCTCCCGCAGTCCAAGCCCGCAGAATCTCGCTCGGAGTGAACGCGCCGGCGACAACCGGAACCGTTGGCGACGCAAACGCGATCAGCGCTTCGTCGGTGTGCGGGGTGACCAGAAACTGCGCTCCGGCATCGATTGCGCGGCGTGCGTCGTCGATCGTGAGAACTGTCCCTGCGCCAACCTGCAGCCGGCCGTCGTATAGGCGTCTCCAGTTTGCGATAATATCGATGGCGCCGGGAGTGTTGAGCGTCACTTCGAGGATGGAAACCCCGCCGCGCTCCATGGCGTCGGCCACGCCGTCCGCGCTATCCTTGGATATGCCGCGCGCGATTGCGATGATCCGGCGTGCTTTGAGAAGATCCTTGAATGTTGTCATATGGAGCGTTGTCCCTGGTTAACTGGCTCGGTTCACGAGCTGCTTGAGCGTGGACGCTGGCGCGACGATTTTGCCCGCCAGCACATCGTCCGCCGTGAAACGGGCGAGTAATATATCGCGCGCCGCATACCGTTCACGGTCGTAGATGACAAGGAACTTATTGCCGTCGTACTCCACGCCGTCGGGATATGACACATCCGCTCGCTCGTCGATGACCAAACCGCCTTGCCACGTTGCGCCGTCGTCGCTGGAGAGAAACGCGGTCAGATGTGAGCGGCCCGTATTGTTGTGGTGCTTGACGAGCAAGATCTGCCCCGATCGCGTCGAGCGGATGAAGAAGCGCGAATCGATATGCGTGATATTCGATTTGCGCCCGGCGGTCCAGGTCAGGCCCCCGTCGGTTGAGACGCTTTCCCCGATGCCGTCGTGAAGCCGCGTGAGCATCCAGAGCGAACCATCCTTGCGCTCGACGACCATATGCTCATCGTACGAGCGATTCTCCATCGACGGCCCGCCGCGCAACTGCCACGTTCGACCCTGGTCGCCGCTCGCTACCACATGCGGCGTCCGGTTCGCTGGATCAACCGCGGGATGCACGATTGGCTGATGCCCCCAGATTGCGACAGGCAGAAGCCACTCGCCGTTGGAGAGAACCGTCGGCTTGTTCATCATGACGCCGTCGGCAATTCGTTCCGGCGCGCTCCACGCGGGGCTGGCCGAGTTCGAATCGTTTGTGTGGATTGCCCAGACGCCTCCGCGTCCGTCCCAATGGCTCACGCCTTGAGCCCAAAAGAGCCAGAGACGGCCTTGCGGATCGTGCCAGACAACGGGGTCGAATGCGCGGATGTTCGCGGGAGGATCGACGACCAGGACGGGGTCCGGCCACGTCGCTCCATCGTCGCCGCTCGTGACGAGGAGAACATAGTTGAGCGGTCCTTCGTTGTCTCCGCCGGCGTACCACGTGGCCCACAACCGCCCGCCGCTCGCGCGCTCGATGCCAGGTATGCCCTGGAACGGTCGCGCCGTCGTTGCGTAATAGGAGCTTGGCGATAGATTAGGCGTTACCGGCAGAAGAGCCAAGTCAAGGTCTTCCGCACTCGTATCCGTCATGGTAAATCCTCCTGGCCGAGATGCGCACGCCTCTCGTTCTCCTCCTGTTCTCCTCAATACGGACGTGTCCCTGCGTGAGTTTTGAAATAGGCAAGGCGTGATGTCGACAGGCGCGGACGAATACAGGAATTGATGTATGACGGACGTGCCTTCGTCTTGGCCGTGAACGAATGGGGCCGAGCGCCGTTTAGCCGCTTAACACTCAGCCTGTTGGCAAGCCGCACGCGAAGCGCTTTAAAAATGGCACAGCGGCCACAGAAGCGTTCCTAAGTCCTTACCAATTTTGGGTCATTGTCCGTTTGACGCAACTTACGGTATGGTGAGCTAACAGCCGGGCACACCAATAATCAAGTCCCGCGAAGATAGAGGCTTTGCGGGACTTGGATCGGCTTAGTTGAGAACCTGCGCGATCGCTTCCAGATGTTCCGGTTTCACTGGTCGCTTACAGTTCTCGTATTCGGATATTCGGCCGGGGTTAACATCAATAGCGGCTGCTAGTTGATGAACCCATAGACCATGCTGTTCTCGCTGATAGCGAATCCAAGATGCGAGTTCCGGGTCAATTTCCCGGTGCATTCGTCGGCTCATATCTGTTGCCTTTCATCTATCGAAGGAAACTGCATGAACCGGATGGGCCGGTTCCGGTTGCTTAACGGCCCCTCAATCATGTTGTGCCAGGTTTAACACCGCTGCCCTCCTTGCCGCTTTTTCAGCGACAAGGAGCAGAAGGAGACCTCAGATTCCCACCATGTGGTAAAATGAGGGTGAACCCTACCTATCGGCTCCGTGCCGCCGCTCGGCGTGTTACGGCCAAGATGGATCAGATACCGCGCTCGGCTTCATCGTCGGCGCGGTTTTCTGTTTAATGCTCTTCGGGTTTATTAGCAAGAAATTCTTGCAGTATCCAAAGCCCGTCGCCGTCCTTTGCGAACACTCCGGTCTTACTTCTAGAAAGAACCTGTCTTAACGTCGTTTCCGGCGTCTTTCCAGTAGGGACGAAGGTTGGGTCATCGAGCTTAATTTGACTTAGTATCACCTTCACTGACGCACTGCGTCCGAGATTCCTCAGTGCCCTTTCGGCACGCGCGACATAGGAGGTGCCGGGTTCAGGACTGAACCGAGCTCGGATTGCGTTTCGTCGAGCTATTTCTTCCGGCGAGTCCGCTGCGGGGCGCACGACATCGCCTTTGGGCTGCACCGACCGACCGATCCGCATACCTTGCGCACTAAATGCCTCAAAAAGGTCAACGACCTCATGTGCTGTATCGAAACGAAATTCGCCCTCAAATGGCTCCGTAATCGATAATCGTATCATTTTTGCCTCCCAGGGCTTGACAACCGATCCTGATTTGCCTATAATAAAAAAGCGTAGACGTGTGGAGCGGCCGGGTTTCGAACCCGGATTAAAACCCTCGCAAGGAATTGGTTTACCATTAACCTACCGCCCCAAATTGTCTCGTCTTGACCGGTCGCCGATGTTCGTAGCATCGACGGCCGGTTTCTTATTTCAGCTCATGCTTCATGATAGCACGGCTGTTCGGTAGCTGTCAATGGTATATGGGAAAAGATTTGCCTGTATCGTTTTGATACAAGGACACAAGAAACTCGTATAAGCACATCTGTAGCGATCCTTGCCCTTGATCCGCCGCTAGTGCTACCAGTACAAAGTGTGTCACAGTTACCTTGTGAATTCGTACAACATGATGCAAACGATACTATTGTATCGTTTATGAGCCTCCGCATACGCCTTTTCGCATGTGCAGCATCGCGTCCACCTCCAATATAGGACGGTGAGTTCCGGTAAGTGTACACGGATCGACGCCTGTCCAAATTGATCGCGCATAATACACCCATACCAGCGAAGAAGATCCGAAGACCAAAGGAGGCTGCACAAGCTGCAAGGAAACGCGATGAGGCCCTAGCGGGGCTGCAATCTGACCAACGCCCTGACGTGACGCCAGATGACCGCGTAGACTTCATTGGGCGATTCTTTGGCGTCAAGCTAGAGGATTTGGCGGACACGCCGGAAGCGGTACCGGTGAAGCGCGGAAGACCGCCTAAGCGCCCTTCCTGCCCCGCCGTTTCGCAACCGTCGTGATATTCGGTTGAGGATAGTAGGTTTCCCACCAGCCTATAAGCTCCTCGTAGGTGAGGCGCTTGACCGCAACCATTGAGAGAATGGTGTGGAAGCGTTCCTGATCTGTGCCTTTGCGGTTACTCCATTGGAAGCTTTGTTCGTCGAGATGGGCGTCAAGGTGTGGAACGTCAATTGCAACATAAGTCCCTTTGATCGTCCGTGTTGTTGGTGTGGACATTTCCATTCACTTACTCGACTGCATGGTCAACAACCGCGTCAACACTGTCACTCTCTAGTCCCGCGTATCCTTTGTGTGCGTCGGTCATGAGTGCCGATCCCGCTGCAACATGCTGGCTGACGTTCTTCTGAAGCGTCCTTTTCTCGGCTGAAGGAGCAACCTTTGCGCGAATTTCGCTACAGCACTCCACGATCCCGGCTGCGACAGCCTTGCCAGCCGTGCCTCGACCGGCATTCAGCTTCTTATTCTTGCGCTTGTTCTGTTCCAGTCCGCCAATATAGGTTTGATCCGCTTCAACTCCGCCAGATAGCGGCTTGTTGAATGATCAGGCGTTCACGGCATGTCGGATGCGACGCAGCATAAACCACGCTGTTTTTTGTTGCAGGTATAGCGCACGGCCTAACTCGCAGAAACTTACACAGTTCTTTGGACCGGCAAGCATCTAGACGGCAGGCAACTAAAGTGAGAATAACAAGGGGCTATCCTCGAAGATGGTTCAAACCTTCACGGTGAACTGCTTCTTGCAGCCGTTGCACTTCCAGTCTGTTCCGCGGCTAAGTCGCGTAACATTCATGTCACCACAACGCGAGCAGCGCACGCCATTAGGAAAGCGGTAGCCATCATGGTATGCTGGCAGTTTCCCTCGTCCTGGTAGAACGCGACGGCTTCGATTGACGTGATCGGCGTGTGTATTTTCGTTTCCATGCCTTCTAAGTACATGATTACCGAATTTGGGGTAACCACTCGCTTGACGCACAGCAAGCGAAAGTCCAATTTTTCTTTGTTCCGCCGCACGCGAAGCGCGCACTTTCACCCTTCCGCTTGGTACAACTCCATGTCCACGCAGCCGTTCTCGAGTAGCGGGATTCCCTCTGCCGCCAGCAGGTCGCGCTGGAGGCGTTGCAGGTCGGGGGAGCGGCGGCCGATGCGCAGGTAGCCGTCCGCGCCGACAACGCGGTGCCAGGGGACTCCATCGGGAGCGCTGGTCATTGCCCAGCCGACGGTTCGCGGAGTTTCACCCGCGAGCACTCCGACCTGACCGTACGACATGACGCGCCCGGCGGGAATCGCGCGGACGGCTTCGTAGATTGCGTCGAATGGACGAGGAGGCTTATCGTTCATGATCCGCCGTTCGCGATCGCATCGGACGAATCCTCTCTTCCGGCAAGCCCAGCGGCTGATCGGGTATAACGAATGCGGCTAGGGGCGTGTCCGTTTTATGGCAGCCGGCCGGAGGTTTACTGCATCATGTCGATTACCGCGCGACCATGGCGAGTCCAAGACGAACTTATTGAGCAACCGAGCTGGGGTGGGCGCTATATCATCGATCTCAAGGGTTTGTCGGACGATCCCGAGTGGACAGGCAAAAAAGTTGGTCAGTCATACGAGCTTGCGCGTTCGTCGAGCCTGATCGATCCAGCGAGCGGTGATGCGCACCCGATCAGCGAACTTCTGACGGCGTCGGCATCGGAGCTTTTGGGCGAGTGCGTGCTCAAGAAATTCGGCTCGGATCTTTCGTTGTTAATCAAGCTGACCCAGGCGAAAGGGAACTCGTTTCAGGTTCACCTGCCAGTTGATAAGAAGCTGGGGCACTGGCTGCCGAAACCAGAATCATGGTTCTATCTCGCGCCAGGGCTGTTTACGTTCGGTTTGAAGCGCGGTGCGTCGTTCGAGGGCTTTTCGGCGGCGTTGCGCGAGATCGACAAACTGATGCACGACCTGAGCGTCGAGGTTAAGGCTGGCCGGCTGACCGTTGGCGAGGCGGGATCGCGTGCAAAGGCGCGCATCGCCGAACTCGATCCGTATCAATACGTCAACGTGATTGAAGCGGGCGAGGACGAGATCGTAGACCTGACGGCGGGTGGTATTCACCACTCGTGGGAGGATGACGAGACGCGCTTCCCGCAGGGCAACCTCGTGTATGAGGTGCAGGTTGATGTCGCCGATCCCCTCTGCTCGATGCGCGGTTTCGATAAGGGGAAATTTCTTGCGGATGGCTCCCTTCGTCCGACGCACGTCGAAGACTACCTCGCGACTATTGAGCGCGACGATTATCATAACGACCTTTCGCATCACATCCGCAAGCCCCGCACGGTTTCATCGGCGGGAGGCGCAAAGGTCGAGGTGCTGTTCGAGACGCCTTACTTCTTGCTGGACCGGATCACGCTGAGCCCCGGAGCGAGCGCGTCTCTTAACGCGTGGAGCGGCTTCCATCATCTGTTTGTGCTGGCCGGCACGGCGCACGCCGGACCGACGCAACTTCGGCAAGGACAGTCGTTTATTGTCCCCGCGGTCTGCGGAGGGTACGACGTAACTTCGAGCGAGGGCGCGACGATCTTCAAAACGAGCCTGCCGATCGATTAGGCGAGCGCGGATCGCGGGTTTATGAAGCTCAAACTGGATCTTCATCCGATATTTAAGGACGGCGCGCAGATCGAGGCGGCTTTGTCGTCGATTATCGACGAGGCGATCGAGAAGCGGGCGACCGAGGTGGAGATCATACCGGGCAAGGGATCGGGAGCGCTCAAGAAGACCGTGCTGCGCTTTCTTGACCGGCCGGATGTCAAGGCGCGTTACCACCGGATCGAAAAGGATTCGGATAACTTCGGTCGCCTCTTCGTCCACTTTCGCCATGAACGCATGGCTTCGGCGCCGTCCGCTTCGCCTTCCCGGGCGCGTCAAATCGTGCCGGTCGCGTGCGTCTGTTGTCAGGCCTCCCTGCGTATTCCTTATGACGAACTGCCTGCCGAAATTGTCGTCGAGTGCGCCTCATGCGGCTCTCCGAACCGGGTCGTCGTGACTCTAGGGCGTTCGGGGCTTCCGCAAGCTCGCGCGGATTGGGGATACGACGCGGTCGATGCGGGCTCCCAATCGATTCCTGAACTTTGATCTCGAATCCGGAGAATGCGATGCCAAACCTTCCAGCCGTTTTGCGCGCCTTCCTTGTTGCCATGATGCTGATTGCCTGTACGTGCCGTGTCCTGCCTGCGGATGGGCTCGTTGCGCCGGCGATTCGCCAGAACTCGATGCGGGGCCTTTACGAGTGGTATCGTAGAAACGCCGTCCCGCTGCCGCATCTTCCGGCGGAGACATATATCCGGTATGCCTGGAAGCAGCTTGAGCCCGAGCGCGACAAGTACGACTTCTCCGTGATCGATGCCGATATCGAGCGCGCGCGGGCGAGGGGGCAGCGGCTCGCCTTCCGCGTCATGCCGGCGTGCAGCGGGGCTCAAGCGCTCGTGCCTGACTACCTTGTTGCCGCCCTCCCCAAGGGAGTCTGGTTCGACGACAACCGCAACCGGACATCCGCCGTCCCAAACACTTACTTCCCCGATTGGAACGATCCCCTGTTCCTCGATCGCACAAACAGGCTCATCGATGCGCTTGGGCAGCGCTACGATGGCAATCCGGGCATTGCCTGGGTCGAGATCGGCAGTTATGGCAACTGGGGCGAATGGCATACGAGCCCGTACAAGTACCCCAACCCTCAGGGCGGACTGTCCGGGACGGACGATACCAAGCGCGCCATCGTGGACATGTATGTTCGCGCTTTCCGGCGCACGCGGCTGATTATGATGACCGACGATTCCGTTGGCCTTCTCTACGCCCTCTCGAAGAGCCCAACGATCGGAATCCGGCGGGATAGCCTGGGCAAGGATTGGTTCGAAAGAGGGCTTAAGCAGGATCCGCGGAGGCTGGCCGCAGTGCAGGAACGCTGGAAAACCGCGCCGTTTGTAACGGAGTTCTTCGGCTTTGGACCGAAGGATCCGGATCTCGCGGGGGCCTTTACGCTGGCGAAAACGCAGGTCGTTGAATACCATGTCAGCGCCGTCGGCAACGGGAACATGCCTCGCTGGCAGCAACTTGCGCCGGACGCGCAGGCGGCAATTGCGGCGATGGCCGACTGCGCGGGCTACGATCTGCACGTCTCGGCAACCGCGACCGTTTCGGACTCCAAACATGGGCGCATGGTCTCTATCTCGGCGTCCTGGAGCAACACGGGCAGCGCTCCTGTTTACGATCCGTGGAACGTCACGTATGTTTTGCTGCCAGCTGCCGGCGAGCCGCAGGAACCTGTCGCGCTCGGCGGATCCGGCGTTGACTTGCGATCGATACTCCCGGCGCCCGAAGCTCATCCCATCGTTATGGACGAACAGATTCCGCTGCCAAAGTCTCTCGCTCCCGGACAATACGCCCTCGCGGTCAAGGTCACGGATCCGTCGGGCATACGTCCAGACATGGCGCTCGATGAGGCGTCGCCTGCGATACCCTCGCTCTGCGTGATTGCGCATTTTAGCGTGAGGTGAAACAACAAGCCCGCCGGCTCGCCGTGTGACCAGCCATCCGGGAATTGTATCCGCGGCGCAACGCCCAGTCCCGGCTTCTCACAATCTTAAGACTTATCCGTTAGGCAACGTAGGAATCATGCTAGCGTGCGCGGAACAGGCATTGCATGCTGCAACCATTTGCGCTGGATTTACCGGGGCGGTGGTAAGCGAGGAGTGTAAGGCCGGGCGGCTTCGTATGTCCCGGCGAAAGACTGAGCGCATGAAATTCGCAAAACTTGGCAACACGGATATCACGATTAGCAAGATTATCTTTGGCGGGTGGCAATCGGGCAAGGCGATGTGGGTAGGGATCGACGATGAGCAGACGATCGCCGCGCATCGCGCCGCATTCGAGCATGGCATCACGACGTTCGACACGGCTGAAGGCTATGGCGGCGGACACAGCGAGCAGGTCCTGGGCGCGGCCCTGGCGGACCGGCGCGATGAGATCGTGATCTTGACGAAGGTCGGCCCCGGGAATTTGTCGGCCGAAAAGCTTGTCGCGGCGTGTGAGCGCTCGTTGACAAACCTGAAGACGGACCGGATCGATCTTTACCAGATCCACTGGCCAGCAGGAACATTCAACACGCCGGTCATTCCGATCGAAGAAACGATCGGCGCACTTGTCAAGCTCAAGGAGCAGGGCAAGATCCGGGCGATCGGCGTCTCGAACTTCAGCGGCGCGCAGATCGCGGAGGCGCAGCAGTTCGGTCGGATCGATTCTGTCCAGCCGCCGTATTCGCTGTTCTGGCGTCAGGCCGAGAAGGATGTGATTGCAGCGGCCCTTCGGCTGTCGATGAGCGTCCTTGCTTATTCTCCGCTTGCACAGGGACTACTGACCGGTAAATTCGGTCCGGTGCACGGGCTCGCGAAGGAAGACGTTCGCTCCAATAACAGGCTGTTCAAGGAAGAAACGTACCCGAAAGCGATTGATGCGGTCAATCGCCTGCGGCCGATCGCGGAGCGCAATAATATCAGCATGGCGCACCTTGCCCTCGCGTGGCTTCTCGCCCTCCCAGGCGCCCACGCGATTGTCGGCGCGCGCAACGCCGAACAGGCATCGCAAAACGCGGCGGGCGCGGATGTCACGCTGTCGTATAAGGACCTTGCCGAGATCGAACTGATCGGCAAATCGGTCAGCGACGACCTGCTGAACGTCAATCCAGCCATGTGGGCCTAGCCGCAATAGACACGAGCGTGGCGGCCGCGCTTATAGCGGCCGCACGCTCTTTGACGAGTCTTAAGCAATCATATGACGCATTTTTCGCGCAGTGCATTATTTTGTAAATGGACGGACCCGCATTCCGGCGTTATCAGCTGGCTTTTAACTTCTCCCGTCGCTCCGATGCGGCAGTCGTTCTATTTTGTAAACCGAAGCCTGACGACCGATGGGCGCTTTTGTTGGTTCTACGCCGGATATCCGCCTTCGGCGGACGCTAACTATGGACGAGTTCTCGGGGTCGTCGATTTTGAAGACGACGAGGTGCGCGTCTTTCCTGAAACGGCCTTTCTCGATGGTTCGCCGCTGATTGATCCGCGATCCGGGGAAGCCTATTGGGTTACCGGCCAGGAGATTTGGCGGCGTGGGCCGAAGCAGAGCATGCGGGCGCAGTTGGTCAATCGGTTCCCGGATGATCTCGCGCGCGGCCGGCGTCCTTATCGAATTACCACGCACCTTACGTTTTGTGCCGATGGGACGTCCCTGAACATTGACGCGCAGATCGGCCGGGATTGGTATGTTGGGGATGCGCCGATGGATGGAACTCCAGTGCGGATTTGGCAGCATTTTACCCGCTGCTATAACCACGGCCAGTTCAGTCCTGTCGATCGTGACCTTCAGCTGATTGCTCAGGATTGGTGGATCGATCCGGCGACAGGAGAGCGCGGCGCAATAGACAACCGAATGTGGCTAATTCGACGCGGTGAACACGCGTTTCCAATTCTTGAGCAAGGATCGCCTTTGCACACGCACGAGTGGTGGAGCAGCGACGGCGCGAGCGTGTGGTATGTCGATTATTCGACGGGAACCTGGAATGTGGACATTTCGTCGCGCGTCCCGGAATTGGTCTGGCCGGGTGGACGCTGCCATTCGCACGCGACCGCGGACGGCCGATTTTTGGTCGGCGACAACGGGTCGTACAATTGGGCGAACGGCTGCCGCGTTACTTTCTACAACACGCTGTCGGGAACGGAGCTCAATATCGCGTCATCGCTTCCTTTGCCAGACATTGGCCGCGATAAGTATCATATTGATCCTCATCCACAATTTTGCTGCGACGACCAGATCATTGCGTACACGACGACTGTCGGCGGAGAAGTGACTCTGGCGCTTACGCCCGTCGATCGGCTGATCGAACTTACGTCCTGATCGGCTTTGGAGCTGGTCCGGTCTTTATCCGGTTGCGCCCTCTGTAGCCCGAAAGGCATGTCCATAATGAAACGAATTCGGAAAGCCCTGTTGCCGCTGGCAGCCGCCTCCGCGCTCTTTGCGGTCCAGGGCGCTTACGCCGCGGACCAGCCGCTGTCTCTGGACGGCGCACGCCTGCTGGATGCGACAGCGACGCCGTCCGCAGCTGGTCTTAAGGTAACATTTGGCGCAAATAACGCGTGGCCCCATATTCTTTGGAGTGCGCCGGACTCCGCTGGCTGGGACTGGAGCAGCCATGCGTCGCTCGTTCTCACGCTGTCCAATCCGGCCGCGAATGACGTCGCGTTTTGCATACGCATTGACGACGATGTGACTGCCGATGGCAGTAAACATTGTACTGCGGCGTCAGCGACCGTGTCCGCAGGCCAGACCGAGACATTCTGCTTCCCTCTTGCGGCGGGTGATAAACCGGAAGACATTGGGATGCGTTACGCTCCGCCGGTCATTGGCGCCACTGCCGGAACCCCACTCACCGGCAACAGTTCGGTCGATCCGCGCCACATTGTGGCGTTCCAAATCTTTCGCGCAAGACCTGATCTTCCGGCGACTCTCTTGGTTAAGTCGATCTCCCTTGCCGGACAGCGTACCGAGCTCGACCTCACCCGCATTGTCGATCAATATGGCCAATATACGCATGCGGATTGGCCGGGCAAGGTCCATTCCGACGCGGACCTTGCTACTCAGCAGAAGGCCGAGCAGGCGGACTGGAAAGCTCATCCTGCGCCTGCGGGGCGCGATAAGTGGGGCGGCTGGGCGACCGGGCCGCAGAGGACCGCGACTGGGTTTTTCCGCACCGAGCAACTAAACGGCAAATGGTGGCTCGTGGATCCCGACGGCCATCTCTTCTTGTCCGTCGGCATCGACTGTGTGGGCTCTGGCGCTGGAACCGTAATTGAAGGGCGGGAATCGATGTTCTCCTGGCTGCCAGCGCCGGACGATCCGTTGGCCGTCTACTACGGCAGGGCGACCAGCGGCATGATTCCAGGACGTCTCTACTATGGCAAGACGTTTAATATACTAGGCGCGAATCTGGCGCGGAAGTATGGCGCGGATAAGGATGCCGCGTTTAGCGACGCGGCGGTATCGCGATTGACGTCATGGGGCTTTAATACGATCGGCAACTGGTCGATCGAGAAGATCGGGCGGCAGCACGCTTTCCCGTATGTCGCAACGATCGGGGCCTGGGGACAATTTGCGAGGGTGCCGTCGGGTGAAGACTATTGGGGCAAAATGCCCGACCCGTTCGACCCTGGATTCGCCGCCGCGGTTGACGGAAGCGCTCGCTCAAAGGCGTCGACGGTCAAGGACGATCCTGCGTGCCTTGGCTACTTCTGCGACAACGAACTCTCGTGGGGAGGGGGCAAGAGCGATATTCAGCATTACGGGCTGTCGTATGGCGCGCTCTCGCTCGGTCCAGAAGCGCCGGCAAAGGCAGCGTTCCTTGCGCTGCTCAAGAGCCGTTATGCGTCGATCGATCAACTGAACGCCGCATGGGGGACGTCGATTGCGTCGTGGGACGAGCTGAGCGCTCCGTATAAAGCGCCGTCGCCAATCACGACGGACGCGCAGCGCAAGGATTTTAGCGATTTCCTCAGCGCCTACGCCGAGAAGTACTTCGACGTGGTTGCCACGGCGATCAAGCGCTACGACCCCAACCACCTTTACCTTGGCTGCCGTTTCGCGTGGTTCTCCGAGGAGGCTATTAGGGCCGCCGCCAAGTATGCGGATGTGATTTCATTCAATATCTACGGCTGGGATCGGAGCAAGTACCTCTTCGCCGAATCCTATGGCAAGCCGTGCCTCGTCGGCGAGTTCCACTTTGGCGCATTGGATCGCGGCATGTTCTCCGGCGGGCTCGTGCTGGTCAAGAACCAGCAGGATCGCGGTGCGCACTATTCGGCGTACGTGACCGATGTGCTCAGCGAGCCCGCCTTCGTCGGCTGCCACTGGTTCCAGTATACGGACGAGCCGACGACCGGACGGACAGGGGACGGCGAAAACTACAATATCGGCTTTGTATCGATTACGGATACGCCGTACTCGGAGCTTATCGCGTCGGCGCGGGCTACGAATGCCAAGATCTACGCCATTCATGGAGCGGCGGGCGCGACGAACGGAAAGTAAGGATCGCTTCCCCTCCCGTTCGCGGACGGACGAGAGGGGGCGTCGTCGCGAACCGGATGGAACGAGGGGCTCAATGCTGAAACAATTCCGGACGATATTGACGCTGCTTGCCGTGACGTTCGTGTCCGCGATCTCGCACGGAGCGGCGGATCAGGTCATCCGCGTGGATGCATATGGGCAGAACGCGCAGGCGGATTGGCCTGGGAAGGTTCATAACGACGGCGAGCTTGCGTCGCAACGGGCAGCCGAGGCAGCGGATTGGAAAGCCCATCCCATCCCTGCCGGCCACGACAAATGGGGCGGGTGGGCGAGCGGACCCAAGCGAGCCGCGACTGGCTTTTTTCGTACGGAGCAGGTGGGCGGAAAATGGTGGCTTGTCGATCCCGGCGGCCGCTTGTTTGTTTCTGTTGGCGTAAATACCATTCAACCAAGCGAAATCACGCTGGTGGCGGGGCGCGAATCGCTCTTCTCCTGGCTTCCCGCATCCAGTGATCCTCTCTCCGCAGGTTACGGACAGGCCGGAAAGACGTATGATTTCTACAAAGCCAATCTGGCGCGCAAGTATGGCGCCGACCATGGAACGTCGTTTGGAGATGTCGCCGTTTCGCGGCTAGGTTCGTGGGGATTCAATACGATCGCGAACTGGTCGGTGGAATCCATTGGGCGCGGTCACAGGTTCCCATATGTCGCGGCGCTCAGCGCATCCGGACAATTTGCACACGTGCCGTGGGGGCAGGATGTTTGGGGCAAGATGACGGACCCGTTCGATCCGGCGTTTGCGGCAGCGGTTGACGAGAGTGTTCGCGCGAAAGCACTCGCAACGCGGGACGATCCCGCGTGCATCGGTTATTTCTTCGACAACGAGCTGAAGTGGGGCGGCACATCCGTCGACTTTCTTCACTACGCGCTTTGTTATGGAACTCTTGCGCTCGGGGCCGATTCGCCGGCTAAACGCGCGTTTAGCGATTCGCTCCGTAGCCATTACGTGGAAATCGGTCGGCTCAATGCCGCTTGGGGGACATCGTTCTCCTCGTGGGAGAAGCTGGCCGGACCGCTGACATCGCCGCTGCCCGCAATGACGGATGCCCGTCGCAGCGATTTCAGCGCATTTCTGAGCGCTTACGCGGAAAAGTATTTCAGCATCGTTGCGGGTGCGATCAAGCGGTATGATCCCAACCACCTGTATCTCGGCTGCCGCTACGATTGGTTCACGCGCGAATCGGTCGAGACATGCGCAAAGTATGCAGACGTTTTGTCGTTCAATATCTACAATTGGGATCGCAGTCAGTATGCGTACGCGGAGACGCTGGGCAAGCCGTGTCTCGTGAGCGAGTTCTCATTTGGCGCACTTGACCGCGGCATGTTCTCCGGCGGGCCTGCTTCCGTGGCAAGCCAGGCGGAGCGAGGGGCGCGCTACTCAGCCTATGTGACAAGCGTTTTGTCGGAACCGGCCTTCGTTGGCGTCCACTGGTTTCAATACTCCGACGAGCCTACCACTGGGAGATGCCTGGACGGCGAAAATTTCAACCTCGGTTTCGTTTCCATCACCGACACTCCCTTCCCAGAGCTTATCGCAGCTGCCCGGGCTACAAACGCCAGTATCTACTCGATCCACTCCGCCGCGAGGCCGCAGGGTACGCGATAGGCGCCGGGAGTTCATCGTGAGCGTAGGGGGCGGGCTGTCGAGCGGACCGCGATGAGAGCAAATCCACCATCGTACGCAATCTATATGCTGAAAAGGGGATGTTAACGCGGGTGCATACAGTATAATAGTACGCGATTGAAGGGTAGCTTCACTGCCTCATGGGCGATTGACGCATCTTCGAGTCCCGGTTGCCTCGCGCACTTCGTCCTGACAGAACCACGGCGCACCCAGCCGTCGCCTCGGCCTCTGTGGTGATTCTCGCTGGCGTCGCCAGCCGTGCTGATCATAACATGAAACAACTTTTCGCAATTATCTTCTTTGTGCTTGTCGTCCTATCGATTGTCGCGATCGCCATGGAGCCGCACGGCGGCGTCAAGGGCAAGATCCCGCTGGTTTGGACGAGTGACGACAACCCGGCGCGGCGCGAACAGTTCGCCTTGTTCAACAAGATGTACCCCAAGTACGATTGCGTTCTCGATCCGAGCAATTCCGGCATGGAGAAGGTGATCGTCCAGTCTCTGGCGGGGAACGGTCCGGACGTGCTGGATTGCTATGGTCCCGAGCAGATGGACGCCTATGTTGCGGCCGGGGTCGCGTGGGACGTCACGGATGAGCTGAAGAAGCGCGGCGTCGACGTGCCTCATAATGTATGGTCCGTCAATGTGGGCAACTGTATTAAGAACGGCCGCGTCTACGGCGCGCCGACAAACTCGGGCGCCAATGCGCTGTGGGTCAATCGCGACCTCTTCAAGAATGCGGGCCTGCCGTTGCCGAAAGGGCCGTGGACTTGGGATCAGTTCATACCGCTTGCGGAGAAGCTAACGCTTCACGATGCCTCGGGGCGGATCACGCAATATGGCCTCTTGGTAGACTGGTACCAGTGGCCGCAGTTTGTCTTCCAGTATGGCGGCCATGTTTACAGTCCCGATGGGACGCGTTGTGTTCTGAATACGCCTCAGGCGGCGGCGGGACTTCAATTCTTGCACGACCTCGTTTACAAGTATCACGTCATGCCAAGCCCCGCTGAGCAGGACGCCATGGCGACGTCGGGCGGCTGGGGATCGGGAACGATTACTCTGTTCGGCAACGGGCATAGCGCGATGGCTCTCGGCGGCCGTTGGTGGTTGTGTACATTGCGTAAAGAGCCATCGCTTCACTTATGGGCGGTCGAGTGTCCTTATCCGAAGGGCGGTCTTCGCGTGTTCGAGGGAAGCGGCAAAGGCACGATTATCAATGCCAAGAGCCCGCGTCGCGAGGATGCGCTTAACGTACTCATCTATCTCCAGAGCAAAGAATTTAGCCAACTCATCAATCACCAGGCCGATGCGCTTGGCCCGGTGCCGAAGTACTGCATGGGCGACGATTACCTGCACGACCCTGCGTATCCGCAGGAGGACTTCAATGCCGTGTGGCGCGACGTACTAAAGTATGCCGTGCCGACCGAGATCAGTCCGTATGTCAACCCGGTTGCAGCGAGCACTATCATCGAGAAGCAAATTGATCTGATCAAGGGAGACCAGAAACCCGTGGCGTTGGCGCTGAAGGATGCGACCGATCAAGTGAACGCCGCAATTCGGCTCAATCTTCAGAAGGACGACAAATTGCGTGCCCGCTATTTGAAGGCGACGGGAGGCAAACTGCCATGAAACAACGCAAAGGCGACTTGCTTCCTGCAATCGGGTTTCTCGCTCCCAACTTTATCGGTTTCCTGATATTCTGTGCGGGACCGCTGCTCTATTCGCTGGCGGTTTCGTTCTCGGACTGGAACGTGGCCAGACCCGGCGTATTTCACTGGGTCGGGTTCGGCAACTTTACCGATCTTCTTTCGGATGCGAGCTTTCACACCTACTTCGTGAATACGGTGTATCTGATGATTGGGATTCCTGTCTCGATCTTCGGTTCGCTCATGCTGGCGATCCTGCTCAGTCAAAAGCTGAAGGGGATGGTCGTTTACCGGACGCTGTTTTACCTGCCCAGCTTCACAAGCGGCGTCGCGCTGATGATTTTGTGGAAAGCGCTGTTCAACCCGGATTTCGGTCCGATCGACTACGCGCTGAACAATTTCTTCCACTTCCTGCATGTCGACGCGCAGGCTCCGGCGTGGCTGCTCTCAACGAAGAATATCTTTGCCCTCGACATCGAAAAGCTCGGCTTTAATCCCAAGCAGTTCGGCTTGGGTGCTCGCGATGCGTTGATCATTATGGGGGTCTGGACCGGCATTGGCGGCAACAATATGCTGCTCTACCTCGCGGCGCTCACCAATGTTCCGCAGGAGTTGTACGAGGCAGCTGATCTGGACGGCGCATCGAAGTGGGATGCGTTCCGGCATGTGACCTGGCCGCAGTTAGCGCCGACGACGTTCTTCATTGTCGTTATGAGCGTGATCGGCGGCTTCCAGGCCGGCTTCGATCAGGCGCGCGTCATGACCGCCGGCGGTCCGGCTGGTACGACGACGACGATGTCATACTATATCTACCAGAAAGCGTTTGAAGAGTTCCAAATGGGCTATGCGTCGGCGGTGTCCTGGCTGCTCTTTATCATAATTTTCGTCATGACCGTAATCAACTGGCGGCTTGGCAACAGGGAGGACGACTAGCCATGGCAAACAGTTTCGCCGTTGACGAAGATCGTGATGCCCATCTTTCCGGTAAGAAGCCGCCGCCTCCGGCGGTTCTCGCCCTCCGGCACGCGGTTCTGATCCTGATCAGCCTGACGACCCTTGCGCCGTTCATTTGGATGGTGCTTACCAGCTTTAAGCCTCTCGCGGAGGTTGAGCAGCTGAATCCGATCCCCAGCGTCTGGCATCCGGAGAACTACGCGGAAGTCTTCAAGCAGGTTCCGTTCGCCCATTACTATTTCAATAGCGTGTTTATCGCCGCGTGGGTGACGTTTTTGCAGGTCTTCACCAGCTGCCTGGCGGCCTTTGCGTTCGCGCGGCTGCGTTGGCCGGGGCGCGACGGCGTTTTCCGGCTTTACCTGGCGACGCTGATGATCCCAGGCGTGGTCATGTTGATCCCGAACTACGCGGAGATGGTGCAGCTCCACCTTTTCAATTCGTATATCGGTTTGATCATCCCGGCGTCGTTCACGGCGTTTGGCACATTCATGTTGCGCCAGTTCATGCTGACGATCCCGCGCGCTCTCGACGAGGCTGCGGCGATCGATGGCGCGAGCCCCTGGGTGGTCTTCTGGGATGTTATCATGCCGCTTGCTCGCGCAGGCGTCATCACCCTGGCGATCTTTAGCTTCATGGGCAACTACGGTTCGTTTCTCTGGCCGCTGATTATGATCAAGAGCGAATACCTGCGCACCCTTCCCGTCGGCATGCTCTTCTTTGACAGCGTCTATGGACGGCAGACGAATCTCATCATGGCGGCGAGCGTCATGAATATCTTGCCGCTCATCATCTTATTCGTCTCCACACAGAAATATCTCGTGAAAGGAATTCAGCTCGGCGCGGTCAAGGGATAATCGCCAGGCTCACCGAATCATGTCATCCGTAAAACTCGAACAGGTTTACAAGCGCTACGGGAACGTCACCGCCGTCAAGGATCTCTCGCTTGAGATCCGCGACCGCGAGTTCATGGTGCTCGTCGGGCCGTCCGGCTGCGGCAAGACCACGGCTCTGCGCATGATCGCGGGTCTTGAAGAGATCACCGAAGGACGCGTCCGAATCGGCGAGAAGGTCGTCAACGACATTGAACCGCGCGATCGCGACATCGCGATGGTCTTTCAGAACTACGCTCTCTATCCGCATATGTCCGTCTACGAGAACATGGCGTTTGGCCTCAAGCTGCGCAAGATGTCTAAGGCCGAGATCGAGAAGCGGGTGGGCGAGGCCGCAGCGCAACTGGGAATCACCGAGTACTTGAAGCGCAAGCCGCGCGAGCTTTCCGGCGGACAGCGTCAACGCGTCGCTCTCGGCCGCGCGATTGTTCGCGAGCCCCAGGTGTTCTTGATGGACGAGCCGCTGTCGAACCTCGACGCCAAGCTGCGCGTGCAAACCCGCGCCGAGCTGATCAAGCTGCACCGCCGCCTCGGGATCACGACGATCTACGTTACGCACGACCAGGTCGAGGCGATGACCATGGGCGATCGCATGGCGGTCATGAAGGACGGCGTGCTTCAGCAATGCGATACCCCGATGGAGGTTTATCACCATCCCGCGAATATCTTCGTCGCCGGGTTCATCGGGACCCCTTCCATGAATTTCGTCAAAGCCGTCGTGGCCGATTCGCTCGACGGCGACCTGATCATTGACGCAGGTTCGTTCCACTTCGACATCCTTGAGAGCGAGAAGAAGGCTCTCGCGGAGTGGAAGGGCAAGAATGTGGTCCTCGGCATCCGGCCCGCGGACATCTACGACAAGAACCTGAGGAATCCCGTCGATGCCGGCCCGCGCAACACCCTGACCGCGTTCGTCGACGTCGTGGAGCCGATGGGCGATCTGTGTACCGCGTACCTGAAGATCGGGGACGTGGACATCGTTGCGATGCTCGATGGCGCGACCGGCGCAAAGAGCGGGGAAAAGCTTCAGGTTGTTGTCGATGTTTCTCGAAGCCATCTGTTCGATCCGGAGACGGAGAAGGCGATCTACTAGGTCGATGGAGTAGAAATTGGATTTTCGCAAAGGGCTCCGTTGCAAGGCGGAGCCCTTTGCCTTTTTCGTCGCAACCGGCGGAAGTTCGCTATTCGCCAAGGTATCTGATCGCTGCCGGTCTAATCTATAGGGGCTGATCGACCTTTCGGGTCTTTGACGCCAAGGATTTATCACCGTGATCGACCTTACCAACACCAAACTCCTACGAACGTGGACCGACCCGGAATCCGGAGTTGCGAGCTACGTCCTGAACAATGCCGTCGCGCCGTACCAGCAAAGCTTCTATTTCGCCAACCGATCCCTGACCGACGATTGCCGCTATCTCTGGTTCTATTGCAGCTTTCCGCCCGCAGGGGACTCGTACAACAGGACGCTTGGCGTCTGGGACACTGAGCTCGGCGCCGTAAACCACTACCCGGAGACGCAATGCCTGGACGCGTCGCCTTTGGTCGATACGCGAAATGGAGAGGTTTATTGGTGCAACCGCTATGCCGTCTGGAAGCGCGCTCCCAAGCCTGCCGCGAAGCCGGAGCGCGTTGCGGTATTTCCGGCCGAGTGGGCATCACGCGGCGTTACTCACCGGATGGCAACGCACCTGACGTTTTCCGTCGACCGCAAGGAACTTAGCTTCGACGCCGAAATTGGCAACCACTGGTTCGCCGGCTCAATTTCCGTTGCGGACGGCGCGTTCAACCTCTGGGCGGAGTTCGACCGCTGCTACAATCACGCTCAGTTCCATCCGCACGATCCGGATGAACTGCTCATCGCCCAGGATTACTGGACCGACAAGGCCACCGGCGAGCCGCACGGGATCGACACGAACGACGACGGCAAGCTGTTGCGCATGTGGACGTTGCGACGCGATGGCTCGATGCGGTCTTGGCTGCCAAACGAGAAGGCGGCGACGCACGAATGGTGGAGCGCGGACGGCCGGATTAACTACGTCGACTGGAATAAGGGCGTGATGCAGATCGATTGCAAAAGCGGACGTCAATCTCTCGTCGACCCCGGGGGCACTTGGCACGCTCACGACGCGCGCGACGGACGGCTGTTCGTGCACGACTCAATGGCGTCCCGCGCCTTCTTTCGCGGGGGCCCAGCGAACGTCGGGTTCTTCAATCGCGATACCGGGCGAAGCCTGACGATCGCGCATCTTCCCGCGTCCGCCACCCTTGAGGAACCGAGCGTTTACCACCCCGATCCGCATCCGAACTTCGTCGGCGGCGATCGGTACATCGTCTACACGACCACAGTCTTCGGCGCTCTCGATGTGGCGCTGACGCCGGTTGCGCCGCTGCTTGAGCGCACGTCGGCATAAGAAGGACCTACCGCGAATGAACCAATGGATTCCCTATTCGATCTTCCTGCCGCTCGCCGCTGCGTTGTTTTGCGCGGTCCTCGCGACGGCAAATGGGCTTGCAGGCGTATCAGCCGATGCCGCGCCAGTCCGCGTTGCCATCGCCGGCGACTCTACGGTCTGTGACTACCCGCTGACCGATCCTCATCGCGGGTGGGGGCAGCTTCTTCCATTGTTTGTAGACACAAAGCGCGTCGCCATCGAAAATTTCGCGGCTGGCGGACGAAGCACGAAGACATTCATGAGCGAGGGGCGCTGGGATAAGCTGTTGGCAAGCAAGCCTAACTTCGTTTTCATTCAGTTTGGCCACAACGACTCGCATGCGAAGAGCCAGCCTGAAGCGACGGACGCGGATGGCGACTACAGTGCGTACCTGCGCGAATATGTTGACAGCGCGCGCGCTATCGGGGCAGCGCCGATCTTGGTGACGCCCATGCATCGTGGACTGTGGGACAAGGAAGGAACGCATCTTACGACAGAACTGCTGCCGTATGCCGCAGCCATGCGCCGCGTCGCGGAGGAGAAGAACGTCCCCCTCGTGGACTTGTATGCGACGAGCGGCGTTGCGTTCGAGAAACTCGGTAAGGATGGCCTGGACACGCTATTTGCCTTTCCGGCGCAGGATCGGACGCATTTTAACAAACAGGGAGCGCGTTTGCTCGCCGGACTTGTCGTCGAGGAAACGGAGCGCGTCGTTCCCGCCCTTAAATCCTATCTGACGCAGCCTTGAGCTGTCCCGGCTATTTCTCCATCAGGTCGCGGTACTCGCGGGCGTTCTTTAGGTCGAGCAGGGCTTCTTGAGCCGTGCATAGGGGCGCAATCTCGCCCTTAACGGCGCGGATGAAGTTGACCGCCTGCTGGTACATTGCGTGGTTCCATGGGAGCGACGGAGTCTGCAGCATCGGCGTCTCTCCGCTGCCTGGATCGCGGTAGACCTCGACGCGGCCGGGACGGTTGACCGTCAACGGCGCCGGGAGTTCGATCTTTACCCAGCCTCGCTCGAACGCGACAAGCGCGCTCTCGTGCCAATCGACCGTTGTTCTATACGGCGACATTTCGATGATCCCGGCAACGCCGCTCTGGCTAGTCGCGGCCAAGATCACTCCCGATGGATCGGCAAAAGTGACCTTGTACGGTTCGCCAAGCAGATGGCGGAGCATGTTGACCTGATGGATGTAGTAGTTGACGAATTCAATGTATGGCTTGCCGGAGATGGGGGCTGCGTCCGATGATGGCCGCTCCCATTTCTCGTCGCTGCGCACGATCTCCCGGAAGCCGTTTGCGACCCAATCGCCCGCCGGCATCGTGATCCGCACATACTTCAGAGCGCCAAGCTCGCGCGTCGCCTTCAAATGCTCCACTTCCGCCTTAGCATACATGGTCGCGGGGTCGCTGCGCTTGTGATAGCCCACCATATGCCACGTCCCGCTATCCGCGAGCGCGGACAGTATGCGCTCCGCATCCGGGATCGATGACGCCAGAGGCTTCTCGGTCAGCACCGGAATACCGGCCTTGTAGAGACGCGGCAGGAAGACGCCGTGAAGATCGAACGGCTGGATCGCGACGATGCCATCGAGCTTTTCGGCGGCGATCATTTCGTCCGCGTTCGGATAGGTTCGCGCGATGCCGTACTTGTGCGCGACTGCCTCGCGCAAACCCGGCCGGAGCTCCGCGATGGCGACGACCTCGCATTCCGGAACCGTGACATAGTTGCGCAAGTGTGCGCCCTGGCCCATATTTCCGACACCCACGAAACCGATGCGTACTCTTCCTGTCATGCCGCTAGCCTCCTTGCAGGCTTGATCGCCTGAGTTGATCCTCATTCTAGCGCGCATGACTTTGGAGCGCCATGCACGAAGCACGCAAACAGATGCACGAATCGCCAGCGTGGACGTTATGACCCTTCATAGGCGTGCGCATCTCACGACGCCTGCGAAACTCCGTAACATTGCACGCGTTTGCGCGCAAATGTGGATAATCGATGTTGGCGAGGATGATGGAACCTCTCTACCCCATGGATGGGGGCCTTTCTCCGCTGGCGGTTTAAAGATAAACCGCCGAAGACCGCGCATCGAGGCTGTAAATGAGCGAGCCGGACACGATCGAGCTGGAGTACGAGTTCTCGCCGGACGATTACGTGCGGATGCTGTATCACGCCGCGCGCGGTTCCCTGCAAGATTCGCGAAAAGCCAGGCGGCGGCGTTTGGCGAGGGTGACGGTCGCTTCGTTCCTTCTTACGGAACTTCTCTTCTTCGGTTGGCAGAGCGCAGATTTGAAGCCAATCTGCGTTCTTGCGGGCCTCGGGGCCGCTTGGTTTTTGGCGAGCGCTCTTGGCCTCTCAAAGATCCTCCTGCGCAACAAGGTGAGGCGCCGTCCAGGTCTTGCCGGACCTCGCCGCGTCGTGATTGCTTCCACGCATATTGAGAGCTACGCTGAGTATGGCGTAACGGTCATGTCGTGGCTCGCCATTTCCCGTATTGACGTCGAATTCGGGGATATTTTCTTTGCCTCGCCGGGGCGATTGCCGCTCATGATTCCGCCATCGGCCTTTGCGTCGCAAGCCGAAGCCGAAGCTGTTTACCGCATTGCGGAGCGACGCCTGAGCGAGGCGTCGGTCGTTGCGGCATACTCGGTGAATGAGGCGAGCTGGCCTCCAGCGCCTCTTGCGCATGCGGAGGTTGACGAACTGCCGGCTTGTGGTCCCGAAATCGACTCGTCGCAATGCCTGGCGCTTCAACAATCGGTGAGCCGTAAAGATCTCATCTTGCTGGCAGTGCGAATCTCCGCTCTTGGAGCGGCTGTGCGCGCTCTCGTAATCGCCGCGGCCATTAGCGTTGTCTACGTGGCGTTCGGCGTGCCGTTGACGGCGATTGCCGTTCCGGCCATCGGGGTTGGAGCTTTTGGGGGGATCCTATGCATCTTGTCAACGATGCGCCTGACGCTCCTCACCCAGAAGCGAGGAGAACCCGACGCGTGGACGCATCGGTTCGTGACCGATTACCGGGCCATCAGGATAGAAGCGCGTGGGATTTATGGCGTCATGTCGCCGAAGGTCGTCGCCGGTTCTTCGATTGCGTTCGGGCAGGTGCTCATGGAGGTTGGGCTGGGGCAGTACCTGATACACCCCGTGAGCGCTTTCGGCTCCCCGGCCGCCGCGCGTGAGTTCGTCCGGCGGATACGGGCGGCGGCCAAGGAAGCGGAGCCGATATTTGCATTCGGCAGCGATGCTACTTAAGAGTGCGTGTAATGAACTGGCGTATTGCGAGAAAGATTCAGGACGGCTCGTGCCGCCGGGGCATTCTTTCACTCGCGCCTCGTTCACGGCGGTGATTTACGTTGCCTCGTCAACACGCGTACGGCCTTTTGTCGCCAGCGTCCGATCCCAGCGCACATGGTGAAGCAGTGAAAGCGCTGTGACGGCCTTTTTTCAAGAACGGCCCCGGCGGCCGTGGAAGCCGTCTTACGAGACCTTTCGATTTGTTGCACGCGCTCTTAGAGCGTGTGTAAAAATCGAAATGCTATTAGGAAATTCGCGTGCTGTGCGTTAAGCGAGTGGTTATGCTAATTGGTCAGGACTTAGGACCGCTTCTCTGGCCGCTGGGCCATTTTTCAAGCGCTTCGCGTGCGGCTTGCCAACAGGCTGAGTGTTAAGCGGCTAAAGAAGAACGGCCAGCCCGGCCATGGAGGGCATCTTAATCCTCATCTTCTCTTACAAAGCGAAACTCCTATGCTATGCAAGACGCCTCCGCGGCCGGCGTGGCCGTTTTTGACAAGGGGCCGGCGCAGCGCTTTCGCCGGTTCGCGACCGGCGGTTCGCCGCGACGACAAGCGAAGGGGGCGCTTCCATCCCATCGCTCGCTCAGCTACGCTTTGTGTCGAGCGTCAACCATTTCGCCGTTCCTTTAGATCGTCCAGCGAAGCGCTGGAGCCTAGCCGGCTTGAGGCTGCCTCCGCGGCGAGCGGTCTCCATCTTTCTTCGCCGTTAGATCTACACCGGCTTCAGCGCCTGCCTAGCATGTAGATGAACGTAGAGTTGGATATGCTCGCGGCAGGATGAGCGTTTCGGAAGATCGCGTAGGCCGGATCGCAGAGCTGGGTGGCGCTCAAGACGGCGATGCCGTCGTGCGGCGGGGTCGCCGGATCGAAGGGTTGGCTCGTAACTCTGTAGTAGGAGAGCGCGTACGGGCTCCATCTCGGGTTGAAGTAGACCGGCTCGCTTGGAAAGCGCGCCCGAACGATCGCGGCGATCGCCTTTATATCTTGTCCCCAATCGAGGTTGCTGTCATTATAATAGCGCCAGGCGGCGGAAGGCGGAGAGACCAGGACGTTGCTGTAGTTAATGAAGCTGGGAAACCACGCGGCGACGGGTAGCGCGAGCATGAGTGCGAGACCCGGTTCAACCCAAAGCCTCCTCGACCGGTCGACGAGAGCGACCGCGCCGATCGCCATGTAGATCGAAAGCAACGGAAACAGCGGCAGGATGTGGCGTATGCCGATATCCAGCTTGTTGAGCATCGCAATTCCCAGATACACCAAGATCGAAAGGCCGAGGACCGCGTGCGCGGAGTGGCCTGTTTTGTTTTTGAAAGTCAGCCACGCGCCCCCCGCTAGCAATGCGAGAGCGACTAATGGAGTCTTTAACAGGTAAAGGATTGGAAAATAGAACCATACGCCGCCCCGGTACTCGTGGCCGAAGAGATATGTTCCGCGACCGACTGCCGCATTGTCGACGTGGATGAAGGCTGCTTTCAGGTACTGCATGGGAAGTATGTGCGCCAAGAAGACTGCCAACTGGTCCAGGTTGTGGCCGTGCCGCTGCAAGAGCGGTTGCAAGTGGTTCAGCGCGCTGCGCAAGCACGGAGCGCCCGGAACGTATTGCGATTTGAATAAGTAGGCAAGCCAGATGCCGCAATAGACAAGCAGAGCGGCAGCCCCAACGTGCCCCAAGGCTTTTCGGCTCTCGACGCGCCTCCGCATCGAGAGGAACATCGCGTAGATAATAAAAATGGGCACTAAAAGAATGCCCGAAAACTTACTGAGCATGGCGGCAAGGCAGGCAAGCCCAAACCAGAGCGCGCTCGTGATGTCTGGACGTTCCCCGTAGCGCCACACTGCATAGACCCCGATCAGGAATGTTGTCACGAGAGGAATGTCCGTGTTGGCGAGATGGCCGTGACCGATCAGCATCGGGTTGAACGCGGCAATCCCCATGGCCCAGATCGCGACATCCGGACCGAACCATTTACGGCTGATCCAATAGGTGAGCCAGACAGTGAGCGTCAGCATGAGCACGGCGGGAATCCTGGCCAGCAGGATCATTAGCCCGGCGTTGTTTCCGCTTGCATAAAACCAATTCTCCGACCACTCGCGCGCTTCCCGCCAGGAGTCGTAATAGCTCGGCGCGGCCGCCTTCCAGTCTTTCTGGTCGTCTGAAGGCAAGTTCGGATGCAGCGCCAACAAGGGCAGCGCGGTGATGACCTTAAACAGGAATGGATGCTCCGAGTCGAATCGGAAATCGTGCCGGGTCAACGCGAGGTAAGCGGAGGCGATATGGATGTCCTCGTCGGTGGTCATGCTGTCATGAAACGCGAGAAACGCACCTGCGGAGAGTGTCCAGATTAAAATAGCGCAAACGGCAAAAGCGTGCCGCTTGACGTAGTCATTCGCATGGCCGGCCATGACGTGTTTTGCCGGCGAAGCATGATTCCCGGTCGCGGGGATTGTCATGCTTAGAGTTACCCCGTGTCGTGGTCGTCTACACGCGATTTTATGAAGATTCTTGTCCTCGCCATGGAAGGCCGCGCCGATTTACAGCGCGGCTTGCGGGAGAATCTTGTCGGCGATGACGTGGCAGTCCGGGCGCGATAGGTCGTCGGGGACTCGTTGGCCGTTGGTGAAGTACTGCAGCGGGATACCGAAGCGGGCCTGGATGTTGAGCAGGTGGCCGAGATAGGTTTCATCGGCCGCCTCGTCCAGTTTGGTCAGGATGAGCGCATCGGGCGCGAGCAGCGAATGGAACCGGCCGACCATATGGTCGATATTGGACGATGAGAGAGTGGCGGGAACGCAAAGAACGCGGCTGATCGTCGCGATCTCCTTGAGCGTCACTCCGACTTCCGCGAGCGGCAGCGCATCGTTGGGCGATTTGCCGGCCGTATCGATCAGCACGAAGTGCTTCTTCTCGGCGGCGTATTCTTCCACCGCTGCCAGCACCTCCGTCCGGTTGTAGCAGATCTTGACCGGAACGCGCAAAATCTCGCCGTAAGTTTCGAGCTGCTTGGCGGCGGCGATGCGGTGGGTGTCCATGGTGATGACGCCGACCGAGTAGTTCGAGAGCAGCGAAAGCCGCGCGGCAATCTTTGTGAGCGTCGTCGTCTTGCCGACGCCTGTTGCGCCCAGGAACGCCACCACGCGTGTTTTGCCGGTGATCGGCTCGACGGGAGACGCGAGGCGCAGGCGCTGCGAGATGCGCGTGCGAACCTCGGTGGCGGCCGCCTGATCGGAGAGCTCGGGGGCGAGGTCCTCCATCAACTGGCGAATGACCGGGGCAACGACCTCGGCATCAGCCAAGCGTTTGGCGATGAGCGCATGCGGGACGAGCGGCTCGATTTCGATGGCCGCATCGCCGGACTTGTGCGACGAATCCGGCTTCTTCTTACGCGCCAACGCTGCTTCCGTGAGCTTGCTCATGTTGGATGTGAGCGCGCTGATTTGCTGCTCGAGTCTGTCCAGACGGCGATCGTAGACGTCGGGAGGCGGAGCCGCAGGCGCGGACGGTTCGGGTTCGCGGACAGGGCGATCCAGAATGGCCTGGCGTCCGTTCGCACGCACGCCCTTGTCGTCGCCCGACGAATAGCCGTAGACCGGTCGCTCTCCGGGGCGCGCGGCGGCGGCGGCTGTAATCGCCGGCCGGGCAGAGGGGGCCGGCGACCGAGCGGGCGAGGAACTCGATTGCCCGCCCTCCGCGATCTTGATGTCCAGGGCCGCAACGACTTCATGACGCGGCTTCCCGAACTTCCCGAAAATTGGCTGGTAGGTACGAGACTGCAAAATGACGGCCTCGCGGCCCATATCGGTCTTCACCTGCTGGAAGCACTCTTCCAGGGATTTCCCTCGGAATGTTTTCATTTGCATGGTCTCTGTCCTTATTCGAGCGATACGGAACCGACGGCCCGGACTTCGGTTCCCGGCACTATCTCATTGTACGACAAAATCACCAATTGTGGTAGGCTACGCTCCGTCAGGCGGCGCATTGGCAAACGCAAGCCTTGCATGCACAAAATAACCGGCGGAAACCCGAGAGACACGATGCGCTCCACCTGCGTACCCAATTGCTGCAAAAACTGCCTCGTTGTGCTCGGTTCCAGCAGGATCTGGTTCAATCCTGATTGTACCTTTTCCGCGAGCTGTTGTTCGAGGCCGGGATCCAATGTGATGCATTGGAGCGCGTGAGATGCTTCGTCCACGTACTGCCGGCAGATCGAGCGGGCGAGTGCGACGCGAACCGCCTCTCCGAGCAGGTCCGGATCCTTGGTGCGCGGCGCGTTGTCGGCCAACGTTTCGAGGATCGAGACCATATCGCGGATCGAAATTCGCTCGCGCAGCAGGTGTTGCAGGATTTTCTGCACTTCGCCAAGCGACATCATGACTGGAATGAGCTCTTCCACGACGGCTGGCGATGCCTTCTTAACGTGATCGATCAGCGCTTGCGTGTCCTGGCGGGTTAGAATCTCCGATGAGTGCGATTTGATCAGCTCGGTAATGTGCGTCGCGACGACCGATGAGGGTTCGACGACGGTGTAGCCCGCCATCTCCGCTCGCTCGCGCATGCGCGCCGGAATCCACATGGCCGGCAGGCCGAACGCGGGCTCCTTGGTAGGCGTTCCTTCCTCGATCGGGTCGATGACGTTCCCCGGATCCATGATCAGAAGCGAGTTCGGCAGAACGACGCCCGTGGCGACCGGCGCTCCCTTGAGCTTGAAGGAATATTCGTGCGTCTTGAGCTGGAGGTTGTCGCGGATGCGGACGCTTGGGATCACAAGGCCAAGCTCGATGGCGGTCTGGCGGCGGATGAGCGTGATCCGGTCGAGCAGGTCGCCTCCGGTCGTGCTGTCCACGAGCGGCATAAGACCATATCCGATTTCGAGTTCCAGGACATCCACGCTGAGCAGCGGCATCACGGATTCCGGGGTCGCCGCGATCGGCTTGGGAGCGTTTGCCTTGACTGCAATTGCGGCTGCCTCGACATCCGCCTCTCGTTTCGTGTTGCGGATCTGCAGGAAGCCCGCGCCGCCCAATGCGCCGGCCATCAACAAGGTTTGGAACGGCGGGAAGCCAATCGGGATCAGGCAGACCAATAGGCAGGAGGCGATAATCAGCGAACGAGGCGCTCCGAAGATCTGGTGTCCGACATCGGCGCTCATGCCGCCTTCGCTGGAGGCGCGCGTGACCATGAGGCCCGACGCGGTCGAGATCAACAGCGCCGGGATCTGCGCGACAAGGCCTTCGCCGACCGTCACCAGCGTGTAGGTCTGCAGGGTCTTCATAATGTCGGTATTGCCGTTAAGCAGTCCCATCACGAAGCCGCCGACGATGTTCAGGATGATGATCACGACCGCAGCAATTGCGTCGCCGCGAACGAACTTGGATGCGCCGTCCATCGCGCCGTAGAAGTCAGCTTCCGATTCGATAACCTTGCGCCGCGCCTTGGCCTGGTCTTGATTGATCAACCCGGCGTTCAGGTCGGCGTCGATCGCCATCTGCTTGCCCGGCATGGCGTCCAACGTAAACCTCGCGGCAACCTCCGCGACGCGTCCTGCGCCAGCGGTGATGACGACGAACTGGACGACGACGAGGATCGCGAAGACGATCACGCCGACCACGTAGTTGCCGCCAAGGACGACCTGGCCGAACGCGTTGATGACATCGCCCGCCTGCCCGCCGTTGCCCAGGATCAGCTTCATCGCGGAAATTTCGAGGGCGAGGCGGTAAAGAGTGGTGACGAGAAGCAGGGATGGGAAAATACTGAATTCGAGCGGCTCCCTGGCGTAGATCGCCGCCAGCAGAATCAGCACGGCGCCCGAGATGTTGATCAGCAGGCAGAAGTCCAAAAACGCCGGAGCCATCGGCAGAATGAGCATCGCGATCACGGCGATGATGCCGATCGGCAACGCGATTTCGCTCTCTTTGCCGATCCGGGCAAGTATATCCTTGACGCCGATATCGAATTTTCCGACTGTCGTGGTCGTCATATCCCGGGAAGTTACCTGTAGGAATTTACAGGTTCTTGTTCCACGGTTCGGGGGCTGGCTCCCAATGAATCTGGAAATGAACCCTCAAGATTTGCGTCCGGAACGCCGAAGATGGCTATAACCGCGATTTTGGCGCGTGATCGAGGCCTTTTGGGGACGGGTCTCAAAGGGTGTGTAACATATCAAATCGCCTCTTAGGAGTGTGTGTCATAAACTGGCGTCTTGCGAGAAGGATTCAGGACGGCTCTTGCCGCCTGGGCACTTTTTTGTCCGCGCCCCGTTCATGGCGTTGATTTACGATGCTTCGTCAACACGCGTACGGCCTTTTGCCGCCATCGTCCGCCGGTCACGGACCGGTCTTGCCCGCGCTCCGTTCGCTGCGGTGCTTTACGGCGCTTCGCCAACACGCGTACGGCCTTTTGCCGCCAGCGTCCGCCGGTCACGGACCGGTCTTGCTCGCGCCTCGTTCACTGCGGTGATTGACAATGCTTCGTCAACACGCGTACGGCCCTTTGCCGCCATCGTCCGATTCCAGGGCGCATCGAGAGCGGTGAATGCGCTGTGACGGCCCTTTTTCAAAAACGGCCACGGCGGCCGGGGAGCCGTCCTACAAGACCTTTCGATTTTTTATACGCGCTCTTACTGCGCCTCCTCCATGCAATAGAGCCGAGCAATACGAATAAAGAATTCGGAGCCCTCCCCGGCCGGCCCTTCGGCGCTCTCAGGTCAGACGCGAATAGGCCGCCCGGAAGAAGACTTCTCCTGGACGGCCTGCGTGTTCTTGCGAGACTACTCGTGGAACAGGGTGGGCGCTTGCCCCCACGGATGAGTTGGACTGCCGTTATCAGGCGACGAATTCTCGATGTTATACTGGGCATACAGGTAGCCGCTGGAATACCACTTGACATGCCCGTCCGCATACGCGGCGTTGCCGCCGTTGTTGTGTCCCGCCTTGAGTTGCGGCGTGCTCGCCGCCGCGTTGGGCGCGCCCTCGACGCGCGAGAGGAGACCGCCCGTGTTGTCCACTATCCAGGAAAGTGACGATGGTCCCCATGCGCCGATTAAGGTCATGTCGGCCGATGGCGTCGACAGTTGCGACAGCTGGAGGGGGATCTGATTGAAGTTTCCCCAGGTTGGATACTTCCAGAGCATGAAGAAGTAGCAGTTGTAGCCGTAGCTGACGTTGTAGTAACCACCCTGGTTGCCGCTTGTCGCGACGGCCGTCGGATTGAGGGAATCGCTTGGGCAGCGCCAGACCTGGGCGGACTTGAGGTAGGGGTTAAGGAGAAAGCCCAGCGACGTGCCGTAGCCAGCGCCCGAGCTGCCGCAGGGCGGCGGCGACGCCTGGTTGTCATAACACGCGAACGGGGTCACCTCGTCGTAGTCTTGACAATACTGGAGCCAGGAAAGACCAATCTGTTTCAGATTGCTGGCGCATTGAGTTTGCCTGGCCTTCTCTCTCGCGGTGGCAAATACCGGAAACAAGATTGCGGCTAATATTGCAATAATTGCAATTACAACGAGTAATTCAATAAGTGTGAAACCTACGGAGCTTTGATTGCGCTCTGTCTTGATGCTCAGATGTCGCATTGTCTTAATGCCTCCTTTCACATCATATCACAGACCGATCGAAGGTGCAACTGTTATTACGCCGTCTTGCACCAAATTCACATACATGCAATAAATGCGGATTGGTTCGATGAAAGCAGGCTGAACGTCATAACCGATTCCCTTCCAAGGGGAATGGAACGATATCGGCGGCGCCGGGACGAGGACACGCGAAAAAAAGGCCGTCGGGAACAGTAATTATCCCAGACGGCCCGTGCGTAGGCGGCGAGGCTATTCGTGGAACATGGTCGGGCAGACGCCTGCTGTGCGCTGAACGGTGGAATTGCCGCACGTGCTAGATGTCTCTAGTGCGTATTGCGCCATGAGATATCCCGTGGAGTACCACTTGACGTGACCGTCCGCATACGCGGCGTTGCCGCCTTGCGAGTGTCCGGTGATTCCGGTCTGGACCGGATTGCGGAAGTTGTAGGCGGAACTTCCTGCGATTCGCGTGTCGATTGCGCCAGAGTTGTTGAAGAACCACGCCCACGAAGCTCCCTGGTTGCCCCAGCCATCGAACAATATGGCGTCGGCGCTTGGCGTTCGCAACTCCGACGAGGTGAGAGGAAATGGGATGGCATCGCTGACGTAGTGCTTGTCGGACATCTCCATGAACCAAAAATTGTACGTATAACTCACGTCGGCATATCCGCCGTAACCGGTCGCGGTGTTCGTGATGACTGTCTGATCCGAAAGCGAATCGCTGGGGCAATGCCAGACCTGACCGCTCTTGATATACGGCGCAAGGCACCATCCAGGCGTCGTGCCATAGGCTTGCCCTGACCCGCCGCAGAGGGTGGTTGTCGATCCCGTATAGCAGGCGAGCAGCGTGGTCTCGTCATAGTCTTGCATGTACTGGACATACGCGAGGCCGATCTGCTTGAGGTTTGAGGCGCACGTCGACTGCCTTGCCTTCTCGCGCGCAGTCGCGAAGACCGGAAATAAAATCGCTGCCAAAATAGCAATAATAGCTATTACAACGAGAAGTTCAATAAGCGTGAAACCCGCAGTGCCTTGATTGCGCCCTGTTTTTCCGCCAAGATGTCGCATTGTTGTTCCGCCTCCCGTCTAATCATAGCACAAACTGTCCGGTCATGCAATATGTGACGCACAATAAATTGCGTGTATTTCATATTCATGCAACTACGGATTGTCGTGTTATAATGATCGCAATGGGCATAACGATCAGGGAGATTGCTGAGCGTCTGAGTGTTTCCGAGGCCACGGTCTCGCGCTCTCTGCGAAACGATCCGGTTATCAACCCGGCCACCCGGGCGCGCGTCAACCAGTTCGCGGTCTCCGTCGGCTATCAGGGGCCGTCGCGACGCCCGCGAGCGGCGCGTAATCCGGCAACTCGCCTTGCAAGGGATGAAGCGAAGGCGCTGGGCGCTGGCGCACAGAGCATCGCCGTTCTGCTTGCGGTCGCCGAGATGTCATATGCGCATCGTTTCGGCAATATCGTGCGCATCCTCCAGGGTATTACCGCCGAGATGGATCGCGCCGGCGTTCAGCAGGCGTTGCGCATGATCGCTCCGGAGGGCGTCGCAAACGTCAGACCCGGATCGGCGGATCTTCCGATTATTCTCGATACGCCGGGGTTGGCGGGCATCATTCTCGAGGGGCGATCGTCAGCGGACTTTGTCGCGCAAGCCGCGAAGTCTGTTCCGGTTGTCACGCTGGCCAGACGTTACGAGGATACGTTCTCCGATACAGTCCTTTCCGACAACGTCTACGGGATAGCCACTCTGGTCGAGCGCCTGGCGGATCTGGGGCACGAGCGGTTTGCTTTCGTCGAGGACGAGGCGATCGATACGTTTGGCGAGGAGCGTTACGCGGGATTCTTGATCGGTTGCGCGCGTCGCGGAATCGATGCGACGCGGCAGCGCGTCATCAAACGTGAGGCTCTTGTCTGGTTTGGGCTGGAGATCCGCCTCGATCGGGACGCTCTTGCGGAGGCGCTCGCTCCGCCGCAGCCGACCGCGTTCGTATGCATGAACGATCGCGCGGCCTGGCGATTGCTTGCCGCATGCCGCCAATTCGGCCTAAGCGCTCCGGACCAGATCAGCGTCACCGGGTTCGATAACGATGTGCTCACCCAGATTGACGGCGTGTCGCGCGATACGTCTCTGACGACGATCGATCCCAATTTTACAGAAATGGGTCGGTATGCGGTTCGCATGGTCTTGCAGCGCAACGCCCGTCCAGACACGCCGCCTCTGCGCACGGTTGTTCCTTACACTTTCATCCCCGGCAGCACGATCGGCCCGCCTCCCCGTTGAGAGCGCGCGGGCGTTCCCGCATTAGCCCTTAAGAGTGTGTGTGATAGACCGGCGTCTTGCGAGAAAGATTCAGGACGGCTCGTGCCGCCGGGGCACTTTTTTGCCCGCGCCTCGTTCACGGCGGTGATTTACGTTGCTTCGTCAACACGCGGACGGCCTTTTGCCGCCATCGTCCGCCGGTCACGGACCGGTCTTGCCCGCGCCTCGTTCACGGCGGTGATTGACGTTGCCTCGTCAACACGCGGACGGCCTTTTGCCGCCAGCGTCTGATCCCAGCGCACATCGTGAAGGAGTGAAAGCGCTGTGACGGCCCTTTTTCAAAAACGGCCACGGCGGCCGGGGAGCCGTCCTGTACCACCTTTCGATTTTTCCACCGCTCTAATAGCCCCCGCGCGTGAACGTGAGCTCGTTTTTTTTGAATACGGTCAATTATGGCAAGGATGAACTCCGTCGCCAGCGCGCCAATGGCCGTTGAGCCTGACGGAACGTCGATTTCTCGGGAACTGCCTCCGTCAAGCTTTTCAAGCGGCCTCTGCGGAGAGTGTTTCTTCGCAAAGCGTCGGCGACCTCTTGGCGTATGGACGAGCGCAGAGCATGACTTCGCCAGCGGTACACGCCCTCTCGCGCGGCTGAGCGAGGGAGCCGGACAGCGATCGTCGAAGCGCGTGAGCTTGCCTGACGGCCGCGATCGCCACTGACTATCCTTCAATTGCCGGAACTTTGTAGAACAAATTTTGTTCAATGTATTGACACGATGACACTCAATTAATATAATATTTGTTGTCAATGATTTCATGCCGAAGCAAGTGCGGATCACGGCCGGGCCGGACCGCGCCGGAAGGAGAGCACAAAAGATATGGGCAAGACAGTTGGTATTGACCTGGGAACCACGAACTCCGTGGTCGCTTTTATCGAAGGGGGAGAGGCGCGCGTCATCCCGAACGCGGAAGGCCGGAACACGACGCCGAGCATCGTTGCGTTTACGAAAACCGGCGAGAGGATCGTCGGCGAGCCCGCTAAGCGGCAGGCTGTGGTCAATCCGGATCGCACGGTCATCTCGATCAAGCGCAAAATCGGTTCGACCGACAAGAAGAACATCGATGGCAAGGATTACTCCCCGGAAGAGCTCTCCGCGATGGTCTTGCAAAAGCTGAAGACCGACGCCGAAGCGTTCCTCGGCGAGCCGGTCGACAAGGCCGTCATCACGGTGCCTGCGTACTTTAACGACGCTCAGCGAACGGCGACGAAGAACGCCGGGCAGATTGCCGGTCTTGAAGTCCTGCGCATTATCAACGAGCCGACCGCGGCGTCGCTGGCGTATGGCCTCGACAAGAAGGCGAGCGAGACGATCCTGGTTTACGACCTTGGCGGCGGTACGTTCGATGTCAGCGTCCTCGAAGTGGGCGACGGTCTCGTCGAGGTTCATTCTACGGCGGGCGATACCCGTCTGGGCGGCGATGACTGGGATCAGCGGGTCGTCGACTTTGTCGCGGACGAGTTCAAGAAGACGGAAGGCATCGATCTGCGCGCCGACCGGCAGGCCATGCAGCGGCTTCGCGAAGCCTCTGAGCGCGCCAAGATCGAGCTGTCGAGCCGCTTGGAGACGGATATCAATCTGCCGTTTATCACGGCGGACCAGAACGGCCCGAAGCACCTGGACGTCAAGCTCACCCGTGCGAAATTCGAGGAACTGACCCACGACCTATTGGAGCGAACCCGCGAGCCGTTCAACCGCGCGTTGAAGGACGCCAATATTGCGGCGTCGGGCATCGATGAGATCGTGCTCGTTGGCGGATCGACCCGCATGCCGCAGGTGGAGGCTCTCGTTAAGGAGCTCGGCGGCGGCAAGGAGCCGAACAAAACCGTCAACCCGGACGAGGTCGTCGCGATCGGCGCGGCCATTCAGGCGGGCGTTCTCGGCGGCGAGGTCAAGGATGTCGTCCTGCTCGACGTTACCCCGCTTTCGCTCGGCATCCAGACGCTGGGCGATGTGCTTACGGTTTTGATCCCG
The DNA here is from genome assembly GCA_031292625.1 of Capsulimonadaceae bacterium. GTDB lineage: Bacteria > Armatimonadota > Armatimonadia > Armatimonadales > Capsulimonadaceae > JARLGU01. Next base: position 31,419 of record JARLGU010000057.1, on the reverse strand, counting down.
CGCAACACGACGATCCCGAAGCGCGCGAGCGAGACGTTCTCTACGGCGTCCGACGGGCAGACCGCTGTCGATGTTGTAGTCTACCAGGGCGAGCGCGGGGTGGCGTCGCAGAATAAGCTGCTTGGCCGCTTCCAGCTCACCGATATTCCGCCGGCGCCGCGCGGCATCCCGCAGATTGAGGTGACGTTCGATATCGATGCGAACGGAATCGTCAACGTGAGCGCGAAGGACAAGGCGACGTCGCGCGAGCAGCGAATCACGATCAGCGGCACGGGCGCGTTGAGCAAGGACGAGGTCGAGCGCATGGTCAAGGACGCCGAGGCGCACTCGGCGGAGGATGAGAAGGTCAAGGAAAAGGCCGAGGCTCGCAACCAGGCCGATGCGCTGATCTATCAGACGAAGCGTACGCTGGACCAGCTTGGCGCGGCGGTGACGTCGGAAGATCGCGCGGCCGTCGAAGCGGCGCAGGCTGATGTCAAGAGCGCTCTTGATGCCGACGATATCGATCGGATCAAGAAGGCGACCGAGAAGCTTCAGCAGGCGACGTATAAGCTGAGCGAAGCGGCGTACAAGCAGACGGCGGGCGCGGAGGCGGGCACGCCGGAGAGCGACGGTCACGCGCCGGGCGCTGGCGGACCGCAGGCTGCGCCGGCGGATGATGTCATCGACGCCGAGTTCAAGAGCGAATAACCGCTCCTCTTGCCGCCAACGGGATGTCTGGGGATAGGCTCCCGAGGCGGCGCGAGCAGATCGAAGTTAGACAGGTTTCCCCATAGGGGAAAGTTCGCAGATACCATTTCCGCATTGATTCGCGGAAGAGCATTTGAGAATAGGAGGAGAATCAATCATGGCAAACGGCATTGTTCGGTTCGATCCCTTTGAGGATCTCAGTCGTCTCCAGCGCGAGATGAACCGGCTCTTTCAGGATAGCGTCAGCGGCGCTGGCGGTTCGCGCGGTCAGTTGCGCGAGAGCGCTGCCGCTGGGATCTGGGCTCCGGCTGTCGACGTGGCGGAAGACGCCAACGAGATCGTGCTGAAGTCGGAGCTTCCTGGCGTGAAGCAAGAAGATCTCGATATCGAGGTCTCTAACGACACGCTGACCATTCGAGGCGAAAAGAAGTTCGAGGATGAGGAGAAGAAGGGCAGCTATATCCGCATTGAAAGGGCGTACGGAACGTTCCAGCGCTCATTCAATCTCGGCGTGCCTATCGATCAAAACCAGATCACGGCGAGCTTCAAGGATGGCGTGCTAACGGTTCATCTGCCAAAATCCGAGAAGATCAAGCCGAAGAAAGTCCTCGTTAACGGCAAGTAAGCGGCTTAATCCGCTGCGCTAGGCCCCTGGAGGTTTGCCTCCAGGGGCCTTTTCTCGCGGCGCTTCCAATCCGTCTCCATCCCTTTCACCCGCGCTTCATACACGGCGGCGATCATGCCCTGATCGTCCCGGGCGCCGTCTTGTGTGTACGCAGAGTACAAGCATCGACGGCCCTCGGAAGCTTCCGAGGGCCGTCGATGGGCGATCTTTCCGGCGTCTTACGGGTTGCGGAAGGCGACTGGGACGAACGCGGAGGGATCTTTGGTCGTACCGATCCCCGGCGTCCATTCGAGCCAGCCCTTGCGTCCCGCTCCGTCGTTGTCGTTAACGAGCAGGCTCATCCGGCAACCGAACTGGATGGCGCGACCGATTTCCGGGATCGAGCGCGGCAGGGTAATGTCGTACGTGGTCAGCGTCCCCACGCGCGTCGCCTGCACCTGTTCCGTAGCGGGAACCTTGGCCATTTCGTCTGGCCAGACCGAGCGCTCGATGCGCGGACCGGAGCCCGTGAGCGCCGCGGTCCACTCGAGCATCTTGCCCGACGGACCCGCCAGGGCAAGCTGAACCGAATCGCCTTTCCAGTAGCTCCCCGGTTGCTCGTTCTGGCAGTGAATATCGTCAGTCACCACCACATGCGCTCGAATGCCTTCCGGCGCTTGCCAGATCCACACCTTCGCGCCAAGATCGGCGGGACCGTGGAACTTAAGCGACTCCATCGGCGTGGCGACGAACAGGCTCACGAGGTTGCGCTTTTGATCGAGCGTGACCAGCGGGGCGCGCGCCTCAAGGTTTTCGCCGGAAGCGAGCGTGGGCAGGGTGACCGCTGTTCGCAAACGAACACTGCGTTCAACCGTGGGAAGCCCGGCGATTGGCGTCAATGTCAGGTGCAGAACGTGGATTGCGCCCGATCCGGCCGCCGCCGTCAGGCTTGTTTGGACGACCTGCGTCTTGCCGGGAGCAACGTCGACCTTAGCATTGGTCAGACTCGCCTTGACCGTCTCGGATTGTAGCGTGAGCGTGCCGGCCAGCCGCGTCGTCAGCGGATTTCTGATCGTAATCTCGTATTTGGTGGCGGCCGCCTCCGGAATCGTTGCCTCGGGGGCCATGAGAATGTGTGCGAGCGGTTCGATCGCGGCGCTTTTGCCTGGGAGGCTCAGATAATGCGGTTCATAAGATATTGGAACCGTATAGCATCCGCCTACAGGCTTGAGCGCCGTGGTCCGGCCCATTACGTCCGTGAGGGTTGCGGACGACGCGCTGGAACGAAAGAGGAGCGATGACGTCGATCCTTGCAAGCTCGACCAGAGCATGACGGTCGTTTCGCTGCCGCCGCGATAGCAATAGATGGTCTGGTCGTCCTCCGCGGTCAGGGCTGCGGCAAATGCCTTGCCGTACAGGCGATCAATGACGGTGTGCACCGAGGCGATCGCGGGTTTGGGTGAGAAGTCGTGAAACACGATGCCGTAATGGTGCTCCCAGTCGACGGGGTCGACGCCATCGTCAATCATGTCGTACATTATGTAAGCGCGATCTCCGAGCGCCTGCGCCGTCGCGACCTTCTTGGCAAGCGTAATCGCCTGCTCGCGAACGCTCGTGCCGCCGACTGACGAGATGCCGGCCTCGTTAATCCAGATCGGCGTGGTTCCCAGTCCAGCTTTAGCAGCGGCCTCAACGACCTTCGCCCGAGCGATTGGCAAATTTGAAAGCGGTCCGTGGGAGTGATATGCAATGACGTCAGGCTTCGGAGATGTCTTTGACAGGACGTCTTCGATAAACGTCGGGCGGTAACCGACTTCGGAGAACCCGCCGTTCATGACGGTGGCAGAAGGGTTGGCTTCGTGAATTGCCTTGACGCTTGCGCCAAGCAGTTCGGCATATTGGTCCGCGGTGCCCAGCCAAAAGCTCAGGTCCGGTTCGTTCCAAATCTCGAAGTAATGGACGTATGGCTTATAACGATTGGCCACGGCTTTGACAAACGCGGCGTATTTCTCGGTGACAGGCGGGGCGTTGTTCCAGTCGTGCCAATTCTTCGTTTTCGTGTTGCCGGTGGAGGCCCATTTTGTTGAGTAGGCCAGGCAATATTCAAGTTGAATGTGCGCGGCCTTGAGGGCATCGACATCCTTGTCCATGGCATCCCAATTCCAGGTGTCTTCGGCGGGTTGAATTTGGCCCCATCCCTCACCGGCCCTGATGAGTTGGAAGCCGGTAAGTCTCATCATCTCGATCTGCTTGAGCGACTCGGCAGGTTTCCAACGCTCCAGATGTGCGCCCATGCCGGTCAGGAACGGCGGCTGGCTGGACGTGGACGCGGGTTGTCCCGGCGAATCTAGCGCGACGAGCGATGAACGCGTTTCGGAAAGCGCGCCGCCAGATGAATCGAGAAGCTCGCAAGTCACGAAGAGAAATCCTGGCTCGGTGGGTCGCACGGTATACGGATCGGGTGGGGCGCCGCTTGTTGTTGTCGTGATCGGCGTCTCGGCTACGAGGTTGCCGTCAAAATCGTGGGTGCGCCAGCGGTACCGCACTACCCCCGACTGCGGGGGGGCGGACGAGTATGCGGCGCGGAACACTACGCTCTCTCCAGTCCGCACGATCAATATATCGCGATTGGCCGAAAGGGCGATCCCTGGAATTGCTTCGACCTGGGCGCTTCCCGCGGGCTGCACATTGATATCGTCCACGTACAGAACGCCCTTCGATGGGGCGGCGATGCTGCGCTCCGCGCCGAACCCGAAAAAGCGCAACGGCGGCCTGAGCTGATTATCGGCCGACGGCCCCCAAGTTCCCAAGAACTTCAGCGGGTTGAGCGTTATCTGAAATCTGGCCCAGCCATCGCCGTCGAATTTTTCGGCAAGCCCTGGAGCATTATATTGGAATATGTTTCCTTTGGCGTCCATAAACCTGAGCGCGACGTTCGTGAAGTCCTGTTTGGCCACGCCCTTGATCCAGATGGAAATGTCGACCGGATCGCTTGTCTGGCTGACGATCACCGGATCTTTGAGTTGGAACTCGATGTAGCCGTTATTGCTGAAAGAGTAGGCAACCTTGCCGGCCCGTGTCCCGGCGTGCGCGGCCTCGCCGGACACCGATGCGGCCGCGGCGGAGTTCTTGCCAGGCCCCGCTATGAGCCCCCCATCCGGCATCGCCTCGAAATCGATTGCGGCTTGCGCATCGCATCTAGCGGCGCCGAGGGTCAACGGAATGAGAGCGCTGCTAACGGCAGCGCTCAAGAGAAGTGCCTTGAATAGGCGCATGGAAACTGTCCTTCCTATAGATAGCTGAACGTCAACGTATATTGTACGCCAGTCGTCGTGGACATTGCTGTTGCACCGCATGCCGCGTACGATGAAGCTGGGCTTGCCTGGTACGAACTGGCCGGAGCGTTGCTGCCGTTTGAGACTTTCGTACCGAGCAGCCACTTAACATGTCCGTCGGCAGCAAGCCAGTTTGCTCCGCCCGAGTGCCTCGCGGGAACATAGTCGGCGCTGGATGTAAATGGCGTTCCCATTTGTCCGGTCGCGTAGACAATCGCGGTTGTCGTTGAGCCGTTATTATAGTCGCCGTTATTGTTGAGGTCGCTGGTGGGCCAGCCGTCGCCTGATGGACTCGTAGCATCGCACGTGATCGGACCTGCGACCGTACATTCATTTGCGAGGCCACCCTCGGCTTCAAATAGCGCAACGGTGTTCGCGGCGGCTGTCAGTTGCGAGGCTTTGAGGCCTTGCATTGCGCCGCCGCCAATACCATTCATGATCTGGTAATTCATCGCGTAGGACATTTGCGCTTGCCAGTTGACCGATGAAACGAGCGTGTCGTCTGGACACGTGTAAATGCCAAGAGCCTTCACGTATGGGTAGATCTGGCCGGCCCAGCCCTGGTAGTTGGAAACGAGGGTAGTCCCGTTCATCCAAGTTCCCAGCCCTGACGGATAGGTCTCATCATAGTCTTGCACATACTGGAGCATCCCGACGCCAAGTTGCTTTAAGTTGGACGTACAGCCTGCGGCGCGCGCCTTCTCTCTCGCCGTCGCGAAGACGGGGAAGAGTATTGCTGCAAGTATTGCAATAATTGCGATAACCACGAGTAGTTCTATTAACGTGAAAGCTTTGCGGTGCTTACAGTTGATCAATTGTCTGGTCCACATATGAATTGTCCCTTTCTAACGTCGTCATTTGAGGCTGCCAAGTTTACCGAGCAGCCTGACCGACCGATCCGCGCTCGACGAGAAAGCTGTCGACAGCCCTGAGCATTGGGCCTGAATCCTTGCCTGCAAGGGCAAGATCGAATACGCGCGCCGCTTCATCGAATTGGCCGGCGAAATTGACGTCGACGCACGTAATCGGCGGATCCGTAAACTCCATCGTATGCCAGTTTCCCTGGCTCACGATCGAGACCGTCTTTGGCACGGGGCGCCCGGCATCGCGGCATGCCGACAGAGTTGCCATCGCGAGTTCATCGCTTTTCGTAACGAACGCCGTTATCTCCGGATGGTCTTCTAGGCATCGCGTAACCGCGTTGTAGCAGGAGCGCATCGGAGACTCGAACAAAGGAGCGCAAACCGGCACGAGCGACAGAGGGGGTACGACTCGGTTGGCGGTTGCCGGCACTTCCCGCTGCCAATAAACGGGTGATGTCGCTTGATCGGGAAGAGGCATTTGGCACATGAGCGCAATATGCTCATGTCCGTATTGGCGCAGGTGATCCACCGCAAGCTGCAGGTCGGCGACGGGATTGCTATGTATCGTTACGATATCCGCCGCCGAGACATCGCAGTGAAACGAGATGGCCTTCCCTCGCGCCGCTCTCATTGCCAACCAGAGCGAACTATTTTCGGGAATGTCGGAGATCATGACGATCGCCAGCTCACCATTTCGTATGACGCGCACTGCTTGATCCTGCTGCTCGGGGCCGAGGCGGATGACGTTGCTGTTCCAACCGCGCAGCCGCGCCAGACGGATGCCAAGCATCAAAAATTCTTTGATGCTCTGTCCCTCATACGCCTCTACGATCAGGTTCAGCGTGGTCGTCGCCAGCCGCGCGTGCGCCGCGCTGCGAACGAACGTCCCCTTGCTCGCCCGCCGCTCCAGCAGGTCGGACGCGACCAGTTCCGCTACCGCCTTGCGCGCGGTCATGTACGAGACCCCGTATTGCTGGGCCAGGTCAATTTCCGACGGCAACTGGTCGCCCGGTCGATATTCGCCGGATCGGATCGCGTTTTCCAGGTATTGTCGTACGTTTCGGTGCTTAGTCGCGGTTCGCATAATTGTGTGCACTATATAGTGTGCATCCTGATGGCATTATATCAGAGGTGGGGACGACTGTCAACAGCGATTATCTTGGTTTGCGATTAATTTGGATTTGCCGACATCGCGCAGGCGCGTGCAGCGGAGGATCTTATCCGGGATGTTGCGAAGTCGACCCTATGGGCCGGCTCTAGCCCGTCGATCCGCAAATAAAAGAGAGCCCGCCGGATTGCATGTCCGGCAGGCTCGCGTTTTTCACGTCACTTAGGGGGGCGTACTAACTCTGGATGGTGTGAAGAGATTCAAGACGGCTCATGCCGCCGGGGCATTCTTTCTTGGTCGCTTCGCTCCAGGTTAGACACAGCCACCTGCTTGCGACAAAATCGCCGTCTCCTGCGCACGAAATATGGCCCGCCGGTTCGAGAAGCCCACCGCCCAGAAAGGGCTCCGAATTCTTTATTCGTATTGCACGCCTCTATTGCATGGAGGAGTCGTAGTACGAGGCGATTTGATATGTACACACCCTGTTAGCTCTTTGTGGAGCCGTCATCCGTTGGCGGCGGGGGCGAATCGATCAGCTTGAGGCCTTCGACCGCGGAAGGGCCGATCAGGCCGACCTTCGCGTAGACGAACAGCTTGTTGCGGCTGTCCGTGATGTCCAGATTGCGCATCGTAAGCTGGCCGATTCGATCTTGCGGCGTGAAGGAGCCGTCGAACTTCTCCATGGTCAGCCGCTCGGGCGCGTAGGTGAGGTTCGGGCTCTCCGTATTGAGGATCGTATAATCGTTGCCGCGACGCAGCTCGAGGGTCACGACGCCGGTAATCGCCTTCGCCACCCATCGCTGCAGCGTTTCGCGCAGCATCATGGACTGTGGATCGAACCAGCGGCCTTCGTACAGCAGGCGTCCGAGGCGCCGGCCCATATCGCGGTATTGGTCGATCGTTCCCTCGTTGTGGATGCCTGTGACAAGCCTCTCGTACGCGATGAAGAAGAGCGCCATGCCGGGGGCTTCGTAGATGCCGCGGCTCTTCGCCTCGATAATCCGGTTTTCGATCTGGTCGGACATGCCCAGCCCGTGGCGTCCGCCGATGCGGTTTGCTTCTAGAACCAACTCGGTATCGTTCGCGAACGTCTGGCCGTTGAGCGCGACGGGGACACCCTCCTCGAACGTGACGCTGACCTCTTCGGGCACGACATCGACATCGCTGCGCCAGTGCGCGACGCCCATGATCGGCTCGACGATGCGCAGACCGTTCTTGAGGAACTCCAGGTCCTTGGCCTCATGAGTTGCGCCCCATATGTTGGAGTCGGTCGAGTATGCCTTGTCCTTGCTCATGTGGAACTCGAACCCGGCCTTTTCGAGAAGCTCGGACATTTCCTTGCGCCCGCCAAGCTCATCGATGAATTGTTGGTCCAGCCACGGTTTGTAGATCTTCAGGTCGGGGTTGACCATCAGGCCGTACCGGTAAAACCGTTCGATATCGTTGCCCTTGTAGGTGCTGCCGTCGCCCCAGATAGCGACCCCGTCATCCTTCATTGCGCCGACAAGCATCGTTCCCGTCACGGCCCGGCCGATTGGGGTGGTGTTGAAGTAGGGGACGCCGGCTGTGGTAATGTGAAACGCGCCGCATTGCAGCGCGGCGATGCCCTCGCGCACGAGCTGGGAGCGGCAGTCGATCAGCCGCGCCTGCTCGGCGCCGTAGGTTTCCGCGCGGCGCGGAATGCTTTCGTAGTCCGTTTCGTCAGGCTGCCCGAGGTTTGCCGTGTAGCAGTAAGGAATTGCGCCTTTCTGGCGCATCCAGTAGATGGCGGCGCTTGTATCGAGGCCGCCGGAGAATGCGATGCCGACCTTTTCACCGATCGGGAGAGATTGCAAAATAGTAGTCATACCGGTTCCAATCAAAGGACTTTTCAGGCTCCATAATACCCCATGCCCTTCGCGTGGAGGTTTTTAGCGGCGGACGAGCGCGGCGCAATCGCATCTACAACTGTTAGCAGCGGCGCGAGTCCGGTCCTGAAAGGGCCGGCCTGTGTTGAGAACGCCCGTGAACGGGCCTAATCGGTAGACGGCCTGCATTTTGTAAGGCGGCAGCCCCATTGATGGGGATTGACATCTCAGGACGGTCGTTCACGGCCGGAAACCGCGCCAATATCGGTGACCATCGTTGATATTAGACCGGGTAGCCCCCTGCGGACGAGCGCGGCGCAATCGAAGTTGGCGCCTCGCCGGCGAGTGGGAAAATAATATTTCCACACAAGTGCCGTTACCGGCCTTGACAGGCCCAACTGCGTGTGATAGAATGACAACACGATAACATTATAACAATATGACAACGCCTCCTTCAATCAACCTTTTGGACATTCGTGCGCTTCCCGATCGTGACCGGGACATTCCGCTGCACGTCCAGGTGCGTCGCGTCATTCGCAACGTGATCGAGGACCATTTTGAGGACGGCCAGCAGTTTTGGACCGAGCAGGCTTTGAGCAAGCGCATGGAGGTCTCGCTCATTACGGTTCGTCGCGCGCTCAGCGACTTGGCAAGCGACGGCATTCTCGTTCGCCGTCCGGCCAAGGGCACCTTCGTTCGCAAGCCCGGAAAGTCTTGCGAGGGAAGTTTTCGCGTAAGCCTATTCGTTGCGAGACACCATTCGGAGATTCTGAGCGCGGCCGTTAAGAGCCTTGCGCATGTGTGTCACGAACGTAAGCTTCGCCTGCAAACGTACTACACGTTCAAGGGACAACGGATTTCGGATGCGCTGGATGGGATGGAGCACGGCGCGGACCAGGAGAGAGTTATTCTGCTCGGTCAGCCGCGCGACATGACCCTTGAGATGCTCGATTTGTTATCGGACCGGGGCTATCGAGCGATCTCGGTGGACACGACGGTTGCGACGGATCGCACGGACTACGTGGGCTTCGATGAGCGGGCCGGCATGGAGGTTGCGCTTGCTCATTTGACCGGGCTGGGTCACCGGCGGATTACACTGCTCGTGAACGAGCCGGAAAACGCGGATTCGGTCGTCAAACGCGTCGAGGCCTTTCGTGACATCGCATCGAGACAATCCCTGGCGACCGAGGTCGTGTCCTCGGGTACACAGTTCTGGGAAAGCGCCCACGATGCGGCCTACCGGTCCATGCCGGCGGTTTGGAAGACGGGCGAGCGGCCAACCGCTATCTTGACGGTTTCGGACGCGGGCGCTTGGGCGGCCCTGAAATGGCTGGCCGATAATCGCGTCCGCGTTCCGGACGAAGTGAGTGTAATGGGCTTTGACGACGATCGGTTGAGCCCGTTTACGTCGCCGTCGCTGACGACGCTGGGGCGCGATATGGGCGCGCTCGCCGAGAGCGCCATGGATGTGATTTCAGAACCCATTGCGGGGCGGCGCGAAGTGCTGCTCCAGCCGTTCTTGATCGAAAGAATGAGTACGGCGGTTCCTCCGGACGCCATCAGGGCGGAGGGCGCGATCGGTCGTTCTGACCGGAACGTCTCGGTTACCTAATATCTGTCGAAATGCGAACTTGACCCGCGTCGGGCTGGTCGATTTAGTACGAACTGAGGATAAAACAATGCTTGTAAAACGTCATACATCGCGACTAAACATGCGATACAGCGCATTTACTCTAATAGAATTGCTAGTTGTGATTGCTATTATAGCTATACTCGCGGCAATTCTTTTTCCTGTCTTTGCGACGGCGAGGGAGAAGGCGCGAACGGCTGCCTGCACCAGTAATCTGAAGCAGTTCAGCCTTGCCTTTGCGCAGTACACCCAGGATTACGACGAGATGTTTCCTTGTGGAATGTTCCAGGCCGGCGGCAGCGGCGGCAATGGCGGCGGGGGCTGGGCGGGACAGATCTATCCGTATGTCAAATCCGTAAAGGTCTTTCTGTGTCCTGACGACACGACGACTCCAACCCAGTCGTATATGACGGTTTTGTCGTATGCCTATAATCAGAACCTCGATTCTATTTATGGCAACAATCCGGGAACGACGTCTCTTACAAAGCTCAACTCGCCCGCGAACACCCTTTGCCTGTATGAAGTTCAGGGTACGGAAGTCAACTGGTTCACGGTCGCGGGCTACAACGAGAATCAGAGCCCCGCGCAGCTCGGCTATCCCGGCTGGTATGCCGGCGGCAATTCTGACGGCACGCACATTCTCTACGCGACCGGCAATATGGGCGCGCCGTTTACGGCCTCTGGCTATTACACCCCGACGCCGTACCATACCGGCGGTGCGAACTATCTTGCGGCAGATGGACATGTTAAGTGGCTTATGGGCACGAAAGTTAGCAACGGAGGCTCGGCGGCGAGTGCGACAAGTCCCGCGAACGTCAATTCGGGACCGATTGCGGCTGGCACCAGCAACATGACTAACGGTTCGACGACCCAGTATACGCTGACGTTTAGCGTCATCTGAGACGACTGCCGGGGGACGACCCCAAGGGTATGTAGGATCATGGCCGTGCGAGCGAAATCCGTCTCGTGCGGCCATCGTCTTTTCATACAGCCCGTCTGCGCGCGGGCCGCTTTTTCAACCTGGCCGCGAGACGGGGGCGGGCAATTCGTCGTCGCCGTCATGAACATGCTCGCTTCGGAACAAAAGCGATGCTGGCGGCGTCATCCGATAGGACTGTGGCGAGCGGACGGAGCATGCCTGCGAGACAATCTGCCTGCCTGCCCTGGAGATGTCATTGTTGACATTCAGTCCGGAGCGATAATGGGAGATTTTTTTCCGCTGTCTCGTCAAATCTATTCGTATTTAATGGTTTCTATTTCATTTCTTTGATGCCTTGCCTGTTTGCGGCTCCGGTGCTATAATGGTACGGTTCATATTCTTGATTTATTCATGATATTGATGCGCGTCAGGTGGGCTGTGCCGCCCGCTGTCCCCAGGCGCCGCCGTTAGTCAGTTAATCGCGCTGCACGTTCCCGACTTTGGTCTTTGCGGCGTGCATGCCGGCGTTGGAGAAACACAATATATGCAATCCTCTTCTTGTCGCTTAGTCGGCGCCTCGCCCTTGCGGATCCGATGGGCTCTCAATGCCGTCGCGTTGCTTTTCCTGCTTTTCGCCGCGTTCCAACAGGGCTTCGCGCAGGACAAGGCGAACGTGGTGTTTCTGAACGCGAGTGCAGCGTCGGGCGCGATCACGCTCAACTGGTCGACGGTCGATACTCAGTCCGCCGCGCTTACGATCGTAAGAACCGATTCGTTGGGTAACACGGCCACCTTCACGACGGCGGCCGTGAACGGCACATCCGGGAGTTGGACCGACAACGCAGCCAGCGAGGCCACCGCCGTTGCGAATCCGTCTACGTATACGATCGTCCCGCCCGTAACCGGATCCGCGTACGACTACACGGTTACCACCGTTCCCGGCGCTACCGGCCATATCTTCGCCGGTTACCAGCTTCCGCCCGTGACGACATTCCCGACCGGGACCAACCCTTTTACGAACCAGCCGTTCACTTATGCCGGCCAGCGCGGCACCGTGGACATCATCTCCGACAAGACGGTGGACGGCTCGGATACGGTCACGTCTCCCGCATCGGCTACGGCGCTCGACCAGAGCATGCGCGCGCGCATTTTGCGCCTCGTTGCGGACCTCGTGGCGGATGGTTGGAACGTCATCTATGACACGAACCACTCGGTTGCGCGCGATCCCGGCCTAAACGGTTCCGGCGTCCCCGCCGACGTTACGCCCGCCTTCGCCGGGGACTCCGTCAAGGCCGTCAAGCATCTCATTTATACAGACTATCAAGCCCATCCTGATCTCAAGGCGATTATCATTATCGGTCACGTTTCCGTGCCGTATTCAGGGGATTATGCTCCAGACGGCCATACGGGCCACATCGGCGCCTGGCCTGCCGATGTCTATTATGGCGACGGGAAAGACGATGAATACGGCGCCAACATTGGTTTGCATCAGAGCATCGTTACCGGTTGGACCGACTCGACCGTGAAGGACACGAAGGCGACGGACATCCGCAACTTCAACGCCCTGGCTGACGGCAAGTTTGACCAGGATGCGCCTCAGAATCCGATCTTGTTCGGCGTCGGCAGAATCGATATGTCGACGATGCCCACCTGGTCGACGACCTCGAACGCGACGGTTGCCGAGGAGCAGTTGCTCGCCAACTACCTCGATAAGGACCACGGCTACCGCACGGGCGTGCTTACGGCGCTTGGCGAAGCCCGCTTGACGGATAATTTTGACGCCTATGCGGACGATGGTTGGCGCGATATTGGCTCGATACTTGGTCCGAGTTCCGTAAGCGCGAGCAATCCTTACGGTATCGAAGCAAATCCGCTGACGGCCGTGACGAACACGATGGATGAGTACTATCCCATCATGGAGGATGCGCAGACCGGCAGCTATACGTGGATGTACGGCGATGGACCCGGATCGCCTAATTCGGCCGTGGGCGTTGGCGATACGGCGGACTTCAAGCTGTATGATCCGCATGCCTTTTTCTATATGTTGTTCGGCAGCTATTTCGGCGACTACATGGAGTCTGATGACTTCATGCGAGCGGCGTTGGCGACGACCACTTATGGTCTCACGGCCTTCTGGTCCAACCGGCCCGAGTGGACGATGTACCACATGGGCCTTGGAGACTGCGCGTACTACGATGAGCTTTTGAGCCAGAACGCCGGCGGTTCCGTGGCCATGGGCTTCCTGGGCGATCCGACCCTCCGCTCGTTCGTCGTCCAGCCGCCTACCGGCGCTGTCGCAATCGAAGATCCTGTCGCATCTCCGGCCGTCGATGTCGCCTTTTCTCCGTCCCTTGATACGACCGTGACGACCTACAACATCTATCGCGGAACCTCCTCCAGCGGGCCATTCACTTTGCTGGCGAAAAATTGGACTCCGATAACAACATCGTTGTCGGCGGATATTCCAGCTTGCGCAATCACGACACTTTCGTCCGCAGCGACGACAACATCCCCGACGTTGGTGGTAGCGAGTGCAACTGGGATCAGCGCAGGTACGACGTTGAACCTGGGAGCCGGCGGAACAACGCCGGAGACCGTGACTGTTGCATCCGTCTCTGGAACGACTCTAACGCTGACGGCCGACCCAGCCTACGCGCACTCGTCCGGCGACTCGGTGACTGCGGTGTCGACGATGACTCTGGGCTCGGTTGCAGGCCTCAGCACCGGGACGCCAATCGAGATCCTCAGCGGCGGCAGCACGGAAGTTGTTACGATAGCTGCGATAAACGGAAGCGTCGTCACCGTCGTGCGCGACTCGTCAGGCGACGGATGCACGTATGCGCACCAATCCGGCGATGTTGTCGTTCAGGCGTACCCGGACGGGACGGCGGCGTCAGGAACGGCGTACGATTATCTCGTGCGGGCCGAGAAGTTGGAAAGCGTGAACAGCGGATCGTACTACGAGCAGAGCGAAGGCGCGCTTGCGGCTTACAATCCAACCTACGCTCCGCCGTCGATCCACATGGTCGCGCCCTATTATGCGAGTACCGCCTACACGGGCCAGCTTGACTCGCCCGGCGGCGCGACGGTCTATGCGCCGTTCAGCCCCACCATCTTGGCGACGGCAAGCGCCAGCTCGGGACACTACCTAACGGATGTTTCGCTGTATGTGAACGGCGCGTTGCTGCAGTCGTTTGCGAATCCGCAGACAGCGCCGGGCGTTACCAGTACGACGGAAGTGGCCACGAACGGACCGTTGTTTAGCTACCCCCGGTTCCCAGCAAGCACGTTCGGTACTACGGATACCGCATTGACCAGTTTGCCCGCCGGTTTCTATACGTTCTCGGCAACCGCGACCGACGACACCGGCGCGGTCGTGACTTCGAACTCCGAAAACCTCTACGTCATAGACGGCGGGACGAATAGCGCCGGAACCGCGCCTTCCTATCAAAATCAAAACGGTGATTACATTCTTCATTCGATCTATGACGATTCGCTGGTAAGCCCGTTTCTTTCTATCGCAATCCCTAACGATACGGCGTCAATCAACCTGGCTGCTAGCGGCACGTATGTTTATCCGTCCGGCTCGACGACGAACTATTACATGATGCACAACCCTAAGTATGGGGTCGGATCGGCGATCGTTACGGCGGGCAATACTACGACAGGAAGCTCCATCTCCGTCGCGGCCGGACCGGTCTCCGGCGGGAAAACGACGGTCGGCACGCTCTCCGAGTTGGCGCTCATGGAGCCGGAAACCGATCGCAGCCACACCTGGACATCGACGTTGACCATGTACCTCAGCGGCGGCGCGGCGGGCAGCCAGAACCTGACGATTACGACGCCGGTGACCGGGCCGGACTCTACCGCTCAGTTGCTTACATTAACTCGAAACTATTGGACCAAGGTGACAGTGCCTATATCGGGATATGCGCTCGGCGGAACGTTCGGCGGATTAAACTTCGACGGCATCCAGATTCTCGAGGATACGTCGTACTTCGGCAGCACCTTGAGTGGCGCGACGACTGCCGGCACAAACCTGATTCAGGTTGGCAGCGTAAACGGTTTGTACACGACACTATCGGCCGACACGCTTGTGGGAGCTACCTCGCTGACGGTTGCCAGCACGGCCGGTATCCATGTCGGCGCTCAGCTGCACGTAAGCTTCGTCAGCACGGCGAATTCGTCGTCAACGCCTGAGGTTGTCACCGTGACGTCGATCAACGGCACGACGCTATATGTTACGCCGCTGGCAAACGCACACGCAAGCGGCGACAACGTGTTCACGGGCACTCAGCTAACGGTGGATGCAAGTCCGAACGCCGAGACATTGATGATTGGCGGCGTTTCGGGCACCACTATCTTTTTCACGACCAATATGGCGATTGCCCACGCATCCGGCGCAGCCGTCGGCGATCCGAACTATGCGGCTTACAATACTACGGCCGGGCCAACCTGGTATATCGACGACATCGACTTTATCAGTTCGACTGCCCAGACGCTGCACGGCGAGCGGGCTCCGACGATCGACATGCACCTGCCGGTCAACAACCAGGTCGTCGACTTTACGCCGAACAAGGTCGTTCAGATCAGCGCCGATGTCGCCGAGCAGGACGGCAAAGTCCAGCATGTGGACTTCATCGATTACAACGTATCGACCGGCGCGTACAGTGAAATCGGATCCTCGGATTCTCCGGGCGTCACGTACACCGGCAGCACGTATACCTATAACTGGCCGATTACGCCGAGCGTCGGCACGACGCTTACCGCTCCTCAAGTGCATTACGTCTATGTCGTTGCCGTTAGCTCTCTCGGCACGCAGACTGTATCGACACAGCGGAAGATTACGATCCAGCCGATTGGCAGCATGACCCTCAACTTTATCGATGCCACAACGAACGGCGCGCTCGTTCCGTTGACGGGAGCATCGCTTACCGCTCTGCCGGTCACCGCAACGCCGAGTACTACCACCGATTCGGGCATGCTCTATTACACCCCGGAAGTGAGCCCTACGCCGGCGCTGACGGACAGCTTCTACGACTCCAGCCTCAGCAACCCGCCGAACGCGCTCACCTGGGATAATATTGGCGCGTTGCTCACCTATACCTATACGGTCGACGGCACGTCGTGGGATTACGGAGACATCAGCGGTCGCGAGATTGCCAGCGGCACGACGGCGGCTCTGCCAGCCAATACGAATACCGCGTACACCGTCCCGCTCTACGAGTACTCCGATCTTCCAATCACCGTCCAGAAGTTGTCTACCCCTAGCGGGACTCCAGTCGCCGCAAAGGCGTCGGATGAAATCAGCGTCTCGTTGAGCAATCCGTCGCCGGTTCCGGTGACGAGCCCGCCTACCTTCGTTCCCGCGGCCATTGCGGTATCGGATACGGGCATCGCCGACTTCGAATCCGTTGCGCCAAGCACAACCTACACGTTGAACGCCTCCAGCGCCCTCGGAAGCTGGGTCGGCGTCCAGTCGCCGGAGACGACCACTGGCGTAACGACGACAACCGTGGCATTCCAGAAGACGCCAACTGCGGTCACGCTAACGCTCTATCCCGCGACGACGGTAACCGTCGAAGTGGTCGACAACACTGCGGCGCACAATCTCGTGACCCTATCGACCGGCGCAATCAACGTGACGTTGACGAACACAACCTGGGGCGTCAGTTCGTCCATCCCGGTTGCCGCGTCCGGCACATCGACTTCTTACCTGGTTCGCGCGGGCGCTTATACGATTGATACGTCGGCGCTGACAACGGGCACCAACTATCAGGTTGTCGGGTATAGCACCGGCGGCGCGTTTACATCCACGTTCTCGCCCACGCTGGCGCAGGGCGGCGCGACGGTGATCGAGGTCGAGGTGAAGGTTGTCGCATCGATCGCGGTTACGCTGCAGGACAATGTCAACGTTCCCGCTCTGCCCAACCTGCTCGTCGCGACCGACGTGACGCTTAGCACGCCGGGCGTTGCCAGTGTCACGCAAACGAACGTGATCGGCACGCCGGCCAGCCCGATTACGTTCACCGGCTTAACGCCGAGCACGACCTATACGATCACCGTCGCCGACAAGAACTCCTATTACCAGGACCCGAGTTCGACGGTAACGGTCACGACGGCTGCCGCTGGCGGCCTGTCAACCGCAACCGTGAACATGATCCCGTATACGTCGATTACGTATCTTGTGGACAATGGGTTCACGGGAAACCCGATCATTGACGGCATCGACGTGACGCTCTCGCCGACACCTGGCCTGAGTACCGTCGTCGCGAACCCGCAGGCGACATCCGGCGGCACGGGAACGGTGACGTTCAATCACGTGACCGCGTCCGATTCGGGCATCTCTTATACGGCGAAGGCTTCCGGTTCATCGTCTAGCTGGATCACGCCTAGCCAAGCGGTCGTCGTAATCGCGCATCGCGGGATTGCGATCCCGGTTTCTCCGGCCGCGGACCCGACGCTCGATCTTGATCCCGTTACATCGGTAACGATCACCGTGAAAGACGGCGCTTCGGTTCTGAAAGACGCGACCGTGACCCTGTACGACCCCAACAACAACAGCTATAACCTGGGCTACACATCGGGCGTGGGGTACACGAATTCCTCGATTCCCGTGATCAGCGGCGCGTACACGCTGACGATCGCGGACGACGGCTATTTGACGGACACGGAGACGCCGGTAATTACGACTTCGGCGTACGCCAACACATACACCATCGTGCCGAGCACGGTCACCGGTCAGATCACGTCGACGCTTGCTCCGACCACGGGGTTGGCGAATATCACCATCAGCGCGAGTACGTCGCCCGCGCTGACTGCGACGACCGATTCATCTGGCAACTACACGCTGACCAGTACGCCCACGCAGAGGCTTGGCGCGAGCGAGTCGCCGATTACAATCACCGCAACCGACGGCGCGGGCACATACCAGACGAACTCGACGACGGTCACGATCGTCGCCGGGACAACGACCAATGGCGGTTCAGCGGCTGGCCAGAACAATACGCCGGCTGCCAAGCCGACGACCGCGGGAGCAGGCGTGATGGAGCTCTCGCCGGTGCCGCAGCCGGTGACAATCGTCGTCAATGACGGCGTCTATTCGCCTACCACTGCGCTGACGACCGGTAGCGTTACCCTGACCGACCAGCACAGCAACTCCTATACGTTGACATACAATGCCGGCAAGCTTGGCTACTACAACGCCTCGATCCCAGTGGTCAGCGATACCTATACGGCCACGATCGTCCAGAACGGCTATCTGACCGACACCGAGACGTTTACGATGGCGATCGGCACGGCCGTCAATAAGACGTATGGCGTTCTGCCGAGCGAGGTCTCCGGCACGATCACGTCGACGCTTGCGCCGACCGTGGGCCTGGATGGCATTACGGTGACGGCCAGCGGCATCACGCCGGCGCTATCGGCGACGACAGCTGGCGGCGGGAAGTATACGCTAACCACGACTCCGGGGCAACGACTTGGCGTCACCGGGTCGCCGCATATCCTTCTCGCAACGGACAGCACGAACAAGTACCAGCCCAATTCGACTTCGGTTACGATCGTCGCGGGAACGACCACCAATGGCGGCTCACCGGCCGGTCAGGTCAACATTCCGGCCTCCAATCCGTCAACCGCTGGCCCCGGCGTTTTGGAGCTGACGCCGGCGGCAGAGCCCGTCACGATCGTCGTAGAGGATAGCGTCTATACAACCACGCCGACGTTGCTTACTGATGCGACGGTTACGTTGATCGATCCTAACAATGGCAGCTACACATTGCCGTACAGCTCTACGGCCTTGGGCTATAAGAATAGCTCGGTCGCGATCTTGAGCGGTACGTACACGTTGAAGATCGTCGACAGAGGCTACCTGACTGATACGGAGACGTTCACGATGTCGGTCGGAACGCCTTACGCGAATACGTACAGCATCGTTCCGGTCGAGATCGACGGCACGGTTACGGATTACTTTACGACGCTGCCGATTAGCGGCGCGACGGTCAGCCTTACCAACGCATCCGGCTTTGCCGCCGTGCAGACGGGGGCGACAGGCACGTACCAGTTCCGGTCAAACCCGACGAGCACAACGGCTCGCCTTGTGGTCGGCACGTCGTACTCGCTTTCCGCCGTAAAGACGGGAACGTACAACAGCAAAACGGCTACCGTGACAATCGACGCGGGAACGTCCACGGACAGTCTTGGTAACACGGTCAGTCCGTCGACCCTCGGAACTTCGACGGGTGGAACGGCAAACTATTACGAGCCGACCGGCTCCACGACGCCTATTCAGGATAACTACAATTATCCGAGCCCGAACCCGATCCCGCTCACGCTGAGCACGCAGAATGTTACAGTCACCGTAAAGGATGGCGCGACGGTCTTGTCCGACGCCACCGTGACCGTCACATACAAGCAACCGGGGACAAGCAATCCGGTTTCCGTTACGGGGACTTATTCCTCTTCCTCCGGTACGTATAATATCGGCATTCCAGCAACGACGGCCGAGTATACGCTCGTGGTTTCCGATCCCGGCTACCTGACGGACACGTCGCAATTTACATTTCCCACGGGAGAGACGAGCCTTGCGCTAACCGCCGTGCTGGTTCCATCCGAGGTCGACTTTACGATAAGCAATGCCACTACTTCGCCGCTCTCCAGTGCGATCGCCAACGCGACAACCACGCTTGTCACGAGCGCTGGAACGCTGACGGCGACTAACCTTGGCGGCGGAAGCTACAAGATCGTATCGTCGCCGACCGGCGGGCGTCTTCTTTCCAACGCGACGTACACTCTATCGGTTACCGCGGCAAGCTACCAGGCTACCACGGCGTCAGTCACGATGTACAATTCGCCGACATCCGGGGGGGGCGTCCCGACATCGGATCCTTCGACCTACATTAGGGAAAATATCAACAGCCCGACGCCGAATCCAATCTTGATGACGCCGAGTTACCAGAGCGTCACCGTGACGGTCAAGGACGGCTCCACGCTGCTGACCGATAAGACGACGACCGTGACCGTTATCGATCCGGCGTCCAACACCTGGACGGCGAAGGGAGCGATCGGCATCTACACCGCGACCGTTCCCGTTATGAAGGGAACCTACCAGATTGTGGTGGGCGACACCGGTTACCTGACCGATACGGATACGGTTGCGAACATGTTCACAACCGTTGGCGCGAGCTACAGCACGACCGTTTCGCTTGTTGGCTCCGAGATCGACGGCATCGTGCAAAACGTGGGAACGTCCCCGTTTACCCAACTGATTTCGGGCGCTGTCGTCACGGTGCCAGGCTTGGGCGGAACGCTGAGCGCTACCACCGGCTCCGATGGCTCCTTCATCCTGAAGACAACGCCTACGATACGCCTTGTGGCAGGCACGACCTACACGCTAGGGGTTAGCGCGACGAACTACGCATCGGACAACTCCGAGAGCGTCGTGATGAGGACGTCGCCGACATCCACCAGCACGCCGACGACAGCGACGACGCCGGACACGGACTCGAACAAAGTCGGCCTAAATATCAACTACCCGCTGACCGAACCGATCTTGTTGACGCCGCTTTCGCAAACCGTGACAGTGATTGTTGAAGACGGCGGATCGACACCCCTCGCGGCGCTGGTCGACGCAACGGTGATGATCACTTATCCAGACAGCGTAACGACGGCTCAGGCGACGTATAGCGCCGCCGCGTCGGCCTACACCGCGACGGTGTTGCCACAACAGGGCAAGTACAAGGTTACTGTCTCCGATAACGGTTTCCTGACCGACATGTCCACGTTCGCATTCTCCGGCGCCGCCGGTGGCGTTACGCAAACCGTGACTCTCGTTCAGCCTGAGATCGACGGTTCCGTGATCAACGCATCAACGTCGCCCGTGACCGGTCCGATCGCCGGCGCCACGGTGACGGTTGTCAAGGCATCCGGCGCGAACGGCGGGACATTGACCGGGACGACAGCCGCAGACGGCAGCTTCAAGATCGTCGGAACATCCACGAATCGGATCACGGCGGGCACGCAGTATACGCTCAGCGTCGCCGCATCCGGCTATCAGACGAGTAGTTCGGCCGGGTTGACGACGTGGCCGAATCCGACATCGACAAGTGGGAAGCCGGATCCCGATCCGTCGACGGGCGTGTACTATAACATCAACACGCCGTCCCCTAATCCGATCCTGCTTACGCCCGCGTCGCAGAATGTGACGGTGACGGTGCAAGACGGTTCCACGGCTCTCGGCGATGCGAGCGTCGCTGTTAGCTACACCGGCGGTTCGACGACCGCGGTCTACAATAAGACCGCTGGAACCTACGTCGCCAGCGTTCCTGTCCAATCTGGCTCGTACACGCTATCCGTTGGCGATACGGGCTATCTCACCGACCAGACGCCGTTTACTTTCGCAACAGTTGGATCCGGTCTCACCAAGAGCGTTACCCTGGTTCCGTCCGAGATCGACGGGACGGTCGTTGACGGCTCGACATTGGCAGGAATTGGCGGGGCGACCGTTTCGATCGTGACGACTCCCGCGATGACCCCGGCGACAACCGGAGCCAGCGGCAGCTTCGTCCTGAAGTCGACGCCAACGGGCGGCCGCATCGCGGCCGGGACGAAGTATACGGTGACGGTCTCCGCGTCTAGCTATGCGACCAGCAGCGCCGCGACGGTGACGACGGTCAGCGACCCGACGTCGCAAGGCGGAACGCCAAACACGTACGTGCCCACCGGGTCGACGACGAGCGTTGGACAGAATATCAACTCACCGTCGCCCAATCCAATCCCGCTGACGGCAAGCCAGCTTAGCCTTGCCGTGACGGTCTTGGACGGATCGACGCCGCTGAGCGATGCGACCGTGACGGTCACCGATCCGAACAACAACACGACAGCAGCATCGTACAACACGGCAACCGGCACATACATTGCGTCCGTCGCCGCAGTCGCCGGAAGCAACTATACGATCAATACATCCGCCAGCGGGTATTTGACGGACACGTCGACAGTGGCATATGGCGGCTCGGGAACGAGCCTGTCGAAGAGCATAACGCTCGTCGAACTGGGTGCAACTGTTACCGTCACGGACAGCGCGACCGCTAAGCCGCTCAGCGGCGTCACGGTTGTGCTCTCGAGCGCCAATGCCGCGCTTAGCTCGCACAGCGCCGTAACGGCGTCAAACGGGCAAGTGACGTTCTCGTCGGGCCCAACGGCTTCGAGCCGGCTGCCGGCCGGCCAGTTGTTTACGGCGACCGCGAGCCCGTCGCTGCCCTACAAGCCGGGTTCGACAGCGGTTACGCTTGTCAACCTTTACTCGACCAATGGCGTTGCCAATACGCCGAGCGCGAATCCGGCGAGCTTCCCTCTGTCACTTTCCTCTGTAGCGACGGCAACGGTTTACGGCCTTATATCTTGCTCGGATACGCACTACGATTCCAGCCATGGCGTCTCAAGCGCGGAGCCGGCAACCGTGACGTTGACATCGAAAGACGCTCTCGGCAATACGGTCACCTACACCGGAACGACCGTGGCGCTGACAACGGGGACCGACGGCAGCCCAAGCAACTACGCGATCACCAACGTGCCGGTGACTGGCTCGTTGGATGGAACCAACCCGGTGGCATACACCGTAACGGTGACCGATTCGATATACGGCAACTCGCCGCTTACGGCGTCCACTGGATTGTCGGTTACGGGCTCCGTCCGGCAGAACGCGGCGCTCACGCCCGTCCACGAGTTCTCGTCGGTGGTCAATCCCAATTACCCGGCAACGAGTTCTTACCCGTATGGCCTGCAGATGATTTCCGTGCCGTACGATTTCACCGACAGCCTGAGTATGTCCGACCGGTTCGGCGGCAGCTGGATTTCCGGCCAGCAAATCGCCTGCTGGGACGGATCTTCGCAGAGCTGGTTGGAGCCGTCGTCGTTCGCGCGCGGGCAGGGCTTCTGGGTACGTTTCCGCAACCTCGACTCGTTGACAACGCCGGTGGCCGGCAAGGTCGGCCTGCTTGGAAGCTATACGGCAATGGCCTCGGAAACGACGCCCGCGACGATCAAGCTGTACGCAGGCTGGAACCTGATCGGCAGCCCATGGGATACGGCGGAGGCAGCAGGAACCAAGCTTACGGTTACCTATTCGAGCAAGAGCTATACCTGGGCGCAGGCAACTTCGTCGACCGGCGCCAATCTGGTGTCGCCGACGTTCTTCTCGTTCGATCCCAGCTCCTATACGTACACTTCGGTGACAATGGATACATCAGGATCGCTTCAGCCCTGGGTTGGATACTGGGTGTATGCGTACAACGCTTGCACTCTGGTCATTGCTCATTAGACTATTCGGGTTAGCCGATGGACGACGTTGTTGGGCGGTAGGATTATGGAAACAATGCAGATCTTTTTCCGGTGGGCAACGGCTTTCGCCGCGATTGCGGCGCTGACCCTCGTGGTTGGTTGCGGCGGCGGGAGCAGCGGATCAGGGACGCCGACGAGCTACACTGTAACAGGTACGGTTTCGGGAACAAGCTCCGGTCACACTTATACGGTGAGCTATGTCGGCACATCAACGGTTACAACGACGGCGGATTCCGCCACTGGCAAATTCACGCTGACGATCCCTGCAAGCGCGATTCCTTCCACGAGCTCCGGAGTTATCGAGATTGTCGATCAGAGCGGCAACATTTTGTCCACGACGACCGTTTCGAGTACAACGATTACCGGGTCCACTACCGTGAACATCGGATCGATTTCCGTATCGAGTACGCCGCCGTCGCCGCCGACCACG
This sequence comes from Capsulimonadaceae bacterium, assembly GCA_031292625.1. Classification (GTDB taxonomy): domain Bacteria; phylum Armatimonadota; class Armatimonadia; order Armatimonadales; family Capsulimonadaceae; genus JARLGU01. The sequence continues at coordinate 7,657 of JARLGU010000057.1, read as the reverse complement.
ATCTAGGCCGGATGGTAGGCCGCCGCATCCCCACTCCGGCGGCCTCGTTCTTTTTTGGACTTTCGCTTGCCGTGCGTTAAGCGAGTGGTTATGCTAAATTGGTCAGGAGTTAGGAACGCTTCTCTGGCCGTCGTGCCATACTTTCAAGCGCTTCGTTTCCGGCTTGCCAACAGGCTGTGTGTTGAGCGGCTGAAGAAAAATGGCCCGCCCGGCCACAGAGGGCATCTTAATCCTTTTCCCCCTCGCGCGCGCTTGCCGCTGGAGGCACGCGCCAAAGTTCCTTTTGTCGCCTCTAAATGCGCTGCGGGGTCCTTTGTTCGTACGTAGGGGTGGGTATATAAAGCATGTCCTTACGGGAGATGTGCGTAACGAACAGCTGTCTGTGCCGGCTTGTTATGGTGTGCAGATTATCAGTTATAACCTTTCGTAATCTGGTATGCTATAGCCTGTACGCATTTTGAAGAAGCGCCGCGATGCTACCGAAGGAGAGCTCATGATGAGCGACGGGATTCTGGTAGTCGACGACACAAGCGAGTCCTTAAGGTTGCTTACCGGCATTCTGGTTGCCGAGGGATATGCCGTTCGCCCCGCGGACAGCGGAGTGCTCGCGCTCGCTTCGGCGCTTGCCAACCCTCCCGCGTTAATTCTGCTCGACATCCGCATGCCGGGGCTCGACGGCTATGAAGTTTGCCGTCGACTGAAGGAATCTCCGGCAACCTGCAATATTCCCGTAGTCTTCATCAGCGCCGCCGCGAACCTGGATGAGCGCGTTGCAGGATTGTCGCTTGGGGCCGTCGACTATATCACGAAGCCTTACCAGAGAGAAGAGCTCCTCGCCCGCGTACGCACTCACATTGAGCTTGCTCGATTGCGAACCTCGCTCGATCGGTTGGTTTTGGAACGGACCGCGGAGCTAAAGGAAGCGCTCGATCAACTGCGCGAAAATGCCTCCTTTCAGAGACAATTCCTCCATGATGTACTGGCAAGCGTCACCGATGGCGTCCTCGTCTTGTGCTACGACGGTCAACAGCTTCCGTGTCCGTTGGCCGTTTTTCGCGCGCCGATGCGGATTACCGATTCTTCGGATCTTTACAACGTGCGTCAACTGGCGACATGCGCCGGGAAACGATGCGGCCTCTCCGATGAGCGGATCTTTGACATGATTAACGGCATCCACGAGGCGGCTATGAATGCGGTGGTCCATGTCGGATCGGGGCTGGTTACCGTGTCAATTGACGAGAAGGAAGGACGCGTGCAGGCGCGGATTGAAGATAAAGGACCGGGCATCGCGCTCGACCGGCTGCCCCGCGCCACGCTGATGAAGGGCTACACGACGGCCGGGACGTTTGGTTACGGCATGAAGATTATGCTTAGTTTGCTCGATCGCGTTTATTTGTGCACAGGATCGGTAGGCACAACGGTTGTCATTGAACAAGGCCGTAACAAGCCGGATCATCCGGCGATGCAGGCGACGCTGGATATCGAAAGCGTCGATATGGCGTTCTGAGGCGAGCGAATACGATCAATTGATATGTGAGGGTGAACGTGTTGACTGATGATGGCAATGATCAGGATCCTAAGCAGGCATCGCAGGTAGCCGGGTTAGAGAACGTTTCCTTTGCCGACCTCTTCGATCTTGAGGATATTCAAAGCCTTCAAGATCAATTTGCGGACGCCATGGGCGTCGCGTCCCTCATCACTCAACCGGATGGGACGCCAATCACTTCCCCGTCGAACTTTTGCCGCTTGTGTAAAGACCTCATACGCAATACGAAGCTTGGCCAGGCGAATTGCTACAGGTCGGACGCGGCATTGGGCGTCGCTCGCACCAATGGTCCGACCGTTCAGCCGTGTATGAGCGGCGGACTCTGGGATGCCGGCGCGGCAATTACGGTCGGAGGACGGCATATCGGTAACTGGCTGATCGGTCAAGTGCGCGACAAAACCCAGACCGAGGAAAACATCCGGGAGTATGCCAGGAAGATTGGCGCGGATGAAGAGGCGGCCGCGGAGGCTTTCCGCGAGGTGCCAGGAATGTCCCGCGAGCAGTTCGACAAGAGCGCGAACGTTCTCTTTACGCTTGCCAACCAGCTTTCCAACACCGCCTTCAAAAATCTTCAGCTTGCCCGGTATGTCGCCGCTGGAAGAGAGGCCGAAGAGTTGCTCCGCGAAAAGAACGCGGAGCTCGAACTCAGAAACGCTCAGCTTGCGCTTGAAATGGAGGAACGCAAGCGAACCGCGGAAGAGCTGAGGATGAGCGAGGCAAGATACCGGTGCATTATTGAAACGAGCACCGAAGGAATTTGGATGCTTGGCCCCGATTCCAACACGACTTTCGTAAACCCTAGCATGACCAAGATGCTTGGGTATACGGTCGAAGAGATGATTGGCCATCCTGTAACCGATTTCTCGTTCGAGGAAGATCAAGCCGGTCTTGACGAGTTGCTGGCGAACCTTCGCTCCGGGAAAATTCGACTCGTCGAATACCGCTTCCGAGCCAAGGATGGAAGAAGCGTTTGGGGGCTCGGAGCAGCGTCAAACATTTTAAACGATGCAAACAGCCCTTCCGATTTGGTCGTTATGTTTACCGACATCACCGAGCGCAAACAGGCCGAGATTGAACTTGCCATGGGCGTGCGCGCGCTGCGGATGCTCAGCGATGTCAACCAAATGCTGATCCGCATTAAGGACGAAGCAACGCTCCTGCACGATGTTTGCAGGATCGTTGTCGACGAGGGCGGATACGAAATGGCGTGGGTCGGCTACGCTGGAGGTCCCGGCGATGCCGAGGTTCGGGTCGTTAGCTACTATGGCCACGTCGATGGTTACCTAGAGCACCTTCATATTGACTTGAACGACAAAGAACGCGGGGGCGGACCCACGGGCCTTGCAATCACGAGCGGCAAAACTCAGGTCAACCAGAATTTTCAGACGAATCCAGCGATGCGCCCCTGGCGCGACGCCGCGATTCGCATGGGTTATAACTCAAGCGCTTGCCTGCCGCTTACGGCACATGGCAAGACCTTTGGAGCGCTGACGGTATATTCGGCTAACGCGGATGCCTTCTGCGCGGAAGAGCTCGCTTTGCTTGAGGAGCTTGCCGGCGACTTGGCCTTCGGCATCTGCACGCTTACGGCACAGGCGGAACTCGCACGCGCGGAGGAAGAGCTCAGGGAAAGCGAGCTCAAGTATCGAACGCTGTGGGAAGAATCGTTTGACGGGCTATACATGACGACGCCCGCTGGATGCATTATCGACATGAACCGCAAGGGCGTTCAATTGTTCGGATACGATTCGAAGGAAGAAGTTCTTCGTCTCGACCTGAACAAGGATGTCTATGCCGTTCCTGGAGATCGGGCGCGCATCCTCGCAATGATCGATGAGTTGGGTTACGCTGAATACGATGTCACGGTAAAGAAGAAGAACGGCGAGGATATGATCGCGCATTGCTCCCTTGCCGCCGTAAAGAACAAGGAGGGCGTGACGACGTCCTATCGCGGAATTATTCGTGATATATCGCGGCAAAAACAGGCGGAACAGGCGCTTCGGGAGAGTGAGGCGCGTTTTCGAACCATTACGGAAGAGTCTCTCGTCGGAGTCTGTATACATCAGGGCGGCAACTACGTATATACCAACCCCGTCTACGCGCAAATGCTTGGCCGGACGCCGGCGGAAATGCTCATGTTAACGCCCTGGGAAGTCGTGCATCCGGATGACCGGGAGAGCGTCAAAAACCGGTATCAGGAGTGCGTTGACGCCGGGGGGCGCCGCCGGCACTACGAGGCGCGATTTCTTGCCAAGGGCGGCAGGGTTGTCGATGTCGAGGTTCTGGCAAGCGAAATCGAGTACATGGGCCAGTTGGCGACGTTAGCGTCGCTGGTCGACATTACCGAACGCAAGCGCGTCGACGCAGACTTGCGCAGCTACAAGGAGAATCTGGAAGAGCTGGTTCGTCAACGGACAGCCGAGTTGGTGCAGGCGCGCGACCAGGCCGAGGCGGCGAACCAGGCGAAGAGCGAGTTTTTGGCCAACATGAATCATGAACTTCGGACGCCGCTTAACGCCGTGCTCGGTTTCTCCAACCTTATGCGCATCGACGCCGGTCTTACCGACGCCCAGCGCAAGACCCTCGACATCATTAACCGCAGCGGCGAGTATTTGCTCAATTTGATCAACGATGTCCTCGATGTCGCCCGCATCGAGGCCGGCAAGCTGTCGCTTTCGCCCGCCGCATGCGATCTTGGCGAAATGGTGCGCGATGTCGCCGACTTGATGTCTCTGCGCGCTGAGGAAAAGGGGCTCGTGCTTGCGCTGGACCAGGCCTCGCGTTGTCCGCGATTCGTTCGCGTCGATGGCGCGAAGCTGCGGCAGGTGTTGATTAATCTGATCAATAATGCGATCAAATATACCGATGCCGGCACCGTTAAAGTCGGCGTCAGCACGAAGGACGGTCACGACGAGCGTAAGATTACCGTGATCTTTGAAGTCACGGATACCGGTCCTGGCATCGATCCCGCGGATCAGACGCGCATCTTCGAGCCCTTCGTTCAACTCGGCGACGCCACGGCGCGCAAGGGAAGCGGCCTCGGCTTGACGATTACCAGCCAGTACGTTCACTTGATGGGCGGGACGCTAGCGGTGGAGAGTGTCCTCGGCGCAGGGTCCTGCTTCCGTGCGAGCATCCCCGTCGAACGAGCCGATGAAGCCGATATTGTCGCAAATGCGGGCGAACTTGGTTGCGTCATCGGTCTGGTGCCCGGTCAGCCGGTTTACCGCGTCCTGGTTGTCGATGACCAGCCGGAGAACACCTTGTTGCTGCAGCGCATTCTCGAAAAACCGGGCTTTATTGTCCGGACCGCCGAGAATGGCGCTAAGGCTGTCGAGGCGTTTGAAGCGTGGCGTCCTGATTTGATTTGGATGGATCGCCGGATGCCCGTGATGAACGGTTTGGCGGCTACCCGGAAGATCCGGCAACTCGACTGCGGGCGCGACGTCAAGATCATCGGCGTGAGCGCCTCCGCGTACATGGATCAGCGCGCGGAAAGCCTTGAGGTCGGCATGGACGATTTCGTCCGAAAGCCGTACCGTGCCGAAGAGATTTACGCCTGTATGGTCAAACATCTTGGAGTGAAGTTTATCTACGAGGACGAGATGTTTGCACCCGCCGATCCGTCCCGCCTGCCGTCCGTCTTCGCCCCGGATGCCTTCGCCAACGTGCGCTACGATCTACGTCGCCGTCTTTCCACGGCTCTTCTCGGGCTCGACTCCGCCACGATCGGGGCGGTTATCGCCGAGATTGCCAATGAGCATCCCGGCCTTGGCCACCTGTTGGCGGAGCATGCGGAGCGTCTCTCATACACGGCGATCCTTGACGCGCTGAATGCGCGCTCCAGCCAGCCGGATGACGGCGATGCCGGTTAAGGGACAAGCAAGCACGATCCTAATCGCATTCGCGAATCGCAGGATCTGAAGGGCGATTACGCTGTTTTGTAGAATACTAGATGACGCGCCGTGTTTCTAGGTTCCGTCGCCCAGCCCCGCGGTCGATTTCTGGAGATGCCAACATGAAAGATATCCCTTCGGCGCATGGAATCCAAACGACGGCCGTACACGCCGCTGAGCCGCCCGATCCCGTAACGTATGCGTCGAGCCCCAATCTCGTGATGTCGACGACCTTTGTCGCCGACGCCGACGCCACGTTCTCGGTCGAAGGACTCGCGGACGACTCCCCCTACTTTTACACGCGATGGGGAAATCCGACCATCGACCAGCTCGAACGCAAACTCCGCGCGCTCGAACAGGCGGAAGGCTGCATTGCCTTCGCGAGCGGCATGGCTGCGGTCACGGCGGTATTTCTTAGCTCGCTGGAAGCCGGCGACCACGTCGTCCTGAGCGATGTCACCTATGCGGCGACGGCCGAACTGGCCGGTGATTTGTTGACGGGTTTTGGGATAAAGGTGACGAAGGTCGACGCGAGCGACCTCACTGCCGTCGAAGCGGCAATGACCGACCGGACGAAGCTCGTCTATATCGAGACGCCGTGTAACCCGCTCCTGCGCCTGACCGACATTCAAGCGATCGCCGGGATCGCACATCGCGTCAACGCAAAACTCGCCGTGGATTCGACGTTTGCGACGCCAGTCGCGACGCGTCCAATCGCTCTTGGCGCAGATTATGTGGTCCACTCCCTCACGAAGTATATCGGCGGTCACGGCGATGCGCTTGGCGGGGCCGTGCTTGGATCCGCCGGGGACCTTGCCCAAATGCGAAAGCGAGTCGCAATCCGCACCGGCGGCGTGATTAGCCCGTTCAACGCCTGGCTGATCCTGCGAGGGATCGCGACTCTCCCGATCCGCATGAAGATGCACGAACAGAATGCGCTTCAAGTCGCGCGCTTTTTGGAGGAGCATCCCAAAGTCACCCGCGTGGTTTATCCCGGCTTGCCGTCGCATCCGCAGTTCGATCTCGCACGGCGGCAAATGGCCTGCTTCTCGGGGATGCTCACATTCCAGACCGCGGCGGGACCGGGCGCGGCGCGTATCCTGGCCGGGAAGCTGCGCGTCATACACAATGCCGTCTCTCTCGGGCACCATCGCAGCCTGATCTTTTACCTGCCTACGGACGATATGCTGGCGAACTCGTTCCATCTGGAGGGAGCGCAGGCGCAAGCCTACCGCCGTTATGCGGGCGACGGCATATTCAGGCTGTCCGTCGGGATTGAGGACGCCGAGGATCTAATCGCGGACCTTGAACAGGCGCTGGCTGGCCTGCCGTAGCCGGCCGGTCAGGCGCAAGGTGAGCGGCATCCTCGACGACGTTCGGTCGCCATGCCGACCGCAGGCGTCAGTTCGTGTCCGTCGTCGTTGTGGCGGCCGGCTGCTTCTCCCGTCCGCGGGTGGGGTGAGGTGAAGCCATCGTACACGGAGTGTAGCCCGCGCTCGCTTCGTTCGTCCGCGGGCGTGGTGAGGGCCGCGAGCGGGAGCCGGTTTCGCGGAGCGCTGGTGCTTGCCCGGTGGGCCTGCGTCTCTCGGGACGTTGCGACCGCCCGCTCCGCGCGGCATTATCTGTCGCCGCAGTCGATCATGTTCATTTTACGTACTTGGCCTACGGTCCTGTTTGCAGAGTCTCCGGGATCGCCTTTAGGAGTGCTCGCGGACTCGCAAATGGGCGACCCGTCGCGAAGATGCAAACAGGGCCTTCGCCCAAGCACAGGTATTGTGGCGGACTGTGGCGAAATATTCGGGTGTTGACGGTGAGCCGTCCGGCAGTCGTTTCTTTGTGGGGGAGGGCCATCAGGGTCGGCAGCACGGTTCAGCTGATCCGCGACGGCCAGAACGTGCTGGCGGAGACAAACGCCTCTGGCCTCACGACCGCGCACTACACGGACTCCCCGGGCACCTGGGGCGGGCTCGTGAGCCAGCGGAAGACTGGCACGAGCGGCAGCATCGCGGCGGGCGCCAGCGAGTTCTTCGTCTACGACCTGAGCGGCAACACGCGCATGCTGGTTTCCGCGACGGGCGGGTTGCTGGCGGAGTACGCGTACGGCGCGTTCGGGAACATCGTGTACGAGACGGCGCAGGGCTTGCAGATCAGCGCGGCGTCGCCGATCCAGGCCAATGGCATGGATCCCGGCTACGGGAAGACCACCCTCCCGAGC
>JARLGU010000056.1 GCA_031292625.1 Capsulimonadaceae bacterium | reverse complement strand
TTGCAAGACGGCTCCCCGGCCGCCGTGGCCGTTTTTGGAAAAGGGCCGTCACACCGCATTCACAGCTTCCCGATACGCGCTGCAATTGGCCGTAGCAGGCAAAAGGCCGTACGCGTGTTGACGCAGCATCGTAAATCGCCGCCGTGAACGCGGCGCGGACAAAAAGATGCCCCGGCGGCACGAGCCGTCTTGAATCTTGTACTCGCAGCGCCGATTAAACTACCCCCTTAGAATCGAAAGGCATTGTAAGACGGCTCCCCGGCCGCCGTGGCCGTTTTTGGAAAAGGGCCGTCACAGCGATTTCATGGCTTCACGATGTGCGCTGCAATCGGCCGTAGCAAGCAAAGCGCCGTACGCGTGTTGACGCGGCCCTGCCGATCGCCGCCGTGAACGAGGCGCGAGCAAAAAAGTGCCCCGGCGGCACGAGCCGTCTTGAATCTTGTACTCGCAGCGCCGGCTAATGGCCGTACGCTCTTCGCCGCGTGGGCTCCGAACGACTTTCACTCACGCGACATCGGCGACCTCCGCCGAATTGCGGAACACGACGCCGGCTGCGCGTAGACGATCCTGCAACTGGGACACGGGAATGTCGCCGACGCTCGCGCCGAGAGCGACCGCCATTGCAGCGGCGGTTCCAGCGGCCTGTCCGGTCAGCATGCACGTCCCTTGCACGCGCGTGCTCGAATGCGCGACGTGGTCGGTTGAGATGCAGCGTCCCGCGACTAGCAGGTTCTCGACCGTCTTGGGCGTCAAGCTGCGATACGGAATGTCGTAGCACTCCTGGTGGATGGTTCCGCCAATCGCCTTGCGCCTCCCCTGTGGATCGTGTATGTCGATAATGTACGTTCCGTTCGCAATGACGTCGGGCAGCGGACGGCACTCGATGGCCTCGCGGCCGGTAAGGACGTAGCGACCGACCAGGCGGCGCGTTTCGCGGACGCCAAGCACGTCGGCGGTTTCGATCAAGTAGGACTTCTCGAAGCCGGGAATAAACCGCCGCAAGAAGTCCAGGACGTAGAACACCTGCTGCTGGCAGACTATCTCGCCGCGCGTCAAGTCGCAAGCGTCGCTTCCGTCGATGCCGATGACGCGCGTCATGTTGATGACGACTTCGCCTGGACGGAGGGTTTGGAAGAACAGCACGCGCCCTTGCGGCAACGGCACTTCGTCCGTGTCGTCCACCACGAAACCGGGTGTGTTGGCATAAGGCAGTTTGAGGAACTCAGCCTTTGTGATGCCGATCTGCGCGTAAGTGACTTTGAGATTGCAAAGCGGCTGCGCGCTTTCGACATCGACCCCGCCCATGGTGAACATGATGGTCACCGGCTGCATCAAGCCGCTGTGGTCGTAGTCGCCGTAGGTCGCCTTGGCCGGATCCTCGTCGTGCACCTGATCCAGTCCCGTTCCAAGCAGCGAACGCATCACGCCAGGTTCGCTGCCCTTTACGAACTGTTCTCCGGCCCGGTACATCAGATCGCCATCGCCCGTCGTGTCGATGAACACGCCGCCGCGAATCGTCCCGAGCCCGGATTTCGTGCTGACGATCACCTGAGTGATCCGGTCGCCTTCGCGAACCGCGTCAACGAGCGAGGCGTGGAATAGGATCTCCACCCCAGCGTCGAGCGCCATGCGGAGCGCGACGTGCTTCATGACGTGCGGCGACGAGAAAACGTAGTGATCCTTTCCCTGAGCATCGCAATACCGCTTGCTTTCGTCGATGACGCTGGTCAGAAACTCGCCGACGATTCCGCCAAGAGAATTGCCTTTCCGCGTGGACTGCCCGCAGAGCGGCATGACGAGCCCAAGCGTCATCATGCCCCCGAGCGCGCCGTTCTGTTCGACAAGCAGCGTTCGCGCGCCATTCCGCGCCGCTGCAATCGCCGCGCCGATGCCCGCCGGTCCGCCGCCCAGCACGACGACATCGGCATCCGCGATCGATGGAATTTCCACTGAATATTTCACTTTAACTTGCTCCTATCATACACAAGATTGTCGCATTGTGCACACACTTTGCACCTATTGACGTTGCGCCTATAACGGGCTAAACGTCATCGCAAAATTCGCTCCCGTAAGAGCCGATAGCCCTAACGTTCCGCAGGCCGCGCCCGTCGCGCCCGCAACTTGCGGCGACGATGCCGCTGCGGCAGGCGTTCCGTTCGATACGACGTTGCCCATCGCATACTTCACGTGCCCGTCAGCGAGAATATAGTTCGCGCCTCCGGAATGTCTCGCCGCGGATGCGGTTCTGACGCCCCAGCCCGAATAGCCGTTCCAACTGATCCCGTCTCCGGCAGCGCCCCGGCCGCCCAGGTATCCGGTGGCGAACTGAGTCATTCCGGTGTGGGTATCGTTTGCGCAGTTGTAAATGTTCAAACCGTCCGTAGATGGCGAGTACTTGTTCACGCCGCCGCAATTTCCAACATCGTCAGCGACCGACGGCGCAGCGACGCCGCCGGTTATCTCGCACATCAGGACGGTGACGACGGGGGCGCTAAGATGCGCTTGTGAACACGAAGCGCCTGCAGGCAGCGGGATATTCCGGTTGTACGCGAAGGATATGGCTCCGTACTGACTTGCGTACGTGCAGCCGGCCGACAAGTTCGAAATCGCAACGCCCGCCTGAAATTGATCGTCCGGGCACGAATACGATACGAGACTCTTAACGTATGGATAGACCTGGCTTGACCATCCTTCGCCATCCATGGAAGGCGACGCCGCATCGTTGCGTCCATTCGGATAATTTTCATCGAAATCCTGACAATACTGGACGAATGCGAGCCCGATCTGCTTCATATTGTTCATACAACCAGTTTGTCGCGCCTTCTCTCGCGCCGTCGCAAATACGGGAAACAAAATAGCGGCAAGAATTGCGATGATAGCGATAACTATAAGTAACTCAATTAGAGTGAAGCCATCCCGTTTCATTGTTTGTCCCTCTCCGAATGCCATAAACAAGATGCCGCGCCTGACGAAAAGCGACGCCAGGACTTGGTTCTTGCCGCCCATGCATGTGGAGGTCTCCGCTATCCGGCGCTAACGAGATCAATCCGCATGGGAGCCGCACCTATTTAGTGCATAATATCACTCAGAGAGAGAGATTACAACGCGTCTGTTTCGACATTTATGTGGACAAAATCACAATGCCAACAAATATCCCAATTTTCAGCGTCCCACTCGGCTCCCGGCCGGTCATTGAGCATATTACCTACGGGCTTCACGGTCCAGCCCGCTCCCAGTCCTATTGCCAGCCCCAGCAATGGTGCTTCCAGCTCTACACGTACAACGCGGAATTTCGCGTTGGGAATGCAAGGATTGACGTCCACCCCGGCCACGCAAGCTTGATACCGCCCAACACGTCGTGGCAGTTCACATATCCGACCCAGTGCATGCATTTGGTGGCGCACTTCGTGTTCCCGGACGGCGCGGGCGAGCATCGATCGATCCCCGTGATGCAGAGCCTGGGTGACGACTTTGCGCGCATTTACCAGGAGTTTTCCCGCGCGATGCACATCTGGATCACCGACCGCCTAGGCGCGGATGTCTGCCTGTGGAACATCCTGTTGGAATTGTCCGCGCGGCACGAGGAGACTTCGATCCTGACGCATCAGCAGCGCCTTGTTCAGAAGGCAAAGACGCGTATTGAAGACCATTTGACGGAGCCGATTAGCATCGCCGCGATTGCCGAGGAGTTGGGTGTTTCGCACAACCACCTGACGCGCCTGTTTAAAGAAGGAACCGGCGGCACGGTCGTCGATTACATTCGGACGCGCCGCGTTGCGCGCGCGCGGCAGTTGCTCGTAACCACCGACCTTCCGATCAACATGGTCGCCGCGAATGTCGGCATTGAGGATCCCCGCTATTTCAGCCGCCTGATTCGCGCGGAACTGGGCGATACGCCGCGCGGGATTCGGCGGGGAACGCATGGCCGCGAAAGAGAGGTCGCACGAGACGCGGCGAGCGGTTGAGCTCGGAGCCAATCGTGCGGCCTCGGATTGCGCCGTCGCTATTTTGCGACGCCCGACGGCATGCCTTTGGTGATGTCGGCCAAAAGCAGCGGCCGCTGCATGGCGATTGCCTGGTTGTCGAGTTCGACGGCGTTTGCGAGCGGCCCGAACAGGAACCGGAAGCGAAACTCGTGCTCGCCCTGGTCCGCGACGACGCCGCGCGAGGCGTTGCCTGGATGCGGATCGTGCCATGCAAGCAAGGAGCTTCGCAGAAGGGTAAGACGAACGCGCTCGGCGGTTGCATCGAGGGCGAAAACGTCCGGCAGGGCAATGCCTACGCGGCCATCCCCTTCTCCGAAGAGCGTCCAGTCGCGCACTGGCGCCTCTTTGCCATCGTTCTCCCGCCGCAACGATCCTCCGGTGATGCCATCCTCACGCGCCGCCCCGCTTGGATAAGGAAGGGTGAGCTTGAGAACCTTGAATGTCTCCGCCCAATTCACGCGCAAACGAAGCTCCGCGACGGGGGGTCCCGCGTAGACGCGCCACTCGGCGCGTAGGCGGCTGTCGCCGATACGGCCGTCCTGGACGATCGACGCCATCAACGGACCGGCATCCACGACCTTCGCATCGGTCCACTGTGCCGCCGCGACGCTTTCCTCGGCATACCGGTCGATGCCATGCGACCAAGTATCGCTCTTGTCGACGATCAGATCCAGACGCGGCTTCGGCAGCTTCAGACTGCCATAACGCAGCGTCGTCGAGTCGATTGCAACGCCGCTGTCGTTGGAAAGGGTCCCGTCAGCGGCCGCCGCCGAGCCAACAGGTTTCGCGGCGGGCTGATCCGGCGTCCGGTCGAGCACCCAGGCTCTCATCTCCCCCGCCTTGAGATCGGCCTGGAACACAAGGCGGTGCAGACCATTCGAGACAGCTTCGGGAAGCATCTCTTGATATGGCACGGCGCTTCCCGTGCTATCGAGCAAGCGCCAGTGCTTTTCAACGCCGCCCCATTCGAGCCACGGCTCGAACTCAACGAAACCCTTGTACGGTTTATCGGACGCGTTCCAGGCGACGATGCGCTGGTGCTTGCTGTCCGGAAGGCCCGTCATGCGACGGCGCAATTCGATCTGCAGCGCCTCATCCGCAACGCTGCGCGCAAAGCCAAGCTGGTCGAAGATGGCGGCGTAGGCCGACGGCAGGCAGGTGCCGCCGAGGGTATCGTGAAACTGCGCAAACGCAATATGCCGCCACGACTTTTCGAGCAGCGCCGGCTCGACAAGCGGGGCCGACGCGCTGCCGGAGAGCTCGGCTTGATGAACGAGATGCTCGGCGCGGCGAAGCTGGGTCTTGATGCCGCGATGCACCGTATAGCAGCCGACCGCGTGCATCTGCAGTTCGCCGACCACAAGCGGCAATTTGCCGGTGTCGCCCGCGATCGCATCGAAGAACCGTTGCGTCGACGAAAACTCCAGGCGAGCGCCTGGGACGGCGTCCCAGTTCTCGCGCAGGAAGGCGATCTGCTCCTCGGTCGCGCCGCCTCCATGATCCCCGAGACCGATGAAGGCCATCGAATGTTCGACCCCATCCGGCAGCCACTCAAGTGAGGCCTTGAGATAATCGACGCTAAGCCCGCGAGAACAGTAGCCGACGCGCGGGATGCGGAAGGCGATGACTTCCGGGCCGTCCTCGTAACCGCGCCACCGGAAGATGCGCGCGGGAAGCGCCTTCTCATTCTCCTGCGGGCGCATCATAACGTAGTATTCCTGGCCGTGGTCACGCAGCAGCTTGGGCAAAGTCGCGGCGTGGCCGAACGAGTCGACGTTGTATCCGACCTTGGGCACGATGCCGAAGCGAGACTTGAAGTAGCGCTGGCCAACCTCGATCTGCCGCTCCCACGCCCAGCCTGACGGCGCGTTGCAGTCGGGCTGTATCCACCAGCCGCCGGTAATCTCCCATCTGCCGGACTCGATATGCTTCCTGATGCGCGCGAACAGAGCCGGATCGACGCGCTCGACCATATCGTAGACCCACGCCTCATTGCGCGTGAACCTGTAATCGGGGTGATTGTCGAGACGGTCGCAGGCGCTTCGACAAGTCGCGAGCGCCTCATCGAGGCCGGCCTGCCAGGGCCAGAGCCAGACAGGATCGAGGTGCGCATTGGAAATTAGATGGATGGTTTTCATGGTTCTCCTTCGATCGGCGGCCCGGTCACGCCGTGCCGCCATGCAGGGATTCTTCTCCCGACGTGCTCCTGCGGACAACAAGCTCGACGGGAACGAGTTGAGACGATGCCGTTTCGCCTCGTGAAACTTTGAGCAGCGTCTCGACGCCAAGCTCGCCAAGCCGGTAAAGGTTCTGACGCACCGTTGTGAGCGGCGGGTCCATGACAGCGCCGTGGAAATCGTCGTAACCGGCCACGGCGACATCTTCGGGGATCCGCAGACCGGCCTCCTTGATCGCCGAATAACAGCCCGCAGCGATCACTTCGGTGATCGCAAAAATGCCGAACCGCGCAGGCTCGCGCTGCTGATCGAGGATTTCGCGGCACATCTGACGACCGGCCTCGAACGGGTCCAGTGGCGAACGCCGGATCAGCGACGGGTCGAACAGGCGCCCATGCTCCTGCATCGCCTGGTTGTAACCCTGCATTCTCTCGCGCGACGACGTCGTGTTCTTGCCGGAGCTAAGCGCATATATGCGTCCGCACCCCGTCTCCAGCAGAGCGCACGTCGCCAGATAGCCGCCGCGAATATTGTCCGACGTCACGCGCGGCGCGTCGACACCTTCGACATAATGGTCGACGAACACCAGGTTTCGCTTACGCTCGACAAGCCGCTTGAACGCGCTCAGATCGCTCTCCGAATGGTTGACGGGAACGACCAGCACTCCCGCAACCCGGTCCGCAAGCTCCTGGATGTAGCTCGCCTCGAGTTCGGGATCGTCGATAGTCGCGGCGACGGTGACCCGAAAGCCCGCACGATGGGCGGCTGCGGTCGCCCCGGCGAGAATGTGGGCGCAGAAATTGCTGCTCGCGAACTTGGCGACCATCGCAAATGTATCCGATGCGAACTCGGGAGACATCTTAGCGGAGGCGCTGACGAAAATCCCCCCGCGCTTTCGGCTCTCGATAAGCCCCTTGGACGTGAGATCCGCTAAAGCGGCGCGAATCGTAATGACGCTGACGTTGTAATGCTTGCAAAGCTCCTCGCGCCACGGCAACTTTTGCCCTGGCGCAAGGGCGCCGTCTTCAATCTGCCGCGCAAGGTCTAGCGCGATCTGGCGAGCAAGGGAAACCTTGCCGGCGGCTGGCGTGCGAAGCGATCGGCCATTATTCGTGAGTTCCGGCGGCGAAGGAGTAAGATCCATAAGGGTTCCGAGGCGCATCTCGGAGTTAACACTCTGTCAAAAGTATACTCTTGACAGAGTATAAGACTTAATCCGTTACGTGTCAAGGGATATATGTCAATAAAACGCAAATAAATTTTACAAGAGTATACTTTTGACGACAAACACCGCAGGTGCGAGCAGTTGGAGCATCGGGGTATAAAAGGGTTATGAAAACGCTGCTTTTGCTCCGGCATGGCAAGGCCGAGCGCTACAATGAGGATTCCGACAGGGCGCGCGCGCTGGCGGATCGCGGCGTCAAGGATTCGCGGCACATGGGCCGCCTGATCGCCCACAAGATCGGCGATCTCGACCTCATCGTCGCGTCGGACGCCGCACGCGCCTCCCAAACGGCGCGGCTCGTCGCGGAAGCCGCCGGCTACAAGAGCACGATCTCGTTTCGCCCGGAAATCTACGCGGCATCGTCGCGAACCCTGCTCGATATCGTCCGCGAGCTTCCCAAGCACGACGATGTCGTCCTGATGGTCGGCCACAACCCCGGCATGGAAGAGCTTGCCGACGACCTCGCCGGCCCCAGCGACTCCGCGCTCCCGACCGCCGGGCTGATTGTCATAACGCTGCCGGGACCATGGTCCGCCGCCGATGTCGATACCGGCAAGCGTGTTGCAACGTATGGACCGGGTGACTAAGAAAGGCCTTGTAAGACGGCTTCCCGGCCGCCGTGGCCGCTTTCGGCGCAGCGCTTCCGTGAATTCGCGGTACGTGTTGCTATCGGAAGTTAGCTACAAACGCCGTACGCGGTTGACGCGGCCTTGCCGATCGACGCCGTGAACGAGGCGCGTACAAAAAAATGCCCCGGCGGCACGAGCCGTCCTGAATCTTTCTCGCAACGCCGATTAATGACTCGCTTTCTCACCTGCCCTTTAGGACGGCTCCCCGGCCGCCGGGGCCGTTTTTGAAAAAGGGCCGTCACAGCGATTTCACCGCTTTACGATGTGCGCTGGGATCGGACGCTGGCGGCAAAAGGCCGTATGCGTGTCGACGCGGCCTTGCCGATCGACGCCGTGAACGGGGCGCGGGCAAAATAGTCCTGCGGCCACGGAGAGAAAGTTCTTGACTTCTTGCCTGCAACCGTTGCAAGTTAGCAGGCAAGAGATCAGTTCACACATTAATGCTCGAACGAGCCGATCTGCCATCATGCATATCTCCAATTGATCTATCGCACCGCCTCCTTGCCAAATTCAGCCATTGCAACGCGTGCGCACCAGGTCTATAATTGATGCAATCGTGCCTGCTTGCCATCGGGCGCGCCAAGTTCTCATTTCAGCGTTGTAGACGCGAGGAGTTTCCACATGTCGACATGCCTAACCGGACGCGAGCGGGTCAATCGCGCAATGGAGCACAAAGATCACGACCGGACGCCGCGGCACGAATCGTTCTGGGGCGAGACTATTACGCGCTGGCAGGGCGAAGGCCTTGTGGGCGGCGCGGATGCCGTGCTTGATTTGCTGGAAGGCGACATTAGCGGTCTCTGCTGGAGCTGGCCCGCGCCGTTTCCAGGCACAAGCCGCGTAGTCAGCGAGGATGACGAAACGCAGATCGTTCGCGACGCATTCGGGGCAACGGCGCGCTTCTGGAAAGGCCGGTCGGGCACGCCTGAACACGTCGGGTTCGAATGCGACTCGGTTGAGGCGTGGGAAAAGACGTTCAAGCCCGCCGCGCTTTCGACCAAAATCCAGGTGGACGTCCACGGCGCGGTGCAGGCGTATAATGCGGGGCGCGAACAGGGGCGCTGGACGTGCCTGGTGGGCGTCGAATCGTTCGAACTCACCCGCAAGCTGCTTGGCGATGAGGTATCGCTGATCGCGATGGCATCGGAGCCCGAGTGGATTATGGACATCTCACGCACCCACACGGATCTTGTTATCCGCGATTTTGAGGCGATCATGGCGACCGGGATCAAACCTGACGGCGTTTGGATCTACGGCGACATGGCGTACAATCACGCGACGATGTGCTCGCCCAAGATGTATAGAGAGCTGATCTGGCCCGATCACAAACGGCTCGTGGACTGGACGCACGCCCACGGCATGAAGTTTATTTACCATACGGACGGCGATATTAACGGCGTGCTCGACCTCTACATCGAGGCCGGCTTCGACGCCATCCAACCGTTGGAAGCCAAGGCGAACATGGACATCCGCAAGATCGGCCCGACGCACGGCGATAAGATCTCGCTCTTCGGCAATATCAACGTGATGGTCATGGGGACCAATGATATCGACAAAATAGAGGAAGAGATCCGGACGAAATTCGCGGCGGGCATGGCGACAAAGGGATATATCTATCATTCCGATCACTCGGTCCCGCCGATGGTAAGCTGGGCGACGTACCAGAAGGTGATGGAGTTGGTGAAGCGCTACGGTCGATATTGAGCGGGGAGTTGCGGGAGGGCTGAGACGCAACGAGCTTCGGCCCTTGAAGCGCGAGAGCGGCGATTGTCCTTAGCCCGCCGCCTCTGCATCCAGGCGATCGAGCAGCGTGGTCAGCAGCCGCCAGGTCGTGCGGACACTCGCGATCGTCACGGATTCGTCTGGCGTATGCGCGCCGCGTATTTCGGGACCGAACGATATTGCGTCCAGATTTGGAAGCCGATCGACGATAGCGCCGCATTCCAACCCCGCGTGTACGACTTCAATCTCCGGCTCGACGCCATAGACCTGCCGAAAGGCCTCAGCGGCATGACGAATGAGCGGCGAGTCGTCACGCGGGGGCCATCCGGGATAGGTCGAGATCAGGTCGGCCGCCCCGCCGTGGTTCGCGGCAATCGCCCGGATCGCCGCCTGAGCCGTGTCCAAGCCTTCCGGAGTGAATGAGCGAACGCTCGTCGTGAAATACACTCCCTTGCTGTCCGGCCCAATCATCGCGAGATTCACCGAAGTTTCGGGCTTGCCGGCGTGGACATCGCTCATCCGTTGAACGCCGTGCGGCAAGCCGGAAATGACCGACAGCAAGCGAACCGTGGATTCTTCGTCGAACGCCCGCGCCTGTACGGGCATGCTTGATGCCAGTAATTCGAAGTCGGGATCGTCGGCGCTCCAGTGCACGATGGATCGCAGCCCGGTCTCCGATAGGATGCGGTTTGCTCTGTCCACGTCGCCGATCGGAACCACGACCGTGGCGTCCGCGCTTCCCGGTATCGAGTTCGCTGCCGTTCCTCCCGCGAATGAGACGATGCGCGCCGGAACATCGCTTGCGCGAACAAGTTCGATTGCCGCGGCAATCTCCTTGAGAGCATTGACGCGCGGCTTGTGAATTTCCAATCCGCTGTGCCCGCCCAAGCCGCCTTTAGCTTCCAGCAGAAGACCGGCGAAACCTGCATCCACGCCTGCTACGGTCAGCGGCAGCGTCAGTCGAAGAGTCGCGCCGCCCGTGCATCCGATCGTCAGCTTTTCGACCTCTTCGCTGTCGAGGTTGATCAGGTATTTTGAATGAATGAGCGAGGGATCGAGATGGCTCGCGCCGCGCAGGCCGATTTCCTCTTCCACCGTAAAAATGAGCTCGATCGGCAAAGTGCGCTTTGCGCCGGCGGTCACAAGAGCCAGCCCCATCGCGACGCCAATTCCATTGTCCGCCCCGAGGCTGGTCCCAGTCGCGCGCACGACGCTTCCGTCGATGCGCGGCTTGATCGAATCCGAGGCCCAATTATGTTGGACGCCTTCACGAGCCGCCCGCACCATATCTAGATGGGACTGGATTGCCACGCCAGGCGCATCAAGAGAGCCCGGGATCGTGACGACAACATTCCCGTAGCCGTCGACCGCCGATGTCGCGCCGTGTGTCCTCGCCTGATCCATCACGTACTGCCGAGCCCGCCCTTCGTGACCTGAAAGACGCGGACAGGCCGCCAGCGCCTCAAAGTGCCGCCAAACCGGAATCGGCTCAAGATGCGAAATGCTCATGGAATCATTATGTCACACTCTGGCGACTCCCCACGTCGCGACGCTCCCAACAGGGTTCAGAGTTCGATAGCGTGATGGCCCTCTTCGGCGATCTCGACGCCTTCGAGACGGACGATGCTGCCGTCCGGACCAAAGTCGATTTTCTCCATGCCTTCAAGATAGATCGGGGCGTCTTTGCGCAGAGGGAGGATCTTGAGCGTCAAGCCGCCCTTGGCGACAAGCGACGCGTACCGGTCGAGCCCTATCTCGAATGCGGCACCGTTGTAGAAGTTGTCATCGATCAGATAGTCGCCGCTATAAAGCCGCGCCGCATCGCCCGTATAGCGAATCCGCAGCAAATGGCTCCTCGACGAATCCCCAAGCGTGACGGCCAGTTTCCAGACGGCGCCGGCTTCAAAATCGGCGTCGCTGGGCTGCTGAGCCACGTGTGCGGGGCCAATCGGCACGACGCGCGCGGGCCCGGCGGCGTGAACCACGGCGCTAACCACCTTTGCGTCAGAAGGAGCAGCGTCCTTCACGACGAATTGCGCGAACACGCCGTCGCGCTTCGTCTTCACGCGCTTGCCATTCACCTGCACGGCAGGTAAGGACGGGAATACCGAAACCCGGTGTTCGAGACGCGGCGCCCCGGAATGCCGGAGGGTCTTGCCATCGAAAACTATGCCGCCGGAGGCAAGGACGATCCGGTCTTGGCCGCCGATCTTGCCTTCCCAAAGCTGTAGGGAGTCGTCGTCCGAAAGCAGCACGAAGCGCACGGTTCGTCCCGATTGCCCCTTCGCTTCGATCGCCACGTCCCGACCGGGTTTGAGACCCCGCACGATCAATGTATCGCCCGAACGCACCGTCTGCGCCCCAGTCGCACGCACAGTCGTGTGCTCGCCGGGGAACGCAAACTCCGCCGGAATTCCCCCAACCTGCGCGAAGAAGACGTATCGCGCATCGCCGGTTGTTATCTGAGCGATCGGCTGAGCCGTCGCGTACGAGAGATGGACGTCGTCGAACTCCATGTTGCAGGGCCAGACGAACGCCGTCCCCGAAGGGATCGTCACCGGGCTAGAGGGAATCGTCAGCGTCGCGCCTCCGAGCGCTAGCGCGAACTGCACATCCTGCTTAGCGCTTAGTGTGTCGAAACGTTGATAATTATTGACAAACAGGAAGCCGCAACCGCCTTTCGATCGAAGCGCCCATCGAAGGGTCGTCAGGTCGGTGATGCCATGTGCCCGCTTTTCCGGCAACGATGTCGTCATCGACGCTAATTGCTCGCCAAAATGCTGTTGGAGCAACGACAAGCGCCTGATAAAATGATAGTGGCCACGGATCTGGCCGAACTCGCCGAGCGGCGATTGAAACTCATACGACTTGACTGGCAACTCGTTCGGATAGCCGGACGCCTGAGATTCGTTGAGCGTCGAAAGCTGGCCGTCCGGGTTGGCGCCGCCGTGGTACATATAAAAGCCCTGGAGGTTGTTGCCGTTGCCCAGCATCACCAAAACAATCGCAGCAACGTCCATCGGCTCAACGAGGATCCTTCGATGATAGCCCGGCGTCATCCCGCCGCCAAGTTCGCAGCAAAGAAATGGGTACACGGCCTCGGCCTGCGTATTCGTCGCCGCCCCGAAAACCTCCGCGCCCAACCCGGTTTCCGCGCGGTGGTGGCTGAAAAGATAGGCATTCCGGTAGCCAGTGGTTCTCTGGGTCGTGCGATCCCAAAAGCCGTCGGGATAGTTGCCTGACAGCGGAACCAGAGCGCCAAACGGCAAGTCAGGCTTCGTATGCGTCCAGCCCGTCCGCGTGTAGAGCGGCACATCAAACCCGGCGTCGATCGCCATCTTCTTGAGCGTCATCATGTATTCGGGCGGCCCGCTGTATTCGTTATCGACCTGAATTCCGATGATCGGTCCGCCGTCCTTGAAGAGAAGTCCGCGGCATTGCTCTCCGACCTGTTGATAAAGGACGTTCACTTTGGACAGAAATGCGTCGTCCGTTGTTCGCAGCTTGCAGCCGGACTTCACGAGCCAGTCCGGGAAGCCGCCGTTGCGGCATTCGCCGTGCGCCCAAGGACCAATCCGAACGATCGCGTGCAGACCTACCTCTGCCGCCGTTTGCAAAAAGTGCCGGAGATCGCGGTCCCCTTCCCAACGCCACGCGCCCTCGATCTCTTCATGATGGATCCAAAAGATGTAAGTCGCTACGATCTCAAGGCCGCCCGCCTTCATCTTGAGCAACTCGGTTCGCCAATCGTTGGCCGACAGCCGCGAAAAGTGGCATTCGCCCGAAGTCGGCAGCCAGCGCACGCCGTCACGAAGCAAGCTGACGCTATCGACGGCGATCTCGTGTCCCGCCGGATCGTGCGAAGCGCCCATCGGGATACGGACGACGGGATGGATCTCGCTGGACGTCACGGGCGCGAGGGTCAATGGCCCCGCGGCAGGCTGGGACGCTTTTGGCTCAATGGCGGGTTCGGCGAAAAGCCGGTTCGGCAGTGCGACGCTGGCAGCCGCGCCAATACCCGCCGCCAGAACCTGACGGCGGCTGATTCGATTGGTCATGAGATTGGAGCTCCTGATGGCAATCCGATAGGATTGAGTTCGGTGGTGCGGACAATGCGAGTTTACCCCGAGTAGCCGCATTTGCGCCTGAATAACATTGGACGCAATTATCCTGTTTGGGTCAAATATGCGTTCATTGCGTCAATATCTCGATCCGATCTCAAATTCAGGCAGTGATCCGGACACCCCGCGTCGAACTACCTTTCTGACAATCTGATTTTCCATTAGAAAGAGACCATTGTGCATACCGTTTCACTTCCTATTCTCACCGGCTGGACCGTACGCGAACTGCCTTCGGAGGGCCGGCCTGTCTACAGTATCCTGCCAACTATTCCCGCCACAGTGCCTGGTCATGTCCACCTTGACCTGTTGAGAGCAGGCGTTATCGGCGACCCGTTTGAGCGAATGAACGAGCGCGGCGTCGAGTGGATCGATGAGACGGACTGGGTTTACGAGACGACGTTCCATGTCGAGGTCCCGCTTAGCGGAAAGACCTACCTGGTCTTCGACGGCATCGATACCGTCGCCGATATCGCTCTTAACGACAAGGTAATCGCGTGCGTCGACAACATGTACCATGCCCATGAGATCGATGTCACATCGGCGCTCACGGTTGGCGACAACAAGCTCCGCGTCACGATCTACTCCGCGGCGGCGATTGGCCGCAAACGAATGGCGGAGTGGGAAGCTGCCGGACACCCGACGACAACCCACGGATCCGACGGCTGGGGACCACGCGCATTCGTGCGCAAAGCTCAATACATGTATGGTTGGGACTGGGGTCCCGTCCTGCGATCCGCAGGTCTGTGGCGGGGCGTCAGACTCGTCAACATCCCGGTCGCCCGCATTACCGATTGGCGCTACGATGTGGCGTTCGCGGCAGGCGACGACGAGGCGACGGTCTCCTTCGACATCGCCGTCGAGCGCGCAAGCGACAAGCCGATCAAGCTAACCGTGGATCTGTTCGACGTTACCGCGTGGGGCGAGCCGCTGGAGACTCCGCTGCCGGACCCGGTCACCGTGACGTTGCCCGCTGGCCAAACGTCGGCGAAGGTTTCCCTTACGGTCCCTGAGCCCCGGAGATGGTGGCCGAACGGAACCGAGAATGCAACCGACCGGGCTCCGCATCTGTACGGCCTCGAAATGCTCCTGCGCGTTGGAAGCGATGAGATCGACAGCCGCTCTACGCGCATAGGCCTGCGCACCGCGGAACTGCTCCATGAACCGGATGCCGACGGTAACGGCGAGGGATTCAAGTTCCGCATCAACGGTGCGGACATCTTCGTCAAGGGCGCAAACTGGATTCCGGCCGACTCATTCCCAAGCCGCCTGCAGAACGAGAGCGAGACTGCCGCGACGGATACCGGGATCGAGGACGACCGGGTAATCGAGCAAATCTGCATGGCGCGCGACGCCGGCATGAACCTGCTCCGGATATGGGGCGGCGGGCTTTACGAGTCCGATCACTTTTACGAATTATGCGATGAGCAAGGTCTGCTTGTCTGGCAGGACTTCCCGCATGCCTGCTCCTACTACCCCGACATAGACCGCTATGCGGATGCGGCTCGCATCGAGGCAAGCCACGCAATCCGCCGCCTGCGCGTCCATCCAGCGCTTGTGCTCTGGTGCGGCAACAACGAGAATCAACAACTGCACTTCGACAAGTGGGTCAAGCCCCCGATGTCGCGTTTTCTCGGCGAGCACCTGTACGAAGAGATCTATCCGAAAGCCGTAGCGGACGAAGATCCAGGCCGCGCCTACTGGCCCGGATCCCCTTACGGCGGCGCAAACCCCGGGTCCGCCGACTTCGGCGACCGCCACAACTGGGACGTGTGGCACGGACGCGGGGATTGGAAGTTCTATGCGGAAGACAATTCTCGCTTCTGCTCCGAATTTGGCTTCGCGTCCTCCTGCGGGCTTGCCGCTTGGGACGACGTGCTCGCGCCGGAGGACCGGACGCCTTACGGAGCCGCGGTCCGCTGGCACGATAAAACGCGCAAGGGGTACGACGTATATCTTGGCATGGTCAAGCTGCACTATCCCGATCCGCAGTCACTCGAAGAGCTTGTCTATTTCACGCAGATCAACCAGGCCGAGGCGCTCAAGTTCGGAATCGAGCACTACCGCCGCAGCAAGGGACGATGCTGGGGAACGATCGTCTGGCAGATCAACGATTGCTGGCCGGTACAAAGCTGGGCGATGATCGACTCCACCCCGGAGCCGAAGGCATCCTATTTCGCCGCCAAGTCGTTCTACGCTCCACTGCTCCTCTCGCTCGTCACCGATGGCGGGAAGGCAGCGGTCCATCTCGTTAGCGACCTCCTCGAACCGGTCAAAGGCACGATCCATGTCGTCGCCGAAACGTTCGACGGACAGGTTCTCGCGAAAGCTGCCTACGATGTCGAGGCCGCCGCAAACAGCGCCGCAAAGGTCGCCGAGTTCGATCTTGCCGCAATCGCGGGACATGAGCGCGACGCACTGGTCTACGCCCACTTCGAGGGCATCGAAGCCCCGGACGCGGACAACTTCCTGTTCTTCGCCGAGCCCAAGGAGTGGCGCTTGTCGCGGGCGGGACTGAGCGTCGAGATCACGCTTGACGGCGACGAATTCGAGGTCGCGATCACCGCGACCAAGTTCACGCCATACGTCTGGCTACGGCTTAGCGACGACGAACCGCTCTTCGAGAACGGCGTCGACGACGGCGACAACTTCTTCCATCTTCGCGCGGGCTCAACGCGTCTCGTGAGGATCGCCGCGCGCGAAGGATTGGAAACGGTCGAAGAAGTTCGTGCGAGACTGCTCGTGACGAGCTTCTAGCATGGTTTTGCAAGAGATGGGCGAGTGAGCGAAAGCTCGTTCGCCCATTCCTGGGCCGCTTTGAGCAAACGAGAGGCAGGGCGAAAGGCCGAGGAGAAACAATTGTCAAGACTTAGATTGCAGAACTCTGGGGCCGGTCGCGCAGGCCAGATGCTAGATCGCACGCAGACACGTGAATTCGCGGCGTTTGCCGGTTTGACAGACGCTTCTGACGGAGGGGCCTAGTCAATGCAGCCGGATAACCCTCTTGCCGGGTTCAATAGCCTGGCGCACCTTTCTCCGACGATCCGCTCCCGCTTCGTCAACAATGGCAACGGGCTGACGATGCATGTTCTCGAAGCCGGCTTCGAGAGCGATAATCGTCCAGCCGTCGTGTTACTGCACGGCTTCCCAGAACTGGCATACAGCTGGCGAAAGGTCATGCTGCCCCTTGCCGCCGCAGGCTACCATGTGATCGCTCCCGACCTGAGAGGCTACGGTCGAACGGACGGATGGGATGTCAAATATGACGACGGCATCAGTGAGTTCCGGACACTGAACGAGGTCACGGATATCCTCGGACTCGTTTCGGCCTTCGGCTACCGCTCGGTGGCCGCTGTCGTCGGGCACGACTACGGTTCGCCTCTCGCCGC
This sequence comes from Capsulimonadaceae bacterium, assembly GCA_031292625.1. Lineage (GTDB taxonomy): Bacteria > Armatimonadota > Armatimonadia > Armatimonadales > Capsulimonadaceae > JARLGU01. Next base: position 75,497 of record JARLGU010000056.1, on the reverse strand, counting down.
GTGGTGCTCTCTCGTTCGACCGGATGTCTTTCGCTCCGTCGTGCTAATGAGCGCCCCGTTTGCAGGCGCTCCCGCCCTGCCGTTCGATACGAAGAACGAACCGCCCTCGCGCAAAATGGCGACGGCGGCAAGCGACCGCATCCATGACGATCTGGCGGCGTTGAACCTACCGCGAAAACACTATCAGCGCTATTACGCGACACGCGAAGCCAACGACGACCTGTGGAGCGCTCCGCAGGGAGTTCACGCCTTTTTGCGCGCCTACTACCATGTGAAAAGCGCTGACTGGCCCGAGAACAAGCCTTACGCGCTCAACTCATGGACCGCTGCCGAACTTGCCAAGCTGCCCCGCTACTACGTCATGGATTTTGGCAAGGGCATGGCGGAAACCGTCGCGCCCGAAATGCCATCCCCCGTTGACGTTGCCGCTTGCAAGTGGCTGACCGAAGAAGAACTGGCCGTCTATAGCGCCGAGTATGGGAGAACCGGGTTCCAGGGCGGCCTCCAGGGATACCGGGTCTGGATGGATCCGAAAAACGCAGTCGAACTCCGGTTGTTCTCCGGGCGAACGATCGATGTGCCGTCGATGTTTATCGCGGGAGAATGTGATTGGGGCGTCTACCAGGCTCCCGGCGCGTTCGAGAGCATGCAAAAAACGGCGTGTTCCAGACTGCGGGGCGTCCATTTGATCGCTGGCGCGGGACATTGGGTGCAGCAGGAGCAGCCTGAAGAAGTCGCGCAGCTCTTAACCGGGTTCCTCAAGCCATAACAATCCGCCTGGTCCGCGGTTATCCCGCGCTTCCCGCCCGTTCGAGGAGCTGATCGGTGGCGCTTGCGGCGGCGTCCGGATCGCGGCGGACGATGGCATCGAGCAGGTGTCGATGCAACGCCGCTTGCGTGTCCGAAAATGTGGCGTAGTCGGAAAGCGATGTCTGCAGAACATCGGCGAAGTCCGTATAGATGTCGGCAAGCAGGGTATTCTTCGTTGCGGTCGCAATCGCCACATGGAAGGCGACATCGGCCTCGACGAGCGCACCGGAGTCCCGGCGGGTACGCGCCTCTTCGCGCTTGGCAAGCAGAGTCGCCATAAGCGCCAGATCGTCGTCGTCGCGCCGGATCGCGGCAAGACGGCCGTTTTCGAGTTCCAGTGCGCGCCGCACCTCGCGAACCTCGTCGGTGATCGCCTCGCGAAGCCGGTGCGAAAGACTGGCCTCGCCGCGCGCGGCTCGGACATACGTGCCATCGCCCTGGCGGACATCGAGCAACCCGGCATGCGCAAGCACACGGACAGCCTCGCGAATGGTCGAGCGGCCGACGCCAAATTGCTCCATAAGGAGCGGTTCCGACGGAAGTTTAGCGCCGACGGGAAATCCGCCCGACGCAATCCGCTCGCGGAGGCGCTGGATAACCTCGTCGACCAACTGCCGTCGCTGGCCTGTTGTAAACGAACCTAAAATGGATGCCATAATTTAGCGTCTAGTATACCCCAGCGGCGAACGCCTGCCTGAATAGGGCGGGAAGGAGTGAAAACTCGCGTTTGGGGACAATGGACTGCGGGCGCGGCGCGTACGTTGCCGTCAGCGGCGCAGGCGACCTCTGCTCGGCAAGCGGCTTTTATACCACCGTTCAAAAGTTATCTAAATGGGACTTTCGCTTTAGATGCGCGCGGTAAAGAGTTAGGACGGCTCAGGCCGCCGGGGCCTTTTTTCGCAAAGGGTCGTCACAGCGCTTTCGCCGCTCAACGATGTGCGCTTGGATCGGACGCTGGCGGCAAAAAGCCGTACGCGTGTTGACGCGGCCTTGTCGATCTACGCCGTGAACGAGGCGCGTAAAAAAAATGCCCCGGCGGCACGAGCCGTCCTGAATCTTTCTCGCAACGCCGATAGATTACGCACATTCTGAGCGAAAGACCTACAAATAATGAAAGCTTCCGCGCTTACATCGAGGAAACTACAGCCCCACACGCAACGCGTTGCCGTGTGCTGCGCGATGATTGTCGTCGCCTGTGCGCTCGTATTCGGACAGTCAGCGGGATTCGATTTCATCCTATTTGACGATCAGCTTCACACATTCGAGAACCCTTTTCTGAACCCGCCGTCATGGGCGGGGCTGGCCCACCTCTGGCAGCACCCATACGAGCAGCTCTATGTCCCGCTCGCCTATACGCTTTTCGCCCTGCTGGCCGTACTCGCCCAAGCGCCCCACCCCGAGCGTTTCACGCAGACAGGCGCCCCATTCAACCCTCACGTATTTCACGTGACCAACATTACGCTACACGCGTGCAGCGCGCTGCTCGTCTTCTTTCTCCTGCGCCGCATCGTCACGAAGGATTTGCCAGCGCTTACGGGAGCCCTGCTGTTCGCCCTGCATCCGCTTCAGGTGGAATCCGTCGCTTGGATCTCGGAGCTTCGCGGGCTACTCGCGGCGCTCCTCTGTCTTGCGAGCCTGACGGCTTACACGAAACAAGGATGGCCCCGTTACGCGCTGGCGACCTTTCTCTTCGTGCTGGCTCTGCTCGCCAAGCCATCCGCGGTCGCGCTGCCGCTGATTGCCGTACCGGTCGACGCGCTGATCAACCGGCGATCATGGAAGCAATACGTCATCGAGATAGGTCCGTGGCTCGCGATCGCAGCCGTTTTCCTGCTGCTGACGCGCGGAGTACAGACGATCCCGCCCGCAGCGCTGGCTCCGATCGCGCGCCGTCCGCTGGTCGCCGCCGGTGCGCTGGCGTTCTACGCGGGCAAGACGATTGCGCCGCTCGGCCTCGCGGTCGATTATGGGCGAACACCGTCCGTCATCCTCTCGCGGCCGCGGATCTGGGCCGAGGCGCTCGGAGTGATAGCGGCCGTCGTCTGCGCATGGTTCGCGCGTAAGCGCTGGCCGTGGGCTGCCGCCGCGGCGATCGTCTGGGCAGCCGGGCTGCTGCCCGTGCTGGGCCTTGCGCCGTTCGCTTTCGAGAGCCACTCCGTTGTTGCCGACCGGTACGCATATCTCTCCCTGTTCGGTCCTGCGCTGGCACTCGCCGTTGCCCTCGCAAAAACCCGCGTGCGATGGCCGTTTGCGGTTGCCGGAATCGCTCTCGTCATGCTGGGCGCGCTCGCCCACGGTCGTTGCGGCGCGTGGAAGAGCACGATCTCGATCATGCGCGCGGAGCTCGGCGTTAACCCGAACAGCTCGATCGGTCTCGTCAACATTGGGAATGCGTACGTTAAGAATGGCGAGCCGCGCAAGGCCGAAGCCTATCTTCGACGGGAAATTCAGTTGGATCCGCGAAGCAGCCTCGCCCACCTGGACCTCGGCAATGCTCTGGTCGACGAAGGACGGACCGCTGAGGCTCTGACCGAATATGACGATGCAATCGCGATCGAACCCACGTTGCGCAAGGCGCACTACGACCGGGGGATCGGCCTGATGAACATAGGCGACCTGACCGATGCAATTGCGGAGTTCGACAACGAGATCGCGCTTACCGGATATCCGCCTGCGCGCGTCAACAAAGGCATCGTGCTAATCGAGCTTCGCCGCCCCGCCGAAGCGATCCCGGTATTGCAGCAGGCCATTGCGAGCGGCAGGCCTACAACCTCGTGGTACACTAATCTCGCGCTCGCACAGGCCATGACCGGACACGTGGACGACGCCAGCGCAAGTATCGCCAAGGCCCTCGCAATCGACCCCGCCGACCGGACCGCGCTGAGCATACGCCAAGCGCTGGCGCGCGAACAGCGAAAGTAAAACGCGAAGCGGCAGGCAAACAGGGTCCCCCGGCCCAAGAGGGTAGTAGATGTCATTCCTCGCTCGAATGCGATCAATATCGCCTGTCACAACACGGCTAATTGTCTGCGCCGCCGTGGTCATCGTCGCGTGCGCGTCGACATTCGCGCCCCTCGCGAGCTGCGACTTCATCCAGTACGACGACCAGGTGCATACATTCGCGAACCCGCATCTGAATCCTACAACCTGGCAAGGGCTGGTCTATCTTTGGCGCCATCCATACGAGCAGCTCTACGTGCCGTTCGCTTATACGGGCTTCGCTCTGCTTTGCCTCATCTCGAAAACGCCGCACGCCGAGCGGTTCACGCAAACGGGCGCGCCCTTTAACCCGCACGTCTTCCACATCGCGAACATTGTGCTCCACACTGGCAACGCGCTTTTCTTGTTCTTTCTGCTGCGCCGTATCGTCAAGAAGGATGTCCCAGCCCTGGTAGGTTGCCTGCTGTTCGCCCTTCACCCGCTGCAGGTCGAGTCCGTCGCATGGGTATCCGAACTTCGCGGACAGCTCTCGGCGATGCTTGGCTTTATCAGCCTCGCAAGCTACGTCAAGGCGTGGGACATCGTGGAGGAAGCCGGAGAACCGCTGGACCGCCGCGCACAATGGTCGGCGTTGGGCGTATTTGCAGGCTCGTTTCTTTGCTTCGTGCTCGCGCTGCTTACAAAGCCGACAGCGGTCGTATATCCGGTCTTGATCCCGCTAATTGACAGTTTGATCCACCGGCGATCGCTGCGCCAATATGTACAGGAGTTTGCACCGTGGGCGCTCGTCAGCCTGCTTTTCATCTACGTCGCGCGCAATGACCAATACATAATGCACTCGGCGCTCACTGCTCCGTACCTTCGGCCATTCATCGCGGGAGACGCGCTAACGTTCTATCTCGAAAAGTTTTTTGCGCCGATCAACCTTGCGATCGACTACGGACGGACGCCACGCGTGGTTCTCTCGGACTTGCGCAGCTTCGAGCTCTGGATTATCCCGGCGGCTCTGATCGGTCTCGCGTTCTATTTGTCGCGAAAACGTCCCTGGATTCTGACGGCGTCGCTGATTAGCCTGGTATGCCTCGCGCCAAACCTCGGACTCGTCCCGTTCGCGTTCCAATACTACTCGACCGTAACCGACCGGTATGCATACCTGGCGATGATCGGACCGGCTCTGCTCGTTGCCAAGCTGGTCACGCGACTGCGCACGCCGTGGTTGTACATCGTCCCGGTGGTCGTACTGGCTGCCTGGAGCGGCCTTTCTTCGGCCCGGTGCGCCGACTGGAAAAACACGATCACGATCATGAAGCAGGAGCTTGCCGTAAATCCGTACAGCGCTATCGCGCTTGTGGATGTCGGGAACTACTATCAGGATGAAGGACTGCATGCGGTTGCCTTGCGCGCCTATCGCACGACAAGAGAGCAGCGCCCGGATCTCTGGCGCGGCTATTACAACGCGGCCGTGTCATTGATGGCGCTCGGACGGGTCCACGAAGCGGCCGAAATGTATCTGGAGACGTTCCAATACAACAGCGATTTCATCGATGCACATATGGGACTTGCGAACGCGCTCATTGAGGAGGGGCGTCCAAGCGCGGCGCTCCCGGAGTTCGACAAGTCCGCCCAAATCGACAAGAATGTCGCCGAATTGCATTACGGGCGTGGCCGCGCCTATCTGGCGATGAAGGAATATCGCAAAGCGCTGTCCGAGTTTAATAAACAGATCAAGGTCGACGACTCGCTTGCGTCAGCGTATATCTGTAAGGGCGTCGTCCTGCGCGAGATGGGGCAACGGAAAGCAGCTCAGAAGATGCTCGACAAGGGGAAGGCGATGGAAGATGACGATGCATCGTGGTACGCCGACCTGGGCAAAGCGGAGTCGCTCGCCGGCCGGCTCGGCGACGCAAACACCCATCTGAGCAAGGCGCAGCGCCTCAACCCCGGCGATGCCGGTGTACGGCGCACGCTCGCGAGCGTGCAAAAGGCGCTATCACGACTAAATCGCGGCTTGCCTCCGAACGAGGACTAGGAAGCGCAAGAGAGAACGCAGAGCCCCGTCTTCCTCCCGAAGGCCTCGCAGCCGCCTCCGCGGGCCGCAGCCCGCTGGGCGCCCCGTCCCGAAACGGGAGGAATTCCAGCGGGCTGACGAAGGGCCGCAAGGCAGAACGCCGTCAGGCTAGACGGCCTTGTTGCCTGCGCCGAGTCCGGTGCGGACGAGATAGGCGTAGCTGTCCTTAACGGCCTGAACCATGTCGGTGGCGCAACGATCGATTTCCACGATCAGCCACTTCGTTATATTGGGGTCGGCAGCTTTTACGACCGCCTGTATATCGACCTCTCCGGAGCCGACCGCGCTCATGATCTTCTCAGGACCAAGCGGGCCGTCTTTGAGGTGGATCACTGGCATACGAGACTTATACTTCTTGACGAAGGCGGCGGGGTCGGAACCGGCGAAGGCTGCCCAGAAGACATCGAGTTCGCTGTAGAGTTTAGGAATGGCTGCCAAGATGCGATCGTATGGCAGGGATCCGTCGGCATACGGCGTAAACTCCCAGTTATGGTTGTGCATGCCAAACTCGAATCCGTTGGCGGAAGCCACTTCAACCGCCTCCTGGAATCGATCGATTGACCGGTTGAGCGCGTCCACCGTTTCAAATTCCTTCGGACCGAAGCCGGAGATAAGCTTAGTGGTGCCAAGAGTCTTGTAAGTGTCGGCAAGCTCGGCGATATTCTCTCTGGTTGGCAGGGCGGTATGCGCGGAACTGGTTATCAGTCCCAGGTCTTCGATTATCGCGGCGATCTCGGACGCCTTGTAGTCGTAGAGCCCGGCGAACTCGACGCCCTTGTAGCCGGTCTCGGCAAGCATGCGAAGAACGCCGGGGAAATCGACCGCGTTTTGTTCGCGGAGTGTGTAAAGTTGAATTGAAATCGGGATCACGTAGGTTACCTCTCAACGAGTATTTCGTGGGTAACGTACAGTTCGAGACCTCCTTGCAATCTCCTGCCCAATTGAGAAGATTACTCCGCACAAAGTTGGCGGACCAGCGCATTCTTCAAGCCGCCGGGTATTAAGGTTCCGGAAAATCCGCAAACAAGGCGTCGAATTTGTTGACAACGCGAATCGGCGTGGGGTATATTCTCTCTCGTTCGCGCGGGAATAGCTCAGTGGTAGAGCACCTCCTTGCCAAGGAGGGGGTCGCGAGTTCGAGCCTCGTTTCCCGCTCCATTTTGCCCGATTTTTGCCGAAATCGGGCGTAAAAACGCGTGTTGGTTTGTCCTCTCTTCATTAAACTGAGGACAAAATGAAAAAAACAGCACCTCCTTCCGCGAAATCGGTCAGCGCTATTCCGCCTGCCGACATCCCTCGTTATCGCGACTCCTGGTTACTTGTGGGTGACATCAACCGGCACTCTCCTCGCACAATTGAGGCCGGCGGCCGCTGGCCATTTTCCAAGCGCTTCGCGTGCGGCTTGCCAACCGGCCGCGTGTTAAGCGGCTAAAGAAATATGGCCACGTAGCGCATCTTAATCCTCATCTTTCCTTACAAAGCGAAAGATACTATAGATTTAGCTCATTCCCACGGGCAACCCAAATTCTTCGTTTCGCTTCACATAGGTGCTGGCAATTCCGGAAACGGTCGCGCAGCCCCCTTCGCAGAAAAGAAAAGCAGAGCCGCCTTGAAGGTTGCCGAGGCGGTTTATCAGGCAATGGCTCTCGTTAATACAGACGTCGATGATGTCATCGTGAAGAACAATGTCAAATTCGATAGGCTGGCCGTCTTCATAGACCCCTTCGATCTCCTCATCGCCAAGACGAACATTCCCCGTCGTTCCGCTCACGGACAGCAGATACATCGTATCGAACGCACCTTCGCCACGCAGGCCAAGACCGAATCGGTAAGCCCCGCGCTGGGGCGTAAACGTGCACCGCAGCCTGTAATCACGAGGCAACTCTGCAAGCGACGCCGCTTCAATTGTGGCTGGCGCTCTAAAAGTGACGTTGCCGGCATCAATAACAGCGCCTGGCGTTAGACTGGCTAAGTGCGCTCCGACCTGCCGTCCGGTGTCGGGGACCATCTCTGCCGGAAACTTCGTGCCAAGCGATCCATCGCGAAGAGGCACAATTTCGCGGAAGACAAGATGCCCTCCCCAGAGCCGATTGCCGTCGTCGCGTCCGCCATCGCGCGAGCCGATCCATGCAACGCCGATCCTGCGGCCATCGCCGAAAGACGCTGTCTTCATAACTGCAAGCATATTGTTGCCCAGCGTGTCGATAAGCGGGCGGGACCAGCTGGCGCCGCCGTCACTCGATATTCTGTAGTAGGTGCGAAGCCCCTGGCCGAACGTAAGATACTGGCGGCCGTTGAAGGCAAAGTAATCGGGGCACTCCGGAACCGACAAATGGCCCTTTCTAGAGCCTGGGAAAAGGATCGGCCCCTGAAAATCCCAATGGGCCAGGTCTTGCGAGGTGAAGCGAACGATGCAACCACCGAGCCCGGCCAGCGACGGCGCCTCCAAGCGCGCCGTAACCAGCAGATTGACGCGACCGTCGTCTCCGATATAGGCGAATGGGTCGCGAAAGTCGGCGGGAGCGTAACCGGCCGGCGCCGAGAGAAACGGATTCGGCAGGGTCTTGGCGAAGCTTATGCCGTCGGGTCCGGACGCATGGCTGAGGCACTCGGTTTTTTGCCACGTCCGGGTTGGATAGAACGCATGATACTTTTCGCGATAATGCAAAATGGAGCCAGTGCAGAGTGATGCTTCCCAGTCCTGACCAAGCGCCAGCGCCAACGGATGTTGCGTCCAGCACACAAGGTCGGTTGTGGATAAATGCGCCCACTGGTGACCGCCAAGACCGCCTCTGAGCGCATGATGAGCCTCGTCGAGCAAATAGTAAAGGTGGAAGACTCCATCGTGAGCAAATGGCATGCAGTCGCCCACGAAGAAATTGCCGCCTGGCCGTGAATATTGCATGGCGCCGTCTCCATTCGAATTTCTGGATGTGCGCTCTCGCGCACAAAATAACATCTATTTCCGATAACCACACTATAATAATAAACGACAGGACGATCTCCGCCAAGGCACTCGCCGGCCATTTGTTTGGCATTTTAGGACAGAAATACCGCGGCGAGCCATATCATGCATGCGCACCACGGTCAACGAAAGCAGGCAGTGGCTCGATGGGCCAAGCAGCGAAATGCGGCACGCGTTCCGCCATCACGACACGCCCGTTGTCGTGACGTGCCGCTTCCTTGACACGCATTGCTCGACATTCGCGACTCCCGCGTCGTATGTTCATCCTGCCCCCGTCGTGACCCGTTTGTTTCTTCCCCTCAGCGGGCACGCTTGTATTTTGGCAACGGAACGCAAGTACACACTTACTCCGGCCGCCATCTACCTCTTGCCAGCCAGGATGCCATTCGAAACGCGCTACGAATGCCAAATGCACGCGTTCCATATCCACGTGTACGATGAAACGGGCGGTGATCTTTTCGATCCGCGTGGAGGCGTCTTACAGCTGCGTGATGACGCGTTGCGGGGGCTTATCCTGAATGCGCTGGCAGCCGGCGAGTCCGCCGCGGCCGAGGCGCTGGCCTTCGTGGCGATTCAGAAGCTGCTCCCGGCAGAGCTGGATGTGCTGGCCCTCCGGTACGCGCGAACTGAGCGGTTTCGCGCCATAATCACCGAAGTCGAGCAACGTCCCTCCATGGAACTCTCCATCGATACCGTTGCTCGGCTAGTTGGCATGTCGGCTTCGGCGGCATCGAAGGCATTTCGGCGCGCGACCGGCATAACTCTCAAGCAGTTCATCGTAAATGGCGTCATCCGCCGGGCAAAGGAGTTGCTAACGTACTCAGACGTCTCGGTCAGTGAGATCGCGGATCGATTGAAATTCGGCGAAGTTTCCTATTTTTCGCGTGCGTTTAAACGGGAAACGGGTATGACGCCGAGCAAATATCGGGAGGCGTCAGGCGAGCCGCGCGCGAGACCTTAGCATCCGCTTATTGCTTCGCAAACAACTCAATGACAAGAATCGTAACACATACTTGACACGGTTGTGACGTCGTGATACAATGTGAACCGTAATACTTTTGTGATACGGGTAAACCATTGCCAGCTCAGATTGCCGAACTCATACGTACGAAGCGGTCGATCTCGGACAACATCGCCCAGGATTTACGCCAAAAGATCGAAAACGGCGCCTATCCCGTGGGATCGCGCTTGCCGGGCCGGCGTGACCTGGCGTCAAAGTATAAGGTCGCTCCAATTATCATCCAAAAGGCCGTGAATGGTCTCGTGGCGAGCGGCCTCGTGCGAGCAGAAAATGGCCGCGGCACGTTTGTTGCACGAGCTGACGCGCTTCCCCAGACCAGGCTCGGCACGGTCGGCATCATCACGTACGTGTACCCGAGCTGGAAAGGCGAGGGCGTTCGCGTCGAGAGAGCAACGACCATCATGCACTCGTTGGAGCGGGCGCTGACGCTTGCGGGCGGGAACTCGGTATTTTTCAACCGGTACCGGCAGGATGGCGCTCACGTTCCCCTGCGCGTGGCCGTCGACGAAGTTCGGATGCAAGGCGCTGAGAGCATTGTCTTCGTGCTGGAACAGGATCCGCTGGAATTCCAGTACATCGCGCAGGCTTCTCGAAAACCGGTTCCGATGGCGGCGATCCTCTGGGACGAAGCTCCGTTGCCGGTTCCGACGGTGTACTACGATAGCGTCAACGCCGGTCGCGGCGCGGCCTCGCACCTTGTGGACTGCGGGTGTCGCCGGATCGTGTTCTTTTCCTCGGTCGTCGCAACCTGGTCCGAGCGCCGCATCCTGGGCGCGCGAGAGGTTATTGAGGCGGCGGGACCGGACTATAGTCTCGATGTTCGCGTACGAGCGTCCCGCGATATCCCGAACGCGCTGATTGACGTCGACTACGAAGGCGAAGCCCGTGAATTTGCAGAGCGCGTTTTTGATGAAGGCGTGGAGTTTGATGGCGTCCTCGCCGCAAACGACCGGATAGCAGTACAGTTCGTTGACGTTGCGAGGGAGAGAGGTCTGCGCGTTGGGAGCGACTACGCGCTGGTCGGATTCGACAACGATCATGAATCGCGAGACGCAGGACTGAGCTCCATGCAGCCGCCGTGGCAACAGATGGGCCAGGAAGCGATCCAGCTCTTGCAGCGGATGCGGGATGATCCTGCGGCGCGGCAGGATGTGCAAATGCAATCGCATCTCATCGTTCGCCAATCGACGCTTTTCGGGGCATTGCACGGCGAAGCGACAGCAAAGGTCTAGGGTTACGACAGGAGGAGAAGGATATGACAAGATCTATTCAATCGCGAGGAAACCAATCGGCAGCGTTCACTTTAATTGAGCTCCTCGTTGTCATCGCAATTATTGCGATATTAGCGGCCATTTTATTTCCCGTATTTGCGACGGCGCGCGAGAAGGCGCGGCAAGCGTCGTGCGCGTCGAATCTCAAACAGATGGGAATCGCGTTCATCCAGTACGAGCAGGATTACGATGAAACGATGACTTGCACGCTTCCAGGCTATATGCCGGGCGCAGGCTGGGCGGGCTTGGTCTATCCCTACGTCAAGAGCCAAAATGTGTACCAGTGCCCGGACGATCAGACTCCCTCTGCCGCCCCCCCCAACACGCCGCTCTTCATTTCATACGGCTTCAATGCGAACCTGGCAGCTCGTTCGCTTTCGCAGTTCGGTGCGACGGCGAAGACGGTGCTCGAGTTCGAAGTCGCCGGAAACGCCGGAAGTCAGGGCTGCGATCCGTCTGTTGTGAGTTCGTGCGCGCCAACCGGCTATGGCTTCTCGGCGATGAACTATGACCCATCCGGCCGGGGCGCCACCGGTACCGGTATCTGCACGTCTTTGACGACGACGGTTCTACGCTATGCGACAGGCCCGTTTTATCACAGGTCACAGGTCACTAACTCCTGTTACGATCCCAGCGCCAGACATTCGCAAGGCTCCAACTTTCTGATGGCGGACGGTCACGTCAAGTGGCTGCTGGGAACGCAGGTTTCGACCGGAATTGCTTTCTATACAGGCGAATGGATCGTTGCCGCGAGTAATTACCAGGATCAGAACCCGCCCAATATTTGGGGCGCGGGAACACCGGCCGGCACGGAGGGAGCGTTCAATTCCGGCGGCACGCTCACTCCCGCAGCGACGTTCAGCCCGTATTAGAAATCACAACATGAACATGCTATTCATCAGAGCAATTACGCGCCTTGTTTCGTTTGCGATCGTTCTCGGAGCCCCGCTGCATCAGGTCGCTCTCGCCGACATCACCCTTTCGGGGACCACGTCTTGTCCAATCTACAGCACATTTGGACTCGGCGAACCGGTGAAGCTAACGTTCGCCGCCTCGGGACTAGCGCCGGGTGCGAGAGCGGGGCTGTTATTAACGACCAAAGATGAGCACGACACGGTTGTAGAGCAACGTACCGTCGATATTCAAGCCGATTCGTCCGGTAAATGGACGGGGGATGTTGACGCGCCGCATCAAGCGCTCGGCTTCTACCGCGTATTCGCGTCGATTGGCGGCGCGACGCTTCCCGCCCAGTTCACGCGTCCTGCCGGGTTCCTGACGTACGCGATCGTGCCGCCGCCGTCGTCACGCAAGGACTACGGGCAGGCGGAAACTCTGTTCGGTATGCAAGGCTCGTTCGGACCGAAGAGCGTTCATGCGCTACCCTATCTCGGCGCCAGATGGGTCCTTGCCGGGTACCCATGGCAATGGCGCGAGCGTAGCCATGCCGGCGAATTTCACGACCAAGACCCGGCGAACGATAACGATGTCGTCTCAAGCGAACTTGGCCCAAAGTCGGCCGCGGGGACGTCTTGGAATACATACAGGTTGTACTGCGTCAACGGCGTGCCTGACTGGGCAGGCAAACCGGAGACGCGCAACGGGGGATCGCCCAATGCCGAGCTGACCGCGGAGGGAGAGAAAGCCTACAGATCGTACTGCACGGAAGTCGCCAAAAACGTCGTCCGTCTCCATTCGGACGAACCACGCCACTACTATCAACCCTTGTGGGAGCCGGTTACGCCGTGGGGATACAAGGGGACCGACGCAGGGCTTGTCCGCATTTCAAAGATCGCGTACGAAGCCATCCGCGCAGTCGATCCAAAGGCGGTCGTCGCCGGTCCATGCGGGAGTTCGATGGACTTCGCCCAGATCCAATGGAATGAGCGCCTGTTGCGAGCGGGGATTGCGCCCGTGGTGGATGCGATCTCAATACATCCGTATGTGACCCATCCGTGCGAAACACACGGATATATCGAAAACCTGAGGGCGTTCAAAGCCATGACGCGGCGTGCGACCGGGCGCGATCTGGCGATCCTGGGAACGGAGCAAGGGATGTCGACGAACGAGGACACGAACCAGGAACTCGCTCAAGCTGAGGGGCTTATTCGCCAGAACATCATTACCTTGGGCGAAGGATTTAAGTGCAATTTCGCGTTTTACTTTTCCGACTATCACATGGGGCGGGAAAAGGGATACGGAATGTACTACAATCTCGATCCCAAAAAGAACTGGAGCAGCGACCTTGTCTCCCCAAAGCCGATTGCGCCAGCCTATGCGGCGATGACGCTGTTGCTGGAAGGCCACCACTCCAACGGCCCCATCGAGCAGTTGGGCGGGACGTCGCTCGGATATGTCTTTCAGCGGGACAAGGACGTCATCGCCGCGCTATGGGATTATGGGAAGATGCCCCATGAGGTTTTCCTGCCGGTAGGAGTCAGTCGAGTTCAGGTCTACGATTGGATGGGGCGCGAGCATGACATTGCTTCCGATAATGGCGAAGTCGCCATCTCGCTTGGTCCGGAGCCCGTCTACGTGCGCGGACTTTCGCCGAACCTCTACGGCACGTCCGGCGAGAGACGCCTCGCGATGGTGTCCGGCCGATACGAAGCGTTGCCGGGAGAGACGGTGGTCGTCGCGGCCCAGGTTCGCCGGGACGGCGGCGCGCCGAAATCGAACGATCGGATTAACGTTGACGCCACTGGTCTTCGCGCGGGCACGCCGGGCACGCCGGGCGGGCGCGACGGTTCGTTCCGCGTGCCGGTCGCAATTCCCAACGATGCCGCGCCTGGGGCGTATCCCGTTAACCTTTCGCTGCTTCGCGATGGGCGCGTAACAGGCGTTGCCGGAGCGGTTATAGACGTCAAGCCCCTCGTTGCGGCGGCGAATATCGAGGAGGCGTTCTCAGACGGCCAACCTTCGATTGCCATGACTCTTACGTCCAACAGCTCTCGCGCGGAAACCGTGTCCGTGGACATCAAAGTCAAGGAAGCTCCGGCCTTTTCCGTCGAGAAGTCGATCGTCCTCCAAGCGCGCTCGCAATCGGAACTGACGATCGAATGCGCGCAGTTGCATCCGAACCCTGCACAGCGTTACCACGTGCTCGTGACGACGGCCGTGCAGGAAGGCTCTAGCTCGACTCAATCGGCGGGCTTGGATTTTCTCACTGCGCCGCATTTCAGCGCGCCGCCAAAGATCGACGGCGCTCTATCCGAGTGGGGGGATGTTCCGCCGGTAAACCTTGCCGGGCGCGAAAATATCGTGCGGTCGCCTGGCTATTACACGGGAGACCTGGCAGCCGCCATTCGCTACGCATGGGATGAGTCGGCGCTCTATTTCGCCTGCGAGGTTGCGACGTCCACGCATCTGCAGCCGTACCACGACGATCTGATCTGGAAGGGCGACTGCATCCAACTCGCCTTCAACCTTGCGCCTGAAATGCTGGGGACGGGCACCGGGAATATGGCTGCCGATCTTGGCTCGATGCCGTACACGGAAATGACGTTCGCCTTGACGAGCGACGGCCCCCAGTGCGTGCGCTCCGTTACCTTCGATCCCGCCAAACTTCCCACCGGCATCGTCAACCCGGACGACCTGAAACTGGCGATTGCGCCGCAGCCTGGGAAGATCGTCTACGAAGCCGCGATTCCGTGGAAAACGCTGGGGAGGGCGACCGCTCCGCCGGCCGGCGCGACTATTGCGGCGGCGGCGGCGATCAACAAGATCTACACCGCCGATCAAGCCGATCCGACGGCCCTTGGGCTCTTCGATGGCATCGCATCAGGCAAGGACCCTGCGCGGTTCGGGACTGTTCTGCTGCGGAAATGATTGGCGCTCTCGCTGCTTACACAGGTTTTCGCCGCAGGTAAGATGCCGGAATGCGCATCGATTCCCGGTATTTGACGACCGTGCGCCGGGCTATCTTATGACCGGCATCGACCAGGATCTTGCGGATTTTCTCGTCGCTGTATGGGTTGGCGGGATCTTCGGCGGCGATCAGCTGGTGGATCGTATCCTTCAGCGAGCCGGCGGACGTGAAGAACTCCTCGAACGAGAGGACATCCTGATTGGGGAGCTGGACATACTTGCGCAGAAGGGCGCGGCTGACCGTGGACTCGTGGACCTGTGCGTGAAGCGCTAGTTCCGTTCGCGTCATGGGCTGCAGGAAGGCGAACGATCCCGTTTCGATAAAGCCCTGCTGCGCCTCGATCAGGCAACGCGTAATCCGCTCGATCGTGCGGCGCCGCTGCTGGATATTCTTGATGAACAAGCGCGCTCGCTCGACATGCTGGATGATATGGTCGCGTTCCTGCGGCGATAGGCGCGCAAGCACCGAGGCCCTTTCCGCCTGGCGCTCCTGCGAAAGAGTCGCGTCGGGAGGGCAGCGGAGAAGCTCATAGAGCGCGCGATAGCGAGCGTTGACGTGCATGAGGGGGATTTCAAGGCCGAGCACCTCTATGTCGAACCCCGTTGGGGTCCGGCGGATGACGACGTCCGGCCGCACGGCCTCACTCTTGCTATCGGGTTTGTACTCCCACGGCTGACGAAATTGGCTGGCTGGGTTGGGCGTGATTTCCGTCCGCAAATAGCGCATCGCCGCTTCGATATCTTCCGTGGTCGAATGTGTCCGGCGGGCGAGGTACTGATATTTCCGCTGAACGATATCGTCCCAGTATCGTTCGACCAGCGTCATTAGGAGCGGATGTCCTCTGCCTTCTTCCTGCAGGTTGCGCAACTGCAGCAGGACGCAATCCCTCAGGTCGCGTGCTCCGATGCCCGCCGGATCGCAGGCCTGGAGACTGCGGATGCCCTCTTGGAGCTGTTCGACGGTCAGACCGAGTTGCTCAATCGCTTCATAATCATCGATCTTCAACCAGCCTCGGGCGTCGAGGGAACTGACCAGATACTCCGCGAGGCGCTCGTCGGCCGCGCCATCCGACATGCTCAGGATGCTCGACATCAGGTGGTCGCGCAGCGTTGCCGTCGCGGTTGCCGTCGCAAGGGGATCATAGGGTTCGTCGCTGGGGAGCGCTTGCTCCTGACCGTCCTCGTAGAACGTGGTCAGGTCGAGGCTCCACGGATCCTGGACGTCAGAGTCGTCCGCCTTCTCCCTTTCGGGTTCCGCGGAGTCGGAGGCCTGCGAAGCTTCCGTCTCGCCGGTGACCATTTCGCTGAATGTTGCGCCTTCGACGATTCGATCCGCGGTCGTGGCCGCAGTGAACGGGCAGCGTTCGCACCCGGCGTGTAGGGACGGACAGCCCGGACAAAGCTCTTGGCTTGTTTCGACGCAATCGAGCGCAGGATTTTCAAGCAATTCGCGCTCGACCGCTTGCGTCAGTTCGATGGCAGAATACTGCAGAACCTCGCTCGCCTGGATCAGGTGAGGGGCGATCTTCTGCGTTTGCGTTACATTCTGCGATTGATCTTGCGAAACGAGCATGCTGCCCCGACTCCTCGACAGCCTGGATGTTGATCCTTAATAGGCTCCGCTTGGTCCGTGCGTCCGCCCGCAGCCGATTTCGATCTCATGGCCTTGCAGTCTCTACAAGATAGGGCGCGGGACACCCGGATTATCGGCTGTCTCACTCTTCTAGCGTAGTGTGGAGAATTAGGCCAGTGCAAGCTTTTCGCGAAAATACGGGATCGTCTTCGCGATTCCTTCCTCCAGAGCCACTTTGGGTTGCCAGCCGAGCCGCTCGCGCGCCTTCGTGTTGTTAGGGCAGCGCTGCATCGGATCATCGGCCGTCGGCAATGGCACGTATACGATCGGGCTCTTGCTGTTTGTCGTCGCGATGATCTTTTCGGCGAACTCCAACATGGTCATTTCGACCGGGTTGCCGACATTGATCGGTCCGTGCTCTGACGATTCAGCCAGCCGGAAGATGCCGTCCACGAGGTCGGAGACATAACAAAAGGCGCGCGTCTGTTTGCCTGTTCCGTAGATCGTGACCGGTTCGCCAAGCAATGCTTGCTTGAGGAAGGTCGGCACGACTCTGCCGTCGTCAACGCGCATCCGAGGACCGTAGGTGTTGAAAATTCGGATAACCTTGATATCCACGCCGTATTTGCGGTGATAGGCGAACGTAATCGCCTCGGCATAGCGTTTGGCCTCATCGTAGCAAGAGCGCGTGCCGTTTGGGTTGACGTTGCCCCAATATTCTTCGACTTGCGGATGGACGAGGGGATCCCCGTAGACCTCGGACGTCGATGCCATGAAAAAGCGGGCCTTTTTGCGGCGTGCTAGCTCAAGACAGTTCTGCGTTCCCGCCGATCCCACCATCAACGTTTCAATCGGAAGCTGTAGATAGTCGATGGGGCTGGCGGGGGAGGCCAGGTTAAAGACGATGCCGACGTCGCCCGCGATATCGAACGGCTCGATGACGTCGCGCTTAACGAATTGGAAGTTCTTGTCGGTTTCGAGGTGAGCAATGTTTGCGATGCTTCCCGTGATCAAGTTGTCGACCGCGGTCACTCGATAGCCTTCCGCTAATAGCCTGTCGACAAGGTGTGACCCAAGGAAGCCAGCTCCACCAGCTACGACTGCATGTTTAGATGTCATCTATAGTTCTTTCCAGCTAACCGAGACGGCGCATCTAATTAACCGATGCCGCGTCTTAGCAAATGTGTGATTGATCTTTGGCAGTTATGTTCGCTGGCCCTGGTGTAAGGTGACGACGAACTATCGAATCCGCTTTGTCGTGTCAGGCGCCGCTTACGCTTAGCGATCTTTTCCGCTTATCGCCGCGGGTTGTTGTCGCTCAATCGTGATTATAGCGATTCTGTGTATTAGGTGTCAAATGTTTGCTGATCGTGCAAGTATGAGCTTTTATCGAACTATCCCGGTCGTATATGGTAAAAGTACCGGGATGGCCGCCGCGATCCGGCGGAGGAGAAAGTGGCTGCCGGGCTACCGGCGATTGGATCCGTATGACCGAGAGTTCATTGATCGAATTGGCGCGTCGCGGCATGCTTGTTACAATTGAGCTCGCAATGCCCATATTGGTTGTCACGCTCGTGGTCGGCGTGTTGATCAGTATTTTTCAGGCGGCGACGCAGATACAGGAAACCACGCTAACGTTTGTTCCCAAAATTGTCGCCATGGTTATCGCGTTTGCCGTGATGGGACCCTGGATGCTTTCGGTGATCGTTCACTTTACCTCCTCGCTTTTTAACAACGTGCCGGTAATGATCCGGTAGCGCCGCCCGAGTGTCGCATTGTGCGGCGGTCGCGTTCAAGGATTGAGGCGAAGTGTCTTTTCCGACAATTGGAACTCTCGATGTCTGGGTTTATCTGCAGGTGCTCGCCAGAGTGTCCGCCCTCATCGCGATCGCACCCGTGTTTGGCGCTCGCGAGGTGCCAGCGCCGGTGAAAGTCGGCCTGGCCGTGATCCTCTCGTTCGTTCTGGCGCCCATTGCAAGTCCCTCATTGCGGGCGGCGGGTGTGCCAGACAGTCTTTATGGGATCGCGAGCCCCCTCGTCGCGCATATTGTGATCGGTTTGCTGCTCGGCTTTGTCGTTTCGCTCATCATCATGGCGGTGGAGATGGCGGGCGCACTCATCGATACGCAGGTCGGTTTTAGCATGGCCCAGATGTTCAATCCGGCGATCAGCGAACTTGCAGGCCCCTTTACGCAGTTTCAATCGATGTATGCGCTGCTGCTTTTTCTCTTGGCGCACGGCCATTATATTTTGATTGTTGCGCTAGCCCGATCGTTTATTAACCTGCCCGCGCTTGCCGTCGATCTGAATCACGCTTCGTACCTTAATTTCGTTTCCGACATTACGTTCAACACGCTCGTAAATGGACTGAAGATCGCGGCGCCGCCGGGGGCCATTCTGCTGGTGGTCGATTTTTCGTTTGCGATGCTCGCGCGCGCGGTTCCGCAAATGAACGTCTTCTTTGTCGGCATGCCGCTTAAGGCTCTGATCGGCCTCATGCTGATCGTCGTCGTCCTGCCGCTTCTGGCGGCCATGGTCGGTCAGATGGTCTCCGGATTGCCCTTCGATCTTTCGCGGACGATGCAAGGAATGCACACGCCATGAGCGAGGATTCAAGCGGCGAAAAAGTATTCCCGGCCACCGACCGCAAGCGCAAGGAGGCCCGCAAGAAAGGGCAGGTTGCGCGATCGATGGAACTGAGCGCCGCATTCGTCATGCTGACGCTCATCGCGTGGCTGCGCTTCTCGCTGACAACCGGACAAGGCGTCAACGACCTTTTCGGAGCATTCCAGACGGCGTTTCGATTTAACCCCCATCCGGATGCGCTGACAATCCGATCCACGACCGACATTTTGCGGGAAGCCACGATCTGGAGCCTGCGCCTGATGCTTCCCGGGATGCTGATTGCAATGGCGATCGGTTTCCTGGTGAACGTCTTTCAGGTTGGATTTAGCTTTAGTTGGGAGGCGCTCGCCCCCAAGTTCGACAAGGTAAATCCGCTAACGGGCATGAAGCGGATGCTCTCCCGGCACGGCGCCGTGGAATCGTTCAAGGGAACAGCGAAGATTGCGATCATCGGCTGGATGTCGTACAGTCTTGTGATGGATCGTTTCCCGCTCTTGATCTCGGCGGCTCAGCAGGACCTCGTCTCGTTCCTGAGCGCGATCGGCAACCTTCTTTGGGCAATCGCCCTGCGCGCCACATCGTTTCTGATTGTCCTTGCGATCGCCGACTATGCCTATCAGAGGTTCGAGTTCGAGAAGAACCTGAAGATGACGCATACGGAAATGAAGCAGGAGCTCAAGCAATCGGAAGGCGATCCGCTCATCAAGCAGCGAATCCGCCAGACGCAAAAGTCGATGTCGCAGAAGCGAATGATGCAGCGAGTCCCGAGCGCCACCGTGGTGATTACGAACCCGACCCACTTCGCCGTCGCCCTGCAGTACGAGGCCGGTGCGATGACGGCGCCGATCGTGGTCGCCAAAGGCCAAGACTTCATCGCGCAGCAGATCAAGAAAATCGCACTGGAAGCCGACGTCCCGATGGTCGAAAACGTCGCCCTCGCCCGCCTGCTCTACAAGGAAGTCGAAATCGGCCGCGAAGTTCCGCCCCACCTCTACAAGGCGATTGCCGAAGTCCTCGCGTTCGTTTACCGGACATACCGCAAGCGTTACCCCGGCGGCGTCGCGGCCTAGGCGCGCGGTTGCTGACAGTGAGCTGGCCGATCGAAGACCGCTCGTCGAGCGTTGCATGCCTATGTGTTTAGAACTTTACTTGGCGCGCCGGAGGAGGTAGAAAAAGAAAGGGCAGCCCAGAAGCGCGGTGACCGCGCCAACCGGGAGCATCTCGCCGCCCATCGCGAGGCGGGATGTGGTATCGGCGATTTCCACCATCAGCGCGCCGCCGAGCAGCGAAATCGGAAGGACCACCCGGTGATCGGGGGTGCCGGCGAGGCTGCGCGAGAGGTGCGGGACAACCAGACCGACGAAGCCGATGATCCCAGCGACGGCGACTGTGCAGGCCGTGAGCAACGACCCGAGAAAGATCATCGCGGCTTTGAAGGGTTCAGGTTCGAGGCCGAGATGGCGCGCCGGGTCTTCGCCGAGCGAGTAAAGGTTCATCGACCGCGCGTGCATTGCAAGCGCCAGGACGCCGGCGAATGTCGGCACGCTTAGCAGCGCTGCATCGCTCCAGCGGACGCCGGACAGCGAGCCCATCATCCACGCCAGTATTTCGTCGTCGTTCTTGCTCGCCAATCGGAAAAGCAGCATCTGAATGGCCCATAGGAATGCGCCCGCGATGACGCCTGAGAGCAGCAGGGAACGCACGTCGACCCGGCCGCCAATCCGCGAAAGCGCGTACACGGCGAGCAAGGTAATCACGGCTCCCGCGAGAGCCGCCGCGGCCGGCGCATAGCCGCCAAGCGCACCCGATAGCCCCAAGACGATCACGAGGCCGACCCCGACCGACGCGCCGCTGGATACGCCGATCGTGTACGGCTCGGCGAGCGGATTGCGCAAGAGCGCCTGAAACGCGACGCCTGCCGTCGCAAGCGATGCGCCGACCAGGATCTCGACCAGGACGCGCGGCATGCGCAGGGACCAGACGATCGCGTCGGCGTCGGCCGCGACGGCAATGTGCGTATGGAAGATGTGATTCGCGAGAGATGCCGCCACGCCGCCGGGGCCAATGGCAACCGGTCCGAGCCCAAGGGCGCAGACGCTCATCGCAACCAGCAGGCCGCCAAGCGCGCAGCCGGCCGCAAGCGGCCTGAGGCGAGATGGCGTATGCGGAGGACGGTCTAGCAAACTATTGGAGTCAACGCGGCGAGGCTGCATACAGGGTTCCATGATACCCTACCGCACGGAAGCCGCGGTCCCGCGGATGGCGGAGCCTCTCTTGCAAGGAAGGCCGCGCCGTCGTATAATAGACCATGCCGCCAACCTTAACAGACGATCCGCTGGGGACGCCGGACGCAACCGTCCGCCGTACCTTCTGCGGAGTCCCGCTTCCGCTTTGCAGCGTGCTCGCCGTTCTCTCCGCCATACTTTCCTTTGCCTTTAACCATCAGTTCATTTCCCACTGCCGATTCTCGGAAATATTTGCGATGAACGATGTTCAGAGCATCGTGGCGGGATATCACCGCTCGCCGGCGCTTGCGCAGGCGCTCACCGCTTATTGGCACGCTCCATGGATACAGAGCGACATCCATGTCCTTCGGCCGGTGTCCGGCTTTCAGTACTGGCTGGAAACCTATGTCGGGTTGCACGCGGGGTTTATTTGGGACGCCTGGCTCGGCTACGTTCTTTTCGTAGTTTGCGTCTGGTTGTGCGGGATGATTGCTTACCGGTTCACGGATTCGGTCCCGCTTGCGGTTGGCGGCGTCGTTATGGCGGCGGGGGTTAAGTTCTACAATGCTTGCCAACCCGACCTATGGCTTGCCTGGTATCCGATGCACCAGGATCTGCTGATGATGGTCTTTCTCCTCGGGACGATCCTCGCTTTCGATTACTGGTTGACCACCGGGCGCAGCGGCGTGCTGGGGACGATGTGGGCGCTGTTCGTCATTGGTTGCCTGACGAAGGAGAATGTTTTCGCGTTTCCCTTTGTCGCGACAAGCCTGACGCTCACCCGGGCGGGCGGGAGCGGCGCGCGCAGAAAGCCCGCGCTCATCCATTCCGCGCTCACGGCGCTCTTTGTATTTGCACTTTTGGTGATTCGGCGCTTGATGTATGCTCAGCCGCGCGAACCTCACTTCCGGCGGGCCGTTTTGCTTCACAAACCCGCCATGTTCATGTACAGCAACCTTGCGATCGACGTCATTACCTATAACTTTTTCCCCGTGCTGCTCGGCGCGCTAATCGTCGGTCTCGCGTGGGGCGCGTGGCATGTTCGCCAGCGCCGCATCGATCTGGGCGTCTGGGGGCGAATCTTTTTCGTGACGCCCGCGGTGATTGGTCTTGTGCTGCTGGTCGCCTGGATCACGACGGGTTCGGCGGACGTCGCGTTGTGGCAACTGGTCGACACCTCGATCGAGCGCGATAAGGTCGTGCTCGATGTCATGCTGCTTTCGACGATCGCCCTTGTGGTCGTGAATTGGAAGCGCCACGCCGTAGCAGCGGCGTGGCTGCTGCTATTTTGGTCGTATCTTCCGGTAATCAGCTTCATCGGCTGGCACTACGCCTTTCCCGGCGGCTTGTTTCGCGCGATCTATTGGCCTGTGCTCGCCCAGGCGGCGCTGGCAAACTTCGGCTGGGATCTGCGCACGCAGGCTTGGCCCTGGATCGGCCGCATCCGATCCTCGCCCGCAGTCGCCTCGCCCTCGCCCGTTGCCGCAGACGCGGTATAGGGCGCCGCGTTAGCGCGATTGGCTTAGGCGCCCATGCTCATCCTGCTTGAAATCGGTTTTACGCCTGTGCTATACTGATCCTGGAGCCGAGGAGGTTCGCGATGAGTCAGAAGTTCGTCCACATTAACGGTACCCTGGTCCCTTATGAGCAGGCGACCGCCCCCCTTTACGATCATAGTTTGCTCTACGGCGATGGCGCTTTTGAGGGCATTCGCAGTTACAACGGTAAGGTTTTCAAGCTCGATGAGCACTTGGATCGCATGTACTATTCCGCGAAGGCCCTGGCGATCGATCTGCCGGTCACGCAGGATGTGATGCGCAACTCGCTTCTCGAATTGTGCCGCGTCAACGATCACCAGAACGGCTACATTCGCTTGACCATCACGCGCGGGACGTTCTTGGGGCTAGATCCCAAGCATTCAAACGGTCCGGCGAACGTGTACATCTCCACCGAGCAGCTTACGCTTTACCCGCAGGCGATGTATGACAACGGATTAACGATGATCACGGTGTCAACCCGCGTTCCGCCGACGTTCGTGTCCGATCCGCGCATCAAGTGCACGGGCAAGTACACGAACAACATACAGGCCAAGATGGAAGCAAACCGCGCCGGCGTCGGCGAAGGCGTCATGCTTAACCTCGAAGGCTATGTGATGGAATGCACGGGCGACAACATCTTTATCGTCAAGAATGGCGTAATTAGGACGCCTCCGCCCAGCACGTGCGGACTGGTTGGCATCACCCGTACCACCGTCATCCAAGTTGCCAGAGCCGCTGGCATTCAGGTCGATGAAGCGCTGCTGACGCCGTACGACATCTACACCGCTGACGAGTGTTTCTTGACCGGGACGGGGGCGGAAGTCATTCCCGCCGTTGTTCTGGATGGCCGCTCAATCGGGACTGGCAAGCCGGGCCCCGTGACCGGACGTGTCATCGGTCTTTTCCGGCAGCATACTCGGGAGACCGGAGTCGCCTTTTAGGGCGATGTAATCGAAGTTCATGATAGGTGAAAACGATCAGCTCGGGTTGTTTGAGGGGCGCGACGGAGAGGACCTGATGCCGTCTCCGGCATGTCCGACGTGTCATACCCGGCTCGATCGCATCTATGCGGATGGGTTTCTCGGTTGCGAAACGTGCTATGAGGTCTTCGCGGATGTCGTGCAGCAGGCTTTGATCAGCATGCACGGCACATCGCGTCACACGGGCAAGACGCTATGAAGGCGCCTGCGCGACTTGCCATTCCAGGCTCCGGCACTGGCAAGTCGCCGTCCTGGATCAGTGGCTCGGCGAGTCTGTCCGATGTCGTCCTCTCGACCCGCGCCAGACTCGCACGCAACGTTTCCGGCGCGATCTTTCCGCACATGGCGTCCGATGCCGATCTCGCGCGCGTCGCCAAGATTGTCCTTACCGCCGCACACCGTGTCCAGGAAAAGGCTTTCCGCTCGATGCACACGGTGGATATTTCGGCCCTCAACGATCAGGAAAAAGCCGCTCTGGTCGATTCGCATCTCACCAGCGTCGCGCATGTCCGCGCCGGCAAACATCGATTCGCGCTTGTCGACGACAACCAGTCGGTTAGCGTCCTGATCAACGAAGAGGACCACATTCGCATACAGGTCATCCTGCCCGGCATGCAGGCCGACGCCGCCAGGCGCAAAGCGGACGCAATCGACGATGCATTGTCGCAGGAACTGCCGATTGCGTACGACAAGCATCTCGGCTATCTGACGGCATCGCTTGCGAACTGCGGCATGGGCCTGCGGGTGTCGATCATGGTGCACCTTCCAGCCCTCGCGCTGTTGCACCGCCTGCCGTCCACGTGGCAAGCCGCCAACAGCCTGGATGCCGCCGTTCGCGGCCTGTACGGCGAGGGTACTGAGATGGCGGGGAACATCTACCAGGTGTCCAACGCCGTCTCGATGGGCTGGACAGAGGCGCAGACGGTTGGCAAGATCACTGCCGTCGCCACGTATCTTGAGGCCGAAGAGGCAGGCGCGCGCGAACTTCTTATACGAACCCGTGCGGCGGAGATGGAAGATCTGGTGCAGAACGCTCAGCACCAGCTTCGCGATGCCGAGCGGTTGTCCGTTGAGGAAGGGGTGCGCATTCTCTCGACTTTGCGCTTCGGGTATCTGATGGGCTACGATACGCACGTCTCCGATACCGTCTTCAGCGAACTGGTCGCCGGGCTTCGCGGGGGCACTCAGCTTATTGCATCCGACGACGACCGCGCGCGCGATGTCTTCTACCAGGAAACCCGCCGTCCCGCGCTCTTCCGTAACCGCATCCGCGCCGAACGCTCCACCGTTGCGGCTGGGTAGGCGACATTCAGATCCCCATAAGACCGCAATGCCTTGTCCACGCGCCAGGATGTCCGCGTTAGAACCGACGCTTGCCGCCGCGCTTGCGCAACGGCTTTGGGGGCGGTCCGGCCGGTTCGGTTGGGGCGGCTTTAGCGGCCGGCTTGCCCCGCGCTTTCTTGTGCGACGGATTCGCGTTCTCGGGAGCGTCTCGGAGGCGTCGCACCATGATCGCGATTGCGGCGCCGAGGGCTATCGTGAATATGAGGGTCGGCACGGCGGCCCAGATGAGGGCCTTCTGGCTGTAGCCGTAGATCTGGACCATCGACCTGGCGCAATAAGGGTAGATGATGAACGCGGATGAAACGGTCAGGACGGCGCCAGTCGCGACGAGCTCCTTGACGGTGATCCATTTCTTTCTCGCCCCGAGCGCAAGCGCGAGGAAGAAGACCATAATCACAATGATGCGTATATTGAGTTGAGCGCTGTCGGAAAGGTGGTTCAAGCGGGTTCATCCAAAGTGGGGTATTCGTGCAATTCTATGATACCACAGCGTCCTCGCGCAGTGAAAAAAATGCCGCCGGCCTTTCGGCGGCGGCAAGACGAGGGATGAGCAATGTGGAGGCACGAAACCTTGCCACACTGATAGTATAAGCCCCCAATGTTAAGCCTCCGTTAAACCGCTTTTAAATGTTGCCAATTATTGTGACGGCATTTTAATTGCGTGCGAGCCGGCTCCGTGCGCCGGAATGCCCCTCATCGCGTCCCATCCGCCTATTCCGCCGCTGCCCGGATTGCGGCGATTCCCGCCGCTGGTCCGTCCGGGTGCGCAAACACCGATGAACCCGCGATAAACACGTCCGCGCCTGCCTGAGCGACGCGGGCGACATTGGCGGCGCTGATCCCGCCGTCGACCGCGATCTCGAACGAGAGGTTATCGCGTCTCGCCCGCTCGCGCAGGGCCGTGATCTTCGGCAGCGTCGATTCGATGAACTTCTGGCCTCCGAAGCCGGGGTTGACCGTCATCACGAGCACGCGATCAATATCGGGAAGCAGGCACTCAATGGCTTCGATCGGCGTGCCTGGATTGAGTGCGAGGCCGGCTTTCGCCCCGGTCTCTTTAATCTGGTGGACGACCCGGTGGATGTGGTAGCAAACCTCCGGATGTACGGTGATCATGTAGGAGCCGGCCGCCACGAAATCGGCGATGTAGCGGTCGGGTTCGAGGATCATCAAGTGCGTGTCGAACTTGGCATCCATACCCGGACGCAAGGCGCGCAGCAGTTCCGGACCGAACGTGATATTCGGGACATACCGGCCGTCCATCACGTCAAAATGCAGGTAGTCCGCTTTCCCTGCGACAAGGGCGTCGGCGGATTGGCGAAATGCGCCGAAATCGGCGGCTAACATCGATGGGCTTATCTTAATCATAACTTTCCTGCGGATTCTCTGGACATCTACTTAATCTGTTGCTTGACTAGCTTGCCGTCCAGGTAGATCCGGATAATTACCTTGTTTCCGAATGCGGAGAATGTTTGGTCGATGACCTGCCCAGGTTCTCGCACCTCATCGTAGACGACGTTCGTTCCCGTCGCGTCCTGAATCTCGATCTGGACGTTATGCTGTGTTCCTCCGTGAGGAACGCGGAAGTGAATGTGGAATTGGCGCTGGCGGGGGCCCGCAGCAGACGATCCGGCAGAGCCGGTCGCCGATGTCGACGAAGGCGCGGGGGCGGGCGGTGCCGCCGAGACGGGCGGCGGCGCCGTCTGATCGACCGGCACGCCGGTATCTGTGAGCGTCGTCGACGACACCTGCTCGCTCTGGGCGGATTCGCCGTTCACGTTAACTGCCGTCACCGAGTAGTTATGCGTCTCCGACGCCCCGAGGCGAACATCCGAGTAGCCTGATTGCGCGAGGCCGCTGACCAGCTTCTTTCCATCGCGATAGACATTGTACGAGCTTGCGGTCGCCACTTCGTTCCACGAGAGATCGATCTCGCCCTGGACCGTCGCGCTCGCGGATAGTCCGGTTGGCGTGGGTGGAGGGCTTGGTCCCTTGCTCACGGTGATGTTGACCGGCGTTTTATGCGATACGTTGGCATTGGGCGGCGGGTCTTGACCGGTTACGATGCCGACCGGAACGACATCGTTGTATTGCGGCGTCACCGTTCCCACCGGCAGGCCGGCGCCAAGGATCATCTGCTTCGCGCGTGCGGTCGTAACCTGCGTAAGATCTGGCACCGTCGAGAGCGGAGGACCGTCGCTTATTTCAACGCCGACGTCCTTGCCCGACTTAATCTGGCGGCCCTCGATGACATCCTGCGACATTACCGTGTTTGTCGGCCATGTATCGCTGTAGTCGTGCTTTTCGACAACGAGATTGAAGTGATTGGACTTGGCAATTTGCTGCGCGTCCGAATATGACTTCCCTACCATGTTCGGAACGACCGTATCCGCCGGCACGGTGAGCATGCGGGCGGCCAAGAAAACAGCCGCGAGAATGCCAAGCACGACGACGACGAAAAGGATCGCGACGAGTTTACTCAGCCACGTGCCGCCGGGCTGCGACTCGTCGTAAACCACCTCGGCGACGTTAGCGCTCTTTTCTTCGCGGGCGATCTCGTCCGCCGCTTGCGAGAGAAGGCCTGAGGCAGGGCGCTGCTGGGTGCTTGTCTGCGGCGTCCAGGTGAGCGGCTTGCCGTTTTTTATGTCCTCACGCGCATTGAGCAGGTCGGAGAGCAGGGCCGCCATCGACGGGTATTTTGTGCGCGGATTCGACGCCAGGGCCTTTCGCACGATGCCATCGACCGCGGGCGGCACGTTTGAGTTCGACTCGCGAGGCGACGCCTCATCGGCAGTCGTGCCGGGCGCTACGCCGGTAAGCATCTCGAATAGGAGTAAACCCAAAGCTTTGACGTCGCTTCCGGGAACATCGTGGCCGCTGTGGGAGGCATCGTGGATAGCCTGGGCGAGCGCGAAATCGGCAACGCGAATTTGCCCTTCCGGCGTCAGGATCACCTGCTCGGCGCAGAGATGGCCATGGGCGACGCCTTTTTCCGCGGCAAACTGAGCGGCCTGTGCGATTGCCACGGCGATATCGATCGCGACGACGAGACTGAAGGGCGCGATCCGGCGTATTCGTTCCCGCAACGAAATTCCGCGAACGTATTCTGACACCACGTAAGCGCCTGCCGGAATGGACGGCGCGCCGGGCAGTTTGGTTAAGCCGTAAAACTCCAGGATGTTGGGGTGACGGGAGATTGTCGACGCGCGCGAGGCGGCTTCGCGAATGCTGGGAACGGCGGCGTCCGCGGGAATCTGGCGCAAAAGCACGACGCGTCCCGAGCCAGCGCTCACAATTTCTCGCGCTTTAATGGCGACGCCGTCAAAGTCGCCAACGGGAGCGCCCAATACCTCAATAAGTTCGTATTTATCGTTGAGCACGTTGGCCATAATGTTTACCGCTTGCTACCGGCAGTCTCTTTCGCTTGCCGCGAATACTTTACATACGCATGGACCGCGCTGAAGATCAGCATGGCGACGTAGACGATGCCGAGGAGCCAGGTGCGAGATCCTATCCTGTCGTCGACGGCGCCTCCGTAGTAAACGACGGCGACGAACAGGATCCAGGTCGTAAGCAAAGCATCGAGTAAGCGAGTCACGCTAGAAACCTCGCTGCCGTTGCAGGGCGGCCCGGACGATCTCTTCGGGCACTTCGTGTCCCGGCGTCGCATGTCCAAGAGCGTTCAGGAGCACAAAGCGGACGTTCCCGGCGATCGCCTTCTTGTCCAGCGACAGCAGGGAGACAATGTCGTTAATGTACAGTCTCTCGTCGAGCCCAATGGGGAACCTCGCCTTGGTCAGTGTGTCGACAAGCGTGCTCGTGACCGACGGCGGCGTGATCCCAAGCTCCTCGCCGATCAGGGCCGCGGAGACCATGCCGACGGCGATGGCCTCTCCGTGCCGGTAGACATGATAGCCGGTGAGCGATTCCAGAGCATGCCCGACGCTGTGGCCAAAATTGAGAATGGCGCGCAGCCCGTTTTCACGCTCGTCCTGGGCAACTACCTCGGCCTTGATCTGGCAAGAGCGCGCAATCGCCGACTCCAAATAGGTGGAAGTCAACCGGAGCAATCCGATCACATCGTTGTCCACGTTTTTGTAGAAGCCCTCGTCGTATATCGCGCCGTACTTGATGATCTCCGCGAGCCCCGACCGGCGTTCGCGGTGAGGCAGGGAGTTCAGTGTCGATGGGTCAATCAGCACGAGCTTGGGCTGGTAGAAAGCGCCGATGAGGTTCTTTCCATGCTCGAAATTTACCCCGACCTTGCCGCCGACGCTGCTGTCGACTTGCGCCAAGAGCGTCGTTGGGACCTGGATGAAGTCGAGGCCGCGCTGATAGGTCGCCGCGACGAAGCCGGCGACATCGCCGATGACGCCTCCGCCGACCGCGATAATCAACGTGCGGCGATCAACGCTCTTCTCGTATAGCGTCCGGTAAATGCGCCGCGCCGTTTGCAGAGTCTTGTAGCACTCCCCGGCGACGAGGACGATGGGAAGCGGGGTGAACCCGGCGTCCTTCAGGCTATTGTAGATGTCCTGCCCGTAGTAGTGGTCGACCTTGGGGTTTATTAGAACCGCCGCGGTGCGTCCCTGGCCGTCCGGCAGCCCAAGGTTATTGACAATTTCCGCGCCCAAATTGCGGATGATGTGGCGGCGAACGATGATGTCGTAGGAGCGGGTTTCGAGCTCGACGCGCACTTCTATCTCCGGATACGTCTCGGGCACGTCCAGCGATGCGCCGGCTAGTTCCACGGATGGATTGGTTTCGGTTGTATTAGCTGCGGTCATGATGCCTCGGTGTGGCGACGTGGCGCTTCCAATGGTCGAAAACGAGCGCCGCGGCCTGGTCTGGATTGACGCAATGATCGGTGTCGATAATATAATCCGCCACCAATTCGTACTTCGGATAACGTTCTTGTTGCAACTGCGAAATTCGCCCAAGCAGATCGTCGGCGTAGTCGGCGATCAAGGGCCGTAGAGCGACTTTGCGTTCGACGCGCTCAACGATTGTTTCGGGCCGCGCCCGGAGCCATACAATATGTCCGATCCGCCTCAAAAGATGCGCGTTTTCCTCGCGGAGGGGCAATCCGCCGCCGGTGGACAGGACGACGCTCAGCGAGCGCCTTGGCGTTCGCTCGGCATCGGACCGTACGATGAGGTCTCGAAGCAACTGCGTCTCGATCGCCCGGAACCCCGCCTCGCCGCGCTCGGTGAAGATCTGCGCGATCGCCATGTTTTGCTCGCGTTCGATCTCCTTGTCCGTGTCTAGAAAGCGCGCGCCTGCTCTTTCCGCGACCCTTCGCCCTACGGCTGTTTTCCCGGCGCCCATTAGGCCAATCAAGACGATGTTCGACACAGGCTACTCGCTTTGGGCGGCCGTGCGCTGCACAAGCCGCGTCGAGTAGGCATTGTAGTTGTCGCGGATTTCCTCGATGCCGTCGCCGCCGAATTTATCGAGAAACGCTTTGGCAAGGACGATGCCAACCATTGCCTCGCCGACAACCGCGGCGGCCGGGACCGCGCAGACATCGGAGCGCTCCGCGAACGCGGGCACGCCCTCTTTTGTTTCGACGTTGACGGACGGCAACTGCTTCATGAGAGTTGCGATCGGCTTCATGGCCGCGCGCGCGATAAGCGGCTCGCCGTTGGTTATGCCGCCCTCGACTCCGCCCGCGTTGTTGGAACTGCGCCAGAAGCGCTGTTCGGCATCGTCGTAGAAGAACGGATCGTGAACCCGTGAGCCAGGCACATCGGCGCATCCGAAGCCGAGCCCGATCTCGACTCCCTTGATCGCCTGAATGCCCATCAGCGCTTGCGCAATCTGACCGTCGAGACGCGTCTCCCAGCTCGAAAATGAGCCCAGGCCAACCGGGAGGCCGAGTACGACAACCTCGAACACCCCGCCGAGCGTGTCGCCGTTATGCTTTGCTTCGTCGATCGCCGCAATAATCCGCGCTTCAGCCTCTTTGTCCACGACGCTCACCGGCGACGCCTCGCTCAACTCCGCGACGCGACGAACATCGATCCTGCTTGTGTCGATGGCGATGCCGCCAATATTGACGACGTGGGATGCGATCGTGATTCCGAACTCACGCAACAAAACGCGGCAAAGAGCGCCGGCGGCAACCAGTGTCGCCGTGTTTCGAGCGGAGGCGCGTTCGAGGACGGGGCGCAACGAATCGTGGCCGTACTTGAGCATTCCGGCATAGTCAGCGTGTCCGGGACGCGGGACTTTACTTTCGCGCGTGAGCTGCGCGCCTTCCGGCAGCGGGTCGATGGACATGTTTGTCGTCCAGTTCGCCCAGTCCGCGTTGCGGACGAACATCGTTACCGGATTGCCCATCGTCTTGCCGAAGCGGATGCCCGAAAGGTACTCGACCGTGTCAGTTTCGATTTTCTGGCGAGCTCCGCGTCCGTAGCCGCCCTGCCTTCGTCGCAGTTGGTCGTTAATGAACGCGTTGTCGACGGTCACGCCTGCCGGGAACCCTTCGATAATCGCGGTCAATCCCGGGCCATGCGACTCGCCTGCCGTCAAAAATCGAAGCACTCCACGCCCTCCTCGCCGGTCGACCACTCGTCGCCGTTCCTCGGAAAATCTAGGCGGATTATACCCGCGAGACGGAGCGGCTTGTAAAGCGTTCGCGGACATTGCGCTGGTCGTCAGGGAATCTTTTGCTATTTACAGCGCGTCATCAGCCTTGTGCTGGAAGTTAATTTGAACGGAACCGCATTCGAGTATTTGAGTGTGCGGTCGCTTGCGTGAAAATGAATCTCTGCGGCAATTATCCGTGATTTCAGGCATCCGCAAAAGTATGGGGCCCTCCTTAACATTGCACGCGCTCCAATGGCCTGAATTTCGTACCGATATTTGAGGCAGTAACCTATGCCGGACCAGCCGGCAGCACGTTGAGCAATTCGTGTTCGCGTAAGTGTAAGCATATTGGAGAAATGGATGAACTGGTTTAAGGATCTCAACGCCTCGCGCAAGCTCTCGCTTGGATTTGGCGCATGCATCTTGTTCGCAATGCTTTCTGGCGTCGTGGCCGTTGAGAGAATGGGGGCGATGCACGTCGCCATCGCGACGATTTACGCGCAAGGACTCTCTGGCAGTTCGGCGCTCGTTAAGCTTACCAGCGACTACAAGCAATATCGCCTGTATCAGGTTCGCTATACGCTTTCGGTGACCGATCAGCAGAGAGCCGTAATGGCGTCCAATCTTACTGAGTTCCAGGCAAAGACGGATCAAGATTTGTCTGCTTACCGGGCGACCTGTCCGCAGGGCGATCGTTCGGCTGACGAGATCGCCGCGGACTGGAGCGATTTGGTTGGGATGACTCCAAGGATTGAGGCGGTCGCACGGCAAGGGACGAAGGCTCAGATCGAGCGAGTCATTACGGTCGATACGTTTCCCGCATACAAGGCGATCAGCAATCGCATCGAGGAGGCTGCGGAGGCCAACAAAACGGCGGGGGCGAGGCTAAACGCGTCCACCGAAAATATCTTCCGAACCGGCCGCCTCACAGTCATCGCGCTTTTGCTCTGCTCGCTCGTGTTTGGATTCGCGATCGCATCGATCGTGACGAATACAATCACCGGGTCGCTATCGGCCGTAATCGGACGGCTTCAATCACTCGACACGATCTGCCTTACCAACTTGCAGGACGGGGTTGTCGCGCTTGCGCAAGGCGATTTGACGTATCATGTGCAAGCAGGAACTCCGCGACTCGATGTTTCCAGTAAGGATGAGTTCGGAGTGCTGGCCGTCACGTTGAACGCGATGATCGACAAGGCCGAGGCAACGATTGGTTCGTTCCGCGACGCTCAAGCCTCCTTGTCCAAGTTGATCGGGAATGCCACCGCGGCGGCGTTGACGATATCCAGGTCCGCGAATGAGTTGGCGGCCGGCAACGAAGATCTGTCCGGGCGCACGTCGGAGCAGGCCTCCAGCCTGGAAGAGACCGCCGCCAGCATGGAGGAAATGACCAGCATCGTCAAGCAGAGCGCACAAAGCGCGCGCCGCGCCAGCGAGTTGGCAATCGATGCGCGCGATGTCGCCGCCGATGGCGGGACGGTTGTTGCGAATGCGGTGACGTCCATGGCCGTGATTAATGAGTCCAGCCGACGTATCGCGGATATAGTATCCGTGATCGATGAAATTGCGTTCCAAACGAACCTGCTTGCACTCAATGCGGCGGTGGAAGCAGCCCGCGTCGGCGAGCAGGGGAAGGGATTTGCCGTGGTCGCCGCTGAAGTCCGCAACCTGGCTAGCCGCAGTTCGAGCGCGGCGAAGGAGATCAAAGCCCTGGTGCAGGACAGCGTCGTGAAGGTTCAGGAGGGGACGGATCTGGTCAATCTGAGTGGGGAGCGTTTGAAGAGGATCGTCGAGGCTGTCGGTAACGTGGCAACAATTGTGGGCGACATTTCGTCGGCCGCACAGGAGCAGTCCGCCGGCATTGACCAGGTGAACAAAGCCGTCATCCAGATGGATCAGATAACCCAGCAAAATGCCGCTCTCGTTGAAGAGTCGAGTGCCTGCAGCCAGGCGATGTCGCACCAGGCCAGTGAGCTTAAGGATCTGGTCGAGAGATTCAGGGTCGACAACGTTCATCTCGGCGATATGTCGACGGCGGCCGCGCCCCCCGTGCGTTCGAGCGCGACGGAGGTTGAAGTCGCTTCGCATAAAACGCCTAAACTCCGCGTCGTAAACTCGCACAATAGTTTCGAGGAATTCTAGTTAGGACTGGTATAGAATGACCATGAGGCAGGCTAAACCTCCCCGGTCCTAATTGACCTGCCTGGATTACGCCGCCAAGTCGTATTCGCGCGACACCGCCTAGCCCGCCGAACGAGGCGGTGTCAACGACTGCACCCAAACGTCCCCACCCTCGATCTTCGCCAATAGGACCGCAAGGTTGCCATGTCCCGGCCCGCTCAGGTGCTCGCCAGCAGCCGAATACTGCGCGTGGTGGCACGGGCACCGGAAGACGTTCTCGCTCGGCTGGAAGGCAACCCTACAACCGCGATGAACACACTTCGCCGAAAGGGCCGATGCCGTCTTATCATCGACCCGCTTAACGTACACGCCGCCCCGGCCAAACTCCGGAGGATAGCTTCCAAACGTCAACGCGTTCACCGGAAAATCCTTTGCCGGACCGATCTTTGCCCAATAGACCGCGCCAGACGGCGCGGCAGAATCGTCCGCATCCGCAACCGCCGGTAGCACGCTTAAGGCGCCGCCCAATAAAGCCAGCGAAACGACAAATTTACGACGAGACATATTCTCCATAGCACTGCATTCTCCCTTGCGAATATGTTTGCTCGATCGCCTCCGAAATTCCTCCTCGTTCGACCGCGCCGGCTGCGTTTGACGACTTGCCGCTGCTCCACATTTTGCGAGTCAACGAACACATGAGAAATATAAACAAAGAAACAGCGTGTAAATTCAAATAATCACACGTATAATCCACATAAAAAATCAAAGAAATAGCAAACAACCTTAATTTCATTCGCGTATTGCCAACAATTATAGTTCGCTATTGAAAGAAGGTACTAGCCATGCGGATCTCGCGAAAGATCCTTTTAATGAGCGTCGCCGGCATTGTCGCAACATCGGGCATTCTCATTGCAGTTGGACAATGGCAAAGCGTCCTATTTTCCGAGAAGTCGAGCGCCGAAGCAGCCAAGCTTGTAGACGACGATCTTAATCATACGACGATTGGCGCTCTCAACATGATCAGCGCGCAGGGAGAAACCGTCCAGCAGGAGGTCCAGAACGACCTTCGACTCGCTCACGACTTTCTTAACGCCGCGGGCGGCGCTCGAACGGGCAACGCAGCTGTTCAGTGGCAAGCAATCAATCAGTTTACAAAGGCTGCCAAAACCGTTCAGCTTCCTCAGATGCTGGTTGGCAGCCGGTGGCTCGGGGTTAACCGTGACAAGAATATCGAAACGCCGATCGTCGATCATGTCCAACGCATCGCGCAATGCAAGGCTACGATCTTTCAGCGGATGAACGAACAAGGCGACATGCTGCGGGTCGCGACAAATGTCCTTACAACAAGCGGAGCGCGAGCTGTCGGCACATTTATCCCAGCCACGAACCCAACCGGCGCTCCCAATCCCGTTGTTGCCGCAGTCCTATCCGGCAAGTCGTACATTGGCCCCGCGTTTATCGTCAATGCCTGGTACATTTCCAACTACGAACCGATCAAGGATCCAAGCGGGCGCGTGATCGGCATGCTCTTTGCCGCGGTCCCGCAGAACGGCATTGCTTCGCTTAACGACGCAATTCTCGCGACGCGCATCGGCAAAACCGGCGGGCTAACCATTTACGGCGGCCTCAAGAACGACGAAGGGCGACGGATCGTCTCGCATTTCGGCCAGGGTCAAGATGCGTGGGATTCCAAGGACGCTCAGGGCCAGCCATACATTCAGAAGATTATTCAGGCGGCAAGTTCACTCAAGAGCGGCGAGTTGGCCTCAATGCGATACCTTTCGCAAGAAGAAGGGGAAGCCTCTCCGAGCATGAAACTGGCGCGCATCGCGTACTACGCGCCATGGAGTTGGGTTATCGTATCGAGCGCGCCCGAAGCAGAGTTTCAGGCATTTGAAGCGCATCTGCAGTCTGGAAGGCAGCAGATGATGTTGATTCTCTTGATCGCCGGCGCACTGATTTCGCTGCTCTGCGGCTGGATCGCCCAAGTTGTTGCGGACCGGATAAGCAATCCGCTCAAGCAGGTCTCCCAAGCTCTTAGGGCGCTGGAATCCCACGAGTTGAAAAGCCTGACGCACGCAATCGGACAACTCGAGCAAGGCGATTTAACGTCACGCCTCACGGTGAGCGCACAACCCATTCTGGTTACTACAAACGACGAGTGCGGTGAAATCACGCGAAGCTTCAATCAGATGCTTGCATCCCTCGACGCCGCGGTCGAATCGTTCGGCAAGGCCCAAAGCGCCTTTGCAACGCTTCTTGGGTTAACAGGCCGATCGTCGAACACAATAGCGGCGTCCGCTGGCGAGATCGCTGACGGCAATGCCGATCTCGCGCGACGCACGTCCGAACAGGCGTCGAACCTTGAGAAGACCGCTGCCAGCATGGAACAGATGACCTTCGCAGTCAAGCAAAGCGCGGCACATGCGGTCGAGGCAAACCAACTCGCCGAACAGGCGCGCAGTGTCGCCGTGGGCAGCGGCGTAGTCGTTGCAAGCGCCATAGAATCGATGAATGGAATCAATGGCTCCAGTCGTCGCATCGCGGATATTGTCACGGTGATCGATGAGATCGCATTCCAAACCAACCTGCTTGCACTCAACGCAGCCGTAGAAGCGGCGCGCGTCGGCGAACGCGGTAAAGGATTTGCGGTAGTTGCTTCCGAAGTGCGCATCCTGGCAAGTCGCAGTTCTAAGGCAGCCAAGGAGATTAAGACGCTGGTCAACGAAAGCGTCAACCAAGTCAGCGCCGGAAGCGAACTTGTCCACAAGAGCGGAGAACGGCTTAACGAGATTGTCCGCTCCGTTGAGCAAGTGACGCAGATTGTATCGCGAATCGCATCGACTGCACAGGAGCAGGCGGCCGGCATCGAGCAGGTCAACAAGGCCATTGGCCAACTGGAAGAGATCACGCAGCATAACGCCGCCCTCGTGGAAGAAGCGTCCGAAGCCAGCGACTCGATGCGCTCGCAAGCGAGCGACTTGCAGGATATCGTCGGCAAGTTCCGGTTCAACGACGCCCACGTTGCCGCGCGCAACTCCCAAAAACATGCGGCGTAAAGGCAAAACTGTCCTTAGTGCGTGTAATTGACGGCCATGCCGCGGACAAGATTCAGGACGGCTCGCGCCGCCTGGGCACTTCTCTGCCTGCGCCGCAATCACAACGGCGGCATACGAGCAGTCCTCAACACGCGTACCGCCTTTTGCCGTTAGCGTCCGATCCCAGCGCACATCGTAAAGCAGTAAAATCGCCGTGCCAGCCCTTAATGAACTACTCCCGCAGCAGGCTACGCGGCATCAAGATTCCGGACTGGCCGGTGGCGGAGCAAGCTCCGGGGAATGTACCCAGCGTAAACCGAGCCGTCTTCGGCTCACAAAGGGTCCAGCGTCACGCTGGTTCAAAAGCGGCCACGGCGGCCGGGGAGACGTCTTACAAGGCATCTCGATTATTGCGCACCCTTTACAGCCCAGCGTACCAATCGTAGCCCTGCTGCGCCCAATAATCGTCGGGACGCGCGTTCGAGAACGTCACTTCGCCGATGCGCTTGATGTTCTTGACGCCATACTTGACCGGGATCACGAGGCGAAGCGGCGCGCCGTGTTCGAGAGTGAGCGGCTCGCCGTTCATCTCATAGCAGAGAAGCGTCTGCGGATGCATCGCGGCCTCGATATCCAGCCCGACGTAGTAACCGCCGTCGGGCGTGGACATGCCCACATACGCCGGGAGAGAGCGCGGGTCCTTGTAGCGCGTATAGCGAGCGACGAAATCCGAGAAACGCGCGCCGGCCCAGCGCTGGACGATGGTCCACCCCTCGATACAGTGGAGTTCGGTAATCATCTCATGCTTGGGCAGGCTCATGATCTGGTCGAGCGTGAATTCGTCGGCATCGTCGTCAGGCGACAGCGCGGGGGAAACGGTCAGCGTCCACGATGCGGAATCGAAGTCGTCCCCCAGCCCGAGGTCGCCGTTGACGCGCGCCGGAAGCGTCACGCGATCCAGGGTCAGCAGCGGCGCGCTGCGCCGCGCGCCAAGGACTCCCCGCACCACGCGTTCGTTGCCCTGCAAGATTCGTCTGAGGGGCCACGCAAGGCCATCTTCCTCACGCGCACGCATGAGCCCCTCGAAACCCGCGAGCGTCGCGGCGGCGGCAATTCCCGCCATCACGAAGCCGCGACGGGACATCGCCCGCACGCGCGCCTCGGGGTCGACCGGAACCTGCGCCGCATCGTCCTTATCCGTGTTCGCGCCCATTTTACGTCCCTCCGCCATCTGTTGCCGCAGGACGGTCGGCGACCTCGTAGCCGGTGATCATGCCCCGGAAATTGCCCCACCCGGCCCTGGCGACCTGAGCAATGTGGACAATGAAAAACGCGACATAACCCATAGTCAGCCAGAAGTGCAGAAAGCGCGCGCCAGCGTATCCGAAGAACAGCGCGGTAAGCCAGCCGAGTTGCACGGGTTTGTAGATTGCCAGGCCCGTCAATATTGAGCCAAGCCCCATGACGACGATAGCCGAGTACGCGATCCGCTGCGCGCCGTTATACTTCTCTTGCGGCGGCGCGGTTTTGATGAGCCCGAGGTCGTGGCGGATGACATCGATTGCATCGCGAAAGCTATGCCGGTCCGGCCACAGGTGACGCCACTCCCAGGAGATAATCGTATACAGCACGTAGATAATACCGTTCACCGCGAAAATCCACGCGAACGCGAAATGCCAGGCCATCCCCGTTGCAAGACCATGGCTGAGATGCAGCTTATCGTAGATGCTGTCGGGCAGCTTCATTGAGAGCAGCGTGAAGCGCCCAATGCCGATCCGGAAGATGTCGTTCGCCCAGTAGATCAGCAACCCGCTCCAAACCATGACGGCGAGGACGGGAAAATTGATCCAGTGATTCCACCGCACAATCAGCGGATGTTTGTTGACGAGCAGCTTCATAACCGTTCGATCCGCAAATTTGAATAGCAGCCTCTCCGCACGCATCCCGCTATGCCTATTTTGATAGGCTTTTCGGTTGACAGTCTACTATACTATCAATGTACAAATAAGAAGGAAGAAAAGTTCAATCGTAATGCTAAGTGGCGTAATCAACGTAGATAAACCGGCCGGAATGACATCGCACGACGTTGTCGCGCGCGTGCGGCGGATCGCGGGACAGAAGAAGGTCGGGCACGCCGGAACGCTCGATCCCGATGCAACCGGAGTGCTGCTCGTCTGCCTCGGTCACGCGACGCGGATCAGCGATCTTCTCGCGGAGCAAGGGAAATGCTACCGCGCGGTCCTCGCCCTTGGGGCGACAACCAGTACCGAGGACGCGTCCGGAACGATCATCGAAGAGCATGACGCATCCTCGATCACCCGCGACGCCCTTATCGAAGTCACGGAGCGCTTCATCGGCGAGGTCGACCAAATTCCGCCGATGGTCTCCGCGGTCCACCACGAGGGGCAGCGGCTGTACGACCTCGCGCGCAAGGGAATCGTCGTCGAGCGCGCCGCCCGGCGGGTACGCTTCGATGCGATTGCCGTATTGGACTTCACGCCCGGCGAACGGGCGGCCGCGACTCTGGATGTGGCATGCGGCAAAGGCGCCTATATCCGCACGCTTTGCGCGGACATCGGCGCGGCGCTGGGCGCCGGCGGGCACATGGCATCGCTGCGGCGGACGCGCGTCGGGCGGTTCGAGACGGAAAGCGAATCGAGCGTCACGCTTGAGCGGCTGCAGGAGGACGGCGCGGCCGCTCATATTGTGCGGCCGTCGGACGCGGTATCGTTCCTGCCTGAGCGCCGCATAGAGACGCGAGAAATCGCGGACCTATTCAATGGCAAAGACCTGCCCGCA
This sequence comes from Capsulimonadaceae bacterium, assembly GCA_031292625.1. GTDB lineage: Bacteria > Armatimonadota > Armatimonadia > Armatimonadales > Capsulimonadaceae > JARLGU01. The sequence continues at coordinate 35,724 of JARLGU010000056.1, read as the reverse complement.
GGCCCTGGCGCATCCCCTGGCGCGCTCGTACGGCTAACGGACGACGACGACGAGCTTCTCGCGTTAGCAACGGTAACGGCGGACGGCGCGCGAGTGCATCCGGACAAGGTATTTAAGAGGGAGTAGCGGATCCGACCAGCGTCATTGAGGACAGCGCAGCAAGAGCCGGGTATGGGAGATAAGTACGCACCGAAGCGGATCCGATCACGTACAACTCGGCTCGTCTAACGGCGCGTTGCCTGGACTACCACGCGCAATGTGAGCAGGTCTGAGCTGTTCCACGGCAGTCTTCACGCCTCCCTGCGACAAACGTCGACGCCCTCATTATGCGAAGATGTGCGGAGGATTTCGGCTCTCAATTGCGAAATAGCTCCTCAACCATGTCTAAACCTGCCGACAACTGGGAGGCGATCGGGCTCTCCGGTGCTCTTCTAAAGAATTACGCCGAAAACCAGAAGGAGTTCGTGCCCCTTCTCACGTTCCTTCTCGAAGAGGCGATGCCCGATCTCACGGTGGTCGAACGCAAGTCACTGAGCCTCTTCTCGTCGAAAAAACGCATTGTCAGCATCACTGTTACTCTGGAGGACAACGTTTACGTACTCGTCGACGGCGGCGACAGATGCCCCCTCAAGGCGCGGCGCATCAAGATCGTAAAGGGGATCACCCTGCGTACGGACGAGATCGATGTTGAGCAGTGGCTCAGCGAAGTCGGCGGCGAAATCAACAACCGGGCTGAAAAAAGCGAAAAGGCTCTTGCGGCACTGCGCAACTTCCTAGAGATCAAATCGCTCTAACCCACTATCAGCTTACGGATCCGGCGCAATCAATGCTGTCGGCCCGAAAGCCGGGCCAAACACAAGCGCCTCGCGGAGGTATCGATGGCATTCTGGAACCGCTCCGATCCCCATACGGCTTCGAGCCAGCAAAATCTCGAACGCGGTGGTCTGCCGCTTCTTGCCGAGCGGCGCATCAAAGCGGAAACCGAGGATCCAAAGCGCCGATTTACATCCGATCTGTCCGTCAACGAGTTGATGTTGACTCACGACACCGGCTATTTGCCGGTATCCCAAGTGATGGGCAGCAGCATCTATCATGTCGGTTGGCAGTACAAGCCACTCTACGCGTCGAGCGAGTTGTCAGTTGTTACGCAAGCCTACTCGCATGCCCGTCTGCTTGCGCTCAGCCGCCTGCAGAAGGAGGCTAAGATGCTGGGAGCCCATGGCGTCATCGGCGTCCGGATTATGCGAAACGCATACGATTGGGCGAAAGACTTGATCGAGTTCGCCGTACTTGGCACCGCGATCAGGCTGCCAAGCTCAGCGCAACCGGAGAGGCCGTTTCTCAGCGACCTGAGTGGGCAGGAATTCTGGTCGCTGCATAAGGCCGGATTTCGCCCCGCCGGTATCGTATTCGGAAACTGCGTTTGGTATCAGGTCTCGACGTACGCTACGCAAGCGGCCCTCGCCCCATCGGTTATGGGGATCTTCTCCACGAGCTTCTACAACCAGGAGCTCCCTGACTTCACCAAAGCGGTCTACCACGCGCGCCGCCAAGCGATGAGCCGGATGGAAGGCGAATGCGTGACCTTCGGCGGCGAGGGAGTTGTCGGCGTCCAGGTTAGCACCAAGATCACCGAGAAGGAAGTCGATGTTAACGACAATAAGAGAACCGATCTAATCGTAAACTTTGAGGCGTTTGGGACAGCAATTGCCCGCTATGAACATGGCCTCGTCCCTATCATCGATTACGCCGTCTCGCTTCATCCATAAGCGATGTCGGAAAGGAGCCATCTAATGCCCGATCAGTATGTCCCAGGATCACAGGCCGGTCTTCCGCTGCACGCTCGAAACCGTCTCACGGCTATGCGGCAAGACGCGAAGCAGAAAGGCTTGTTCACGAGTGATCTCTCCATCAACGAATTTCTCCTCGTTCGCGAAGCCGGCTTCGACCCGCTGGGCCTAGTTGTCGGCTCATCGATTTACCATATCGGCTGGCAGATGCCTGCGCTCAACAAGAGCCAGGAACTCGACGTCCTCACACAAGCCATGTACCACGCGCGCGAACTGGCGATGACGCGCATGGAGGAGGAAGCCGACATGCTGGGCGCGGACGGAATTGTCGGGGTTCGCCTCGATGTTGGGCGTCAGGAATGGGGTGAAAACCTCGCGGAATTTATCGCTATCGGCACCGCCGTACGGAATCGGGCCGGCGAGCACTACCGCGCGCCTAACGGCCGTCCGTTCACATCGGACCTCTCGGGGCAGGATTTCTGGACGCTTCTGCGCTCCGGGTATCGCCCGGCTGCAATGACGATGGGCAACTGCGTGTACCACGTTGGCTACCAGGGGCTTGGCCAGTGGTTCAAGCAGGTGGGACAGAACTGCGAAATGACGACGTACACGCAGGCAATCTACGATGCGCGCGAGCACGCGCTCGCCCGGATGCAGTCCGAAGCCGAACAGATGAACGCGGACGGGATCGTCGGTGCGCAGATTACCGAGAAATCTCATGGCTGGGGTAGCCACATTATTGAGTATTTCGCCATCGGCACCGCAATCATTGCGACTCGCGCCGACCACGAAATCCAGACGCCGCAGCTCATCCTGCCGCTTAGCGGATAATCGAACCTTATCGACTGTTCTTCCAAGCCCGAAACGATATCAGACACTAGCAAGTTTTCAACTCGGAATGATTTACAGAGGATCATTAAATGCGACTACAAATTGACTTGGCGGCACTTCTCGCTATCGCCTTGGCGTCGACCGGAAGTTACGCATATGCTGACATCAAGGTTGTGCAGAGTACGACGATCGATTGGTCGCACGCCAAGTTCATGGGGCAACCCGTAACCGGCGACATGAGCGCCATGCTCAAAAGCAATCCGTTCGCGAATGGCGGGGCATCGAATTCAGTCACATACTCGTCGGGCAATCTGACGCGCACGGACACTCCGATCATGTCGATAATTATGGATTCTAAGGCAAAGACCGAAACGATCTTGCTGCCTGCGTCGAAAACGTACTACGTCATCCCGCTGCCAGGCTCGCCAGCGAAGGCGTCCGAAGGGGGCACAAAGGGCGGGAAAGACACCGCTACTGCCTCGCCCTTCGCGGGGATGATGAAAAACGTGAAATCCAAGTACGTCGATGGCAAGGAGAAGACAACGCTCTTGGGTCACCCCGTGCATCTGTACCTGATGAGCATGTCCGTGCCGAGCATGAAGATGACAATGAACGCACGCCTGTGGATTGCTGCGGATCTGCCCTCAATCGCCGCCGCTTCGGCGTGCCCCGGCTGCACGACGGGATTGTCAGGGACGTCCAATCAGTTCAAGGGGCTTCCGCTCAAGATGACGATGACCATGAGCATGAAGGGAATCATCGACCACATGGTCGCCGTAACGCAGGTCACGTCTCTGTCGACCGATCCGATTGCCGCCAGCGTGTTCACGGCGCCGGCCGATTATACGAAGACGGACAAGATGCCGGCGCCGGGGATATCGAAACCGACGCCGCCAGCAACTTCGTCCACGCCGACGAATCAGGCGCCGGCAGCGTCAACAACGCCGCCAGCGCCTGATAGTAGCTCCCCGAGCGCGAAGCCGTAGCAAGCACTACCCGATCGGAGTCAGCGTCACCGTGAACTCGCGGGCGTTCTGCGTGAGGTAGTAGCGCTCCAGCGGACGCGGGCCGCAGCTGTTGCTGCCCAGGCCGCACTGCGCAAAGTCCAGGTTTAAGAATGTCTCCGGACGCGGCTTCAGATCGTATGTATGCTCCGCCGCCGTCAGGTCCTCCGCCGTGTAGTGCAACACGCTGAAGTTCGCGACGCCGGTTGCTCGTAAACCCGCTCCCGCCCCGTTCGTCAACTCGACCCACACCATGTCGGTCTTGTTGCCGTTCTCTTGCGGGCGGACGAAGTTGACGAATTGCTCGTCGACGGCGCCCGACCAGACGCCGAATCGAGCGGCGCGCTTCATGTCTGAGTAACTGTGCTGCGGACCGCGTCCAAACCAGCGCACGCTCTCGAAGCCGGCCGGAAGCGCGAGAGACAGTCCGAAGCGCGGAAGGGTGCACGTCTGGCGCCACGGCTTCGATTTCACCGTGATCGAAACCTCGCCGGACGCCGCAATCCGGTAGACCTTCTCCACGTGAAGCACGGGAGCATACGGAAACGCCCCGAGAACAGATTCGACGTTCGCAATAACCTCGCCCTCGCGAACGTTCAGGTCGCAGGACGAGACGCGCTCCCAAAGGTGGTCCAGTCCGGCAGGCCGCCACCAATCATGCGCCATGTGGACGTCGTTATCAGTTGGCGCGCGCCAGATCTGCACCTTGGGACCGTCGCTCAGCAGCCGCGTCCCGCCGCGCTCCCAGCCGGTCAATTTACCGCGAAGTTTGTCGAACTCGATGTGGAATCCAGAGCCGCTGATCGTCGCCGCATACTGCGTCTCGGTCAAGGTCGGCGTAAGGGCGCTCGACGGCGCAGTCGCGAATCCAGATGCCTCGTTCGATGCAACCGCCTGCCCCCACGCCAGTTCATATCCGGCGCTCGCCCACAAAGCGGCGCTGCGCAGACGGACGGAGACGGTGACGATCACCGGCTCGGCATCGGTCCCCTTCGGCGGCACGGCCGGAACGGCGAGTTCGCCGGTTCCCTGAGGCGGGATGTTGGGCAGGTCAAGGTCGCCCTCATCGACGACGGCCTGTCCGCGTGTCACCGACCAATGCGCCACTAGGTGGCTGAGACCCGCGAAATCGTACTTGTTGGTGACCGCAAACCGCGTCAAGCTGCCCTCAACCGGAACAAGACGAACGGGCTCGATGACCTTCTTGTACTCAAGCAGACCCGCATGCGGCACGCGATCAGGAGAAACGAGGCCGTCGATGCAGAAGTTGCCGTCGTTCGGCTTATCGCCGAAATCGCCGCCGTATGCAAACCACTCAGTGCCATCCTCGCGCTTCTGGCGGATTCCGTGATCCGCCCACTCCCAGATACACCCGCCGATTAGCCGGGGATATTTCTCATACGCCTCCCAGTACTCGGTCAGCGCTCCAGGACCGTTCCCCATGGCGTGCGCATACTCGCACTGATACCACGGACGGTCATCATTCTCGCGCGATCCCTCTTCCACGGTGCGTGCAACGTCACTGTACATCGTGGACACAATATCGACCACAGCGTGCGTGCCCGCGCCTTCGTAATGGATAGGGCGCGATGGATCGATCGCGCGAATCGCGGCGGCCATTGCCTCGTGATTTCGGCCAAAGCCGGACTCGTTGCCGAGCGACCAGATAATCACCGATGGATGGTTCTTGTCGCGCTCGACCATCCGGACAGCGCGATCGAGATAGGCGTCTTCCCACTGGGGATCGCTTGAAAGCTGGCTCAAATTGCCCGCGTGCATCATTCCGTGGCATTCGAGATCGGCTTCGTCCACGATGTAAAGGCCGTACCGGTCGCTGAGTTCCAGGAAATACGGATCCGGCGGATAGTGGCTCGTGCGGACGCAGTTGAGATTGTGCTGCTTCATCAACACGATGTCGCGCTCAATATCCTCCCGGGTCATCGCGAAACCACGATCCGGGTTCGTGTCGTGGTGGTTCGCGCCGCGCAACTTGATCGCGCTCCCATTCACGAACAGACGCCGTCCGGCGATGCGGACATCGCGGAAGCCGATCGGATAGGCCTGCGACTCGAGCGTATTGCCAAGCGGATCGAGCAGATCGACGACCAGAGTGTAAAGGTTCGGCGTCTCGGCCGTCCAGAGCGCGGGCGACGCAACTTCTACCTGCGAGGTCAAATCCCCACTCTGTCCGTCGCCAATTTGCGACAACCGTCCGTCGAACGCGAGATGCGCGACCACGGCGCCGGCGGCGTCGCGCAACGTCGCGGCCGCGTTGTAGCCGCTGGCCAGCTTTCCGGAGCGGTTCTCGAGCTGAACCGCGACGCGCAGGTTCCACGATGCGCCGGGGCCTGGAACGTCGTCGATCGAAACCTTGAGTTCCTCGCTCGAACCCGCCCAGGTCTTAATTGCAACGTCGCGCAGCGAAACGACCCCGCGCGAGACGAGATATACATCGCGAAAGATCCCGTTGAAACGCCACATATCCTGGTCTTCGAGATAGCTGGCGTCGGACCACGTGAAGACCTGCACCGCCAGGTTATTCTCACCCGGCTGAACGAATGGCGTAAGATCGAACTCGGCCGGAATGTGCGATCCCTTGCTGAGCCCGGCTTCATGGCCGTTCACCCACACCTTGAACAGCGAGCACACGCCCTCGAACACGATTGATACGCGACGGCCGTCCCACGCCTTGGGAACGTTGAACGTCGTCCGGTAAAGGCCAATCGGATTGTCGTTCGGCACATGAGGCGGATCCACCGGGAACGGATAGTTGACGTTCGTGTAGTTGGGCTTGCCATGGCCGTGCAGTTGCCAGCATGCGGGAACGGCTAGCGTCCCCCACCCGGAATCGTCGAACTCGACGCTGCTGAAAGTTGGCGGCACGGCGGCGACGGACGGCTGATACGAAAACTTCCAGTCGCAGTTCAGCAGTTGGAAAAACGGCGACGCCGCGCGGTTCCCTGCAAAGGTGTCCGCGGACGATGCAAACGGAATCGCCTGCGCACGCGGCAGTTCCCGCCGTCGCTGCAGAAGATGGGGGTTCTCCCATTCGAGAGGCTCAGTCATGTGCTCTATATCCTGTTGACTTGTAAAATTTGTAGTTTCGCCACGAGCCTGCCATTGCACTTGCGAATAAACCGGACCGAGCGTGGTCACTCGATGGCCGCGTTGAGTCGCGAAACGGCGTATCGAACATCTTGACAGAAACGACGAGACTATGATACCCTTAGGAAAGCGCTTTCGGAAATCGATTGACTAGAATGTATCAGCAGATATTTTTAACATTCTGCCGAACCGCGAAAGGATCGGCTGGCTAACTTGGGAGCATTGCTTAAGGATGTCGCGCGGCGAACAGGTCTCGCGCCGAGTACGGTATCGAAGATCCTCAACGAGGTCGCCGCGTTCTCGGTCCCAGAAGCGACGCGCGAGCGCGTCCTTCTTGCCGCGTCGGAGCTCGGGTATTCTCCGAACCGCATGGCGCGAGGATTGGGCCGGGGCCGAACGGACAATATCGGCCTGCTGATTTCTTCGCTGCATCACCCGTTCTTCGCGGACATTGCGCACACGCTCGATGCGCTAGCCGCGCAAAGCGGGCGCGCTCTCGTCATCGAGGAAGATCGCCCCTCGACCGCGCCTCCCGGCGTCCGCGAATCGCCTCGCTGGCCGGTTGACGGAATGATCGCTTGGGTCGGCGCCAAGCGGCTGATCGGCGATGAGCGACGTCCCTTTCCGGTCGTCTACGTCGGCGAACAACGCACGGACGATACGGATTGGGTATCGTTCGATCTCTACGGAGGCGGTCAGGCGCTCGCCATGCATGTTCTGGCTGCGGGACGGCGAAAGCCGATGATGCTCGCAGGCGGCCGGGACGCCAGAATGAAGGGCGTGCGCGACGCCATGGCAGCCCATGGCATCGAATTGCTCACGCCGTCCATATCGGGATTTCGCGAGTCACGGCAGTGCGGGTTTGAAGCAGCGCTGCGCATCGCCGATCTGCCAGCCGCCGAGCGCCCCGACGTCATCCTTTGCCACAACGACGTGCTCGCAACGGGCGTCTATCATGCCTTGCTCCGGCGGGGAGTCCGGGTTCCCGAGGATATCGCGGTCACCGGCTTCGACGGTATCGATGAAGGACAGTGGCTTGACAAAAAGCTGACAACATTGCGTTTCGATATCCCGTCAATGTGCGCGAGCGCGCTCGACATCCTGGTGCGGCGAATGGCGGGCGATGGGTTCCCCCGCCGATCCGTGATCGTTCCCGGCGCATTGAGCGCCGGCGAGACGGCGTAGCGCCTTGCCGCAATGGTCAGTCCGCGAGCGTATGCCCCCGGGTCTCGACGGCGAGAGGAACCAACAGAGCGCCGACAAGCGGGACGAAGCCAATTGCCATCATCGTACGGAGCACCAACGCAGGATCGCCTGCTTGAGTAACCTGGCCGACGAGAAACGGCCCGATGGCTGCAAGGATGCGTCCCAGATTGTAGCAAAAGCCAGCCCCCATCGCACGGACACGTGTTGGAAACAGCTCCGGCAAGTAGTAGGTGAAGCTTCCGAACGCCCCAAAGATCGTCAGTCCCACGAAAAAGTAGCCCACAATCCGCAGAGCAGGCGGCAGCGGCAGACCGAACATCGCCAGAATCGCCACGGCTCCGAGGCCGAAATAGGAGCCGTACATCGGACGGCGTCCCCAGTTGTTTGCAACCGGAACCGTCAACAACGTCCCGATCAAACCGCCCAGGTTGAAGAGCATCGACGCAACGAGAACCCAGTGTTCCTGCAGCTTTCGCGCCTGAACGGCGGTCAGATCATGAAATCCAGGCACGGAGGATGCAAGCGATCGGGCAACGATCGGCAGGAACGCGTTCGTGCTCCACCAGGCGATCAACGCAATAATCGCCATGAGCAGGCCGCTCATGGTCGCTCTACGCAGGGCCGGCGAGAACAATTCGCGCATGTGGGCCGCCGCGCCCTTGCCGCGCTCGCGCCACCGCTCGGGCTCCCGAACGAGGGCGCTCACGCCAAACGCGATGACCGCCGGAACAAGGCCGAACAGGAAAACGTAGCGCCACGAAACCTCCGGATGCGCGGAGAAGTGCGTCGTTATCACGGCGTTCGCAAGCGTCGCGACGGTCAGACCAAACGGCGCTGCCGTATACAGGAGCGCCCCGGCCTCGACGCGCCGGTTCTCGGGAACGACCTCTGAAACCATCGTCGCGCCGGCAGCCCACTCGCCGCCGATGCCCAGGCTCGCGATAATGCGGAACAGGATGAGCGTTTCGATGTTTGGCGCGAACGCGCAGGCCGCGGTGCCGACGGCGTACATCAAAATGGTAATCAGCAGAGTCCGCACTCGCCCAAGCGAATCCGCGATCTTGCCGAACAAAAGCCCGCCTCCCGCCCAACCGAGCAGCAGGATCGATGTGAGCGTCCCCGTCCACTCCATCGTGGCACGCTTTGCGGCCAGACTCCCAATTGGGATGTGCAACAGCGTCGGGATGCAATTCGAGGAAACGAAGCTGAAGAGGACGCCATCGAGCATGTCAAAGCCCCAGCCAAGCCAGGCGGCAAACAAGACAAGCCATTGATAGCGAGACATGCCAAAGGGGCCCATACGCGACGGCAAGGGCGCGTCTTTTAATTCGGGAGGGTTACCGGCTACGCTCAAGTGAGTACTCCTGAGCAATGCGTGTGCGCAATGCGAATAATGAATTGGGAAGTGCAGCGGGACGATCGGAGAACAACCCGACCTCGAGATGCCGAATAGTTGAATTATAACCTATTTCCCGCGCCTTTTTCACTCGCCGCACGCGTGTTGCGGCTTAAGCTCGCCGGTAAGAAACCTTGAATGGGGCAACAGATCTTTCTACTGAAGCGCTAAACTCGCCGCGCCTTGAGGCTGGCGATCTCTCGCCGGCAGCACCTTTCGCGCCCAGGCAAGTACATCAACGGGCGCATCCTGCCATCCTGCGCCGCGACCGTTGGCGCGACGGCAATTTGCCAGGACACGTTATCCCAGCCAGACAGAGGCACAAGTTCTCCGCTTGCAGCCTGGGCCGCCGAGCTCAACGGCACGGCAACGCCGGCGAACAGAAACAGAGGTAGCGCGTCGATAGCCGCCTCGATTCCGCAAAGCAAATTCATCAGCGAGCACCCTAAAGAAGCATCGCAACCCTGGCAATAATACAAGCAGATCGCGAAAGCGGTTTGAACGGGAGAAAAACGAGGAATGTTGGATACACCGACCCTCAACGTGCTAAGCAGAGCGCTGGACTATGCCTCAACGAGGCAAGAGGTGCTTGCGAATAATATAGCAAATGCCAACACCCCCGGCTATCGCCGCAAGGAGGCGTCCTTCGAGGACGTCCTGGCCACGGCGGAAGGGGGTGCTCCCGCTCGAATCGCCCAGATCAACGCGAGTTCCCGCCGCTTCCGAGAGAACGGCATCAACGGCCGCCCCACTGTCGAAGTCATCGAAACCGACGACGGCGCAATGCGCATCGACGGCAACAATGTGGACATGGACGCCGAGATGTCGCGCCTTGCGCAAAACCAGATTTACTACGACACCTGCGCGCAACTTACCAGCGGCCAGTTCACCAGCCTAAAATCCGTGATCGAAGGGCGTTAGTTTATGGGCTTCATGGATTCGCTCAATGTTAGTGCATCGGGAATGACCGCCGAGCGTCTGCGTCTCGACGTCATCTCCAACAACCTCGCCAACGCCAATACGACGCGCGGGCCTGGCGGAGGGCCGTTCCAGCGCAAGGCGGTCGTGTTGTCCCCCGGCGAAAACAGCTTCGCGAGCATGCTTACGGCGGTCGGTTCCGGCGGCGGCATCGGCGCAATTCAGAACGCTCAGCAAGCAAGTGAACTTAGCGGGGTGCAAGTCACCGGAATTATCCCGGATCAGACCCCGTTCAAGGAAGTCTACGATCCCGGCAACCCCGACGCCAACGCGCGAGGCTATGTCCGTCTGCCAAACGTCAACGTGATTACCGAAATGGTCGATATGATGGGCGCCAGCAGAGCCTACGAAGCCGATGTCACCGCAGTCAATTCAGCCAAAGGGATGGCCATGAAAGCACTTGATATTGGCCGTGCATAAGCATTATTTACAGTTTTCTTTCATAACCGAGGTCCCAATCTCCTAATTTTCGTCTCTCTCAATCCAAAAAATATGTGAATAGCCCGGCGTGCGTGGAATAACTTCCACGTCGGCGGGCTCTGTTTATTTGCTGGGACAACGAAGCGGAACCGCTTTTGGATTTTGAAAGGTGGATGGCGGATATGGCATTGGTCAATGCAATTGGTTCAGGCATGGGGGATGCGCGCCTGCAAATGCTCCCTTCGGCCAAACCCGACTCCGGCGTTCCTGATGGAAAGAGCTTTTCCAAGGCGCTGGCAGATGCGGCCGAACAAGTCAATTCCCTGCAGAACGACGCAGCCAATCAGGCTCAGCTGTTCGCCGCGGGCCAGACAAACGACATCCACTCCGTCATGATCGCCTCGCAGAAGGCGACCGTCGCGCTCGAACTGACAACCCAGGTAAGGAACAAGGTGCTCGAAGCCTACCAGGAAGTCATGCGGATGTCGATGTAGCGCGATACGATTTTCCCGAATGCAGTGAGCAGATAGAGCGACACGCCTCAGGGCGAACCCTTCAACACGTCTGGCTGACCCATGAATACGCTACTTGAACAACTAAGAACCTGGTGGGATGCGGCAAGCGTTTCGAGCCGCATTATTGGCGTCGGCATCATCGTCGTAATCTTCGCGAGCCTGGCGGTGGCGGGAATGCTTGCCACAGCGCCAAGCTACGAAGATCTCTTTACCGACCTCTCCCCCGACGACGCCGCCGCGATCACCCAGAAGCTCGACGAAGAGCATGTCAAGTATCAACTCGCCGATGGCGAGCGAACCATCCGTGTTCCCTCTAAAGATAAAGACCACCTGCGCATGGATATGATCCGCCAGGGTCTGCCGGCGAAGGCGAGCAGCCTGATGGGCTCCGAATGGCTGAAACAGATCAGCATGGGCACCACGTCGGACGTTCAAAAGCAGTATATCCGGATGGCTCTCGAAGGCGAGCTTTCTAAAACGATCGGCTCGCTTGCCGAGGTCGCCAGCGCTTCCGTGCACGTCTCCGACGGCAACGATTCGCCGTTCGTCAGCGACAATGTCCCTGCATCCGCTAGCGTCGTCGTCAACCTGAAACCAATGATGTCGCTCTCAAACGACCAGATTATGGGCATCGCCAATCTGGTCGCCAAGAGCGTCAAGGGCCTCGACGTCAAGAACGTCGTCGTCTCGGACGGCACCGGCGCGATGCTCTGGGATGGCGGCGTAAACCCCAACGGCCCCGGGGCGAGCGGCGGCAGTGCAGCCAAAATCGCCGCCGAGCACGCCTATGCCGAGCAGAAGCGAAAAGAGTATCAGAGCTATTTAGACATGGTCCTTGGGCCGCGAAAATCGCTCGTCACGGTCACGGCGGAGCTCAACTACAACCTCGTTCACGTCACCGACACGCGCACCCAAAAAGGCACGCTGATCAACCAGAGCGACACCAGCGAGAACTACACCGGCGCCGGCGCCAAGGGCGCGGGGGGAATTGCCGGAGCGTCGGCCAATACGCCGACCGGCGCACCGCCGACCTACCCTTCCGGCAGCACCGCGAATGGCGGCTACGTATACGCAAAGAGCGATGCGACGGCGACGTACTCGCCAAGCCAGACCGTCACGGATACCAGTCAGGCAACTGGCTCAATCCAGCGCCTCGCGATCGCGGTGCTCATCGACAAGTCGATTCCGCCCGCCACAATCCAGTCGGTACAAACTTACCTTTCGACGCTTGCGGGAGTCACTGCAACCGATCCCACCCGGGCCGTTTCCGTCCAGCAGGTGCCGTTCAGCGACGCGATGGCGCTCGCCGAGCAAGCTCAGACCACGGCGATTGTCAGCCAGCAGCGTTCCGAAATGATCGCCAAAGTCGTCGCCGTCCTGCTCGTGGTAGGCTTCCTGTTCTTCGTCTTCACAAGAGCCCCGGGGACCGTCAGCCGGGACAGAGTCCGGGCTCTCGAAACCGCGGAAGCCCGCCCGCTGCTTTCCGGCGGAACGTATGGGAACGCGGAACCCGGCATGCTTGGCGAGCCGCCGTTGACGATCGAGGACGTGCTGGGCGAAATGCCGGAAGTCCGCTCGCGCCGGGCAATCCCGGAGATCGAGGAGCAACAGGACGAGAAGCTCGAAGCCATTCGCGAAATGATCCGCAGCCATTCGGACAACGTTACCCTTCTGCTCAAGGGCTGGCTGGCTGATGACGGAGGTTCCCAATAATGGCATTCGGCGCACGCTCGCTTAACTCGCGCCAGAAGGCAGCCATCCTTCTTGTGGCCCTCGGCCCCGGCGTCTCTGCGCTGGTATTCCAGCACCTGAGCACCGAGGAAGTCGAGATGCTCACGCTCGAGATCTCGCGAACCGGCAAAGTCAGCCCCGAAGTGCGCACCGAGATTGTCGACGAGTTCCACAGTCTGTGCATGGCGCAGGAGTACATCGCCGAAGGCGGCGTCGAAGCGGCCAAGGCGGTCTTGATGCAGGCGTTCGGTCAGGAAACCGCGCAGAGCATCATCGGACGCGTCCTGCAGGCCATGCAGGTGATGCCGTTTGACTTTATCAAGCGCGCGGATGCCTCTCAGATCATCACCTTCATTCAGAACGAACACCCACAAACGATCGCGCTCATTCTGGCGTACCTGCCGCCGAGCCACGCAGCCAACATATTGTCCGGCCTTCCCCACGAAACCCGCGCGGAGGTTGCCCGGCGAATCGCAATGTTGGACAAGACCCCGCCGGAGGTCATTCGCGAAGTCGAACGCGTTCTGGAACGCAAGCTTTCATCCGTCGTCAACACCGATTACACGCAAGCGGGCGGCATCAAGTCTCTCGTCGAGGTGCTCAACTGGGTCGACCGCGGCACGGAAAAAACGATCCTCGAATCGCTGTCAGAAAACAACCCGGAGATCGCCGAGGAAGTCAAGAAGCTGATGTTCGTTTTCGAGGACATCATCGCGCTGGACGACCGCGCCATCCAGCAGGTCCTCAAGGAGGTCGACGGCAAAGAACTGGCCCTCGCCCTCAAAGGCGTCGGCGAAAACGTCCAGGCGCGCATCTTCAAGAATATGTCCGAACGCGCGGCGACGATGCTCAAGGAAGACATGGAGTTCATGGGCCCCGTTCGCGTACGCAACGTAGAAGAAGCGCAGCAGAGGATCGTAAACATCATCCGAAAGCTCGAAGAAGCCGGAGAAATCATCGTAGCTCGCCCGGGCGGCGGAGGGGAGGAACTTGTTGTCTAAAGCGACCCTTCTCTGGAGTATGCTGCCGACGTTCAAGTCCGACCTCGAAATCGCATCGGAGGCTCACTGCGCGGGCGGCCTCGCCCACGTCCAGGCCGACGTGGAGCTGATTAAGGCCGAAACGATTGCTGAGCAGATGCTGGAAGAAGCCAAGGCCGAAGCCGAGCAGATGATTATGGCGGCGCACGCCGAATGCGATGAGATCCGTGCAAAGGCAACCGAGGAAGGATTCGAGGCGGGTATCGAACAGGCTCGCATCGACGCCCTTGCAGAAATCCATGCCGAATGGGATCAGCGCATCAAAGATCTGACGGACGACATTCGTCAAGTAATCGCGGCAATACAGTCAGAAAAGGCGACACTCTGGAAACAAACGGAAAAGGACATCGTTACGTTCTCCATTGAGATGGCGCAGAAGATTATCAAGACCGAGGTCCAGCAGAACCCTAAGGTGATCGGCGAAGTCATTCGCCACTGCCTGCGCCGCGTGGTCAACAAAGAACGCATTCGCGTTCGCATCAGCCCCGCCGATATCGACGCCGTCCGATCGCAGCGCGAAGACCTTATGCTCGTTCTCGACGGCGCGGAGAATTTCGAGATCATCGACGACCGCCGCGTCCAGCAAGGCGGCTGCGTCATCGAAACGATTGCGGGAACCATTGACGCTAAGATGGACACGCAGTTGGAGCGCGTCGTAACCGCTCTGGAGGTCGAATGAGCCAAACGGTCTCCATCCCTCCCGCCCCGATCGACCTTTCCCGTTATCGTGGGATCATCCGCCAGCTCGACCCCGTTCGCAGCAACGGCGTCGTCACTCAGGTGATTGGCCTCGTCGTCGAAAGCACGGGCCCCGCGGCGCAGATCGGCGAGATCTGCGAGATCCGTTCAAAACGAAATCAACTCGCGACAATGGCGGAGGTCGTCGGCTTTAAGTCGAACCGCGTCCTGCTCATGCCGCTTGGCGAAATGGAAGGGATCCGCGCGGGAGCGGAGGTCGTCGGAACCGATCACACGCAGCAAGTGATCGTCGGCGACCACCTGCTTGGACGCGTTCTGGACGGCCTCGGCGAGCCGATGGACGGCAAGGGCGGCATTCGCTGCCTCGGCGCAAAATCCTACAAAGTAAACGCAGTGCCGCCCGATGCCCTCTCGCGCCGCCGCATCACCGATCAACTTTGCGTCGGCGTCCGCGCGCTCGACGGCGTACTCTCCGTGGGCAAGGGCCAACGCGTCGGCATCTTCTCAGGCTCCGGCGTCGGCAAAAGCACCTTACTCGGCATGATCGCCCGAAATACGAGCGCCGACATCAACGTCATCTGCCTCACTGGCGAACGAGGTCGTGAGGTCCGCGAGTTCATCGAAGAGGATCTCGGCGAAGAAGGCCTGAGGCGCTCGGTGCTGGTAATCGCAACGAGCGACAAGCCGCCCCTCGTACGCCTTAAAGCCGCCTTGGTCGCCACGACGATCGCCGAGTACTTCCGCGACGAGGGTAAGGACGTCATGTTGATGATGGACTCCGTCACGCGCCTTGCAATGGCGCAACGCGAGGTCGGCCTCGCGGTGGGCGAACCGCCCGCGACGCGCGGCTACACGCCAAGCGTATTCGCTCTGCTTCCGCGCATCCTCGAGCGCAGCGGAACAAGCGATAAAGGCACGATCACCGGACTCTATACCGTCCTCGTGGACGGCGACGATATGAACGAACCGATCGCCGACACCGTGCGAGGTATCCTCGACGGCCACGTCATCCTCTCGCGCGCCCTTGCCGCTCAGAACCACTATCCTGCAATCGATATCGCTTCGTCCGTCTCGCGCGTTATGCCTCAGATTACATCCAGTTCACAACGCACGATCGCTGGACGGTTAAGAGCGGTATTGGCGGCGTACAAAGAAGCCGAAGATCTCATTAATATCGGAGCCTACGCGGACGGCTCGAACCCGCGCATTGACGAAGCGAAGCGCCTGATCGAATCCGTCCGGGGCTTTCTTCAGCAAGAGATCCACGAGTATTCGGACCTTGCCTCAACGCTGCAGCGACTAGAAGGGATATTCGTCGAATGAAACGGTTCAAGTTTCGGTTGCAGACCGTTCTGGAACAGCGAGAGCGCATCGAAACCCATGCGAAGAGGAGCTACGGCGAAGCGCAACGCGCTCTCGTACAGGGACAAAAGCTTCTCGAACAACTCGAAGAAGCACGCGCGGCCATACTGCAGGAGTTCACGGAGATCCGTCTAGCGGGACACTTCAGTCCCGAAGAAGCTCGCGCCTATCAGGACTACATTCAATCGATCACGCTCTGCGTCCACGAACAATTCGATAGCGTCCGTCAGCTTCAATCGACTGCGGAGGCCTTCCGCCTGAACCTGGTCGGCGCATCGCAAAACCGCAGGATCGTCGATAAGCTCAAGGAACGCGATCACGAATCCCATGTCATGCTCGCGAACAAAGTCGAGCAAACCGAAAACGACGAACTGGCCAGCACGCGATTTAGTTACAAACGCACCAACGACGACCGCGCGGCATAGACAAGCGATGAGAAGTATAACCGGAAGCCCGCTCGCCGAACGTCGAGCCGAAGAAATGCTGTCCGGCGCATGAGGAGGAATATCGATGAACATACCGCCAAGCGTTAGTCGCGTAATGACACGAATACAACAAATCCAAGCCCATATCGAACAGCTCGACGGCGAAGAGCCGTCCGCGCCGCCAGCCGCGCCGCCGCAATCCTTCGACGCCGCGCTGCAATCGGCGGGCGTCCGCATGCCGCGCAACCTTCCCTCGCTCGCCGCAATCCAACCGCTGTCGCCGAGCGCGCTGACGATGCGCGCGCTTCCGGGCGGCAACACGAACGATTACGCCGCGTTGATCCAGGCAAGCGCAAATAAATATGGCGTCGACCCCAATTTGGTCAGCGCCGTCGTGCAAGCAGAATCCGACGGCAACCCGGCTGCGGTCTCACGCGCCGGAGCCAAGGGTCTCATGCAGCTGATGCCCGCAAACGAAACCGAATACGGCGTTACGAATCCGTTCGATCCAGAGCAAAACATCGATGCCGGGACGCATCAGCTTTCGAATCTTCTCAGCCAATTCGGCGGCGACATCGACCTTGCCCTTGCGGCATACAACGCGGGACCGAACGCCGTTCGCCGAGCGGGCGGGATCCCGCCCTATCCCGAAACACAGGAGTATGTCCGCAAAGTACGCGGACTGATGGCCGATAAATGAAAGCTCTTCTAGCCATTCTGGGCGTGCTCGTCGTGTTGGGCGTGACGTACGCGCTGGCGTTCTTCGGCGTCATTCCAGTCGCCAGGATGGCGGCCCATAACGCCGGCGCGGCAAAGGTCTTCGTGGCGCTCAAGCTTTACCACGCGCCCAAAAGCAAAGCAGCGATGAGCAACGCTCTCGCCCCGCTCGTCCCCGCGCCCGACCCGCTCGCCGCGGACCGGCAAGCTCTGGATGCGGAACGCATACAGCTTGCGCAACAGAAGGCAGCTCTGGACAAGAAAGCGGCCGGCGGCGATACGACCGGCGGACCAGTTACGACATCCAGTAAGATGTCCGCGATTTACGACACGATGAAACCCGCAGAGATCGCCGGCATCTTCGAGAAGCTTCCCGACGATCAGGTCTGCGACGCGCTGATCCACATGGACGAGCAAAAGGCGGGCAAGGTGCTCGTCGCGCTGCCGCAGAACCGGGCGGCAAAACTGACGATCATGATGAATCGGGCCACGGCCAATGGCCCTCAAACGGGTCAACAAGCACCGTCTTCCGTCGCGACTTCAGTCCCTTAATCACGCTCACCCGCGACTTCGACACCCCCAGCGTCTTCGCGATCAGCTCGACGCACGCCGCATTTGCGGCCCCATCCACCGGCGGCGACGTCGTCCGCACGTGCAGCACCCCGTCCTCGAATCGCACCTCGCTCTTCGACGAGCGAGGCGTAACGCGAACGCTGATTGTGTATGAGGTGGGCATGGTGGTTACGGCGTTAGGACACAGCGATTAGGAAACGTAACGACAGGCGTCCCGATCGCGTTACACATTCGCAGCGAGCGGCTCATCCGTTTCTTCGCGAGTGACCGCAATTCGCAGCCCCATCGTATGCAGGATATCGTCAAGGGTCTTAATCCGCGGATTGCCGTCCCGAGACAGCGATTTGTAGAGGCTCTCCCTGCCATGGCGGCTCTTAGCGGCGATCTCCGAAACGCCGCCGTTTGCTATGGCGACCTCGCGTAACGCATAGAGAAACTCATCGACGCCGCCGTTCTCCAATGCCGCTTCGAGATACGCGACGACGTAGTCATCGTCGCGCAGCTTCTCGTGCAAACGGTCTTCAAACTTGCTGAATTTCATCTCTCAGTTCTTTCCATAACTTTTGCGCACGCGCGATATCGCTTTGTTGGCTGCTCTTGTCGCCGCCTCCGAGAAGAACGATCAAGATGCGCGCGACCTTACCGTAGTAAACGCGATAGCCTGAACCAAAATCCAAGCGAAGTTCAAATACTCCCTCGCCAACGTCTTTCCAATCGACCATTCGGCCACTCGGTCGTCCTTCGCAGATCATCGACTGTCGTTATCCAGGAAAGTCGCTGGCGTCGCGACAGGTAGAAACAACTGCGCGGAGTGTCCAGATGCACTGGATCGAACGAAGCTTGCTTCTGTTGAGATATTGGCTGAACGCGCTCCTATTGCTTTTATTCCCATGTTGAAGCCAGCGCCGCTCCCGAATACAATATCCAAGGTGTTGACCTTTCGATGGGGTACTGCCTCTTGAAGATAGTGCGCAAACGAGGGCCAAAGTTCAGGATATTGTTGCTGATGCTGAAGGCGTGAATGGCAATTCCCACATATGCAGAGTGCCTTCGTTCGTGGAGGTCCAGCAGCCATCTGAGTAACAAGATTCTCGGCCATGCCATGATCCCTGGCGCTCCAAGGTTCCCAGGATTTGGCCAGGTCTATATCAAAGCAGGCGAGGTTCCAGCCTGATTGCATCGCCAACTTAATCATCGACAATACTTGGACATTGCCTCTACCGTCTTGGTATTTGACTTCTCGAAAAAACAATTCGGACGGTGCGCAAGTGCCTTTGGACCATGCGACAAGCTGATCGCGTTGCCCTGATGATATCTCCAGTCCCAAAACGCCGAAACCGATCTGCTGAAGTTCAGGAAGGAGTGCCAGAACCAGCCGAGGAACTTCTTGGGTGCCATGCGGCTCGCCGAGTATCAAGAAGTCGCTTTCGGCGGCAAGGTTGAGCAAAGGCTCCTGCGCGGAGAATGGAAGCTGGTACGGTTGGATATGCTCAATCAAAGCGACTTTCCTTGCGATACAATCGCTTCCCCGACATACACGAACATCGTGATGCTGTAAAGATATTCGCCGCGCTCGGCCAATTGCTCGATGTCGCGGTAGAACCGCTCGAACTCCTCCGCCGAGACCATGCCGCGATGTACCAAAGCGCGAAAATCGTTGATCCTGTCCCAGGCGTAGGCACCTGGAACGAACTCTGTTTCGATGAGCGTTTTCGCATTGACAGCGCCCTGAAACAAGCCGCTGCGTTGGAACGTCCGCCACAATCGTCTGCCCATCCATCCGTCGCTGTCGGTCATCCACGCCTGCTTCCAATCGGCGAACGTGTAGACTATCTTGCGCACGAGTTCTTTGTCCTCGCCGTCGATCAGTTGGGAATCCCAGTCGTAGTGCGCACACAACACCGTGCCGCCCGGTGGAAGCACGCGATGGATTTCCATGAGATGCGCATCCTTGTCGACGATGCACTCCAAAAGATTCTTGGAGAAAACGACATCGAACGAATTGGCATCGAAAGGCAGTCCGTTTGCGGCGTCGGCGGCGATGAACGTCAACCGCTCGTCGCCCTGCGATTGTTCCCGTGCAACTTCGATAGCCTTCTCGTTGGTGTCCACTCCAACGAGGCGCGCGTTGCTGTACGTCAGCACCGCGATCTCTCGCAGATCGTCGCCACTGCCGCAACCGAGATCGAGGACGGAGGAGACGTTCGACCAGTCGACGAGGGACAAGATGTGTTCGCGGATAGAGTAGTCGGTAGGATTGTTCATCGTTCGTCACTCGTCCAATATACTCTTGCCATGTTCAGATAGCCGCTTGCCACAAAGCGTAGAGGCGCAATCAGCATGGTTCCAGGGAAAATGACATGAAGCCAATCGAATCGCCATCAGAAGCTGGTATGACGGCTCTCCCTGCCATGGCGGCTCTTAGCGGCGATCTCCGTAACGCCGCCGTTTGCATTGGCACGCATTGCTCGCCAGACGTAGAGGATCAAGCGACGGGGGGACGAGCAGGTTCGCTGGCGGTCCCGGCGGCCTTTATTGCGGCCGGACCAAGAACCCGCGCAACGGTCTCGACAATCTGAACGTCGTTGGCGTCAAAGTGTGCCGGCGACTGAATCCTTATGAGGCAGAGAGCCCCGCCAAGCATCGGCGCCGCGATGAAGGGGCGATCGCTCAAGGCCGTATGGTAGGCTAAGATCGAGCGCCAGTCTTCCGTGCCGCCTTCGACGTCGCCGGGCCTGTACGCAATGGTCGCCTCATGTTCACCGGACCACCGCCCAAGAGCAAGCAGACCGTCCCGGACTCCGGGCGCGCCAGCCGTGCCAGCCGTCGTGTCGCGGAGGGGACGCGTGCGTGCGGCGGGCTTTACAAGAAGAAGCGCCCCGTCCGCGCCAAGTGTGGAAATGAGAAGCGCAAGCACATCTGCCGCGAGCTCTTCGCGCGCTCCCTCCGCAATCACCTGAGCGAGGCGGACGAGGAGATCGAGGTCTTGCTTGCGCCGCCCAGCTTCGCCGACGAGGAGCGCATTTTGCAGCGCAACAGCCGCGTGGGCCGTAAACGCCACATATTGACGCAACTCGTCAGTCGGGATAGAGCGCGCATCGCGAAGGTACACCTCAAGGACGCCAACGACGCCAGCCCCAATCTTCAACGGCAACCCAATATAAACTCCGGATCTACTCAGTTGAGCCGCGAACTCGGGCGGCGGAACAAACCGGCTGTCGTGGGCCGGATCTTCGGCAACAATCGAGCGCGCCTTGCGCAGAATGGAATAGGCGCTGGTCTCACGACCCGCATCGTCCCTCCGGCACGCCTGAATTTCGGACGGCAATTTCACTCCGTGCGCAGCGCGAAGAATGAGTTCCCCCGCAGACGAATCCACGGCGTAAAGCAAACACTTGTCCGCGCGAACGATCTCCGCGGCCAGATCCACGATCGTTTGTCCGGTCTGCGCGATGTCGCCTCGCGTCCCAAGCGCTCGCGCCACGCGCCGGGACGCCCTGCGCAGCTCTTCCGACTTCTGCCGCGTGTCTTCGATGATTTGGATGTTGGAAATAGCGACGCCAACCTGGTTGGCGATGGTGTACAGCAACTCCATCTCGCGGACCGTAAACGAACGGCGGCGGGTCGACATCGCGTGTATGACGCCAATCACGTCGTCGCCCGCCTGAAGCGGAACGCTAACGAGCGAGGCGACGCCTTCCTGGTCGATCGGAAGGCTCCGGTTGCGATGATCGGCCTCGACGCTCTGAACCGCTGTCGGAGTTTCGTATTCGAAAACCCACCAGGCAATGCCGCCGGCCGTCCGATCCGGACGCATCTCGTGGACAGCCTGCCGCCGGATATTTCGCGCAACCTTGATTTCAAGGCATTGCTTTTGCGGGTTGTGTAAGAAAAGCGCGAACTTGTCAACATGCAGAAGGGCCAGGACGCTATCCGCGACAAAGTTCAAAACCCGATGAAGGTTGAGGTTCGTATTGACAGCCTGCGAAAGCTCGTAGATCGCCGTCGCTTCTTCCGTGCGACGCGTTGCGTCCTCGTACAGTTCCGCATTCTCCATCGCGACCGCGGCGAGACTCGCAACCGACGATGCAAGCCGGAGATCCTCAAGCGCATACGCATTCCTGGCGAGCGAGCCGATCACAAGCAGTCCCATCTGGTTTTCGCGCGAGACAAGCGGCGCGATAATCCACGAAAGAGGTTGCGGGCGATCGCCAGGGAATATCTGCTCAAAGCGAGGATCGGTATCAGGCTCCGAGACAATGAACGCGTTCCCCGATGCCAAAGCAGCCGAAGCTAGCTTGCCGTCCGTAAGGAGCTGGATCTCTCGATCTTCGTCGGTCAAACCGTGGTCGGCGGCGATAAACAGGTGGGTGCGCTCGTCATTGAGCAAGAATACGCATGAGGCGAACATGTCGATGCTTCGTGCGAGCGTCGCAAGAACCCCATCGAGGATCGTCTGAACATTGAGACTGGAAGTCGTCGCGCGCGCTGCCTCTTGCAAGACATCTCGTTCGCGAATAGCGGAGGCGCTCGCGCGCCGCAGAGTTTGCTGCTGGATGGCGGCCGAGGCGGTCGACGCAAGGATGTGAAGGATCAGCAGATCCTTGCCAGTGAACGATTCGCCGTCAATGCGGTCAATGGCGCCGATGGATCCGACGCTTCCCGCGGCCCCGAATATCGGCACGATGGCTGCGGAGCGCACGCCTCCGCTCGCAATGAAAGCCTCGGCTTCGCGAGGCGGAAGCGGATGCGGATGCTTGCCGAGATCGTCTACCGGTCTCGCCTGCGCGGGATTGTAGGCGAGGAGGGGTTCGCCAGTCAGGGCCGTGTGGCCCGTCAAAGCGTCGGAGACGCGCACTGTTTGTCCAACCATTTCCGTCGCGGCGCGTCCGGCGACGGCGGTAAAATCGAGGTATTCGCGCTTGCTGTCGAGAAGACAGACCGCGGCGCTTTCGCCAAGGGTAAGCTGGCGGGCCTTTTCAGCGATGAGACGCAGAGCCGCTGCTAAACTCTGGTCGCGCGTGAGGGTGCGGACGGCCTCGTGGAGCGCAATCAACTGGTCGTCTTCAAGGACGCGCATAGCGGCATCGATCTGGCGAGCGATGGGCGGCGCGGATACAGGATTGTCAGTTCCTGAGGGTGTCAATGGTGAAACGCTCTGGTGCGGTTCCTTCTAATGCTTCCCGGCGCATGCGCCGTAACCGGATGCAACGTTGATCCAAAAATACAGGTGCGCGATGGAACGATAAATAAATCGCATGTTCGGCTTCTCGCCCGCAACAACACGCCAGCGGCGATCGCATTTATGCACCTTTTCGACCGGTTGATTGTGCCACAATTGCAGGTTAGTGTCAAGAGCAATTGACACTTGTAAACAGGGTACAGGCTAAGGCCAATGGCCAAAGGACGAATCTGCGGATTGACGTGTCCTGAACGCTTCGATCCAGGACTGACGCAGCGCGCCGCAATCTCGATTCGCACCCGATTTATGGCCGGAGCAAGGTATCTTAATACAAGCGTCTAACTATACTCTCGCAGATGAAAAAGGTCAGAGCGAACCCTCAATGTTCGCCGTGGCCTGGCCCATCGCAAGACCCAAGCCCGCATAATGGCATGGCGGGCCGTGGTTAGTAACGACTTATCAAGATTGCCGGACCGCGAGTGAGACAACCTCGTGTACAACCGGCGAAGGAGTTACGCGTGACCCCGATAGCCCGAAAAGCTCTCATCATCGTTGCCGTGGTCGTATTGCTCGTTGTTGCCTACTTCATTGGCAACTCAAAAAGCCGGCGTCCTTTTATCGACACGTCAGGCAGGCTCCTTTTTCTCTCGGATACCAACCCTGACCCGAAGCAAGCCAAAACGCCCGACCACCCTCACATCTGGACAATCGCTAACGATGGCACGGGACCGATGCGCCTGACAAAAGGCAACGAAACCGATTCCGATCCGTCTTTCTCGCCCGACGGCTCCCAGATCGTATTCGTCTCCGACCGAACGGGCTCGCCACAGGTCTGGATCATGAACGCCGACGGCACGCAACCGGAGGCAATCACGATCGGCAGCGAAGCCAAGAGTTCTCCCAAATATTCGCCCGATGGCAAGCAGATTGCGTTTATCAGCCGCGGCGCGCTTACCGTATTCAACCTGGAAACGCGAAGCCAGGACGTTCTCCTGCCGATCCCCCATCAGGGCGCCGACGCCGACTCGGCATCGTCCCAGCGGGAACCGGTCACATCCTTCGCGTGGGCGCCTGTGGCAGGGCAGAACGGCACGCTCATCGCCGCCGTTCAGCAGGGCGACAATAATATCCAGCAGCTTTCCCTGGCCGGCGGATCGCTGACGGACCCCGTCCCAGTCGCCACCGCGTCCGACGTATCGGTAGCCTGGGCTCCGGATGCCAGCCATCTTCTCGTCGCGCTGTTAAACGCGACGGGGATCCGGCCCCCAGCGGAAGCAATGGCCTCGCTTCAAATGCCGCCCGGCGTTGTGTTTCCCCCGCTTCCGAAGAACTTCCCTAAATCGGGGATCTTCAGCTTTGGCGTCGATGGATCCATTCAGACGTCATTTGCGCCAGTCGGCATATCGAAGAAGCCTGGCGCCGGTCCGCAAAACCCCGTCATCTCTCCGAACAGCCTCTACATTGCCTACGAGACATGGCCCGGAGCCGACGCCGATATCTGGCACTACCTTGGCATTCAATCCGTTGTTCAGGCCACGGGAGCCCCAGGACCGCTCCACTTAAACGGACCGACCGCTCAACCGCAATTCGCAGCCGACGGACAGTCGTTCGGCTTCACGGCCCCCTCGCGTCGAGTTCACGGTTGGCGCGATGCCATCGTCATCAACTTCAACAACGGCAAGATATTCGACGTTACAAGCGGCAGAGCCAACGTCCTCAAATTCCAGATCTCACCCGCCAAAAAGTCCTGAGATTCGTACGAATCGGTCTCCTCTGCGTCCCTAGAAGAGGAGACCGAACGACGAGCTGCTCCCCAGACCCTAAGTCCATCCGCTCCGGAATGCCAATACCATGCACCCAACCTTTGCAATCCTTGTCCTCGCCCTCTGCGCTATTCCCGCAGCCGCATCGGCGTCCGACGCCCTGAAGCTCTATGTCGCCCCTGGAGGCGAAGACCGATGGAGCGGACGGCGCGCAACGCCCAACGCATCGCGCACCGACGGCCCTCTCGCGTCGCTTGCCGGCGCCCGCGACGCCGTTCGACGCTTCCGGTCGACCGCCCCCGGCAGTAATCCGGTTTCGATCACGATCGCGGATGGCGAATATACGCTGACCGAACCGCTCACGCTAACCCCCGAGGACAGCGGAACAACGACTGCGCCGGTCACCTACCAGGCGGCGCGCGCCGCCCACCCCGTAATAAGCGGCGGCCGAACGATTAACGGCTTCAACCTCGGCAAGGACGGCATATGGCGAGCATCCCTCCCGGATGTCGCGAACGGCTCATGGACATTCGATCAACTCTGGGTTAACGGACAGCGCGCCACGCGCGCACGGCTTCCCGTGGATGGCTTCCTCCACGTTGCAACAATCCAAGAAGAACTTGAACCCGGCGCTTCGTCCAAAACGGCGACGATTACGGTCACGGTCGCTCCGGAATCCATCGCGGCTCTCGCGAGTCTGACAGCGGATCAGATTAGGAACATTCGCCTCGTCGCGTTCCACGCTTGGAACAACACGATTCACAATCTTAGCGCCGTGGACGTTACAGCAGGAAAGCTTGTCTTTACGGGCCGCTCCATCAAGACATCGGGCCCCATGCAGCACGATACGCGCTTCTATCTCGAAAACGTCCCGACCGCCCTGACTCGGCCAGGAGACTGGACGCTCGCGTCCAACGGCGTCCTCTCCTATTATCCATTGCCCGGCGAGACGATCAACACCGCGAGCATCGTCGCCCCTGTTCTGGATAACCTGCTCACCCTTAGCGGCGATCCAAAGAGCGGACGCTGGGTCGAGAATATCAAGTTCACCGGCCTCTCCTTCCAGCACGCGGGCAGTTCGATGACCTCCGGAGGCTTCGATCCCATGCAGGCGGCGGCGAACATCGGCGCGGTCGTGACGGCGGACGGAGCGCGCTCCATATCCCTCGAAGACTGTGAAATCGCCCATATCGGCACGTACGCCGTGTGGTTTCGAGATGCCTGTATGGATAACGATGTGCGGCGCTGCCATTTGCACGATCTGGGAGCAGGCGGAGTGCGCATCGGCGAAACGCGCATGGAGCGCGAGGAAGCGCTACGGACACAACGCATCACGGTCGACAATTGCATCATCCGCCACGGAGGCAGAGTCTTTCCTTGTGCCGCCGGCGTATTCATTACGCAGAGCGGCAACAACTCGGTCACGCACAACGAAATCGCGGACCTATTCTATACAGGAGTGTCCGCCGGCTGGACCTGGGGATATGGACATAGTCTTGCGACGGGCAACAAGATATCCTACAACCACATCCACCATCTCGGATGGCGCGTCCTATCGGATATGGGCGGCGTTTATACCCTTGGCATCTCGCCCGGCACGGTTGTGGATCACAATGTCATCCACGACGTATTCTCAGCTGAATACGGAGGCTGGGGGCTATATACGGATGAAGGAAGCAGCCAGATTGTCCTCGAGGACAATCTCGTGTACCACAATGGCAGCGCCGGATTCCACCAGCACTACGGCCGGGACAATGTCGTCCGCAACAACATCTTCGCGCTCGATCACGAAGGCGAAGTCCGGCGCAGCCGCGTTGAGGATCACGTCTCGTTTCGCCTGAGCAACAACGTCTTCTATGCGTCTGACAGCAAGTTCTACACGACACTCCATTGGAACGATGGCGGCTACGAACTTGACCACAATGTCTACTGGTCGACTGCGCCGCAACCCGTCTCCTTCGATGAGAAGGATCTTCCAGCCTGGCAAGCGCTTGGCAACGACAAAGGATCCATTATCGCCGACCCGCTATTCGTCGATGCCGCCCGTTTCGACTTCCGCTTCAAGCCAGGTTCGCCCGTCGCCCAAGCCGGCTTTGTGCCGTTCGACGCGACCCAGGCTGGCGTTTATGGCGATAAAGCGTGGATTAAGCTCGCCGCAAGCCAAACGTTTCAACCGGTCGATGAGTCAACCAACGATCCGGTAAAGCTGCCGTAAGCTGCCAAACGTTCAGACACCCGCGGCAAACGCCTCGCCGTCAGCGGGCGACGAGTACGCTAAGCATGCTGCACGAAAGCCCGAAACATCGCATATGGAATGTTGACAGCTGAGTTACTCGCTGTTTCGATGATTTTCTTTCTGGAGTACCGTCGAGATCGCTATGATCCCATCGTTTAAACTAATCGTCCCATCGCGCATTGTCACTCGCATCACCGACGCGAGTGCCGCGTCGCTCCGCCAACGCGGAATCGCTGCCGTCATCACCGACCTCGACAACACGCTGGTCCCCTGGAAGAGCCGCGAAATATCGGAAGATGTCTTCGACTGGTTGGCGGCCTTGAAGCGGGAGAACATCAAAATCGTAATCGCGTCGAATACAATGCATCCGAAGCGTCTCAAGGAGATCGCGGAACGCATGGATATACCGTATATCCTGGGCGTCCGAAAACCGTGGCCAGCCGGATACAGGCGGTCGATGCAGCTTCTTGGCTCTACTCCGGAGACGACCGCAATGATCGGCGACCAGGTCTTTACCGATATCATGGGCGCCAACGCCCTGGGCTTGCATACGATCCTGTTACGACCGCAGCTATCCACGCATGAGTTCATCTGGACGATCTTCGTCAGGCAAATTGAGCGGCTCGCAATCGGCTACCTTACCGCGCAAGGACGATGGCCTACGCCCGATGCGCCAGCTGTCCCCGCACACGCCGTCGCGGCATCAGTGGGAACGGAGAAGTCCGGCGGCGATGCGCCCGCACGGTAGTGGCATCCTTGGAGCGCCAAGGCTTCCGATCACGGCGGACATTTTATGGCGCGAGCTATAAATAAGAAGGAATTAATGGCAACGACTGAACAGGAAACACTCGGTAACCCAATGTCCTCACCCACCAAACGACGGCGATCCGGTCCCGTTGCGCTGCTCGTTGCCATGCGCCCCAAACAGTGGACCAAGAATTTGCTCGTGTTCGCCGGCCTTCTGTTCACGATCGACGCCCACCATGGCGCAACCGACTTCCTACGCGCCTGCTTCGGATTTATCGCTTTTTCCCTGCTCTCCAGCAGTACTTACCTGATTAACGATGTCCTGGACGTCGAAACCGATCGCAATCACCCCAAGAAACAGTTCCGCCCCATTGCGGCGGGGGAGCTTTCGCCCTCAGCGGCAATCATTGCCGCTCTCCTGATGACCGTTGGGATGCTAGCCTTCTCGTTTCACCTAGACTTCAAGTTCGGTCTTTGTACGGTCGCCTATATGGTTCTCACGACCGCGTACACGTTCAAACTCAAGCACGTCGTCATCCTCGATCTTCTCGTGCTCGCGTCCGGCTTCGTGTTGCGCGCGATTGGCGGCGCTCGCGTCATTCCCGTCCAAATCTCGCCATGGCTCGTGCTTTGTACGTTGCTGCTGGCGCTCTTCCTGGCAATCTCGAAGCGCCGGGGCGAACTGGTCGCAGTAAGTCAGGGACGACGGCATGCGAGACCGATCTTGAGCGAATACACCGCCGCGATGCTCGACCAGATGAACACGATCGTCACCTCCGCCCTCATGATGTCTTATGCGCTGTATACGATACAATCCGACACCGCGCACCATCACAACTATTTGATGGCATCCATTCCATTCGTGATCTACGGCATTTTCCGCTATCTTTATCTGATCCACAGGCATGAAAAAGGGGAGACGCCGGACGAGATCCTCTTGCAAGATCGCCCTCTTCTCATCTCCATCCTGCTCTGGGGCCTCACCACGGGCATCGTCATCCTCCACCCCTGGTCTCGCTGACGGACCGCCCGCCGCGTCGCGGCCGGCAATGAATACAAGCCAACGGCGCTCACGATGCCATTGGCTTTCAACCGAACGGGAGAAACATCATCCGCAACCGGGCGACCGGCTATTCAGCGGAGGATCGCGGACCGATCATATCGTCGAATTCGCCGGCTTCCAGGCGGGACATGAACACCTCAACGACTTGGGGGTCGAAGTGGGTCCCCGCCAGCGAACGGATATGATTGACGACTCGTTCGATCGCCCAACCGGGGCGGTAGGGCCGATCGGAGCGCAGGGCATCCCAAACATCCACGACCGCGAATATCCGCGCGGACAGCGGGATCTGAACACCCTTTAGCCCCCTCGGATAACCAGTTCCGTCCCACTTTTCGTGGTGACAGTAGGGGATGTCGAGGGCGGGCCGCAGGAAGTCAATAGGAGAGAGCATCTCGTAAGCGTAGACCGGATGCTTGCGCATAATGACCCACTCTTCATCATTGAGGGGTCCCGGCTTGAGCAGGATCTGATCCGGGATCCCCATCTTCCCAATATCGTGCAAAAGTGCGCCGCGACGAACCTGTAGGATCTCGATCTCGCGCGTCCCAAGAGCGCGGGCGAGGCGCAACGTCATCTCGGTAACGCGCTGCGAGTGCCCTTCCGTCTCCTTATCGCGCAAATCGAGCGCACGCGACCATCCTTCGATCGTCTCGTCGTACGCAATGCACAGCTCGTTATTGTTTTCCTGGAGCCGATCGACGACGTTGGCGTTATCGATGGCTGTTGCCGCCTGCGCAGCAATTGTCTCGGCAAACGAGGTCCACTCCGGATCCGGGTTCAACGTACTCCGCTGAAATATCTCGAGGATCCCCTTGACCTGTCCCTTGATCGACAACGGCAGCGCAAAGTACGAAACGAATGCCTGCTGTTCGAGAACCGCCGATGACGAGAATGCTTCCGAGCGCGACGAAATATCGGGAATGAATATCGTGCATCGCCCCATCGCGGCCTTTCCGGCCTGAAGCGTGCCGATCATCCGTTGAATGTCGCGGCTGCCGCCATGCCGGAACCCGAATCCGGCAGCGAACCGAAGCCGCTGCGTATAAGGATCGTAAATCAAAATCCGCGCGGCATCTACCTGAAGATGCCCGGCGAGATGATCCAAACAGATGTTGAGCGTCAGTCCCAAATCCTGGCTTGACGAAATCGCGGAGTCGATCTGATGAAGCGCCGACAAGCGCTCGATACGCCGCTGCAGCTGGCTGTTTAGCCGCGCCAGATGGGTTTCGCGTTGCTTGCGCTCGGTGATGTCGCTCGATACCCCCTGGGCATACGAAGCTCTCCCGTCCTCGCCAAGCACCGTATGCGCCTTGGTGACGACCCAGCGCTCAACCCCGTCGGGGCGAATGAAGCGGCACTCAAACTCAATCGCGCCATACTCCATCAGGAAGTCGATGCATTCGACGGCTCGCGGAAGATCGTCAGGATGGATCACCGACTGCAGGCTCGCCTTGCCCGACGCCAGCTCTTCGTTGGTCCGTCCAAACATTCGCTGACCTGCTGGGTTCAAATAAATGAGATGACGAGACTCGGCGGCAAGAACCCAAACCGCGTCTTCTATTCCTCCGACGATGCGCTCCGCGTGACCCGCGGCGGACGGCGCATTCGCCCCCGCGCCCTTGGTTGCCCCGCCTTTCACCACGACGGGCACGAGCTGCGTTCGGTCGGGATCGGTCGAAGGCTCAAGCGACCGGCCGCCCGTCACCATGCGCAACGCAGTCGAATGGGGGGCTCTGACGGTCACGAGGAGACTCGCGACGCTTCCTTCAGGCATGAGGACGGACGTGCAGTCTACCGGGATCGTGAGGCTCGAATGGATATTGGCCGACACGACCATCTGAGCGCAGTTGACGACGCTCTCGCTCAAACAGGCGTCAAGAGGAAAGTCCGTTAGTAGGTCGCTCAGGGGTCTACCGACAATTTCGGTTGCGGATCGCTCAAAAAGGCTTTCCGCTTCCGCGTTGGCTGAAAGGATCGCGCCGCCCCGATCGCAGCCAAGCAAAGCGACCGGACGGACAGCCACCGCGGCGTCCGCCCCCTCGTCAATCCCATTGTCCGTCAAAACTTTCGTGTGGACCATGATTGTAGTCAGTCGCGCTGAAGGGAAGAGACCTCGCCATGCGGGTCTGCCAACTCCTATCGCTGTTGTTCTATTTTCGGTCGCATTGACCGTATCCTGGAGAGGAAGATCGACTAACTATCGGAAAACAGGTACTCCAATAATCGATGCGGCGGCTCAACCATCCGCGCCGGGATATTTGCAATTGCGCCGCTCAACGCTGTCAACAACGGAAACCGTCGGCCTCTTTAGCGATCACAGGAGGAATAACTACCGCCGGTTGCGGAATGATGGACTTGCGGCGTTCACCGTCTGAAGGGACCGATATCATGAGGCAATCATTGCCAAAACCCAACCGGAGGGCGGGCCGGCTAAGGCTCAGCGTCCTCGACCAGTCGCCGGTTCCGGAAGGATCGACCGGAACGCAGGCGCTCAGGAATTCCATCGAGCTCGCAATGTGCGCGGAACGTCTCGGGTACCACCGTTTTTGGCTCGCCGAGCATCACGGAATGGCGACGCTTGCTTGTACCAGTCCCGACCTTTTGATCGGCCAAATTGCCGCCGCGACAAGCCGCATTCGTGTCGGCGCCGGCGGTGTCATGCTGCCCCACTACAGCCCGTTCAAGATCGCGGAGAACTATAGCACGCTCGCGGGATTGTTTCCGGGGCGAATCGACCTGAGCATCGGACGGGCCAAGGGCACGGATGCCACGACGGCGCTCGCGCTGCAGCGAAACCGGTACGAGCGCAACGAAGATAACTTTATCGATGCGCTAACCGAGCTGCTGGGCTATCTCCGCAACTCATTGCCAGCCGCCCATCCGTTCGCCCACCTCGTCGAGACCCTCCCAGGCTACCCCGAACAGGCGGAAGTCTGGCTGCTCGGATCCTCGC
Organism: Capsulimonadaceae bacterium; assembly: GCA_031292625.1. Classification (GTDB taxonomy): domain Bacteria; phylum Armatimonadota; class Armatimonadia; order Armatimonadales; family Capsulimonadaceae; genus JARLGU01. Next base: position 3,988 of record JARLGU010000056.1, on the reverse strand, counting down.
CGCAAAGCGCAATATGGGCGGGCGACCTCGGATTGCGGTACATGTTCGGAGATTTTATCAACGCGAACTGCGCCTCTGTCATGGACCTGTACCGGGAGCGCTTCACGCCGTCGCCGGACCTTTCCACCCCCTATGCCGGCGTCTGCGCCTGGGTGGTCTGCGCGGACACAGAGGACGATGCCAGGAGCCTCGCATCCAGCGGGAAAATGCTGACGCTCTTGTTGCGAGAAGGAAAGATCATTAAGGTCCCGCCCGTCGAAACCGCCGTGCGCTACCTTGAAAGCAAGAACTACGGCCCGGACGGCGATCTGCCGGACCGCAACATGCTCCAGGGCACGCCGCAGCGGATCCGGCCTCAAATCGAGGATCTCGCAAGAAGCTACGGAGTCGAAGAGGTCGTCCTCGTCAACATCATGCACGACCACCAAGCCCGCATCCGCTCCTACGAACTGATCGCCGAAGAGTTTGGGCTTGCCGGGTAGGAGATAAAACGCTCTGCCGCAGCGGGAGCAGATTCAGAACGGCGAAATCCAGCGGCTTCCGCGCGGAAATCAGGGGGCAATCGCGTCTATTCGGATCAACGATTGTCACCAATATTGGCGCGGTTTCCGGCCGTGAACGACCGTCCTGAGATGTCGAGCCCCATGAATGGGTCTGCCGGATCACGAAAACGCTGACCGTCTTCCGAATAGGCCCGTTCACGGGCTTTCTCAACACAGACCGGCCCTTTCAGGACCGGACTCGCGCCGCTGTTAACCGTTATAGATGCGACTTCCGCGCGGACGCCCGGGGGATAGCTTGGTCCGTCCCCTATTTCCCGTCGATCGCCAGCACCGCGCCGGCCGGGCTCTCCACGCCCTCGCAGCTGGTTGACGCCGCCTTGAAGCTGTTCTTGCCTGGCGACAAGTCCACCGTATACGTCCGCATAACGGGTTTTGACTTTGTTCCGTCAAGCGCCGCAGCTGGCTCCCCAACCACATCGTCGTTAATTAGCACGTTGTTCTGATAGAGGCGGACGGTCTGGATGCCGCCGCCGCGATCCACCGCCTCGACACACAACGTTGCGCGCATTCCACGCGGATCGTGCGGGGCGCGCGTCAACGTTACAAGCGGTCCCGCGTGCAGAACGCCTGTCGTGTGGGCCGCCATACGACCAGCCTCGCCGCCCGACAAAATGCGGCCGATGAGCCCAGGCGCATGATACGCCGAATAAAGCGCCCCGACGCCAGCAGCGTTATTGCCGATGACCCAGTGGAGATTCTCCAAGCCCTCAGTCGATCCGTCGAATAACCAATCCGGGCTCACGGCCGCCCACTCTCCCTGATCGTACGGCGTAAGCGAGGCCAGGGGGGTGCAGTCCACGCCGCCGAAGAATGTCACAACCCCAGTCGTCGTCGCACCGATAATCCGGCCGGAAACGTAATGGTACGAGGCGCTTGCATACGGTTCGCCGCACGAAACAGCCTTAATGAGGGAACCGGTTACGCCAATCACGCTCAGGGAGCCGTCGGTACTGGCGCTCAATACCCTTTTGCCATCGGCGCTGAAAGAAACGCTAACGCTCGGGTTTGTGTTCCCAGTCCAGTCCCCAACGATCCGATGGTCCGCCACGGTCGCGATGCAAACTTCGCCCGAGGAATTGCCAGTCGCCAACTGCAGCGAGTCGGGGCCGAACGCTACCGAGTTCACGGACGTTGCATTTTGCACCCAGACTGCAAGCTGGTCTCCTGTAACGGTGTTCCAGACGACGGCGGCATCGTCGCACGCGCTCGCCAACATGCTCGCATCGCGGCTGAAGACCAGAGAACGAACAACCTGGATCGCTGGAAAGACGGTCCCGGTCAGCAAATCGTGACGAATGCCCCCGCTCAGCGTCGACAACACGCTTCCCGCGCTGACATCCCAGATCCTGATAATTCCATCCTGACCGCCGCTCGCGAGCATTGCGCCGTCCGGGCTGAATGTGACCGAGCAAATGTCCCCCGTATGACCGCGCAGGACATCCTTCTCCGACGCCGTATCGACATCCCACACGCGGACGATGTTGTCGTCTCCGCCGCTTGCGAGCAGCCGGCTGTCCGGGCTGAAAGCCAAACACTTGACCGTCTCGCCGTGCGCGGCCAGCAGCCGGTTCTTCGACGAATCCGCGGAGTCAAAAAGCAGGATCCCGCGCTTCCCGTCCGCCATCGCGATCTTGCGCCCATTCGAGCTAACGGCGGTAACCCATAGATTGTCCGAGCCCGCCCGAATCTCCCGTACAACCGCCCCGGAGCGAATGTCGAGCACGCGAATGCTTCCATCATCGCCCGCGGCAGCCGCAAAAACGCTGCCGGGACGCCATGCGACCGAATCCAGCGCTTGTCCGCTGATCGTGACCGCTCGCAACTCTTGCGCGATGTCAGGGCGCCATAGGCGAACCGTCCCGTCCTCGCCTGCGCTCAGGATTGAACCATCGGCGCTGATCTGCGCATCGACCACAGCGCCCGTATGACCGGACAATCGCGCGATCGATTCGCCGGTCTGAGCATTCCAAACGCGCACGTCTCCATCGTCGCTTGCGCTCGCCAACTCGCGGCCGTCAGCGCTGTAGCTCACCGCATTCACCGCGCCCTCGTGGCCCTCGATCTGCCTGAGTTGCTCGCCGGTCGCCCGGTCGAACAGCCGAACGATCCGGTCCTTTGCGCCGCATGCGATGGATGCGCTGTCGGGGCTGAATGCTATGCACTTAACCGGGCGCGGCGTCTCATAAAACTTTATCGCGTTCCAATCAGAACGGACAAAAAGACGAATGCCGTCTTTCCCGCCAATCGCCACGTACCGTCCGTCAGGACTGCACGCCAGCGAGTTGATCTGTCCCGAGTCGAGAGTCGCGCTGCTAATCAGACGCCCCGTATCCGTAGCCCAAATACAGACCTGTCCGGCGTCATCGCCGGATACAATCGATCGCCCATCCGGGAAAAACGCCAGCGCACGAACGGCCTGCTGATGTCCAGTGAGCGTACGCAGCAAAAAACCCGTGCTGCTGCGCCACAATCGGATTAAATGGTCCTGTCCGGCACTCGCCATAATCTGACCGTCAGGACTGTAGACGATCCGCGTCACTCCGGAAGAATGGCCGCGTTGCGCCACAAGCTGCGGCGTCAGCGCCGTTCCGCGCGCGACTCCCGCGAAAAGCACGAAGGCGATCGCCACCGACATTGAGGCGATGGAATTAAAGACTTTCATAGGCGGCTGACTCTTCCCAAAAACATTTACTTTGATCACGCTTCAGACTTCGCGGAGATCGCAAGCAATTCCTCCGCCATCCCCTTAGACGCTCCCCACGGCCGCTTGGGTCACATTTCTCGTAGCTGAATATAAATTATCGAAAGGCCTTTTAAGACGGCTCCCCGGCCGCCGTGGCCGTTTTTGGGAAAGGGCCGTCACAGCGCTTTCACCACTTAACGATGTGCGCTGAGATCGGACGATGGCGGGAAAGGGCCGTACGCGGGTTGACGAGGCATCGTGAATCACCGCCGTGAACGAGGCGCGGGCGAGACCGGTCCGTGACCGGCGGACGATGGCGGCTAAAGGCCGTACGCGGGTTGACGAGGCATCGTAAATTACCGCAGTGAACGAGGCGCGGGCGAAAAATTGCCCCGGCGGCACGAGCCGTCCTGAATCTTTCTCGCTACACTGAATAATGACTCGCTTTCTCAGATACCCTTTAAGACGGCTCCCCGGCCGCCGTGGCCGTTTTTGGGAAAGGGCCGGCGCAGCGCTTTCGTTACTTCGCAATGCGTGCTGGGATCGGACGATGGCGGCAAAGGACCGTACGCGTGTTGACGAGGCATCGTAAATCATCGCCGTGAACGAGGCGCGGGCGAGACCGGTCCGTGACCGGCGGACGATGGCGGGAAAGGGCCGTACGCGGGTTGACGAGCCATCGTAAATCACCGCCGTGAACGAGGCGCGGGCGAGACCGGTCCGTGACCGGCGGACGATGGCG
>JARLGU010000055.1 GCA_031292625.1 Capsulimonadaceae bacterium | reverse complement strand
GTCAAGCCGCACGGAGCCTGACATTTAAGAACGAATAACTAGTTAAAAGGCCAAAGTCGAGAGTCCGGTCCTGAAAGGGCCGGCCTGTGTAGAGAAAGCCCGTGAACGGGCCTAATCGGTAGACGGCAAGCGTTTTCGTGAGCCGGCAGACCCATTGATGGGGCTTGACATCTCAGGACGGTCGTTCACGGCCGGAAAACGCGCCAATATCGGTGACAATCGTTGATCTGAATAGATGCGATTGCCCTGCATCATCTGTTGAGATCGCGCCGGGCCAATCGACCGCGGTTGATCTTGCGGCGTCTGATGCGGCCAGGCTTAACGATTAGTCACGTCGTTTCATCTCGTTTGACAGCATCAGATTGCATAGTGTATAATAAATCTGCGATGATGTCCCATAAGGGTGGCGGAGCCGGCGACCGATTCGAGCGGCCTGTACGTTCTCGGTTGCGCAATCAATTGCAAGGGGTAGCTCGGCTAGGCGCCGAGTTGACCCGCGCCCGATTCCTCATCTGCTTCGCGACCATCACCATTCTCTCCGCACTGCTTCTCATGCCGCTTCCGCGGCGCGGTGCGGCCGTGGCCACTTACAACGCCGCCCATCCGGACGCCGTGGCGGTTTCGTTCGCCTCGCCGAACTCGTTGCTGCGCGATGTCCCGCTTCCGGCGCAGCCTGGATCGCCCACTCTGCCGCACTGGGTCTCACAGTCCCTGCGTCTCTCATACAGCCTTGTGCTTGGCGTCGTGCTGCTCGTCGCGCTCATGACCGGCTTTGTCGCCGCCTACTTGCGCCAATTCGACCCTGCGCTGTATGCCGCTGAAAGCCGCCTTATTCTGTTAGCGCTTCTTGTGGCGCTGTGTGTCTTCGGACTTAAAATCGGCGCGATGCTGCTGGGCATCAATTTGACGGCCCTCCAATTCGGTTTTATCTCTTTGCTGTGCATTACGGCCGTGGCGATGTTGATTACCGTTCTGCTCGAGCCTTATGTCGCGCTGGTTGTCGCGGCTCTCCTCTCGCTTCTTTCCACGCTGATCCTAGGCAACGAGTTGCGCTACTGCCTGATGACCTATGTTGCGTCGCTCGTTGCGGTGCTTAGCGTAAGCGCCGTGCGCACACGGACGGATATGCTGCGCGCCGGATGCACAATGGCTCTCGCGAATGTTGTCCTGACGTTCCTGCTTGGTCAAGTGACAGCCGACTCGTGGGCGACGATAGGCGTCGGAACCCTTTGGGGAGCGGTCGCCGGCTTGCTCTCCGTCGCGCTCGTTTCCATCGGCGTCGCCCTTTTCGAAAAGCCCTTCGGATTGACGACGCACCTGGGCTTGCTCGAATTGATCGATCCGAACCGGCCGTTGCTGCTTGAGTTCAGCCGGGCGTGTCCGGGGACGTACGCGCACTCGGTATCGGTGGGCAACTTGGCCTCGGCGGCCGCCGAGGCAATCGGGGCGGACGCGCTCCTGTGCCGCGTCTCCGCCTACTACCACGATATCGGCAAGATCCGGAGACCGGAGTTCTTTGTCGAGAACCAAACTGGCGTCAATATTCACGAGCGCCTGGATCCATCGCTTTCGGCCCTGGTCGTCGTCGCACATGTTAAGGAAGGGGTCGAGATTGCCGAGAAGGCCAAGCTGCCCCCGGCAGTAAGGGATATTATCCTGCAGCACCACGGCACCAGTCTCATCCGCTATTTCTACCATCGAGCGGCAGGCGGTTGCGCGACAGGGACGGAAGCCGAGGCGCTCGAGGATCACTATCGTTATCCCGGACCGAAGCCTAGCACGCTTGAGGCGGCAATCATGATGCTGGCCGACAGCGTCGAAGCGGCATCGCATGTTCTCTACCGGCCTACGCCACAGCGCATCGACGAACTCGTGCGCAAAGTCATTGAGGACAAGCAGGCCGACGGACAGTTCGATGACGCGCCAATTACCCTGCATGACCTTGCGACGATCCGCACGACGTTCGTTCGCGTTTTATCCGGCATGCTGCACAGCCGGGTCGAGTATCCGGACATGCTCATTAAGGTAAATGGCGGAATAGCGCCCCAACCCGTCGAGGTCTTGCTGGAAAACCCGGGCGCAATTGCGGTCGAGCCCAGCAATGTCCCCAAAGTTCGCTCGACGCGCGTCCGCTCGCCGAAGAACAAGTTGCCTCGAAATGCCGGAAAGCTACTGAATGATGAACCTTCAGCTACGTCAGGAAACGGAGACGGACAACCCCGCGAGCCGCTTTACGTCACCGCTCTCAGCTCAGACGCTGCGTCCCCTGCGGCAAGCGCTCCGGGAGACCGCCCGTATTGTTGAGTTAGCCCCGAACTGCGAAGTCAGCGTGCTCCTTGCCGGAGATCCTTTTCTACACGACCTCAATCTGCGCTATCGCGGAATGGACAAGCCGACGGACGTTCTTTCGTTTCCGCAAGAAGATCCCCTGCTTCTTGGCGATATCGTCATCTCCGTGGAGACTGCGCTGGCGCAGGCGGAAAAGGCGCACTGGCCATTGTCGTCAGAGCTCGCGCTGCTGGGCGTCCATGGTCTCTTGCACCTGATTGGATACGATGACGAGGAAGAAGAGGGAGCTCAGGAGATGGAATTGCGGACCCGCGCGGTGCTTACAGCGGTCGAAATAAGCCTTCCCGACGCATCTCATCCATTCTTCCAGTCATTGCAGCCATAATAGAACCATATGCGTCCGGTTCCCAGACCGAAAAACCACATAGACAGCTTCCGCTATGCCGTCGAGGGCATCGCTCACGTTTTTCGCACTCAGCGGCACATGCGGTTTCACTTCATCATCGTGGTGCTCGTGCTCACCCTGGGCTTGCTGTGCCGGTTCGATGCGATGCAGATGGCGATGCTCGGCTTAGTGTGCGCATCGGTGATCGTATCGGAAATGCTCAATACGGCCGTGGAGACGGTCGTCGACATGATTACGCAGTCGTACCATCCGCTGGCCAAACTCGCCAAGGACATCGCGGCGGGCGCTGTTCTTGTCTCCGCGATCGGCGCTGCCTCAGTCGGAGCGCTCCTGTTCGTAGCTCGCTTTGCCGGGTCGCAAGAGAAGATTACGCTTCACTACTCTTCGACACACGAGCTGTTGCCAGTGGCGCTGATCGTCGTGATTGTTCTCGTGCTCGTGATCTCCGTCATCGTGAAGGTTCTTGGGGAGCGCGGCACGATGCTCCAAGGCGGTATCATCAGCGGCCACGCCGCGGTGGCGTTCGTCATCGCCATGTGCGTCGCAATGCGGGCAGGCATGGAACCCTTCACCCTGTTGCTCGTGCTGATACTGGCACTTTTAGTTGCGCAGGCGCGCGTCGAAGGGAAAATCCATTCCCTTCAAGAAGTTATTATTGGCGGGCTGCTCGGCATTTGCGTCACGGCGGGCGTCTACTTCTTCCAGGTCGGCGGACGCTAACACCAGCGATCCCAATTGAGCCGAACCGGCCGGCACGGAAATCGACATGTCGCTCACACAATTCGAACTATTCGCGATCGTCGCCCTGTTGGTCTTCGCATCGCTGAGCTTTCTGTTTTCGCTCGCGGAGTCGGCCCTGGTCGCTTGCCGGACAGGACGGCTGGAGCAGGCGGTTGATCGATCCGACGAAGCGGCGGCGCCGGGCGACAACAGAAATCTTGCGGCAATTAACGAATTGCTGCGCGAGCCGACCCGAATCGTGGCCGCGGTGCAAATTGGCAACACGGTCTGCAATCTCGCGGCGGCCGCCATCGCCGTCGGGGTTCTTGCGCCGTACGTATCGCGCGTACTGATGCACGTCCGCGTCCCGCATCCCGTTCTGCTTGCCGTGGTCATCTTAGTGGCTCTCCTGGCGGTTCTCATGCTCGTCGTCGGCGAGATTATTCCGCGAGCCGTTGCTCAGCGCCAACCGGAGCGAATCGCCCTGCTCGTCGCGCAACCCCTTCGGTGGCTTGAGCTGCTCGAACGTCCCGTAATTGCGGTCGTCCTCGGCCTGAGCAACCTGATCGTTCGCCCGTTCGGTATGACGGCCTCATTCGCCGCGCCGGTGATCACCGAAGAGGAGCTCAAGACGCTTCTAGAAGCCAGCCAGGAAGAGGGAGTGATCGAACAAGACGAAAAAGAGATGCTGCGCAATGTCATTACTTTCGGCGACACGATGGTCCACGAAGTGATGACGCCGCGCATCGACATTAAGGCGGCCGACGTCGGCACATCGATCACGAAGATGGTCAACTTGATCGTTGACTGCGGCCACTCCCGGATCCCGATCTACGAAACGACCGTCGACAATATCATCGGGATTATCCACGCGAAAGACCTGCTCCCTGCCCTCGCAACAGGCCGCGGCGGCAGTGAACTGCGCCCTATGATGCGCCGGATCGGCCACGTTCCCGAGAACAAACGGGTCGACGAATTGCTCGAAGAATTCCGGCGCTCCAAATCTCAAATCGCAATCGTACAGGATGAATACGGCGGGACGGCCGGACTTGTGACGGTCGAAGATTTGCTCGAAGAAATCGTCGGCGAGATCCAGGACGAATACGATGTCGAGCAACCGAAGATCGTGCTGTCGGACGACGGCTCGGCGGAAGTCGATGCGCGCCTGCACATCGACGATGTCAACGAAGCGCTTGATCTGGATCTCTCCAGCGACGATTTTGACACGATTGGCGGCTTCGTGTTCGGCCTCTTTGGCCACATGCCGCTGCAAGACGAGACCATCGATTACGAATCGGTTTCGTTCACGATTACGGACGCCGACGGCCGGCGCGTCTACCGCTTGAAGGTCGCTCCCAGGGTGGAGACGGACACTGAGCAGGGTGACGATGGCGTCGAGTCAGCGGCGGAGTAGGTGATTGGCCGGCGGACAGCTCACAGCCTAAGCCTTATCGTCTGAAAGGTCTCGTTAATGATTAAGGTTTATAGGTTGCTTGCCGCGCTCGCCGCATCGTTGGCCTGCGCGCAGTGCCAAGCGCAAGACGCCATCGTCGACTCCACGGTTTCGCTTCAGCGGATGGTGGATCAAGCTTACCTGTCCGGCAAGAAAAGCGTTGTGATCCCGCCCGGCGCGTATCGCGTAAGCGCGGATGCGGGCATCGATAAGCGTCACTGTTTCGTTTTCGCCAAGATGCGCGACTTTACGATCCACGCCAAGGATGTCACGTTCGTCAACACAACGCGCGGTCGCGGCACGATCGACTTTCTGCGCTGCACGAATGTCACCCTCGACGGTCTCACGATCCGCCACGAAGTCCCCGCCGCATCTCAGGGCACGATAACCGTGATCGCCGCCGATCGCCGCTCCGTCGACGTGCAAATTTCGGCCGGATACCCGGCGGACCTCGACGACCAGCGATACTTTGCCGCAATCCCGGTTATCGATGTCTACGAAGCGCACCAGGATATCTTGAAGCCAGGCGCACCGGACATTTACATTTCGTCGCTGGAACGCCTCGGTCCAACCGCATTCCGGTTTCACCTCGCAAACGCTCTGCCGCCGAGCCCGTCGGTTGAGGCCGGCGATCGGGTCGCCTGGCGCGGTACTGTTGCGGCGGACGTCCATCTTTATCTGACCGGCAGCATGAAGCTCATAGGCGTCACGATCGAGTCGTCGCCTGGTTTTTGCGTTCAAGAAGAGGCGGGAGACGGGGGCAATTATTACAACTACACGGTCACGTACGGTCCAACGCCACCCAATGCGATCGAGACTCCCCTTATCTCGTCGAACGCCGACGCATTCAACAGCGACGGATTGCGCAGGGGACCGACCCTCTGGAACTGCGCGTTCGAGGGGATGAACGACGACGGCATTCCCATCCATTCCGCATATGCGCTCGCGGGCGGTTCGGATGGCAGCGCCGTTTACCTCGATATGATGCGACGGCCGGCGGATGTCGACGCCTTCCGTGTTGGCGACCATGTCCGGTTTTACGATAACCGCAAAATGCTCGCCGGCGATGCCGTCGTGTCGGCGCTAACTGAAGCAAAGGACTATGCACAGCAGGACCTCCACGCAATCGAGGAGCGCGCGTTTGCGACGCAGGCGCGTCAGCTCTGGTACAAGGTCACGCTCGACCGGCCCGTGTCCGCACAGCGCGGCTGGCTAGCCTGCGACGCCGATGCGGCGGACGACGACTTTCTAGTGCACGGCTGCACGATCCGTAACGCGCGCGGCAGAGGAATGCTGGTTAACGCAGGATATGGCGTGATCGAAAAATGCACGATCGAGCATCTCCTCTATGGCGGCATCGCGATCGCGCCGGAGACATCGGTTTGGACGCAAGGAGACTACGCCCACGACCTGATCATCCGCGACAACACAATCCGCGACACCAGCATCATCACGCCGTGCAACTTCGGCGGCGCGGCGCTTACTGTGGCTGCGTACTCCAATGGAGCGTATGTGCTGCTACCCGGCGGGCATCGCAACGTTACGATCACGGGGAATACGTTCGAGGATAACTCGGCCGTAAATATCCTGGTCAGCTCCACGCAAGGCATCACCATTTCCGGCAACCAATTCGTGCGTCCTCTTGAAGCGCCCGGTTCATGGCCTCAGACCCTACACGCCGCTCCCGGCGCGCTCATTTGGATCACGCAGAGCAACGGCGTCGCGATCAAGGACAATACCGTCATTGAACCAGGCAGCGAGCTAAAGACGTTCGTCAACGCCGATGGAACCGTTACCGGAACGGGCCTGACGGACGGGGTTAGCGCGCGGTAAGGAGCGTCTTGCATTCCGCCTCGACATGCTCCGTGCGCTGAACCGGGAGCGCACGAGTTCGACCTTAACAACCTGCGCCCGCAAGCCATCCCAGCCGACCCTACGGATGCGGGATCGCCAGGTAGTTGCCATAGCCAATGACCACCGTCGATCCAATCAGGATCGCGAGACCGAGCGCGATTGAGAGGTGGGTCCGCTTGCTGGTGCCCTTCCATTCGTGCAGCGCAATACCCCACAACGTGCTAAAGATGATGATGCTCGCCATGTGAAGCGTCCAGCTTGAATAGCTGTATGATCCCATCTTGACCTGGCCCATGCTGTAGAAGAAAAATTGAAGATACCAGGTCACGCCCGCGATCGCACAGAACAGATAGTTGCGCGGAAGCGAAACCGGCTCGGTGGATGCATCGATGTGTGCGGGGGCAACGCCGCCAACGTATTCACGGGCCGACTTGTTGCGAATGTTGAGGATAACGCACCAGATAAAGTTTGTCGTGAAGCCGCCGAGAAGGACGACGATCAGCACGGGCAGGTTCTGTATGGGAAGATTGATATTCGCCGCGACGAGGCTTTGCTTCGCCAGATCCGCGATCGGCTTGCCGGCATCAAGGCCGTACGCGAAACAGGAGCTCATAATACCGGAGAATGTCGCCACCATCATCCCCTTGCCGAAGTCAAACTCCGTGGTGACCGCCTGCTTCTCTTCAGCGGAGAGCTCATGCTCTTTCGACATGCCCGCAAGGCCGCTAACGCCGATGCCGACCAGGCAGATTACAACGCCGCCGATGATGCAGTGACCGGATGTTGTCTGGAATAACGGCGCCAAAGTGCCGTGAACGAGCGGCGGCATGACCGTGCCAAACGCGGCGCAGTAGCCCAGCGCGACAGCCATGCCGAGAGCGATGCCCAGGTACCGCATCGTCAGGCCGAACGTCAGCCCACCGAGCCCCCACATCGCACCGAAGAGGTACGCGAGCCCAATGCTCTGGATTGGCGCTGATAAGATTGCATGCAGCGCCCCGGGTACGAGCAGTAACGCAAAGAGCGACGGAGCGACGATCCAGCTAAAGACGCCGCCGGCGAGCCAATAGGTCTCCCATGACCACCGTTTGACAAACCGGTAGGGAATGTAGAAACTCGCGGCCGCGAGTCCGCCGATCCAGTGAAATATCAACCCAAGGAGTGGATTTGCCGCCATAATAGCCCCTTTGCATCGTAAGTGATTGCCGCCACGTGCAACAACGCTCGTGCAGCGTCTCCGCGCAGTGCCGGTTCAGACTAGTATTCTGTAAACGAAGACTTGCTCTAGTCGCGTTCAGTTGCAAAGCCCCTCACCCTCTCCCTTCGGAATGGGCGAGGAAATTCCGGCTCCCTCGCCCGGTCTTGCGGGAGAGCTGGGTGAGGGTTCACACAGCCAATATTGTCAAGTCTTATGTAACTGAGTACTGATTGTTGCCGCGAAGTGAGATATGGATTCGTACTACGAGAGGGAATTGAGAGTAGATGGCAAGCGCACGTCTGCTGGCGCGCCGACCGGCGGTACGCAGCGCTCGCAAGACACGCTATCGATGGCCGATACGTACCGCCATCAATAACCGGCGCGACACGACGCATGCGGCATACGTCGCCGCATGCGTCGCAAGAAAGTGTCAGCTTATCGCTTCGAACTTGCTAAACTCGCCTCCTGCATCGCTCCACGACGTGTGCAGGCCAGTCACCTCTGCCTTGGCCGGACCCTTGCGAAGTTCTGCAAGAAACCGGCCGAGCGCCTCTTCGTCGCCTTCAACAACCGCCTCAATCTGGCCATCGTGCGTGTTACGAACCGTCCCTACCACGCCCAAGCGATCGGCGACGTGCGCCGCGAAATACCGAAAGCCGACGCCTTGTACTCGTCCCGAAACTATCGCCTCTACCCGCTTTGTCGCCATGGCAACCTTTCCTCGCGGACGGGAGCTTTCCCGTCTATTTGAACTAATACCCGAATACTTGGAACTCGAAGATCGAGTAGCCATACTCCGTTGCGCGCGCCTTTAGATTCAGTCGAACATAACGCCCCTTCGCCGTCAGCTTCGGATAGTCGAGCCAGCCGGTGGCGCTGTTGTCCTTGACGGATTGAATGCATGTCCATTTGGTCGCGTCGTCGGACACCTCGATATCATACGCTTTGGCCGTCGCGGTTTCCCAGTCTATCTTGACCTCCGTGACGTTCTTGACTGCTCCCAGGTCAACGTAGATCCATTGCGCGTCGTTAAATTCGCTCGACCACCGCGTGCTTTCATCGCCGTCTACCGCGTTCACGGCCTCAAGACCGTCGCGCTCCACGGACGATGCCTTCACGGGCTGTTTCTGCGACAACAACTTGGACGCTGGGGCAGATGTGTCGGCGTTCGCCACGCATAATGCACTGGAAATCACGGCAAAACTCGCTACCGCCGCCAGAATCGCAGAGAACATTGTAACCGTCGTTTTGATCCCATTCATGGTCGTATTTCATCCTTGGATTTAAGTAGGTTCCGTATGGGTTCACGGACCTTTATCTGTTCTCAATCGAAGGGCAGCATTCCTTCTTTCCCCCAAAAGGAGGGGACCGCCGGCGCATCGTAATTTCCATAAAGTATGTTCCCGCCCCCTTTCCGGAACTTCGATCGCGCTTTGAGTCACATTTCAGATCTCACCCTCGAAAGGTTCTGGCATGAAAGCAATCGATCGCGCTCTGGCATCCATTACAATCGGCCCTGTCGCGTCCTATCGCGGATTGCACATCTACCCGCTGCTTGCGCAGGGCGATCGCCCCTCGGAGCATTCGACCGCCGAGGCAGCCGCGCAGAGCGGAGACCTCGATATCGTCGAGAAGGCAGGATCGGGAGAGCAGGGCTCGATCCGCCTTACGAACACATCGAGCGCCGCGGTCTTCCTGCTCGATGGACAGGAGCTGACCGGGGCAATGCAGGACCGCGCGCTCAACATGAGCGTCCTGGCCCCGGCAGGAGAGACGCTCGATATCCCCGTTAGCTGCGTCGAAGCTGCCCGTTGGGAACCAGCGGCCAGCGGGTTCGGCCTGGCCCCCCGCATTCAGTTCGCCACGGGGCGCGCGCAAAGGATGGCGCAGGTAACCGTATCGCTTCTAGCGGGCGAAGGCCCATCAAGCGATCAGGTGGACGTCTGGGCGGCGATCGACGAACGCTCTACGCGCCTGAGCGTCGTCTCGGACACGCGCGCGCACGCTGCGATCTACATCCGGCTTGCATCCAGGCTCAGCCGATTTGTAAACGCGCTTGCGGCTGTCGCCGGTCAGGCAGGGGCCATCTATGGAATCGGCGGCCGGATCATCGGCATGGATTTATTCGACAGCGGCGAAACCTATAGAGCATGCCATGCAAAGCTGATCGCAAGCGCCGCCATCGATGCGCTCGCCGAACCCAACCCCGCTGCCGTCCCGCCCCCTCAGCTCACTTGCGCCGCGCGGTTCATCCAGCGTGTCGCAACCGCGCGGACCCTGCGGTTCGCCGGCGTGGGACAGGGAGAGAATGTGAGGCTCTCGGGGCAGTTTCTAACGGGAGGAGCGCTTATCGACAATAACCGCGTGGTCCATATGAGCGCGTTCGATCTGCTTGCTTGCGGCTACGATGCAGTTTAAGCCATGTTCCGTGCATTGCGGCAAGGATTTCCCTACGGCCTTCGACCTTGCTTCAGCTTGCTTTCGCAAAGCAGCCGTTCTGCAGCCTCGCACAGGCGACGGAGTATGCGGGATCTGTCCGAGTTGTTTGGGGCCGGCCAAGCAGCCGACGGTCCGCTGTTCGCCGGGGATTCGCGTTGCGCTTCGCGTGCGGCTTGCCAACAGGTTGAGTGTTAAGCGGCTAAAGAAATATGGCCAGCCCGGCCATGGAGGGCATCTTAATCCTCATCTTCTCTTACGAAGCAAAACTCCTATATCATAACGCTCGCGATCGTGTATCAACGGGAAAAGCTGACGACCGCATCGATAACCCGCATTTGGTCGTGATACAAAAGCGAATTGAAGAACGGCAGCCTTACAAGCCGTTCGCTGATAGACTCCGCGACTGGACACTGGCCGGGCTGGCCGCCCAACTGCAAGCCCATTGGGGACAGGTGCAGAGGCACGTAATGAAAAACGGCAAGAATGTTACGCCGACGCAAATGTTCGATTAAGGCGTCTCTGTCGCGCGCCGTAGGCAGAACGAGGTGATACATGTGATAGGATGACTCGCAGTGCGCGGGCACAGTCGGTTGCTTGGCTCCAAAGGCCTTCGCCCAACTCGACAACTGCTCGTGATACGTCTCCCAAACCCTTCGCCGCGCCGCCAGAACCGCATCGCGCGCTTCAAGTTGCGCCAGAAGATATGCTGCCAAGATGTCCGACGGCGGGTAGCTTGAGCCAATATCGACCCACGTATACTTGTCCACCGCTCCACGAAAGAAGGCTGAACGGTTCGTTCCCTTTTCTCGAACAATCTCGGCGCGATTTACATACTGCTGATCGTTGATAAGCAGGGCTCCCCCCTCGCCGCAGCTAAAGTTCTTCGTCTCGTGAAAACTCAGCGTTGCGAGTTCGCCGAACGTCCCGAGATACCGCCCCCGATACTTCCCAAACAGGCCGTGCGCATTGTCTTCGACAACCGGCACCGAGTGCGCCGCCGCAATGCGGCAGATCTCGTCCATCTCGCATCCAATCCCCGCGTAGTGGACCGGCACGACCGCCCGGGTGTTTGCGGTGACGAGAGCTTCGAGCGCAGTCTCGTCCATGTTCAGCGTATCCTCCCGGATGTCGGCGAAGACCGGCTTCGCCCCGCGCAGAACGAACGCGTTCGCGGTGGAGACGAAGGTAAACGAAGGCACGATCACCTCGTCGCCGGGCGAGATATTAAGCAGGATGGCAGCCAGCTCCAGAGCATGCGTGCAGGATGTCGTCAGCAGCGCGGCGGAGAGGGAGAGCGCTTCTTCCAGGAGCATGCGGCACTTTCTCGTATACGCGCCGTCTCCCGCCGCGTGCCCGAGGCGGACCGCATCCATCATGTAGACGGCTTCGTTTCCAACCATCGAAGGGCGGTTAAACGGGATGCGAGATTCGGCGGAGGCGTCATGGGACGCCGCATTCGCTTCAGGTTTGCTCATTGAACGTCTCCGTTAGGCTCGTCCGCCTTCGTGACGGTTCTAATCGTATAGGCGGGCCGGTCCATGGTGCGAAAATGCATGCGCGCAAGGTATTCGCCGATGATCCCAAGGGCGAAAAGTTGCGCGCCGGAGAAGATCGCGATTATGCTGGCAAGGAACGGAAATCCGGGCACGGTGGTCCCAAACAGGATCCACCGGCCGACGACCCATGCCAGGATCCCAAATCCAAAAAGAGTGAAGGCAAAACCGACAACGCTCGCGATTTGCAGAGGCAACGTGCTGAAACTCGTAATCATGTTGACCGCATGAACCAACAACTTTCGCAGCGTATAGTTCGACGGACCAATCTCGCGCTTCTCATGCCGAACCTTGACTGTCGCGAAACGGGTTGTCGACCACGTCAGAAGAACATCGATCGAGACGTTCGGGCTCCGGTACTGCGCGAAACCGTCGCGGAGGTATGTGCGAAACGCACGAAAGGCGCTGACGCTGCGCGCCACCTCGTACCCCGTCGACGCCTGCAACGCCAGCTTAACAAACTGGCTGGCGAGATCGCGCAAAAGCCCATGCTGTTCGGACGCCGGTGCGCCATAGACCACATCGTAGCCTTCGGAGAGCCTCGCAAGGAGGCTGGGTATCTCCTCTGGGGGATGCTGCAGGTCATCGTCAATTGTGACAATAATCTCATGGCGGGCGGCTCTGACCCCGCAGAGAAGAGCGTTGTGCTGACCGTAGTTGCGCGTCAGAGAAATGCCCTGAACAGCGTCGTTGGCCGCGCTCAGATCGCAGACGACGCTCCACGCACGGTCACGACTATCGTCGTTGACAAGGATGATCTCGTACGCGCCCGCACATTGTGCGAGAGTCTTCGTGAGGCGCTCCACAAGAATCGGCAGCGACAACTCGCTGTTGAAAACGGGAACGACAACCGAAACGGACGGTAGCTCTTGAGATGAATCGGTCATAATGCTCCTCCGCCGCGATGTTCGCCGGATTCGAGTTCCGCAATCACCGCTGTCCATCGCGCTTCGAACTCCGCCGTCGAACGGACCGGTTCAAATCCGAGACGCAGGTAAAGGCGAATGGCGGGCAGGCGAAAGTCGTCGGTTTCCAACCACGCGCCCACATACCCGCGATCCGCGAATTCTCTCAGCGCCGCGACGCTGACCGCCTCTGCTAAGCGTTGGCCGCGAAACGCCGGCGACGTCGCCACCCAGTGAAGATACCCCTCGCCAGGAAAACGATCGGGCATGTAACGAACCGACGCGGTCGCGACAATCTCCGGGCAACGGATCGCATAGGTCGTCAGAACATCGGGCGCGTCCAGCAACGCCGAGCGAACACGCGCGGGGTTCCACGATGCATCGCCAAACGCCTCGCTCAATACGCGCGCCAAACCGTCCGCATCACCATGGCCACAAATTCGTAATGCGCAACCGGGAGGCAAAGCGACCGTGTCGAGTGCGCGGTCAATCGGCGCAAGGTGCATGAGAAGATGCAAGGGACGCAGCCCAGTATTCGTCATAGTTTCCCTTCGCTCCCAACTGGCGTTACAAGAGGATGCCCGACCAGGACGACCAGTCGGCCGGAATAGTCGGTGGTTGCTCCAAACCACCATTGAAAACTCCGGTTAACAGATGTTCTTCTCGTTTCTCGCTCGCTCGCCATCTCCATTGTCCAAAGCTGGCCTTTGAGCAAAGCCGAGCGTACCCTTCCGGCGGCGTCCGGCGCGCCAGACAACAAGACGCTAACCTGCGGATACCGCGCGGAAAAGTAGCGCGCGGGAGCGTACGTCCACCAGGAATGCGTCGCGATCAGTATCGGCGATCCCGCCGGGCACTGATTTACAATCATATCGACGGCCGCCTCCTTTGGATCGATCGGACCGGCCCGAAACGCCTCCTCCGACTCGCCGCCCGTCCGCAAGATCGGATCGAAATAGCACAGTTTAAAGCTCGCCAAGGACACGGAGCAGAGAATGAGCAGCAACGCCCAAACAGCCCATTGCTTCGCATCGATCGTCTGGCGCACGCGCTCCAAGAAGCGTATGCAAAGCAGAACAGCAGGCACGATCAGGCACAATGCGTAACGGTCCATCTTGGGCAGCAAGCCGCTCGGGCCGACAAGTACGGCAAACGCGACGAGCTGCAGCATCCAACCGGACGCGACGATACGGTCCACGTCGTCGAGCGCGAAACGTCCTTTGCCGCGCCACGACGCAACTAGCCAGATGGCGATAGCGGCCCATGGCGCAATCGAGACGGCGTCCGCCCAATCCACGCCGCGCAATGGCTGCCGCAGTCCCGCAACATACTCAAATGCGTTTCGCCCCGAGAAGAAATTCGCATACCCTAACACCAGTCCTCGATTGGGAAGCGACCGCATCTGGGCCGCATAGCGCGACTGTTGTCGCAAAGCGTGCGGCGCGGCGACGAGAGCCAGCACAACCACCACGGCAACCGCCGCAACGAGCCCCATCTTTGCTGGCGACGAAACCCAACGACGCAACGCGGGAAGCAATCTGTACGCCGCGGCTACGAGAAACAAAAGAGCTGCCAGCAAGTTGGGCAAATGGAGCAACACGGCAAGCAAACAAAAGAGCAGATTGCGGGCAATTACCCGAACTGTCATGGCCTGGCCCAGCGCCAACTCCAGCGCCCCATAAACCACGGGCAAGTCGGTCAGCAGGCTCGCGCACTGAACGCAGCCGAATCGGCTAACGGCAATATCCGCGGGCAGGACCGCGAGCAGCAGCGTCGAACCGATTGCGGCGCTCTCTCCAAGCAGTCTGCGGCAGAGCACAAAGTTGACCGCAAGAGCCGCTATGCCGCTGGCGACAGCCAACGAGCGCAATACGAGCACCGACGGCGGGAAGAGAGCGTTGAGCAAGATGCTCGGCGCGAGGTACACGGGGCTGAGAAGGCTAAAGTTTGGCGTAATCCAGTCCAGCCCGTTTCCCGCCAAAAGGCTATGCGCCTCAAACCCATACTGCGCCTCGTCGCCGTTGAGGCCAGGGACAGTCGAAAGACGCCAGAAGCGGAAGCAGACGGAGACAGCAATCAGCACGAGCGCCGCAACGCGGATCTGCCGCAGGTTTCTGTCTGGAGGCGCCTCTTGGGAAGCGGTCGACATAAGCCGATCACCCCTTCGGAGCGCTGGCGCGTTTTCGCGGCGGTGCGGCGCGCGGCGCATCGAGGGGACCAGCCGGCTCGCTAAGCAGTTCGTGTCCGGTTTCGGTGACTAAGACATCGTCCTCAATGCGGACGCCGCCCCACCCTTCCAGATAGATGCCAGGCTCTACCGTCGTGACCACTCCGGGACGCAGCACGACCCCCGCGGCCTTCGGCGACAATGTCGCGCCATCGTGGACCACGCGTCCGATCGAATGGCCGAGCGAGTGGCCAAAGGCCTCGCCATAACCGTGTGCCGTAATGTGCTCCCGCGCGATCGCGTCGATTTCGCTGCCGGTTACCCCTGGACGGATTGCAGCCGTCGCCCGTTCCTTGGCTTCCAGGACGATTCGATACACGTCGCGTTGCTTATCGGTTGCCGGCGCGCCAGGAATGAGCACGGTGCGCGTCAGATCCGAACAGTAGCCGTTCACTTCCGCGCCCCAATCGATCGTCACCAGATCGCCTGGCTCGAACTTGCGCGCGCCCGCTGAATGATGCGGCAACGCACCGTTTGGACCGCTGGCCACGATGGTGGGAAACGATGCCCCCTCCGCGCCCCGACGGCGCATGGCGGTCTCGATCGCGATCGCGACATCCCGTTCGGACGTTCCCGGAACGAGCAGCCGGGATGCGTCGTTGAAAGCCTTCGCCGCGATTCGCGCGGCGTTGCGGATTGCATCCACCTCGCCGGAATCCTTAACCATCCGCAAGCGCTCGACGATTCCGTCGACCGGACGCCACCGTGCGCCATATTTTTGCCACGTCTCGACCTGGCGGTAACTCGCCGACGTCTCGAAGCCGATTCGCAGGCTCTTCTTCTGCTCCGCCAGCAGGCTGGCAAGCTGCTCGCCTGCGTCGGTGGACAGCTTGGAGACACGCACATCGAGGTGCGGACACTGTTCGCGCGCTTGAATGGCGTACCGCGAATCGGTAATCAGGTAGGCCTTTTCCGGCAAGACAAGAACCTGCGCGGCGCTGCCCGTAAAGCCGGACAGATAGCGGACATTATGGATGTCGCTGACGAGAAGCGCATCGATCTTACGGCGACGGGTCGAGCCTTCGGATTCGCCCGCCTTCTTGTCGTGGGTCCGCAGGATTTCCAATCGCAGATTTTCGAGACGAGCCGTGAGGATATCGGTCATTAGCGGCGGCTTTCATCCACAAGATTTTTAGCGGCTTCAAGCGCCAAAATGTACGAGTGAGTCCCGAACCCAGCGATTTGGCCGGTCGTAACCTGCGCAATCACGGACGTATGCCGGAACTCCTCGCGCGCATGTATATTGGTAAGGTGCACTTCGATTACGGGCAACCGGCTATCCGCGAGCGCATCGCGTATGGCGTATGACGTGTGCGTGTATGCGCCTGCGTTGATTACGATCGCCTCCGCCCAGATCCGCGAATCCTGGATCATGTCGATGATCGTTCCCTCGCTGTTAGATTGCGTAATCCGCACTTCCAGGCCATTCTTCGTGGCGTAATCGCGCAAGCGCTTATTGAGCGTGTCAAAATCTTCCTTCCCGTAAATGTCGGGATCGCGCACGCCTAACATATTGAGGTTAGGCCCGTGGATCAGACAGATTTTGATTGGTCCAGTTCGCGTGAGCTGCATGGTCGTTCTATCCTTTTGATTGGCTGAGCACAGTCTTCACGGTCTGAGTGGAAACCTGTGCGCTATCCGGCAGAAGATCGGGGACGCCGTCCGTCACGGGATAAGCTCGTCCGCAGACATCGCAGACAAGCGTCGCTTCGCCGGAGTCGACGAGACGGCCGTTGTGACAGTGCGGGCATTTAAGCCGCGATAAAAAATCTTGCGCGATTTGATTCATATCTTTTGTCGCCGGAGCTTTCAATTAGGCCCTGAGCGCCGCCGCTTCATAAACAGCGAGAGTCTGCTCTGCCGCCGTCCTCCACGAAAAGCGGCGGGCCTGCTCGATCCCGCGCGCTCCCAGGCTCCTGCGCAATTCCGGGCTTGTCAAAAGGCGCGTCAAGGCTTGAGTCCACGCCCCTTCGTCGGTTGGTGAAACCAGGATCGCCGCATCGCCAGCCACTTCCGGCAGACTGCTCGTATTCCCGCAAATGACCGGGCAACCGCAGGCCATCGCTTCAGCGACGGGCAGCCCGAAGCCTTCGTACAAGGACGGGAACGCCAGCGCATCGGCCGTCCCGTAAAGCGATGGAAGATCGTCATCGGGAACATATCCCAGGAATACTACAGCGTCTCCAGCCTCCGCAATCGCATTTTCCGTCTCTTTCGCCAGCCAGCCGCGCCGCCCGGCGACTGCCAAAACGTGCGGCAACCCCGCTGCGTTTCGTGCGCGCGTAAACGCCCGCAGCAACAGCGGAACGTTCTTCCGAGGCTGCAAAAGACCGACGCAAAGCACGAACGGCTTATCGAGAGTGTACCGCACTTTCGCCACATCGCGGTCCAAATCCTGCTCGATAACGGTACGCGGCCTGTACCGCGATTCGATGCCGTTGTAGATCGCGTGGACCTTCTCCGGAGGCGTCCCCGGGTAATACGTCAAGATGTCGTTGCGCGTCGATTCGCTGACGCCAATGACGGCGGCAGCGCGGCGGATACTGGACGGAATGCTGCGCCCCAGCAGAAATGCGTCCTTTGCGGGGAAGAGTTGCGGAAGGATCTTAAACGAAATATCCGCGATCGTCGTAACCACGGGCGCGCGCATCAGCGGGGGAACAGTGTACTGCACATGTGCGACATCGACGCGATCCTTGCCCGCCGCGAACGGAAACGCAGTCAACGACCAGAGGCGCTCGTTGGCCGCGGGGATGACCCTCCAATGGAAGCGCTCGTCGAGCGGCAATTGTTCTTCAGGAGCGGGATCCCGGCGGACGTAGAGATAGAATTCGTGATCGGACGGCGTTTGCGAAAGCCCTGTAAGAAGGCCGCGCCAATAGGTTCGATCGCCTGTATTGCGCCCTGCGACGAGGCGCGCATCGATCCCGATCTTCATGGGCGTCGCGCTCCCGGCTGAACACGCGGAATGCGAGCAAACGCCGTCGCGCATGCCACCGTCAAAAACGACGAGGCCGCGCGAGCAGCCTCTTTGCGACCGGCGAGAGCGGCGCACGACCAGATCAACGCGCGAAGCAACGCGCCGGCGACCATGACGAGGCGCGCTGCGGACGCGACTCCTGCCGCTGAGTGTTTGAGGAAATAGTAGATCCGTGCGCGATTGTGCTCCACAATCATTGCGGGGCGCAAGCTGCCCACGCTGCTTTGTCCGTGGTAATGCGTGATATGAGCGCCAGCAACGTAGCCAATTTCGAGGCCCCGCTCCCGGATGCGCTTGCAAAGATCGGTGTCCTCTGCATACATGTAGATCGCGGGGTCAAAGCCGCCCAGCTCGTTAAAGAGCCCCGCCCTAACGATCAATGCGGCGCCGCAGGCTTGCGGAATCAGCGCATCTCCGTCACGCGTCCAGAAGGTGCGGAAATAGTCTCCGAAAATTCGGGAGCGGGGAAAAAGTTTGGCGAGAAAAGACTGCTCCCAGACAACGCTCGATAACGTGAGTTCGCCGGCGGCCCAGTTCATCTGCGGCGAGCCGTCAGGCTCCAGCAAAGCGGCTCCCGCTGCGCCGACATCGGAATGAGCGTCCATGTACGCGACAAGCGCGTCGATTGCGCCCTGTTGGACAACCGTATCGCTGTTGAGGATCAGACAGTAGCGCGCGTCGGTCCCCAAGAGTGCGGCGTTGTTGGCGCGCCCATAGCCCATATTGGAGCCCGTCTCGATGAGGCAGACCTGGGGATACGCGTCGCGCACCATTCGGACGGAGCCGTCCGTCGATCCGTTGTCGGCCACGGCGACGCGCAAGGAGGCCAGCGTGTCGTTGCTGAAAATCGAAGCGAGGCAGGCATCGAGAAGCGACGAGGTGTTAAACGAAACAATGCTGATATGAAGGTCGGGCTGCATGGATGGAATGGTTCAGCCACCGACCCGGAGAGGCGGCGGAGGGGCGACGATCGCCCGCTGAGTTCTATTCGTCGTCGGCTTCGTCGTCGAGTACGCTTCCGCCACGCGCCGGTTCGAGAAGCTTGAGCAACTCGGTTCGGGGAATTAGGACCTTGCGTTTGCCCGCAACCCGAAATGCGTTGAGCTTGCCCTGGCGGATGTACGATCGGATGCTGGATTGACTGAGCTGAAGGTACTCCGCAGCCTGTTCAACCGTTAATAGCTCGCGCGTATTGGTTTCCATTGATTATTATGCTAAGTCTCCAGGAATGGATTAAACCCGAGCAGAGTATAACGCAACTATTAACCGTTGTCAACAATTCACGCAATAAATCCATTAAATAAGCGGACTAGTCCGTCGAATCCGCCAAAATCGGCAATTCCGGAAACTTCTCCGATCACCGCGATGTTTATGAATTGTGAGAAAGAGAAATGATTCAACTATGGCGTGGCATATCACGATCGATGATATTGGGTGGCTGGCTCCCATATGGGTGCGACCTGATATGACGATCGAGCATGCCTATGAAATAATGCGCCAAGCGGGCAGCGAAGGGGCGCTGGTCGAGACTGGCCAGGACGATCCGGGAGTCATTGGCTACCACGATCTTCGCGAACTGGTAATGCGGGGCGACGTAAACTTGTCGGACCCCGTGGGCGAGTACGCATCTCATTGCCCGTTCCGGACGACGCCGGCGTCGGAAGTGCATCGGACACTCAAGCGGATGCGCGGTTACTCCGTGTTCGTCGTCCCGGTGTGGCAAGGCAATGAAATCCTCGGCATGTGTACGTTCACGTCCGTAAGCAAAGCCGTGCGCAACGCGTTGCGCATCAGAAAACGCAGCATGGGCGGCACGAGGCTTCGCGACGATCCGGTCTTTCGCAAGGCAGGACAGCGGCGCGCGGGTTGACCCGGCCAGGAACGCATCCCGGCTGCGGGACAGCCCTATGGCTCTTCCGTGCGTCTGTAGCCGCGAGGACTAACCCCCGTGATCTCGCGGAAGCGGCGCGAGAAGTTGAACTCGTTGCTATATCCCAAGTAAGCGGCGATCTGCTGGACCGGCAAGTCGCTTCGCGTCAGAATCTCCTTCGCGGCGTCAACCCTCTTTTCAGAGCGGTAACGAGCGGGCGACACCCCCGCGCGAGCAGTGAAGCGCTTGCGAAACGTCTCGTATGACATTCCCGCCCGCGCCGCGACATCATGGATGGAAATCTCCGCCCCGAGCTCCGTCGCAAGCGCCCGTTGCGCCACGTCATACCACGCCTCGCCCGGCGATTGCGCGCCGCTCAAACCGCCCTTCACCGCGATCTCGGTCAACAGAGTCAAGAAGCGTGCGATCGTCGTCGATGAATCGACGTCCTCCGCTGGTGCGACGATCTCTTCGATGCGCCCGAGCCACTCCGCAATCGGCTCAATATGCACGACGGGACGCAAGGGATTGAGGAGGCCGCATTCGCGCCAGAAGTCGAACACAGGCCCGTCGAATACGACGTAGATCTCGGTCCAGCGCTCCCCTCGCCCCGGCCCGTATCCGTGCGGAATATCGGGATACACGAAGAGGCAGTCGCCTGCTATAACGGGGCTTGTCGCTCCGCCGGCCTCCCGAAAACTCCCAGAGCCGTCAAGCAGATAGACGATCGCGTACTGCCCAAAAACGCGCAGCGCCCGACGCCCAACCCCGCGTCCGCCGCTCATAATCGCAGCGCCGGCAATGCGTCCAGGCGCGGCGCGGATCTCAAAAGGCAAAAGCGTGCGAACGTTTAGTTCAGGCATGGAGGAGGCATCCCACATTTACCATTATCGATATGTTTTACCCCATTCTCGTTATGGACGCATCGTTATCCATTCACTATAATGGATATTAAGATCCGATACGCATATGGGAGAAATTTACGATGAACGTTCAGATGGGAACCCGCGAACTCGAAGTGGGCGGCCGCTATCTTGGCTTCCTGCGTGACTCAAACGATCTTCTGGGCGACTTCGACGCCCTTCGCGCCCGGTACGCCGAGGATGGCTACGTGCTTGTACGCGGCCTGCACAAGCCGGCCAAGGTTCGGGCGGCGCGCAAAGCGTTGATTGAGAGCCTGGATGCCGCCGGACAGCTTGACCGGAATTTTCCGCTGGACGATGCGATGATCGCCGAAGGAGCGCGCGGAGCATTTCAAGGCGGCGCGCGCGCGGCGAGCCGTCTGCCGGAGTATCTCGCGGTCGTCGAGGCAGACGAGCTTCTCGCATTTTTTGCCGGCTTCTTGCAGGGTCCATCGATCACGTTCGATTTCAAGTGGCTGCGCGCGGTTCCAACAGGCGGTTTCACGGGAAGCCACTACGATGTCGTGTACATGGGTCGCGGGACATTGAACCTTTTCACGTTATGGACGCCGCTCGGACGGGTGACGTACGACATGGGAACGCTGGCGATCCTGCAGGGCTCTCACAAAGCGGACGAGTTCGCCCGTCTGCGCGAAACCTACGGCAAAATGGACGTGGACCGCGACAATGTTGAAGGTTGGTTTTCGAGCGACCCGATCGAAATTGTCGATAAGTTCGGGGGACGTTGGCTCACTACGGAGTTTGAGCCGGGCGACGCCATCTTCTTCGGCATGTACACCATGCACGGATCGCTGAACAACATCACCAACCGCTTCCGTCTCAGCTGCGACACACGCTACCAGCGCGCCGATGAGCCCGCTGACGAGCGGTGGGTCGGCGCTGAGCCGAAGGGGCATACCGATTGGAACAAAACGCCCGCCCTGCCGATGGCCGAGGCGCGCGAAAAATGGGGAGTATAGAGAAAATGACCGTCAATATCGGACACAGCGCGAGCATGACATCGCGCCAGAGAGTCCTCGCCGCCGCACACCGCCGACAGCCGGACCGCGTCCCTCGCCACATTGGCCTGGAATGGCACGTTGTCGAGAGGCTGCAGAAGGAAGTCGGAGCGAACGATCTGTCCGGGCTCATCCGCAACGACACGCTCGGGATCGGCCCGAAACCGACCGTCCTCAAAAACGACTATTCGAGCTATTTCGCGACGCCGAATGTCACCTGGGATGAATGGGGGCGAGGCCGGATCTGGGACGAAGGGCGATACTACGCCGAGTATCTGTATCCGCTCGAACACGCCGAAACGATCGACGAACTCGCGAGCTATCCGTGGCCGGATCTGCGGGAGGCATACCGCTACGAAGGACTCGCCGCCGTCGTCGAAAACCATCAACAACAGGGATATGCGGTAATCGGGCACATGGCGGAGACCGTCTTTGAGATCGCCTGGCAGCTTCGATCGCTCGACCGGCTGAGCGAGGACCTGCTCACGGGCGACGAAATGGGAACCTACCTCCTCGACCGCATCGCCGAGCGCCGTGTTGCAGCCGCGCGCGCCTACGCTCTCGCTGGCGTAGACATCATCGAAATCGGCGACGACGTCGCGATGCAAACCGGACTAATGATGAGCCGCAAAATGTTCAACCATGATCTGCGCCCGCGGTTCGAACAATGTATCGCCGCCGCGCGCGAGATCAACCCCGAGATCCTGATCTGGTATCACTCCGACGGCAAGATCGACGACTTGATCCCCGACCTGATTGCGACGGGCATCAACATCTTGAACCCCGTCCAGCCTGAATGTGTCGATCACATGTGGGTCAAGGCGACCTACGGCGAGCGTCTCGCGTTCTCGGGAGGCCTAGGCGTACAATCGGTGCTGCCATTCGGCACGACGGATCAGGTGCGCGAACACGTCCGCCGTACGATTGCGTCCCTCGGCGCCGGCGGCGGGCTGATCGTCGGCCCCTCCCACGTCGTGGAGTCGGATGTTCCCACCGCGAACATCCTCGCGATGCTCAAAGCGATCGACGACTTCGGCGGCTATGAGGGGTAAAAGCAGCTCGCGCGCCGAATAGCGCGGCGCGCGATATAAGTCAAACAAAACGATAAACCGAGATTATTATCGTATATCGTCGCCTTCAACTTTAACACTCTCCGAAGTCCAACTGTTCCGCAGTCCCACTATCAGTGCTGCCACGAACGCATGCGCGGGTAAATACGCGCCTCGTGTATCCTCCAAGCAATCGCCAGCAAGAAAACAGTATTCTTCGCAGTGCCTCGCCTCTAGTCCGGTCTGCCTCGATATCCGATATACTAAATGGAGATCTTTAGGAGTTCCGCTGATCGCAAAACGATAGCGGGCAGGCTCCTTTTTCCGCATGCTCTCTCTGGCTCTTGAGGAGCGGCGGAATCTTTGATATAATTGGCATACGCATCACGCGCACCGCTCACCCGCGCGTGAGGACAATCGGCCATATGCGGAAATCAACCGTCTTCTGAATTGGGAAGATGGGTGGGAGTACCACGGCGAATGCAGCAGATACCTCTCGGCGAGATAGCCTCGAACTCCGGGCAGCCTCGCAAGTCGTTTTACGAAGACACGCTCAAGGAGTTGGCGGAAAGCATTCGAGAGCGCGGCGTTCTCGAACCCATTGTCGTCAGGCCTGTCAAAAATCTGCCCGGCGGCGCAAAATACCAAATCGTAATGGGCGAACGGCGCTTCCGCGCGTCTCAGCTCGCGGGCCTGGATGCGATCCCCGCGATCGTCAAGACGATGAACGATCAGGACGCCGCCGCCGACGCCCTGCTCGAAAACTTCCAGCGAGAAGACCTCAACCCGATCGAGAAGGCAAAGGCTATCCAGGGCCTGCTCTCGTTCATGTCCTGGGAGAAGGTCGGCAAGACCCTCGGCGTCTCCGAGACGACCTTGCGCCGTTCGTTGGAACTGCTTGAACTGCCGTCGTTCGTTCAGCACGAGCTTACCCTGCGCGAACCCGCGCCGGGAGAGATGCTCATCACGGAAGGCCATGCGCGTCAGCTTGCAGCGCTTAACCAGGATACGCAAACACAGAAGCGCATGCTGGACAAGATCAAGCAAGAGAGGCTGAACCAAAGCGACACCGACCGGGTCATTCAGGCGATCGGCAAGTTCCCCGAGAAGAAAGAAGCGTTCTTGCGCGTCCCCTTGGTCGTTACGGAACAAATCCTGCGGACACTCGGCGCGCGCGCCGAAAAGGCCAAGCCGTACAAGTCCAACACCGCCGAACAGCACATGAAGGCGATCGACAAGGTTGCCACCCAGCTGACCGATCTGCTGGATGAGCGCGTCGTGGACTACCTCGATCCCACGCAAATGAACCAGATGCTGGCAACGTGCGCGGAACTGCAACGCAGCCTGGACGATTTCAACAAAAAGGTCAGGGTGGCGATCAAGAACAAGGAGTCGGGCTTCCAAGAGGTCTACATCCACTGCCCGCTCTGCGGACGCGTCGAACTGATCGGCTCGCTACGCTGCTCCGTTTGCTGGACGATTCTCCGCCGGTGCTACGACTGCGCCAATTACGACCGTGCGTTTGAGAAGTGTGCAGTGAACAGCGCTCAGGTCTTTATCGCCGAAGCCGAAAACCCCAAGGAGTATTCGCGCTCATACAAATGCCCCGATTACAAGCCCAAGTACGAAGCGCAGGCGGTTAAGACTCTCAAGATGGTGGCGTAGGCATCGAAACGCACGCACGCATCTCAATACACCGCCCCTTGTTCGCCGTCCGGTTGCGTCCGGCGGGCAAACAAGGGGCTGTGAGTTTCTCCTACGGAAAGCGCGGCAGCTGGTGATGGATCGCCTTCATGATGTCGTTAGACATCACCGCGATAAACAGCAGGCCGATGCAGACGAGTCCCGCCAGCATGAAGTTCTGCTGCTGCTGCATGGTCAAGCGGCGGCCGCGGCGCACCGCCTCGATGAAGAAGATCAGCAAGTGCCCGCCATCGAGGATCGGGATCGGCAGCAAGTTGAAAACCGCAAGACTGATCGTTAACTGCCCCGCAACGAGCGCGATGTAATCGGGTCCGTGTTGCACGGCGCTCTGGGTGATTGCTCCGATTGTGATAATGCTTCCCGTGTTCTCGCGAATTGTCGCGGGATGCGAGAAGACCATCTTGAGCCCCTCGAAAACGTCCGCCGTAATCAAAAAGCCGCGCCGCCAAGAACTGATAAACCCGATGCGCCGCGTATCAGAACCGGGCTCGAAGCCAAACACGCCGATCGGCTGCTTGTGCTCGTCGAGGATCAGCTTGCCGGCATCGTCCTTGAGCGGACGGGGAGTGCCGTGCAGCGTCACCCGGGCATTGCCGCGCGCGACGATCACTGTAAGCGGCTTGCCGCAGTTGCCATGGATCGTGCTGATCATCGCATCGACGGTTGAAATGGGCTTGCCGTTGATATTGATCACATGGTCGCCCGGCAACAAGCCCATACGGCTTGCTTCGCTGCCCTTGTTCACCACCGAGACTTTGTTGCTGCTTGCCGGGAAACCAGTCGTCCATCCCATGTTGCAGAAGATCAGCAGCCCTAAGAGAAACGACATGAACGGTCCCGCAAAAATCACCAGCGAGCGTTGCCAAATGGGCTTTGAATAGAAGCCGTCCTTGTCATCGCGCGCACGCTGCTCGTCGGTTTCGGCGCGATCCGGCGTGTTCTCGGCGACAAGCGGAATTTCCGACGAGTGCGCATCGCTCTCGCCCAGTCCCGCGAGGCCGCGCACCTTCTCTTTGGCGACCAGGATCGGCTCCTCGTCCGCCTCCATCCCGGCGATCTTGACAAAGCCTCCGATTGGAATCCAGCGGATCGTGTACTCGGTGTCGCCGTGCTTGGCCATGCGAACAGCCAGGGGGCCCCATCCGATGCTAAACTCATCGACCCGGATCCCGAAGATTCGCGCAACGATAAAGTGGCCCCATTCGTGCGCAATTACGAGAACTCCCAACAAGATCACGAGAACGATTGCGGTGACCAAGATGTCCATTGCCGGCTCCTTCAGTCAGTCGTACCCTTGGGCAGGCTGCGCCTGCGCCCATTGCGCCCTTCAGGGCGTCTCTTCGCTACGATACTTTCGCAGCTTACACCTTCAAACGATAGACGTACTCTCTTGCCCACGAATCCGCCGCGAGAACCTGATCAAGTGACGGCGATGGCGTCGATTCGTGCGCGTCCATTGCGCCCTTGATGGCAGCCGCGATCTGCAAGAACGACAGCGTACCGCCAAGAAACCGTTCAACGGCCACCTCATTGGCGGCGTTCAGCACCGCAGGCGCCGTGCCCCCGCACGTCATCGCCCGCCGCGCTAGCGCAAGGCACTCGAATCGCTCTTCGTCAGGCGGCTCGAACGTCAACGTTCCGATCTGGGTTGGAGAGAGTCGCGGCAAGCCTGCGGGGACTCGCTCGGGATAGAGTAGCGCGTATTCGATCGGCAGGCGCATATCAGGCAAGCCAAGCTGTGCAACGATCGAGCCATCCACGAACTCAACCATCGCGTGAACAATGCTCTGAGGGTGCACGACGCAATCGATTTTCTCTGGCGCGACACCAAACAGCCAATGCGCCTCGATCATCTCAAGGCCCTTGTTCATCATCGTCGCGGAATCGATCGTAATCTTATTGCCCATGCTCCAGGTCGGATGGTTCAAAGCATCGGCGACGGTGACGCTCTTCATCTGGTCAAGGGTCCATGTCCGCAACGGACCGCCGGATGCAGTGATCCAGAGCTTTTCGACCGTCGCCGGGTCCCGGCCTTCCAAGCATTGCAGGAGCCCCGAATGCTCGCTGTCGATCGGCAAAAGACGGCCTTCCCCCATCATTGCGGCGCTAACGACGATCTCGCCAGCCGCGACAAGCACTTCCTTCGTCGCGAGCGCCACATCCTTACCCGCGCAGAGTGCCGCAATGGTTGCGCGCGTCCCAATTGCTCCGGCGACCGCGACAACCACGATATCCACATCGTCGCGTGTCGCAATGCGTTCGAGGGAGTCGCTGCCATAGGTGCGTTCAGTTTGCCTGGGCAGCATTGCGTCAAGCGTATGGCGTCCGTGCTCATCCACCAGCGAGGCGGCAAGCGCGCCGAACTCAAGCGCCTGATGCGCGAGTGCCTCGGCGTTCGATCCCGCTGCCAGAGCGGTGACGGTTAGGCGGTCCGGCAAGCGGCGGACAACGTCGAGGGTCTGTCTGCCGATGGAACCGGTGCTGCCGAGAACGGCAATTCTTTTCATGGATCGACAACCATCCCGAACTTGCGCACGCGCCCCTGGAAATCGACGATTGCATCGGCGAGCAGTTCGGTCGTGAAATCAGGCCAAAGTGTCTGCGTGACCCAAAACTCGGCGTAGGCGCTGCCCCAGAGGAGAAAGTTCGAAAAACGCATTTCTCCGGCAGTGCGTATGAGCAGGTCCGGATCGGGCAGATCGGGAGCGTATGTATGCGCGGCGATGGTCTCTTCGGTGATGGCTTCGGGATCAATTTCGCCGGCAGCAACTTTCCGAGCAATCGAGCGAACGCCATCGGCCAACTCAGCCCGCCCGCCATAATTGACTGCCAGGTTCAAGATCAGTCCCGTGTTCTTTGCGGTCTGCGCCGTTGCGCGGTCCATCTCGGCGATCAGGCTGTCCGGCAAACCTTCACGACGTCCAAGAAACCGTATCTGCACGTTGTTCTCGTGCAACTCGCGAAGCTCACTGCGCGCCGCTTGCTCAATTAAGCGCATAAGAGCGTCCGTCTCGGTCTTCGGACGTTTCCAGTTCTCGACGGAGAAGACGTACAGGGTCAAGACCCGAATACCGATCTCGCCGGCATCGCGCACGATCTGGCGGACGGTCTTGTAGCCCTCACCGTGGCCGTAGATCCGGGGCATGCCGCGACGTTTCGCCCAGCGCCCGTTGCCATCCGTGATGATGGCGACGTGCGCGGGCAGGCGCGACAGGTCGAGCCGTTTCTTAATCGTGTCGATGCGGGCGTTCTGCGCGATTGCGGGCATTTACACTTCCAGCAGTTCGGCTTCCTTGGCCTTCTGCAGTTGGTCGAGATCGGCGATATACTTATCGGTAAGCTTCTGCAACTTCTCCTGTGCGCGCTTGCTCTCGTCCTCGGACGCCTCGCTCTTCTTCTCGAGCTGTTTGAAGTGGTCGTTGGCTTCGCGGCGGACATTGCGGATTGCAACACGGCCTTCCTCGGCCTTCTTGTGCAGCAGCTTGACCATATCCTTTCGCCGCTCTTCCGTGAGGGGCGGGAGATTGAGCCGGATGCCGGCGCCGTCGTTAATCGGGTTGATGTTCAAGTCGCTCATTTTAATCGCGCGCTCAATCGCTCCAACCGTCGAGCGATCATAAGGCGTGATCGTAAGTTGGCGCGGTTCGGGGACGTGCACCTGAGCCAACTGGCCGATCGGCATCTGGCTGCCATAAGCCTCAACCAGAATGCCGTCGAGCATGCCCGGGTGAGCGCGACCGGTCCGCAGCGTGGAAAACTCGTGTTGAGAAGCCTCGATGCTCTTCTGCATCTTATGCTCGGCCTCGGTAGTCAGTTCGACAATGGTTGCCATGAGACGATAATCTCCTCGCCAGACGCCGTCCCAAGCGGCCTCCATTGTGAAATGGAAAACCGGGACGCTACGCCTGCAATTCGCGAACGGCCTGGGATTAGAACATCGGCCGGACGGCCGCCAAACGCAGCGCCCGGCCAGCCAAAATCATCCAGCCGTATTACATAGACGTTAGATTACCCGACCAGGGTTCCAATCGGTTCGCCCAAAGCGACGCGGGCCATATTGCCGGACACCTTCATATCGAACACGACGATCGGCATCTTGTTCTCCATGCAGAAGGTGAACGCAGTGAGGTCCATGACCTTGAGCTGCCGATTGATCGCGTCGGCGTACTCGATATGATCGAATTTGACCGCATCAGGAAACTGGCGCGGGTCCTTGTCATAAATTCCGTCGGTCCCGTTCTTTGCCATCAAGATGGCCTCCGCGCCGATTTCCGATGCGCGCAAAGCCGAGGCGGTGTCGGTCGTAAAGTACGGGTTGCCGGTGCCCGCGCCGAAGATGACGACGCGCCCTTTTTCGAGGTGGCGCATCGCGCGGCGCCGGATGTACGGCTCAGCGACCGCGGTAATCGTCAACGCGGACTGAACCCGCGTCGCGACTCCGATCTTTTCCAGCGAGTCCTGGAGCGCGAGCGAGTTGATGACCGTTCCGAGCATACCCATGTAGTGTCCGGTCACCTGCTCGACGCCCCTGTCCGCGGCGCTGCGTCCGCGAACAAGATTACCGCCGCCGACGACGACCGCAACCTCGACGCCAAGGGCGCGCAAATCGGCGACCTCGGCGGCAATCGTGTCGATCGACGGGTAATCAAGCCCCTGCCTGGCTTCTCCGGCGAGGGCCTCGCCGGAGAGTTTGACGAGCACTCGCTTATAGCGCGGCTGTTTCGCTTCAGCCATTTCCACCCACTTCCCCAACGCGATAGCGCGCGAACCGGACAATCTTGAGCGTTGCGCCCGCCGACTTGCCGACTTCGGCGACCAGCGCCTTGATCTTCTGCTTGCCCGACGGATCGCGCACGAAACCCTGCTCGGTGAGAACGCACTGTTCGAGATATTTGCGAACTTGCCCCTCGATCATCGCCTTCTTCGCCGCCTCCGGCTTGTTTGCGAACGAAGGATCCGCATCCTGCTTGGCGATCGCGATTTCCCGCTCCTTGTCAAGCAGCTCCGCAGGGACGTCTTCCGGGTTCAGATACTGCGGACGAGTCGCCGCGACGTGCATGGCAACGTCACGCGCAAGTTGCGTCAGCGCATCGATATTCGTAATCTCCTTGTCCGAGGCGATCTCGACGAGGACGCCGGTCTTGAAATCGGTCCGATGGATATAGGCCCCCACCGCGCCACGCGCAGTGGATGCATCGAAGCGCTCAAAACGGGCGACGGCGATCTTCTCGCCAAGGCGAGCGATTGCTTCGGTTACGACATCATTAATCGTTTTGCCATCGGCAGCGGGCGACGCCAGAAACTCTTCGACGCTGGAGAAAGGCTTGCCGGCATCCGCAAGCGCACGCGAAAGCTCGTGAGCCAGCGCATGAAACGCCTCGTTGCGCGCGACGAAGTCCGTCTCGCTGTTCACTTCCAGAAGCACGCCGACGCTGCCCGACTCGGAAACGAACGCATCGGTAATACCTTCGGACGCGGTTCGGGTCTCGCTCTTTTGCCCGGCCTTGGCCGCGCCCTTCTTGCGAAGGATCGTGCGAGCCTCCTCAATATCGCCGCCTGCTTCGGTCAGCGCCTTCTTGCAATCCATCATGCCGGCCCCGGTCTCTTCACGAAGCTGGCTGACCATTTTGGCTGTGATCTCGGCCATGAGAATATCTCCTCCGTCGCGCATTCCGCGCGCAATTCCATCGTATCTGCCACAAACAAGAGAGTGGGCAGGCGCTAGTGGCCTGCCCGACAACAGCGCGTGTCGCTTCGGCGATGAGAATAGTTCGTTTCCTCCGGAAACCCAACCGTTCCACTCGATAGTCCCACCCTTCCGCCGGAAGGGTGAAAAAGAGCCTCGCTTACGCGACAATTCCTCTTTGCAGCCATTCTCAGGAGTAAAGAGGCTCAACAAATCACTAGGAAGCCTCGACGACCGCGACATCCTCGGCGTCGGGAA
The DNA here is from genome assembly GCA_031292625.1 of Capsulimonadaceae bacterium. Lineage (GTDB taxonomy): Bacteria > Armatimonadota > Armatimonadia > Armatimonadales > Capsulimonadaceae > JARLGU01. Next base: position 32,072 of record JARLGU010000055.1, on the reverse strand, counting down.
CCTCTGTAAGGTCTTCGGCGGCGTCGGTATCGGCGACTGCGGCTCCGGTTTTCGCCTCAAGCTGCGCCCACTCCGCTTGAACGCGAGCGGCTTCTTCGTCAACTGCCGGGACGGCCTCTTCCTCACGAACTTCCCATTCGGGTCCCTTGGCCTCGATATAGGCGTCGGCGATCTTGCTGGTGATCAGCTTGATCGCGCGAATGGCGTCGTCGTTGCCTGGGATCACGTAGTCGACCTCGTCCGGGTCGCAGTTGGTATCGACGAGCGCAATGATCGGAATATCGAGCTTGCGCGCTTCCAGAACGGCAATGCGCTCCTTCTTCAGGTCGATGATGAACAACGCCGACGGAAGGCCGGGCATATCCTTGATACCGCCAAGGTAGCGCTCAAGCCGGTCGCGCTGCTCGCGAAGCTCAGCCGCTTCCTTCTTCGGAAGGGAGTCAATGATGCCCTCGGCATCCATCTTCTCGATTTCGCGAAGCCGGGCGACGCGGGTCAACAGCGTGCGATAGTTGGTCAACATGCCGCCGAGCCAGCGGGAGTTGACGAAATACTGGCGGCTGCGCTTGGCGGCGTCGGCTACCGCTTCCTGCGCCTGCTTCTTGGTGCCGACGAACAGCAGCGTGCCGTTATTGGTCGCAAGTTCCTTGACAAAATCGTACGCCTCATCGAACAGCTTGAGGGTCTGATGGAGGTCGATAATGTAGATGCCGTTGCGGCCGCCATAAATGTACCGCTTCATCTTGGGGTTCCAGCGGCGGGTCTGGTGCCCAAAGTGGACGCCTGCTTCGAGCAGGTCTTTCATTGCTAATGCTGACAAGTCATTGTCTCCTTTGTTGTATCCTCCCCGTCGATCATCCGTCCTCCGCGACTTCCTCCAGCTGGATGGCCCTTGGAAGCACTGCGCGGGAACGTCCCGGCGGGTGTGTCGCGGATGCCAGGCATCCGCTCTAGCGCCTGCACGCGAATAACGCACACAAAACAGCCGTGTTAGTATACCACATTCCGTACTCCGGAGGCGGCACTTCGTTAACCTGAGGAATCACGCTGGATGCAGCGCATGTTCTCTCCCGTTTTGCGTGCCGCCATTCCTGGATATTGAGTCTTCAGCCTCCGGAGGCCTCTGCCCCAGTCGCAACGCGCACCCATTTGCGGACGCTGTTGATAAACCAAAGCTCATCGCATCTCGCAAGTTGCTCAATGCCAATCTCCTGCTCGGCAAGCACTCCCTGGCTAAGCAACTCTTCGCGATAGACGCCCGGCAGTAGGCCGGACGCAAGCGGCGGCGTCACGAAATGCCCGTCTAGGCGCGCGACAAAATTGCCGCGCGTGAACTCGGTAACCTGCCCCTTCGCGTTCCAAAGCAGCACGTCGAACACGCTGCCCGCATCGGCCAAATGCTCCTCATAAATCGTTCGCCTGTCGGTTTTGTGGAAAATCAACGGGTCGTCGACATCGATCGGACGGGCGGCGAGCACGACGGTCGCGATGGCTGGATCAGGCGCCAAGAGGCTCGACTCGACATCGACTGAGCCATTCGGCCCAACGAGCAAACGAACCCTTCGCGGAAAGTCCCTGGCCAGCATCGCATGGTTCTGCAGGGAGTGCCTAAGCGCGTCGACGGCTAAGTCAAAACCGAGGATGCCCGCCGAAAACTCAATGCGCCGCAGATGCCGGTCGAGGAGGAAGAAGCCGTCCTCATTCAGGCGCAATGTTTCCAGCAGGCGGTAATCGGGAGGTTTGCGGTTCAGAAACGACGCCTTCGCAAGCGCTTCCCGGTACTCGTCGTCCGCCCGGGAATCCCACGTGATTCCGCCGCCGACGCCACATTCCACGGACGCTCGCTCCTTATCCACTATCGCCGTACGGATCGCCACATTGAATACCGCCGACGCACCCGGCGACGCGTAGCCAATCGCGCCGCAATAAACGCGCCGGGAAGAGACCTCCAGGCGATCGATGATGCCGGTTGTCATCGGTTTTGGCGCGCCGGTTACCGAGCCCGGCGGAAAGGCGGCGTCAAAAAGCTCCGTAAGCGACGTCGCGGGATCGATCTCGCACTCTACGCGCGACGTCATCTGCCAGACGGTCGGCAACGGCCAAACGTCGAACAAACGCGGCGTCCGCACGCTGCCGGGAACTGCAATCCGCCCAAGATCGCTGCGCATTAAATCGACGATCATGACGTTTTCGGCCCGGTCCTTGGCCGACTCTCGGAGCGCGGCGGCATTCGCATCATCTTCAGCGCGCCAACGCCCACGCGCAATCGTCCCTTTCATCGGCTCGGTAGCCAGCAGGTTCCTATCACGGCGCAGAAACAGCTCCGGCGAAAGCGAGACGATGGCATAGCGGCCGGTGTCCAGGAATGCTGAATAGGGAGCCGGATGCGCTGCGCGGAGCGTCTCGTAGTACGCCAACGGATCGCCGTCGAACTCTGCCCGCAGGCGCATGGTGAGATTGGTCTGGTAGGTCGCGCCCTTTGCGATCTGGTCGCGAATGACGTTTACCGCCTCATCGTATGCCCCGCGTTCGATCTCCGGGCGCCAATCGCCAACACGATAGTTCTTCGATGGCGACGGCCGCTGCGCTGTAGGACGCTCGAAAACGGCGAACCAAGCGAGAGGAAAGCTCGGATCCGGCTTTGCAATAATCGCGGGATCGAACGCCGGACCGGCCTCGTAAGCCACGAAGCCAGCCGTATAGAAGCCTTGCGCCACAGCCTCCGAGGCCGCATCGAGAACGCCGCGAACGTCGCGGATTGAGTTGGCGACGTGAAGCGCGTGCGGCTTGGTGAAACAAACCCGCTCGCACTCGCCGACGTCGTTAACGAAATCGAAGATCAATTGCATATCAGGCGCGACCAAAGCTGCGTGGCCGATAATACCCCGTCGGCAACAGGATGCGGAACAGGAATTCCACGCATTGTGGACGAACATGACTGCGCGTCTTGCGAGCCGCGAACGGTTGGCGCGTTGTGTCTGCTCAACGAGCCGAGGAATAGCCGTCGCACTCGATTTGGCCCGATAGTGCAGGTTTTTGTCCCGATTATCGTTGACGCGGCAAGGCAAGAAGGGGATAATTGCGTCAAAACCTTTTCGACGTACGCGCTTATTCCAGTGCGCTGCATGCACCGGCCTTGTACGCCGTTCCGAACCGCCTCTGGCAACGTTCGCCAATTTGATGCGCTTCCGCTCGCACGGAGCGCCAATGGAGCCATTCATGTCATCCTTACAACCCAACGACCTGTATCCTAAAAACCACAGTCCAAAGCTATCCGACGACCTATTTGCAAATCCAACGTCCGAGTACCGGGGAGCCCCGTTCTGGTCGTGGAACACGCGCCTCGACATCGAGGCGCTTAAGCGGCAGATCGCGATCATGAAGGAGATGGGGTTTGGCGGCTACCACATACACTCGCGCACCGGTCTCGACACGCCGTACCTCGGCGAAGACTTCATGAAGGCGGTTGTGGCGTCCGCGGATTTTGGCGAAACGCTTGGCATGCTTACGTGGCTCTACGACGAAGACCGATGGCCGTCGGGCGCCGGAGGCGGACTGGTCACGAAGGACCACCGCTATCGCCAAAAGTGGCTGCGCTGGACCGCAACGTCATATGAAGACGCCCCCGCTCCACGGGCTCCGCGCGGTGAAAATCCGATGCTGTTCGCGGCATATGAGGTCGTCCTTCTCCACGGACGCCTCGCCCGCTACCGCCGATTGCCGTCCGATCCGAATGACCGGGACCCGCAGGCGCGCATCTGGTACGCCTATCTGGAAACGTCGGGACCGTCCAGTTGGTACAACAACGAAGCTTATGTAGACACATTCAGCCGCGAGGCCATCGAACGCTTTATCGAGGTCACGCACGAACGCTATGCTGAAACAGTCGGCGACCGGTTCGGCAAGAGCATTTTCGCTATCTTCACGGATGAACCACAATTCGCCCGCAAACAGACGCTCCCGACGCCCGAGTCAACGAACGACGTGGTTATCCCGTTCACCGGCGATTTTTTCGAGAGCTATTTTGCCAAGTACGACGATCGGCTCGACGATCACCTGCCCGAACTGTTCTGGGAGCTTCCCGCCGGACGCGTCTCCCCGGCGCGTTACCGCTATCACGACCACATCGCTGAACGATTTGCGGAAGCGTTCGCCGACACGGTCGGGGATTGGTGCCAGGCGCACGGGATCGCCCTGACCGGACACATGATGGAAGAGCCCACGCTCCTGTCGCAGACAGAGTCGATTGGGGACGCGATGCGTTCCCTGCGCTCGTTTCAGATTCCCGGTATCGACATGCTGTGCGACGGCCGCGAGTTCACGACCGCCAAGCAGGCTCAAAGCATCGCTCATCAGTACAATCGTCCTGCGGTCGTGAGCGAACTTTATGGCGTAACCAACTGGGACTTCGATTTTATCGGCCACAAGGCGCAAGGCGACTGGCAGGCGGCTCTCGGCGTCTCCGTCCGCGTTCCGCACCTTGCCTGGGTCTCGATGCGCGGGGAAGCCAAGCGCGACTACCCGGCCGCCATTGGATACCAATCTCCGTGGGCAACGGAATACAAGCTAATCGAGAACCATTTCGCCCGCGTCGCCACCGTCCTCACGCGCGGAACGCCGCGCGTCCGAGTTGGCGTGATTCATCCGATCGAATCCTACTGGCTTTGCTACGGACCCGCCCAACAAACGCGTCCCGAGCGCGAAGAACGCGACAAGCAGTTCCAGGATCTGACGCAATGGCTTGTCGCCAGCCTCGTCGACTTCGATTTCATCGCCGAGTCCCTGTTGCCGTCACAGTGTCCGCTACAAGAAGGCGACCGCCTGCATGTCGGCTCTATGGGGTATGAGGTCGTGATCGTCCCAGGCATGCGGACGATTCGCGGAACGACAATGATCCGCCTCGAACGGTTCGCCAACGCTGGGGGACACGTCGTGTTCGCGGGCGAGACGCCGGCGTTCGTGGATGCCGAGCCATCCGACCGGCCGGCGCGCCTCGCGGAACACTGCGCGCGGGTCGACCTGACGCAGACGCGCATTTATTCCGTAATCGAGCCCTATCGCGAAATCAGCGCGCTCCTGCCGAACGGCACTGTCCCAAGTTCGCTTGTCCATCAGGTGCGCCAGGATGGTCAGAGCCGCCACGTATTCCTGGTCAACACGGACCGTGCGCACGAGCTGCCGTCCGTCTCGCTGCGCTTCCGCGGCGAATGGAACGTGACGGCGCGGGACACGGTCGCCGGGACGAGCGAACGCATCCAGAGCCGCCTGGTTTCGGTAGCGAACGCGGAAGAAACATCCGACGAATCGTGGACAGAGATTATCTGGACATTTCCGGCGCACGGCCATCTCTTGGCCACGCTGGAGCCTGGCTGGAGCGAGGGCGGACGAACAACCGCGCTACCCGCACAAACGTCGTTGGGCCGCTTTGCCGATCCGGTTCCCGTAACGCTTTCGGAACCGAACGTGCTGTTGCTCGATCTCGCTGAGTGGCGCATCGAAACCGAGGCGGCGCCCGCGCCGGAGTGGCGCGCACGCGAAGAAGTCTTGCGAATCGGCGATGCCGCGCGCAACGAACTCGGCCTGCCAGTGCGCCGCGGTCACATGGCGCAGCCGTGGACCGAGGGAAAAACGGCGCCGGTGCTCGCTCATGTCGCGCTCCGCTTTATGATCGAGAGCGCAATCGATGTCAGCGGCGCTGGCCTTGCGATCGAGGAGCCCGAGCAGTCGACGATTACATTGGATGGCGTTGCGGTACCATCCGTAGCGGCGGGCTGGTGGGTGGACGAGGATATCAAGACAGTCGCGTTGCCTAGCTTCGCCGCGGGAACGCACGAGTTGGTAATCCGCGTTCCCGTGTCGCTGAAGTCCAACCTTGAGTGGTTCTACCTGCTAGGCGATTTCGGAGTGGAAGTGCGCGGAAGCAAGGCGCGTATCGTAGAGCCAGTGCGCGAGCTCTCGTTCGGGGATTGGACCCGCCAGGGCTTGCCGTTCTACGCGGGGAATGTCACCTACCACCTGAACATCGAAGCCGACGGCGCTCCGCTTTCGATCCAGGCTGCGCATTTCATGGCTCCGCTGCTGTCGCTCGCGCTTGACGGCGAAAGCGCTGGCAAGATCGCGTTCGCGCCGTTCGCGGCCAGCCTCGGTTCCCCGGCGGCGGGCGCGCACCGGCTGGACATCACGGCATTCGGCAATCGGTTCAATGCGTTCGGCCAGCTCCATCTTTTCAACCCGGAGCTACGCTGGTACGGGCCAGACTCCTGGCGAACGACGGGTACGCAGTGGGCATACGAGTACCAGATCAGGCCGATGGGCCTTCTGACGGCGCCGGAAATCAAGAAGGGCTAGCGCCCTGCGGCACGGCAGCGAGGCACGCAGGCCGATCGCCTCGCTGCAAACACTCAAGGGGACGGACGTTTGTCCGTCCCCCAAGCATTTCAGACCGTTTGCACAACCTCGGCGAAACAACGCCGCGTTTTCTCTCGCGGCTCCTTGGTTCGATATCCGAAAAACACCAGACTCGCCACCCCAAAGTGCTCGATATCGAGCACTCCTTCGCTCGCTAGCAAAGCCTCCAGATTCGCGAGATGAAAGCCTTCGACGGGACACGAATCGATCCCAAGCATCGCGGCCGTCGTCAACATATTGGCGAGCGGAATGTACGCTTGCCGGCAGGCCCAATCGAATACATACCGGTCATCGCCCAACAGCGCGAACTCCTCGTCGAGAAATCTCTGGTAGACGCCGCGCTTCGTGGTCTTGATCTCTTCGGGAAGCTGCTGAACGTTGTTGAGGACGTGCTCAATATACGGCGAATCGGGCATGAGATCGACCTTCCGCCGCGCCAAGAGAACGACCACGCGGGTCGACGCCTCCAGCCGGTTGGCCGCTCCCCAAACGATCGGCTTCATCTTCTCGCGAATCGCCTGATTCTCCACAACAAGAAACTTCCACGGCTCGAAACCATAGGAACTCGGAGACAAACGACCGGCTTCGAGAATAAAATTGAAATCTTCGTCCGGCACCCGATTCCTCTCGTCGAACCGCTTGCAAGCATGCCTAAACCGGTAGGCCTCGCGAATCAGCTTCTTGACCGAATCCTTGCTCATGTAACCATCCTTAATCCTAATGCTGGAGACGGCGAACTCCACAAAACTAGTTCACCAATCGATAGTTCTATTATAAATAATGGCACAGTAAGAAAGTTCCCTTACCTGCCAAAACGCAGCAGTCCCAACGTTCTTTGAGCGCCCCGTCTTGCCAAGGCGAAGAAGCTGGCTTCAAGCCCGAGGCTTGCCTCCTCATCTGGCCGATTCCCTGAGAAGGCGCGACCAAGCCGCGGGCGAGGGAGGGCTTACCAGAGCCCGGCTATCGCAGCGCCTCGATTGCGACGCGACTGAGCATTTCAACGCCGGCCGCGAGAGCCGCGTCGGGAAAATCGAACGTAGGGGTATGCAGCCCCGTGACATCGCCCAAACCCAGGCGAAAAAACGCCCCCGGCGCATAGCCGAGATAGACCGCAAAGTCCTCCCCGCCCATGGACGGCTTGTCCAGCCAGACGACCGCGTTCTCGCCAAGCGTCTCGCGCCCCACCCGCGCGACGAGATCAGTCGCGGCGGGATCGTTGCTCACCGGAGGCGATCCGCCGACGAAGGTCAGCGTCGCGGATGCGGACGCGGCCTGCGCAAGCGTGACGGCCACTTCGGCTAAACGCCGGCGAAGACGCTCGCGCGTCGCTGGTGCATGCGTCCGGATCGTGCCGCTAAGGCGCGCGACGGAAGGGATTACGTTGTAGTTCGCACCTGCATCGAATCGCGTAATCGCGAGCACGACCGGATCGAACGGATCGGTCTCGCGAGTGAGCAGGCTCTGAACCGCCTCGACGATGCGCGCGCCGACGACGATCGGGTCGGTCGCAAGATGCGGATACCCCGTATGTCCGCCGCTACCGGCGATCTCTATATCGAAATCATCGACGGACGCCATCATCGGCCCCGTGCGAACACCGACGCTTCCGACTGGAAGGTCCGGCCAACCATGCAGCGCGAAAACCGAATCGACGCCATCCATGGCCCCTTCCGCGCACATCGCCTCCGCGCCTTTGACGCTTTCCTCAGCCGGCTGAAATAGCAAGCGAACCGATCCATGCAAGAGTTCGCGGTGGGCCGCGAGCAACGTCGCCGCCCCAAGCAGCATGGTCGTGTGTCCATCGTGACCGCAGGCATGCATTGCACCTGGAATCGTGGAGCAATACGACGCGCCTGTCTGCTCGACTATTGGCAGCGCGTCCATGTCCGCCCGCAGAGCCACGGTCCTGCCAACCGACGCGCCTCGGATCTCCGCGACGATTCCGTGCCCGCCGACGCCCGCGCGGACGCTATCGAGCCCAATCCCGGCAAGCTGATCGGCCACAAACGCCGCCGTCCACGCCTCATCGCCCGAAAGCTCCGGGTGTGCGTGAAGCGCGTGACGAATTCCGGCGAGGTTCGGGACAAGGGCTTGGATAGCTGTCTTCAGATCGTGTTCCATAACTCCCTATTGTCCACATTCCAAGGCGCGAATCAGCGCCTGATGAGCGGATCCGCTTCCCGCCCCTGCTCGACGAGGGTCGCGCACGACGCTCGGTGACCGGAATCGGCATGGCGGCAAAACACCGTACGTATGTCGACGCGGCTTCTTCGATCGACGCCGTGAACGAGGCGCGGGCAAAAAAATGCCACGGCGCCTCTTCGGTCTCTCTCCTATCGTCTGCTCGCGTAAACTTCTTCGGCAAAGACCTTAAGAACATCGTCAATCATCTCTGTTTTGACGGTCTGTACGATTTTGCGGTCGAGGGAGACGTTCACGACCAGCGGACGCTTCGCAATCGCGTCGAGCCGCTCCAAGCGCCGCCGCTCAGCTTGCGCTGCAACGGACGTAACCGAGCCAGCTTTCGTGCCGACCGCGCGCTCGCCGCCGGGCTTCGCTTTCACCGGCCCGCGGCTGGCGTTGCGCGCGATCCGCCTCGCGTGTCCGCTCGTCGCAACGCCGGCGGCAGGTGGCGCACTGCGCTGCCGGTTTGCGGCAGCGAGGCGAGCCCCCGAGATAAGGTTGCGTGCGTGCGCCGCCCTGGAAGCGCTTGAAATGGCTCCGGCGGACCCGGTCTCGGCAAGCGACCATTTTCGCCGCATTTGGGACGGGACCTTGGTTTGCTTGAACACCTCTTCGAGGGATGCGCTCACGGGCTGCTTAAGCGGGTTCTTCCCGCGCGGCAAGCTGTGCGCCCACTGCCGCCGGTCGAGGTCGGTCCGTGCCGCCGCGATATGCCGGGCAGCCTCCGCCTTTGCCTTGGGGCTGGCAAACGGCTGCCCCGTCCGGTAGTCGACGCCGCTTTCATACGCCCTATGCCAACGAAGAACGGCCTGTGCGTCCCGTTCGATGCCCTCCGGCTCGCCGGAGGCGTGTGCGACCGGACGTTTGGGAGAGGAGGGAGAATGGGATGGTCGGATATTAGCATGCGCTGCCGAAAGGGCATGACGCAAACTCGGAGCTACCAAGTTGTAAACATCCCGTGTGATGCGAGCCGGCGCTAGAAGGAACGAGGGACGTACAAGTCGTTCGAACGCAGAGTCCCGAGTTTGATACATATCGTGCACGGCGCGGTTTCTCGCAACGCGAGTAAACATCGCCAATCCGTTTATTTCCTTTGGCAACGCAAGTGAGGGAACCAGCGCTGAAACCGGTCCAAAGTGCCCAGCGATGCCGTGATGACCGACAAGAACGGCTGAGTGATGGAGCTGAGGATCTATTACCTCTGCTAGCTTCTCCGCCTCCTCTTTCGACAGCTCTTTGCCTTTTCTACGCGCTCTCTCCATTATGAACTTTGTGACGGCCTTGAGTTCACGCTTTTCCAAACGTTCTTGGAAACCGGAAATCGCTCTCAGCGAACGAGTAGCTACCGCATGGCGCGCAGCAGCAGCAATTCCTGACTTTGTCGCGTTCTTCGCGATCTCCTCCTGAAGTCCCTTCACAAGCTGTGCGACAGGTCGCGCTTGCCTTCTGGCATAATCGCGAGCGCGGTCTCCCAGAACCTTATTGCCATACACTTCAGCAGCCTTTCGGGCGATCGCCCTTTTGGCTTTGTCGGCACTTTTGAGTCCTTCCGCAATAGACTTTCGCCTGGCGATCGTTGCTTCGGAGAGCTCCCTAGCTGCGGATTCCGTTGCTAAACGTTTTCCCTCTTTGAATGCGACCTTTCGAGCCGCATACTTCAATAAACTTGTGGGCCCGCCAAACACGACCTCGCCAGCTCCCTCAACGGCTTCGCCTATCATGTATTCCCGACTTGACGTGTCGGTCTCGAAATCCTCATGGTACATTGCCCGATACAACGCGTGTGACGCAATGCCAGAGAGGCCAAACGTAGCGCTGTCCGCAAACCCAAGCAATGCGTTTTCGGCTTTTTCATCGCCTTTATCCAGTCCCATACTCAGCTATCTCCTATTCTCATTCACCCCTCCGTCCCGTCGTCATGCCCTTCGACATCCGCATCGCTCAGTCGGACGCTCACCACCAACTTGTCTTCTTTTTCTCATTCAAAATCGGCAAAGTGAGGATGTCCACGCACGAGTCGATCGATCCGCTCAGGACAGCGTAGTCCTCGTTGAATACGTCGTCGTCGATTACGTCGTGACTGTCACCGCTTTCGATCGGCTCGCCAAGACAATTGAACTCGAGAAAATACCCATTTTTACGCGTAGTGACGATCTCGAACAAGGTAGACGGCCACTTCTCCCTTTCGTCATCGTCATCCTCATCGTCATAATCGTATGTCCAGGTGACATTCTTATCAGCTACTAGCCGGGCATTGACGAATAACGTGTGTGTCTTATCGAGAGCAACCAAATAGCTCGGATCGATGTCCTCATTGACGGAGATCGTCTGCACGTCCTTATCGTAAACCGTGAATGTGCGGATAACCGCATAACCGTCATCCAGTATCTCGCGAGCCCATTGAATCCGAGATTCCTCGACACTTTTTGCAACATCGGCTGCGGGCCTCCGTTCCCGGCTTGCGGACTGAAGTCGATAGCGAAGTTCACGAAACAAATCACCCGCAACGATAACCGTTTGCAATGCAGCGATCGCCATGGGGATAATGCTCAAAAGCGCAACATATATATGCCAGCCCCGGCAATCGCGGAAGCCAAAGTAGTAAGCCGCCCAGAGACTGCCAACCAGCGTCAAGGGCCAACCGAGGGGCGAAATTAGGTATGTCCAGAGCGGCGGCGGCACGTAAGGTTTATCCGGCACGAGAGAGCGTTCGATCTCCGCCCGCTCTTCGAGCGTCAACGGACGAAACGTCTCCTGCGGTTGATAGTCTTCGCTAATGGTCAGCTCCATTTTTCATGTCCTCCTATGTGCTAACGAAAAACCGTCGCATCGTGTTGAGAAACTCACCTCCGGCATCCGAAACCGGAAAGGCCGCGGAAAACTAAGTGGCCGCGCCCGAAGTTCGCCCCGCCGTCCGCACCTACCCCCACGCCGCCGCGAAGCACAAGATTACTTCGCGTTCGGATAAATCCGGACAGTCGCGGGCAACCTCCGACGGCAACCTGTGCAGCTTGTTTACGCAGAATTCGTAGTAGTCGCGGAGAAAGGGCGGCCGTCAAGCGCCTCCCGGGCACTTTCGACCGCTGCCGCCGCGCTTCCGTCGCCGATCTCACGGTTGCAGATCAGGATGCGCAGATAAAGCCGCGCCAACAGATCGGATTGCCCGAGCGTCGCCAGCCACTGCATCTCGCCAAGCTTGGGCTGGATGACGCACTTCGATGCAAGCACCGCCGCCTCGATCTCCTCATCCGTCGGGATGAACTGCTCGCCGCTCATATCCTTGACGAGAATCGCGCCGCGCCGGACGCGCTCCGAAAGCTCTGCCGCCGCCGCCATCGCGGCCACTTTTGCGTGAAACTTCGCCAGACCTTCGATGCGATACGACAATCCGGTTTCCTCATCGTGGTAGTCCTCACTGAGCGGTTCCGCGCCTTGGTGCGCCAACACCTCCTCCGGCGTCGCATACCGCACCGAACCAACCGCATTACTCACGCACTCGATATTATCGACGGACATCAAACAGACCTCCTTGGGGATTTGCAGTGGGACGAGACGCAGAGAAACACGCGGGATAAGCCAGCTTGCCTCATCCGGGATTTGCGCCGCCCATCTGCGTTATGCCCTGTATCGCCTCCCGCGTAAATCGCCCCTGCGCCGGTCTGCGTGGCCTACCCGGATGTCATAACGCGTTCGCAATCGTCGATGGACATGCCCAAAGTGACGACCGAGCGATCTCGAATCTCGTCGTGCTTGCCGGGATCAAACCTGCCTCCCATCAGGGGAACGATTTGCTCGCCCGAGCAACGGATCTCCAACGCATAGCCATGCTTGCGCGTGGTTGTGAGCTCGAATTGGCTGCACGGCCATTCCCATTCGCCATAATCCGGATCAAAGAGTGCGACATCTTGGACAACGACGCCGTCAACGAACAAGGTGTGCGTTTGATCCAGCGCAACCAAATAGCTGAGGCCGCCGCCGGCCTCCTTAATCGCCCGAACATCGTCCTGGTAAACCGCATACGTGTGGACGAGGACATACCCGTCCTCCAAAAGCTCTTTCGTCTCACGTAACACGCGCTCCGGATGAGGCTGGCGGTCGGCTTGCCCAATACTCTGGATAGTGCGCAGCGTGCTGAGGCTGTCGAGAAGGCTGAACGACGCGCAAAGCGCGAGCGACGCCAACGCGATCCCCGCGATAAGCCGCCCGCCATCATGGTGGTTCGTCGCAATAAAATAGACGGAACAAGCGACGCTGACAAGAACTAGCACACCGTACAGTATCGACGGCCTCAGCAAATACCAACTGACGGCCATTTTGGACGGCGTCTGCGAATCCAAGACGTTCTGGAAACGCCGGCGCTCCTCATCCGTCATGTGACGAAACGTATCCGGCTGCTGGTAAGACATTTCGACAGGCATCTTCATAGGCGGCGCTCCTTTCGCGCAAAGTTCAGGTCGCGTAGCGGTCGCGATATCGTCGCTCTTATCGGAGCTTTTCCGTAAGATTCTCAATGGAGCCAAACAAGACCACGACGCCATCGGACAGAATGCGTTGATCCTTGCGGCTTATCGACGCCGTGGCCGGCCGCATGGCGCCAATCGGACCGCCCAGGCAGTTGATTGCGATCACGTGTCGCATTTCGCGGGTCCAGACAACCTCGAACTTGCTGCACGGCCACGACGTGCCGACGTCGCGCAAGAACCGGCCGTCAACATACAGCGTGTGCCTGGGATCAAGCGCGACAAGGTAGCATAACGAAGAATTGGAGCCCCTGCCGACCACGCGAATGTCGTTATTGAAGACCTCATAAGTCTCCACGACGGCCATTCCGTCTTTTAGAATAAGATTTGGCGTCTGCTGCGTCGAGAGTTGGATCTCGATATTGTCGAATATATCGCCAAACGAGCCCAGAACGTAGTAATAGGTCGCTGCCACAGTAAGAAGGACAAGCACTGTCGAAAACACAATCACACCCATTGGCCAAGCGCCGCTCGATTGCAAATTATTTATCAAAAGCGTCTTGCACCGCCAGCCTCCCAAAAGGATGGCGCACAACGGCATCCAAAATTCTTTGCTTACTGGCGTCCACTCAGGTCGCGGAACGTCGCGAATGATTGCGCATTCCTTCGGGGTGTACGGACGCTCTATTGTGTGCGGACGAAATGTTTTGCTCGTTCGTAGCATCGAAACGCGACTCCTTGGCGATACGTGTCACGGCGTCAGACCGGCGCCGCTACCGGGTTACTCACGGCTATGAATTGAATCCGGAACGCGGTTAAACAAATGGATCGAGGAAGAAAAATGACGCCTCACGACCATATGTGCGTATATTTACACTCTCATCGACAATTTTAAACGCACAAACCCAAGAACTTTTACGCCGACAAATCTGCAGCATGCCCTGATTTTCGTGGGACTTTCGCTTTGTAAGAGAAGATGAGGATTAAGATGCGCTCTCTGGCCGGGCTGGCCGTATTTGAAAAAGGGCCGTCACAGCGCATTCACTGCTTCACGATATGCGCTGGGATCAGACGATGGCGGCAAAAGGCCGTACGCGTGTTGACGAAGCATCGTAAATCACCGCCGTGAACGATGCGTGAGCAAAAAAATGCCCCGGCGGCACGAGCCGTCCTGAATCTTTCCCGCAGTGCGCCAGTCTATTACACACACTCTACGTCCTGTACAATTTAGCATAACCAATCGCTAAACGCACACCGAGCGAGAGTCCTAATTCGCTCTCCAATCGTGAACGACTACCTGCGCGCGGCTTCCGCCATTAAGACGGCTTCTGCCGCGGGGCGTCCGCACAGCCTCGATCCTGCCGCCCACTCCAAAAACGTCCTTCGAGCGAACAGCTATCCGGCTTGACGCAACGCTGAACGCTTACGAATGTCGCGGATTTCGTGCCGGCGGCTGATTGCGGCTCGGGTATAATTCTTCACTGCGAGGAAATACACGATGCTGGAACGCGACCTTCTTCCGAACGGCGTGCGAATCGTGACGGAACGGATCGACTCGGTGCAGTCCGCATCTATCGGGCTCTGGGTCGGTGTTGGCGCAAGGGATGAAACGACCGAAATCCGAGGGATTTCGCATGTGATCGAACATATGCTGTTTAAAGGGACGCAACGGCGCTCCGCCCAGCAAATTGCGGATGACATGGACCGGATTGGCGGTTATTTGAACGCCTTTACGGACAAGGAATACACCTCCTATTACGCCAAGGTTCTTTGCGAATATATCCCCGAATGCCTCGACATTCTTGCCGACATGTTCCTCGAATCCGTTATCGACGACGGTGAATTGGCGCGTGAGAAGAATGTGATCATCGAAGAGATCAAGCGGCACGAGGACCAGCCGGACGACCTGGTTCATGAGCTGTTCTATGAGGCGCTCTGGCCCGGCCACGACCTCGGCCAGCCGGTCATCGGGACGCGAGAGACTGTCTCGGCGCTTACGCGTGACGATATTCTCTCTTACATTCGCCGCCGCTACACGCCAGACACGATCGTCGTCGCCGCCGCCGGCAATCTCGACCATCGACAGATCGTCGACTTTGTCGCCGAGCGCTTTGGCGGCCTAACGGGCAGCCAAACAGAGTGGCGGGATGCGCCGACGCCGCCGGTTCCGGTTGTCGCGGAAAAGCAAGTCTCGAAGCCGGTTGAGCAGATCCAGATCGTCCTTGGCGTCCCGGCCTATTCGGTCTTCGATGAGCGCAAGTATCCGCTTTCTTTGTTGGACATCATATTGGGCGGAGGCATGTCGAGCCGTCTCTTTCAGGAGATTCGCGAAAAGCGCGGCCTTGCGTACTCCGTTGGCAGCTATGCCGCGAGCTATAAGGAAGGCGGGCTTTTCGCGCTTTATGCGGGCACGAGCCCGAAAACGGCCGAGCAAGTCGTCGATATATCGCGAACCGAATGCGTGCGGATCATCGAGGAGGCCCCGAGCGAGGACGAGTTGCTGCGCGCCAAGAACCAGGTGCGCGCCGGGTTGCTGATGGGCCAGGAAAGCATGTCCAACCGGATGAGCCGCCTCGGGAAGGACGAGATCCTGTTTGACCGCATCATTCCTCTTGAAGAGATCATGGACAAGATCCTGGCTGCCAGCACAACCGACGTACAGGCCATAGCAGCCGATATTCTGCACCTGGAAAACTTCACGATGGCGCAGGTCGGGCCATTCGACGAAGCGGACCGTCTTGCGGCCGAGGTCGGCGACGAAGAAGAAGAGGCGGACGAACCCGAGTAGGGCGTGGTGGACACTCACCGCATTGCAACGATTAGGACAGGATGGAAAAATGGCGATAACGGTCTTGGTAAGCGGCTCTAAGGGACGCATGGGGCAAGAAGTGATCAAGGCGGTCAACGCGGCCGATGGTCTCGAGTTAGTTGGAGGCGTCGATCTCGGCGACGATCTCGATCAGGCGCTCGCGAGCGCCGCTCCACAGGTGATGGTGGACTTCACCGTACCCGAATCCGCCTTGGGCAACATCCGGACCGCGCTTGCCCGCAAGGTCGTCCCAGTTGTCGGCACCACGGGGCTTTCGGCGGACGACCGCGACGAGGTCGCGGCGCTTTGCCGGAAGTATGCCACCGGCTGCCTGATTGCGCCGAACTTCGCCCTGGGAGCCGTGTTGATGATGCGCTTCGCCCAGGAAGCGGCGCGCTACTTCCCCGATGCCGAAGTTATCGAGATGCACCACGAGAAGAAGCTGGACGCACCCTCGGGCACGGCCGCCCTCACTGCGGAGCTGATCGCGCAGGGACGAACTCAGCCTCCCACGCAGCTGCCCGCCGGGGCATTCGAGAAGCTGCCCGGCGCACGCGGCGCGAACGGCGCCGGAGATGTCCCCGTGCACTCCGTCCGCCTTCCCGGCTTTGTCGCATCGCAGATGGTCATCCTCGGCGGACCGGGGCAGACGCTTACGATTCGCCACGATTCCATCGACCGCGCCTGCTTCATGCCCGGCGTCATCCACGCCGTCCGCCAGGTCGATCGCCTCGCGGGTTCCGGCGACCTGATCTACGGCCTCGAGCATCTGCTGTAGCCTTGCGGCGGGGGCAGCAGTCCGTGTGAACGAACTGCCGCCCTATTGCATTTAATCCCCGATTTCCGGCCAGTCCTCACGGTCGCCAACCTGCTCCGAGTTCTCTCTTGTTCGCGCCCTAGCTTCCTTGCTGACCGCCCATGCAATAGCCAGGAACCTGGTAATTATGCCTGCCGAATGCTTGCAATATTACCAGTTTATGCTTATTTTCCCCCGTATTACCTTCAGATGGTAGAAGTGCCAGCCAAGAATCGTTTCGTAGACGCGACGCGGAGCCGATGGCGGGAAGCGATTTCAAGCTTGCTCCCTTGCGATAATGATGGATTGGATGACAAGGCACTTCTATGGCGCGCAAGACTAAACATGCTGCAGGTCACGACAACGAGGAGCGATGGCTCCTGACGTATGCCGACATGATCACGCTGCTGGTGGCCTTCTTCATCATGTTGTACGCCATGTCCGTCACCAATTCCGCCAAGTTCAATAGCCTGGCGATCTCAGTGCGCAGCGGCTTTGGCAATCCCGTCCCCGACAAGCCATCGATCCTTGACGGGATGGGGGCAGGGACGCCGGACACTAAGATTACGGTTAACATGCCCAAGAAACCGTCTACCGATCTGGGCAAGAGCCGCGATGGGGCAAACCAAACGAGCAAGAATGGCGCGAAGGCTGAACAGTTACTCAAAAAGCTTCAGAAGCTTCTTGCCCAAAACGATCTGTCCAAGCACGTTTCCGTTCGTATGGAAGAGCGAGGAATCGTCGTAACGGTTCTTGCGGACAAGTACTCATTCGATAGCGGATCGGCCGAGATGAAGCCCAGCTTGAAGCCGATCCTCGATGGGATTGCGTCGGTGATTAAAACCGAACCGAACTCGATCCGCATCGAAGGACACACGGACGATCTGCCGATTAGCAACGACAGGTTCCCGTCCAACTGGCAGCTCTCCGCCGTGCGGGCCGCCAACGTCCTTTGTTACTTCGTCTCGAACAGTGGGCTAAGTCCCGATCGAGTCAACTGCGTAGGGTATGCGGACCGCCGCCCAATCTCGGCGAACTCGACCGAGCAGAACCGGGCCAAGAATCGGCGGGTCGAGATTGTGATCCTCAAGGAGCCTGAAGACACGGGACACTCGGACGATACCGGCAATATTGGCGAAAGTATTAACAAAACCTGGCAAATCGGACCGGGCCTAGGCCCTCATGCGGCTGCTGGCTAGGACCGAAAATTATATTGGATAACGGAAGGATGTGTGGAAATGGCAGACAAAGCAAAGACGGCTGAGGCGGACCGAAAGACGCCGGAACAGGCGAAGAAGCCGAAGGCAATGATTTTTGTTATCGTAGGCGTCGTCGTGGCGGTGCTTGCGGGCGGACTGGTCGCAAAGCAACTCATGGGGCATCCGTCCAAGAAGCAAGAAGTCGCGAAGGTGGGGGCTCATCTCCGTCTCGATGAATTCCTGGTCAATCTTGCCGATCCGAGCAACGATCACTATTTGAAGACGAACATCACGCTTGGTCTCAAAGAGGGAGTTGCAGAAGAGCAGTTCAAGGAAAACACCGCCCCGGTACGCGATGCCGTGCTGATGCTTCTCACGACGAAGAAGCTGGACGACGTTCGAACTCCGGAAGGCAAAGTTAAGCTGAAGGAAGAGCTCAAGACCGCCGTCAACAAGGCTCTCGGCAAAGACGAGGTGCTTGAGGTCGACTTCGAGACATTCGCCACGCAGTGACGAGCTCTTACAGACTTGCGCGCACCCTGACCAATCCGGCAGGGTGCGCGTTGCTTTTTGCGGTCGCTAAGTAGACGGCGCGACGCTCGTGAAATGAAACTCGCGGGCGAGGATCGGAGGGACAACCATCGATGCGCCCGTTTCCTTGCCGACGGCGACGCAAGATCCGCCGAGGCGCTGAACCGACTGCAACAAGGCTGCGGGGCTTTCGTTCCAGCGGAAATTGACAACCGGACGCGTCACTTTCCCGCCTTCGATCAGAAATAGCCCGTCTCGCGACAGTCCCGTAAGAAGCATCGTACGCGGGTCCACCAGTCGCACATAAAAGAGCGATCCGAGCAGCAGCCCGTAGCGAACGTCCGCCACGAGCTCGTCAAGGCTCGCATCCGCGCCATCCATGATCGCAACATCCGGTCTGCCGATCGCCTCAAGCCCATTGCGCGCCGCCCAATAGCGAGACACGGACAGGTTTTTGACGCGTCCGTGATCAATCCAGGTCGTTGGGCGAAGCGGCAGACCGCCCTCGCCCCATTTGCGCGACGGCAGCGCGGAATAGGCGGGATCCGATCGAATAACGATGTTTTCGGGAAATGGCGCATCCCCAAGCCGCTGTCCGTTCAACGCAAAGTACGAGCGTCCCTCGTCGGCCTCCCGCCGGCTCATCCAACCCATCATGTAGGCGAGCATGTCCGCCATTACAGACGGCTCCAGCACGGTTTGATACGCACCGGGCGGCAGCTCGATCGGGTTCTCGGAAGCAAGCGCCTTTGCGACCGCAGCACGGGTAACACGACTGCCGTCAATGTCCGCAGCGCGGTGCGAGGCCGCCGCCGCCCAGCCGCTTGCGCCGGACGACGAACGCATCGTCACGCTATAATTCGCATTCGTTGCGCGCTGTGAAGTCGTCAGGCCGGCGGAGTTCGCAATCACGGCGACCGTCGCGGCATTCTCCCAGTAGCCCGACGAGACCAATCCCCGGCTTCGCGCCTCCGCGATCGTCGTCAACGCCGTATCGGCTCTGAGCGACGGCGAGAGAGAGGCCGTGCCATCGTCCCAGCCATCGACATCCTCGTATTCCTGGACGCCAAGCAACGGGACGTATTCGGGGCTTTCCGGAGCGCTTCGTGCGAGCTCCGCGGCGCGCAAGACGGTCTCGCGCACGGTTTCCGGATCCGCGCCGGATGACGCCGCAAATGCCTCTCGCGCGCCATAGGCGCACTTGACGTTCACGTCTACGAACCGGGTCAGCGATGCATTCGTCGGCGTGTTTCGCCCAAAACGAAGGTCGGCGCGCTCGCCTGCCTCGATCTGGATCTCGACCTCGTCCGCTGGCGACGCCTCGATGGCGGCGTCCGTGATGCTTTTGATCTCTTCGTTGGACAGAATCATGTTAAGGATGCCTTGCGCGGCCCTAGCACTTCGCCGTGTTGATCGTATTCACGTTGCGGAACCGCGCGGGCGACGAGCCGTGCGATACGGGAGCAGCCTGGCACGGCTGCCCCTTGCCGCAAAAGTACGTGCCGTATAGTTCGAACGTGTCCGGACCGCCGATCGCGTCGCAGCTATTCCAAAACTCGAGCGTGTTAGATTGGAAGGCGAAATCGCGCACCAGGGAGTCGACCTTGCCGTTCTTGATAGAATAACCGAGCTGACCGCCGAACTGGAAGTTGCGGCGCTGCTGGTCGATCGACCATGACCCGTCGCCCTCGATAAGCAGGCCGTCCTCGACGCCAGCGATCAAGTCCTCGCGCGTCAAGGCGCTCTTTCCAGGCAGGAGCGAGATGTTGGGCATTCGCTGCAGCGGCGTCGTCGCATAGCTATCCGCGAACGCGCAGCCGTGCGAGGCGGCGTCGCCGATAATGTGCGCCTGCTCGCGGATCGTCTGCAGGCCTGCGAGCACGCCGCTCTTGATAATGTCGAACTGTGATGCCGCGACGCCCTCGTCGTCAAAACCCACCGTTGCAAGACCATTGGGACGCGTACGCTCGCCAATGACGTTGACAATCGGCGACGCGTATTGGAGCTTGCCGATCTGATCGGCTCCGACGAACGATGTTCCTGCGAAATTCGCCTCGTATCCAAGGATGCGGTCGAGTTCCGTTGCGTGGCCGATCGATTCGTGAATGACGAGCCAAAGCATGCTCGGCATCAGGATCAGGTCGCGGCGCCCCGGCACGAGCGGCGGCGCATCGAGCTTGGCGGCGGCCTCGACGCCGGCGCGCGCGGCCTCGCCCAGGAGATCCAGCGAAGTCACCGCCTCATAGCCTGCCCCCACGGGAGCGGCTAGACTGCGTCTCGATTGGAAATCCGCGCCATCGCTGGAAACGGCGGTCGCCTTAAACTCGGGCCAGATGCGGCAGATGTTCTGATCGATGGAAGCGCCTTCGGAGGACGCAAAAAACTTCTGCTCGCGGGTGGAGTAGATCATCGATTGGCAGAACTTCACCCTAGCGGTTCGCATCGCCTCGGCATTGATTGCCAGCAGCAGCTCAAGCTTCTCCCCGGCTGGCACATCGAACGGATCGCGGACAACGGGGGTGGCCCAGACGGCTTGAACCGGCGTTGACGGCGCAAGCGTCACGGGCGTCTCGATCAGTCGCGAGTTCGCCTTGGCGATCTCCACCGCCCGGCGAGCACACAATGCCCCTTCCTCGGGCGTGACGCTGGTCGACGCGGCGAAGCCCCACGCGCCGCCTGCGAGCACGCGGACGCCCAATCCGTGAGTGCGCCTATCGGTCGCCGACAGCGGCGTCTGCTCCCGCGCATGAACGAACTGTGACAGGCGCCGGCTGATGCGGATATCGGCGTAGGTCGCGCCGGCGGCAGAAGCCGCGTCGATTGCGGCGCTAGCGACCGCGCTGTTGGAGATTTCGTGTTGAGCCAAAATTACTCCCGCGTCATCGGGAGGACGCCCTCTTCTTCCTCTTCCTCTTCTTCGTCGGCGGTCACCCAGTGCAGGGTGTCCTTCTCGGCGCGATCGATAAAGAGAATTCCGTCGAGGTGGTCGACCTCATGTTGGATGACGCGCGCGGTGTAGCCTTCACCACGTATCCGCATGGGCTTTCCATATTCGTCCAGTCCCTTGACCACGACGTTCTGAGCGCGCTGCACGACGCCCAGCAGGCCAGGAAGTGAAAGGCAGCCTTCCGGCGGATCGAACTGCTCGCCGGACATCTTTAGGATCTGAGGATTCACGATCGCGCGAAAACCTTCACCGACATCGTAGACAATGACGCGAATGGATAGCCCCAATTGGGGAGCGGCAAGCCCGACGCCGTTGGCCTCGTGCATGATCTGTCCCATGCGCGCAACAAACTCCGGCATATCGTCGGGAACCTGATTCACTCTTTTAGCAACCTGGCGCAAAACGGGATCGCCGTACTTGATTATCGGATCGTCTTTTCGTATGTGATCTACCAGCTTAACCGGTTGCTTCGCCATTTCACTCATCTCCTTGATTCAGCCTCCCCAGAAGGAAGTTGGAACGATTCATTTTACCGGACGAATCGAAAGCCTGTAACTTCAATCGTTCGTTTCGATCCGAATCCGGGATCGGTATCCACAATCTCGTTCCGTCCCAATTCCAAAACCACGACTGCCGCTTGTTCTGTTCCCAGGGATAACGCCTACATGCGAGCCGCGCTGTCGAAAATGATTCTTGAAATTTATTATACCAGCGTTGACTTAGAGCGCTCTAAGTTCGCCATACTTCCGCTATGAGTACCAGCACCTTAGAGGTTCTTACGATCCAGCAGATGGCGTTGCTCAGCGGGCTGAGCGAACATACGCTACGCTATTACGAACGGATCGGCTTGATCGAGCCGATCCCGCGCCACGAAAGCAGCGGACACCGGCGCTACTCCGCTGACACCGTCCGCATTATCGAAGGGCTTAGCTGTTTAAGGAAAACCGGACTCTCCATTGAGGATATGCGCCGGTTTATCGAGCTTCGCAAGTACGGCGCGCCGGCAGCCGCTGAGCAGAGGAAGCTCTTCATGGAACATCGAGATCGAATCGATCGCGAAATCGAGGATCTCAAGATCCGGCGGAACTATCTTGACGGCAAGGTCGCCTACTGGGATGCGATCCAGGCGGGTGACGACGAAAGAGCACGACGCATCGGGCAGCAAAATGCAGAGCTTGCGAAAAAGCTCAAGTGACGAAAGGAACGCACAATGAAAGTCTGGTTTATCACGGGAACATCGAGGGGCTTTGGTCGCGAATGGACGATTGCGGCTCTTAAGCGGGGCGATAAAGTTGCCGCAACGGCGCGCAATGTCGACACGCTCGAGGATCTCGTCACGGAGTATGGCGCCAACATCCTGCCAATCGCCCTAGACGTCACCGATCGCGACGCCGATTTTGCCGAGATCAAGCTGGCTCATGACCACTTTGGCCGGTTGGACGTCATCGTCAACAACGCAGGATACGGCCTCTTTGGAGCGGTCGAGGAGGTAAGCGAGATCGAGGCGCGCGCCCAGATCGAGACCAATCTATTCGGCGCGCTTTGGGTGTCTCAGGCGGCCGCGCCTTATCTTCGAGCGCAAGGCAGCGGGCACATCATTCAGGTGTCGAGTATCGGCGGCGTCGCGGCATTCCCGTGTCTTGGGCTCTACCATGCATCAAAGTGGGGACTGGAGGGCTTCAGCGATGCGCTCAGCCAGGAGTTGGCCCCGTTTGGCGTCCACGTGACGATCATAGAACCCGGCGGCTTCACCACGGATTGGAGCGGCTCGTCGTCGATGCACGCGACGCTCAACCCGGCCTACGATGGCATCCGCAAAGCGCGCGCCGAGGGGTGGTCGAAAGTCCGTCGCGGCGACCCTGCTTCATCCGCCGGCGCTATTCTGAAGGTTGTGGACGCCGAAAATCCGCCCCTGCGTCTGCTTCTCGGCAACTTCGCGGCGGAATACGTGAAGACGCTCTACCCTCGGAAGTTGGCCGAATGGGCCGCCTGGGAAGACGTCGCCAAGGCCGCTGACGGCGAGTAGCGTTATGGAAAAAGCTTAGGAAGAGAGAACAATGCGCCGACCGCGCGGGGAACCCGCGCGGAGAGCGCTTTCTAATTTTTCGTTATCACAGGAGTTCGCTATGATACGCATCACAACGCCGTTCGGCTTTCACTCAACGGCTGCCGAAGTGGCTGCCGGCATTGATCTGACCGGAAAGCGCGCGATCGTTACGGGGGCGGCGTCCGGGATCGGCGTCGAAACCGCCCGCGCGCTCGCGCAGTGCGGCGCTGAGGTCACGCTTGCGGTGCGCAATACGGAAGCCGGCGCCGTGGTCGCGGCGGATATTGTGTCAACGACCGGCAACCCTCGGGTCAACGTCGCGCCGCTCGAGCTGCTCGATCGCGCGAGCATCGACGCGTTTGTCGCGGCGTGGGACGGGCCGCTGCACATCCTTGTCAACAACGCCGGGGTCATGGCGATCCCCGAGCTGAAGCTGACGGCCGAGGGATGGGAAACGCAGTTCGCCGCCAACCATCTTGGCCATTTTGCACTCGCGCTGGGCCTCTACGACGCGCTCGTGTCCGCGGGAGGCGCACGGATCGTCGCGGTCAGTTCCAGCGCTCATCTGCGTTCGCCGGTGATCTTCGACGACATCCGTTTCGCTTTCCGCCCGTACGACCCGTGGGCTGCCTATGCGCAGTCAAAAACCGCCAACGTGCTCTTCGCAGTTGCCGCGAACGCTCGTTGGACCAGCGACGGCATCACCGTCAACGCCCTCATGCCGGGATCGATCGCGACCAACCTGCAGCGATACATCGACGGCAACAATCGACGGCCGGCATCGCTTCCTGACAGCCTTCGCAAGACCGTTCAACAGGGCGCGGCGACATCGGTTCTGCTGGCGACGTCGCCGCTGCTCGACGGGATCGGAGGGCGCTACTTCGACGATTGCAACGAGAGCGAACTTCTCACGCGCCGCCCAGGCGAGGCGAGCCTTAACGGCGTCGCCCCCTACGCGCTCGATCCCGCCAACGCGGATCGCCTCTGGGATTTGTCGCTGCGGATGCTGGCGTAAGGCAACGATCCCCGGCGCACGCCGCAAACCGGTCTACGGACCCGGCCGGCAATATCAGGTTGACCGGCGCCGCCGAGGCGTTGCGTGATTTGCTGATC
Source organism: Capsulimonadaceae bacterium (assembly GCA_031292625.1). Taxonomy (GTDB): domain Bacteria; phylum Armatimonadota; class Armatimonadia; order Armatimonadales; family Capsulimonadaceae; genus JARLGU01. The sequence goes on along the minus strand of JARLGU010000055.1, from coordinate 7,578 downwards.
GAGGCAATCGGGGACAACTTCTTTCGCGGCTACCGGCGCGGAGAAACCGCGAGCGAGGCGATCTTTACCAGAAAGGTGGGACATACGCAACGCGGCGGCCGGCCGATCTATTTCGACCGGTTTTACGCGTCACAGCTTGGCGGCAAGGCTGTTGACCTGCTCGCGGAAGGCTACAACAATCACGTTGCGATTCTGCAGCATACGCGCGCGGGAGGCTTTCAGGTCTCCAGCTTCGATGCCAACCGGTTTCGCGACAAGTGGGGGCATATTCACGCCCGCAAGATGCCCGCGGCGCTCTTCGATCCGAAACTGTTGCGTCCATCACGACTCGGGATCGATTACCTGCAACCCATCTTCACGAACGCCTTCAACGAATCGGACGCCGAACATATTCTCAGAACAGCGTTCGCGCCCGGCAATCTGACGCAACCGTACCATTCGCCAAACACGGATGTGAACAAGCGGATCCGGTACATTGCGGATTGAGAACGGCGGCTTTCGCCGGAACAACCGCCTGGCTTCGCGGTGCGCCGGACAGCCTTTCGCAGTTGGCGAAAGGCTGTCCGCGTGTCGACGCCGCATCGTCTATCACCGCTGTTAACGTCGCGCGGGCGACCTGAACGGTTAGCGGCCGATCTCGTACCAGACCGTGTGATACGACGGAGCGATATCGAACGTCGCCCTGCCGTTCTTGATCGTCACGGGCGCCTCTGTCGTGCGCGCACCGGTAGAATCGAGCGCCCAAACGCGGCGCAAGGCCGTGTTCGCGATCACGAGTGTAGCCGGAACGCCTTCCGCCTGCACGGGGCCGTGCCCCCAATGGTTGCTGACGCTCGTGCGATCGGCGTTCCAGACCATGTCGAGGTTTTCCGCCTTGCCCGTGATCGCCAGAAGCAAGCGGCTCGAAACGGCGAGCGGCTTGGCATCGAGCGAAACAAGCATCAGGGACGCGAAATTGTTGCCGAACGACGGGAACGTAATTGTCGCCGGTCCCATGTTGATTGTCTGCCCGCCGACGAAGCCGGTTGCCGTAACGGCGGCCCTGCCCTGAGCCACGTAAACCGCTCCGGCGCTATTGCGCTGAACGGTAACGGACGAGGTGCTTGCTCGTTTGTCCGTCTGTACGGTGAGCGTGCTGGCGACGGCGTCCGGTGCGACTCTCGCCTGGATGCGGGATGCAAGCAAGTCGACCGGTTTGCCGCCGTTTGCGCTGGTCCATTCGCGAGACGCATCGCCGGCGGCTTCAATCGCCGAGGGGGCAATATTGAGCGTCGTCGTCGATGCCAGCGGGGCAATTTCGTCTGCCCGCAGGAGCAACGCCGCGAGCGGATAGAACGCCTCTTTCGCCGGGTTCTGCGCTATTGCGAAGTAACTCTGTATCCGGTCGCGCGGCTGCGCTGCGTCGTACCTTCCGTAGTCGAAGGGATAAACCATGTCCCAGTCCTGCAGGGCGGCGTAGCTCGCCAGGAACGGCATCATCTCCGCCTGGTAATCGCTGGGCGCGGGATGATTGTATTCGGACACGGTGAACGGCTTTCCGGCAACCCGGTCGAACGCGAGCCGGTGAAGCGTCACGGTCTTGCCGTCAGCTAGATCGTTAACCATCGGCGAGTTGCCGATCAGCCAGTTTGCCCCGTCCCATGGCTTTCCGGGGAATTTCGGGTGTTGCCAGTAGGCGTGCCCATCCGCGTAATCGCTGCCTGCCTCGCGAGAAAACGCGGAAAGTCCGCCGTACTCCATCTGTGTGTCGACAATACAGGCCTTTACGCCAAGATCTTTGCGCAGGTACGCCCGCATTTCATCGGCGTAAGCGCGCTCCGCATCGACCAGGAATTGCGTCCAGTCCGCGGCGGCCGGAGCCGTGCCGCTTGCCGGCATGTCGATATTGCCCGCTGCGAGGGACTGTGTCGCGGGGATGACATCGTCTACAGCGACTTCCTTCAGGCGAACATCGCTGAGCCAAACGGTTCCTGTCGCGCCGCCGACCGAGAAAACGATTCGTCCGTGTTGCGGAACGACGTTTAATGCGATGAAGGGCATGCGGTAAGACTGCCAGTCAGATTTCAGGTCAAGAGCGCGGTGCAGGCCGTTCCCGTGCCAGTCCGCTTGCTCGATGCCAGCGTAGACGCTGACCGGATGATCCCCGTCGGCTTTCGCGCGAAATGTCAGAATATACGCCACGCCTTCAACAAAGTTGAGGCCGCCGAGCTTCGCCTGCACCTTCCAGTCCGCGTCGGGCTTGACCGGACAATCGATTCGCACATCGGCCGCCCCCTCCGCGCTGGGTGACGTTGATGCCGTCGCCTTCGCCGCCTTCGTAGCATCTTCGAGGTTCCACGCAGGGAAGTTCGCGCCTGCCGGCAACAGCGCGCCTGCCTGAGCGTTCGCCGGCGCGGCCGGAAGCCACCCCTTCCGCAGAGCGGCATCGGTTCCGTACTTCTTCTTCAACCACGCATTCCACGGACCGATCAGTTCGCCTCGGAACGGCTCCGGCAATTGATCGAAAAACGAAATTCGTTCGGGCCCCCACGAGACCAGCGAGTTTTCGTTGTTGATTTCGACAACCGCAACGCACGGGTCGTCGACGTAGCTGAGGCCTGTATACGGATTGACGTGTGCGAGGTAGTCGTGCGCGAACTGCTTCTGTAGCTCGATCATACGGCGATCGTAGTTGTCGACGCGCTTGTCGAACTCGGTGGTAATCTGCAGAACCGAATCCGGGAATCCGTCGGACGGAATATAGGAGCGGCTGACGTGCAGGTTCAGGTTGACATAGATCCCTTGTTTCTTGAACTGAGAGATCAAGTAGTCGAGGCGCTCCTGGCCGTCGGCGGAGAACTTCGCGGGGCCAGTGCCTCGCTCCCAGAGCGCTGCGGCGCCGCGCATCGAGCGCGAATCATGATGGTGGATGCGAACGATATTGACGCCCATGCGGGCCAGGCGAAGAGCGATCTTATCAGCGTCCGTGTGAGTCGGAAAATCCGCCGCTCCCGTAAAGTCGACTCCCAGGAACTTCACCCGCCGTCCCGTTCTTGACTCGACGAAATGTCCGTCCCTGACCACGATCCGCCCGTTCGCTCCGGCGGGCTTTGCGTTCAGCGCGGAGACGTCGATGGCGCTGCCGGCCGGCGCGTTGTCCCAATCGGCGACGAACGGGAACATCGCGGCAGGATCGGCCCACGCCAGCGTCGACGTGGACGCAACCAGGGCCGCACATATTCCGGCGAGACGCAGATATTGTCGAATTCCCAATTTCACAGTCCTCCTGGCGCATCCCATCGTGGGAGTGCAAGATATCCAAGCAAAGATAAGGCTGTTGTCCTCAATGTGCCGACGCTAACCGAGAGGCGGGGCCGTCGATTCTCGAACGACGAGTTCAATCGGCCAGACGATGTTTCGCGGCGGTAGGGAGCGGTCTTCGATTCGAGCGAGCAGCATCCGCGCGGCCTCCGTCCCGAGATCCTCGAGCCTTTGGCTAACCGTCGTCAATTTCGGCGCCGAGACCTCTCCACACGTTTCGCCGTTGATGCCAAGCACCGAAACTTGAGCCGGGACCCTTACATCCGCGTCGCGCAGCCCCTGTATGAGGCTCAGCGCGATTTGATCCCCGGTACAAAAGATCGCCGTTAGGTCCGGGACCATACCTGCCGCGCGAAGACCGCGCTGATAGCTCGACTCCGTGGAATCGCCGTTAAGCAGCAAACGCTCGTCAACCGCGAGGCCTGCCGCTGACATTGCCGCCGCATAGCCGTCATAACGCTGCCGGGAAAATGGCGAGTACGCGCTATCGTCGCAGAATGCGATGCGCTTGTGCCCAAGGTCAATTAGGTGCTGGGTGGCGATGCGGCCGGCATCCACGTTATCGATATCGAGCGAGTCGCAGCCGTCTGGCAGCTCGCCGCTGTTTACGGCGACAAAGGGGAGGCCCGCCTCCAAGAGCGCATCGACCAGCCCCTCGAATTTCCATGAGCCGATGATAATAAGGCCATCGCAGCGGCCATCCGAAAAGATCAATCTTCCCGGATATTGCGGCGCAAAGACGTTCCCGTTAAACAATGCCATCGTCATTCCCGCCTGAGTCGCCTCATCGAGCACAGCGCTGACGATGGCCGCAAAATACGGCATTGCAAGAAGGTGATTGTGCAGCCAGGTGACAACCCCAATGGTGTTCGAGCGCTTCATCGAGAGAGCCCGCCCAAATACGCTCGGTTGATAGCCCATCTCCCGGATGGCCAGTAGAACCTGCTCGCGCGTACGGGCGCTCACTTTACCTGGGGTGTTATTGATGACGCGGGAGACGGTCGATTTATTGATCCCGCAGCGTTTCGCAATGTCATTAATCGTCGGCATAATGGAAAGGGCAACCGGTTGCATTGTATCATGAGGACAACCGGTTGTCAACACAAACCGTCTGCGAAAGCAGGGCGATCGAATCTATAACTGTTAACAGCGGCGCGAGTCCGGTCCTGAAAGGGCCGGCCTGTGTTGAGAAAGCCCGTGAACGGGCCTCATCGGTAGACGGCCAGCATTTTCGTGAGCCAGCAGCCCCATTGATGGGGTTTGACATCTCAGGCCGGTCGTTCACGGCCGGAAACCGAGCCAATATCGGTGACAATCGTTGATATTAGTAGATGCGCCCCCCCTGTCTGCGAAAGAGAGGATTTAGACGGAGCGCACACGGCATTTAGCAATGAAACGCCGTGTGCGGCGGGCGAGCTGCGGCCAGTCCGGTCGTAAGGGGCATCTTGAATCTTCAAGCGCTATCCCCCTTCTTTCGCTAAACCATTTCCAAACCTCCATACAGTGCGCTTCCGTCCTGATCGTATCTGTCGTCCGTTTCAGAAGTTACCGCTTTAGGGTACGAAATAGGGAGCTAGCGTCCATAATGCTCGCCGTTAACATGCGTCAAGCATGGCTGCTTGGGGAGAGTGATGCAACGATTGGCGGCAAAACGACAATGGAGCGTGAATTTTTTCATACTAAGCCAGTCGTCGTCAAACGATGCGGTAAACTAACTTTGATATGCAGGCCTCGGAACAACCGCTCCGTCTCCGTCGATGCGACGGCTAACCGGGCATTTCTTGAGGCGCAACGTCTTCGATGGCGGTCGCCCCTACGCTGCTTACGACAATGGCATTTTTTGATGGACCAAAGCGCGCACTCTTTATGCTCGCTGTCATCTTCGCCCTCATCGGTGGTAGTTCTGCGCTGGGAGCGGCGAAGGAAGACGGAGGCCCATTTCTACGTCTGGAAAACGGGATGCACTCGGCGAACATCAATGCCGTGTCCATCGACCGGGATAAGCGCTATCTTGCAACCGCATCCGATGACAAGACCGTTCGCGTCTGGAGCCTCGAATCCGGTCAACTCCTAAGAACGATCCGCCCTCCGATCGGCGGCGGCAACATCGGGCAGCTTTATGCGGTGTCGATCAGTCCCGATGGCAGCCGGATCGCCTGCGCTGGCTGGACATCCGATCCAGATTCGACCGTCAACCACCCGCTCTTCGACGTTTACATTTACGATCGCCAAACAGGCGCATCCGCTGCGGTTATCTCCGGTCTGCCCAACGTGCCTCTTTCCCTAGCGTACAGTCCTGACGGCGGCAAGATCGCGGTCGCGCTCGGAAGCAGCGGCATCAGGCTCTATGAGACCGGCCATTACAAGGAGATCGCAAGCGACGCCAGCTTCACGGGCAGCATCTACGCCCTGGATTTTGCGAGGACAGGGATCATCGTGGCGGGCGGCATCGACCACACTCTGCGGCTCTACGACGACAACCTGAGACAGATCTCACAAACGACGCTGGAGCATACGCCGTTTTCCGCGCGCTTTTCACCCGATGGCAAGCACGTCGCGGTCGGTTATGCGGACTCCGGCAGAATTACGATTTTCTCGATTCCTAAACTTTCCGTCGTCTCGACCCTTAATGCTACGGAAACCAGCGTGTTCAGCGTCGTCGCGTGGTCGGCGAACGGTACGTTATACGCGGGGCAGCAATCGACGCGTGAGCGGAAAGCTTGCGTCGTGCGCACGTGGCCCAATTTTATGTCCGACCGCCCGCAGGATAGCGAGCCGGTCAATGGCGGCATCACGCAACTTGCCCCGATCAATGCCGAAATCGTCCTCTTCGCCTGCGAGAGCCCGCGTCTGGGCTTCATCGATTCGGACAGGAAGATGCACATATTCCAGGACGCGGGAATTATCGACAACCGCGCCGACCAGCCGGACCTGCTTTTGTCCGGGGACGCCGCGACGATTGGAATCGTCCGTCCGTCCGGCGGTCTTCGATTTTCGATGCGCGATCGGTCGTCACTGACCTTTTCGGCAAACGAGGCAGCGGCGCGCTGCAAGGATCTGTCTCCTCCAGTCACATCCGTGCCAAATGCCGAGGTCTCTTCCAACACCGTTGGCGGCATTCGCGTAAACGGACGGCAGTTTAGCTTCCCCAACCAGACCGGCGACAGGTCCAACGAGATTGCGTACTGCCACGCCTTCGCAAGCGACGCAAGGACGTTTGTCGTCGGGACCGCGTGGTCCCTCTACTCGGGTGTCTTGCAAAACAAGGACGCCGCGCACTTTGTTTTCCGGATCGATGTGCCCGCGCCGGTCTACCATGTCAACGTCTCCCATGACGCCAATGTTGCGGTTGCGACGCTTGGCGACGGCACGGTGCGCTGGTATCGCCTCCCGGATCTAATCGAAATCTGCAGCTTCTTTCCGCAGGCCGACTACGCACGATGGGTACTACATACGCCATCCGGTTACTACGACTGCTCCGCCGGCGGAGAAGACCTGATCGGCTGGATGGTCGAGCGGCCCAAGAGCGCCGCCGACTACGACTTTTTCGGCGCGTCCCGCTTCCGCAACCGGTACTACCGGCCCGACGTGCTTGCCAGGGTGCTCACGACGCTCGACGAGGATAAGGCGGTGAGCGAAGCCAATGACGAAGCGCGCAAGCATTCCGGCGCTAACTCCGTCCCGGTCGTGGAACCGCCGGCAAATGTCGTAGCGATCAAGCATCCGCCGGTCGTGCTGATCTCATCGCCGGAATCCGGCTCCTTCGTAACGAAAAGCGCCGTAACGATTTCGTATGAAGTCCACACGGCATCTGGAGCGCCGCCTAAGGATGTCCGTGTGCTTGTGGACGGCCGCCCTACGCCTTTTGCGCATGGCAACGGTCAATCGGCCACGTCGATTTCCATGCTTATCCCTGAACGAGACTGCAAGGTGAGCGTGATCGCGTCGGATGAGAACGGATATTCAGAACCCGCAATCGTCGTCCTCTACTGGAAAGGCGTCGCGCCAACGCCGGTGGTTGTCCCTCCGCCAGCGCCGGTCGTCCCAACGCCGGTGGTCATTGCTCCGCCCGCGCCGGTCGCGCCAACGCCGGTGGTCATTGCTCCGCCCGCGCCGGTTGCGCCAACGCCGGTGGTCATCGCTCCGCCCGCGCCGGTCGCGCCTACGCCGGTGGTCGTCCCTCCGCCCGCGCCGGTCGCGCCAACGCCGGTGGTCATCGCTCCGCCCGCGCCGGTCGCGCCTACGCCGGTGGTCTTCGCTCCGCCCGCGCCGGTTGCG
>JARLGU010000054.1 GCA_031292625.1 Capsulimonadaceae bacterium | reverse complement strand
TTTGTATCAGAGCGTGTGTAAAAGATCGAAAGGTCTTGTAAGACGGCTCCCCGGCCGCCGTGGCCGTTTTTGATTAAGGGGCGACGCATCGCTTTCACCGCTTAACGATGTGCGCTGGGATCGGACAATAGCGGCAAAAGGCCGTACGCGTGTTGACGAAGCATCGTAAATCACCGCAGTGAACGAGGCGCGGGCGAGACCGGTCCGTGACCGGCGGACGATGGCGGCAAAAGGCCGTACGCGTGTTGACGAGGCAACGTAAATCGCCGCACTGAACGAGGCGCGGGCAAAAAATTGCCCCGGCGGCACGAGCCGTCCTGAATCTTTTTCGCAATACGCCAGTTTATTACGCACACTCTCAGAAGAAATTGTCCTCTACTTCTTCATCAGTGCAATCGTCGCACCCGCGCCGCCTTCGTCGGGATCGGCGGTGACGAAGCTCTCAACGTACGCGTGGGTTTTGAGATGGTCCTGCACCACCCGCCGCAAGACGCCGGAGCCCTTGCCGTGGACGATCCGGACGCGCTCCACGCCAGCGCCGTACGCAATGTCCAGGTAGCGATCCAGGCTCATCAAGGCCTCTTCCGCGCGCATCCCGATCAACGAGAGCTGCTGCGAGACGGCAGCGGCGGCCATGATGCCGTCTTCCCCGCGTCCGGCTTCGAGCGGCTGTTCACGCTCCGTCCGTATCACCTGCGATTGCGATTTTGGCGGCGTCTTAGGCAAAGGCGGCGGCCCGCCGAGCAGGACGAGAGACGATGGCGCGACGCTCACGCGGAGACGGCCGACTTGCACGCTGACCTTGTCGTTCTCCGAAGGCTCATCGACCAGCGTCCCGGCCAGCCCGAGCGACGGCACGCGGACCCGGTCGCCGGCGTGCAACGGACGCGCCTCCGCCGCCTCGGTCTCGTCATCGTCCCCCGACCGCGGCAGCGCGAGAAGCGCATCGATTTCATCGACAGCTTCCCGCTCAACGTCGCGCAGATCCTCGCGAATTTGCGTCGCCGCGCGGTCGGCTTCGACTGTCGATCCATAGTGGGCCGATGCGCGGCGCTTAACATCGGCGACCAGATTTGCCGCTCGATCCTGCGCCTTTCGAATAATCGTACGCGCCTCTTCCAACGCCTTCCGGCGCACTTCGTGGCGCAATTCCTCATACTGGCTCAGTTCGCGCTCCGCCTTCTCGCGCAGAACCCTTGCCTCGCGGCGCGCTTCCTGCGCGGCTTTCGCCTCGCCCAAGGCCGCGCGCTTGGCCTCTTCCAAACCCTTGATAACGGTCGATGCCTCATCGACGGTCACGGTCAGACTGCGCGCATCGGCGAGAACCTCTTCCGGCAGCCCGAGCCGCCCTGCGATTGCGATCGCGTTGCTCGAACCGGGGATGCCCTGCAGCAGCCGGTACGTCGGTCGAAGCGAAACATCGTCGAACTCGACGCTAGCGTTTTCGATGCCATCCGTGGTATACGCGAAGCTTTTCAGCTCGCCGTAATGACTGGTCGCGACGACGCGCGCGTTGCGACTGAGCAAATATGACAGGAGCGCCCGCGCCAGCGCCGCGCCCTCGCCCGGATCCGTGCCCGCCCCCACCTCATCGAGCAATACAAGCGCATTCGGTCCGAGCTCCGCAAGGATGCGCGCAATATTGGTCATGTGCGAGCTAAACGTGGACAACGATTGCTGAATGCTCTGCTCATCGCCGATGTCCGAGAAGACCTGGTCGAACAGATGGATGGTCGCCCGCGCGGCCGGGACGTGCAGGCCGCTCTGCGCCATGAGGGTAAGCAAACCCACCGTCTTGAGCGTCACCGTCTTGCCGCCGGTGTTCGGGCCGGTAATGAGCAGCGCCCGGTTTTCAGCCTCGCCAAGCGAAATATCGATCGCGACGACCTTCTCGGGATCGATCAGCGGATGGCGCGCCGAGAGGAGGCGCGTAACGCCCACAGCGCCGATCTCGGGTTCGACGGCGTTCATGCGATCGGCCAGCCGGGCGCGCGCCGCGATAAAATCGATAGTGGACAGCGCATCCACGGTTGCCCAAAGGCCCGGCGAAACCTGCTGGATCATGCCGGTGAGGCGCATCAGAATCCGCTGGATCTCCTGTCGCTCCTGCACCTCCATCTCGCGCACCTCGTTGCCAAGTTCGACCACCGCAGCGGGCTCTACAAACAGGGTCGCGCCGCTCGACGACGTGTCGTGCACGATGCCGCCGAACGCGCCGCGATGCTCAGCCTTGACGGGCACGCACGCGCGGTCGGCGCGCTGGACGATCACGGGGTCTTGCAAATAGTTGCGCAACGGGCCGGTGATGATCGAATTGAGCTTTTCCCGCAGACGCCCCTCGGCCACCCGCTTGCGCGACCGGATGCGCGCAAGGTCCATCGATGCCGAATCCAGCACCAGTCCGTTCGGTGCGATCGCAGCGCCGATCGCCGATTCCAGCGACGAATACACGCCGATCCGGTTGCCGTACGACACCAGAAGCGGCCATGTGCCAGCCTCCGCCTTCGCGAGGAACGCCTTCAGCGACCGCGCCGCGCCCGCCGTCGACGCCACTGCAAGCAGCTGTTCCGGATCGAGCACGCCGCCAATCTGCGACTGACGAAGCTCGGGGCGAATATCGGTAATTCCGCCCAGCGGGATGCCTCCCTTAATCGAGAACATCGCCCGCGCCTCGGCCGTTTCGTCGAGCAGCGCCTGCACCGCCGCCAGATTCGTTTCCGGCGTCATGCCCAGCGCGCGTTCCACTCCCAACGAGCAAGCCGCGTCATCCGCCAACCGCCGGCGAATTGCATCATATTCAAGTGTCCGTAGCGCATGCTCGTCCATGAGAATCCTTTTCGGAGCTTTCGCTCGCTCATGGTCCAACGCAAGGGAATACTTGCCGATTGAGAACCAAAGAATTAAGAACGCTCCATGGCCGCTTGGCCATTTTTCGCGCGCTTCGCGAATGCGGCACGACTAAGCTGAGCGTGTTGTAATCGTTCCGGAAGCCTACCCGAAAACCTCTCTTCCCCAGAATGGGGTCCCCTTCTCTCCTAAAAGGCGAGACTTCCAGAGCCGTTGTGCGCATCACGACGGTCCGAGACTCGTCCCGTTCGCGGACCCTGAGGTTCTCGAAGGGGAAGTGGGAAGGTAGGTTCCGAATAGGTTTTATTACACACGCTCAAAGTGAATTTACAGGAGCGATGCGAAAGTCCATCAGATTATACATCACGGAGGAAGGAGTCTAGTCGAGGGGCGGCTAGCTATCGCCCCGGCCACGTCGTGCCTACCAACGAGGCATAATATCCCGGTTCATCGACGGCGATCCTATCAATCGTCCGGTTCGCGACGGCGTTGTAGTGCAGAATCGGGATCATTAACGTCGCATAGGCAAGTGTAAGAACGCAAAGAACGACCGGTCCCGCAGCACTGACGGCGCGTACGATGCTTGCCGCCATCGGCCGACGCCGAACCAGCGCAACGATAGCCGCGACGGTTGCGATGACGAGCGGCAATGACGCGCAGAGCAGGACGAGCAAACCGCTCTCCTCAAAGCTCCTTAACGTTGAAATCCCAGAGCCAAAACTCAGAGTATTGTTGAGCGTCGCGAGTAAACCAAGAGGCTCCTCGTGAATTGGCTGGACTTGAGAGATCAACATCGAGAACGGCAGCCCCATGTTACGGAACAATTCTGTTAAGGTCGCGGCTAGGCAAATCAAGACGATAATCGCGCAGCCCGAGCTAAACAATGCGATAGTATAGTGAAATAGCAGGTTTGCACGAAATCGGGTCGTGATCCAGGCGAACAGAGCAAATACACCCAATGCCAAAACCGCGACTAGCGCGAACGCTTCCACATTGCTCGCGTCGCGAAGCGCCCACAGTCCCAAAGTACAGAGTGCCACTTCTGGTAGAGCAATCGACGCCCCGCACCAAACAGCAATCGATAGCGGCTCGCGTCTTCGAATGCTCGGATAAAGTCCAACCACGCCGGAGAGAAGGGCGCTGGCGACCACGCATAAGCCTGCGAGTAACATGATTGCGGACAATTCGTACCACGCAGAAAGGATACCGACGGGAAGCAATATCCTGTCTACCACTTTGTGTATGATCGCCCTTGTTCGAATGTTAAGCTCCGTCTGCTGAACGACAGACGCGGCATCAGCATCGAATCCAGAATTGCGCATTAAGTTGGCGCAAAAGTGCGCCATCATTCGGTCCTTTGCTGGTCCGTCTCCAGTCAAGTTGTGGTGAACACCCATGGGACGCGATAATGAAATTTCAATAATAGAGCAACCGACCATGGCGCAGAGGAATGAATGAGATCGAAGCCGCATGAGAGCGCCCACGTTCCGTACATCGCGCCTTAATCGAATGCCGTAGCGCGCGTTGCCGCGCATCTCAGCCCTGGCCGCCATTCCAGTCGCGATGCGAGCAGCCGCCCGCACCGTTCTAAAATCAGGTGAAGAGTCCCTGCCAAACCTTAAAAGCCGCCCAATAGCCTCGTCGCGCCCTATCGCGTCCCGGCTCAACGCATCGTAGCCAGCGAACAGTTCATAATAATGCTCGTTAAATGAGTGACACTGTCCCGCATGGTGAAGCGCCGCTAGGGCCTCCAAATCTCGGTGAGCTTGGAGCAAGCCGGCCGCGTCGAGGATCGCGAAGTAACCGTTGTCTGGTTCGAGCTTCCTACCGCACTCCACGTCCTTTAGAAAGAGATTAAGTGCATTGCGTGATTGCGGCAGCGGCGTAAACGGGATTGCGCTTGGCGAGTAGAGAACGGCTTCCTCGGGACGGTCAAGGTGAATTGTTTCGAGCATCGCCATACGAGCGGCGAGCCCATAGCACGCTGGCTGCGCCGGATACCGCTTCGCAAGGTCGTCTATGACATGCGCGCCAATATCGACCCCATCATCTCGGACAAGTTTGTTGCCGTTTTCGTGCCTAGCCACCGCAGCCTGGCGATTTGCTATTGCCAACTCCTTGTCGAAATCATTTCGTCGGTGATGGTCGATCAAAGAAACCGCCGGTTCGTCAGTCCAGCGGCCTGCCAGTGCCTCAAACTCCTCCTGCACAACCCATCGCGTGCCGGGCAGCGCGAGGAGCACGGCAAATACGAGCACGGTGATTGCGGCTGAAAGACGTTGGATCATGTGGGTATCCATACCAACCTGCGGCTTAGGCCTCCCGGCAGTCCGCGTCGTGCGCGCGCCGCCGGACGGGCGAACCAACCTTACGGCTCGAACGTCACGCCGTCGACGAACGCGTTTTGCTTGACGTCGTCCGCAGTGACCGGCTTGCCTCCGAACAATACGTTCTCGAACTTCACGTTGTGAATCGCGTGGTCGGCATCGAACCCTACGAGGTTCGCACATTTATTGCCGCCTTCGGGCAATACCGACGTGATGTTCCTGAAGACAACGTCATCGATATGCCCGCGCTCGGGATCCTTTACCCACATGCTCGAGCCGATCCAGAGAGATATCGGACGGCGCGCTTCTTCGATGCGGATGTTGTCAAAGACGACGTTCTTGACATGCGCCTTGCCGGAGTTGAAAACGCGCAGCACCCATTCACGCCCCTTGTCGTGGATGACGTCGCAATCCGAGAACGTAATGTTCTCGCAGTCGTTGTTAAGTTCAGCGCCCAGGCTGAACGGATGCGCGATCTCGTTCCATGAGATACACCGCTTCGCCGTCACATTGCGAGTCGGCGGCGCTTTCGGGTTGCTCGACTTGATCACGACGTTGTCGTCGAAGGTGCGGAAGAACGTGTCGGCGACATCGATATCGCTGCTGTTGTTGATATCGATTCCGTCCGAATTGCCGCGCCATCCGAACAGCTTGAGGTTATCCACAGTCACGCGCTGCGAGTCGTAAATGGGGAAGTTCCACCCGCCAGAATCGCGCAGGATGACACCCTCGACGTGAATGTCGCTGCCGTGCGCAAAGATGAGATTGCCGCCAGGGCTCGGCTTGGGGATCAAACTGCCATCGATGATGCCTCGCCCGCGCAGAGTGATGTTCGACCCGCTGAGCGTGAAAACGGTTCCTTTGCCGGTGAGCGACGAAAGCTTGCCATAGACGACGGCGCCGGCGGCGATATAGACTGTCTGCCCCGAGTACACGGTCACCGGCTCAATTTCGTGGACGCCGGGACCGAAGTAAATGACGTTCGGATCGTTTGCGCTGGGAATATCGGCTTCGTACGGATTGGCGAATATGTGCAGCGAGTCGTTCCAGTCGCCGTTTACTTCGAGCGTCACCTGGCCCGGCTTGCTGATCGTAAACGTTACCGTATTGCCTTCAACGTTTGGCGTCAGATGATACGACGACGGCAAGAGCTTCGCCGCCTGCACGTCCTGCGCACAGGTAACGGTCACCGTTACCGGCGAGCGTCCCATGTCGAACGACGCAAACGCCGCCTCGCCGGGAAGTTGCACCTCCGGTAGTTCGTGGGTACGAACGCGATCAATGCAGAGCACCTTCGCCACGTACGCAGGAGCGTTCTGACCGTCGACAGCAACCGCAAAGAGCGCGGAGAGCGGTTCGCCGGCTGGAGCGGGCTCAACGCGGACCGGATCCTTAAGCGAAGCGGCCTGCGACGGCTGCGGCGCCATGGAGGCGAGAGACACTGCGAGCGCGGCAATTACAATCGGAAGCCACATCGCGCTGACTATCAATTCTTTCATGGGCGAGATTCCTTATCGGCCGTGAGAGAGGGATACGACCCAATATTTCGTTGAGGATTACAAGCAGGGCTGCATTCCGACGGATCGACCTCCCCGGCATCTTCGTCGAGAGTCTTGTTAACGGAGTATCAAATAAGACGCAGCAAGAAGCCGCAGGGTTCAGTCGCGGTGCTGCCCAATCGAGCAGGCAACAAATCGCATTCTCTCCGAGCGGCCTTCCCTCTGCCATCATTCGCGCTTGCGGAAACCAATACCTGCATTCCGGCAAGAGCCAGCAAGTGTACGAAGAAGCCGCTGCGAACAGCGCGACCCAGCTACCCGTCAGAGTGAGCGCCTTGCCAACCACAAGCGCATAAGCATAAATCGATGTCCTACGAAGTCCATTCTACCCCCGCTCGGTCTAGCTGGTATAATCGCAACTGGCCGGATTCGGCCGGAGGTCGCAATTGAGCATCTGGCAGCGAGCGCGGAACTGCGATATTACCGCAATCGCCATTCTCATCCTCACGTTCGTCTACCGTCTCTGGTATGGCGCTTCCCACGAGCTTGTTTCCGACGAAACATACTACTGGCAGTGGTCGCGCCACCTCGACACCGGCTACTATGACAATACGCCGCTGCTGGCATACGTCATCCGCCTCTTCACGTCCATTTTTGGCGCGACCGAACTTGGCGTACGCTTTGGCGCGGTTGCGAGCGTCCTTGTGATGTCCGCGCTGGTTTACCTGCTCGCGCGCAGGATCTTTTCGCCTCAAATCGCGCTCGTCACGTTGCTGACGCTCAGCGCGATCCCGCTCGCCGCCGATGCGTCGTTCCTGATGACCCAGGACCCCGTTCAGTTGATGTTCTGGGCAGCTGCAACGTTCGTCATCTGGCTGGCGGTCGAGCCGGACACGGCGGAAAGCAATCGATCGGAAGCTTCTCGTTCGGCGCTCTGGCTCCTCGGCGGCGTCTTCGCGGGGCTAGCGATCATGGCGAAGCTCAATGGACTTATCATTCTGCCCGCCGTGTTCGTGTATGTCCTGCTTTCGGAACAGAGCCGCCATTGGCTCAAGAAGCCTGCCCCGTACGCGGCATTCGCTATCGCAATCCTTATTTTTGCCCCGTTCCTCTGGTGGAACCATACGCACGGCAACGCCTACTGGCTGCATGGACACGCGATGGGCCAGCGCGGGCGCGATAAGCCGCTCTACCCGCTGCGCGATATCGGCGACTTCCTCGGCGCGCAGGCGATTCTCGTCTCGCCCCTGCTCTATCTCACCTACTTGCGCCTGGTTCCACGTCTTCGCCTGCAAGCCGATCCCAGAGCGGCAGACGCCTGGCTATACCTCTGGTGCTGCTCGGTGAGCGTCACGATTGTCACGGCCATCGTCTCGCTGCACAATAAAGTCGAGGGAAACTGGGCGGCGGCGGCGTACGTGACGGGCATCATCCTGATCGGCGCATCGATCGCGATGTCGTGGACGAACCGGCGATTGCGCTTCTGGCATGGGATCTCGCTGGCCTTCTCCATCCTATTGAGCGCAACCGCGTTCGCGATGCCCCTGCTGTTTTCGGCGCTGCACTCCAAGCCGCAGAAGAAGCTCGACCGCTCGACCGAGATGCAAGGCTGGCGTGAGCTGGCGTCGCGCGTCGACAGAGAACGCGCGGCGCTTGGCGGGCCATCGAAGGCGTTCGTCTTCGGCATCAACTACCGAATTCCGTCACAGCTCGCGTTTTATCTGCCCGGCCATCCGGTAACGTACCACCTGGCCCTACATGACCGGGCGAGCAACTATATGTTCTGGGAGAATCCGAACAGCCGCATCGGACAAAACGCCGTGTTCGTCAACGATGGCAACGACGGCGACGGGGTTCCGGAATGCCGCGCGATCTTCGCACGCGTCGAAGTGCTGCCGGACATCGACATCCATCGCCGCCCCTATGCCGATCCGATCCGGACGCTGCAGATCTACCGCTGCTACGGGTTCAAGGGGTACGACCGGAAGCGCTGGCAGGACGGATGGTGAATAGCCGCCGGCGCGTGGCTACCGGCCTAGATCGCCGGACCTGAGAACGCTCCTGGGGCTGAGCGACTGCGCCGTTCTCCAGGTGTTGTCCGCCTCTTGCTGTTGGCGGAGTTGCGCGTCGATATCGTCAGCGCGGTGGAACGAGTAGACGCTCGAGGCGTAGTAGTAGTTGCCCGCGCGCAACCCTGACATCACCATCGCTGGATCGCCAACATCCAGCTTACACGACGGATAGACGGGGTCGAGGAAGCGCCTGCCAAGCCAATTCAGCAACGGGAGCCCAAGCAGGTAGTCGCCGTTGCCGATCGGACGCGGCCCCTCAAAGGCAAACGACGGATAATCGTCATTGGTGACGCCAAATCCTGCGAAGTAATCTCGCTGGCAGGCCAGATCCCCAATCAGCGTCAACCGGAAATTGTCCACGGAATGCAGGAAAGGCGACTCGGCGGCGATGCGGCCAACTTCCGTCGATGCCAACCTCCGGCTCAGGAACGATGTGGACAGGTCGATCGGCGATGGCGAGCCGATCAGTCCGGCAATGGGCTGATCCGGGCTAAAGTTGCCGCGCACGACAACCGCATACGGAAACGCCTTCGCGAACGTATTGACCACCATTCCAGCCAGCGCGATATTGTGCTGATACGTCGGCAGCCAAAGACAGAACAGACCGTTCCGCGTAAGTTTCGCTCGAACGGCGGCGAAGAAATCCGACGAATACAAGGCGCTCGTCCCCTCTTGCGACGGCAGCATCAACGTGCATATCACCGTATCGTACGGTCGCCTTGCCGTTTGCAACACATATCGGCCGTCTCCCACGACGATCTGAGCGCGCGAATCGTGAAACAGCCTGCCGCTCCAGGGCGCGAAGCGCTCCCTCGCCGCACGAACCACCTGCGGATTAATCTCGATCGCATCGAGATGCTCGATTGGGAAATCGAGGGCGGCCGCGGCGGAAACGCCTGACGCCATCCCAATAAACGCGATCCGTTTTGGATTCGGGCTCATCGCAAGGGGGATCCAGCTCTCGTCTCGTTGAGAAGTCAGGGCCCTCTCGGTGCCGTTGAGCGTGTAGTTCTGGTTCACGACAATATGATGCGAGCCTTCCGGGTCGACAGTGACGGCTACGACCCCATCCGCTCCCTCGTAGATCGCCTCTGCATGACTTCCCTTCACCAATTGCAGCGGGGTAATCCGGAAATGGTACGCCGGGTAGGCACACAGGGCGACAAGGCACGCCGCAACGACCAGCGCGCGACGGGGCCCGCTCCACGCAAGCACGACGGCGAGACCGGCGAATGCGTATACGAATCCCGCCAGGAGAGCCGTGCCGTTCATGCCGATGCGGCCGAGCAACACGAACGGAACAAGCGCGGCGCCAAACGCGCAACAGAGCTTGTTAAGCGACGACATGCGGCCGATCGCCGCCCCCTGGCGGGTGTTCTCCCGATCGAGCAGTTCCCAGGCCAGCGGAAAAACCATGCCAACCGGGATGAGCAACGGCCCCGCGGCAAGAGTTGCGACGCCGACCATATCGCCGATGAATTGGCCGAGCGAACCGTACGACGGATCGGTCAGCGCCGGTCTGAGAAGGTAAAACTCCGCCGGCCAGAGCAGCGCGAAAATGCCGGAGGCCAGCAGCGCGGCGACCAGTAACGGCTCCGGTCCCAGCCTGCGGCGGCGAAGCAGCGCAGCTAGCATGCTCCCCAGCCCCATGTCGACGATGAATGCGAAAAGAGCCGCCGACGCCGTATAAAGGGAATCCTGATAGACTTGCCGCAAATATGCAACCGCAAGGATCTCAAGGGCGATGGACGCCGCCCCCGAAAGCGCGATCAGCGTCCATGCTAATCCAGGGCCGACGCGGACGCCGGGTTCATCCGGCGCAGGGACGGATGATTCCGCAGCCGGATCCGAAGCAAGCAACGGACGCAACAATAGGACGCCGAGCCCGATCAGAATCTCCAGGCATGCCGCTGTATAGAACGCCCCAGGATTGCCCGCCGCCATCGGGATAGCGATTCCGCCGATCAGCACGCCAAGCGCACCGCCAACCAGGTTTCCCGCGTACAACACGCCGCCGGTCCCCGTGCGCTCCCCGATGGCGCGTATGCCCGCATCCGTCAATGCGGCAAAGGCGGCGCCGGAAAAAATCGATGGAAGCGCGATAAGGAGGGCGATGTAGACCACGTGGGCAAGGGGCGCGGTTTGCACAAGAACGAGCGCGCCGATCACGTGCCGAAGGGCATAAGCCGCGCCCGCGGCGAGCCCGGTCGCGAGTTCCGCGATAGCATAGAGGGCGACGGCAGAAGCGCCTCTGCGCAACGATGCGGCTCCGGCGAGGTTGCCGATCGCCGCGCACACGAAATAGATCGCAACAACAAGCGTCGCGGAAACCACGGTATTGCCGATATGAAGACCAGCTTCCCGGATCCAGAGCGTCTCGATGGAAAGGAACGCGAAACCGGACAGAAAATAAAAGAGACCGAGCAACTGCCGCGCCATGCGGGAGCGCCGCGCTTCGGCTTCTAGCCGTTGGGACTGGGATCGTGCACCGGCGCGTTTGACGGCGTGGTTGCCGGCGGACGCGCCCCGTGTTCTCTTCGTTCGAGTGGACATAGTGTCATTTGAAGCGCCGCTAGGAGCAAGCCTCATATTACCCCGCCCACTTGAACCGCCGAACTCCCTCTGCCGCGAAACAGACAAGCGGGGCGCGCTCGATCCATGGTAGCGCAATCAGTCGGCGACTTTGAAGTCGATCTCCAGGCGGAGATAGCTGCGCACGGGCTGACCATCGCGGGTTGCAGGGCGAAACGTCCATTTGCGCGCGGCATCGATTGCCAGGCGATCAAGGGTTTGATTGCCGGTGCTCCGTTGCGTCGAAACGGTCGCGCTCCCATCCGGCTGGATATCGAACAGGGCCATAAATGTTGCGCTAAGATCGTCGTTGCGCAGTTCATCGGGGATCGACGGCTCGGGACGATCGAGCGGCTTGGCGGCGACGATCACGGGCACGTGCGGCGGCGGAGGCGCTGGCGGCTTGGGCGGGGCAACCGGCGCTGGCTCCGGAGCCGGCTTGGGCGGACTCGGAGGCGTCACGAGGGCCGACGCCGCTTCTTCGCGGGGCGCAGGGGCAGGCGCGACCACCTGTCCAGGTGCTGCCGTGCCGTTATTGGCGATCGTCGCCCCGCCCTCGTCCGAATCGCTTGGCGACGCGGCGACCACTTTCGGCTGGTTCGGATTGGGCGGCAAGGGGCGCGACGACGATTCGTGCGGCTTCGCCCCGCGAGGGGCCTGGCGCTTTGGCGGGACTTTCTTGGCCTTGTGCTCGGCAGGGTTCTTCTCTGGCGGCGGAAGTTTTACAAGCGTTACCGGCGTAAGACGCGTACCGCGCGCCCTATGGAAGACGCCCATCTGGGCCATGATCGGCACGAGTATGGCATTGATTAAGACGGCAACGCCGATCATTTTCGGGAGCAGCGTATTCTTCTGGTGATGACGGCGCATTTATACAGTCTCTCCCCGGTACCCTCAGGACGCCGTTGCGATCGCGAACCGCTCGACTCCGGCCTTGCGCGCATCGTCCATTACCGTGGTCACGACGCCATGCTCTACGTGATAGTCCGCGTTGATAATCAGCAACGTACCGGACGAAACGCCCAGCTTCGCGAGTTGGGGCGTCACCTCCGCCATCGTGATCGGCGTCGTATTCAGATGCAGGTTCCCGGCGCGATCGATGGTAATCGTAAGGTTCTGCGCCGAATGGCGTTCCCCCGTACTGGCCTTGGGAAGATCGACCGGCAAACCGTTTTGGACCACCATGGCAAGGCTGGCAACAATGAAAAACATCAGGAGAAACATCATTGTGTCGATCATTGGGATGATGATAATCTCGGCTTCCTCTGGCGTGCGCCGGGCCTTTATCTGCATCATTTACGAAAGCCTCCCGGTTAAAAAGTTCGTCAGTTCCGCGCCGTAGTAGTCCATATCTTCAACGAACCGCTTTACAAGGTTTGCGAAGTAGTTGTAAAACACGAGGGAGATCACCGCAACGACGATACCGGTCGCCGTCGACACGAGGGCTTCGCTAACACCGCTCATCACGGCGGTTGGCGACGACAATCCCGACGACGCGACCTGCTTGAACGAGTAGATCATTCCCGCGATGGTGCCGAGCAGGCCAAGCAGGGGCGAAACCGTGATGATCGTCTTGAGGCCAACCAGGAAATTTTCGAGAAGCGGCACTTCGTTTGCCGCTTCCTGGGTCATGGCCAACTCGATCATCTCGGGAGCGCGGTCTGCGTTCCTAATCCCCCGAGCGAAGATGCGCGCATAAGGCGACTTTATGGTCTCAATATGCTTAATCGTTGCCCCCGGGTTCTCCCGGTTAAAGGTTTCCCTGATCTCGTCAAGCAGATCGTCGGGATCGACCGCCGTTGCCTTGCGAAACGTGTAAGACCTCTCGAGAATGATCCCGACGGCGAGAATCGAGCACAGAATCAGCGGGTACATCATGAACCCGCCCTGATGTAAATATGTCACGACTACGTTCATCCGAATAACTCCTTCATCGCCGGTCGCGGACCGGGCCAGTGCGCGCCATGAGCGCGCATGGGCAGTTGTTCAACCTGAGCCAAGCAGGTTTTGCGCTTAAAATCCATAGGTGTACTTCACTCCAAACGTTCGACCCTGTCCCCATTGCTGCGTGGAAAAGACGCCGCCTTGCGTGATGATATAGGGATGATTGAGCAGGTTAATCACCGTAAACTCGATCGTTCCACGCTTTATGGTCGCGCCCATGGATGAGTCTATGATGAAATGCGGTTCGGTCCGTATATAGTTGATCTGGTCGCCGTTTTGACCATACGGGAAGCCTGAGCCATATTCGCCGTCGAGATCCAGGAACGTGCCGTTGTGCTCGTAGGTTAGGCCGGTCGAGGCGGTATCGGTCTGGTCGTGATCGTCGTAGAAATAGTTGGGCGACGCGCCGATTGGGATGAACCCGCCGGTGAAATCGCCGGCGGACTGTGCCCAAGACCTTGCGTAATTTCCGTAAAACGAAATATTCTTGGCGAGCGGACCGCTGAGCGTCCATTCCAATCCGCGAACGTAACCCCGCTGGACGTTGAACGGCTCGGGAATGATCGTGCCCGCGATCGTATTTTCGTCGACGACATCCTGCTCGGTCTTGTAGTAGGCGCTAAACGTTTCCGTATATCCGGCGTTGTCGTGCTGGTAGCCAGCCTCGTAGAAATTGTCGCGTTCCGGCTTGAACGGCTCCGTCGTTGAGTCCAGCTTTCGCACGTCCTCGACGGCCACCGGCTGAAACTCGCGATCGTAGTCCGCGTGGAACTTATCGTGACGTCCCGCAATATAGGTCATATTCAAACGCGGCGAGATTTGAGACGTATCGGTGTCCGTCTTATGCATATCGTAGCGAGCGCCGTAGTTCACACGCCATCGTCCTGGGCTCCAGTCGTCTTGAATGTACGCGCTGCGGTCGTTGCCGGAAAGCTGTTCGACCTCGGAATATGTTGTCGGCTTGCCGCCGATGCTCTCGACCAGGTTGAAGTTTTCGTCGCCCGTCACGGTCTCGTTGTCGGTCCCGATACCCAGAACGTGATTGCCCCCCATGGGATGCGAGTAGTCGATTCTCACGCCATAGTAATCCGTGGTCCTATCCTCGAACGCCGACGCAAGCGGATTGTCAGCGGATGCGCCGATCAAATCCGCGCTGCTCGGGAAATAGCGGAGCTGCGACGCATGCGAGTAGAGGGCAAGCACCAGTTTGTCCGCGCCCGGAGTATGACGCCAGATTAAGTTCGCAACATTCCCGTTTTCCTTCTGCGTATCGTCGATGCCAATGGCCTGTTGAGCAGCGGTATTCGGGATCTGGTAGTAAGAGTCGGTGTGCGCGGTGTCGAAGATCAGTTGATCGCTGCGCCCGGCAAGGTAGTCGAACTTGCCGAAAAGAACCGCCTCGTTCCCGGCGTCATGGATCGGATCGTTGGTTACCGGGTCGAGTTGCCGGTTCGTCGAGTTGCGCAGGCCAGAAAAGAAATAGGTGAATCGATTCTCCCCGCCGCCGATTTGTTCAGTCGTCTCGAACGTCGCGTTGCCCTTGAACTCTTGCGAGATGGAGCCATGTGGAGACCCAACGTCCCCCGCCTTTGCGGTGACATCGAAAACGGCCGCGAGATTGTCGCCGAACGAGGCGGGAAAGCCTCCCGTATAGATGTTGAGCGTCTGGATATTTTTCGGATTAATCAGTTCCTCGAACGACCCGGACACGGAAGCCGGCAACGGAGCGCCGTCGAGATAGTATGTATACTGCCCGTGCGAGCCGCGAACGTGGATCTCGCCGCTCGATGAGACGGCGACGCCAGGGGCCTTCGAGACGATCCCAACGAACGTCTGATTCGGGTTGTCGGCGATCTGTTTCTGCGTGATTGTCGTCGCCGTCCCCGAGTACTTCGGCGTAGCCGCGGCGCGGCTAGCGGTAACGTGAACGACAATCAGCGGGGCGTTGTTCGGATCGAAAATATCGCCGTTAATCTGGCTCAGCAACCCATCGCCAAAAGCGGCCGCTCGTGGCAAGGGGACGCTCAAGCACAGGGCAACCGACCAAGCCGCCGCAATTGCGAGTTTATTACTACGATACATAAGGGCTAATTCGCATCATGGCGCAGGCACAAGGGCGCTGCCAAAATCGGGACCAATCAGTAGAGACCAACCACAAGCAACCGCCGCGCAACGAATGCGCGCCGACAGGCTCGTGACGAGTTCTTGTTTACGGAAGAAGCGGATCAGGCAATTGCGGAAAGAGGGGGACCGCGCGCGGCGACGCAGATTGCAAAATCGACAGGCTGGCTTGAAAGCGTTGCGGCGAAAACGGGCGAAACGGGTTGCGCAACCTCGCACGCTACGACACCCGATGACCCCGCCACGCAGCTCGACTGCCACATGCAGACCATGCAGTCGTGATCCGGCGCGTCCGCAGCGGTGGAGCGATCGACGCTTGCGGAATGAGACCGGCTCGCGTGGCTAAGGAAACCCGCAAGGTCGTCGGTATGCCCGATCGCGCCGACTGTGCTGAGCCACAAAAACAACGCCACGCTCAAGAGGGCGATATTCGACTCAAGCCGCAGCGATGATCGTGACCTGACAGGCATTGCGCCTATAGTTTACCATATAAGAGCGTGCGTAATATTCGAGAGGATTTTTAAGACGGCTCCGGGGCCGTTTTTGAAAAAGGGCCGTCACAGCGCTTTCACCGCTTCACTATGTGCGGTGGAATCGGACCCGGGCGGCAAAAGGCCGTACGCGCGTTGACGAGGTATCGTTAATCACCGCCGTGAACGAGGCGCGAGTGAGACCGGTCCGTGACCGGCGGACGATGGCGGCAAAACGCCGTACGCGGGTTGACGAAGCATCGTTAATCACCGCCGTGAACGAGGCGCGCGCGAGACCGGTCCGTGACCGGCGGACGATGGCGGCAAAACGCCGTACGCGTGTTGACGAGGTATCGTTAATCACCGCCATGAACGAGGCGCGAGTGAAAGAATGCCCCGGCGGCATGAGCCGTCCTGAATCTTTCTCGCAATACGCCAGTCTATTACACACACTCTAAGAAAACCCGCGAAGCATGCTTCTGACTGAAACACAGCGTAATGCTCACAGGGCGACAGGCCTCGCAAAGCCTGAAGCAGCGCCACCCGCCGACCCAGCAAACGCCGATCGCGGCGCGTCAACGCGGACAATTCCAAAATACCAGGTCCGCGCCCCAGTTCAGCGATGAAGCAACCTACATTTATCGCGAAATGTCGTCTTACTGGCCTGGTACGCCCTACGCCATAGACATTGCGGGCATGCTTGTGCCAAAATCTTTCGATAGCCAACGTACATTCCCCGGAGAGATTCTCAAATGAAGAGCCGGTACACCACAAAATCGCCGCTTCGAGTCGGCGTAATTGGCGTCGGGATTGGCCGCGTCCACCTGAATGCCTATAAGCAATTGTCCAATGTTTCAGTCGAGGCCATTTGCGATATCGATGAGGCACGCGGTTCATCGACCGCAAAAGAGTTCGGAGTCAAAAAGTTTTACAACGACGCAACGGATCTCTTTGCCGACGACAAAGTCGATGCTGTAAGCGTCTGCGTGCCGAATAACGTGCATGCCGAACTTGTCGTCCAAGCCGCCAAGGCCGGCAAACACATCCTGTGCGAAAAGCCGATTTCGAACACGCTCGCGGGTGCGCAGAAAATTGAGGAAGCGGCGCGCAAAGTGAAGGCGAACGGCAAGGTGTTCATGCTGGCCATGAACAATCGGTACCGCGGCGACACGCAAGTGCTTCGCCGGTTTATCGATGCCGGCGAACTCGGCGACATCTATCACGCGAAGTGCGGCTGGATACGGCGAACTGGGATCCCCGGCATGGGCGGCTGGTTCACGACAAAGGCGAAATCCGGCGGCGGACCGCTGATCGATATCGGCGTCCACGTGCTCGATTTGACGATGTACCTGATGGGCAACCCCGTTCCGGTGAGCGCCTACGGGACGACCCACGCAAAGTTTGGCCCGCGCGGTTTGGGCTCGGGAGCGTGGGGAGCGCCTCCTAAAGAGGCGGCGGCATTCGACGTGGAGGACTTTGCCGCGGGTTTCGTGAAATTCCAAAACGGAGCGACGCTCGCAATCGAAGCGTCGTGGGCATCGCACATCAAAGAAGACAGCTTCTACAGCACCCTTCTAGGCACCGAGGGAGGCGCCGATCTCGAACCGCTGACGATTTATCGCACCCTGCATGGCGTGCCGGTCGACCTGAAGCCCAAGTTCCCGAACATTGGCGGCCACGACGCGGAAGTCAAACACTTTGTCGAGTGCATCTGCAACTCGACCACACCGATATCCACGGCGGAACAGGGACTGCACGTCCTCCAGATTCTGGATGCAATCTACCGTTCTTCCGCATCGGGACACGAAGTCGTCATCGAAAAGTGACGAACCACGCGGTTTCCGGCACATCGATAAAACCTTTCTAACGTAGAACAATTCACTAAAGGAGATATCCGACATTATGAAAATAGGAATATTCACCGCCCTCTTCCATGATCGGCCGATCGAAGAGGCCTTCGACATTATTGCCGCAGCCGGCATCAAGGCCGTCGAACTCGGCGGCGGGGCTTATCCCGGAAGTCGCCACCTCGACGACGCCGGCGGTTTCGAGAAGCTGCTGAACGACGCGGGCGCACGCAAAAATCTTGCCAAGCTCGCCTCGGACCGCGGCCTGACGATCGACTCGATCTCGATCCACGGCAATCCGCTCCATCCCAATCAAACGATCGCCCGCGCCGATACCATCGCTTTCGAGAACGCAGTCCTGCTGGTCGAAAAGTTGCACGCCGAAGGCATCATTGAGACGCCCGTCGTCAACGGCTTCTCCGGCTGCCCTGGAGACAGTCCGCGCGCAAAGAATCCGAACTGGGTCACTTGCCCTTGGCCCGATGAGTATCGCGACATTCTCGAGTGGCAGTGGAAGAAGCGCGTCATTCCTTTCTGGAAGGCGCAGAACAAGTTCCTCAAGCAGCACGGCGTCAAGTTCGCGATCGAAGCCCATCCCGGCTTTGTCGTCTACAATCCCGAGACGGTGCTCAAGCTGCGCAAGGCGGCCGGCGACTACATCGGCGCCAACTTCGATCCGTCGCACTTCTGGTGGCAGGGGATTGATCCCATCGCCGCCGCGCGCGCGCTTGGCGAAGCGGGAGCCATCTTCCATGTACACGCCAAGGATACCAAGATCGACCCGTACAACTCCGGCGTGAACGGCAACCTCGACAACAAGTCCTACGGCGACATCCTGCACCGCTCCTGGGTGTTCCGTTCAGTCGGCTATGGACACGACGAAGCCTGGTGGAAGGACTTCATTTCCAATCTGCGCATGGTTGGCTATGATGGCGTCCTGAGCATCGAACACGAAGACGGACTGCTCTCGAACAAGGAAGGCCTCAAGAAGGCGGTCGAGACGCTGACCGCATCCATCGTAACCGAGAAGCCCGGCGAAATGTTCTGGGCCAAGGACTAATATCGTTCGAGCCGCCCATCCTACCGGCGGCGAACGAAATCACCGAAAATAGAGCCAGGTCTGCGGAAAAGTCTCCGCAGCCTGGCGATTTTGTGGAACGACCTCTGGAATTAGCGGTTTCTATGAATGAACGCTACACATTCAGATTTAAGGCCAAGGTCTGGTTGTACCGGAGTGCAGGGCACGGAACGTGGTACTTCGTCACGGTTCCGCAGGAGCTTTCCGACGAGATCGACGGCGTGGCTATCGGCCTAAAGGGCGGATGGGGCTCGGTTCGAGTCAATGTGACCGTCGGACAGACAAACTGGAAGACGTCAGTCTTCCCCGACAAAAGTGAAATGGCCTATATCCTTCCTTTGAAGGCAAGTGTCCGCAAGAAGGAAGGGATCGAGGAAGGCAGCACGATCGATTTGATCCTTGAAATTGAGTGAACCGTCCTCAAAGTGACGGATTTGTTTCATCGGAAATTAGTTACGAACGATTCCGGCTTGACATCTGGAAAAATATGTTCGTATAATAGATTATCTCCGACCAAATCAGTCGGAAATTGTAAGGCGGCGTTTAGGCCGCAATCGGGAGCGTCTTGTGGATAATTCTGCTGCGGCCCTTGGATCGGCGATGGTCCCCATCTGCCAATTGAAACCGGGACAAAAAGGAACGGTCGTAAGACTGGATGGAGAGTCCGGTTTGAGACAGCACCTGCTTGAAATGGGGTTCACGAAGGGAACGGAAGTGGAGTTTGTGCGTCAAGCTCCTCTCGGAGATCCCGTGGATCTGCGCCTGCGAGGATACAGGCTCTCGCTGAGACGAAATGAAGCGTCCGTCGTAATCGTTCGACCGCTTCCCACGGAAACGATAACTCGCGATGAGGGGAATACGGTTTTCGGTCCCTCGTCGCTCAGCCGGACGGCGCACCAGGGTGCGAACCGTTAGCGCCGGGACCGTTCCGGGGCGGACTGAACGATGCCACTCTGTTGCAATGATGAAAATACAACGCCGGTAGCGCTTGGCGCTCGCCGGTTGGCCGTCGTCGGAAATCCGAACAGCGGCAAAACCACTCTTTTTAACGCGCTCACTGGCCTCAAGCAAAAAGTCGGCAACTATCCCGGCGTCACGGTCGAGCGCAAAGAAGGAATGATCCGCGTCCCAAGCACGTCGGAGCCGCTGCTGCTGATCGATTTGCCAGGGCTCTATTCGCTGACGCCGCGGTCCCCGGACGAAGTGATCGCACGGGATGTGCTTCTTGGGCGCTTGGATGGCGAGCGAAAGCCCGACGCGATCGTCAACATCGTCGACGCCTCCAACATCGAGCGGAACCTCTACCTGACAACCCAACTGCTTGAACTCGGCCTCCCGATGCTCGTGGTCCTCACGATGACCGACATCGCGGCGCGCGACGGGAAGACGGTCGATGAGACGGCTTTATCCAAGGCGCTGGGCGTACCGGTGACATCGGTGCAGGTCCAGAAGGGCAAAGGCGTCGTGCGCCTTCCTGAATTGATGGGCGCATTGCCGCTCTCTCTGCCCGAAGGGCGATCATTGCCGTACAACCTCCCCCCCCTCGTCACCAAGGAGTGCGACGAGTTGCGCGACCTGTTGCGCACCGACAACTCGGATAAATCGCTCTCGCAGGCGTTTGCCGAGGCAGTTACGCTTTTGATGGTCGACAAGATTCCAGCCGATGAGGCTCGCCGCTACAACACATCGTTGCTCGAGCACGTCCGCGAGGACCAGGAGACGTTCGCGAGCAACGGCATAGACTTCGCGACTGTCATGGTCGAATCGCGCTACGGTTGGATCGAACAGATCCGCAATGCGTCGGTTGTCATCAGCGACGAAGCCGCGGCGGCCAAGAACGGCGGCCATTCGCTGAGCGAACGCGTCGACATGATTCTTTTGCACCGCTTCTGGGGCTACGTAATCTTTTTTGGGCTCATGGCCCTTGTCTTTCAGGCCGTATTCACCTGGGCGCAGGCTCCGATGAATCTGATCGGCGACGGACAGACGGCGGCGGCGACGTTCGTCCAGCACCATTACCCGGCGGGACCGCTGCGAGATCTGATCACCGACGGCGTCATTTCTGGCGTGGGAACGACGGTCACGTTTCTTCCGCAGATCTTAATTCTGTTCTTCTTCCTGAGCCTGCTCGAAGACACGGGCTACCTCGCCCGCGCGGCGTTTTTGATGGACAAGCTGATGTCCAAGGTCGGTCTGCACGGCAAGTCGTTTATCCCGATGCTCTCGAGCTTCGCTTGTGCGATCCCCGGCATTATGGCGACGCGCACGATCAATGACCGCAAGTCGCGCCTTGTGACCATCCTCGTCTCGCCGCTGATGTCGTGCTCGGCGCGCCTGCCGGTTTACAGCCTGATGATCGCCGCGTTCATCTCCGCCCGCTATCGCGGTCTCACGATGATCTGCATGTATCTCACGGGCACAATCATGGCGTTCGCAATTGCGTGGCTGTTCAAGAAGACCCTGCTGCGCAGCGCCCCGCCGCGGTTCTTTATCGAGCTGCCGCCGTACCATATGCCGGCGCCGCAGTCTATTTTGCTGCACATGCTCGACCGCTCCTTGATATTTTTGCGACGCGCCGGAACGATCATTCTGACGGCGAGCGTCCTGATCTGGGGAATGACGAGCTACCCGCACCACGCCGGCATGGATCGACACGAACAGCTGATCCACTCGTACGCCGGCATGACGGGCCGCGTTATCGAGCCGCTGATCGCCCCGCTGGGCTTCGACTGGCGCATCGGGATCAGCCTGGTGTCGTCCTTCGCGGCGCGCGAAGTTTTCGTCTCAAGCATGAGCGTGATTTACTCGGTCGGCGACGATACCGGCCAGCTTGCGGCAGCGCTGCGATCAGATCCCAAGTTCTCGCCGCTCCTGGGCGTGTGCGTAATGATTTACTACGTGCTCGCGATGCAGTGCCTGTCAACCGTCGCAGTGGTTAAGCGCGAAACGAACGGCTGGAAGTGGCCGATCTTCATGATCGCCTACATGTCTATTTTAGCGTGGGTCGTCACGTTCCTTGTCTGGCGCCTCGGTTCCGCGCTGCATCTTGGAGCACACGTATAAGGGGCAGGCCCCGCCTCGCGGAGGGTAACGTTCGTGGACATTCAATCGATCGTGGCGGCATTGTTGGTCGCGGCTGCGGCCTGGTACGTCGGGCGAGCCGTTTGGGCTCAGATCTCTGGCGTGGTCAGCGCAGGTGACGGCAAGACAGCGCCATGCGATGCATGCTGCGGATGCGCCAAGGATAAATCGACGCTCCGGCCCAGTGCTCCGGTCAAGCTAACCACCGCGACAAACGTTGCCCTGCCGCCGCATATCGAAGCGATGCGAGCCGCACGGCGCGCCGGGATGAACGGCGAAACGATCGATCGTTAGGCGCTCATCACCGCTCGAAACGTCGTCATGAAAACTCTTCGCACATTCTTCCAACAGCGGGCTCCGCTGTTCATCGTGGTTGTCGCGCTCATCGGGATCGGCTGGCGGCTCTGCGCATCGTGGCGCGGCGGCTCCGCCAACTCAGCCGCCCAAGCGCCCGCGCAAGTATTCTCGTTCGATGCGCCCCCGCATATCCTTTGGCCAGCTCCGTTTCAAGTCACGCTCATCAGCGCCAAAGGGCGGCCAATCGACGCCAATGTGACAGTCGAATTCGTCATGCCCGCAATGCCCATGCCTAAAAACGTCGTGGCGCTCAAGGAGGCGTCTCCGGGGCATTATACGGGAACGGCGACGCTGACAATGTCCGGCGCGTGGGTTGCGGTTATCACTTCCACGATACCGGGCAAATCGACGCGCGTCCGGCGCGTGCCGTTCAACCTTCCATGACCGACCTTCTCCTCCCATTCTTTTCGGGCTTGACCGGCGGCTTCAGCCACTGCATCGGCATGTGCGGCGTTTTCGTTCTCTCGGCGGCGTCCGTGGGCCGCAGCGGATCGGGGCGTCCCGATTACGCAGCGGCGGCGGCGCGGCAGGCGATGTTCCACGGAGGACGGCTGCTCTCCCTGCTCGTTCTCGGCGTCGTCGCGGGCTCGCTGGGATCGCTTGCGAGCTTTCGCGGCCATGTCCCGCTTGCGCAGACCGGGCTGAGCTTCGCGGCCGCGATTGCGCTTGGTGCGCTCGCCCTGGGGCAACTTGGTATCGCGCCGGCGCTGCGGATCCCGGAGCCGGATGTCATGGCGGCTGGCGGCGGGAAAGGGCGCGCGCTGTTTGCGCGGATATTCCGGTCCAAGGCGCTTCTTCGGCCGCTCGCGCTCGGCTTCATGGTGGGTCTCTTGCCATGCGGGCTAACGTACTACGTCCTGCTGTACGGCATTGCAACCGCCTCTCCGGCATCGAGCGCGCTTATGATGGCGTCGTTCTGGCTTGGAACCGTCCCAGGGCTTGCCGCAATCGGCATGACCGCGGGAGTTGCGGGGAGCCTCCTAAGGCCATCGACGGCGGTACGCGTTGGAATGTCTCGCCTCTCCGGTATAATCTTGCTACTTATGGCGGCCTTGCTGGCATTTCGCGGCTGGGAGACGTTACGCGCACTGTAGCTGCGCAACGGCCATTGCACGAGTGATTGCGATTACATCGCCGGGACCAGCCCCATTCAGACGCAACTGGGTAGAGAGGTTCACGGGAGTTTGGAAGGCCGCAGTAGCCGGCCAGGAGTTTTTATTGAAGCCGGAAGAATTAACATCTGAGCAAAAGCATGCCATTATTGTCGCCGCCGCCGAAGACAAGAAGGCCAACTACGTCACCAGCATCGATCTCACAGGCAAGACCCTGATTGCCGACTACTTCGTGATCTGCTCGGGGACCTCGAACATCCACATTCGCGCCATCGCCGACGGCATTATGGAGGCGATGGAAAAGCATGGTCATCGCCGTGAGATGCTCGAAGGTTATAGCGAAGCGAGCTGGATCCTTCTGTCATACGGCGATGTTATCGCGCACATCATGGGCGAAACTCAGCGCAGCTACTACGGCCTTGAAAAGCTTTGGGATGCAAACGCCGAAACGCCGGTCCCGTCGGAGCCGGCTCATGAAGACGATACGTTCGACGTCGACGACGAGGTTGACGAAGGCGATATTGAGGAAATTCACGACGACTTTGGCGAAGCGGAGATCGACGAAGAACCGATACAACAGCCCTACGCGGAGCCTGAGACCGAAACCGAGACACTATGATCCCGCTTGACGGCGGAGAGACGCCGCCGGCGCCCAATTCGCCTGCATCCAAGCCGCCGCCTCTTGCCGAGCGGCTCCCTGATCCAGAGCCGCCAAAGCGACCGGCCGCTCATCCGCGCGTCACACCGACGGCGCGGGCAGCCGCGACCGCGCGCCCGAAGGCTACGGCCGAACAGGTTAACCAGGCAAACAAGCACGTTCAGCAAGCGAACCTCCTGCGAATCCGTGGAGAGTTGAAACAATCGCTTGCTGAACTTGTCAAAGCAATGGAAGCCAACCCTTACGATCCGGCTCCGCATCTCCTGTCCGCGGAAATACTGCGTAATGTCGGCCGCCCAGACGACGCCATCACGATGCTTGAGCGCGCGATCGAACTGTCGCCGGACTCTGCATCCCGTTCCGTAGCGGAAGCCAAGCTTGCCCGCCTCGTCGTTGAGCAGGATGAGGCTGGGCGCTTTACCACGCAAGGCCCTGTGGGAGAAACGGTGCCGCTGACGCGCGGACGGCTGTCCATCGTAATCGCGTCGGTGATCGTCCCCGGCCTGGGACAGCTACTCGCCGGTCACGTGGTCAAAGCGGCAGTCCTGTTCGCCCTGTGGCTTGTACTGGCGCTCGGCTCGACAGGGTTTGTCCGGCAGGCGACGGCCGCGCACGGTCTCGTGACGCTTAGCATGGTGTCCGCCGGCGGGGCTGCGCTTGTGTGGCTCGCATCGCTGATCGACGCACTTAACGAGGGACGAGGCGACTAGCGTCGCGCGAGCAAAAATTGACTTTGCCCGATATTGTCGGGCTGGAGGATATCACGAAGAATGACCAGGAACCTGTTAATAGGCGCGAAAATATGCGCATTGGCATCGGGCCTCGCGCTGGCGACGCTCATTGGAGGCTGTTCGGGATCGAGTTCCTCGGGCACCGTCGATATTAGAACCGTTGACGCGGTATCGAACGGCAACAACGCGACAATCGAGATCAATAACGGCACGGTTTCGGGGTCACAAACATTTTTCTCCGTTTCGGCCTACCACTATATGCAGCCAAGCAGCGCCGTTGTGACGTTTTCGTTTAGCGACATTACGACAACGTTCCAATCGACCGGCTACACGGTGGCGGCCGGGAACTCGTATACCGTCTACGTCGTCGGTGATACAAACACATCCAACCCTCAATCCGCGGATTATCCACAAGCGGTTTTTCTTAACGACGACCAGACGGGAACGTCGTCAGGGAAGGTGCTTGTCCGGTTCATCATGGCGGCTCCCAGCATTGCGTCAGCGACGATCAACGTCAACGGAAGCGCGATTGCCTCGGGCCTGAAAATTGGCGCTGCAACCAGCTACGCTACGTACACCGGCTCCTCGCCGTCCGTAAGCGTCACATCGCCTTCCGGCTCGGTGCTCGTTCCGGCCGCGGCCCTCAATCTCTCGGGAGGACACTCATACACCTTGGTGTTGGACGAACCGACGATCGGGAGCGGGACGTATCGCTTCGATGCGGTCTTGGATCATTAGGCGGCCGTTCTATCCTCGAATGAGAGGCTCTCAGAAAGGGCTTGGGCTTGTATTTGCGACCGCTAACAAAGCCCAGGCAAGCGGATTAAGCCACCTGGAGCGTGCGTAAGAAATCGAAAGGTCTTGTAAGACGGCTTCCCGGCCGCCGTGGCCGTTTTTGAAAAAGGGACGTCCAAGCGCATTCTCCTGCTTCACGATGTGCGCAGAAATCGGGCGCTGCCGCCAAAAGGCCGTACGCGTGTTGACGAAGCATCGTAAATCACCGCCGTGAACGAGGCGCGGGCAAAACCGGTCCGTGACCGGCGGACGATGGCGGCAAAAGGCCGTACGCGTGTTGACGTGGCATCGTAAATCACCGCCGTGAACGAGGCGCGGGCAAAAAAGTGCCCCGGCGGCACGAGCCGTCCTGAATCTTTCTCGCAATACGCCAGTTGATTACACACACTTTTATAACACGCAGAAAAACGCTCGCAGCCAATCAATGGCAGCGAGCGTTTTTGTCGGACGCCGAAAGTCTGATCGAGAATGCACCGTAAAGCAGCGCCCGAGCCGGCATAAGCGAGGCTAGCCAGCGAAACCGCCGCGAGACGTAACGTTTACGAGTCAGACCGGCGCGGCGTAATAACGATATGCCGGTGCGGCTCTTCGCCCTCGGAGTAGGTTTCGACATCCGGGTCGTCGACCAGCTCCGTATGAACGATCCGCCGCTCAAGCGCATTGAGCGGCTCGATAACCGCTTCTTCTCCGGTGGCGCGCACCTGATCCGCGAGGGACCGAGCCAGGTCGCGCAACGAATCCGCACGGCGTTGCCTGTATCCGTCGGCATCGAGATGGATGCGCAACCGGTTGGAGCCGTACTTATCGTGCGTCGTCATGACGAGCACCAGATACTGGAGCGCGTCCAAAACCTGACCGCGTCGTCCGATCAAGAGGCTCGCATCTTCTCCGTCAATATCGATATTGACGATGTCTCCCTCAAGGCTGGTCAGCTTCACGCTCGCGTTGAGCTGGGCGGCCTCGACTAGATGGCTGACATGTGCAACGGCCTGCTGAGCGAGATCATCTGCTGTTGGGACTTCCGCTCTTTCCTGAGTCACTTCGAACGTACCTCCACGAACTTCATCGTCGTTTCTTTTTGGGATGGTTTTTCGGTGCGATTACGCCACGCGACGCACCCGCGGGCTTAGCGCTGGATGTCCTGCGCGCGGGCGCGGCGTCGGAGCTCGCCGTTGCGCCGTCGCCGCTCAGTCGCAGGCTCTTGCCGTTGCCATTGCGGCTCGCAATCTCGCCGTCCGGCGGCAAGAGCGGAGTAGACCCTGGCGGCGTTGAATCGCCTTGCTTCATAAAGTACATCTGCGTCGCGGTACCGAGAATATTGGAGAATAGCCAGTAGAGAACGAACGCTGACGGAAAGTGCCACTGGATGAACATGATGAAGAAGAACACCGACATCATGCCCGACATCATCTTCTGCGACTCGGCTTGTGTCGGATCGGTAGCAGGCATCATGCGCTGCGTCACATACATGCTGATCGAGTAGATGAACAGCAGGATCATATCCTGCTCCGCCAAGTTGCGGCCAACCACTCCGGGATAGATGTGCTGCGCCCAGGTTGCCGTCGCGCCGTTGATCCAGAGGAACGTCCCGTGGGAGAAATGGTACTGGTACTGGACGATCGCCTGATACATGTAATAGTAGACGGGAAGCTGAAGGAGCATCGGACCGCAACCCGACATTGGGCTGGCGTTGTGCTCCTTGTAAAGCTCCATCATCTTCTGGTTTTTGAGCGCGGGATCCTTATCGTACTTAGCCTGAATCTCCTTGAGCAGCGGCTGCAGTCGTTGCATCTCCCGCATGCCCTTATACTGCTTGATCGTCAGCGGCGTCAGAATAAGGCGGACAAGAATGGCGATCATCGCCAACGCGAGCCAGTAGGAATAGTGCTGGGCGCCGGTCAGGTTGACGCAGAAATCGATCAGCTTATAGAGAGGCTTCGCAGAATTGTCGTGGTCGATTTTCTGCGAAAGAGCATACTTCTCTTTTTCAACCGTCGCGCTGCCGGGATACTCGACATGAGCATACTGGTTGACGAGCGTCGCGTACTGCTGCATCGCAAGCATATCCTGATGCAGGTAGTCTCGCTGAATCTGTGCGACACGGTACAGCGCAGCGGGAGCGTACGCAGTGCTTCGATATGTTGCGGATTTCTGGACGTCTTCGAGCTTCGCTGCCGCGCCGGCGTAATCGCCCTTATTGAAGAGATCAATCGCGATCGAGAATGCCGGCGGAGGCGTCAGATCGCCCAACGATGGCATCGGCTCGTTCGGATAAATGGCGATCGTACTCTCAGGGACGCCGGCGGGGGCCGGAACCGTCGCCGCAGGCGCTTTAATGTGCGCCGGAAAGCCGACGTGCGCCGCCACTCGCGAAGAGTGTTTTGCTGGAACGGAGGTCGGAGCGGACTGCGCGAAGCAAGCAACGCTAACGAACACCCCTACGATAAGGGATATAGCGGCCCGGCGAGCTGACAGCTCGAACGATTTGTGCAAATTCGTTACCTTCATATTAGCTACGGTACGGGGTCGTATCCGCCACGGTTCCATGGATGACAACGGACAACCCGGCGCAGGGCCAGCCCCACTCCGCGTACGACGCCGTGCCGGGCAATCGCCTGCGCCGCGTATTCAGAGCATGTCGGCTGAAAGCGGCAGACAGCGGGCGTAAAGCGGGAGACCGCCTGATAGAGCCGAATAATTCCGATCAGCGCACGGCCGATCATTTTCCCGCCACCTCGGCGCGTATTATTCCGGCCTGTCCATAGAGCTGCAGGACATCGCCGCGCAGAGTATCGAAGTCGACGGTTGCAGCTCCGCTCCGCGCCGACACAATCGTATCGAGGAAGCTTAGACCGTCCCGTAGACAAGGCAAAACGTCGAGGCGCGTGATCTCGCGCAATCGACGTTTAAGAAGATTTCGATCATGCGCCTTCCGGCTAATTTTGCGACTGATCGAAAATCCAATGCGCAAAGGTCCAGCAACCACGACCCCGCTGGTCGCCCGCTTCTTCCGTAGATGCACGTGAAGAACCAGGCGCGATGTCGCGTAGGATCGTGAACGTGAGTACGCGGCCCGGAAATCTCGTCGGTTGAGCAGTCGGGCCGCGCGCGGAAGCATCTTGGTAACTGGAACGCCCTTGCCTAGTTTCGCTCGGTCACGACGAGCCGATGACGGCCTTTAAGACGCCGTCTTTTAAGCACATTGCGGCCATCATTGTTCTGCATGCGCTTACGAAAACCATGAGTTTTTAGTCGGTGCCGAACATTCGGCTGGTAAGTACGTTTCATCCAAAGTGCGTCCCTTCACGGAATAGAGGTAGATTATAGCACAGCGGCAAGGTAAAATGCAAACTCAAATGTCCGGCTACAGCAAATTGAACGCATCTCCATTTTGGATGGGCGTCTTTCGGATCACGGGCATCCTCTGTTTAGTCACCCTCATGCTTCCGTCTGCTTACTTCGCCAAGTACGCGCTTATCGATGCGCCCGCCCAGGCGCGTGTCGCGCGCGCCGGAGCTCCTGGGGCGTTTGACAGACCCGTAAACCCCCGCTACGTCCAGTATCTCGTCGACCGGACGCGCCCCAATAATTCGTGCGCTCAGCGCATCCGGGCCATCGCCGCGCTCGGCGACATGGTGTCCGCGCGCTCCACGCTGATCACCCACCCGATCGAGTGCCTGCGCGCCAAGCTTTGCCTCGAAAACCTTGCGCGCACGGACCACGAAGCGACCGTTCGCGCCGCCGCCAGCGCGAGCCTGCATCGCGCCGCGCTTCACGGCGTAGTCGTTGGGAGATAAAGACCGCCCGGCGTGAAAGGGTCCTCGCCGGCGTTCTATCGAAGCGGGCGAGGACCAGCCAACATCCGCTACCCGGCGATCGTCAGCATGCGATCCAACGCCAGCAGGGCGTTGGACGCCACATCCGGGGGCACGGTGATCTGGTTGACAATTTCACCCCGGACGAGGCTTTCAAGAACCCATAACAGATTGGCGGGCGCGATTCGATACATGGTCGAGCAAGGGCAGACGATCGGGTCGAGACAGAATACGAGCTTGTCGTTTGCCTTCTCCTCATGCGCCAGCCGATTGACCAGGTTGATCTCGGTTCCGACCGCCCACTTCGATCCATTAGGGGCATCGCGAACGACGCGCTGGATCTTCTCGGTCGAGCCGGAATCGTCGGCGGCCTCCACGACCTCCCGGCGGCACTCAGGATGGACGATCACACGAACATCCGGATAGCGCTCGCGGGCATATTCGATCTGCCGCACGTTGAACCGGCCATGAACGGAGCAATGCCCTTTCCAAAGGATAAACTTGGCATCTCTAAGCCGCTCAGCCGTCTCCCCGCCGTTCTCCTCCGTCGCAAGCGGATCCCAGATAACCATCTGAGATTCGTCGAAGCCCATCGCGAGCGCCGTGTTGCGGCCCAGGTGCTGATCGGGGAAAAAGAGGATCTTTTCGCCCTGCGCCAGCGCCCACTTGAGGACCTTGGCGCAGTTCGACGACGTGCAAACAGCGCCGCCGTGCTCGCCGACGAACGACTTGAGTGATGCCGCCGAGTTAATATACGTCACCGGAACCACGTCCGAGCCTACTCCAAGGCGCTCAAGCGCGCGCCAGCAAGCGCGAACCTGATGGATGCTCGCCATGTCCGCCATGGAGCAACCGGCGCTAAGGTTGGGAAGAATGACCTTCTGGCGGCCGCCAGAGAGGATATCGGCGCTCTCCGCCATGAAATGGACGCCGCAAAAGACGATGAACTCGGCCTTCTCCTGCGCCGCGCCGTCCTTCGCCAGTTTGTACGAGTCGCCTCGAAAATCGGCGTGCCGGATTGTCTCGTCGCGCTGGTAATGGTGACCAAGGATGACAACGCGCTCTCCGAGCGTGCGTTTTGCAGCCTGAATCCGATCGACGGCCTCCACGTCGCTAAGGCGGGAATACTCCGGAGGCAGAGGTGGTTGAAACATGTGTCTCTCCTTGTTGATTGAGGGCGGCGATGGAGTAACCCGCCCAAATGAGGAGAGATGTTACCCTTTCGTCCGAGATGTTGTCAATCGGCGATTTCAGTGTTCCGTGGAAAATTTCGAGGCGCGCCAGTAGTCGATTGGCGCCGATATTATTAGGAGTCGCTTTGTAAGAGCGTGTGTAAAAGATCGAAAGGTTTTGCAGGACGGCTCCCCGGCCGCCGAGGCCGTTTTTGAAAAATGGACGGCATGGCGATCCTCCTGCTTCACGATGTGCGCTGGGATCGGACGCTGACTGCAAAGGACCGTGCGCGTGTTGACGAGGCATCGTAAATCACCGCCATGAACGAGGCGCGGGCGAGACCGGTCCGTGACCGGCGGACGATGGCGGCAAAAGGCCGTACGCGGGTTGACGAAGCATCGTAAATCACCGCCATGAACGAGGCGCGGGCAAAAAAGTGCCCCGGCGGCACGAGCCGTCCTGAATCTTTCTCGCAATACGCCAACTTCTTACACACTAAGAGAAGATGAGGATTAAGGCGCCCCCTGTGGCCGGACTGGCCTTATTTCTTTGGCCGCTTAACACTCAGCCTGTTGGCAAGCCGCAAGCGAAGGTCGCCATTATATTAGTCGTCCATATGACGCTCCATCCTTGACGACCAGATAGGCGGCAGTGTATACTCCGATGAAGAAGCTTGGCCGTTCAGCACATTTCACCTATCGTCCGTGCGCGAGCGGCTTGATTTCCCCGATTTTTCAGTTTGCCGTGGAGGATTTCCAACAATGGGCGTGCCGCCCCGTCAGCCAGTGCGACCTGTCGCGGATACCAGGTCCGCTCAGCGTTCGGCCCCGCGTAAGCCTGTCAAACGTCCCCGTTCCGGCATCCCGCGCATCGTTGCCGTGATCGCGGCGATCGGCGTGTTTTGCGTGGCGGCGTTCGCGTCCTACTTGGTCGCCAAGACCCCTATTCTTCGCGCGCTGATGCACAACCCGACGGTCGCCAATCAGTTTCCCGGGGTCCGCACGATGAACATCATGATCGTCGGCCGGGACTACGACTACAACAACCAGGACCAGGTCATCAAGACCCATGCGCGCTCCGATATGCTTATGGTGGGCCGCCTGGATTTCGAGAACAACACCGTCCGTCTCCTCTCGATTCCGCGCGACACGCATGCACACATTCCAGGACACGGCGTGCACAAGATAAACACGGCGCACGCGATCGGCGGCCCGAAACTGGCTGCGGAAACGATCACCAGCAACTTCGGGATCCCGGTCGATCACTATATCGCCATTGACTTTCAAGGATTTGAAAAGGCGATCGACCTGATGCATGGCGTCGACGTCACCGTCGACCGCAAGATGGATTACGACGACAACTGGGGGCATCTCCATATTCACCTTCTGCCAGGTTACCAGCACCTCGCCGGATCGGATGCGATTGGCTTTGTGCGCTTCCGGCATGCGGATACCGACATCATCCGGACCCACCGCCAGCAAGCTCTCGTCGCCGCGATCAAGCTAAAAATGGTCGAACCCTCCACGCTCGTCGTGCTGCCGTCCATTTTGAACACCGTCGACAAGCATGTCGTTAGCGACTTGACCACCGATCAGAAGATCGCCCTCGCGAAGTTCGTGCGATCCGCGCCGCGCGAGCGCGTGGAAATGCAGACGATGCCGAATCAGGAAGGCCCCTACTACGTCTATACGAACTGGCAGGATGCGGCGCCGCTCATTCAAAGCTGGTTCGGCGTTGAACCGCCTGCGCGCCTAGAGCGCCATTGTCGGCACGGCGGAGCGCTCGCAACGCGCATCGCAAGCGCCCGCACGGGTCGCGGCGCGGTGACGCCTTGACGATGACGCGGAGCGAACGGGATTGAGACGAACGCCGGCTCCCCCAATATGGAATGCGGACGATCCTCGAACGCCTGCGCGGATCCTTCTCGTTGCGCGACCGGCGACCGGCGGACTAAGAGCCCACATCATCGAGTTGCTCAGGCGTCTCGACCGCCGCGCCTATGAACCCTGGATCTGCGCACCTGCCGAATTTACGGCAGATCTCCCGCACGGCCTTCCCCCTTACCGGGGCGCGGTCTGTCCGGTTGCGGCAAAGCTTTCTCCGCGCGACCTTATCGCGGCGCTGCGACTGCGAAGCTGCATCAAAAGCGCGGCCCAAATCGCGCCGCCGCTTGTGCACGCCCACGGCATTCGCGCCGCTTGGGTTGCTTCGCTCGCGCACCTAACCGGGCGCTTTCTCTTCGTTGTAACGCTCCACAACATGCCGCCCGATGGCCCCATCGGAACGACCGTGATGCGCTTCTTGCACCGGCGGGCGGACAGGATCATCTGCGTTTCGGACGCGATCGCCCAGCGAATCGATTCTCCAAAAGTCGTTGTTATTCCCAATGGCGTACAACTCGACCGCTTCGATGATCTAGACCGGGACGCATCGCGCAAAGAGCTAGGAATCGCCGCCGAACAGTTTGTCGTCGGTTGCATCGCGCGTCTGGCGCCGGAAAAAGGCGTCGATATTCTTGCCGAGGCCGCGCGGGCCCTGCCGGATGTGCAATTTATCGTGGAAGGCGACGGCGGCGAACGCGCTCGGATCGAAGCAATTGCCCCGCCGAACATGCGACTTCTGGGCCGCTGCGAGAGCATCCTCCCGCTTCTGGCGGCATCCGATGTGATCGCCGTGCCCTCCCGCAGCGAGGGTCAGGGGATCGTCGCGCTGGAATCTCTGGCATCGGGACGCGCGGTAATCGCATCGAACACCGGCGGCCTTCCTGGCATGATCCGGCACGAGGAAACGGGCCTGCTCGTACCGCCCGAAAACGCTGCCGCCCTCGCTGCCGCGATCAAGCGTCTGCAGGGCGATCGCCCGCTTCTCGCGTCGCTGGCGACCCAGGGCCGTGAGTACGCCCGCGCCAACGGAGATATCGACAGGCGGACGCGCGAGCTGGAAGAGGTCTACGCAAAATTGCTGCGCGCCGCCTTCGGGCCTCCCAGGGCCTGACGGCTCGATCCACTCGGCCTATGAATAGTTTTCATGTGCCTTCTGTCCTTCCAAAATGAGAATGTCACATTCCATCCCGGGACGTGCCAGAGTCCTATGTTTACAACGAAAACGTCCCCCTTCTATCACACTTCGGCCAATAGTGCGAGATATCCGTATACAATTGGCGGCCTCCCGAGCAGCTTCACGGCGACAGCAATGACGTTTTTTTTGCTATGAGGGGCAAAGAACCGCCGGAAAGCTAACCGACGGCGTAACGCCGATTGCGGCGACGTTTAGCCCGATTTAGTTCTCGATTGGAAGGTATTCGCGTTCGTCGCTGCAAATTTTCCGCAAGCGAAATCGCAGTTATATCTCAGAGCGTGTGTAAAGAATCGAAAGGTCTTGTAAGACGGCTCCCCGGCCGCCGTGGCCGTTTTTGAAAAAGGGCCGTCACAGCGCTTTCACGGCTCACGATGTGCGCTGGGATCGAACGATGGCGGCAAAGGGCCGTGCGCGTGTTGACGAGGCATCGTAAATCACGGCAGTGAACGAGGCGCGCGAGAGACCGGTCCGTGACCGGCGGACGATGGCGGCAAAACGCCGTACGCGTGTTGACGAGGCAACGGAAATCACCGCCGTGAACGAGGCGCGAGAGAGACCGGTCCGTGACCGGCGGACGATGGCGGCAAAAGGCTGTACGCGTGTTGACGTGCCTTCGTCATCCACCGCCGTGAACGAGGCGCGGGCAAGACCGGTCCGTGACCGGCGGACGATGGCGGTAAAACGCCGTACGCGTGTTGACGAAGCATCGTAAATCACCGCAGTGAACGAGGCGCGGGCAAAAAAATGCCCCGGCGGCACGAGCCGTCCTGAATCTTTCTCGCAATACGCCAGTTGATTACACAGACTCTGAGGAATAGATGATGAACCGCTTTCTAAAGGCTTCGCTTGTATTCGCCGCACTGTCGGTAAGCGCCGGTTGTAATATTGCTTGTCACGCAGACCAGCCAATTTCGCTCGACAGGGCTCAGCTTGTGGACGCCGTCTCGACGCCGGTTTCCGATGGCCTCAAAGTCAATTTCGGCAAGAAGGATGCATGGCCGCATATTTTATGGAAGGCGCCGACCGCTTTGGGCTGGGATTGGAGCCAATACGGCGTATTGCAACTGACGCTAACAAATCCGGGAAGCGAGGATGTCGAATTCTACGTCCGAGTTGACGATCACGCCGAGAACGGCCTCGCACACAATATGACTGCGGGCAGCAAGGTCCTCGCAGGGCAAACAGAGCAGTTCTACATAAACCTCCAGTCCCGGACAGCGCGCGCGAGTGCCGGCATGAAGGGACTGCCTTCCATTATGCACGCGGAATACGGGATGCCTCTGGGGCTTGGGGTAGAGCCCTCGCATATCGAAGATTTCCAGATCTTTCGATCTTCGCCAACGAAGCCAGCAACTCTGATATTCAGATCAATCGTGCTTGCC
The DNA here is from genome assembly GCA_031292625.1 of Capsulimonadaceae bacterium. GTDB lineage: Bacteria > Armatimonadota > Armatimonadia > Armatimonadales > Capsulimonadaceae > JARLGU01. The sequence continues at coordinate 39,703 of JARLGU010000054.1, read as the reverse complement.
GGCAAACCCGATTTGCTGAACCTCGACGGGATCGTCGACCAATACGGACAATATACACGGGCGGATTGGCCTGGGAAAATCCACGCGGATTCCGATTTCGCGGTCCAGAGCAAGGCGGAGGCTGAGGATCTGGACGCACATCCTGTCCCGTCCGGTCGCGACAAATGGGGAGGGTGGCAAAATGGACCATTGGAGCATGCAACAGGCTATTTTCGAACAGAGAAGGTCGACAATAAATGGTGGCTGGTGGACCCGGATGGACACCTGTTTATCTCTGTCGGCGTTGATTGCGTGAACTTCGGCAGCAGCACGATTGTGAACAAACGCGAAAGGATGTTCACCTGGTTGCCAACGCATGATGACCCGCTTTCCAAGTTTTGCGGCGGCGAACCCAAGACCTTGAATCTTTATGGCTTGAACCTTCAGCGCAAGTACGGCTCCGAGTACGTTGACGTTATTCGTCAGATATCGATCAAGCGATTATCGTCCTGGGGATTTAACACGATAGGGAACTGGTCGGATTCTTCGGTTGGCGCACAGGATAAACTGGCATATGTCGCCACCATAACGCTGGGGGGATCATATGCGCATATTCCATCCGGCGGCCGAAACAAGGTAATGCCCGACCCGTTTGATCCAACGTATGCCGAGACGGTTGACAAGCGTATCGGGGCAAAGGCAGCCCTTGTCAAAGCCGATCCATGGTGCCTTGGCTATTTCGTGGACAACGAACTGCCATGGGGCGGCGGAAGCAAGGATCCGGAGCATTACGGCATCGCATATGGCGCGCTCTCCCTGGATTCGCGCTCGCCAGCCAAACAGGCATTTATCGCGCTTCTCAAGGCCAAGTACGGCACGATCGAGAGACTTAACGCGTCATGGGGGGCCGCTCTCCGGGACTGGGATCAGCTCCTTGCGCCCTATCAGGCGCCAAGCCCGCTTGCTACGGCTACTGAACGTGCGGACTTCTCGGTGTTTCTGACGGCGTATGCTGATCGGTACTTCAGCGTTGTCGCGGATGCAATCCGGCGCCGCGATCCAAACCACCTCTACTTGGGGTGCCGTTTCGCGGGATTTGGCCCCGAGGTTGTCAGCGCCGCCGCAAAATACGTGGACGTGATCTCGTTCAACATTTACGGCCAGAAGCTCTCCGATTATCTGTTTGCGGAGTCTGTTGGCAAGCCGCTCATCATTGGAGAGTTCCATTTTGGCGCCCTTGACCGCGGCATGTTCGCGGGAGGGATGTGTCCGGTGAAAGACCAGGTAGATCGCGGCAGCCATTATGCGGCGTACGTTCAAGCTGCGCTCGCTCAGCCGGCTTTCGTCGGTTGCCATTGGTTCGATTATGTCGACGAGCCGACGGTTGGCCGCTCCGAAGACGGTGAAAATTTCAATATCGGCTTCGTATCGATTACGGATACGCCGTACCCCGAGCTCTTCGCGGCGGCGCGCGCGGCAAATGCCCAGATCTACCAATGGCATGCTCAAACTCCGAGCACGCGGTAGGCATCGAAGAACGGGCGCGCATAGCGCTTCTGAGAGCCAAAGGATAGTCAGGCTTTGGCCAGAGGCGCTATGGATTGCCAAGTATTGGCCTCGTCGGTAAGAACAGATCCGGCCCTCCTCACTTTTTCCACTTCGCCTTGACACACGCCTGCGCCTGTGCTAAAATAGGGTTACGTAAACGTTTGCGTAAAGTCAGGATGTAACACGTAAACGTTTGTGGAGCAGATTGTGGCGATGCAGATTTCAATCAAAAACGTTGCGGAGAAGGCCGGGGTGTCGGCGGCGACGGTGTCGCGTGTCCTCAACGACAAGGCGAACGGGCAAATTCCGCCGAGCACGCGAGAACGTGTCCGGCAGGCCGCAACAGACCTCGGCTACCAACCCAACCGGTTCGCTCGCAGCCTCCAGGCTCGTGAAACCAAGATCATCGGCATTCTCATCGGCGCCATTCACAATCCCTATTTTGCGAACATGCAGGAAATCGCGGAGGAACTTGCGGCTGCGGCCGGCTACCAGGTCATCGCGGATTCGACGGTTTTTAGCCAGCGTCCGCTGGAACGCAGCCGATTTCACGGCTGGCCAGTCGATGGCGTCCTCATGTGGGGGCAAGCCAATACGAAGGCTGGCGATCTATTGGACCGCCGGGATCTCCCCTTCGTGTATCTTGGGTACACGCGCCACGATGACGCGGATTTCGTGGGGCTAGACCGGCAAGCCGGCGCAAAGGCGCTTACGACGCATCTTTTGGATCGCGGCTACCGGCGCATAACGTACGCGGTGCCTCATAGCGATCCGAATATCCTGAATGGCGACGACAGGGCAATCGGCTATTTCGAAGCGATGGACGACGCCGGCCTCGCCCGGCGGATCCAGGTCCTTGAGGTTTCCAAGACGCCCGCCATCTCACGCGGAATGGGTGGGCGGCGAGCGGATGGCTTTGCTACGGCCCTGGCCATTGCACGAATGCCGGCTGGCGAACGCCCCGACGCTGTCTTCTGCTACAACGATCTTGTCGCTCTGGGCATGCGGGAGGGCTTGCGAAGCTGTGGGCTGAGTGTTCCGGCCGATGTCGCCATTGCCGGATGCGATGGGCTCGAAGAGGGTCTCTTTCTGGCGGAACCGCTTACGACAATCGAAACGCCAGTCGAGCAAATGTGTGATACCGCCGTCCGCTATTTAGTGCGACGTCTTGTCGAGGGATCGGATATTCCGCCCCAACAAATTGTCCTTCCGACGACGCTACGAATTGGCGGAACGACCTAGATCGCGCGGCAAAATGAGGAGATTGCAACCATGACCAGGATGCGCAAAGCTTTCACGCTTATAGAATTACTCGTTGTTATCGCTATTATTGCTATATTGGCTGCGATTCTCTTCCCCGTCTTCGCAACCGCCCGCGAGAAGGCGCGCCAGTCGGCCTGTGCGAACAACTTCAAGCAGATGGGCGTCGCAATGATGCAGTATGCGCAGGACTACGACGAGGAGCCGCCGAACGGCATTTCGCGCACCGACTCCGTGAGCGGATGGGCAGGCCAGATCTACCCCTATCTCAAGTCCACCAAGGTTTACGTCTGCCCGGACGACCCGACGCCTGGGGCGAGTTGCTCGTTCGCCTACAACCGCAATATCGAGAACGCGACGGGGCAGGCCAACGCGCTGTTTGTCCGATGGACGACCAACCGGGCGACATTTCCGCTTTCGCAGTATACGAGCGTCTCGAAAACCGTTATGATGGCGGAAGTCATTGGCAGCGCCGGATACGATGTCTCCAACCTCGATCCGAACAATAGCAACAGCGATTTGTACTGTCCCGGAGCAACCTGCGGCGGCGGCTATTCCCCGGATGCTTTAGGCGGCGCTGGTGCCGACTTCGATCCCTATATGCCGCGCAATACGGCGACAAGCTGGGCGTGCGGCACGGAAAGCACGGGATGCGCGGCAAAATTTACGCTCAAGTACGCGACGGGCTACCCATCCGCAATGCTGCCGATCGCGACCCAGCTTTATTCCAGCCCAGCCGGTGTCCACTCGGGCGGCGCAAACTACCTCTTGGCCGACGGCCACGTGAAGTGGTTGATGGGAAGCCAGGTTTCCGGCGGTCGCAACAACTCGACGGCGGGCGATTGCGGCAACCTCAACGCCCCGCCAACGGCTGCGAATACAGGCTGCACGCAGCTCGGCGCAACGATTACGTGGAGCATTTATTAGATGTGGGACTTTCGCTTGCTGTGCGTTAAGCGAGTGGCTACCCTAAATTGGTCAGGACTTAGGAACGTTCTTTGGCCGCTGGACCATTTTTCAAGCGCTTCGCCTGCGGCTTGCCAACAGGCTGAGAGCTAAGCGGCTACAGAAAAATGGCCAGCCCGGCCAGAGAGGGTATCTTAATCCTTATCTTCTCTTACAAAGTGAGAGTTCACAGATGCTTTACTTGCGTTTGAGGCAACCAGGAGAACGCACCGATCGCCGTTCAACTCGCGTTAGCGCCTTCCGCCCGAATCATCGCCGGCACGTCCCGCTTGTCACGGGAAGTACGGACGGAGCAACGCAATCAACGAATACGAGAGGATCGCATCTACTAATATCAACGATTGTCACGCGAAACAGGCTCGGTTTCCGGCCGTGAACGACCGTCCTGAGATGTCAAGCCCCATCAATGGGCTGCCGGCTCACGAAAATGCTTGCCGTCTACCGATTAGGTCCGTTCACGGGCGTTCTCAACACAGGCCGGCCCTTTCAGGACCGGACTCGCGCCGCTCTTAACAGTTATAGATGCGATCGCCCTGTCAACGTATACGAAAGGACTATACAGATCATGAAACGATTGAACAGAGGATTTACTTTAATCGAGCTCCTAGTAGTTATAGCTATTATTGCTATACTCGCGGCTATTCTGTTTCCGGTATTCGCGACGGCGCGCGAAAAGGCGCGGCAAACATCTTGCACGTCGAACCTCAAGCAACTGGGAGTCGCGTTCACCCAATACGAGCAGGATTACGACGAGGTTCCTCCGGTCGGCAACTCTCAAACGAATCAAATCCTCGGCTGGGCTGGCCAGATCTACCCTTACATCAAATCGACGAAGGCGTTTGTCTGCCCCGACGACACCACGCCGGGGGCGAGTTGTTCGTACGCAATCAACCGATCCATGATCAAGTCGATCACATACGTGGGCAGCGTGCCTTATCCGCTTTGGCCGATCACCCAGTATACTTCGCCGTCGCGCACTGTCCTGCTCTTCGAGGTTACCGGCAGCGGCGGTTACGACGTCTCCAAGGCCGACAACGCCTATTCGCCGTCCGGAAGCGGCGTTGGCGCAAGCTACGATCCGTTCACGAGCAACGACGGCCAATATAACCTGCCGTGCGACGCCATCACATCGGGCGCCTGTTCGCAGTCGCCGTTCACGCTCAAATATGCGACAGGCTATCTCCCGGCCACTGTCGCGGCGAACTACGTTGTATTCACGGGGCCGAACGGTCTGCACAACGGCGGATCGAACTATCTTGCCGCCGACGGGCACGTCAAGTTCTGTCTGCCCACGATGATCTCGGGCGGCGATGACGACCCGGCCGCGGGCTACTGCAACCCAACGTTCGCGCTCGACTCAGCATCGGGCAACGTCTTCCCATTCGCCGCCAACACGGCTTGCGCGCAAACAAGTCTGGCGCTCACATTTAGCATACATTGAAGAGGATTGAAAGGTCTTTCGCATGATCAGAATTGTCACGCTCTGCGTTCTAGCGCTCCTTGCTCCGCTCGCAGTCTCCCCCACCCGCGCGGCGGACGCGCCGGTTAAGACGATAGTCGTCCATCCCGTCGACAACGGCAAGGCGCTGGTCAACCCGATGATGGGCTGGGTGTTCCACTACTACTCGGACAGCCGTCGCGAGTTCGGCTGGAACCTTGAGCCGTCGGATACCGTTGACGATTTCCCCGGTCTCTCCACGGTTTACCTCCGTCTTCCCTGGGCCTATATTGAGCCAAGCGAAGGGACTTTCAACTGGGCGATCTTCGACACGCCGGCCCAACGCTGGATCGCGAAGGGCAAGAAGGTGGCAATCCGAATCACGTCCACCGAGGGCATACCGAAATATGCGACGCCGATCTGGGTGAAAGAGGCTGGAGCAAAAGGCCATTATATGCGCGAGCACCACGAAGCCGACGAAAAAACGGGCGGACTTTGGGAGCCGGACTACGACGACCCTGTATTCCTGGACAAGCTCGACGGCCTCGTAAAAGCGCTCGCGGAGCACTACGACGGCAACTCGAACATAGCGTTCGTCGACATCGGCAGCTACGGCATGTGGGGCGAGGGTCACAAAGTGAACGTCAGCAACACGCCTGACGAAGACGCGCCGGTTTATCAGAAGCACACCGACCTGTACCTGAAATACTTCAAGCACACGCTTCTGACGATCAACGATGACACGATCGGGCCGCAGCGTCAGGGACGAAAGTTCATCACGACGGAATATGCCCGCGCACGCGGAGTCACCCTGCGCGACGACAGCATTTTGGTGGGCCGTCCTCCGCATTCGTATTTCCATTCGGAACTCGCAGAAGATTTCTGGCCCGACCGTCCCGTCGTCCTCGAACATCAGCCGTACGGCGCATCGGTTCACGACCACGCCTGGTATCCCGATCTGCTGCTTAAGGCCGTGGAGGACTACCACGCCAGTTTTCTCTCGCTGCATTGGTGGCCGCGAGTCGAGTTGAACGAGAACCGCGAAATCATCACGAAGATCAACCGCCGGCTGGGATACCGGATCGTCCCGCGCTCGATCGAGTATCCCGACACCGTTATGGTCGGGCAGCCATTCACCGTAAAGTCGACGTGGTCGAACGAGGGAGTCGCTCCCTGTTATCCGGGCGGTTTTCCGTGCCTGACGATTAAGGACGCCAAAGGCGGCATCGTCTCCTGCCTGGCTGACGGCGCCTTCAACGTTCGCGACCTGCAAATCGGACCAGCCGCCCGCATTCCCGAGTCCTCGCGCACAAGCCTGCTCACCGCCGGCCTGTTCGCGCCCAACGCGGCAGACGGCACGTACGACCTTTATCTTTCCATTGGTCAGCAGGACGGCACGCCAGCCATCGCGCTTCCGCTCGACGGAGACGATGGTCAGCATCGCTACAAGATCGGCAAAATCAAGATCGCGGGAATGGAGACTGCGTTCACGCGGGAACCGGGTGCGCCAAAAGCGTACGCAATTGCCCCGTCAATCCTCGGTTTCGGCGGCGGAAACGCTCACAATTACGCGTTCCGCCTCGGCTTCGATGTCCACGAGAAGGCGCCCGCCGGATCGAGCGTTTTCATGCACCTCATCAATGTCGGCGAAATCACGGATCAGCCGCCATGTGGGATCGCCGCGAAGCCGGAGGATTGGCCGATCGGAATCGTCAAAGGCACGCTCGTAAACCGCGAACTGCCGCCAGGGACCGCCGACGGAGACTACCAGCTGTTGATCGGCATCTGGACGCCCGCCGACGGATCGCGCGTTCCACTCTCCGGAGAAGACGATGGCGAGTTCCGATATCTGCTTGGAACAATCCGCGTCCGGGACCACGGCAAGTCGATTTCCATGCCGGGCGTTCCCCGCCTCCCAGCGCCGCCGCCGGTCGTACACGCTCCGGTTGCGCCAAAAGTCTATGCGAGCAAGACGTCTATCGTCAAGGTGTTTCCGGCGGTAAGCAGGTTTACGCAGACAGGTCCGCGTCAGTTTACATTATGCGTAGAGTGGGACGTTCGCGAAACCGCGCCAGCCGACTACATTCCGTTCCTGCATCTCTGCGGCCCGCCTCCGGCGGCCGATCCGCTTATCGTGCTGCCCACCGGATCGGACACGCCAGCAGCATACTGGCCGGTCGGCGAAAAGCATAGCGGCGGCGACGTGAGCCTGGAGCTGCCATCCGAGATCGCGGACGGCAATTATGAAATCAAGGCGGGTTTGTTTATGCCCGACGGCAAGCCCGAGCGGCTAAAGTTGGCGGCTGGCGATGACGGAGCGCAGCGGGTCGTGCTAGGCACTCTCAGGGTTGCGCAAAATGGCGCAAAGCTCTCGTTCGAGGCGGCGCAGGCAAAGTGAACAACTAAGCGCTCGCGCGAGGAGTCACTGCGCCAAACGGACAACCGTTTCGCGTTTGGGCGAAGAGTTCCGTACGTTCACGGCAAGCGAACAGCGGGACTTCTTCGCCCTTATTGCGCGTAGGCCTGTCTATCGCGACCTCTTTCTCGCTTCGCCTTTTGCAACAGGTCGTCATGCCTCTCGGAATGACGATGGCGTCCATTGCGAGCCGGCGATTTTTCGCTCTTCGCTGCTCAAAATGCAATGCAGGCAGCTCGTCTAGCTTACACCGCGAGGCGCGACTAAAATGGCCCCAGTCAAAGAGGGTGAGCATCTCGAGCGGCGGCCATGGGCGTGGAGTTCCTTGATTTCTTGCCCGTGAGAGCGCGTATCCCAACGTCTGCCCTTGCGCCGCGCCCCCAAGCCCGCGCGTCTGAAGAGTGAGATGTCCGCTAAGGCGCCCCTAGCTTGCCGCACTTTCCAGGCACGGGCTTGAGCCCTTGGCGCGTGCGCGCAATTGTCGCACGCGTTCCTGCGGCCGCGATTTTGCGGACAATTAATCCTTCTACGCAAAAGCACTCCCCCCCGCGCGGCAGAACCGCCAGGAAGCGCTCCGTCAGGGGAATCGCCTCCATTCATATCAACGATTTTCACCGATAATGGCTCGGATTCCGGCCGTGAACGACCGGCCTGAGCGGTCAAGCCCCGTCAACGGGCTTCCGGATCACGAAAATGCTGGCAGTCTACCGATTAGGCCCGTTCACAGGCTTTCTCAGCACAAGCCGCTCCTTTCAGGAGCGGACTGGCACCGCTGTTAACAGTTAACCGGGTAGCCAGGAGACGTTACCGCCTCCCGTCTCCTTGACATCTGAACATTCAGACAATATAATCGTACTATTGTATTAGTACGATCATTAGCGACCATCTGCCGGATCTCGCTTCCAGCGGACCAGGAGACTCCGTAGGCCATGAACCCCATCGTCCTTCTTTGCGCGCTTACAATGATTGCCCTGACCGTCCAGCCTTCCGCCACGGCAGCCCCGCGCCTGGTCTTTGCACACTATGTCCTTTGGAACGCTGATTACGGGAAGAGTATCGACGGCGATCCCGTAAAAGGCTACATGCGCGACATTCGAGAGGCGCAGGCGGCGGGCATCGACGGATTTGCTCTCGACCTCGGCGCTTGGAGCGCGCAACCGTATTATCAACCCAACATGGACAACATGTTCGAGGCCGCCGCACGGCTGAATACGGATTTCAAGCTGTTCTATTCGGCCGACTACGGTCCAACGTACCTGACCGCGGCCGACATCCGTGAAATCATGCGGCGGTATCTCTACAATCCCCGGCTCTCTCCGTTCTACTTTCGCTACAACGGCCGCCCGGTGCTGTCGACGTACGGCGGCGAGTTGCAAGGCGGCGGCGGAACAGGAGCGGCGGCATGGTGGAAGAACGAGGTTCTTGCGCCGCTTCGGGCGGGAACCGAACCGGGCGATCCGCCCGCGACGGGTCTCGCGCCAATCGATCCGTTTTTCGTTCCTCTATTTTTCGTCCGCGGCGTCCCTCGTCCGGAAATGCCCGTGTACGAAGACGTCCTCAACAAGCCGGGCTGCAGTTACAACGCCTGGTGGTCTTATGTCGTCGACGGCCTGTTCAACTGGGCTATTGCGGGCCTTCCAGTCGCTCCTTGCGTTGAGCCCAACGGCGTCAACCTGTCGACGATCACAACCAGCCAGGCGTACGCACGCGTCGCGCATGAACATGGAAAGCTCTCCATGGGTCTCTGCGCGCCCCAGTTCTGGTGGAACAGCGGCAAGGCAATCGGCCGCCGCTACTACGAGTATTGCGGCGGAGCGGGAATTCGCAACAAGTGGATGTCCATCATAGATGTCGAGAAACCTGAGTGGGTCGAACTTGTGACCTGGAATGACTTCCACGAAGCCACGCATTGGAGCCCAATCGACGACCCGGCAAAATACGGCGGCGTGCATGAAAGCGCGGGGTTTGTCAAAACGCACGCAGGCGCCTACGAGCTTCTAAAGTACTACATCGAGTGGTACAAGTCGGGGAAAAGGCCGGCGATCAAGCGTGACGCAATCTACTGGTTTTATCGAACCCATCCGATGGACGCCGTCGCCCCGAACGATCCCTTGGGACCGGTAACCGCGCGATACGGGCCGGTCGCCGACAAAATCTACGTGACGTGCAACCTGACCGCGCCAGCTACGCTGATTGTCACAACCGGCGGGCAGGAGAGGCGCGTCGACGTTCCTGCCGGCAGCGCCGATATCGATGTTCCGTTCACCCCGGGAGCACAGAGCTTCGAGCTGACGCGCAACGGCCAATCCGTGCTCAAGGGAACCGGGGAACCGATTGTCCAGCAAATCGAGCGCTACGACTTCATCTACACGACAGGCTTTGCACGGGCGAGCGATTAGCCCCCGGAAAGAGAACCATGCGAACAATTGTGAATCTATTCTCGCCGCTCATACGATCCGCCTTCGCCGCATTGGCGGGTTGCCTATCGCTCTCGCTCAGCGCGGCGCTAGTCGCAGCAGCGCCGCAGAACGCTGGAGTGGCGATCGCAAATCCATTCCCCACCCCTTCGATTCTGCCATTTGATCCGCTGCCCAACGCCCAATTGCGCGCCCTGCCAAGAAAGGTCTTCGCACACTACTTCACGCCGTTTCCCATGTCCATGGACAACCAGCCGAGGCCGGACATCTACGACAAGTGGTACCTTCAAGGCGGAAAGCTCTACGATTACGATGGCGCTTACGGTCCCATGCTGCGCGAGCGGCCCCTGCCGCGCGCGGCGCGATCGGGCAGCGACTGGATGCAACAGGATGTCCGCGATCAAGTCCGCATGGGCTCCGCCCTCGGATTGGATGGGTTCATCTGCGACATTCTCGGATACGAAGGAGTCTGGTACCAGCGGGTCGTGGATGTCATGGACGCGGCGCAGACTGTCGATCCGTCGTTCAAGATCATGCTCATGCCCGACATGGACGCCTGCTTTAAGAACCACCCCGAGAAGCTGACCGATGTCGTTCTGGCGCTCGCGAAGCATCCCGCGGCCTACCGCCTCGCCGATGGACGGCTTGTCGTGTCCCCGTTCGACGCCTCCCAATTGCCGGCTTCGTTTTGGCGGAGTTGGCTGGCGGAAATGAAGGCAAAGGGGTGCGATATCGCGTTCGTTCCGCTCAACCTGAGCTGGCAGCATTACGCTCCTGACTTTGCCCCGATCAGCGAAGGGCTTGCCGATTGGGGCGCACGCTCGCCGGACAACTGCGCGAAATGCCGCGACGACGCCGCGACGGCGCATAGATCGACGAAAATCTGGATGGCCGCCGTGAACCCGCAGGACTTTCGCCCCAAGGCCGGCATGTTCGCGGAAGCAAACGGCAGCGAACAATACCGGCTCATGTGGGATAACGCAATCGAAGGCGGCGCTGATTGGGCTCAAATCGTCACATGGAGCGACTATGGCGAAGGAACGGAATTGGAGCCGTCAACCGGCACGCAATACGGTTATTACGACTTGACGGCATACTATTTGAACTGGTTTAAAACGGGAGCGCCTCCCGCCATCAAACGCGACGTGCTTTACTATTTCCACCGGGTCCAATCCGCATATGCCGTGCCAGATCAGAGTAAGCAAGCGCGCCTCTTTCATACGTTCCCGTGGCCCGGAACCGTCCCGAACGATCACATTGAGCTCCTCGCGTTCCTGACCGCTCCCGGTCAGCTCGAGATCGAAAACGGCGGCAAGAAGTTTAGCAAAGATGCCCCGGCGGGAGTCACGTCATTCACCATCCCGCTCGTTGCGGGAACGCCGGTCTTCCGTCTGCGACGGAACGGCAATGTGGTTACCGAAGTGACCAGCACCTTCCCGATCGTGGATAAGATCGTTACGCAAGACCTGCTCTACCGCGCGGGCAGCAGCAGCCGCCCACCCGTGCAAGGAGTCGACGGAGGGCCAGGCGCAAAGTGAGCCAAAGAAGAGACCGATCGCCGGTTGGGCTTGCCTTAAACGCGACTTCGTGTCGTAGGCCTCTCGCTGGACCACGCAGAGAACCTCGTCCCGCAGAACGAGATGCGGCGTCCCGAACGAGGGTATCGCTGCTTACAGGACGCTAAAGGTTAGCTGATAGTGTGCGTTTCCAACCGAAACGTCGCCCGTCATATTCGCCGTTCCAGCTGCGATGATGCCCTGAGCACCGTAAAAGGCCGTCGTGCTGCCAGAGTAATTATTGAACGTGCCCTGGCTATTGGCCGTTGCGGGAGAGACGCCTGGCGAGACCTGACTGCCCATCAACCATTTGACGTGACCGTCCTCCATGGCAAAGTTGGACCCGCCGCTGTGAATTCCAGCCGTGAGATAATGGCCGTTTCCGTTGCTGGCAATTTCCGTCGCGTTGAAGCCGCCGATCGGACCGCTTGCAATGACGCTGTACTGCTGCCCGGTCGGACCGAACCACCACTGCCCTACGACGAACGCCCCGTTGCTCGTACTCGCGGCCCAATCTCCCGCCGGCGTCGGAGTGCCCTGCCAGATCAGGCCACGTTGAATTTCACTGTAAAGAACCGAAACGCTAGGAGCGGTAAACGAGCTGAGCGGGAGGGGTTTAAACACGAACGTTGTGCCGTTGAAGTACTGGCCGACGTTGTTGTTGAACGCATAGGAGAGCTCCTGATAGCTCCCGCCGGAGAGGCCTTGCGGCTGGTTCGAATCGTCCGGACACGTGAACACGGCAGTCGCCTTGACATACGGATAGACTTGCGCAACCCAACTGTACGGAACATCCCATCCTCCGGGCGTGTAGGGACCTCCCACGCCGCCGCCGCAAGGCAGATTTTCGTCGTAGTCCTGGCAGTATTGCATCGTCCCAAGGGCGATCTGCTTGAGATTGCTGGCGCAGGTCGTTTGGCGCGCCTTTTCACGCGCCGTTGCGAACACAGGGAACAGAATAGCCGCTAAAATCGCAATTATTGCGATAACGACGAGCAGTTCGATTAATGTAAAACCCCGGCTCCCGAATCGTCTCATATCGTCCCTCCGCGCCCGCGAGGCGGCGCGCAAACCCGCTGCTTAATCATATGAGCAAACTAGTACGATTATAGTAATCTATCACCAATTTGTCAAGCACGTATTTCGCAGCCGCCTAATATCCTCTTCTTTTCGCTCCTAGAGCACGACGGCCCATCAATTCCGCTTCCGCAAAGAACGTGCCGGATCAATCGACCACGAGTGGCACGAGCGCCTGCCGTTCAGACTCCGGCGGCGCATAAGTCATTGTCGACGCGCGCGCGACCAAATCAGACGGCAAGGTAGTGCGCATCGTCAACCCCGGTTCACCGATCGCGCGGACGAGCATTGCAACGGCCTCCCGGCCCATATTGTCGAGCGGCGGGCACAGCGTAGTGAGCCCGCGAATCGAGGACTCGGGAAAATCGTCGAATCCAATGATCGCGTAGTCCGTACCCGCGACGTAGCCCGCTTCCGACGCGGCTTGCATAAAGCCAAACGCGTTGAAGTCGTTGACCGCGACGATTCCGTCAGCCGGCAAGCCGCTCTTGAAAAGATCGACGGCGGCGTGATACGCGAGATCCATCTGAATCTTGTCCACGCGATGACGGTCCAATAAGGCGTATAGATCGACGGCGGCGATCGATACGCGGATGGCATCCGCACCGAGTCCGGCCCCTTCTCCGGCCTCGAGAACGCCTTGAACGCGCTGCTTGACCCACTCCGTTTCGCATCCCGAAAAGGCGAGCAGGTCCCGGCAACCCTGACGCAACAGATGGCTGGCGGCATGGAACCCCGCGTCGATACTGCTAAACGTGACGCTCAGGCGGCAGCTGCGCGAGAGGACGCCGCCCGCATGGACGATCGGCACGCGGCTGGCGACAGGATCGTTTAAAAGGTTCTCGATCTCCCAGGGCGCACGGTCGATAACGCTGATGATTCCGTCTACGCCCTGTTCAAGCAACTGCGTAACGGCATCCGTCAACGATAAGCCCTCGCTGGATTCGTGCCCGAGATCGAATGAGCGGCACATACCGCCGCGTCCCGAAACCGTCCGCTCAATACTCGCCACCACCGGCGCCCAGAAGTTGGGAGCGTAGCCGTCGACAGGATCGCGATCGGTTTTCCAGATGACTCCAACGGTAAGCAATTGGCGCGAATCTCGCAAAGCCGGCTGAGACGGCGCCGCCGGTCGAATGACCTCCAGACCGACAAACGTCCCCCGTCCCCCGTCCGCACGAAGAGTGCCATCCTGCACCAACGGACCAATCGCCCGCTGCAGCGTGTTGACATCCACGTTATACGCTCGCGCCAACTCTTTGCGGCTGGGCAACATCACCCCGGCGCCCCACTCGCCCGAGGCGACACGAGTGCGAAGATCCTTCTCGATACGCTCGTAGACAGGGATCGCGGAGAGTCTGCGCGAGCGCATTGCATTCGACGGCGATGATAGGATCGTGTTGCTCATAGGTTCCTAGTGTGATCGTATGACTTTACTACAATGATTCTACAAGCGCTGCGCCAATATGTCAAGCGATTTTCGTGCGCCGCCCCAAACCTCTGTTGCCGAATGCCTCTGCGGTAAACGAATGTATGAGGGCTTTAGCATAGTAAAAGAAGATGGGGATTGCGATGCCCCCATGGCCGAACCGGCCATTTGGCTTTGGCCGCTTCACTTTCAGCCTGTAGGCAAGCCGCACGCGAGGCGCTTGATAAATGGCCCAGCGGCGATGGAACGTTCCTGAGTCCTGACCAATTTAGCTTAACCACTCGCTTAACGCGCGGCAAGCGAAAGACCTATGTATTCTTGACCATTACGAAAGGGCTTAACGATGCCGTCGTCGAAAACTATGTCGCGGCTGCGATTATGAACGCAGTTGACGATCGAGGTATTTTGAAAGCGGAGGCTCAATTGTCCGGCGCAAGATCCCACCCCAACCTGCTTTTCGTATTCGGTGACCAGTGGCGCGCCCAGGCTTTCGGCTACGCGGGCGACGTCAATGCCGCGACGCCGAACATCGACCGGTTTGCCGCGCAATCATTCAACTTTACAACCGCCGTCGCCAACACGCCCGTTTGCGGTCCATCGCGCGCCTCCTTGCTAACGGGGCAATACCCGCTGAAGCACGGCGTGTTCGTCAACGATGTTCCCGTCCGGCCGACGTGTACTGCGTTCGGCGAAGCGCTCGCGGGGGAATACGACACGGCCTATATCGGCAAGTGGCACATCGACGGCCATGGCCGGAGCGCATTTATTCCTCGCGACAGACGCCTGGGCTTTGACTTCTGGCGCGGATTCGAGTGCTCGCACGAATACTTCGGATCAAACTACTATGCCGACGATGGAAGGCTGGCGACCTGGGCTGGATACGATGCGATCAGCCAGACGGATGAGGCAATCAAATATATCAGCGAGCATAAAAGCGAGCGGCCTTTCGCCCTATTCGTATCCTGGGGACCGCCGCATAGCCCATATGACCAGGTCCCCGGCGATTACAAGGCACGCTTCCCGGCAGACGGCATCCAGGTTCCCGCCAACGTCCCAGCTCATCTCATCGACCGGGCTCGCCGGGATCTCGCGGGCTACTACGCGCACGGTGCGGCGCTGGACGATTGCTTCGGACGGCTGCTCGAAGCGATCCGCGACGCGGACCTATCTGACGAAACCATCGTCATCTTTACGTCGGACCATGGCGACACGCTGCAGGCTCATGGTTCGCTCAGCCCGAAACAGCAGCCGTGGGATGAATCCATTCGAGTCCCCCTGCTCATCCGCATGCCCGGCGCGAACGTGACTGGGCAATCCGGCTTCCCCATCGGCGTCATCGACCTGATGCCCACCTGCCTCGGCCTATGCGGCCTTCCCGTACCCGCAGGCGTCGACGGCGCAGACCGCTCCGGAATCGTTCGCGGCGACGTCGAATCGCCGGATGAGCCAGCGCTTATCTCGAACTTCGTCCCTTTCCATGAAGCCGCGCGCGATCGGGGAGGACGCGAATGGCGGGCGATCAGGACCACCCGCTGGACATACGCACGGGACTTGAACGGTCCGTGGCTCTTGTACGATAACGAGGCTGATCCGCTGCAAAGCGCCAATCTCGTAGACGATGCAGCCGCGCAGCCGGTCCGCGATGAGATGGATCGCCTGCTGTGGCGAGAGCTCGCTAAACGCGCCGACGAGTTCCTGCCTGGCGACGAGTACCTGCAGCGTTGGGGCTATGTCTCAGACGCCGCAAACAACCAGGTTCCGAACCGGTTCTAGCCCGGACGGGGCTTGGCCTTCGTTTGCCGGGAGGAGACGCGAACCTTAGTCAGCGAAAGCGAGCGCGCAAGGCGTCGCCTCTATTTCGGCGCATCCGTTCCCCGCACAGCCTTTGCAATACCCTCCGGCGTCGTATCGAGCACGCGAACATTCTCTGCGGACGCCGTTTCAACGCGCATTTCTGCCCAGGCGGCCCAATCGCCCGCCGAGTCGTCTTTCGGTCCTACATCAGACACCAATTTGAAGCGAACAGCCTGCCCCGCGTAACGGCTCAGGTCTGCCTCAATAGGCAGCCACTCGTGCTTCTTGACGATCAGGGTAGCAAGGTCAGCTTCGTGGCCGTTCGCATCCACGACAACGACGCGGTAAAGAATTCCGTCGCCAAGAACGGAACCGTCGCGCTTGCCGACAAATGCGCGGAACACGGCGGGCGTCCGGGGCAAGGTTACCGGATCGTAGAGCGCATACGAGCACCCGACTGCGCCGACGTACGGCGGGTGCATCATGATTCCATGGCGCTTAATCCCGCCGCAAACTCCGGCGGCGGCATCCACGCCGGCGCTGGTCTCATCCATATCCAAATCAGGAGAACCTGGGCGCAGTTCGATCCCCGGCTGCCACGAAAGGCGCTCGAAGTCGATAAGGCGCTTGAAACGCTTGTCTGACGAGAGCGCGGCATCCATGCTCGTTGTGCGCCCGCCAGCGCCAAGCTCCCACGTCAGCAGGCGTGGTTCGTTCGCGGCGGCCGGTAAAAGCTGATCGAGCGCAAAACGAACCCGCGCGGTCTGTCCGGGAACGAGAACGAGATTGCGGCTAACGCTCCCTATCCGAAGCGTCGCCGGACCGCCTCCGCCTGAGACGTCCACATTTACAGTTCCGCCATCCGCGCTCAGGCTTGGCGTCAGGCGCGCATAGGGCACGACGGTAAAATCCAACCAATCGCGACCGAATTGATGCCACAAGCGCGTTCCCGGCGGCGACCCTGCAGGCACAAGAAAGGCATCGCCTTTCCACGAGACAGACTGCCCCGCAAGGACATCTTGCGCCGGAAGCGGGGATGCGGCACTGGTGGTTGCCTTCCCGTCGCCGCCTTCGACACGATACGAAAACGCGCCCGGCACGGGGAGCACATACGTCAGCCCGCGCGCCATCCGAAGCGTAGCCGGCCCCATTTCCTTGCCATCGATATCCAATGCAACGGCGCTCGCGCCGCCTATGGCGAACCCTGCTTCCGTGAGGCCGTCGTGGATGACTTCCCACCGCCCGCCGCCAAGGTTGCGAGCGACCGCGGGGCCGTCGCTCGCCGCAAGCGGAAACCGCTGCCAATGCCCTCGGCCGTCGATATAAATGTATGCAGGCGTCGCCGCGTAGTCGCACCTGTTCCCGCCGGGATCGGACGAACACTCGTCGATTGCCCCATCGCCGGTCCACGCCGCGTAGCCATTCGGCGGCAGATCCAGACATCGTCCGAAAAGAGTCGCCTTTAGCCGCTGATCCCTGTTGCCGTTCGCCACGACAACCGTGCCGTCCGCATAGCTCACGGCAACCTGCGAGCGGCGATACGCATCGTTCGCAAGCGCGTCGCTCGTCGCGTGCGCAACGCCGTCCTCGCCTACGTAAAGGATTTGCGCCGCCTGCGCTTGAGTGTAACGCGCAGCAATTTGCTGCACCATATAGTAGTTGCGCATCATCAGTCCAGGCTCGGTAAACGCCCAGAATCCAGGGTGCCCAAATGCCATGGTCGCCGCCGTAAAGCGGTCGAGCGCGGCGTCGGTTTCGGCGCGTTTGCCGGGCGGAATAGCGTCGCCATGACGGAACATGTCCAGGTTCCCCATGCCGAAATTGGCTCCCTGATCGTGCATTCGGCGCAAATCGAAATCGACGAGCCAGGGCTTTTGATCCCAGTCCCAGCCCTGATCCTGAGCATAGTTTCCGTCGGTCAGACCCATGTACATCCAGTGGTAGCCGCCTTCCGAATAGACAGGCCCTCGCCAGTTCTGCTTCTGGATCAGCATGATCTCGCCGTAAGAATAGAACGTCGAAGCGAATGTCCCAGCGCCCGGCACGCGGCTGTCGAAATCAGTGTATCCCCACGGCGGCACCGCCGTATGGACGTCGCAATAGGCAGTCGAATAACCGAACTTCGCCTGAATAATCGGCGTCAGTCGCGCAGCATATTCGACGGCGCGGGAAGGCTTCGGATTGTAGCAGCGCGCCCACGCGGTCACCAGCGAATAATCCGGCTTGCGGCTCACGTTGTCCAGCGACCAATTCGCGTTGACGGGGGCGAGATCCGTAAAGTTGTTGTATGGGCCGTAGACGTAGCCGAGGTCATCCTGCATATAGCGCGCAAAGCTCTTCTCCGCCTCGTCGCCGCCCTTGGCGGGCGCGGTCCGGGTGCGAAACGTAAAGCTCTCGCTGCCATCGCGCCACAAGGTCTCATGGTTCGTAATGATCAGCTGAGTCAGTCCGTAGCGGTGCGCACGACGGAAGATATCCCGGTCCTTCATCTTGTCCGGGGACGCGCCAACGGCACGCCACAGGTGCGTTCCAGCGACCTTAATATACGGCGATTTCGGGTTCGCGATGACAGGCAAAACCTCTTCGTAGCGAGGCGAAACCGTCAAGAAGAAGCGCTCGAAGCAGTCGTTGCGCCGACCATTCGTGCATGCGGTATAGCGCGTCCCGCCGTTATACGCAACGCCTTCGCCGCTCGTAACATTGGAGGCAAATAGTTCGGATGCATTTGAGCGGTACCAGTCGATATTCCCCGCAAGAAAGAGCGGCGAACCCACTGAGCCAGAAACGAGCACGCACGGACGCGATGCGCCGCGCACCTGGTAGGCATAGTACGGCGACGCAATCAGGCGAGGGTTCGGCAGTCCCTCCTCGCGGCCGAAGCGCACCTCGGCCACCTGTCCGCCGGGAGCAAGCACATCGATCACGAGCGACTTGTTCCAAATCCGGTAGCGGATAGTCGCATCTTGCTTCACTGTCCCGGCGGTGAAGCTCCAGGATGTCGTCAACACGCCGTTCGCCAGATCGGCGGACAAGAACCGCGCAAGCGGCCGCAGCGGCGTGACGGCGCCGCCCGCAAGACGCAAACCGCCTCCGACGCACGGATGGAACGCCGCGCCGCGCCCATCCCACTGGGCGGTCAAGCCGTCAAAAGGCCCCTTGCGCGGATCCAAGCGATAATTAAGTTCACCATCCTTTCCATGGTAGCGGAACTCGTACTCGCCCCCATTCGCGACGGCGTTCGTTTGAAAGACCGGGGTCAAATTTGGCGGCAGGATGGTTTCCTCGCGGGTGGGGAAAGGGAGAGCGCCAGGACCTTTGTTCAGCCCCGCCTGCTGCCCTGGGAAGAGCGTCAAATTGCGCAACGGGCGCGCCTCGAAAGCAAGCGGCGCGAGCCTTTCGCGAAACACGCCGAGGTTGTCGAAAAACAATGTACGGTCTTGCGTGTTGCTTCCGTTCGCAACCTCGATGCCCAAAAGCGACCCACCGGCAAGCGAGCTCTGTTTATCCGGCGAAACCTTGCAAAAGAGGTAACTCCAACCCGAGAAGTTGACCGTTCCAAGCGGGACGCGAACGTCAGCGCCATCTTTGGACGCGAACAGAATGGCGATATTTGTCGGAGGCGTTCCCGGATCTGGAGCGTAGAACATGCTGCGTCCGTAGACCCACAGGCCGACTGAATCGAAATCAGCCGGTAACGGTCGAGGGCTCTTCAGGATCGCTTGCACGACCGGCGCATCTCCCGTTGCCCGGTAGGTGAGCTTCCCGGTGTAGTTCCCCCACAGTTGCTGCTCGCTCGACTGCTCTATACTTGCGACGGAATTGGCGCCGCGAATATCCCAGTCGAGCGGCGTCTCGAAATCGAGCATCGGCGGGTACTCGTCTTGAGTTCGATTAGCCCATTCAAACTCGTAGGGGCGGTTTGAGGACTGGACTGGTACGGACAACAAGCCGGAAAGAACGATCGCGCCGGCTAACACCGCGCATCGGTTTCGCCAGCGCATCATCGTGAAGCTCATTGCGATAACCTCCGTGGACGGGCGGGGACGCCTGCCCAATACGGCGCAAAGTTGTCGCATTCGCTCACTTCGCGCCCATATAAGAATAGCACTATCGCTTCACGTGATCAAGGGATATTTTGAGAAGGTGTATTATCTTGCTTTTTACCGCGGGTTAGCAGACGGCGGCATCAAGACAAGTTGCTCAGTGCAATTGCGGCCAATATGTCTTGGGGGTCGCTGAACGGGCCGCAGGCGTTGAAAAGGAAGCCTGCGGCCCGATCCGAATGCGATCAATGCGCCGCGCTTGCGAGAGCGAAGGATTCTTCCCGGGCGATGGAGTTCGGGAAGAGGATCTCGTTCTCCGCATGCACGTGCCTGTGCGTCTCGGCTTCGAGCGCGGCAAGGCCATCCAACATGGCCCGATAGGTGTTGCATGCGTGCCCCGGCGCTACAAAACCATCAGTCAGTTCCCGCATGCGCTCAAGCGCCGCCCCCGCTCCATCGTGCTCGGCGAGCATCACACGGATCGGATTGGCGATCGCACCGCAATGGAAGGAAGGCATCGACGTCGCCGTGTCGAGCTTGTGGCACATCGGGAAAAGGATCACTTCCTCCTTTGCCGTGTGCTCCTCCATATCGCGACGAAAGGCAACGAAGACCTCCGCAAGCTCAACCAAACGCGCATTGCCGGCTCCATGAACAGCGGCAACTTTCGCGGTAAGCGCTGTCAGCCGCGGCAAGGACTCGCGCAACGACGCGTGAAACGTTCGCTCGATATAGTCGGCCAGCTCTCCGAGGCTCATTGAGCGCAGGTCGACATCGTCCGGCTCTTCTGCCCGGTCGCTCTCAGCCAGGTCTGACGCGACGATGCTTACTGAAAGACCTTTGGCCGCACACGACTCGCCAAGGGTCTTCTTGCCGCCGCAGCAATAATCGATATGGTATCGCTCGAAAACGCGGGATCTTGAGGCTCGCTCGGCAACGATCTCTCCAACGGTCCGTTCTGGCGTAAACTGGTCCATAGCTTGCTCCTTTGTGAGGCGCGGGCCGCGTCAATGCCGCCCGGCCGCTGTCCTTGCTAACAATCATAACATAAATCACACCTATATACAAGATATAAAGATCCAAATATCCTTAAATACGTCAAACCGATGACATTGCTCCCATGAGTTCACCGCGACGATCCGCTAATGTAGCCTGACAGAGGCGATGAACGACGATAACGTCCTACGCAATATTGCGTATATGCAGAGGAGAATCGGAGGGGAATTGCAAATATATCCTCAGTTTTTCACAAGATCTTCACACCTGCGCACGTATCATTAGCATGGTCGCTTCAGACATTGATACCGTGCGTCCGTACTTTCGTCCGCATCGCGCCATAAGCGGTTCGTGACATTGGGAAAGGATCCAACAATGCGATATTCGTGTTTACTGACCTGCGCTCTGCTTGCGATCAGCGTTGCGCTTCCCCCGGCGGCAAGCGCGGATCTCACGGTAAGACTGAATGTCAATGTCAACCATCTCGTCCCGGCCGACCGGGAGAACGCGTCATCGAGCGACAATGTGCAGGAGCATCGGGTAACTCTCTTCTACAAGGGAGCGCGAACTCGGACGGAGACGGACGGCTCGAACCAGATCACGATTTACGACGGCATCGCGGACAAAATCTATACCATGGACACCTACCGGCGGACGTTCTACGTCGTGCCGCTCAACCACTATATCGATGCCGTGGGAAAGCCTGCAGGCGATGCCGCGAACTTCTTCGACATCGACTCGGATCTCAAGTTCACCAAGTCGGATGACGCCGGAATTGTGTCCAACCACCCTGCTCGCCGCTACGCGCTTGCGGGCAATGTCCAATGCGAACCAAAGCATGAATCTCGGCCGCCAGTCGTCATTTTTCCTGGCTGGGGATATCCTGGCGGCCACCGCGGCTTCCTCCGCCGCGACGGCGGCGCTGTGGAGGCTGAGCCTGCAAGAGCGCAATTAGAAGGAGATGTCTGGTTCGCGGATGACATTCGGCTGCCGAGGGAGAAGCACCTCTCGCACCTTGGACTCGCTCGAATCCTCGCAGCCGGCAGCGACCTCGTTGTGCAGCCAATGCTCGATCAGCTAAACAAAATGCAGCGTATCCCGCTGAAAAGCCGCATCAAAGTGACGCTCACTCCGGCTCGCCAGATACGGCAGGCTCCATACGACGACGCCGTGCCGTTAGCTCCGCCGTTGCCCGACGTAACCGTCACCACGCTCTCGGTTGAAAGCATAAACGCGGATGCCGTCGATGCCGGACTGTTTGTTGTGCCTGGCGATTTTACGGAGGTGCTCCCACCGGCGGAATCGTAAATACAATGCGTGAAGGTTTTCGCGGATAACAATGTCAAAGGCGTCAAGCGAGCGGACTAATGCCGGTTGCGCCTGGACAAGCCATCGTGAGAAGATGCCGGACGCAGGCTGCGGGCGATGAGCGCGCGACCTCTCAGGTTACGGCGTCTCACGAGCACGGCAGTTGACCATGGACGGTCGTGCCGAGCGCCAAGGCGGACGGGGCTGGCGAGGCCAGCCCCTTTCGCTTCGCCAAGATCGATTTCACGGGTAACCGTCGCCGAACAGGGAGGTCTCGTCGAGGTTAATCAGCGGCGTGATCGTAACGGCCGCAGGCGATACGAGCTGATTAGTTATGCGGGCAATCGCCGTGGTCACGACGTCATCCGTTGACATCGCATGTCCAGCCCGCTATAATCGTTATGTCTAAGATTTCGATCAGTCCATCCTCGCATTCGGGTTCAAAGGAGCCATTTCCGCACATGAAATACGTATCGATTCGCTGGTCGGCGCTTTGTCTCGCGTTGACCGCCGTAAGCGCGGTGTTTTTCGCCGCCGGAGCCACGCGCGCCGACGAGATCCCGACAGCGATCAAGGGCTACAATTATACGGCGGCCATTCGCGGTGGGATCTACTACAATCTACACAACGATCTACAGAACCTGCTCGGTACCCCCGCGCCGATTGGCGGCCTCGCGGTAACTCTTGAACAAGAACCCCTGCAGAATCGCTCCAGCGTTGCCGTCGACTACCTTGAGAAGAGCAAAAACGGCAGCAAGGAACGCATTATCCCGGTTGCCTTCGAGTACCAGTGGTACCAGGCGCCGCAAGGCGTGGTAAACCCGTACTTTATCCTGGGCGTCGGCGGAGCTTGGGTTTATTTGAACGACCTTGTGAGTGGAACGAGCGACACGAAGCTGGCGTTCGATACCAGCCTGGGCTTGGGTGTCGACACGCCCTGGCAGGTGTTCGCCGAGTTGCGCTACAACTGGATTGCGCCAACGCTCGGAGAGGACTTCTCTGGTCCTTCCTTGCTGTTCGGAGTGCGGTTCTAACGTGCTTCTGGTTGATACGCACTGTCACATCAACGACGCCGCATTCGTATCGGATGTCGATGCAGTGATTCAGCGCGCACGTCAAGCGGACGTTTCACGGCTGCTCGTAGTCGGTTTCGACCTCGCGAGCAGCCGTATTGCCGTCGATCTGGCCAAGCGTTACGATGGCGTCGCCGCCGCGATTGGCGTTCACCCGGAAGCGGCGGGAGAGTGGACTCCCAGCGTCCGCGCCGAGCTAATCGCGCTGAGCAAGGATGCCGGCGCGAAAGTGGCGGCTTGGGGCGAGATCGGCCTCGACTACCACTGGCAAACCGTACCGCGCGACGTGCAGTCCCGGGCATTCACCGAGCAGATCGAAATCGCCGTCGACCTCGGCCTGCCGATGAGCGTCCACTGCCGCGAATCGCACGACGATGTCATCGATCATCTCGTGCGCTTCCCGGAGGCCCGCGCCGCGCTTCATTGCTTCACGGGCACATCCCGCGAAGCCGCACAAGCAATCGAAGCCGGATATTATCTTGGGGCCGGCGGCGTCGCGACATTCAAAAAGAACGATGCGCTCCGCGAGACCTTACAGGGAGTGCCGCTCGAACGTCTCCTCTTGGAAACCGACAGCCCCTATCTGGCTCCTCAGGCGCGGCGCGGCAAACGCAACGAACCCGCGTACGTCGCTCTCATCGCCGACGCCCTCGCCGTCGTTCTTGGCGTCGACGCTGGCGCACTGGCCAAGGCGACAACCAAAAACGCGTCGCGACTATTTGGCGCTTGGGCGAGCGCCTAACTCACAAGGCTCTGCCCACGAAAGCCAGTCGAAAGGTAACTTCTCATGCGAATCGATCACGAAATCGGCAAGGCGGTCTCGATCTATAAAGACGATGGCTTGCTGCTGCTCACGTATGATTACGCCAGCGCGCCAAAACCATTCTTCCACCCGCTCAACACTCCCGCGGGACACACGATGACCGTATTCCAACCGCGCGACCATTTCTGGCATCGCGGCTTGTGGTTTGCGATCAAGTTCGTGAACGGCGATAACTTCTGGGAAGAGAATGATCCGTTCGGATCCCAGGTGACGATAAGACCGCCCATGCTGGACGTATCCCCGGCAGGCGCAATCGAGATTCGGAGCATGCTCAACTGGACGCACCCGGCCTACGCGCTCGCGCCAATATTCGAGAGCCGGAGCGTCATCGTCCACGCGCCTGACAAGTCATGCTATGCGCTGGATTTCGAAACGACCATACTCCCGTCGATCGACGTTGTACTCGACCGAACGCCGTTCACGACCTGGGGAGGATACGGCGGGCTCGCCCTTCGCGGACATCGCGGATGGCAGGAGACGGCGATCGAGTTCTCCGACGGCACGACCAGCAGCCGCCCGACCGGGCAGACCGCGGACTGGGCGCACCTTACCGGCGTGCTCGACGGCGGCCCGGATCTTTCGGCAGGCATCGCGATCCTTTCGCATCCATCGAACCCGCGCCATCCCAGCCCGTGGTACGGTCAGGCAGGCTACGGCAACTTCCTGTGCGCCGCGCCGCTTTTTCATGAGCCGATGCCGCTAGCCAAGCACAGCCGCCTTTGCCTCCGCTACCGGGTTCTCATTCACGACGGCCGCCTTGAAAGCGACGAGGTGCAAAAAGAATACGAGATCTACGGGGCGAAGATACTTCCCCTTCCAGCGACGTTCTCGCTTGAGACGCTGGCTGAAGGTTGAACCGATCAGGGGCGGCGCGGATATGTCTGACCTAAACGAATTCCGAGCGGATCCCGTTGCCTTTCTGCGCTCACTCCACGCCCGCGCGGGCGATGTCGCGCGGTTTCGCATCGGCGCGCACCGGCTCACGCTCCTCGCACATCCGGAGGCAATACGAGGAGTGCTCGTAGCGCATGCCGCGAGCTTCGTTAAGGGACCAGGCCTGCTGCGTTCGCGACCGGTTCTTGGGCAAGGATTGCTCACGACGGACGGTCCCGTTCATGCGTCGGATCGGCGCGCTCTCCTGCCGGCATTCGTGACGACGGCCGTCATGGGCGAATACGCGCAAACGATGGCTGCCGCAATCCAGAGCACCCTAACAGCGTGGCGCGACGAGCAAGAGATCGACATTCACCGCGAGATGGGCGCGTTATCGCTTGAGGTTGCGATACGCTGTTTCTTTGGAGGAACAGCCAGCATAGACGCCTGCGAGATCGGAAGCGCCCTGTCGACCGCGATCGATGCCGGGTATTCGCGGCTCGGTCCGTCGTCGAATCGCCCGGATGCCCGCGAGGCAAACAGCGCCTTTGCACCGCTGCGAGCGGCGGCGGATGAAGGGCTTCTGCGTGGGCAAGGCTGCGGGACGCATGTGCTCGACGCGCTGGCACAATTGCCCGAGGCGCGTCGCCGGGACCACGCGGCGACGCTTCTCATCGCCGGGCATGAATCGATCGCGATCGCTCTTGCATGGGCGTGGATGCTGATCGATCGGCATCCGCGCGTGCGCGAAAAGCTTGAATGCGAAGCGGCGGCGATCGATGCCGGCGAACTCGACGCGCCGTTTCCACTCACGCAGCGCCTCACGTACGCGCGTGCCGTTTTGGCGGAAACGTTGCGCCTGTACCCGCCAGCTTGGATGCTTAGCCGGCAAGCAATCGAGGCAGTCGAGGTTCCCGGCGCACAAATTGCGGCCGGCGAAATCGTCGTGCTCGCCCCGTGCGTCACGCAGATCGACGAGCGCTGGTTCGTGGATCCTCGCGAGTTTCGCCCAGAACGCTGGATTGATTCGCCAAAGCCTGTGCGCAACGCCTTCTTCCCGTTCGGCTCGGGCCCGCACCTTTGTATCGGCGAGCCGTTTGCGTGGGCCGAAGGGATCCTGGCGCTCTCATTGCTTGCTTGCCGCTGGCGAGTAAGCGTAGCGCCCGATTTCGTTCCCGCCTGGAAGCCCCTTGTTACCCTGCGCCCCGCTCACGCTATGTCCGGCAGGCTGCACTCCATCAACGGCGTCCGATAGTCAAGGTCGCGTCAACACGCGTACGGCCTTTTGCAGCCATCGTCCGATCCCAGCGCACATCGTTAAGCAGTGAAAGCGCTTTGACGGCCCTTGTTCAAAAACAGCCACGGCGGCCGGGGAGCCGTCTTACAAGGACTTTCGATTTTTCACGCGCGTGCTAACAAAGCGAATGTCCTAATTCTATATCTCTTCTTCGCCTTCGTCGACGGCTTCCTCGTTCGCGAGCGCCGAGTCCCTGATTTCCTCCAGCAGCCCTTCCGCCAAAACCGAGTCGAGCCCTATAGTCTCAAAGAACAAGCTCAGAAGCGGCCCGCCCGCGGTCATCAACGCGAGGAGCAAATCGGACGGCAGCACTTCATCGCGACCGCCCTCCTGCGCGATCTTGCGCGCACGGCTAAACGCGACAGCGGATTGCTTGGAGAGCTCGGGCAGCGGCGGGACGGGTCGGCCGCCGCTGACGGTGTAGTTAAAGCGCTGCACCTGGGGCATAACGCCAATGCGCGGCGTCACCGCATCCGTTGTCGCAAGCGTTTCGCGAAGCGCTTTGATGTCGACGCCCGCATCGGCAAGCGCTTTTCGAGCCGCACCGTTTTCGATCGCCACTAGAGCCTTGAGTATGTCGACATCGGTAACCAGCCGCCGGCTATGGTTTTGCGCCTCCACGAGAGCGCGCCAGATTGCGACGCTTGCCGCCGCATCGAGAGACGCTTCGCCGGAGAGTGAGACAGTTAAGTTGTTAATCGGGACACCCGTGCGCATCAACGTGGGAGTAGGCTGA
Source organism: Capsulimonadaceae bacterium (assembly GCA_031292625.1). Classification (GTDB taxonomy): domain Bacteria; phylum Armatimonadota; class Armatimonadia; order Armatimonadales; family Capsulimonadaceae; genus JARLGU01. The sequence continues at coordinate 12,674 of JARLGU010000054.1, read as the reverse complement.
TCCGCGCTTCGGCCGGCTGCCTCATGCAGACGGACGGACGTGATCCCGAATCGCGTAAGCACATTGGCAAAGTCTCCATGGGTGTGCTCGGCGTCTTCGACTGCTGCGATGATTGCGTGGTCACAGTCGGTTTGGCGCCAACCTAAGTCCTGGGCTATTTGAGTGGCTCGATCGAGCAGGCAAGCAAACCGCCCGCCTTCTTCTTGCTTTTCACGAGGAGAAAGCTCAGTCAAGGACATCTCCCGAAGCGACGCCATCAGCTCATTCTTATCCACGCCGATGCTATCGAAAAGGTCGGGATGGCTATCTTTGCGCAAGACTTTCACGGAGAGCGCACTAAAAAAAAGGGAGAACGCGCCCGCGCTTTGCGCGTCGAGGCCATCGGCAACGTTATCGATAATCTCGCGCAACTCCGACGTCAGATCCCGGTTGCTTGATGGCTTGGGAATAAAGCGCATTGCTTCAGGCGCCTTATCGACCGCAGCGGTTTTCTCTGGGGCTTCGTTCACCCAGGCAGCCTCGACGCGCATCGCATCGAGATCCCAATCACCGGCCACGGGCACGGGCTGACCGGAAGCATCGCGAACACGAACGAGGGCGAGCAAGAGGTGTTCAGTACCGATAAAGCCGTGGTGAAGCTTCGTCGCTTCGTCGTAAGCCAGATCGATTACTTGCTTGGAGGTTGCCGATAGCGTCAAATCGACCTGCGCCGTCGCAGCGACAGCCGGGCCTGCGAGCGCCAGGAGACGTTCCCTCGCATCCGCCGCCGAATGTCCAATGTTTGTCAAAATCTTGCATGCCGGGCACGTGTCCTCGCGTAGGAGCCCCAGCAAGAGATGCACCGGCTCAACGATCGCCACACCCTGCCGCATCGCCTCTTCCTGCGCAAAAAATACGGTTCTACGCGCCCGCTCGGTAAATCGTTGCCACATTATCCGCCTCCTACGTTCTGCAAGCGATTTCCCGATTACGGAGGCAATTTCCTGCTATGTCGCATCCTGCACAAGGTCCGCGGCGGAGATGCTCCGGTTGCGCCCGGATTCCTTCGCGGCATACAGCGCCTTATCCGCCAACCCGACGAGCGAATCGGCGCTTTGCGCATCGAGCGGATAGGTTGCCGCCCCAAGACTGACGGTCACTCGCGCACGGCCGCCCTGACCGAAGCCGAGGCCGAAAAGATAAACCTCCATCGTCTCGACGGCTTCGCGAATACGCTCCATAATCGCCAAAGCCTGGGTACGCGTCGTATCAGGGCAAACGACCACAAACTCCTCGCCGCCATAGCGCGCCGGCGTATCCGCCTCTCTCAGCGCGTGCCGGATTGCAGCCCCCACCCGCGTCAACATAACGTCGCCCGCCCGGTGACCATATGCGTCATTGAAGCCTTTAAAGTAATCTATGTCTAGCATGATCACGCTGAGCGGCTCATCGCGACGGCTACAGCGGCTGAGTTCTTCCGTCAATCGGCGCTCAAAATATCGATAGTTCGCGAGCCCCGTGATCGTGTCGTTGAACGCCATCCGTTCCAGACGGTCTCGGTAGAGGGCCTGTTGGAGACTGAGGCCGACGTGGCTGGCGTACCGTGATATCGTACCGATCTGCGCCGGCTCGAACTGGGTCCCAGACGTTCGCGAAAAACAGAGCACGCCGATCAGACCGTCCGACCCGCGCAGAGGCGCGTAGACGACTGACAGCGCCTTCGGATCAAAGTAGACGGGGCGCCCAGGAGCGATTATGTCGCCATCCTCGGCAAGGCGATCGCGACGATCGAACACAAGAGGCATCTCATATGCGACATCCCGATGGTCCCGAAGAGCGGCGTCGATTATTACGTGATCGAGCAGTGTTGCGTTGCTCGATCGAGGGACAAAGTCGCGTAGCGTCATTACGCCGTCGCTTTCGTCGTCGATAAGATAGATTGCGCAAACGCTAAACGTCGAAGACTCTGGCGCATTGATCAGGATCAGGTTTACAGTCGTGTGCAAATCGATCGCGGTATCGAGCATCCGGGAAACGTCCATGAGCGTGTCGAGATCATGGATCCGGCGGGCCAAGCGGACCGCGCTCCGTTCAAGGCGCATGTTGATCGCTTGTGCGAGAAATGCCATAAAAGGAAAAGAGATCATCGAGGCTACGGCGAGTCCAATCCGATCATGGGGACCTTGGCCAAGCGCATAGTAAATCGCGGAAAAAACGCAGCAAAGCGGGAGGTTTAGAATAAGTCCGCCTTTCATCCCAAGGATCATGATGGGATAGAAAAGGACAAAAAAGTAAGGGGAGGAAGTGCCGCCAGTCAGGTAGATATAACAGCCGCAGAAGCCGAAATAGATACAAAACCCGAGTGCATTCTCAAACCACGACATTGACAGGTCGCGCGCGGCCAAATCGAAGTCGAATCGGCTGTCGTGAAAGCGGACCAACCAACCGGTTCGTTCAGCCCACGAAAAAAGGAACGCCGCAAGCGCCACGAGCAGCATCGCGGGGATCTGCGTGCGATCATGAGCGACGACAGGAGAACTAACGACGCCGCAAAGCGCCAGGCCAAACAACGAATATGCAATGAGACAACGCTGTAATGGGGCTGGCATATGCTTCAGGTTTCGCCTCACTCACTGGCCAAGTTTCATCAGCCGGGTTATGCGCTAAGCGTTAAGCTCGCACGACGGTTCAGCCTTTCACTGCGTCGCCCACAGCGCGCCGGGCAATTACCCTGTATGATGGGCAATTGCGGCTTTGGCATGTTCGATCTGAATCTCAACCGCGGCGCGCGCTGTTCCCCCGGGGATATTCCGGGCATCGACACTTTGCAAAACGCCCGCCAAATCCGCGGGAGCCTGCGAGAACAATTCCGAAAACTCGGACAGCTCTGGATTTGTCAATTGTTCCAACGGGCGTCCCGATTGAATACAAAATTTCACGATCTGGCCGACAACTTCGTGAGCCTGCCGGAATGGCAGTCCCTGTCGCACGAGAAAGTCCGCAAGATCCGTCGCCGTCGAGAAATCGCCGCGAAGCGCCTCCATCATCCGGTCGCCATGGAACGTCACGTTGTCCAGCAGGACGCCAAGAACATCGAGACAGATCCGGGCAGTGTCGACGCTATCAAACAGCGGCTCCTTGTCTTCCTGAAGGTCCTTATTGTAAGCCAGCGGCAAACCTTTTAAAACGGTTAACAGGCTCACTAGGTTACCATATACCCGTCCTGCCTTGCCTCGTATCAATTCCGAGACATCCGGGTTCTTTTTTTGCGGCATGATTGAGCTGCCAGTGGTGACATTGTCGCCCATCGTGACCCAGCCAAACTCGGGATTGTTCCATAGGATGAGTTCCTCCGAAAAGCGCGAAAGGTGCATCATCACCAGCGAAAGCGCGGCAATCGTCTCGACGGCGAAATCCCGGTCGGAGACGGCATCCATGCTATTCTCGCTAATGCGCGAAAAGCCGAGTTCGGACGCGACAAACTCCCGGTCGATCGGGTGAGTCGTCCCCGCGAGCGCTCCCGATCCCAGTGGAAGCACGTCCGCGCGATCCCACGCGGCCGCCAGACGTCCCGCGTCCCGATCCAGCATCCAGAAATAGGCCATCAATTGATGCGCAAGGCGGACCGGCTGCGCGTGTTGCATGTGCGTCATGCCAGGCAGGATTATATCAATATTGCGTTCCGCAAGATCGATCAGCCGCGTTTGGACGCGCCGCACCGCCATCCGGATCTCGCCTAACTCGTCGCGAAGCCAGAGGCGGATATCGGTGGCGACCTGGTCGTTGCGAGAGCGGCCTGTGTGCAGCTTGCCGGCAACCGGGCCGATTTTGGCATGAAGAAGCGTCTCGATATTCATGTGAACATCCTCCGCTTCTTCCGTAAACTCCGACACGCCGGCTTCCAGATCGCGCCGGACATCGACGAGGCCCTGCTCAATCGTCTGGGCGTCAGCCGCATCGATAATGCCCGTCTTGCCGAGCATCCGGACGTGCGCGATGCTGCCCAAAATATCGTGTTTCCAGAGCCGCTGATCGAACTCGATGCTGGCGTTGAAATGATTCACCAGCGCATCCGTCGATTGGGAAAACCTACCGCCCCATAACTTGGTCATATTGAGTCCTTACGCACCTATCGAAAAATCAGCTGAACTTGATCGCAAGCTTCAACGTCCGCCGCCGGACGTCAGCATGCTTCCGGATCGCGCTTCCAGCGCATCCATTTTTCCGGGTCGCCCAGCGGCTCAAAACCAAGCTTGGCGTAAAGCGGCTGAGCATCCAGAGTTTTGAGCGTGATGTGCGGGATCAGTTCGAGAAGCGGATGGTCCTGCAAAAAGCCGACCAACGCCTGCGCGATTCCTCGTCCGCGATGGGCGTCGTCGACGTAGACATCGGCGAGATACGCGAACCGGATCGTATCCGATACGATCCGGGCGTAGGCGACCTGCGCCGAACCTTTATAAACACCGGCGACCAGCGTCGAATGTTCTGCTGCCTGCTTTACCTTCCACAGTTCAATACCCGGCGTCCAGTATGTGTGCGACAGCCAGTCATGAACCCTGCAGAAATCCACCCTCGCCAGATCGTCGTCGATCTCGTATTCGTTAAACACCGTCTTCATCGAACACAGCTCCGAAAATATCCCTTGTCCCTATAGCACCAACGCCAGGACCGCTTTCTGCGCGTGCATCCTGTTCTCAGCCTCATCGAACACCACGGACTGCTCGCCGTCGAGTACATCGGCGGCGATCTCCTCGCCGCGGTGCGCGGGCAGGCAGTGCATCACGATCGCGCGCTTATGGGCGTGCTTCATCAGGTTCGCGTTCAGTTGAAAAGGCGCAAAGACCTTCGCTCGCTCCGCCGCCTCATCCTCCTGGCCCATCGACGCCCAGACGTCGGTGTAGACGGCATCAGCGCCGTCCACGGCCTCGCGCGCATCATGGGTCAGCGTGATGGTCGCGCCGCTCACGGAGGCATCGGACTTCGCGCGCTCGACGATCTCCGGCAGCGGCTCGTAGCCGGCCGGATGTCCGAGCGAGAAGTTCACGCCGAGTTTGGCGGCCAGCAGCATCAGGCTGTGCGCGACATTGTTGCCGTCGCCGACGAATGCCAGCTTCTTGCCCGCGATGTCGCCCTTGTGCTCGATCAACGTCTGGAAGTCTGCCAGAGCCTGACAAGGATGCTCCAGATCCGAAAGGCCGTTAATGATCGGGATGGAGGCGTTCGCAGCCAAATCGACGACGTGCTTGTGCTCAAAGACGCGCGCCATTACGCCGTCCACCCAGCGCTCGAGATTGTGCGCGATGTCCGGCACGGTCTCACGCTGCCCAAGGCGCGTTTCGTAGTAGATCGCGTGCCCGCCCAATTGGGTCATTCCCGCCTCGAACGTGACTCGCGTGCGCAGTGACGGCTTCTCGAAGAGCATCACGAGCGTCTGCCCCTTCGCAAACAGGGTCTGCGTCTCGTCGAATTTGCTCCGCTTGAGACGCGCCGCGACATCAAGAATGAGCCGCGCCTCATCGGCGCTCAGGTCATTGATGGACAGGAGATCCCGGCCGCGCAATCGCGGCTCGCCGAGCACGTCGAGCAGTTCGGACCGGCCTCGCGGGGGCGCCATTCTCTGCGATATTAGTTTGTTATGTGGCATGGTTATGAATCTTTCGGATAAGTTGGAAGGACGCGCTAATGCACTGAATACCAGGCGAGCAGCGTCACATTACCGACACAAGGATTTCGACGGCCTTGTCGATTTGCGCGCGCGTCACGATATATGCCGGCAGAAGCCGTATTGTCGAATCGCCGATTGCGTTAACGATCAAGCCCTTCTCAAGAGCATTAAGCATCACCGAACGCGCATTTGTCCCGGCGAGTTGGACTCCCAGCATGAGCCCCCGGCCGCGCACTTCGGTCACGCGCGGCCCGGCGGCTTCCATAAGGCGAGACTTAAAATAGCGGCCCATCTCCGATGCATTTTCGAGCAGCCCTTCATCCTGGATCGCGCAGATCGTTGCATACGCCGCGGTCGTCGCAAGCGGATTAGCGGCAAACGTGCTGCCATGGTCGCCGGGAACCAGTGTCTCCGCCGCCCTTCCCCGCGCAACGCACGCTCCGATCGGCAAGCCGCTGCCGAGCGCCTTGGCGCTTGTGAATAGATCGGGCACGACGCCGGTTGCCTGGAAGGCCCACCAGTCGCCCGTCCGTCCCATGCCGCACTGCACCTCATCGAAGATCAGCAGAGCCTTGTAGCGGTCCGCGAGTTCGCGCGCAGTTTGAAGAAACTCGTCGGTGAGTGCGTGAATGCCGCACTCGCCCTGGATTGGTTCAAGGAGGATCGCGCAGGTGTTATCGTTCACCATCAGGCGAAGCGCATCGGAGTCGTTGCGCTCGACGTAGGAGAAACCGGGCACGAGCGGCCGGAACGGATCCTGGTACTTGGCCTGCGCCGTCGCGGTCACCGTTCCCATCGTCCTGCCGTGGAACGAGTGAGTGGCCGTAATGATGCCGATTTTGTCGGTCGAATACGCCTTGCCCGCCTTGCGCGCAATCTTGAGCGCCGCCTCATTCGCCTCCGCGCCGCTGTTGCAGAAAAAGACGCGGTCGAAGCCGGAGATCTCGATCATCTTCTTCGCAAGCCGCGCTTGCGGAACGGTGTAATACAGGTTCGACGTGTGAATTAACGTCGCCGCCTGATCCTGGATCGCCTTGACCACGCGGGGATGGCAGTGACCAAGAGCGTTTACCGCGATACCGCCCAGGAAATCGAGATACTCTTTGCCGGTATCGTCCCAAAGCCGCAACCCCTCGCCCCTCACGAAGCAAACCGGGAGGCGGCCATAAGTGTGGATCACGTAAGCATCATCGGCCGCTTTAACCGATGCCAAAGACACTTCTGACTCTTCCAACTTAGTCTTCTGTTTGTCCAACATTTCAGTCGTCATCTTGTTCGTCCTCTAATTCGTCATCGTTGTCAGATGAACGTTCGGTAATTTCTGCCGTCGCTAGGAGCCACTCGACAAAATCCTGGTCACTCAAGTCAGCGGCCTTCTTCTTTGGGCGACGCTCGCGAAAGCACTCAAACAGCGCCGCGGGATCGAGAATGCGCTTCGACTCTAAGAACAGAGCGACATCCTGCGATTCTCCAAGACGATCGTCTTCGCCAATGTTGCTTAGAGCGTAAATCGTCCCGTCTTCATGGAATGCGGTAAACGACATCCACGCGGCTTCCATGTGCGTAGACTCCTGCAGCAATGCGAACGCCTTGTGCTTCTTCGACGTAAAGACATACGTTTCACACCCCGTGTCCGAGCAAGCGACAAGGCTCGCGAAATGCTCAAACCCCAGCGATTGCAAAGTCTGAAAGTGCCGCCGGGCCATCCTTCCGCCGGGCGTCCTCTTTCCGAAGCGCTGCCGCACCCCTGGAGGAGGCTCGTCGTCCTCGTCGAATTGCGCCAGGTATTTCGCCTCGGTAAGCAAATCGTCGATCGATAGACCACGCGTATCCGCGCCGCTTTCGACAAGCAATTTGACCGCTTCGTATTGTGATTGATCGACAGCCGCTTCAAGCGGCGAGTACCCGCCGTCCCTCGCGTCGATCCGGCTCCCCGCATTAAGCAATATGCGCATGGTCTCAAGGTTGCCATGGATCGCAGCGTCATGAAGCGGAATGAACCCGGTGACGTCCGGAATATTCGGATCAGCGCCCGCATCGATAAGACATTGTACAATTGCGGCGTTGCCAGCGCTCGCCGCGGCGGCCAGCGGAGTGCTGCCGTCAGGCGCGCCGCAATTAATATCGGCTCCCGGCTTCAGCGCGCGCCGGACACGTTGCAGGTCCTGGTTTTCGATCGCCTGAAAGAGCGGCGCGTTGTTGCCAAGTGTAAACCGGCGCACCATGTCCGCGACATAGACAGCACGTTCGCGGCAATGCTCCAGAACATCCTCAGCCGGCCACCCGCGCGTATTTGCCCCGTGCGCGATGAGCAATTCGGCAACGTCGACCCGACCGTAAGAACGAGCATTGTCAAGCGGAGTATTGCCGTCAAACTCCTCGCCCTCAAGCTCTGCTCCCGCGTCAACCAGAAGCTCAGCGAGAGTCATGTTGCCTGCTCCCGCGGCGACATGGAGAGGCGTTGCCCCGGTCTCGTCCTCGCGTTGGATGTCCGCGCCGCGATCCATCAAGTACTTGGCGATCTCAGTATGCTGGATAGCGGCCACATGAAGGGGCGTCTGCCCCGTTTCGCTCAAACCATCGATCTCAGCGCCGGCGTCAACCAACGCCTGCACAATCTCCAGGTATCCGGCGTCCGCGGCGACATGCAGCGGCATCATGCCGAGATCATCCAAGACCGTCAGCGATGCTCCAGACTTGAGGCGTTTAAGAACGCCCTTCAAATCGCCCTTCTCAATTGATGTAAACAGTGACAACGTTCGTCCTCTACCGCACCATCGTGCCGATGCCTTCGTTCGTGAACATTTCGATGAGGAGAGAATGCTCCACCCGGCCATCGATAATATGCGCCCGCTCGACGCCGTTTTGCAGCGCCGTGATACACGCGCCGATCTTCGGGATCATGCCTTTGTCCGCGACTCCCGCCGTAATAAGACTTTGCGCCTCGCGCGTCGACATTTCCGCGATCAGTGAATCCTTGTCGTTGAAGTCGCGATAGATGCCTTCGACATCGGTCATCATAATCAGCTTCGATGCGCCGAGCGCCGCCGCAAGCTCGCCCGCAACGGTATCGGCGTTGACATTGTACGATTCGCCGTCCGCGCCAATGGCAACGCTCGAGATAACCGGAATGTAGCCGTCCTTGATAAGCGTGTGGATCAAACCGGGGTTGATTGTCGTCACACGGCCGACGAACCCGATATCGCCCTGGGCCGTGTCCTTTTCGGCAACGATTAGGCTGCCATCCTTGCCGCTAAGACCGACCGCGCGGCCGCCCTGGCGGTTGAGATGCGCAACGATGCCCTTGTTCGTCTTGCCGGCCAGCACCATCTCGACGATCTCCATCGTCTCGGCGTCGGTCACTCGCAGACCGCCGACAAACTCCGGCTCCTTGCCCATGCGCGCCATCGCCGCCGAAATCTCCGGCCCGCCGCCGTGGACGAGGACGACATGGATTCCCACGTAGTGCATCAGGAGAACGTCCTGCATCACCGCCGCCTTAAGGTTCTCGTCGATCATGGCGTTTCCGCCGTACTTGACGACGACGGTTTTGTCGTAGTATCGACGAATATAAGGCAGGGCCTGAATCAGGATCTCCGCATGAATATTGGTTGTCTTCACGGTTTACGCTCCAGTTTCGATTTTCGATGGGTGCGGCAAAAGAACTCTATAGGGCCTCTCGTCTGAGCCTTCCGGCCTCCTCCCATTGCGGGAGAAATGGCCCACACGGTGGGAAGGCAGGTCTTAGGTATGATACTCCGCATTGATTTTGACGTAGTCGTAGCTAAAGTCGCACGTCCACACAGTTGCCTGCTCGCCGCCATCCTGGTGCAGATCGATCTCGATCGTGACCTCTTTGGCCTTGAGCGCCTCGCTCACCACATAGCCGTTGAACTTGGTCGGCTGCCCGGACGCGTACACCTTGTGTCCCGCCAGAGTGATCTCCACGGCGCTCGGCTCGAACTTCACGCCGCTCCGCCCAACCGCAGCGAGGATTCTCCCCCAGTTCGGATCGTTGCCGAATAGAGCCGTCTTGACCAGATTCGAATTCGCGACCGTCTTTGCAACCGACCGCGCGAACGATGCCCGCTGCTCGGGCGACAGGGTCTTGTCGTTGGCTTCCCACGTCCGCACCAGGTTGCCGGGAGGAGCCACGCCGCGCACGACCACTTCGACAAGCTTGGTGGCGCCTTCTCCGTCTCGCGCGATCTCCTTGGCAAGGTGAAGGCATACGTTGTAAAGCGCCGTCTCAAACGCTGCGCCGTCCGCGCTGGCGGCCGAGGCGATCTTCGTATTGCCGGCCTGGCCGTTCGCAAGCACGAGGACGCTATCGTTTGTGCTGGTATCGCCATCGACGCTCACCGAATTGAAGGTATACCAGGAGCACCGCGAAAGCATCGCCTGCAGCGTGTCCCGCTCAATGTCCGCATCGGTTGTCACGAAGCAGAGCATGGTCGCCATGTTTGGCGCGATCATGCCCGACCCCTTGGCGATGGCTCCGATGCGCACCGTGTGCCCTCCGGATAGTTCCACCTCAACGGCGAACGCCTTAGGATAGGTATCCGTCGTCATGATGCCTTCCGCCGCCCCGTCGGAGTTTGCGGACTGCAGAGACGCACACGTGGCCTCAATGCCCTTCTCGATTCTATCGAGCGGAAGCGCAACTCCAATGACGCCGGTCGATGCGGTGAGCACATGATCCGCGTTGCAACCGATGCGCTCGGCGACGAGCGAAGCCATCCGCGCATCGTCCGATGCCCCGTCCTCGCCGTTGCAAGCGTTGGCGTTGCCGCTATTGCAGACGATGGCCCGCGCGACGCCGCCCAGGATCCTCCGCTCGTTGGCGATCACGCAGTGGGCGCGCACGACGTTTTGCGTAAACACGCCGGCGGCAACCGCATCCACATCGGAGACGATCAGCGCAACGTCATTGCGTTTTCTCTTGATCCCAGCGTGCGCACCGGCGCACCGGAATCCCTTCGCGGCAACAACGCCGCCTTCGATTGTTGTAAACTTTGCCATTAATTCGCGTCTTTCATGAGGAGCCCATCCCGAATGTCTCCAGCGCCCTCGCCCATTTTGGGCGAGAATTGGGATGAGGGCATATGATTGCTCCGTCTCACGGCCAAATCGCCGGCATCGTCAAGCCGGTCGTTTCAGGAAGGCCGGAAATCAAGTTCATGTTCTGAATCGCCTGTCCAGCAGCGCCTTTGACCAGGTTGTCCAGCGCCGCGACAACGGTGACCCTGCGGAGACGCTTATCCACGCTCAGGCCAATGTGCACATAATTCGTCCCCGCCGTGTGCTTGGTCGCCGGCAACTCCCCCGGCCCGAGGACGTTCACGAACGGGCAATTGCGCTCGACGTGGTAGAACGACCGGTACTGCTCAAGCAAGTCGACCGCATCCTGGTTGCTCGTCAGCGTCGCCACGGCCGTCACCAGAATGCCGCGCGTGATCGGAATCAGGTGCGGATTAAATGTCAGCATCCACGGCGATCCCGCAAGATCGCTTAGCGTCTGTTCGACCTCAGGAGTATGGCGGTGGCCTCCCGCAATCGCGTAGGGCGCCGCGCTTTCGTTCAACTCCGGAAAGTGATACGTCAGATTGTGCTTGGATCGTCCCGCACCCGACACGCCGGACATCGCACTGACCACCACGGTTGCGGGATCCACGAGGCCATCCGCCGCAAGCGGCGCGAGCGACAACGCGACCCCAGTGGCATAGCATCCGGGATTGGCGATCAGGGGCGACGAGGTAATGTGCTCCTTATAGAGCTCGGGGAGACCATACACAGCGAGATCCATCAGCGATGGCGACGCGTGCTCAAACTTGTAGTAGACGGGATATTGCGCAAGGTTGCGCAGGCGGAAGTCGGCCGACAGGTCGATGACCTTGAGGCCGTCGTCCAGCAAAGCCCCTGCGTGCTTCATCGCAAAGCCGTTTTCCTGCGCCAGGAATACGACATCGCACTCGTCGCTCACTCGCCCCAGGTGCTCGATTCCCCGGCAGACCAAATCCGTCCTCCCCCGCATCCCTGGAAACGACGCGTAGAGCGGCTGGTCCTTATAAGTGTTGGAGATGACGAATGTCACCTTGGCGGACGGATGCGCGAGCAGCAGCCGGGCAATCTCTCCGCCGCCATATCCCGACACGCCCACAATTCCCACTCGTAACATGCTTGTTCACTTTCTCAGCGCAGGACGATTATCGCGGCTAAAATCAAAAAACGCCGCGGCTGTCTTGAAAGACCTGCACACGGCGTCCTACGCTTCCCAGCTACGCGCAACAGGTCCCGGATCCCCTGGAAGGGTCGGAGTTGCTCGTGGCTTGTTATGACTCAGACAAGCATCTCGCAAGCAACTCCGTTTAAACGGCGCTCGCGACGACGCAGCCCGAGGCTGGGATGCGACTGTACTAGCATAGCGTGTCGATTATACCACGATCGCGCGGGGACATGTCAAGCGCTGCTGGAACGCGCGGTCAGCCGCGCGAGTCGCTAAGCCTTGGTTGGACGCAGATAAACTCTCAGGGCGTAAGCAAGAAATCGAAAGGTCTTGTAAGACGGCTCCCCGGCCGCCGTGGCCGTTTTTGAAAAAGGGACGGCACGGCGCATTCGTGACTTCGCGATGCGTGCCGCTATCGGACGTTAGCTACAAACGCCGTACGCGTGTCGACGAGGCATCGTAAATCGCCGCAGTGAACGAGGCGCGGGCGAAAAATTGCCCCGGCGGCACGAGCCGTCCTGAATCTTTCTCGCAATACGCCAGTTTATTACGCCCACTCTACGAGAAGATGAGGATTAAGATTCCCTCCATGGCCGGGCTGGCCATTTTTCACTTTCGCTGCTCTGGAAATAGAACGCACTCAGGCTATGCCAGACACGTGAAATATCATTCGGCTCGGTGGCAGTCATCGAACCAAGAGTTTAGGTAGATGATCTATTGCATGCCGAAGCTATGCCCCAATAGGTATGGGATCAAGCGTAACGAAATATCCGAAATCACTAAGCCTCTTTGTTAGGTTCTGTA
>JARLGU010000053.1 GCA_031292625.1 Capsulimonadaceae bacterium | reverse complement strand
GTACTGGGCGACTTAAGCTGACAATATCGGGGGGATAGGGAGGGCGTTCCGGCGGGTCCGTGCCGCGGGAACTTCCGACTTAACAGCTTGCGACACAACCCGGCGGAGAGAATCCTTTGAAGATTCGCTCCGCCTTGTTTTTTCGTCGCGCCTTAATCCAAGAGCTTTCTATAAAGGTGCGTAAGAGATCGAAAGGCCTTGTAAGACGGCTTCTCGGCCGCCGTGGCCGTTTTTAAAAAGGGGCCGTCACAGCGCTTTCACCGCGTAACGATAGGCGCTGGGATCGGACGCTGGCGGCATCTACTGAGATCGTTCGACTGCCGCGCCGATTTTTCCGCTACATCACCGCTCCTGCATTCCGCAAAGCTTCGCCGCTGTGTGCGGAGCGATCCTTACGCCTTGTCGGCGCACCGTGACATCGGCTCTTCGCGCGGTAGGTCTGCAGTCGGAAAAGACGTTTGGCAGCTATCGTCGCCTCCTGTCGCGGGATCGGTGGTCACGCTCAGATTGAGTTCGGCACTGTTGTCTTTGCTATTAGAGATTCTTGTTCCGCAAATTCAATCTCTTGATCTCGTAATCGATGAGGCCCACGCCTTCCTGGGCCGCAAGCTTCGCAATACCGAAGCCTATACCTGAGCTGCCGCCGATTGTCGCAACTATTTTGTTTCTTAAGCCCATAGTTCGTGGTCATGCGAGAGATGTTGATTTGCGCGACAAGCGGTCGGAGAGCCAGTGCCACCCAATTCAAAGTACTATCTGTCTCCCTAGACGCAACAATTCTCCGCGGTTGCTCTGCACGAAAGACAATAGAAACCGAGCGTCTCAAAACCTTGGTAATAAGTCAACGGGTGGGCAGGGGGGATATTTCCTGACTGATTGGTTGGGGGGGCGAATCCCTCTGGACCCACCATTTCCCCAATTCGGTCTTAGTAAATGCAAACAGCATACTGGCGACGACAGCGCTAAGCGCTTGTAAAGTCCTCGGCGGGACACAGGGCTAGCGTCACGCCGGTTCCGACCTTGTATCCATTGCCGCTTCTTCCTGGCGCGCCAATCTTCGCGAGAGCTTGCCGACATTCGTTCGAGGCAACGGTTCAGTTCGGAACTCGATTTTCTTGGGGCGCTCCATAGCGCTTAAGTACGGCTTTAGGAAGTCCTTGATCTCGGATTCACTAAGGACCGTCCCGTTCTTCGTCTTAATCCACGCCTTAACTGTCTCGCCGACATGACGAGCTGGAACGCCGGCCACGATGCACTCCTCAACGGCCGGGTGCTTCATAATCGCTTCCTCGACACGGCGTGGATAAACCTTAAATCCGCCGCATATCACCATGTCCTTGATGCGATCCACGATAAAGACGTAGCCGTCGGCATCGATGAACGCCACATCGCCAGTATACAGGCGGTTGCCTCTCAGCGCATCGGCGGTTTCTTCGGGCCTGTTCAAGTAACCAGCCATGACCTGAGGTCCTGAAACCACAAGCTCGCCGGTTTCACCAGTTCCTAAAATTGTGTCACGGTCAGTCAACGACGCTAGTTCGACAACGGTTCCAGCGATGGGCAATCCGATGGATCCTGACTTCCTGATGCCGCGAATTGGGTTTATGGTGACTACAGGCGAACATTCGGTCAGCCCAAACCCCTCGCAAATATCGCAACCCGAGAGAGCAAGGAAGTCCTTCAAAACCTGTTCGGGAATCGGAGCTCCTCCGGAAATGCAAATACGAATAAACGATAGATCCTTGCCTTCAGGGCGAAGACGCGCGCAAAGAGCGGCGAAAACAGTCGGGACCGCCGCAAAGAACGTCGGCCGTTTCCGTTCGATCGTCGATAGCGCTGTTAGCGGTTCGAAATGATCTAGTATCACAATTTCGCTTGCCGTGCCAACGCCAAGCAACAGAAGGATGGTTAGGGCAAAGACATGAAAGAACGGAATCGCCGCTAAGAAAACTTCTTTACCGCGCTCCAACTCCGCGACCCAGAGATCGATCTGGCGAACGTTCTGGTAAAGATTGGCATGAGTAAGAATAGCCCCTTTCGCAGATCCGGTCGTGCCGCCCGTATATTGGAGAAGAGCGGCATCCACCAACGGATCGATATCATGCTCAAGCAGGCTAAATGCGTTGTCGATCAAATGGTCGAATGGGATAACATTGTCAGCGCTCGGAGATCGCTCTTGCTCAACGTCCACAACCTCCGATTGCGGGCAAACGACGATCGACGTCACGGATGTCGCGCCAACGATCGATCTCAGTTTGGCCAGAACCGAATCGCTGTCGAGACAGACCATCATGGACACCGCGGAATCGTTCATCTGGTCCACAAGTTCGAGGTCGGTGTAGGCAGGGTTGAAGTTAACGACCGTGGCGCCGGCTTTCAGTACCGCAAAAAACATGATCGCGTAATATGCGGAATTCGGCATGATCAACCCAACGCGAGATCCCTTGCCGAGACCAAGCCCCTGCAAGCCGCACGCGGCCCGCTCCACGATGACGCCAAATTCACGATATGTAATGGATCGACCGCGATAGTCGAATGCCGGGCAGTTCCCGAAGTCTCTAGCAGCATCATCAAGCAGGCGAAAGAGCGGCAATGGCGCGGTTTCCAATTTGATAGCACAAGATGTTGAACGAGATATGGAACTGGCTTGAGTTGACGATGGAGAGGCCACGGTCATTGGGGTTTAACCTTTCGTCGAGCAGTCAGACGATTTCCCGTGGAAATCTGCGGGCCGCCCTTTCTGAAGAAGCGGGCTCGCCACTGAACACAGGTTTTCGACGATTATACTGGAAGCTCAACTTAGTGTCAAGAAGCAACCGAACTTGCTGTGCCGCCAAAACCTGCTGCTGAACCACGCCCGGCCTCAATCAAATCGAGCCGTTCAAGCGAGAACGGCAACGGTTGCGGGATGCGCTCCAGAAAATGTAGGCCGCAAACCAGAACGCACTTTGAGCGTGTTGCCGTGAAGGCGGGCGCCAGGACAAGAAGAAGAACGGGCTGCTGGATCAATCTCTCGGGACGGTGGAAATCCTCAAAACGGCCCGCCTCCTTTAATGCGGATCGGTAGGCCGCAATGTCCAATTAATCGACGAATGTTCGTCTTTGAGACGAGGCCCCCGGTTAGGTGTCGCGCATCCTCTAATCAGCGCCGCCGCCAGCCGATGACGCCTATGCTCTACCGGCGTCATCACTGCAAACGAAGCTCCGCAAGGCATGGTAAAATTTGCTGCGGCAGTCGATGCCGAAATGGTTATGGTTTTCAGCATTTTAACCGCCGAACATGGTGTTGCCCGGTCGTCTCATAAGTGACTGGCTGGCAGGGGGTGAGACCCTGTGGGTACTTGATTTCCCCCTTTTCTCGGTGTGAGTAGTTGCTCGTGGCGAATTGGCGACTGGCAATGGATGGATTGCGATCTGGGACGGCTTTCGTCAGCGGAATGTGTCCAGTCTAAGTCCCGCGGATCCGCGAGAAAGGTTGCTGCAATGGAATTGCGTGAGGCGCTTACGGAGCAATATCATGCCGGACTTGCGATGCTTGCGGAGTGCGTTGCAAAGTGCCCGGATAACGTCTGGCAAGAGGGCAAATACCCGCGCGCGTTTTGGCGTATCGCGTTTCACGCCGTTTATTTCACTCACTTGTATCTCGGACAAGACGAGGAGAGCTATCAGCCCTGGCCAGCACGACGCGAGGGTCTTCACTCCGCGCTCTGGAACCGGCCGTGGGAAGTCGAGCCGTTCGAACTGCCCAATGATGTCGAAATCTACCGACGGCAAGAAATACTCGAGTACATACGCTTTGTCGACGAAATCATTGACGCTACCATCGACCAGATGGACCTTGCCGCCGATGTGTCAGGCTTTTCGTGGTACAAGAACATCGGCAAGCTCTCCCACCAACTCATGAACCTGCGGCATCTGCAGGGCCACGTGGGCCAGTTGTCCGAGCGGCTAATGGAGAAGGGCGTAGACACCAATTGGGTTGCCAAGTCAGAGGGCCGGCAGCTTCAATGACCGCCGTCGCATGCTTGGGCGTTTTGGCGGCAAGTCCGCGTGCCCACCGCTGACCGGTTGCCTGGCAGACTCCAGCTTGCCCCAGGACTTCCCTTGCTTGGCGCCTGACGAGGCGTTGGCTTGTCACTGTCTCCGACGGCGCAACATGTGAGATCGACCATAAAATGCAACACGTCCAGACTCACACGACGTTTTTCCATTTTTTCAGTTTCCCTTGACAAGTGGCCTGCGTCGTGTCATAGTGATTTCATTGTTGCTTCAGCGATGAAGCAACAGGGATCGGAATGATGCTTTGAACTCGGCGACGCTACGTGATATCGCGGCAACAGTGGGAGTCTCCGAACGGCTCGTGGCCTACGCCCTCAGCGGCAAGGGGCGCGTCGGAGCGCAGACACGCCAGCGGATCCTTGACGAGGCGCAACGGCTTGGATACCGCGCAAACCGCGCCGCGCGAGCGCTGGTGACTGGCCGCTCGAACCTCCTCGCCCTCTGCCTGCCGCCGACCGGAACCGCCTATTGTGATCGGATCACTCGCCTGGTCGAAGAAAATGCCCGGCCAAGCGTTTACGATCTGGTCGTCACGCGCATGACATCGCATCCCGAGACGGGCGAAACCATCATCGTTCCTCCCGGACTTGGCCAGATGGACGGAGTCCTCATCGTCGAGCCGCCCCGCATGTTGACCGACGACGATCTTGCCGGTCACGGCCACAGCGTCGTAATGGGCGTCTGGCCCGGCGCGGCCCCGCTCGGCTCCGACGTTGTCCGCGTCAACCTGCTGCCTGCCGCGCGGAAGGCGATGGAACTCCTGCGGGAACGAAAACCATCGCGCCTTGCGTATCTGGGCGGGATCTCCACCGTCTTCGAGCCCGGCGAGACGCGCTTTTCGGCCTACCTGGATGGCGTCCGCGAGATGGGACAACTGCCCATTCTCATCCAACCCGAGCGCGCTCCCGATCTAATAGCAGCATCGGACACGGCTCTGTTCGATTACGTTCGGCGAAACCCACGTCCAGATGCACTATTGTGCAGCAACGATGAAGTTGCGACTGGCGCGTTGCGCGCGATCAGAAGGCTTGGCCTGCATGCGCCAACCGATATCGCCGTAATCGGCTGCGATGACATTGAGTTTGCACGCGACCTGAACCCTCCGCTTAGCACGATCGCCCAGCCGTTCGAGAAGATGGTCGCGATGGCCTGGGAATTTCTCATGCAGCGGATCGACGATCCACGCCACGAACCGCGACAGGTAGAACTTGACGCGCATCTCGTGAAGCGCGAATCGGCGTAATTCGTCGGAGATAAGGAGTGAGCCATGAAAAAGAGCATTAGCCAGTGGGCATTCGACCCAAACCGCCCCCTCGTTGAGGTCTTCGCGCTCGCGAAGCGCCACGGATTCGATGCGGTCGAGTTGGCGGTTGACGAGACCGGCCCCGTCCCTCTCGATCTTGACCAAGAGGGCTGCCAGCGAATAATCGACCACGCCGCGTCGGCCGGCGTCGAGATCGCCTCGCTTGCGAGCGGTCTTGGTTGGCGTTATCCGATTACATCGCGCACGGTCGCAACGCGGCGCAAGGGCATCGACGCCATTGCGAAGAGTCTGGCAATCGCGGGCTGGCTTGGCACGAACGCTCTGCTTGTCGTGCCTGGAGGGGTAGGAGCCGAGTTCATCGACGGCTTTGACGGCACGCCGTACGACGAGGCGTTCGCCAACGCCATGGACGCGGTCGCGGAACTCATCCCGATTGCGAAACAGTACGGCGTCGCGATTGCCGTCGAGAACGTTTGGAACAAGTTTCTGCTTTCCCCTCTCGAGATGCGCGACTTTATCGACAAGGCGGATCCGGCCTTCACGGGTTGCTACTTCGACGTAGGCAACGTGATCCTGACCGGTTACCCCGAACAATGGGTCGCAATCCTCGGTCAGCGCATCAAGCGCGTGCACCTCAAGGACTTCAAGCGCTCCGTCGGCACGCTTGACGGCTTTTGCGGCCTGCTTGAAGGCGACGTCAATTATCCCGCCGTCATCGCGGCTCTTCGCGCAACAGGTTACGACGGCCCGTTGACCGCCGAGTATTTCAACTGCGAGCACGACCTGGACAAACTATCGAAAGCCATGGACAAGATCCTGGGAATGTAGGAACGAAAAGGTCCGGCGATGCCCCTTTGGCATCCGGCGCTCACAATCCCAGAAAGAAGAGGAATACAATTTTGAAACCACTAGCAGTCGGAGTTATCATCAACCTCGAGCCGTCGCCGGAAGCGTCGCTCGAACTCGTCAACAGGCTCGGCATTCCCACCGTTCAGATCAGCTATCCCGAGAAGCTGGACAACCCGGAAGGCATTGCGCGCCTCCGCGCCGCGCTCGCTCACACGGGCATCGAAATCACGTCGCTCGTCTGCGGCTTCGCAGGCGACCGCTATGACGATATTGCCACCGTCCGCGCCACGGTTGGTTTGGTGCCGGAAGCGACTCGCACGGTGCGAATCGCCCATGTTCGCAAGGCCGCCGCATTCGCCCAAACCCTGGGCGTTCCGCGTCTGCAAACGCATATCGGCTACGTCCCCGACGATCCCACTGACCCGGCGTACCCTGGCATCGTCGACGCGATGCGCATTGTCTGCGACGACCTGCAGGCGCGCGGTTTGGTATTCGCTCTCGAAACCGGCCAGGAAACGGCGGAAGGTTTGCGGCGGTTTATCGACGATGTCGCCCTGCCCAACCTGCGCGTCAACTTCGACCCCGCGAACATGATTCTTTACGGCAACGACAACCCGATCCCCGCACTCGACGTTCTGGAGCCGTTCATCGATGGCGTTCACTGCAAGGACGGCGTCTGGCCAACCACGGAGGGCCAACTCGGGCGCGAGATGCCGCTCGGCCAGGGCGACGTCAATTTTACGCAGTGGCTCACGAAGTTGATCGACCTCGGCTACCGAGGCCCTTTGACGATCGAACGTGAGATCTCGGGAGCACAGCAGCAGAAAGACATTCTGCTTGCAAAAGCGCTGATCGAGTCGATCACCGCCAAGTATTAGGAGAACCCAAGCCTGCCATCGCACCGTGCCTGGCAGGTCTTCGCCAACTCCACGATCACTATCGAAGGAGCCTCTCATGGTTAACGTAGGAATCATTGGCATCGGCGGCATCGGCCGCGTGCACTTCAACTGCTACAAGAACAACCCAGCCGCGCGCATTGCGGCAATCTGCGATATCGACGAGCGAAAACGAATTGGCGACTGGTCGGCGATTAGCCTGAATATCGATCCGTCCAAAACGCCGCTCGTCGATCTGAGCGGCATTATGCCGTACGAAAAATACACGGATCTCCTGGCGAACCCCGAAATCGAGATCGTCGACATTTGCCTCCCGACCCCGCTCCATGCGGAGGTCACGATCGCGGCGCTGCGAGCCGGGAAGCACGTCCTTTGCGAGAAGCCGATGGTGCGCTACGAAGAGCAAATTGCCCAGGTCATTGACGCCCACCACAAGAGCGGCCGCAATCTGCTGATCGGTCACTGCCTGCGCTATTGGGGCGAATACGAGCGCACCGCCCAGATCATCGCGAGCGGCGAATACGGCCGTCCGCTCTATGCCAAATTGGTTAGGACTTCGGCGACGCCCCGAGGAGCAGGCAGTTGGTTCCGCGACGGCGAGGCCAGCGGCGGAACCGTGCTCGATATGCACATTCACGACATCGACGCCGTCCTGTGGTGGTTCGGCAAGCCGGATCAGATCAACGCAACGGGACGAATTATCGACGGCTTGCCCGTGCTTGTGGATGCATCATGGACGTACAAGGACGGTCCCGGCGTGCACATTCACTCGATATGGGACAAGAACCAGCCGCCCTTCCGCTTTGCGTTCCATGTCATTTTGGAGAACGCGACGATCGATCTCGATTCCGCCGTCGGAGGCAAGTTGATGCTCTACCAGGCGGACAAAGAGCCGGTCACGCTGGAATGCGACCCAACCCTCGCTTATCAGCGCGAGATCGACGATTTCATCGATGCCGCAATCTCGAAGCGCCCGATCACGCGCGTCACGCCTGAAGCGAGCGGCGACGCCGTCAAGGCCGCGCTGGAGGAGATCCGCCAGATCAAGGCGAAAGGCTAGAGGCTGTTAGCCTCGCGAGACGTAAAGCGCCGGAGGACCGTCATCTCGACCCGGCAAAAGCGGAGGGATTTCGTATGGGGCAGGAGCCTGCGTCGAAATCTCTCCGCGCGGCTCAAGGGCGAGCTCTGGACCTTGTCCATGATGACAGGGCTCAAAAGGCTACGCCAGCTTCAGGCTTGCCGCAACGCATAAAGAATGGATACATCGACCATGCCCAGTGAGTTCGTACTACTCCCCATCCCGTCCCTCGTCGAGCGCCATGAAGGCGCTTGGACGATTTGCGAGGGCGACGTACTGATCGAGGGCGCGTCTGCCGTCGATCGGCCGCGTCTGAGCGCGGCGGCGCGCGCGTCTGCCGTCGAAGCAGGCAAGAACTGGCCGATTGCAGCTGGACGCGGGGGCGGCGACGGTCGCTTCGCGGTTCGTGTTCGCATAGACGCAAACGCGATCACGGCCGCGCAAAGCTATCGGCTGATCGTCGCCGGATCCGGCGTGCGCATCCTGGCAGGCGATGCCCCCGGCGCGTTTTACGGTTTGCAGACGCTTCGGCAACTTGTCCGGCAGGCACGCGGGAACGCGCTGCCTTGCGTCCGCATCGAGGACCGGCCAGACTTCGCGCAGCGAGGCGTCATGTGGGATATTAGCCGCGACCGGGTTCTCACGATGGATACGCTGTTCCGGCTTGTCGACCTACTCGCGCAGATGAAGATCAACCAGCTTCAACTCTACACCGAGCACACCTTCGCCTACTCTCGCCACCGGGTCGTTTGGGAGAAGGCGTCTCCGATGACCGCCCAGGAGATCCTCGAACTCGATGCCTACTGCGCGGACCGCTTCGTGGAACTCGTTCCCAACCAGAACTCCTTTGGACATTACGAGCGCTGGCTCAAACACGATGTTTACAAGCCGCTTGCGGAGTGTCCGGAGGGATATACGCCGCCCTGGGGCGGTCACAGCCCGGTCGGCTCAGTACTTTGCCCGACGGATCCCGGTTCAGCCGAATTGATTGCCGGACTGTACGACGAGCTGCTTCCCAACTTTGCCAGCACGCAAATCAATGTCGGCTGCGACGAGACGTGGGAACTCGGCAAAGGACGCAGCCGGGCCGAGTGCGAACGGAAGGGGACCGAGCGGGTCTATCTGGAGTTCCTCGCGAAAATCCACAAGCTGGCCGCCGAGCGCGGACGAACGATCCAATTCTGGGGCGATATCATCCTGCATCGTCCTGAACTGATCGCCGAATTGCCGGATGGCGTCATTGCGCTCGATTGGGGTTACGAGGCCAACCGCGATTTCGACGAGACGGGGGAGAAATTTGCGTCTAGCGGCGTTCCGTACTACGTCTGTCCCGGAACGTCGTCTTGGAATACGTTGGCCGGCCGCACCTATAATGCACGCCCGAATCTACTAAACGCCGCCGAAAATGGGTTGCGTCATGGCGCGATCGGCTTCCTGAACACGAACTGGGGCGACGGCGGTCATGTCGAACCGCTGCCGGTTTCTTATTACGGTCTCGCTTATGGAGCCGCCGTAAGCTGGGCGGTGTCCGCCAACCGGGATATCGATCTCGCAACGGCGCTCGATACGCACGTTTTCCTGGACGACGCCGGAGTGATGGGGCGATTCGTTACAGAACTCGGCGCTCTCTGCCGCGAAGCGCACATCGAAGGTTCCAACGACGAGTTCTATCCACGGGTCCTCACGAGGCCCGGCCTGCCAATTAAGGACGGAAAGCTCTCGCATGCGAACGTTCCCGCCCTTGATATCATCGAACCGCGTATCGACGAACTTGGACAGTCGCTCAATCTAGCGCGCTTGCGCGGCGACGACGCAGGGCTTGTTGTGGAAGAATACCGGCTCGTCGCCGACCTGATGCGGCTTGCCGTCAAAGCCGCCCGTGCGCGGTTGGTCGCGAATTGTTCGACCGCTGAGCTCCCGGCCGATACGCGGAAAGCGCTGTGCGCGGAGTACGAGCCGATCCTTGATCGGTACCCCGCGATCTGGCGCGCCCGGTCACGCGAAGGCGGGCTGTCGAACAGCCTCGCGAATCTCCGCAGTCTCCGGGATGCATACAAGGCGTAAGGAGCGCCCTCAGTACCCTTTCAGCAGGTGCTGGAAGTTCTCCCGGTCGTTCGCGTGGGTAACGGCCTCGTCGTAGGAGATGATATTCTGGCGGTGCATGTCCGCCAGAACGCGGTCCATCGCCTGCATGCCGACCTGCTGGCTGGTCTCGATGACGCTCAGGACCTGGTGCGACTTCCCTTCGCGGATCAGGTTGCGGATTGCGCTCGTCGCGATCATGATCTCGATCGCGGCAACCCGGCCGCCGCCCAGGCGCGGGAGCAGTTGCTGCGAGACGATCGCTTCGAGCGAACCGGAGAGCTGCATGCGCACCTGCTGCTGCTGGTGCGCGGGGAAAACATCGACGATGCGGTCGACCGTCGATGCGGCGGACCGGGTGTGCAATGTGGCAAAGACAAGGTGTCCGGTTTCGGCCAGCGTAATCGCCGCCGCAATCGTCTCGAGGTCGCGCATTTCACCGATCAGGATAACGTCCGGGTCCTCGCGAAGAACGGCGCGCAAGGCATTCCCGAAGCTGTCCGTATCGGTTCCAAGCTCGCGCTGGTTTACCATGGCCGCCCTGTGACGGTGCAGGTACTCGATCGGGTCCTCGATCGTCATAATGTGGCAGGCGCGCTCGGAGTTGATCATGTCGATGATCGACGCTATCGTCGTTGATTTGCCTGATCCGGTCGGCCCCGTAACGAGCACGAGACCCGAATTCCGCCTCGCCAGATCACGCATAATCGGCGGCAAACGCAGTTCCTCAAAACTCGGCACCGATTGCGGAATGACGCGCATTGCAGCCCCGACAGAGCCGCGCTGGCGATAGACATTGAACCGGTACCGGCCCAGACCACGCACGCCATAGGAGAAATCCAGCTCGCGCGTAAGCTCAAACTTCCTGATCTGGTCGGTAGTCAAAATATCGTACACGAGACGCTGCGTATCCACGTCGGTAAGCGGCCGGAACGGCAGCGGCACGACCTTGCCGTCCTTGCGCACCATGGGAGGCAGTCCGGCGGTCACGTGAAGGTCGGAGCCGCCGAGATATTGGCATTTGCGCAGAAGCTCATCGATGTGCATTCCGGCAACCGACGGCGCTTGGTCCTGATGCGGCACGGTATAGTCCTGGACATTCAGCGTGGATGTGCCATGCTCTGTCTGCCGGGGGGCCGCCCCATTCGCGCTTGGGTTGAGCAAGTCGGCGTTCTCCAGCGCATCGGGGGCCTTGTAGTCATCAACAGGCGCGGCAAGCGACTCGGTCAAGGAGTGCTCGCGCGCCGTCGCATCGGCGAGAGCGGAAAGGGAGCTTCCAGGGAATCCGGAAGGGATGAGGGAATCGTCGTCGTCGACACGTGCACGCGCCGCTTCCACCGGGTTGTGCGCGGCGCTCGCCGCGACAGGACCCGGTCGCTGACCAGCGGATCGCTGCGTCGCATCGACTATATCCACGCGGTAATCATCCGCGCTAGGCGCAGCGGAGAGAAAATCGGCGCTGTCTTTCTGGTCTCCAGAACCGATGGGAAGCAGATCATCGTCCGCCATAGTGGTACAACCTTATCCTTATGACGTCGGCGGCTACAGTTCCGCCTGCAATACAGCCGGGCGCGGACTATCTCTCCGTCACGCTAACTCCGTCAACTCGTCACGCCTCAAGATCCCGAGCGCACAAGTACTGCCCGCATTTCTTATCGAAGCCCTTCATGTGGTTTACAAGCTTGTTTTTGAGCACGTCGAGCGCTTCCGGAGAAAGAGACTCGATCACGCCGCTTCGGAATTCCTGTTGGATGGTCAGGGCCTGCTTGCACAGATAGGCGTGTTGCGCCCTATGCGTCCGAACATCCGGATATTCAGTTTGCGCGAACAGCTGCTCTTCCCGTACAAAGTGCGCGGCCGTCAAGGCGATCAGCTCATTGAGAAGTTTGTCGATCTTCTCTTTGCTCTGAGCTGTTTGAGCGCCATCGAAAAGATCGTTAAGCTTGTCAACCACGTTCCGGTGATCACTGTCGATCACCGCGACGCCGACGCTCAGTTCGTCCGTCCAAGTCAATAATGGCATGGCGTTTTTATACCTGCAATCCGGACGATCCGGGACTCCGCTCGCATATTTGGCGCGGCTGCCCGCATTAGCCCGAGTAAATTACGCGCAAGGATTCTTCGAGGGTGGTAATGCCCAGCAGAATCTTCTCCATCGCGTCATCCTTCAAGGTGTGCATGCCGGCCTCGATTGCGGCCTCGCGGATCGCATACGAGGAGGCGCGAGCCAGGATCAGTTCGCGCACCTTATCGGTAACCGGCATCAACTCGTAGACGCCGGTCCGTCCTTTGTAGCCGGACCCCTTGCAATAGTCGCAGCCGCGGCCGCGGAAGAAGGTGACGTCGGACCGGTCGAGGATTTCGCTGCTTATCCCGAGGCGCTTGATCGCGTCGGGCGGCGGCTTGTACGGCTCCTTGCACTTGACGCAAACGGTGCGCAGCAGTCTTTGCGCGAGCACGCCGGCGATCGACGATGCGATCAGGAACGACTCGACGCCCATATCCAGGAGGCGCGATACCGATCCCGGGGCGTCGTTCGTATGCAAGGTCGAGAGCACCAGGTGTCCGGTAAGAGCCGCCTCGATCGCGATCAGGGCGGTTTCGCTGTCTCTGATTTCGCCGACCATGATGATGTTAGGATCTTGCCGGAGCATGGCGCGCAGGGCGTTGGCGAACGTCATATTCGCGCGATTGTTTACCTGGGACTGGGTGATGCCGGCCAATTCGTATTCGACCGGGTCCTCGATGGTCAGGATGTTCTTTTCGCCGCTGTTGAGCTTTGAGAGAACCGAGTACAGCGTCGTCGACTTTCCGGAACCTGTTGGCCCGGTCACCAGGATAATGCCATAGGTGCGCGAGATCATGCTCTCGAACATCTCCATGGTGTAGGGAAGCAATCCGAGCTTGCTCAGACCGACCGAGATGCTCGACTTGTCGAGGACGCGCATGACGATCTTCTCGCCGAACACGCCAGGCAGCGTGGAGACGCGGAAGTCATACGGCTTCCCCTCAACCGTCGCCGAAATGCGTCCGTCCTGCGGCGCCCTTTTCTCCGCGATATCCATGTCGGCCATGATCTTAAAGCGAGACAAGATAGGGGCTTGCGCGCGCTTCGGAAGCGTCATTCCGTCGTAGAGGATTCCGTCGACCCGGTAGCGGACCTTCAGCGAATCCTTGGCCGGCTGGATGTGAATATCGCTCGCTTTGTCGGCAATTGCGCGGCTAATAATCAGGTTCGCCAGACGGATCACGGGGGCGTCGTCCGAAAGCTCCTTGAGCTGCTCGATCGAGATCGCCTCGTCGTCTTCGTCGTGGGTGATCATGATCTGGGCCTCTTCCAGATCCTTCATCACCTCCGTAACCGTATCGCTGACGTTGCTTTCCGTTTTGTAGTTATGCGCGATCGCGTTAAGTATGTCTTCTTCCGTCGAGATAACCGGATCGACTTCTTTCCCGGTAATCAAGCGGATCTCGTCGATCGCGAATACGTCAAGCGGGTTCTTCATCGCCAGCGTAAGCTTAGTTCCGTGGCAGCTGATGGGAACAACCTTGTAGCGGCGGGCAAGCTCTTGCGTTACGGTCTTTGTGACGTCCGGGTCGATCTGATAATCGGTGAGTTCCACATACGGAACGCTCCAGTATTCACCGAGGCAGCGGACGCGGTCGCGTTCCGTGATCAGCCCCATGGATACGAGCAGGTCGCCGAGAAGCTCTTTTGTTTTAAGCTGGCGCTGGTTGTCGAGAGCCACTTCGAGCTGCTCGTCGGTGATCAGCCCGCTCTCAACGAATATTTCGCCAATCGTCCCTGTCTTCATAGTCTTATCAATCCAAGCGCCGGCTTTACGCAATCATAAGCGGCGCCCAGCATCCCGGTATTATTATCGGCTAAAGTTTGCAATATATTCAGCAGGGGCGCGCGGGGCGCCGCGATGGCGTCAGAGAGATGCAACTCCACAATCCCGTGCATGGCATGGGATTGTGGAGCGCTGCCGTCGAAGAGTTCGGATCGCCCGAACGATCATGCGTGGTCTGAGAGAATTGTCGTCTTTATAAAGAAGACAACGGTGTGTTTGGACTTTAAGTCGTCCGCATTGTTGAACAATGCCTTGAGGATCGGAAGATCTCCCAGAATGGGAACCTTTTGCCCGGACTTCGTGACTTGCTCCTTAGTAAGCCCTCCGATGGCAATGGTGTCGCCGTTCTTAACCCTGATGATCGTATCCGCGTATTCCGTGGATACGTCAGGGAGTTGACTTCCATCCTGCGTCGTAAACGTGACGGAACTGATTTCTGGATGTAGGTAAACGTTGACGAAGCCATCATCGGTCACGCGGCCGGTCATGGCGAGCGTCACGCCGGCATTCACCGACGCCGTCGTGACCGACGTCCCGCTGCTATTGTTGGTGTAGGTGGAAACATACGTATCCGTGTCGCCAATAAAGACCACGGCGCGCTGACCGTCGAGCGCGGCGATTTTTGGATTCGCAAGAGTCTTTGCGTGGCTCTTGGTCGTCTTTGCGTTGCCTGTTGCTGTTACGATGTCGCTTGTAGCGGCGCCAAGCGTCCCAAAGGTGAACGCCGCGGCCGTTCCGCTGCCGCCGTAGCTCACCTGTGCTCCGCTGAAGTCCCAATTGATGCCAAGCGCGGTCTCGTCCGTGTCGGCAAAGTCTTCTACCTTCACCTCGAAGAGAATCTGCGCTGGTTTTACATCAATTTGAGCGAGTAGTTTTAGACCGCTATCAATGTCGCTCTGCGACCCGCTAAGGATCAGTGTTTTGGGAGCCGACATGGTCGACGTGCTTGTCTGGCTGGAGCTGCTGCTGGTTCCGCTCGCGGAAGTTTGTCCGCTTCCAGCCGCTGCGTTGCCCGTATTTCCCGCGCCGCCGGTCACCGAAGCTCCGGTCGTTGTGGCCGTAAAGCGATCGCTAGTCACAACACCCGTCGAGAAACTGAGCTTTCCTCCAGAATCGAACTCCTGCGACGGACCGGCTATGACCGTAAGCCCAGGGATTAGCGAGGCGAGGATGCTTGCCAGGTGTGGTCCGAAGGCGTATCTGATCGTATAGATGTGCGGCGGCGGCAAACTGATGGAGTTGAACGAGTCCTCGACCTTATCGACAAATTCCTTGACGCGATCAATGACCGCTGTCTTGCCCGTGACCATAATGACGCCGCCACGAGCGCCTTCGGCCTTTCCGACGGCAGTTTGGCCATTTGCGGAGCCTGAAGGAGAGGCGGTTTGGCTAAAAGTCGTCCTGTATTCTGAAGACGTCGACACATACGGCGTGACGAGACTAATCGTGACGTCGTCGTTTTTGAATGCGCTGACGATTGCGTCAACAAGGCTCTTCTGCTCCGAGTACGTAAACCGAATTGGCCTCGTGGTAATCGCGTTGCCCGCACTGGGCGCTGGCAGAAACTGCTTGAGCGAAAGTTCGCTGCCGACGATGTACGTATTGCCCTGGCGCAGCCACAGAAGGTCCGACGGCTTGGTGATAAAGTCGAGCGCCGCTTCAAGCGAGACGTGAGCGAGGGAAACGGTCACCTTCTTACTGGCAACGTCCGGGCTGGCGACAATGTTGTAGCCGGATTGGAGCGACAAGGCCTTGAGGACATCGACGATGCTGGCGTCGACGAAGTCCAGGCTAACGGATGTCCCATGATCCTGGATCGCGCTCGACCTCAAGGGAGTATTTGCCGCCGGCTGCGGGGCATCCAACGTCCGCGGTTCCGTAACGTCGATCTTTTGCGGCGCGTCAGGCGCTACAGGAGTCGCCGTGGACACCGGCATAATCGGCAGATCGGCAGACGCCAGCAGCTTGTTATTGCCGCCGGAGGCTTGCGCCGTTTGCGGTCCCGTCCCGGCCTGCGCCGCGATCAATGCGACCGCAAATCCGGTGAGCAAAGCCTGGCGCGAGATCATCCACATTGTCTTGGTAGTCTTCATGGATATTAACATCCTCGCTTTATTCGTTTGAGCCTATCCCAAATTAGAACCAGGAGCCGGCACGCGTGAGCTACGCACCGGAACCGTCGTTCTACATGACCGGAGCCTGCGTGTTTGCACCGGGCGGATGTATGCTTGACGCAGGCGCCAATGATGCATCCGGAGCTTGCGGAGCATCCTGTGGCGCTGCCGGCGCAGATATGGACTTGGCAGCCGCTCCCAGCTTAATCAAATAGCGGCGCCCTCCAGACTTCAGAACGACGAGCGCAGATTGAATCGCGACGATCCGGACGTCCGGTTCGATCTCCTCGCCAATGCGAACGAAGCGGCGTTCGTCGCCTTTGCGCAGAACGGCGATCTGGTTGCCGGGATCGCCATCGCTCGTGATCAGCCCCGCGTAGGACCATGCAGGCGCTTCTGCGACTGGCCGCGGGGCAGTCATCGGCGCGCTGACGCTCTTAAAGCCGGGCGGCAACTGAATGCGCGGCGTTCCCAGCGGCTCCAACGCATTCAAGGACGGCAAGCTGGGGGCCGGCTTAATCGGGGCCGGGCGAACTGTGCCATTGGCGATCGGCTTAGGCGCGTCGGCAACGGACTGCCCGGCAAACGGATCCCGCGCATTGGCTGCCGGAGGCGCATCGAGAAGCGAAACCTGCGTCAGCGATGCGGACGCGGTGACGTTGTCGCTCGGGGCCGGTTGCGCCGGTTTCGCGGCCGGCTTGGCCGCCTCGATGGGCGGAGGCGTTAGAAGCTTGGATGTCGCGTATCCAAACAGGCACAGCGCGAGCAAGCCGAGGACGATAACCTGCGGCAATTGTTTCTTATCGAACTGAATTTTGTTCACTGCCGAAGCCCCCCCTTATTGAACGCTGGCTTACGCCCGAAGGATCGACAACATTCGACGATCGACCGTCCGGCCTGGTTAGATTGGCGACATTCCGCGCTGCCGCAACGATAGGCAACGACTGCATCGCATCGCTGCTGACGATCTGTGGAGCAGGCGCGGCAACGTCATCGAACAAATAGGCCTGCAGAACGATCTCGGCTCCAAGCAAGGGCGTCTTCGACGCGAGGCCTCCCGGAGCGCTGCCTCTCGGCGAGAAGTTCAGCGACTGCACGGTCACGATCTTGGGGAACTTTGTCATGTGATAGACAAAGGTCATGATCTGCTTGTACGTTCCTTCGACGGACAACGAGACGGAAAGCGTCTGATAGGCCGCTGCCGCCTGCTTCTTATCCTTGCCATTGTCGCTGTTTGCGCTCGCGTTGCTCGTGCTGGCCGCGGCCGGCGCCGGCGCCGTGTCGACGATGGTCCCAGGGCGAACGCTGGTCAGCTTAAGATGGTCGTTTGTCGCCATGCGCTGAAGCTGCTGAACGAGGGTCGGCACGTAGGACTGCTTCGTTACCGACGGCTCGACATACCTCAGTTCCTCAACGGTTGAATTGTATGCGTCGAGCGTCGATTGGTAGCGCCGCGAAATCTCTTCGTTGGTTCCTACCTCGCCTTGCTTCTTGTCGACAACCTGATCGGCCGCCGTCTGTTTGGACTGAAGGGCATAGATTCCGCCGCTTCCGGAGACCAGCAGGGTGATGGCCAGGATCAAGAGGATGGTCGTCTGGCGTTTGGCCGAGACGATCGATGACTTAGGACTTTTGAACATCGGATCCTCCTGACGTTTTCGGAGACGGCAGCGGCTTAAGCTGTACGACGAGTTGGAAATTCACGCCCGGGCTCGTGGGGTCGTTGTTTTGCGTTACGTTATTCAGGGAGACCTGGTCGATCGTCGGATACGCATTCATCCGGAGCATCGTGGTCCCAACGGCGAACTGGCTCTTCGCGGTTCCGTTGACATTAAGCTTGGCCTGCGCTCCCGGATCCGTACCCGTCGGGCTGCCGCTCGCCGAGACGTTCGCCAACCAGGCATCGTCGGGCAGGCTGGACGCAACGTTGCCGATGGCCGTGTACCAATAGAGGGTGCCGTTCTTGGCTTGCTCGAGCGCGGCGATCTTGGGTTGAAGCGCCTGAGTTGCCGTCTGGAGATGCTTGATCTCATCCACCTTTGTCTGTAGGGATTTGATCTGGTCATCGAGATCGGCGATATGGTTGTACGTCGTAACGATGCGCGTGACCATGACGGAAATGACCAGAAGGATCACGCCGAATTCGGCCAGGATCCCATAGATCAGCCGTCTCGTGTTCTGTTCCTGCCTGCGCTTTTCCGAACGTCGCGCGGCGATCATATTAATCGAGGGCATTTGTCAATCTCCTCGGACTGGTTCAATCCCGGCGGGTAGATCCCGTCCAGACCGCCCTTGAGCGAGGGCGCAGTCCGATCCGCTCGTTCACTTCCGCGAGTTATGCGGCCTTGCGTGCCGGCGTCTGCGGTAAGACGGCGGCCAGGTCGCTGAAGGACTCCTTGAGCGCCAGGCCAAGGCACTGGCTAAAGATGGAATGTTCGCGTTCCACCACGTCAGGAGGAAGCGTAATCGTGTCCAGGCGCGGATTGTCGAAGGCATTCCAGATCTCGACCGGCATGCCCAGGCGGGCGGACATGTACCGCTCCAGCCCCATCAACGACGCGCTGCCCCCCGTTACGATCAAGCGGGAGATATTTGCGAGACCCACTCCGTGACCGGGAGCGCTCTCCGCAATCACCTGACTGGGCAGACCGATGCTGCCCTCGTTGACCTGCGAGCGGAAGAAGTTGGTCGACCTGCGAACCTCGCGCATCACTTCGTCAAGAACCGGTTGGACGCACCGGGCGACCTTCGTCGCCTCGGGATCGGCTTCCGGATTGAGAAGGGCGCTCATATCGGCCGTTGACTTGATTTGCTCGGCCTCTTCCCAGGTACACTTACTTTCAGATTTGAGAGCATTGGTAAACTGGTTGCCCGCGATCGCGATGTTTCGCGAAAGAGCGTGGTAGCCATTTGCGACGATGTTCAGCTCGGAGAACGATGCGCCCATGCTCAGAACAGCGAGCGAGGCTCCTTCGCCGGGCCGAGTCGGCGATGAGTCGATCAGCGCGCGCTGCACCGCGAACGCCTCGAGCTCCATCGAGATCGGCTCCAAGTCGGCAAGTTCCAGCGTTTCCAAGCGAGAGTTGATCATCTCTTGGGGGACGGCGACAAGCATCACGTCCATCTTGTCATCGGACCCGACGGCGGGACCAAGGATTTCGAACTCGATGCAACAATCGTCAACGGACGCGCTGATATATTTGGCGGCCTCGTAGCGCACGGATTTACGCAAAGTCGCCTCTGACATTTTTGGCAACTGTACGTGTCGAACCATGACGCCCGGTCCGGCAACGGCGGCGACGGCTCCGGTGGCGTGCGAAAGTCCGCAGATGCTGAGCAGGCTTCTGAGCGCATCCGCGGCGGCGTGGCGCTCAACGATGATTCCGTCCTTGACCGCTTCGGCGGGAGTTGTACATGAGGAGGCGCGTGTTACCTTCCACCTGCCGGCGCTACTGGGCTCCGCTAGGACAACTTTAATCAAACGGCTGCCGATATCGACGCCAATGATTGTTTCGCTGCCGAATAGTTGTGACAGTATCATCTGCGAGGCTCCTTTAAGGATGCACTGAAGGATCGCTCGCCGACATCGACTTCCGGTCACGTGAGGCCGGTCTAGTCGTAAGCGAATCCGAATAATTGGTGCGGTCGACAAGAAAACCGCTCTTGACTATTATTGGCGGCATGCTCGTTTAACTAGAGGGCGCGCTAAAGGCGCCTCGATCGTCAGCAAGCCCGGCTCGCCGAGGCAACGAAGATAGCACGTTCGCATGGTTTCGCCCGCGAACGCTTAGAGAGGGACATATCATGGATCGAGTGAGTTTCGCAGCAATTCTTTGCGGCGCGACCGTTCTGGCAAGCGTTGCGCATGCTCAGACCGTTCAACCCGCAGTCCGGCACCGGAAGCATATCGCTCCGCCTCCTGCCGTCGCTCCCGTGCCGGCGCCAGAGCCGGCCGCCAAAGCGGCACGGCCCGTCGATGCCCCGCCGCCTCCGCCGCCGGCAATCACCGTCACGGTTGATGACAAGGCGGTGAACTTCACCGGGACCGGCCCCGAGCGAGTGAACGGCTCCGTGCTCGTCCCGCTGCGCGGCGTCTTCGAGCGACTTGACGCCAGCGTCCAGTATCATCCGGCCACGCATACGATCGAAGCGACGCGGGGGGCAACCTATCTCGTAATGCGCGTCGGCGACACGAGCGCTTTCGTCAACAACGTCCAGGTCCCGCTCGCGCAGGCTGCTGTCGTCGTGGACAATGTAACTCTCGTTCCCCTCCGTTTTGTGGCGCAGGTGTTCGGCGCGACCGTCGCGTGGAATGCGGACAAGCAGTTGGTCACGATCCGCTCGGCATCGGTGAGCCGGGCTCCCTCGCATCACCCGATCGTCGTCGGCCAGATCACGGCAGTGAGCGCCGACTCGAACCCGCCCAAGATTGTCGTACGCTCCGGCGAGCAAACGATCATGGTGCCTCTTGTCACGGACACGCTCGTTCTTCTCCAGCACGACAAGGAACCAGCCGTCCAGGCGCCTTTGTCCGGCTTGATCCCTGGGGATCATGTTCGCGTTACGCGGATCTCCGATGACGGCCCTGCGACCGTTGTTAGCGTCCATTTCGACGAGATCGCCGGAACGCTTAAGGACATCGTCCCATTGCCCGACGGCTCTCGCGTCGTGCTGCTGCAAGACGGCCAGAACGCGCAGGTTGCACCGGACGCTCCAGTGTCGAGCGGCGGACACCCCATCTCGTGGACCGATATTCATTCCGGCGCGCTCGTCGGCGTCCGGATCGAGCCACAGCGCAAAGTGGGCTATGCTGTAACCGTCAAGAACGTCCCGGCGCCAGTCTCCGCCTCGCCGGCGCGGGAGGTGTCGATCAATTCGTTCCAAATCGATGCTGCCGGTCCTCTCAAGGGAGGCGACACGCTGAAAGCGACCCTGCGGGGCACCGAGAAGGCGAAGGCTGAATTCGCCATCCCGGGAATCGTTGAAACCGTACCGATGACCGAGGTGAGCCCAGGCGTCTACCAGGGTTCCTTCGTCGTCCCCGCGGGTTTGAATGCGAGCGGCGCGTCCGTGATTGGCAAGCTTTCCGTGGATGGCGCCCGCGCGCCCGTGCTGATCCAGGCGGCACAAAATCTGGTCATCGACAGCAAACCGCCCGTTATCGCCAACGCGACTCCGTCGTCATCCGGCGCTGTCTCCAACGGCCGCCCGCGCATCTCGGCAACTCTGGACGACTCCGGCGGCTCAGGGGTGGACATCTCCGCGACACGCCTCTTTGTCGATGGTCGGGATGTTACGCAAGACGCGATCTGCACCGCCCAGTTCGTCACGTATGAGCCCAAGATTGCGCTTTCGGATGGCGAGCACCGCATCCGCGTGATTGCCGTCGACGCCGTGGGAAACTCGTCCGAACTCACGTGGAAATTCACGATTAACGCAAACAGCGGTCTTGTGACGAGCCTCGATTCCAACCTGAGCGACGGCAACACGCATATCTCATCCTCGCGCCCGCTTCACGTAACCCTTCATGCCCAGCCCGGCGGCGCTGCAACCTTCTCGGTCGGCTGGCTTGCATCGGCGATCCCGATGAAGGAGACGTCTTCGGGCGTCTACGAAGGCGACTTCACTCCTGATCGCGCCGCGTCGGTAAAGGACGCCGCCGTTACGGCCAAGTTCGTCGCGGCAAACAATGCGGTGATGGTCGCGACGCTCAGCCAGTCAATCTCGGTAGATCCCGCCGTCCCCGTCAAGCCGACGATCGCGTCCCCCAAGCCGAACGAACCGGTTCCCGGCCACGTCGTCATCGCGGGGACATCCGCACCGAACGCCACCGTGCTGATTAACGTGCGCTATAAGAGCCCGAGCGTCGGCGATATCTTCAAGAACTCCGGCAAAGCCGCATCGACCCAGGTGCAGGCTGACGAGACCGGACACTGGCACACGGAAGACCTCAAGCTCGCATCCGGAGGCGCTTTCGCAACCTCGTCGGGCACCATCTTTACGGCCACCGCGGTTGTCGTAGATGCCACCGGTCAGCAGTCCGATGAGGACTCGGTGAAGTTCCGCCAGAAGTAAGAAAACGCAACGCGGCCGAGGACGGATTGCGATCCGTTCCCGGCCGTTTTTGCGCCACCGTCCGGCTGGGTTCGGGTAAAATCGATGTTGTATTCTCGATGTACGGATCTTGCGGCAGGGTTAACCGGATGGCGTCGACTGCGAATACGTACAGAACGGCCGCAAACGAGCATCTTGGCCGTGCACAAGAGCAATTCGATTCCGGCGGCTACGTTCTGGCGCACTATCTTGCGGGCTTAGCCATTGAGTGCCACTTGCGAGCCTATCTTCGCCGTAAGACGAGCGTGTTCGATTCGCGGCATGATCTGCAGCTTCTTGCCAAGGAATCGGGATTTTTGGAAATCGTGGCAACCGATCGGATCTTCCATTTTATCGTGACTGCAAATACGCGCTGGCGAAGCAATCACCGGTACTATTCAGAACGGCAACTTCTCGATTATATGAACGAGCTAAGAGCGGAGTTTAACAACCGCGGCGATCGCTGGAAGAATTTATCACGAGCGCTTTTAAACGCAGCCTACGAGATAATCGGGCAAGGAGAAGCGAAATGGTAGACAAAGTAAACTCAGCTCTGGAAAAAGCATTCCCAGGCATCGACCTTGATCTTGAGCTGCTATCCAACGGACGTATCACGGGAACCGCTGTATGGGATGGATTTATAGGCTTGGACCAGGTCGATCGCCAGACTAAAATCAGGAGCGCCCTTCGAGCCGCGCTAGGTTCCGACGCTGCCATAGCTGGCGTCATCTTCACGTACACCGCGGACGAGCTTCGGGCAATGAAAGCGGCTTAGTCAAACGCAACGCGGCCGGGGACGGATTGCGATCCGTTCCCGGCCGTTTTTTTTACGCCAAAATCCCCGCCGCAATTACGATGCCAACGCAATGTAGCGGAAAATCGCGATGTAGTGGCACGCGCAACCGGCAAGCACGAAGACATGCCACAAGTCGTGCGCGGAAAACTTGCCCGGAGCAAGGTGCGGAAAGTTTCCGACGTACACAAGACAGCCGATCGTATAGCAAAGCCCGCCGATTACGATCCAGTCGACGCCCATCGGAGCGAGCGCCGCACGCAACGGGCCGATGGAGATTGCCAGAATCCACCCCATGGAAAGGTAGAGCGCGATCCTGATCCAACCAGGAGCATCTTTCCAGAGATTGGTCAGGACGATCCCAATCGCGGCCAGCAGATACTCCGCCAACAACGTGTGGTATCCAAGCGCCCCCTTAAGCGTCACCAGACAAATCGGCGTGTAGGTGCCAGCAATCAGCAGGTAGATTGCGCTGTGATCGAGCCGCAGAAGCCGCTCGGCTAGCCGTCCTCTAAGCGGCGATGCATGATGAAATGCGCTCGCCAAGAACAGCGCCACCATGCTTAACCCGTAAACCAGGTACGCGGCCGACGGCAGCGGAGCGCCATGAGCCGAAACAAGCAGCGCGCCCGTGCCGACCAGCGCGCAGAGAGCGCCGGTCAGATGCGACAGGGCGCAAAACGGATCGCGAAGAGGCGTGCAATTTGCTTTAGTCCACATATTCATGTATTACCATATAAATGGTAATACCGTCAATGTGATTTATCTACAAACACGGAAATATTTAATTATAGCTTCGTGTACAGAAATTGCCACACATCCATCAAGCCGGCTCGCATGTTCCCGGCGGCCCCTCCAAGATAAAGGCGCCACATGCGCCGGAATCGTTCATGGTATCGGTTGTGGTCGAGCGATGGATACGCGGCATCGAAGTTATTCAGCCAACAGATGAGCGTTCGCCAATAGTTGCGGCCGCCGATGTCTTCCGCATGTTTGAGGCGAAACAGTCCACGCGACGCGGATGCGATATCGACGGGGTCGGGTATGGCGGAATTCGGGAAAATGTACTTGGCGACCCAGGGATCGGGGCGGTCTCGCTTTCGCGAGTTGCCAATCGTGTGTACGAGGAGCAATCCATCGCGGGCGAGGATCCTCGCGGCGTTCTGGAAGAACGCGCGGTAGGCGGTCACGCCGACATGTTCGAACATTCCGACGGAGACGATTCGATCGTAGGGAACTGGCGGCACGTGGTCCCTGTAGTCTTCCACTAGCGTCCTAACTCCGGCGCCGGCATACCGGTCATTCGCGAACGCCGCCTGCTCCTTGCTGACCGTGAGACCCGTCACTGTGACGCGATACTTCTCGGCGAGGTATCCGGCCAGGCTGCCCCAGCCACTACCGATGTCGAGCACGCGCATGTTGGGACGGAGGTCTAGTTTGCGGGCAATTAGCTCGAGCTTATCCTCCTGCGCTTGATCGAGGTTGCGCGCTCCGTTGTCCCAGTACGCGCAGCTATAAGTCATCCGCCGGTCGAGCATTGCGGCATAAATGTCGTTGCCGAGATCATAATGCGCCTCGCCGACACGGAATGCATTCCGGCGACGTCCCATACGCATCAGAGCGGCGGTTTGCACCCCAAGTCCCGCCAATGTTGGGAAAGGCGCTCCGGCAAGCCGGTAAAATAGCTCGTCGAGATTATCGCACTCCCAGACGCCGTCCATGTAGGCTTCGCCCAAGCCGATCGTTCCCCGAAGAAACGCGGCAGCCATGCGAGGCCAATCGCGAACTTGAATATCCCAGGGATGATCGCCATTTAAGACGATCCTTGCTCCCCGGCGATCAAATTGCTCTTGCAGATAGCATTGTGCTGTCACGAATACGCCCTCCCTCCCGCAATCATACAACCACTTGAATGGGTTTACCCATGATCCGGAGAAACTTCTACCCCGCCGCACGGATTTGGAATGATAGGTTGCGCTTAGAAGCGATATAGAGATCTCCCTGTCCCTTAGAGAACCTCAGATTGTGTGTTCTTAACTGGCATGTCGCGGACAAGATTCAGGACGGCTCATGCCGCCGGGGCATTTTTTTGCTCGCGCCTCGTTCACGGCGTCGATCGACAATGCTTCGTCAACCCGCGCACGGCCTTTTGCCGCCATCGTCCGATTCCACCGCACATCGTGAAGCAGTGAAAGCGCTGTGCCGACCCTTTCCCAAAAACGGCCACGGCGGCCGGGGAGCCGTCTTAAAGGGCAGCTGAGAAAGCGAGCCATCAATCGGCGTTGCGAGAAAGATTCAGGACGGCTCGTGCCGCCGGGGCATTTTTTTGCCCGCGCCTCGTTCACTGCGGTGATTGACAATGCTTCGTCAACACGCGTACGGCCCTTTGCCGCCATCGTCCGCCGGTCTCGGACCGGTCTTGCCCGCGCCTCGTTCACGGCGGTGATTGACAATGCCTCGTCAACACGCGCACATCGTTTTGCCGCCATCGTACGATTCCACCGCACATCGTTAAGCAGTGAAAGCGCTGTGCCGACCCTTTCCCAAAAACGGCCACGGCGGCCGGGGAGCCGTCTTGAAGGGCAGCTGAGAAAGCGAGTCATTGATTGATCGGCGTTGCGAGAAAGATTCAGGACGGCTCATGCCGCCGGGGCATTTTTTCTTGGTCGCTTCGCTCCAGCTTAATCACAGCCAGCTGCTTGCGACAAAATCGCCGTCTTCGGTGCACGAAAAATGGCCCGCCGGTTCGACAAGCTCACCGCCCTGAGAGCGCCGAAGGGCTGGCCAGAGGGGGCTCCGAATTCTTTATGCGTATTGCTCGGCTCTATTGCATGGAGGAGCCGTAGTACGAGGCGATTTGATATTGTGCCTAAGGTTCATATGACGCAGCCCAACGGCCCCCTGCATGATCGCCGGGGGGCCGTTGTATTGCGAGCGTGCCGCGACTTGCATTGGGTGCTCGGCGCATTGCGTTATTGTTAATGATGTCAAGAATGCGGTGCGAACGTCGTGAATTGTGAGAACCGCGGCAAGCCATCCGAAGGCAAAGTACACGCTGTGGGCGGCAGTCTCGCGTTCTGCGACGACAGCGTAGATGAAGATGCTTGCGTTACAAGTTGATAAGCTACTCCGTGTCAGTACAGATTGATGCATGTAGCTACACTATCTTGGACATTCTGAAGAGCAAAGATTGGATCCGTCGGTGTACTCTAAATTGCTGACTTGACACACTTCAAGCGCCAGCGTTCCGGATCTGCGTAGCAAATCGCCGACCGTGCCGATAGCTGGACG
Source organism: Capsulimonadaceae bacterium (assembly GCA_031292625.1). Classification (GTDB taxonomy): domain Bacteria; phylum Armatimonadota; class Armatimonadia; order Armatimonadales; family Capsulimonadaceae; genus JARLGU01. Next base: position 305,816 of record JARLGU010000053.1, on the reverse strand, counting down.
ACCAAGGTATACGATCGGCGGTCCAGCAGGTTAGAGCTGCCGAAGATGTCCTGGATTAGCCGTTGAGCATCCACATTGTTTCAGAAAGTAAGCAAGAGGCGGTCTGCCACATGTTCCTCTTCAAGGGAATGCCCCTCCATCTGAAATCGTTTTAACATTGATCGGCCACACTCAATATACAATTCGCGCTCAAATAGACCATCCGGAATGTCCAGTTCACAATCTAATGCACCCGATTTTTTCCGTCCATCAATACTTAGTGCCACGTGAACTCCTCGGTTCTTGCAGTCAGCAATGGAAGCCATAAGGCTTTCTAAACTAAACTCCTGAGCACCGTATAAAATAGATTGTGAGTACGAATACGGCGGGTCACAATAGACCAGATCGCCTCTTCTTGCCTCAGACATGGTCAATTCGTACGGACGATGTAAAAACGTGGTTCCCTGGACACGACGATGCCATTCATTCACACGTGTAGCAAAGCTATCTGGCTTGATCGGATTATGTATGCCAACGGGTGTAGACATGTACCCGTCGGCCTTACGAAATCGCACCACCCCTCCATAGCAAGAACGGCATAAAAAAAGAAGGTCCGCTCCATTTGGCCGTTCGTTATAGGACGCTTTTATTCGTTCATATCCTTGACGCTTATTTTCGCGCGTCAACTCCCATCTCTCCCTATACCATTCGTACAGCGTTTCAGGCGCGTCTTTTAACGCTGCCCAAATCTCCATTAGCGGGCCAAAGGTGTCTGAGGCCGTCGCTTCTTCCGGAGAGAGAGTTGCTAGAACCGCGCCGCTCCCAAGGAACGGCTCATGATAGCGGCGGTATCCAGCTGGGAACATGCTGACAATTTCCTCTGCAAATCGTTGCTTATTGCCGATCCACTTCAATAATTGCCCTTTAGGCGCATTGGGCTTGCACACTTCATATGCTTCAAACAATGCAAGTTGGGTTGACATCCGAAATCCCTTCACCAAGACCTGAGGTTATCACCGAGCTTAGTATACCTAATCCGCTCCTGATTTGGGAGCAATGGATTTATTCTGCCATACTTTGCACATGCGACCAAGCTCACATATTCAAGGCCGTAAAGCTTTGCAGCAATTGCTGCGCGATTTACGTTCAAACTCCGGGCTTACGCAGCGGCAGCTAGCCGAGCGCCTCGAAGTTCCCCCGTCCTATGTCGCCAAATACGAAATCGGTGAGCGTAAACTCGACCTATTCGAATTGCGCCAAATATGTACTGCCCTGAACACAACGCTCGCTGCCATAGTAACTCAACTTGAATCGAAGCTCCAATGAAACCTGATCCCCGATTTGTTGGCCTGCCATTAAGTTTTTGGGCGCATATTCGGACTGTCAGTCAAGTGTGCGGATATACCTCTAAGGGGCAAGTGCGCGTCCCAACATTGGCGGAAATCGCGCGTGCGATGACTGCACTCAGCCTTGCAACAGATCATTTGATTTCCAAAGATAGTAATCCTACAGCGGAGGCAGATCAAATTCTTGCGTACTACCGGTACCGCGCTGATGTTCTCAACAATTTTGTCCAGCACCAACTTATGGCGGTAGAAGAGGCTAAAGACGTCTTTGACAGGGTTCGGTGTAAAGCAACGGTCCCCTGCCCACTTCCAATGAATAAGCAGAAGGGTCCCAAAAAAACTTACGCGTATCTCACTGGCATTATTAACACATTAGTCGCGGAAAACACGCTTGGATTCGACTGTAACTTCGATCCCCACGCCTTAACAAGCGTGACTCATAATGGTAAGCCGGTTCGTACCCTCTCCAGACGGGTGGACGGGGCGTTTCCGTCAGCAATCAACCCAATCGCGATCTGGGAAATCAAGGAATACTACTTCACGACTACTTTTGGCAGCAGAATCGCCGACGGGGTTTACGAAACCCAACTTGACGGCCTGGAACTGGCCGAACTACACGCTAGTGGCGAAACCGATCTCCGCGTACAGCACCTCCTTATGGTTGATGCGTATAGAACTTGGTGGATCCAAGGAAAATCTTACCTTTGCAGAATCATAGACATGCTTCATATGGGCTTTGTCGACGAGGTACTTTTCGGTAAGGAAATACTTGACCGACTTCCCGCAGCTGCTCGCGAGTGGCTGGAAGTCGCAAAGGAGAGAGGATTGTCTCCAGCAGATATTATTGCGGCCAAAGGATCGTTCGCGAAAGAAACCGAAGGGGATGACGTCAAGTAATCTCTCGCCTTTCTGCACGGGTTTTGGCCATTGGGCGGACTAACCTGATGGATGAGCAGATGTTCCTGCGTTCAGTCTCACGTGGCTAGTTTCAGAGACGTCGCGTGTGCTGTTTGCCGCCGTCATCGTACGGAGGGCTTCGTCGTCTTCGATTAGAAAACCGCAAGTCCATGTATAGCCAGGGCGTCTCTGAATTCAGCCTTTGGCCTAGTTGAAGGCTATCTGCGAGCGAAGATTACGGCGATCGTAGTGCAGTTTGCGTCGAATATTCTTGCTAGGCTTTCGCGCTATCGTCCTAGGACGCTGCAATTGGCTGCCGTTTTCGCTCGTTGGAGAAGCTGTGCGATCGCGTAGGGATCGATGTGGTCGATATTAGCCGGCGCGCTTCCGTGCGACATGCGCACGCGGAGTGTCGATTGCTATTATTCCGATAGCTGCATCGTTTCCCGCGTAGTCCCGATTTGGGAGCACATTGCCGCCAGTCGCTATTCTTGTCGATTCGTATTCTTGTCGTCGTTGGCCAATTCCATCATCGCAACCATAAAAACCACCTGCTTTGCCAGCTAAGATGGCATTTTTGATTCCGTGCTGCGACTTGCCTTGGCTGCTCCGTTTTCGTCAGTGTCAAATCCCCCTTCACCCGTGTGGTCGTCGATAGAACCTAGAGCGTGTGTGGAAAATCGAAAAATCTTGTAAGAGACTCTTCTAGTTCGTTCCGCCTGCTCCGCAAATGCGATGCGCCGCGCTGTACGGCAATCCGCAAGATCGGACTTGGATGCGATAGGCAGACGCTTTTCGCGACGATCGCGGCTGCCTATGGTACGATACGCATGCCTCCGGCGCGAACGAAGCAAGAATGAGATGAGTACTTCAAATGATCGATGCCAACGATAAACCAAACGACTGGGAGAACGCCTTGCTGCTCGGGATCGACAAGCTGCCGCCGCGTGCGTCGGCATGGCCTTGCCCCGATGCCGATTCCGGCTGGTGCAGCAGCTACGACCGGTCGCCCTGGGTGCAATCCTTGAATGGGGTTTGGGATTTTCACTGGGTTTCCAATCCCAGCGAGAGGCCAAGGGATTTCTACAAACCTGGCTACAGCACGACTGGCTGGGCGCAACTTCAGGCGCCGTCGTGCTGGGAGTTGCAAGGCTATGGCACGCCCATTTATTCTAACTACAACTATCCGTTTGCGACCAATCCGCCGCGCGTAATGGACGATCCGCCGGCCCACTTCACGTCCTATCGCGAGCGCAATGCGGTCGGCTCGTATCGTCGCTCGTTCACTGTCCCTGATGACTGGCAAGGCCGTCGAGTGGTGCTTCATTTTGCTGGCGTCAGTTCCGCCATGTACATTTGGGTCAACGGCAAACGCGCGGGATTCAGCAAGGATTCGCGGAGCCCGGCGGAATTCGACATCACGGATTTGGTCGCGCCGGGACAAAACGTCTTGGCCGTCGAGGTCTACCGGTTCTCGGACGCCTCGTATTTGGAAGATCAGGACATGTGGCGGCTGAGCGGCATCTTCCGCGACGTGTTCGTCTACTGCACGCGGGATGCGACCGTCTGGGATTCTTACGTTCACGCGGCCGTCGCTCCGGATCTGCGGAACGCCATGGTGTCGTTGCACTACGCCCTGCGCAACGCATCCGCGGCCGTCGCAAGCGGGTTGCGCATTCGCCTCACTCTGCGCGCGCCGAGTGGAGAGCTCGTAGGGGGCGGTCCGCTTGTCGATGAGCCGGTGGGCGACTTACCGCCGGGTTTTTCCGAGCCGCGAACGACGGCTGCGGCGCACGTCGCCAATCCGTTGCTCTGGACGTCCGAGACGCCAAACGTGTACGATGCGCTCGTGGAACTGCTGCACGGCGAGCGGGTCATCGAGGTTCGACGCTTGAATGCGGGCTTCCGGCGAATCGAATTGCGCGACCAGCAATTCGTCGTCAATGGACGGCCCATGAAAATCAAGGGCGTAAACCGCCACGAGTTTGACCCGCTGACCGGCTATACGTTGACGCGGGAACGCATGGAGCGAGATGTCCGGCTGATGAAGCAGGCCAATATGAATTTCGTGCGGACATCGCATTATCCGAGCGACCCGCGCTTTTACGAAATCTGTGACCGCCTCGGCTTATTCGTCCTCGATGAGGCGAATATGGAATCGCACGGCTTGAGCTATCACCGGCGGATCCTGCCTGGCGATCGCGATGAATGGCGACCCGCTTCGGTGGACCGGATGACGCGAATGGTCCTGCGCGATCGGTGTCACCCAAGCGTCGTCATGTGGTCGCTGGGCAATGAGGCAGGCTATGGCGATGTGTTTCTGTCCATGCGCGACGCCGCGCTGAGCGTCGATCCGGAGCAACGGCCAATCCAATACGCGGACATGAACCTGGCGGCCGATGTGGACAGCCAGACCTATCCGACGCCCGCGTGGCTGCTCGAACATGTCGCGGGCAAAGCGACGCGCAAGGGCGAACAGGGCCAGGTGTCGCACGTGGATCAGCATGGCGCTTATCCATCGGGCAAGCCCTTCTTGATGAACGAATACGTTGCCGCGCACGGAAACAGCCTTGGCAATTTTCAAGACTATTGGGATGTCATCGAGAAGTACCCGATGCTCATAGGCGGCTTCATCTGGGAATGGTCGGACTTAACCCCGTACAAGCTGGACGCGAACGGCGAGCGTTTCTTTGCGTACGGGGGAGACTTTGGCGACCAGCCGAATGACGCCTCGTTCTGCTGCGACGGCCTCGTTTCCGCCGATCAGAACCCACGACCCGGTTACTGGGAAGTCAAGAAGGTCTATCAGAACGTCAAAATCTACGACGAGGACTTGCGGCACGGTCGCATTCGGGTATGCAACAAGTTTACGGTCATGCGCCTAGATGCCCTGGACGCTGAATGGGTGCTGGAAGCAGACGGAAAAGCGATCGATGCGGGACCGCTGCATGGCCTGGATATCGCCCCGGGCGAAGAGCGTTTGGTGAGGATCCCATGGAAGGACCCGCTTTGGCGTGAGGGCGTCGAGTATTTCCTTACCGTCAGGTTCAAGCTGGCGGCGAGCGCCTCATGGGCCGCTGCGGGACATGTTGTTGCCTGGGATCAATTGCCGCTCGCGACCCTGCCTGCCCGCAATGCGCACGCAGTGCCTCCAAGCGCCTCGAAGGTCTCCCTGAGCCGCGCGGGCGGGGATTGGGTGGCTTCGGCGGCGGGTGAGTGCCGCTTGCGCGTCGATGGGCGCAGCGGTTGGTTGACGTCTTATCAGCCAAACTCAGGCGTCGAGCTTCTTCGCGCGCCCTTGCTGCCGAACTTCTGGCGAGCGCCTACCGACGCGGACCTGGGCTGGAAAGCGCCGCAACTCATGGCGTCCTGGAAAGGCGCGGCGCTGGACGCTGAATTGCTCAACCTGACCGCGCAGTCGTTCCCCGAAGGGGCCCGGATCACCGCCGAGATGAGCCTCGCCGCCGTAAAAAGCGCACTGCGGTTGACGTATCTTTTGCGCGGCGATGGCAGCCTTAATGTGGAGATGCGGCTGGCTCTCGGAGCCGATGCGCCCGAGTTGCCGCGTATTGGCGTCTCGTTTGCCATCCCGGCGCACCTCGACCGTGTGCGCTGGTTTGGGCGCGGTCCGCACGAAAACTACTGGGACCGTCATACGTGCACGGCAGTGGGGATCTATGAGAGCGCCGTCGCCGACTGGTTGACGCCGTACGTCCGGCCGCAGGAGAACGCGAACCGTACGGACATCCGCTGGGTTGAGTTCTCCGGGGAGGGTGACACGCTCCTGCGCATCGCGGCAACCGGCAAGCCGTTCGCGGTAAGCGCATGGCCGTATTCGCTGCAAGATCTTGAGGATGCCACGCACGACTATCAGCTGCCGCGGCGCGATTTTATCACGGTGAACGTCGACGGATGGCAAATGGGGGTAGGGGGCGACTGCAGCTGGGGCTTGCCGGTGCACGACGAGTACCGCCTCCTCGCAAAAGGCGTCTACGCGTTTTCGTTTGACGTTAGCCATGCCGCCCGTTAACCGTTCTCTATCGTTGGAGATTAGGCGAAACGCCTATGCGCACTGCCTCGCCCAGCGGATACTGCGCTGGGCGAGGCATGGGCTGGTTGTGCAATAGATCTCCGGCTGTGAGATCTATCGAGATCGTCACCAGGCGTCCTGGGTCTTGAAGAATCGCTTGAGGAAGTCGATCCTGGCATCGTCCGATATCGGGATCGGACCGAACTTGTCGCCCACCTCCATGGTTGTGTGCGACATCGGATCGAAGGACGCCCAGAGCGGGTTGCCCTTGCCGTTGGGGTCTCCGTTCGCCGCGAAGTTGGCCCAATACGTCGACATCAGGGCGGCGATCCTCCAGTCTTCATCCGCCCATGGGCGATCGCTGGAGTAGAGATTGCTGAACACGTAGTTGATTTCCGACCCGTGGAACGCGCCCATTTTGTCGTGATCCGGTCCTGGCGGCGCATGCGTCCAGAAATATGTGAACACCGGGCTCGTCGAAGCCTTCTTCCACTCCTTCGCCCACAGGAAGGTGGAAACCCGTGACGCGTCGCGCGCGGCGGCGCTCACTGCAAGTCCAGCCTCATAGGCCGATGACGCTGGATAGAGGCTCAAAAACTCTTCAGCCAGCTTGCCGTATTTCAGCCTTGCCGCGCTCCGATAGTCTTCGAGCGTGATATCGGGCTGCGGGGATGCGCCGCTTTCATCCAGGTTGTTGCCGGTCAGCAAGGGCACGTCGCTCTGCACGCCCCTGGCATAAGTCTGGCTGTAGTCGAGAGGGATCACCCAGCCGTCGACAACCGGGCGGAAGAGCGGCGGAGATCCGCTCACTTTCTCGTCGTTGGCGTTATTGCCTACAAGCAGCTTCTCGCAGGATAGAGCGCGCAGATTCTCCAGTGAGTGAGCGCCGTGCGCCTCGGCGTAATCGATGCCCGCGCATTCGGCGTCCTTGAGTGGCCGCCAGGAAGTCGCGAGGCTGGCGAGCAACGGATCGTTTGGGTATCGTGCGCCGCTCTCGGCGATCGCTCGCTGGAACAGGCCTTTCGCGAGGGGAGAGTCGCACAGGAGCAAGACGGACGCCGCGCCGGCGGACTGGCCGGCGATCGTGACGCGCTTCGGATCCCCGCCGAACGCGGCGATGTTTTCGTGCACCCAGCGGAGGCAAGCGATCTGGTCGAGGAGCCCGTAATTGCCTGATGCGTCGTGGCCGGATTCCTTGCTCAGCTCGGGGGTTGCCAGAAAGCCGAAGACGCCGGTCCGGTAGTTCATCGTCACCACAACCAGCCCCTTGCGCGCAAGTCCTTCGCCGTCGTAGCGCGGATCCGAGCCGTAGCCGCCGACGAAGCGGCCGCCGTAGAACCAGACGAGCACTGGCCGTCGCTCCTTCGCGGAGTTTGCTCGCGTCCAGATATTCAGGTTCAGACAGTCTTCGCTCATCGGCAGCGCCGGATCGCGCTGCGTCTGTGGGCAGATTTTGCCGAATTGCGTGGCATCGCGGACGCCGTGCCACGGCAGCGGCGGCTCGGGCGCGCGCCATCGGAGCTCCCCGATGGGGGGAGCAGCGTAAGGGATTCCTTTGTAGACCATAATGGTACGGTCCCGGCCCAGTTCACCGGAGACCATGCCAGATTCGATTCGAACAGGATTGTTTTGTGCAGCCATAAGCGGATTTGGTCCAAGTATTGTCAAGAACATTGCAAGGATCGCCGGAACAAAAGCTCCGGCGATCCGCGAATTGACGTGTCGCTTCATGTTCCTCAATCCTTCGAACAATAGGGACCGCGGAACGAGAAGGGCGGGGAGCGCTAACTGCCGCCTCGCCACAATTCCTTCTCATCCAGCATTCGGCGCTTGCTCTTAAGCCATACGGCAGAGGGCTCGCCGTCATTTAAATAGGTGAACAATCGTGCGGGCAACGTGCTGCCAGTACCTGGGCAGCCGTAGAAACTCGTGCGTTCCCGGCTGGCCTTCTGGGCGAAACTCAATGTGGATTTCCTTTGCACGCCGCTTCACATCGCCTAAGAGTGTTTAAACCCGGAAGGGGCTCTCGGCGTGGCGTAACGCAAACGCGCGCGTGACATACTCTATTATCATTATTCCACATTCCACCCATCGGACTTTTTCGGACAGTGGGCGGCGCTCGCTCGTGAGCCACTCGCTCGAAGGCCAGCCGCACATAAAGAAGCCGGGCAACCGGGGCCGGCCTGAGGCAAGATAGCCCCATCCTCCTGCGGAGGCGTATCGATTTGAACAGAGCGTCAGCATAGTTCGCGTCTGCCGGAGCGGGAGATGGATCTCTGAAAGCGTATGTAATGGATCGAGAGGTCTTGTAAGACGGCTTCACGGCCGCCGTGGCCGTTTTTGAAAAATGGTCGGCAGAGCGTTCACGGCTTCACGATAGGTGTTGGGATCGGACGCTGGCGGCAAGAGGCCGTACGCATGTTGACGCTGCCTTGCCGTTCGATGCCGTGAACGAGGCGTGAGCGAAAAAATGCCCCGGCGGCACGAGCCGTCCTAGATCTTTCTCGCAACGCACCTTAATGACACACCTTCTTCGAGTTTCCGTGCTCGTTCTCTTACCTTTCGTTTCCCGAAGCGGCGCACCGTTCTAAACGTTCGATGCGCAAGCAAGACGTGCCTTGGCGGCAGGATCCAGGCGTCGAACGTCAATCTTACGTAACGCGGACGGTTCGCGCGGAATTAGGAACTCTCCTAACGCGAAGATCAACAGAAGTTGTACACTTACGCCGAGAAAGATCTCGCATAGCAGTAGCATAGAACGGTAACCTCCATTTCCCGGCGCACGGCAAAGCGGCGCCAATAGCTGGGTCTGGCCGCTGACGGCAAGGCGGTTGAATTGCCTGCCGCCGCCATGTATGGCGATCTGCGGCAGCTTTGATTCATGCTATATCGATTCAATCGATATGTCCTTTCTAGCCTCGTCCGGGCGCTGGCGCAAGAAACGCATGGCCTTTCGCAAGGATCCATGATCCGCGGCAGGCCCTCAATCGTTCGGCGAAGGCGCTGCAATCCAGTTCAAAGTGAACTTTCTTTTTCGTTTGTTGCCAGAACCCTTGACGGAAGAGACTTTTATGATATATCATACGATACATCATAAGATATATCTTTGTCAACAACGAATCGAATATTTCGCGTTGACGAAGGTTGTGAAAGGTAAATAGACACATGTACGATATGGAACATAACGAATGCTCTCGCGGTGAACGCGGACGAGGACAACGGCATCACGAAGAGGATACGGACCAGGGCGGACGAGGACATCACGGCTACGGCGAGCATGATCATGGCCATCGCGGCGGCGGCGGACGTCGCGGTCACGGGGGCATGCGCTCCGGGCGCAAGCTCTCCTCCTCGGATCTGCATCTTGTTCTGCTGACGCTCTTGGCGGATAAGCCGTCGCACGGGTACGAGCTCATGAAGGCGCTTGAGGAGCATTCGCACGGCCTCTATGCGCCGAGCCCTGGAATGATTTATCCCGCGCTCACCTATCTCGAGGAGATCGGCTACGCTTTGGTTGAAGCAGAAGGGGCGAAGAAGCGCTACAGCGTGACTGAGAGCGGCAGGGGCTATTACGAAGAGCGGCGGGAGACGGCCACCCGAATTTTGACCGAGATGGAGCGGATCGGGGCAGAAACGCAGCAAGCCCGCGAGGCGTACGCCAATGCAGGCGTGGCGGCGAGCGACGTCGAAGCGTTTAGCGATGAGCTCGACGAGGCGCGTCATCAGATCCGGAGGGCCATGCGTGATTGCGAGCCCACAGGGGCCGAGGCGAAACGTATCGCGCAGATCCTGTTGCGGGCGGCCGACGAGATTCGCCGCCGCCCGTAGAGCCTGCGCTCCGCCGTCAGCGTCCGGTAGCCGATATGAGAAAGCAATCGGCGATCATTCGCACCGAGGCAGCCGGAGGGGCGTATGCCCGCGCCAAGGCAATCGCTTGCGGCGTTCGTTGCGATGGGAAGACTGAACCCGCGTCCATCGCGTTTCATTTGGGCGCGGCGATCATGACGTTGATGCCAGCGGCCCGAAATTGCTGAACGCTCTCGAGAGGGGCGCGGGCGTCCGTAACGAGGACCTTGATCTTTTCGCGGTGCGGCACGTGGTAGAGTGCGAACCGGCCAATCTTACTGCTATCGGCGACCACGATCACTTCGCTCGACCTGAGCGCCATCGCCTTCTTATTGGCCGCCGTCAGTGAATTTGGCGAACTGATGCCGGTTTCGGGTGAGATCGCGTCCGCTCCGAGAATGGCCTTATGGGCGCCCATTTGCAGGAGCTGTTCCTGCGCCGTCGGTCCCGTAGTCGTTCCAATGAGAGCGTTCACGTCTCCTCCGACCAGGACAAGGCGGACATCTTCTCGTCGAGCCAGGAGATTGGCGATATCAAGCGAGGTCGTCACGATCGTGAACGAGCCTGCCGGCAAGTGCCGGGCAACCTGCAAGGTCGTCGCTCCGCCGTCGATCATAATTGTCTCGCCCGGTCGCAAGAGTGCCGCGGCGCACCGGCCGATTGCGAGCTTATCGATCGCGCGCGATTCGAGACTCGCGCCGTATGTGCCCATCAGCGCGACATCCGGCGCCGGTTCGGCGCCGCCCCGAGTCCGGAGAATGAGCCCGCGCGCTTCGATGCGTCGCAAATCGCGCCGGATCGTCACTTCGGACACACCGAGTTCCGCCGCAATTTCGATGGTTGCCGCCCCGCCCGCGAGCGCGACAATGTCAATAATCCTTTGCCAGCGATCGGGAATAAGAGTCGTTCGCATATGGGCCTCTCGCGTGATCGATTTGTTATCGCAATCGATCATATTACGATCATACCGCAAGGAACGCGCGCACTTCCGCGAGCGTCGGAATGCCGTTCTTCGAGCCCGTTCGCGACGCCTTGATTGCGGCGGCGGCGGACGCATACCGCAGGCGAACGTCAATGTCGAAGCCGGCGGCGACTCCGGCGGCGTACGCCCCGTGGAAGACGTCGCCGCACCCCGTCGTGTCCACGACCGTCACCGGAAATGCGGGATACGCCCGCGCGACCGGTTCGCCGTTTACGATGGCGATGCCGCCATGCTTGCCGTGCGTCACGACGACAACATCCTTGCCGTCCGCCGCGAGCCGCACTGCCGCATCCTCCGGAGAGCGCGCGCCGGTGAGACGAAGCGCGAAGCCCGCGGACACGATTAAGTGCGATGTCAGCCGCAGGATTTCGTCGAAGACTGGTGCGTCAGCGCGTTCGATGTCCGCGATAACCGGGACGTTCGCCTCGCGCGCGATCCGAGCGGCGCGGACGGTGGCCTCGCCGCCATAATGATCGATGAACAGCACCCGTGCTCTGCGTATCGCCGTTTCATCGAGCGTTTCGGACGGACCAATATGTTCGCCAGGCGCGAAAAATATATTGCGCGTGTTGTGTGTTGTGTCGACGACAATTCTTGAATGGATCGGCGCCGCATCGTCGCGCCGCGGCGCTAGCGCAATGTCGATGCCCTCGGCGGCCAGCGAAGCCGCGATGAAATCCGATTGAGCGTCCGTTCCAAGCGTCCCCGCATACGCGCAACGAGCGCCAAAACGGGATGCCGCGATCAGCGCGACGGCGGTTAGGCCGCCGCAGTGGCGCTCCTGGCGGTCGACCCGCGTTTTTGCGTCGGCTTCTGGATACGCGTCGACGTAAAGAATGTCATCGACGGTGGAACATCCGACGCCGATAATATCAAAGCTTGTCTGGTTATACATCTCGAACTCGTTCGTTGAAGGGGCGTTGTCCGGCTAGAGTACCTGATGCGATAGTACCGGAATTGTGTACCCTCTGACGGCTCTAGATCTCGTAATTGATCACGGTTGCCCGAAATAGTCAATGAGTGATCGATTCGATTGACTGTCATTCAGGATTTCGGTAAGCTTTGGATGGAATGATGAAATCCGGTTGGGATGGCGTGTCAAGCAGACGCCTATCTGTTAGCGGCCGGTGCGCTTTGCGATAAGCATGGCGCGTCATCGAAAGGAACTTAACGTGGCGCTCATTAGCTTAGGTCCTCTTCTTGAACACGCACGTCATCACCACTACGCCGTTGGCGCATTTAACTTTGGCAACGCCGAAACCGCTCAGGCAATTATCGAGGCGGGGGAAGCCCTTCGTTCTCCGGTACTGTTTATCTACGGACCGTCGGAAGTGCGTCTTTACGGCGCGCAAGCGGTCGTCGATATCGCAAGCTGCTTGGCCAAGCGCGCGACCGTGCCCGTCGGCCTGCACCTTGACCACACTGGCGACATCGAAACGATACAGGCGTGTATCGACGCGGGATTTCCGTCAGTTATGATCGACGGCTCAGCGCTGCCGTTCGACGAAAACGTGCGTCTTACACGCGCCGTCGTGCTGCTCGCCCACGAACGCGGCGTGACCGTCGAAGGCGAACTTGGCGCGATCGGCCGGGTGGATGATTCGACGGTCGAAGGCGGCGAAGAATCGACGCTGACCGATCCGGAGCAGGCGGCGGAATTCGCCCGCCTGACCGGAGTCGATGCGCTCGCGTGCTCGATCGGAAATGCGCACGGCATGTATCCGCAGAAACCGCATCTCGACCTTGCGCGTCTCACCCGCATACGCGAGTTGACGCCTACGCAACTCGTGCTCCACGGCGGTTCCGGAACTCCGACCGATCAACTTCGCGGCGCCGTAAACATTGGGGTCACAAAGGTAAACGTCGCCAGCGAAATCGGGCGCGCCTATCTGAGTGGGATCAACGAATGCCTGGAGAGAACCGCGGGCAAGGAATGGTGGGTGCATGCGCTGATCGAAGGAAAGCAGCACGTCAGGGGCGTCGTCGAGCGGTGGATGCATAACCTCGGAAGCGCCGGCATGCTGGACAAAGGAGCGTGATCGTGAGAACATCGACACTCCCACACGTTCGCGGCGAAAAGCCTGTCCGTGACGCCATAGAACTCGAGATGCAAGCGACGGGCGGAATCTTCCGGCTCGCGCCTGCCTGGGTTGCTAGACCCATGATGCGGCCAGGACATCGCATGAAGCTCGCGGACGAGTATCTCACCAAGGATCTGGCCGTTAACGAACGCTGGCTTGCGTCGGCGACGTATGCGGACAATGGCGATTACAACGCCGCGTGCGCGGACGACCATGGCCTGAGCTATATTGTCCTGTCTGGGTGCAAAGTGCTCCTCAAGGACGCGATGCTCTACGCCGCCGACATGCTTCTCGGAGGCAAGACGTGGGACGTGCTGCCAAAGTTTTTTGACAACTGGCACCGGATCCCCCATCATGTGCATCCTTGCGTCGACCATCTCAAACCGGGCCTCGCGCCAAAGCCGGAAGCCTACCATTTTCCCGTGGAGCTGAATATCAATCGGAACGCCTTTCCGTACACGTGCATTGGCGTCGATGAAGGATACTCCGATGAGCAGGTGCGAGCCTATTTCCGTCGCTATCAAAGCGAAGATAACCACCTGACTGAAATAGGTCACACGATCAATTTGATTCCGGGCACGGGTTGGTACATGCCGCCTTGTACGCTGCACGCCCCAGGATCGTTGGTTACGTATGAGTTGCAGGCATCGTCCGACGTGTGCTGCATCCCGGAATCGCGCGTCGAAGATGTCGCGATGGCTTCCGGCATGTTCGACAGGGACTTGCCGGTCACAGTCGAACGCGATGGGATTGAGTCGGTCGCCGAGTTCTATCTTTCGATCGCACGTTGCCGCAATTCCGGAAACCGGGATAATTTCCGGAAAGAATATTTCCGTCCTCCCGTCGTCGTTCGGGACGAGGACGCAGGGTCGCAAAGCTATATCGTCTACCGCTGCGGCCGCTCAAGCGAACCCAGCAATCCCGACCTTTTCAGCGCCAAGCGAACCGTCGTTAGCAGCGGGCACAAGCTGGACCTGGCGGAACGCGAAGCCTTTGGCGCGGTTCTCCTCGCCGGGCACGGCCGGGTTTGGGTTGACGGCTTCGCGCCAGTCGCCGTCGAGACCGCCTCCTATTTTCCGTCGAGAGACTTTGTCGGGCGAGACGAAATCTTCGTCGCCGCCAGCGCCGCCGGCAAACTCCGGCTGGAGTGCGCCAGCGCGGAAGATCTCGCACTCTATCAGCACTTTGCGTCGGGCGCAAATCCCGAAGCCAGCAGCTTGGGGGACAGCCGGGCCTGAGAACAATAGTCAGCCGCGACGTTGCGTGAGTGGGGGCAAATTGCGGCGAGGAAGGTGTGAGACGGCAATGGGAGACTCCTATCGTGACAGAATGAGAGCCCTCGCCGACGGAAAAGATGCAACCCCTGAGAGCTCAAGCGTGAACGTGCGTGAGGGAGTCTGGTGCGCGGTACAGGATTTGAACCTAATGCCTCTTCCGCGCGTGCAGCTGGAGCTCCCTTGGGCGATCGCATCTATCGCATATCAACGATTGTCACCGATATTGGCGCGGTTTCCGGCCGTGAACGACCGGCCTGAGATGTCAAACCCCATCAATGGGGTTGCCGGCTTACGAAGATGCAGGCCGTCTGCCGATTAGGCCCGTTCACGGGCTTTCTCAACACAGGCCGGCCTCTTCAGGACCGGACCCGCGCCACTGTTAACAGTTATAGATGCGAATAGCCTCCGGCCACTCCCCGCAGCAACCCCACTAAGCGCCCGCAGTCGTGGCGTCGACTATATTACTGCCCTGTTTTCCATCGAACTGAGCCCGTGCTTCCTTCACCTGTTCCCAGTTGGTCGTCACCCAATCCACCAAACCTTGCATTGGCTCAAGCAAGCTCCGTCCAAGGGATGTCAGCTCATATTCGACCCTTGGCGGCACTTCAGGGAACAGTTCTCTCGTGACCAAGCCGTCCCGCTCCAGGTGCCGCAGGGTCATGGTCAGCATTCTTTGCGAGATGCCGGGGATCGCGCGCTCGATGTCGGAGAACCGTGCACGACAGCCAGGCAATTTGGCAAGCGACAGGATCAGGAAGATACTCCATTTATCCCCGACCCTCGTGAGGAGCTCGCGAACCGCCATCGGATCCTTGTGCCCGCAGACATACACCGGGTCCAGATGGGGGCCTTTACTGTGTCCATTCATAACTTACCTCCATGTTCGTAACTGATGTGAAAGTGCCTTCTTGTATTTTATAAACATACCATGCATACTTAACTATACTATAGTAAGTACCAAATTGGGGGTAAGTGTCCATGAAACAAGCGTTGATTATTGAGGTTAGCCCCAGAGGGGCCGAGTCGGCGAGCCGCGAAGTCACGGAAGCGCTGTCGGCGCGGCTTGAGGCGCGCTTCCCTGAAGCCAGGTTCGTCCGCCGCGATCTTGCAAACGATACGCTCCCGCACCTGGATATTGGCGCGCTGAAAGCCATTTCATCGAAGGATCCACTTGAGGCGGAGGCCAACAAGCAGTCGGCCGTCCTCTCGGATAAGCTGACTGAGGAACTCTTGGCGTCAGACCTTCTGGTGATCGCGACCCCGATGTGGAACTTTGGCATCCCGTCGCTGCTCAAGGCGTGGATCGATCTTGTCGTGCGCCCCGGCCGGACCTTCAATTACGCGAAAGAAGGCGTGGTCGGCCTGGCGCGCAATAAGAAAGCCATTCTCGTGCTGGCGTCAGGCGGCGTGTTCACGGAAGGCCCTTGGAAGGCGTGGGACTTCGTGGAACCTTACTTACGCACCGTTTTAGGCTTTATCGGCATCGAAGACGTACAGACTGTTCGCGTTCAGGGAACGAATATGCCTGCCCACGCAAAGAGCGCCGTGCCGAACGCCGTAGCGGCGGTTGAGGCACTCTCGCTATAATAATCGAAGGGCGCGATCAAGCTCTTCGCGCGGAACCCACCTTCCCGCCGAGGACGACAGGCCCCTTCCTGAACGGGAGGAGGAAGAAGATCGTGGACCAATGCTTGCTTCTTTGTCTCTCCGTTTCGGGGAGAAGGGGACCCCATACTGGGCGGAGGGATTCCCTAAGAGCGTGCAAATCGAAATGTCTTGTAAGACGGCTCCCCGGCCGCCGTGGCCGTTTTTGGGAAAGGGCCGGCGCAGCGCTTTGATGACTTCGCGACACGTGCTGCTATCGGGCGCTGGCTGCACAAGGCCGCATGCGTATTGACGCGGCCTTGTGGATCGACGCCGTGAACGAGGCGCGGGCAAAGAAGTGTCCAGGCGGCACGAGCCGTCCTGAATCTTCGTCGCAACGCCGATTGATTACAGACCTTCTAAGAAAGGAACATAGCGATGACCAATCCGAAATACGCGGCCTACGAGGCTGCCAGGCCTTACTTCGAGCTGGTTCGAGGGGCGGTAGGCGACCTCGTCGACGGCGAACACTTCTTCGACGTCGTCACTGACGACATTGTCTACGAGGTTCTCTACGACTTTCCCGGCTGGCCCCGCGTCGTCCACGGACGAGCCGACCTGATGGCCCTATTCAGGGGCTACGTTGAGAACATCGAGCTTCAGTCCGCCGATAAGTTGATTACCCACCAGACCGACAACGGGCGTGTCGTCGTCATGGAATATGAAGTCCACGGGACCATCCTCGCCACGGGCGTCAAGTACAACAATCGGTTTTGCTCAATCATCGAGATTGACAACCGGAAGATAGCGCATTGGCGGGATTACATGGACTCGCTTGCAGCCATGACGGCCCTGAGCGCCGGCTGATTATATCGCGTTGACTTCGCTTCCTTCGAGAGCCTCAGAGTCTGCGTCCCGTCGAGAACCCCAAAGTTTGCGACATTTGGCGGATCTTGGAATTTTCGACGGGAAGCGGCCCTGGGGTATGGATGGTTTCGATGATGCCTCTTGCGATGCCGGCACGGTTCTTATCTTCAATGACCACGACATCGGGCCGCTCGATCACTTGCGCGGTCATATACGGCCCTTCGCCAACCCGCTCGGCGGCATGAGACGACCGCCGCGATAATGCCGGGAGTTTAGTTCGTTTCGACTGCAGGAGCCATAAGCAAATCGTTTTTCAATTATGCAATAATCGACTGAGCACACGACGTGCAGCGATAACTTGCGGAGGTTTGTGGAGATACTCGCCAATCCCGCCGAGTGCACGATTGTCTCTGGATGCATTACGCCCGTGCAGGCCCGGAGTTCCACCGTTTGGCGAACGACGACCTTGCGCCTCAGACGGAAAGCGGTTTCAAGGACAGTTGCGATGAACGCGTACTGGATGGACCGGTTTGCTGTCTGGTTCCTGATACGCCGCGCCAGTTAACAACAATCGACGACGGCTGAGCTGGTGATCGCATAGGTCGTTCGAGGTCTTGCGTTGACCGAGTTTGTCGCCCCCTTCAGATTATCTCCAGCGCTCCCGAATCAACTGAGGAGTAGCCAGTATTGACGAAGCGTCCCATCTCGCCATCTCGATTCCATGCCGTGTTTCGCGGCGCTCTTGGCGTTGGGCTGAGCGTCTCTGTTCAAAGCTGGCGAACGGATCGTGCTCAGGATTTGCTCATTGGGACTGTGCTGTCAACTTTCGAAATCAACGTGATGTGCGGCGACGAGAATCCATTCCTCAACGGTTTTCGTTTAAGGATTTGCGGAAAGGTCTCTAATCTCTGGCGCTCTGTCGCCTGTGGGCGGCAAGCTGAGCAAGGATTTTCGAGAGAGGTCAATATAGGATGAATACTTCCAACTTCAACCAAGGCTATGCCGTCGTTTCGACGCAGCCCTGGAAAGTATCGTATCAGCAAGTGAAACTACCCGCGCCGACGCCGGACGACGTGGTCGTGCGCGTGACGCATTCGTGGATCAGCAATGGCACCGAGGGCTCTTGCGTGCGCGGGGAGCGGATCGGAGGAGATACGCCGCGCCGCGACTCCGATCCGCTGCCGTTTCCCTTCGTCCCTGGTTACCAGAAAGTCGGGGTCGTGGAGTGGACCGGCGAGGCCGTGTGTCATGTTTCCGTCGGCGATTTCGTTTTCGCGACTGTGTCGCGAGTCGACAACATGTTTTTCGATTCGGCCGGACACGTCTCGCCCGCGATACAGGATAAGTCACAGGTTTGGAAACTACCCTCCGGATTGGATCCCGTCTCGGCAAGCGGCCTCGTTCTGACGCAGGTCGGCTACAACGTCGGAACGCGCGCCGGCATCGTTCCGGGCGATCAGGTCGTAGTGCTTGGCGACGGCATGGTCGGTCAATGGGCGGCCCAAACGTTCCAGCATCGGGGCGCACGGGTGCTCATCGCAGGTCGGCATGACGAGCGCCTTGGACTTTTCAAAACGAGACCTGGGGACAGATCGCTCAACACTCGCAATGCCGCCCTCGTCGACGTGGTTCGGGAGTGGGCGCCGGACGGCGTTAAGGTCGTCGCCGACACGGCAGGAGGCATGGATTCGCTTGTCTCGCTTCTCCCGCTCATGCGCCATGGCGGCCACATCGTTTCCGCTGGGTTCTACGGAACGAAGGGGATGATCGATATTCAGACTTTGCGCGATCGAGAATTGACTCTGCACGCGCCTGCTGGGTGGAACAAGCAGCGTATGGATGAAACTCTGGCGCTGCTTGCCGCCGGGCATCTCGACACGCTCAGCCTGATTACGCACCGTTTCCCGGTATCCAAGGCCGGGGATGCGTTCGACCTGATTCTGAACCGCCGGGAAAACGTCCTTGGCGTCATCCTGGATTGGGAAGATTAGCGCGCTCCCAGGAAAATGCAGCGCCATTTGAGCATGGTTCGCTGGAATGGCGATCTTTCTACCCCGAGCGGACACGGGGTCCTCTTCTCTCCATTCGACAGCCTCATGGCAAAGATCTAACGAGCAATACGGAAATTGGTCCAGGCTCAGCCTGGTTAGGGAGAAACTCGATGAAGATTATACAGATTGGCGAAGGCCGAGAGGTTCAGCTGCTCGATAGGCCGATTCCGCAGCCCGGCCCCGGCGAAGCGTTGGTGAAGATCGAGGCGGTGACGACTTGCCCGCAGTGGGATCTGCACCTGCGTCATAACTCGCCTATGTTCGAGGGACACAGGTTCCACTATCCGTACGCGATCGGGCAGCCGGGCCATGAGGCCAGCGGCGTGGCGGCGAAGCTAGGCGACGGCGTTAAAAGCCTGAATGTTGGCGACCGTGTCAGTGTGTGGCGCGACGGCGGATATGGCTGCTATGCGCAGTATGCGGTCGTGCCGGAGCGCGACATAATCCGCATCCCCGGCAGCGTCTCCTTCGTCGGAGCCGCGCCGATCGAACTGGCAATGTGCGTCGGCGTGACGTTCCTGATGCTCAGGGAAATGGATGCATTGCGTGGAAAGCGGGTGGCGGTGATGGGGCTTGGTCCCGCGGGCCTGGTCGCCCTGCAGATGGCCCGGGCGGAAGGAGCATCGCAAGTGATCGGCTTCGACCTTTCGCCCGAGCGAATGGCGCTAGCGCTCAAAATCGGCGCTGACGATGCGATCAATACGCGGGAAGCGTCGCCTGCGCGCTTCCCCTCGAGGCCAACGCTTCCGTCTTTGGATACGTCGATTGACTGCGTTGGGGCGAAGGGGACAATTGAATGGCTAATGGATAGGACGATCGATACCGTGGCCGTCTTCGGCGTGCTGAGAGAAGAAGTGGCGTTTGCCTCGCGACATTGGGCTGGACTGCGCCTGTGCGGTTATCGACCGCACTGCCGCGAGGCGGCTGAGTACGCTGTCGATCTTATCGAACGCGGCCTGCTCGACCTTGAGCCGTTGGTGACGCACCGGATGCGCTTGGAAGATTACGCCGAGGCGGTAGACTTGCTTGAGCAGCAGAAGGCGATCAAGGTCTGCTTCGAGCCGTGGCGGGAATGACGAATGGCCGCCGTGAAAGGGAAGGTCGTCCGATGCGTACGGATTCGCGGAAAATGCCGTGATGCCGGTCTGGTAGGTTTCGGGAACGCTCCTGAGGTGCTCAATGAGCCGGAATGTTTTAGGTCCTAGTTATGACCTAAAATGGCGGATGTGCGGCCGCGGGTCCATTCTTCGCGATCGTCGCGCTCTCGAAGCGCGCGGTGTCGCCGTTGAAGTAGTCCGAGCTTAAACCAAACGGATTGCATCCCAGGGCGCGAATATAACTGTCGAAACCCTCGCCGCAAGCGGCGCTTCCGTCGATCTGGTCGTTGATAAATATGCGGATCGTCGTGCCGTCCCAGGTGCAATCGATTTTGGACCACTGATTGAGTGGAAGCGGGCCGCTTCCGACCGCCGTCGCCCAGGGACTTCCCGCGGCAACGAGCCGCGTGTAGCAGACCCGGCCGTCGGGCCGGAGGGAGACGATGAGCCCGCCGGTGTCCGCGAAGACAACGCCGCCGTACGAATGCGGGCGCACGACAAACGTCAGCCTCATGGGTGCTGCTGGCGTTACCGATGGGACGAGATTTACGCGCGACGTCGTCCCGTTGAGGGCTAGGCAGGCGCCGTCGGACCGGTAGCCCGGCGATATCCACGTTCCGCCTTTCACGACGGCGGCGTTCTTGAATGGCGTCGAGTCGGTCACGGTGGACGTTTCGGCCCCGTTGAACTCGTACGATTCGCGTACGGAATAATCCGCCGCTGGCGGAGCGATGTAGATCGGATCCGAGTAGCCGACACGCAGGCCGGAATCGGTGATCCGTGCAACATAAAAGCCCCATTCCGTTTTGCCGATCAACGCTCCGGTGGAGTCGCGCGCGGGGATCGGCAAGGGCATTGGGTTGCCGTTTATCGTGTTCGAGACGAGCGAAGCGTTGTGCAGGATTTCGACGAAGCGCGGCAACATGCCGTCCGGAAGGATCGCGGCGATGCGGTCTGGTTCTCCAGCCGCGCCGTGAATGAGCCGCAGACCAACCTTCCCAGGCAGGGCTCTGCCGGCCGGGATCGAATAGCACAGCGATCCGTAGCCGCTCTGCGCGCCGGCGTCGAGGACGAGAATTGGGGCGCTCATGACGGACGCGATCTGCGCGCCTTCGTCGATCAGCGTCGCCGACGCGCGTATAAATGATCCCGTGAACGAACGCGGGAGGTCGAACTCGACGGTCGCGGCGCCAATGGCGCGCGGGGCGATCTCTGCAGTCACCGGCTGTCCGAATGGCTTTCCCTTTGCATCGATAAGCCCAATTTTCGCGCGAACGGCATGTCCTAACGGGTTGAGCACAAGAGCCTCCGCGAAGTGCTTTGTTCCCGGATAGACCATCTGTGTTGTCGTGACATAAAGGCGAGCTTTCGTGAATGGCGGCCGCGTTCCTTTATACAGAGCTGCATACCACGCCGTAATGTCCGATCGCGTGGCGTTCCAATCCCCCGTCGGCATGACGCCTGTCGTCTCCCCGAGATCGTTCCATGTGATCACGGTATTCCAGGTCAGGGGCGATCGAATGTCCCGTTCCCATTCGGCGCGATAGTGAGCCGTATTTTCGGGATCGACTTCGGAGCCGTTATAGCGGTAATAGCCTGGTTTGACGCCGCCCATGAACGATCGGTGTTCCGATGCGAATAGGGAAATAAGATCGTTCCACCATGGTCCCGCAAACTCGAAGATATAGCCGCCTTCAAACGGATCCAACGCCGTGACGATCTTATCCGCCGGAAACGTCCGGGCCTTGCGCAAAACAAACCCAGTATCGACCGACGCCACCCAATAAGTCTTGTAACCGGCTTCCGCAAGTCGCCCTCGTACCCTGTGCCAGGCCGCTGGATCCAGTTGATCCGTGCCGTACGTTTCGATTACGAATTTACCGTCCACCCGCGCCGCCGACGGATGCCGTGACGCGATGTCGCAGTAAGCGGCCACGATACGATACGCTTGGTCCTCCTTCTCCGCTCGCGGCGCAACCGAGAGGTCCAGGGTCATCGCGATCAGAAAATCGCCTGCCTGATCCGCGGACGCAAGGTATGCCTCCGCAGCGCCGTCGACATCCTTCATCGTGAACAAGTCGATCGCGAAGGCATCGATCCCGGCTGCTTTGGCTTGGACGATATCCGTGTATTGCCACCGCGCCTGAGTCCGTTTTTCCAGGCCGAATTGTTGTAAGAGCGGATAGCATTCGCGATACGCTTTTACGGACGATAGGGCCTTGACATCGAGGTCGAGTGGATAACAGATCATGCAGTGCGCCCAAACCATTCGCTTCGTGAGAGGCGCGTTCGTGACCGGAGGAGCCGCATGTGACGGATGGAATGCCGCTCCTCCGCATATCAGCAGGAGCGCGAGAATAATGGGTCGATATCGTGTCATTGAATTGCCGCTTTGCCCGTGGTTAAATTATCGAAAACGTGAGCGTATATCCCGGATAGCCGGTTCCTGCCGCAGAGAGCGCGTTGGAGTTGCATCCGGTGGCCACCCCGCCCTGGGGACAGAAAAAGGCCTCCGGCTTTTGCCCTCCCGAAACGAGGTTGCCCAGTAGCCACTTGACATGTCCGTCCGCTGCGAGAAAGTTGGAGCCCAACGAATGACGACCGGTTGTCGCAACAAAGTAGGGGCCGTATGACGATCCGCAAGTGCTCGACGTCTCCACTCGCCCGCCGAGGATTCCCGTCGCAAAGTCCGCGCCGGCCGAGACCGGGTAGGCGACATAAAAGCAAAGTCCCTCCGTCGCTGGCGATGTTTGCCCGGTAAAGGGCGATGTATCGCTCGCGCTGGATACGTTCGCCTCAAAATGTGCGCACTCGCAGAGCAGTACCGTCTTTGCGGGGGCCGTCAATTGAGAAACAAACGATTGCGGCAACTCCGTGTTGTAGGCATATGAAACCGGAGAATCGGCTTTATTCTTTACCGCGAACGTTTCATCCGGACACGCGAAGACCTGCAAGCTCTTGACGTAGGGATACATGATCCCTCCCCAACCGGCGCCTTCCGCGCTGCCCGATGAAAACTGATAGTTCCCAAACGGAAAACACTCGTCGTAATCCTGTGTATACTGCGTGAACGCAAGCCCCAATTGCTTTTCGTTGCTTGCGCACGACGTCTGCCGCGCCTTCTCACGCGCCGTTTGAAATACGGGAAAGAGTATTGCCGCCAGTATTGCAATGATCGCGATAACTATGAGAAGCTCGATAAGCGTGAACGCACGATCTCGTCTATTTGTCATTTCCTAAACCTCCATTGCCGGTGCGATTCGCTGCGTCGACGCGCGCGCAATGATGTGCGACTGCAGCCGTACCGAACGGCATTGACTTTGTCCCTGAAGCAACTCCACGCAAAGCCTTGCTACTTCTTCGCCCAAGTTGACGAGCGGCGGGCGAAGACTGGTCAGACCGTACTCTATCGCCGCGTTGTCGACGTTATCGAACCCAACAATGCCATAGTCGCGTCCCGCGACGCGTCCCGCCGCGGCCATGACATCCATGATGCCAATCGCCATGCGGTCATTGACCGCGACGATCCCGTCGAACTCGCCCTGGCGCGCCAGAAGCATATGTCCCGCCTCCACGCCGCAGTCTTGGAAGAAGGTACGCGTACTCGGGCTATGGACCGGCATTGGCTTCTCCAGGTTCAGCACCGCCAATTCGGCAATCGGCGGGACAGCGGCGCGGACAGCCATCTGCGCCCCCCGCAAGCGGTCGATCGCCCAGGTAACGCTGATGTTCGTGGTGAATATCAGCTTTTCCCACCCGGTCTTCAAGAGATGGGTCGCCGCTTGAAATCCAGCATCCCGGTTGCCATAGTGGGCGAACCACAAGGGTCGATCAACATCAAAGCCTGTCGCGAACACAATCGGGACATCCATCCCGCCGGCGTCGCGAATCACCTCGTCGATGTCGATCTGGCTGACAACCACTGCCAGAATGAGCACCGCGGCACAGCCCTCCGCACGCAAGCGGGCCGCCTGAACGCCGAGCGGCAAATCGACCCCGCAGCCGCCTTGACGCCACGATGGCACACCAACCATTCCGTACTGAGTCAGCACCGGCTCCATGCCATGAACAACCAGTTCGTCCCAAAAGTTAACCTGATGGTCGATTACTATGCCGATACGAGCGCCTTGCAGGTCCCGCGCAGGGGGTGCGGGAGACGATATTGCGGTTGAATGACTGCCGTCCGTCGCGTGATCCACGACAAAGAGACCCCGCCGGTCTTCGCTTCGAAGAAGACCTTCGGTCAAAAGGTCCTTGACAGCTTGCTGCGCTGTCCCGATCGCTACCCCGTTTTGCTCCGCCAAGCGGCGAATGCTTGGGATCAGGCAACCAGGCGCCAGACGCCCGTCGGCGATCTGCGTGCGTAAATCGCTAGCGAGTCGTGCATAGGCCACGACTGTTCGTTTTTGCTTATTCGGTTTCGCGGTCACTGGAGGCATATGTTTCTATACAGTTGAACTGTTTAATATACATGTGATCATAACACGCCTGCCTGCGGTTGTCAAGCGTAAATTCGCAGCGAATGCGTAACTTGTGCGAGACTGCATGAGATGGCAGCGCTCCGGCATGCTCTACGATCAGGCTGCTCTCTTCCCCGCCAACAGGACGGCGGCGTGCTAAGGCAGAGCGATTACGAAGCGCCGCATCCCCGTCGTCACCAGAGCTTCTTAGCCGTGGAAACCGCCCTGTCCAAGGCGCCGTGCGCGATGCCAGCGGCGATCAGGCCGCCCAGGGCCCAGGCGGCGAGGGATTGGTGGCGGCTCAGGACGGCCAGGAGCCAAATGGCCGCTTGGCGCAGGACATCGTCGCGGTTGAGCGGGATAATCCATGTGTTAATAATTCCAAGAAGAGCATGCGCCGCAACGTACAGGGCGAGCGTAAAGTAGGCGACACGCAGAAGTGGTCCGACGCCGAGCCCGTGGGAGATCCATGAACGGTGAGGCACGAGCTTCTTGTACGGCCACCAGAGGATGCGCAATGCCCCCCAGCGCTTGTACGCGACGCTGTGCGTGTCCAGATCGTCGCTCATCCATAGGCCGCCAAAGACATATCCCGCCACGGCCGCACACGAAGTCAGTGGATCGTGCGACGGCGTAAGCAGCCATACGGCCGGAGCGGCGAGCGCGGCGGTGGCGACGGTAATTTTGTCGTGTACTTTACCGGACGGCATATGGGTAAGCGGAAAGCGCGCCCGCGCCTGGAAGGCAAGCCCACGCGGCAAACGCTCTTCCAGCTTCTAGCGGCCGAACTTTCGGTCCAGGTCGTCGTTGCTCATCTCGACGATGATCGGGCGTCCGTGCGGACACGTATACGGGTTGTCGCAGGCGAGCAGCGCGGCGACGAGAGCGTGCATTTCGTCGAATGTCATGGGGTCGCCGGCTTTCACCGCCATTTTGCACGACGCGGTGATGAGCACCTCCTCGGCCGGGACAAGCAGCTTGCGCGATGCCGACTTTTCGACGATCTCATCGATAATTTCACGGACCACTTTCTCCGGATTCTTATTGGCGATCTGGGCAGGCACGGAGCGAACGAGAAACGAATCGCCTCCGAACGGCTCGAGGTCGAACCCGGCCTTGCGGATCTCGTCGAGCCTGCCGTTGATGACCATTGCTTCGCGCTTTCCGAGCTCGAGCGTGATCGGAATAATCAGGTGCTGCAGCGCGAGGGATTGCGCCGCGTGTCCCTTCAGAAGTTGCTCGTAAAGAACGCGCTCATGCGCGATATGCTGGTCGATGATGCACAACGATTTTTCCGTTTGCGCCACGATGTACATGTTGCGCGTCTGCGCGAGCACGCGCAGGCTGGTTAGCTCCGATCGGTGCGGGACGCTTTCCCGAGGCGGATCGGGAGCGTTTGGAATTTCCGACGCGAACGGGTCGTCAATGGCGGGCGCAATTCCGGCGCGCTCTTGGACTTCCTGCCGGAACGCCGCCGGATCGCCGGGAGACGGCCGAAGTGGTCGCTCGTAGGAGGATGGACCGGGGCTCCAGGTGTCCGATGAAGTTCGCTGGACCGTGGCCGGCGGGTGAGATGGAAAGGCCATCAATTCCGGCTGAGCCGGCTCTGGCGTCGTTTGCCCGCCGGTCGTCCAGCGCGTTTCGATGCTTGGCACGAGCCCGCCGCGCTGAACGAGCGCGTCGGCGATGGCGTGATAGACCGCCGAAAAGACGTCGCGGTCCCGCGTAAAGCGCACCTCGGTTTTTGTAGGGGAGACGTTGACGTCGACCAGGGCGGGATCGATGTCGATCATCAGGACGATCGGCGGATGCTTGCCTCCGTGAATCGTCTGGACCGACGAGTAGCCTTCATCGATCGCCCGCATTACCGCCCGGTCGCGCACGAACCGCCGGTTGACGAACGTATGCTGGCCAGTCCGCGTCGGACGGAGCGCGACCGGCGTTGCGACAAAACCGGCAACCCGCAGTTCGCCTCGATCCAGATCCATCGGCACAAGGTTGCGCGCCTGATCGCGCCCGTACACCTGGACGCAAGCGTCCAGCAGCGATCCGGAACCGCGGCTCGCGAAGATCTCGTGTCCCATGTTGACCAGGCTGAAGGCGATCTCCGGCTGCGCCAACGCGAACCTTTGCACCATCTCCGTGATGTGGCTCAACTCCGTGGAGTTGGACTTTAGAAACTTGAGACGCGCCGGGACATTGTAAAACAGATTTTCGACCGTGATGCTGGTGCCCGAACGGACCCCAACCTGCGCAACTTCGTCCACGCTGCCGCCGGCGACGTGCACGCTCGCGCCGGGCTCATCGAGCGGGGCGGACTGTGGGCGCGAGACGATGGTCACATCGGCGACAGAGGCGATGCTCGGAAGCGCCTCGCCGCGAAACCCCATCGTCCGTATGGCGAACAAATCGCCGGCCGTGCGGATTTTGGACGTTGCGTGGCGTTGCAGCGCGATCACGATATCGGCTTGAGACATTCCGATGCCGTCGTCGGTTACCCGGATCAGCGCCTTGCCGGCGTCTTCGAGCTCCACGGAAATTGCGTGTGCTCCCGAATCGATCGCATTTTCGACGAGCTCTTTGACGACTGACGCCGGCCGCTCTACTACTTCGCCCGCCGCAATCTGGTTGGCCGTGTTGTCGTCGAGTATCCGAATATTGGATGTCAGGTCGTCCATCGTGCTAGTATACCTTTGACAAGCCGCGTCAACATGGATGCGGCAAACGTCTCGCCTGGCCCTATTCGCGTTTCCGCCCGGAATTGCGTTTGGTTACTTTTGCCTTGGGCGTTCGCTAACAGGCTGTGTAACGAATGGGCATACCGAGGACAGGATTCAGGATGGCTCGTGCCGCCGGGGCATTTTTTTGCGCGCGCCTCGTTCACGGCGGCGATCTACGAAGCCGCGTCGACACGCGTACGGCGTTTGTAGCTGAGGTCCGCCGGTCACGGACCGGTCTCGCCCGCGCCGCAATCACAACGGCGATCGACGAAGCCGTCTTACATAGCATCTTGATTTTACTACGCGCGCTTTTAACTACAGACAAGCGTCCTCGAGCGGATCGGCGCATTCCGCTTCCGGCTGTCCGTCGCCGAGTGTGTACTTCGCGGGGCATGCGCCGTAGGGCGACGCGATTCGCAGGCGATCGTAGACGCTGAAGCTGCTCGCGTAGTCATCGATTTGCCAGATGCGCGCGACCCGCTCTTCGACCTCAACGGCGACATCGTGACGGAAATTGGCGGGCAGGGCGTCAGGCAGCGCTTTCAGCGGTTGGATTTCGTCGGCGACTCCCGATCGCGTGAAGCAGATCCACTCGGCTAGCTCGTGAATCAGAATGCGCATTTGCCGCTTTGGCCGCTGCGCGACATTAAACACAATCTCCAGCGCGCCATCGCGATCGGAACGCTCCAGGCGGCCCGTTTCGGCGACATCCACCTTTTCAGCGCGAATTCGCACGCCAAATTCCAGGCGGATCCATTGCCGCAGAGCGTCAGTCGTCGCGAAGCGACGGCTGCCGCTTCGCGCGATAATCGTTTCCGCGATTCTATGGGCGCAATAGGCTGTTAAGCCGGTCGGATCGCTGCTTCCATCCGATGTGCAAGCTGGGCGATTGGATTGTGTACGTCGACTCATGCGGCTCCCTCTATGCACGGCGCGTCGATGGCGGCGGCGGGTCGCCCTCGCCCTCGTCGTAGCCGTCGAAGCTGTTGTCGTCCGCTTCTAGGGCCGAAAGCAGGCGCCTAGCCATGCGCTTTCGATCCGGCGGGAGGTTTCTATAGCGCGCGACGATCTTCGCCTCGTCCGGATCCGTTATCGAAATCGCGTCTTCCGCGGCGGGTTTGATCTCCGCTAGCGGCGCCTCTGGAAGGTATCCGGCTGCGGCAAGCAACGGCGTCGCTGGCGCCCCGAGCGCGCCGGCGAACTTGATCAGCAGGCTCGCCTTTGGCCGGACGCCGTGCGCCATGGAGTTGATCGTGCCAAGGCTAATGCCGGTGATCCGAGCCGCCGTCCGCGCGGTCATTCGGCGGCCAGCGACGCCAAACTCGTCCACAGGCGTCATCGCCTCGCGCACCAACCGCGCGAACTCAGGAATCTCTCCTTCCGGGTTGTCCTTGCGTGGCGGCATCATATAATTATTGTGAACAATTTCTTGATCTTCATGATTGATATTTTAAATATTAGCTAAATAATTGAACATTTGTCTTGCTGACGGGTATATTAGCAATATCTATATCGAACGTCTGTACGTATTATACCAGATGTTGATTATCCTGTCCAGCAGTTTTCGTGCTGCCGGCGGTTTGGTTGGCGAGGAGGATTGTGATGGAAAATGACGATGCGGCGTTACAGGAATCGGTGCGTGCGGAACAGGAAGGCGAAGGCGGGGCGCGGCCGCGTTACAACCTGTTGCCCGACGCAGCGGTTTGCCGGTTGGCGCAGGCGGGAGATCAGCGCG
This sequence comes from Capsulimonadaceae bacterium, assembly GCA_031292625.1. Classification (GTDB taxonomy): domain Bacteria; phylum Armatimonadota; class Armatimonadia; order Armatimonadales; family Capsulimonadaceae; genus JARLGU01. The sequence continues at coordinate 276,864 of JARLGU010000053.1, read as the reverse complement.
CGCTCTCAACGCTGCTTATGCGTCACGAGCGTTGGATCCGTCGATGCGCGGCTGCCTGGCGGATCCCGGGGCACGAGCACGAGGATGTCTATGCGGTTGCGGTTATCGGCGCGATGAGTGCGATCCGGCAATTCGATCCCTCGCGCAATGCCCGGCTGACGACGTACATTTGGTATGGCGTGCGCAGGGAATGCGAACATATGTGCCGATTCGCGAGACGGCAAAAGCGGGATTGGTCGGAGGAGAACGTCTCCTTGAACGCCTTGCCGCAAGAGGACGCCCAGGCTCTTGGCGACCTTGCAGAGCGGAGCATCGAAGAGACGGTTTTGGGCGAGATCGAGGGAAGGCGTCTGCTCAGGGTCGTCCTCGACTCCCAAACCGGACGGAGCGCCGCTCGAAATTGCGCGGTGCTCGAGCGTCTTTACGATGGGGAGGGTTTGCTAGAGGCAGGGCGGCAAATGGGCATCTCCAAGCAACTCGTAAACCGGATTCGTGAACAAGCGAGGCGACCACTTGCGCGAGAGATAAAAATGGCAAGAGACGCCGCGAAATAGGGCTCTACAAGAAACTCGCCAAAATACCAGAATATTCTCAATATGCCAACTAAGCGGAACTGGATTTTGCTAACAACTATTATTCGTCTGTGTGGCAGGCATCCTCTTATTTGAGTAAGACTGGTGCGCCCCCTGGAGTGAGACGGTTTCAAATCAAGGCGGAGAAGGAGATCATTAGAAATGGCGTGGCTCATCAACCTTAAGGTAGCTCAAAAGCTCGTACTTGCATTCGGCGCATGCGTCGCATTCTCGGTCGTGGCGGGCGTTGTGTCGATCAATCGGATGGCCGCCCTGAACAACTCAGGCAGCCAAATCGTAAACGAGTCGCTGGCGAACAGCCAGACGTTAGCGAAGCTTGTTAACGATTACAAGCAGTATCGCATCTCAGAGCTTCGGGCTATTGTTGCGCAGGACAAACCGACGATCGGCAAGATGATTGACCAGACGCAGGCGTATGGCGTGAAAGTGGACGAAGACCTGCAGGCTTACTCTAAGCTTGCGACGGATGTTGAAGACAAGCAGAATGCCAAACAGCTCGGGGATGACTGGGCTCAAGTTCGCTCGTTCCAAGACGAGATCATCAAAGCCGCCTGGACGAATAATGCGGCGCTTGGAGACAAAGCGATCAACGCTGATTCGCAGTCCGCATCCAATGCCGTGCGAGATCTCTCTGATACGATGATGGAATGGAACAAAGCGCACGGGCAACAACTCGCCAGGCAATCTCAAGCAACCTTTGTTGCCGCTCGCGCTACCATGGTCGCAATACTCCTGGCGCTCGTGATCTTCTGCGCTGGAATCGGCCTGGCGATCACCCGATACATTTTGCGGAACCTGTCGGAAGTCGCAAGCCGCATGAAGTCGCTTGACGGGATCTGCCTGACTAACCTTGCCGCGGCGGTCCGCGATGCGGCTCAGGGCGACCTTACGACGAAGATTACCACTGGAACCACGCCGATAGATGTGCGATCCAAGGACGAGTTCGGCGAATTGGCGACGACCGTAAATTCAATGGTCGGCCAGGCTCAGAGAACAATCGGGGACTTCCGCGATGCGCAGTCGGCTCTCTCAACCCTGATCGGCAGCGTAGCCAATTCGGCCGAAGCAATTGCGTCCTCATCGGCCGAGGTTGCAACCGGAAACGACGATTTGTCGGCCCGGACATCCGAGCAGGCGTCGAGTCTCGAAGAGACTGCCGCGAGCATGGAGGAGATGACCAGCATCGTGAAGCAGAGCGCCGAACATGCGCGCGACGCCAATCGGATCGCTTCGGAAGCGAGCGTCGTCGCACAGAGCGGAGGCGCAATCGTAAGCAGCGCGGTGGCCGCGATGGCCGAAATTGGCCAGGCCAGCCGGAGCATCACGGAGATCGTTTCCGTGATAGACGAGATCGCCTTTCAGACGAACCTGTTGGCGCTCAATGCCGCCGTCGAGGCTGCGCGGGTTGGCGAACAGGGACGAGGCTTCGCGGTCGTAGCCGGCGAAGTGCGGAACCTGGCGGGCAGGAGCTCGACAGCCGCCAAGGAGATTAAGACGCTCGTGCAGGACAGCGCCCGGAAGGTCGAAGAAGGCACCAAGCTTGTCAATAAAAGCGGCGAGCAGCTAACGGAGATCGTCGCCTCCGTCGATAAGGTTGCCGAGATCATTGCCGGAATCTCTGCCGCCGCCCAGGAGCAGTCGGCCGGGATCGAGCAGGTAAACAAGGCCGTAATCTCAATGGACGAAATTACGCAGCAGAACGCGGCGCTTGTCGAGGAGGCGACGGCGGCCAGCCAGACGATGTCCGAGCAAGCGCTGCATTTGCGGGATCAAGTTCGCCGCTTCAAGGTGGACTCGTCTCTTGCTTCCGTCGCGCAGGCTCCGGCGGCGCAGCAAGTCCGCGAACTGGCTACGGGGACGCATGGCAAGGCGAGCATATCACACGGTCACGCCCGCCCGTCGTCGAAGCCCGCGCTCAGGCTAAGCGACGCGGCAAGCATGTACGATGAGTTCTAGGGATCAGGAGCGCATTTCAGAAAAAGCCCGCCGGGACCAGGAGACAAACTCCGGTTCCGGCGGGCTCTTAGTTCGCGGGCGGCTACTCTTTGTGAACCGTCTGTTCGAGAACGTATTCGGCCATGTAGATGGGGGCATGCACCCTCAGCGCAAGCGCAATGGCGTCGCTCGGTCTTGCGTCGATTTCCAGGTAGTTGCCATCCGGCGTCACGACGGTGATCTTTGCGTAGAAGGTATCGCGCCAGAGGTCGTCGATGATTATCCGGTCGACGGTGGCGTTGAGCTTCTCCAGAAGGATCTTCATTAAGTCGTGAGTCAAAGGTCGATCGGCCGGCTGCTCCTCGATCGCGAAGGAAATAGCCCACGCCTCGAAGGGGCCGACCCAAATCGGCACGCGGCGTCCCCGATTGTCGCGCAACAGGACAAAATGTTGAGCGGGCATGCCCGGCTCTTGCTGGAGGTAAACTCCAGAGACCTTGACTTCCTTTTCGTTGAGCGCGCGCGGACCCTGGTTTTCCGTCTCCGACGTAAACTCAGCGCCGCCCTTTCCGGAGTCGGACGGCGTAATCGGTTCTCCTGAGGATTGGGGATCGTCGTTGGTGTCATGAGGTCGCCAATCTTCGCCAAATAGATCCTTGAAGTCGCTACTCACATTCTTCCTCTCGCCGCTCTGCCGCGGACCATTTCTGACCATTTGCGATCCGTTTATCCTGAATACGACGGTGCGGATCGACCTGGTTCCTGCCCCATGACAAACTATTTACACCCACTAATATACCACAACGCGATAGCGAGCGCCAATCGGCGGAGGCCCTGATTGCGACCCCGCCGCCTTAAGAAACAAACGGCCCGGCCGCGAAGCCGAGCCGCTTGCCCAAATCGTCTTGTGATACGCCAGCGTCTAGCCGCCGGTCTTGCTTGCCATCATCAAGAACTCTCTGTTCGTCTTTGTCTTGCCCAGGCGTTCGATCAGGAAGTCCGTGGCCTCCGCCGCCTGAAGACCGGCAAGGGCCCGGTGCAGAAGCCAGACAGCTTTCAGGCTGTCCTGGTCGTATAGCAACTCGTCCTTCCGCGTGCCGGACGACTTGATATCGATGGCCGGGTAGATCCGCCGTTCGGCGAGACCCCTGTCGAGCTTAAGCTCCATGTTGCCGGTGCCCTTGAACTCTTCGAAAATGATGTCGTCCATCCGGCTTCCGGTTTCTACCAATGCCGATGCGACGATCGTCAAGCTTCCGCCGTTTTCGATATTTCGCGCGGCGCCGAAGAACCTCTTGGGACGGTAGATCGCCGCCGGGTCGAGGCCGCCTTGCAATGTTCGACCGCTCGGCGTGACCGTAAGGTTGGAGGCTCGCGAAAGACGCGTCAAGCTGTCTAGCAGAATAACGACGTCCTTGCCGGTTTCGACGAGCCGTTTAGCCTTTTCGAGCACCATATCGGCGACGCGCATGTGGTTTTCGGGCTGCTCGTCGAAGGTCGACGAGACCACTTCGCCGACAGGCTTGCCTGCGTCGGCGCGGCCTTCGTACGCTCTCTCGACGAAGCGGCGGATGTCCGTGACCTCTTCCGGCCGCTCGTCGATCAGGACCGCGATCAGATAGACGTCCGGGTGGTTAACGGCAATCGAGAGGGCAATCGTTTTAAGAATGGTCGTCTTGCCGGCCTTGGGAGGCGCGACGATAACGGCGCGCTGCCCCTTGCCGATGGGGGCGATCAAATCGATAAAGCGCGCGGTGAGGCCCGCCGGGTCGGGATTCTCTCGCGGCGTTGCGATCACCGGCGGAATGTTCTTTGGATCGACTTCGAGTTCGAGGCGCTCATCGGGATAGATTGGCACGAGCTCATCGAAATTCGCGCGGTGACGAGCGACTTCGGGATCGACGCCGTTAACGCGGTCCACGCGGAGCAAGCCGTAATACTTCTCGGAATCCTTGGGTGGGCGGACCTGACCGTAAACGGTATCGCCGGTGCGCAGGTTGAAGCGCTTGATTTGGGCTTGGGCGACGTAGATGTCTTGACCGTTCTGGTCAAAATTGCCGTGCCTCAAAAAGCCCCAGCCTTCCGGCAGGATCTCGAGGACTCCTTGAGCATATTGGACGCTCGCCTGGGCAGCCTGCGGTTGGTTATGGCCGTTCGGCGTCGTCGACGGGCCGTCGTCGCCTTGTGCGGCCGAGTCGCGCGGTTCGCGGTCGGCACGGTCGCCACGATCACGCGGTTCGCGATCGCCACGATCTCCGCGATCGCGCGGTTCACGATCTCCGCGATCTCCGCGATCTCCGCGGTCGCCTCGATCACCCCGATCGCCACGATCTCCGCGGTCGCCGCGTCCGCGGCCTCGATTTTCTCGCTGCTGCGGCGGAGCGGGAGCGGTTGGAGGCGGAGCCGGCGCCGGAGCTGGCGTAGGCGTCGTTTCCACTGATGTCGTTGTCTCGTTTTCTTGTTCCATCGGAATGTGATTCACCTGTTGATTGCGAATAATCTAAAACATAACTCAAGTGCTGGGGATAGGAATGGATAAGTGTCGCCGGTACGTCGATACCGAGCAACTGCCCGACGGCGCAACGCGTCATGCGCCCGGCGATGGGACACTCCATCCTTCCAGGGCGGACAATGTCCCGAACCTCGCAAGTTACGAGGTCGTACTAAACCATAATGGCTTGCTATTTAGGCAGGCCGATACTTTGCGGCGGGGCGGATTGAACCTAGCCGCCCCCGTAAATCTCCGGCTTCAGGAGCCCAATATAAGGTAGGCCTCGATACTTGCCCTGATAATCAAGGCCATAACCGACGACGAACTGATCCTCAACCGTAAAACCGCGATAGTCGACGGGTACGTCGACGCGTCGCCTGGACGGCTTATCGAGCAGCGTACAAACCTTGACGCTTGCTGCGCGCCGTGAACGGAGGTTCTCCAGTAAGTAGGACAGTCTGAGCGTCAAACCGGTATCGACGATATCTTCAACGACCAGGACATGCTTGCTTTCGACGCTTTCGTCGAGATCCTTGAGGATCCGTACGACGCCGGAGGATTTTGTGTCCGCTCCGTAAGACGAAACCGCTACAAAATCGAACGAAAGTGGGACATCGATTTTGCGGATCAGGTCGGACAAGAAGACCACGCATCCTTTGAGGATGCCGATCAGGACCAGATCCTTTCCAGCGTAGTCGCGAGAGATTTCTTCCGCCAACTCCGTCACTCGTTTTGCGAGTTGCTCCTCGCTGAGAATGACTCGCTCAATATCGTCATCGTTTTTCGAAACTACAGGCATGTGAAGTCGAACTCTCCGCTCCCCTAGGCATCAACAATTTGCGGGACAATAAAGTTTCCGTCCCGCTTTTCAGGCGCATTGCGCGTTGCCGCTTCTCTCGGAAGCGACGGACGGGCTGCATCCTCCCGGAAGACATTGCGCATTGGGAGCGAATGCGATGTCGGCTCGACATCCTGGGTGTCAAGCTCTTGAAGGCTTAGAAACTGATCCAGGATATCGTTGAGCTGGTACTTCATCCGTTCTTGTTCGTCGGCGGACAGCTCCAGGCGCGCCAAAGCGGCTACCTTCGCGACGTCCTGTGTGGTCAATTGAGTGGCCATTTGCTTTCTCGATCTGGATTTCCCCGCGCAGCGCGCCAACAGCGACACGTGCGGGGTGGGCGGGACCGTCGAACCGGCCGCCTGCGGGCCGCTGAGTAATTCCGCCGCAATGGGAGCGACGTTTCCTGGCGGCGTGCAAAAGAAAACTGAGATGAACGCTAGCCCGCAATTGGGCAGGCCCTGCTGTCTAGCGGATGCGCCAGCTAGTCAGCCGCTACCGTTCGGTCGAGCTTCGCTGCTTGACTTTCTTGGCAGGAGGATGGGGCGGCTCAATCCCTTTCAAATCCCCCAGGTTCTCAAGCTGGAAATGAAAGTCAATCACTTCGTTGATGTCGATCGGGCCAAGCGTATCAAATCGCTCTTTATCGTCGGCGGCAACTTCCTCTGCGGCGTTGCGAAGGATTCCGCCATCCCACTCTTCCTGCTTGACGAATTGTTCGCCCAGTTTCTTGCAGCGAGAGCAGCGGTATTTGACATACACGTAGCTCGGTCCAAAAAGCCGCAGGTAGAAGCCCGTCTGCATCACATCGCGAGCAATGATCCGCTGACCACAATGACACTGCAAAGAGTTTCGAATGCCACTCATTACGCTCTACCTCCTGCTTCCGACATGGAAGGCACGGTTAGTTGCATACTGGCGGTTTCATAGTTCCGATCTGTCTTCGCTCGCCAGACATAGGAAGACGTATCTACAGTGTGTTGTCGGGGAAGCAGTTCAGCGAAGCAGTGCGTCGCACTTCTCATCACACACTATTATAGCATATCATATTTCCATTATGGCTTGAGCGCATCCCACGTTAGGCCGTTTTTTCCATTCGTCAAAAAGAATCGATGCTCATGGCGCAATATTGTCTACGAGAATCTCCGAACCCCCTATGCCTTAAACCTACTTGGCAGGCTGCAAGTTCCATTAATCGTCAAAACGAAGACAATTGATTCTCAATCCGCCCTTAGTGCCGTGTAACGAAGGCCGTCCGCTCGCGCCACGCGCCAATGAACCGTTCCGCGAAGAACGGTTGCCCGCTTCAACGCGTTGCCGCACTTTCCAGTCGCGCAATTGAACCCGTGACCGGCGGCATGCGTTCCTTACGCACCGATAAACGCGATCCAGGCCGCGCCCGAGAAAGGGACTGGTTCGGATAGGTCGCGAATCATTGAAGTATACGCACTTTCGTATTTGGACAATCGCTTGGCCGATTTCTCCGCTTCTTCGGTAATGACGAGAATGCGTCCCGATGCGAACTCGCGCCGCCGGTTGCAACGCCCGGCTCGCCGGACCAGGCTCTCCGGCGAGCAGACGCCGGTAACCACGAGATCCGCGCTCAAATCGACCGCCTCGGCGACGGCGGGATCCGCGATGCAAACATAGCGCCGCCCTTCGCGCTCGGCCGTGCGAAGTCCGCCGTAGACGCTCAATCGATCATCCGCCGGCATGGAGGCCAGATAGAGCGTCGGCGGCGCGCCGGTTGCCTCGTAGATGCTGGAGGCGAGGCCATTTGCCTCGTCATCGGTCTCCGCGATGAGCACCGCGGATTGCGCGTCCTCAATCGCCGCTGCAATTGCCGGCGGAGTCCATCTCTTGCGGTCGATCGACTGAATAGTCCGGATGGGCTCGTCGTTCGCCTCGGGAACATAGAGCGTTTCGAGAAACGAGAGCTGCTCGATGGCGGCGCGCGGCAACGTTGTCGAGCCCACGACGATGTCGAGGTCCTCAGCGAAGAGGAACTCGATTAGCCGCAGGAACGAACCGAACTGTTCGGGCGAATATTCCGGGGCATCGTCGAAATAGAGCATGTCGGATCGCGGCGACGCGTCATCCATCTCTTGCGGCATCGTGGCTTCCGGAAGGCCTTTGACAATTCCATCCGAGAAAAACAGCGCTCGAAACTCAGACATGCGAAGCACGAAAAGGTCAATTTCACTGTCCAGGGGGTGCGCGCACTCCTGCGGCTCCGTGCGTCCGTCCGGCATATAATTGCGGCATGCCGGAGACATGGGGTCGTTCGTCATGTAGACGGTGCGCGGGACGCCATCCGATGCCGCCAGCGAACGCACGTAAGGAATAAGCCTGTATTCGTAATCGTCGAGCACCGCGCGGTCAGGGGCGACGATGAACAGGCGAGGAGGCATCTCGCTCAGCGGCCATCGCGTCAGAGACGGGACGAAAACGGCTTCCAAACGTCCGGCGCCCGGAGCCGTCGGCACTAATAGGCCGCTGTCACGGCTGAGCAGGCGCGGGAACAGCGCTCGCTGCAGCGTGTTCGGAACTGCAACTTGGCCGCCGGCGACTCGCCTGAAGGCCGTCTCCAGAAGCGTGTCGGCCCGCTCGTATTGTTGCTGATCCGCGGCAAGTGTCGCTTCCATCCGTCCCTGTCCTCCGATAAGCGCTTCCGGCGCACGACTCTTCTCTTTCTCCATTCTAACACACGTTGATCGCGCAATCCCGGTTTTGTGGTTCAAGTGGCACGAATAAGCCCTATCAAGACGTTCTTGAATGTCCGTTGTCTCGTGCCGTTCGCCGCGTTCCTCGGCGAACGGGGCGCTTTGGACTGTTGCAAAATTGGACTTCAATATCCGAAAATACAGCTAATTGAATGTTTTCACTTGATGTTGAAAAATTCGTTGATTTTCTATTGTAGCAAGATGCTCCTGAAGAGAAAGAAAATATTGCTATCTAGCGATTCTTGTGGTAGATTCTAATATCGATATGCTTGGTCGGCTATTGGTTCTCCACGACAACTGCCAGCGCAATTATCGTTATTCTGATTGAAGGCCACACTGGAGAACGACTTGGTCAACGAGCTTGCGCGTCTGAGTACGCTGTATAAATATCAGATCCTCGACACCCCGTCGGAAGAGTTCTTCGATCGAATTACGGGGCTTGTTAGCGAAGCGTTGGAGTGTCCTGTTGCGCTCATTAGCTTCGTCGACCACGATCGCGTCTGGTTCAAGTCCCGAATCGGCATCGACCGCTCTGAAGTTCCCCGCCAATTTTCCTATAGCAGCCGCGCCATAGAGAATGAAGGCGTCACCGTCCTCGAGGATTTCAAGAATTATCCCGGCGTTAAAGGCGCGGTTGACGATACCGAGACGCCATTCCGTTTCTTCGCGGCCGCCCCATTGGTGACTCGCGACGGGATCCCCTTGGGAACCGTCTGCGGCCTCGACTACGTCCCGCGCAAGATATCGAAGGCCCAGGAGGAGATCCTCCGGCAGCTGGCCGCGATGACGATGGCGGAAATCGAGCCGCGCGCCGTCGACGCGGACCGCGTGCTGGTTGGCGATGGCGTCGTCTTGAACGCCGATACCCTGGTAAACCCGTCGATCAGCTTCCCGTCGGATGCCCTTGTGGGAATACGCAATCTTGATGGACGCTACGAGTATGTCAGCTCGGCCAGCGAGGCTGTCACCGGCTACACGGCCGACGAGATGAAAGGGATGCTGCCTCAGGAGATCTGCCATCCGGAAGATGTGAAGCGTCTCGAGCAGGAATCCGTCCAGAAGATCAGCAACGGCCAGACCTGCGTCGTAACGTTCCGGGGCCGCCGCAAGGACGGCGTCTACCGCTGGCTGGAGACGATGAGCACGCCGATCTATGACGGCGACGGCAAGCTGGTGAACATCTTCACCTCAACGCGCGATATCACTGCCCAGCGGGTAATGGAACAGCGTCTTATCGAGAGCGAACAAAGTTTTCGCTCACTCTACGATTACAGTCTCGACGCCATGTTCTCGCTCGACCTGTCGGGCCGGTTTGAGTCGGTCAACAAGGCCTTTCAGCACCTCATCGGCATTGATGCGGACCGGCTGCGCCATCGTTCCTTCCTGGATTATGTCGAGGAGGCGGATCGGGCGGTTCTCCAGACGATTTTCGACATGACCACGCAGGGCGAACCGCTTACGTTTGAGATGACGGTGATCGGAACCGATGGGAAGCGCGTGCCGACGAACGGTTTGAGCGTGCCGATCATTGTTGGCGGGCGGGTGACGGGCGTCTATTTCATCGCGCGGGATTGCTCGGTGCAGAAGCGTATCGAGGCGTTGTTGCGCGAGGAGAACGAAGTCCTGGCTCTGATCGCCGCGCGCGTTCCGCTCGAGAATATTCTGGTCGAGATCGCGCGGACCGTGGATGCGCTGGCGGATGGCGCTTCGGCCGCCATTATTCTTGTCGATCGTGAGAACGCCGTCCTGCGTTGCGTTGCCGCGCCCGATCTGCCTCCCGGGTTCGCGCAGACCATTGCGACCTTGCCGCTTGCGGCGACGAGCGGGTCGGGAGGCGCGGCCATTCACCGCAACGAGCGCGTCATTTCCGATATTGCGACCGACCCCAATTGGGAGGCGTTGCGTGACGAGGCCCTAGCGGCAGGCTTGAAGACATGCTGGTCCGCGCCAATCCTTTCGTCGCGCGGACAGCCTCTTGGCGCTGTCGACATCTATTTCCATCGCCCACGCTCGCTTCGACCGGACGACATTCAGGTCGTCAGCCGCGTCGTGCATCTCGCGCGCATCGCAATCGAGCGGGATCTTGACGACCAGATCCTCAAGCACAGCGAAAACCGGTTCCGGCAAATGATCGAGCACGGCACGGACGTGATCCTGATCCTGGACGGCACCGGAATTTGCCGGTACGCCAGTCCGTCGGCCGAAACCGTTCTGGGGTATCGCGCCGAAGCGCTCACCGGCGAGAGCCTGTTTACATCCGTTCATCCCGATGACGTCGCAACGGTGAGGACATCGTTCGTCGAGCTCCTGTCGCGTCCCGGAGAGCCGTTGCGCCTGGATATGCGTCTCAAGCATGCGGACGATTCGTGGCGCTACATCGAGGCAAGCGCAACGAACCTTCTTGAGGCCCCGGCGATACGGGGGCTGGTGATCAACGCCCGCGATGTCACCGAGCGGCGGAAAGTGGAACAGCAGCTCGATTATATGGCGTATCACGACGTCCTGACCGATTTGCCCAACCGGCTGATGTTCAACAACCGGCTATATCGCGCCATCGAACGGGCGCGCCGGGATGCACGGTCCGTCGGAGCGTTGTTCCTGGACCTCGACCGCTTTAAGGTCATTAACGATACGTTGGGGCATGCGATCGGCGATTTGCTTTTGCGCGCGGTCGCGCACCGGCTGACGCATATCATTCGTCCGCAGGACACGGTTGCGCGCTGGGGCGGCGACGAGTTCATGATGATTTTGCCGGATCTTGGGCGAACGATGGAAGCGATCCGCATCGCCGACAAGGTAATCAACGCGCTCTCGGATCCGTTTATCGTTCAGGGACATGAGCTATACATTACCGGCACGATAGGCATCGCGATGTTCCCCGAGGCGGGCGAAGACGTCGTCACGCTGGTCCGCAACGCGGATGTCGCGATGTACCGGGCGCGCGAGCAGGGCGCGAACTACTACCAGGTGTATGCTCCGGTCATGACGGAGGGCGCTAGCGAGCGACTTGCGATCGAGAACGAGCTGCGCAAGGCGCTGGATCGCCGCGAGTTTATGCTGCATTATCAGCCGCAGGTTGAGGCATTGACCGGAAAAATCGTCGGGGTCGAGGCGCTTCTCCGTTGGAAGCATCCCGATCGGGGGCTGATTCCGCCGGCGGACTTTATTTCGATTGCCGAAGAGACCGGACAGATCGTGCCGATTGGCGAATGGGTGCTCAAGACGGCGTGCTTGCAGGCGAAGGAGTGGCAAAATGCCGGGCATAAGTCCTTACGCATGTCCGTGAATCTATCCGCCAAGCAACTTCGCCACAGGGGCTTGGTCGCATCGATCCGCGCGATTCTCGCGGAAACGGAACTGGATGCCGATTCGTTGGAGATTGAGTTGACGGAGAGCATCCTGATCGATGGCAAGAAGCAGAGCATGAAGGCGCTGAACGATCTCAAGGCAATGGGCGTTCATCTCGCGATCGACGATTTTGGAACAGGCTATTCGTCGTTTACCTATCTCAAGAGCTATCCGGTCGATACGCTAAAGATTGACCAGTCGTTTGTGCGGAATCTGGGAAGCGATTCAGGGGATTCGGCGATTGCGCAATCGATAATCGCGATGGCCCGCTCTCTCAAGCTCAGAACGATCGCGGAAGGCGTTGAAACCGCGGAGCAGTTCGAGATCCTGCGCCAACAAGGTTGCGACGTAATGCAGGGCTACTTCTTCAGCGCGGCCCTTGCGCCGGCGCTCGTCTCTCGCGCCCTGGCGAAATCCGCCAGGCGATCCGGCAAGGGCGAGACCACGGCTTCGCGGCGATCATCCTTGCGTGCGGCCCGGCCGCAGCTTCGCGCGGCGCTGGCGGGCGATCAGCCGGCAAATCCGTCGTAAATGCGGCGGCTCAGGTCCGAGCGCAGAATGCGCTCCGGATCGCACTCGCTCTTGATTGCGGCGAATCGCGCGATACGCTCCTCACCCATTCCGGCGCGTGCAAGGTCCGCCGGAAGCAAGCTATCCTTGGCGTAATAGAAACGGCCTCCCGCGTCGACGACCAGGCGAGCCATCTGCTGGACAAGGAATGACAAACCCGCTTTGTTCTGATCGGTGTACGGATAATCCAGCGCGAACGAATGGCCGTCGACCGCGTGCGTCATCAGGAAGTCGTCCGGCTTATGCCGCTTGTAGACCCCAAGGAATGGAATGATCCCCAGCTTTTGCGAAAGCTCGATTTGCCGCGTGAACACTCGCTCGCTCTGATCGAACGGAACGAAGCTCTGGAATTGGATTAAGCCGCCAGGCTTATAGGCGAACTTCCAGTCTGGGACGTAGTCAAGAAGGAACGCAAACTGGGCATGCGGTTGCAGAATCGTATGCCCGCTCTCGGTTACGCTGGCCTGAATGGATTTCGCCAGGTTGATCAGGCGCATGCCCGGATTGGTGTTGAATGGCTGTAGGAGCTTCCCTAAAAGCGAGCGCGGCACGATGCCCATGATGGTGGGAGAGATCTCCTGGTTTACCACGCGCAGGGTCTGCGCGGGATTAAGATCCTCGCCGGGTGCGAGATAATTCGCGGTGTGCACGAGGGCGTTTGCGAAAGACTTGCCCGTCGAAAAAGCGTCGATCCAGCCGACCATGTAGTCGCTCTGTGCGCGATGTTCCTCAAGCGCCGCGTTGATCTCGGCGAAGCCTGTGGTAGAGAAAGCATTGACGCGCAGGAGACCGGAATAGACGCGCTTCATTTGCAGCGTGATTCGCGTGAAAATCCCCAGCATTCCGAATCCGCCAATCGCTGCGTGAAACAGTTCGCCGTTTTCGTCGCGGCTACAGTGTTTGACCTTGCCGGTGGGGAGCAGAATATCGAACGCCAGGACATGGTCGCCGATCGGACCGGCCTTGAAGTTGTTCTTGCCGTGAATGTTCATGCCCAGCGCCCCGCCGAGCGTGACGAAGCTGGTGCCGGACACAACGGGCGGCCACCAGCCGTCCTCGATGATATAGAGCCAGAGGTTACGAATTGTCGCGCCTGGCTCGACGGTGATGACGCCGGAATCGGGATCCCATTCGAGAATGCGGTTCATGCGAGACAGATCGAGTACGATCTGCTCCGCATTCAGCGACGCATCGCCGTAACTGCATCCGGCTCCTCGCAACGCGATCGTGCGCCCGGTCGATTTGGCCAGCGTGAATACATCGGCGATCTGTTCGGCCGTCGTCGGGCGAAAAACATAGCTTACCGTCCGGCGGTTCATGCCCCAGGATTCGACAAGCTCTCGATGGTCTTGTGTAAGTTGGTAACGTTGTGTGTCAGACATGATTCAAAGTGGGTCTATAGCCGGTTGAGGCGGCCTGGGCGTTGCGCGGCTTCGTGTCGCGCTAGAACTTCACTCGCTGCATGACGAATGATGGCGCAAGCTTGACCGCCATGCCAATCCATCGCCAGAAGCCGGGGACATACCGTACCTGCGCGCCTTCTTCAATGGCGCTGACGATTGCCGCAGCCGCTTCGTCGGGCGAAATCGCCTTGAGCGGCGTTTTCGCCCCTCCAAGCAGATCGGTGGCGACGTAGCCGGGTTTAATTGTGGTCACCTGGACGCCATATCGGGAAATGCGGTTCCGGATGGATTCGAGGTAGGCATCGAGGGCGGCTTTGGATGTGATATACCCGGGCATCGAGCCGCGGCCGCGATCGCCCGCAATGGAGGATATGCCAACGATGGCGCCGGCCCGCGCGGTCTCGAAGCGCTTTGCGGCGGCATTGATCCACGCCATCGCGCCAAGCAGGTTGACCTCGATCATTGCGCGGTCCTTGTCAAAGGAATACTCGTGGAACTGAACGGCCGGCATGATCCCGGAGACGTAGATCAAGACGTCAACTCCGCCCATATCGCCGGCGATGCGATCCAAAAGCGGTTCCGCTTCGTCAAAATGGGTGACATCGCCAACGTACGTTTGCGCAATCGTACGCCCGGCCCGTGTGTTGATCTCGTCCGCGATCCCGTGCATCAGCTCTTCGCGCCGGGCGACCAGCCCGATGCTGCAGTTCTTCGCGCCTAGCGCTCTAGCGATCGACGCGCCTATTCCAGATGATGCGCCGACGACAATGACCTTCTTCTGATCTAGTTTCATCGACTTTATAATACCCCGCACATGCAAAGTCCTGCGCTTTGCGCGTGCGGGGTGGTTCGGTTCGCTCTTGCTCGAAGCGTGTGTGTAATAAACTGGCGTATTGCGAGAAAGATTCAGGACGGCTCGTGCCGCCGGGACAATTTTTTGTCCGCGCCTCGTTCATGGCGGTGATTTACGATGCCACGTCAACACGCGCACGGCCCTTTGCAGTCAGCGTCCGATCCCGGCGCACATCGTGAAGCAGGAGGATCGCCGTGCCGTCTCTTTTTCAAAAACGGCCACGGCGGCCGGGGAGCCGTCCTACAAAACCTTTCGATTATTTACACACGCTCTAGGCGCTTGCGCCAGAAACCGCCATGATAAGTCGATGCGCTCATGGCGGTTTCCTTGGAGCGCCCTACATTTTCATGCCGCCCATCGGGCAGCAGGAGGCAGACGCCGGTTTGGCGCTCTTTGACGGAGCGACCGGAACGAGCTTGCCGCCGTCCATCGGGTCCTTGTAGTGGTCGGCCTTTGCTTGAGCGGCGGTGAAGCTCATGTTGCACTTTGCGCAATGATAGCTGACCGCGACCTTGGCGCTTTGCTTCGTCGTTGCGAATGCGGCGGAGGGTATGAGAACCGCGGCGATTGCAGTGATTGCGAGTAGATGTTTCATTTCGACTCCTTGGATTGAATTGGCCCTTTGCTCACTGTGTTGCGAGCGTCGCCAGCCGAATATGGGGATCGCCCACCTCGAACGGGAGGTGGGCGAACAGACTGTGCCTTAGCGGGCGGCAGGCGTCTTGACGCTGCCCACTCCGGGGCCGACATGCGCGGGCGTCGCGGCGATTGCGGCGCCGGGGGCGGTTGCAAGCCACGCGTACGGCGCGGTCTTTACGCTGCCAGCGCCAGGTCCCTGGTGCGTGACCTGAACGGCGATGCCGCTCACGGTTACCGTCGCAGGGGCGGCGATGCCGGTCGTGTCCGCCAGAACGGCGGTCGGGGCGACGAGCGCGGCCGTGGCCGCGGCGATTGCGAAAAGTCGAACGGATGTCGTATTGGTATTCATTAATTTGACCTCCTAGGTCATGTGTGAGACTAATCACTGGGCATTGCCTGAGCGCAAGACACGCGAACTCCTGGGAGACTGGTCTTTGCGGCTGTAGGCTTCGACGACGTTAAAGCAGGATCCGCCTAATGGCGGCAACGATCGGCGAGTTGTGCTAGGAGATCGGAGGCGCACGAAGGCCGTGCGCGCGGACGAGCAGAAGGTGTTGATGCGGAAGGGCGTCGCCAATTGCGAACGTGCGCGTTGTAGTTTGCGGGGCGATGCTGATGTGCGAGCAGAGCGGCGGCGCTTGCGCTGCCGTCGCACCAAGAGACCACTGGCGCATCTGCTGCGAGAGCGCGGGACGGTCGTTCAGGGAGACCTGTGTAACCGTTTGGCATCGCGCCGAGATCGACGGCATGCTTTGCGCAGGCTGACCAGCGATCGCCATGGAGGCGCTCTTGACGCCCGTCGACCGCGCGCAACAGCATTTCGCGCCCATCGTCGGGCAATGTGCAATCGAGTTTGCGATCCGCGTACACTGAGCGGTGGACATTAACGTCTTACCGCACCGCATTAGCACCGAGGCGCTTGCGACATTTTGCATCACAAGCTGGCCGATAAGCAGAACGGTCAGTACCTGCCATATGAAGTTGGGTTTTCTAGTCTTCATGGGTGCTACAAATACAATATGCCCAAACGGGTATTATTGTCGATCCTCTCATTGGCGGATTGCGCGAATTTCATCGCGTGCGGGCGATAATCTAGCAAAATCGCCTGCACGCGGCGCAAAAGCCTCTCTGCTCGCATTGAACTGCCAGCCGCTGCTTACCTCAAGCCGCGACGAGGCGAGCCCCCCAATTAGAACTCCTGGTACAAGTTCGGCCTTGTCCCCGCCTGGTACAGGACGAGTTGCGATGTAATGTAGCCCGACGAAAACCACTTGGCATGTCCGTCCGCCAAAATATACGTTCCGCCGCCGCTGTGTCCAGTGGATGTCGGCTGCGGCGCTTGCAGCGAGCCCTCGATGCGGTTCGACGGGCTGTTATAGGCTGGAGGGGCGCTGTAGTAGAGCGTATCGATAATCCAGGTCAACGAACTGTTGGGAGCTGTTCCCCAGGCCGCGACAACCAGCGCATCGTTAGCCGGCGTTTGGCATTTTGACGCATTGAGCGGATTGGGCCAGTTGTTTACCCCTGGACAAAAGAACATGCAGTTATAGGCGTAACTGACGTTCTTGTAATTCGGGTAGCTCGTCGCGGTCGTCGTGCCGGTCGTGTAAACAGGGTTCGTATTAAGCGTGTCGCTCGGACACCGCCAGACGTTAGCGCTCTTGATGTAGGGATCGAGCAGGTAGCCGAGCGATGGCCCAGCTCCGCTGTTTGCGCCCTGGAATACGTACGCAGCGGCCGGATACGTTTCATCGTAGTCGGCCATGTACTGCATGGCGCCGAGACCAATCTGCTTCATATTATTGAGACAGGCGGTTTGCCGGGCCTTTTCCCTTGCGGTCGCGAAAACCGGGAACAAAATTGCTGCTAAAATTGCAATAATAGCGATCACAACGAGCAACTCAATCAAAGTGAATGCAGTGCGGCCGTAGCGGCGAACGTTAGCATCGCGAGATGTTTTCAACATTGTAAAATCTCCCTTCCGCAGTTTGATTATTGGTTGTCCCCAATCCGTATAGAGCTCGTTTAACTACTAGCATCATAACACGATCTATGCAATTAGAAAAGCCCTTTTGCGACATCGTGAAATGTAATTTCATGAAACAATCGCGATGCTTCGTTCTCGTTAGCGCTTGTGCGCGATCGTAAGGGAGCGTCAGGCGTGGTGTCGTGTAAACCGCTTAGTCACGAGACGCATCCGTCGGCGGCCGCGTTTGTTCATGCGGCCATGAAGCGGCCTCGGAAGGTTATGAGGCGACAACCGCTTACACGTAAGAAAGCTGCCTCGGGGGAGTGGATGCGATTGCCGCCAAGGCGACCGTAGTTGAGCTCGCTTCGACAGCGCACAGCTACCGTAGTTCCCCCGATTACCTGCTGTGGCGCGGGGCGGCGGCCGCGATGTCGGCTCTCATTCCGTACTTTCCGTCCAAGGGCATCGCATCTATTCGTATCAACGATTGTCACCGATACTGGCGCGGTTTCCGGCCGTGAACGACTGTCCTGAGATTTCAAGCCTCATCAATGGGACTCCCGGATCACGAAAGTGCTGGCCGTCTACCGATTAGGCCCGTTCACGGGCGTTCTCAACACAGGCCGGCCCTTTCAGGACCGGACTCGCGCAGCTGTTAACCGTTATAGATGTGATCGCCCCGTTCCCTTCGTCGCTTATAGAGATTGGTTCTGATAAAAGACTGGTAATCTTAACAGTGGAAAATACTACCTCCGGAATCCGATTAAATAAGGGGTTGAATTTGGGACTTGCTCGTGCACGTTCAGCGAGGGATGTCCCTGGCAATACGGCTTATTGACCGTCAAGGCGCTGTATTCCATCGCGATTGCGGCGGGACAAGCCTTGTATGTCTATAGCAAACCTCTGCCTGAGCAGGATGCCACGGCGGAGGGTCGCCCGCTCTCGGAAGGGATGCCCCGCGGGGTAGGTCTCACGGAGGAAACACATGTCGACTCAGATCAATACGAATACAACTTCAATAATGGCATCGCGCAATCTGAACGTGAACAGTGATCGCGAGAGCACGGATATTCAAAGACTGTCAACGGGATTGCGCATCAACAGCGCGGCCGACGACGCGGCGGGACTTGTAATTTCCCAGAACATGAACGCCCAACTGGTCGGAATAACCCAGGCGACGTCAAACACGAATGATGCCATCAATGAGGTGAAGACGGCTGAGAACGCCCTTGGCGAAGTGCAGTCGCTTCTCATGACGATGCGCCAATTGGCGGTCAACGCGTCGAACCAAGGCGTCAACGATTCCACCGATGTCGCCGCCGATCAGGAAGAGATCAACTCGGCCATCAGCTCGATCAACCGGATCTCGTCAACCACCCAATTTGGCCAGAAGAAGCTGCTAGATGGCTCGGCGTCATCGGCCGTCACCATTACGGCTGGCTCCGCGACCGCTTCGGGCGCGGTGACGCTGGCGTCCGAGGGGCGCTGGAACTCTGGCGACGCTTTCACGTACAACAAGGCGACCGTCACGGGAGCAACCGCCGCGACGGCGTCGATTGGCGGCGTAAAGGGCGACTCAAAGCTCAGCGGCGCGCTTACAATCAATGGCACGTCCTACGACTTAGGCAGTGCGGGCGTCGACGTCACGACGCTGAATAACAAGATCCAGTCGAGCGGCTACACGGCGTCGATCGATCACGGCAAACTCGTCCTCACTTCCGGCACCGCTGGCGCATCCAACGTGCCTCAGAGCGTGGACACGAGCCAGCTTAAGGCCGGCAACAAATTTGTCGACGAGGCGAGCGTCACCCAGGGGACGGATGCGGCGCTCACGCTTGACGACGGCAAAGGGCATGTTCTGAGGAGCACGGGCTCAATCGCAAACGCCGACAAGACGAACTCGTACATGTTCTCGAACGGCATGGTCGTCAATGCATCCGGCGTCTCCGGCGAGATCGCCGGAGCATCGGTAACCGGGAAGGCGGGCGTCGCCAGCCGGGGCAAGGACCTGCAGTTCCAGATCGGCGCCAATTACGGGCAGACGACATCGATCAGCATCCAGAGCACGGCCGCGGCTAATCTCGGCGCCAACGCCGGCAGCTACATCGACGCCAACGGGAACAAGCAAACGGTGGCCGCCAACTCGGTCGCCGATATTAACGTCACGACGTTCAAGGGCGCGCAGGACTCGGTCGCGGTGATCGACAAGGCCATCAACGACATCTCGTCCATTCGCGCCAATTTGGGCGCCTTCCAGACGAACGTGCTGCAGTCGAATGCAAACTCCCTGACCGTCGCGTCGCAGAATCTCGGCGCGTCCAAGAGCACGATTACCGACGCGGACCTTGCGTCTACCGTGGTTCAGTACACGAAGGACGCGATTCTGGTTCAATCAGCTACATCGGCTCTCGCGTACGCGAACCAGTCGCCGACGCAGGTACTCAAATTGTTGCAATAGCCGCGTAGCGAGAAGGCGACAGAAAAGGCTCTCGATAACCGCCGTTCATGGCTGGTTGCCGGGAGCCTTTCTTGTTGCCGAATCTTTGCCAGTGCAATCTTGTTCCACACAGCGACTTGACAGCATCAGTTGCGCGTGATATGATTACCTCAGCGTTTAGCTAAGGTCGGACGCACTGGTTCAGTTAAGAAAATATATAGATACGAGCGTTCATTAAGATAAGGGGCGCGCGCGGCAGAGCCGGCGCGGATTTATCGCGTGAAATGGCTAGTGCGCAATCCAGAAGGGTGGTAATCGACAATGTCTAGTCTCCGCGCGGGGTTCACGCTTATTGAACTATTAGTAGTTATTGCTATTATTGCGATACTTGCCGCAATCCTATTCCCGGTCTTTGCGACGGCGCGGGAGAAGGCCAGGCAGACGACTTGTTCCGCCAATTTGAAGCAACTCGGACTGGCAATTGTTCAGTACGAGCAGGACTACGACGAGTACCCTCCCAATGGGGAGTCGAGAACAAACTCGACGAACGGTTGGGCTGGGCAGATCTACCCATATGTCAAGTCGAAGGCCTCTTACGTTTGTCCCGACGACCAGACTCCGGGCGCAAGTACGTCATACCTCTATAACCGGAACATCCTCAATAACACGACTCCGATGACCTATGGCGTGACGAACTACGGGACGTATCCGATCGCCAAGTACGGCAGCGTCGCCAAGACGATCGTACTCTGTGAGATCGTGGGAAGCGCGGGTTACGATATCTCCGACCCCAATCCGTTGGATGCGGCGAGCGACCTTCACATCACCCCAGGGGCCGCGGGCTGCTTTTCGCCGGATGGGCTTGGGGGCGTGGGCACGTCGTACGATCCGTTCACGACGAGCTATGGGACGACCAGCGTGGCGTGTTCCCAGAGCAACAATAATGCCACGCCAAGCTGCTATAATCCGACGTTCACGATCATGTACGCAACCGGATATCCGTCCAACTATCCGAGCGGCTTCTCCAACGCAATTCTTTTCAATGGCCCTTTGGGACGCCATTCCGGCGGCGCCAACTATTTGATGGCTGACGGTCACGTGAAATGGTTCGTGGGCACGCAGGTCTCGGGCGGCGGCAACAATCCCACTTCCGGATCGTGCGGCGTGTCGAACACCGCCGCGAACAGCAATTGCACGCAACCGGGTTCGTCGGTGACGTGGAGCATCTATTAGCGGCGTCCTGCGTCTCGCTGGAGAGGGCCGGTATTTTTCGGATACTTATTGACAACGCCCCAATGCCGTGATAAAATTGGTTGATGATTGCAGTTGATTACCTCAGCTGCGACGAGGAGCGGCATGGGGCAAGACGACAAAACCGGCGGGCAGGCAATTTACAGGCAGATCGAGATGCGCTTGCGCGGATCGATTAGCCAGGGAGAGTGGCGTCCCGGCGTTATGCTTCCCAGCCGGCGCGAGCTTGCAAAGCGTTACGGGGTGTCGTCGCTGACGATCGAACGCGCGGTGAGCGCGTTGATCTCGGATGGTTTGCTTCGCGCGGACGATCGCCGGGGGACGTTTGTTGCCGAGCGAAAGCCAGAAGAGGTCTCCCAGGCAGTGGGCCTTTCTAGAGAGCCCCTGGGCGAGCAAACCATTGCCATAATCGGCTCCCTCTACACCTACCGGCACGACCATCTTGAGCTTAACAATGAGGTGGTCAAGCTGCTGATCCATTCGTTGGAAAGCGCTATGGCGGCCGATAGTAATCGAACGTGCTTCTTTAACCGGGCGCGAGGGCTGTGCGATACTGTCCAACCGCTGCGCCAAGCGGTCGCGGATGCTTGTGACGCCGGCGTTTCCGCGATCGTGATTATCGGCCTTGGCGTGGCATCGGACGAAATTGAGGACGCACTCGACGGCTATTTCGCGCGCCGCGAGCGTCCTCCGCTCGTCGTGATCTCGGCCGGCGCCGCAATCGACCGGCCGGTATCGCACGTCCTCTACGACAACAGCGCCGCCGGATACGACGCGGCGGCTCACTTGCTCGCGGCGGGATGTCGCCGCCTGATGATTTTTGCGCCGGCGACATCGGATTGGGCGGCGCAGCGAATTGCGGGCATTCGGGCGGCCTCGCTTCATGCCGCCGGTGGCGCGGACGAGCTGGTCATCGTCCCTGACGATCCAGAACCCTGGGTTCAGGATCATGACCCCGAGGAACTGGCATACTTGCGCGCTCGCGAACTGTTGCGCGGCATCGCTGTTCCGTCCGGGGTCATCTGCCTGCAGGACCAAACAGCCTATGGTTTCATCCGCGCGGCGCAGGAGGTTGGCCTGTCTCCCGGGCGCGACTTTGCGATCGCCGCTTTCGACGACAACCCGCACTCGCGCATTATTCGTCTCACGTCGATGCGTCCCCCCGTGGAGGCGATGGGGGTTGAGGCCGCCCGGCTGGTCCAGAAGGCGCTTCGCGGCGAGAATGCGTGTTGCGAGGTTAAGTTGCGCTGGAACCTCATACCCCGCGCCTCGACGGACATTACAAAGCGAACTGTTTCCATGAATATTGATCGAAGAGGGTTAGCGTCAACGAGAGAGGCATAAGAGATGAAGATGCGTAGTTCCGCTTTTACATTGATTGAGTTACTCGTAGTTATAGCCATTATTGCTATTTTGGCCGCAATTTTGTTTCCTGTCTTCGCGACCGCTCGAGAAAAGGCCCGGCAGACCACCTGCTCAAGCAACCTGAAGCAGCTTGGATTGGCGATGGTACAGTACGCCCAGGACTACGACGAGTGCCCTCCGAACGGCGTGTCGAGAACCAATGCGGTGACCGGCTGGGCCGGCGAAATTTATCCGTACGTCAAATCGAAGGCGGCCTTTGTCTGTCCCGACGATCTGACGACGGGGCCATCGGTGTCGTACGTTTACAACCGGGACACGCAGAATGAGAACGGGTCGATCACTGTCGGCACGAATGGGTGGGGCAGCTATCCGCTTGCGAAATACGGCAGCGTCGCGAAGACCGTTCTGCTCGCCGAGATTACGGGCAGCGGCGGTTACGACGTCTCCGATGCGAACCCCGCGGACTCCGCGAGCGATTTCTATCCCGCGACGGGGCAGGCCGGTCACTCGCCGGACGGCTACGGCGGAGTTGGCGCAAACTATGATCCCTTTTCGCCTCAGTCCGCCGCGAGCAACACGAGCAACATTTCTTGCAACCAGTCCGGAGCGAATGTGACGCCCGTTTGCGCTAACGCTAATTTTACGATAAAGTATGCCACCGGCTATCCGTCAAACTTCCCGACGAGCTTTTCGACCGCCATTCTGTTTTCCGGGGCAACGGGACGCCACTCGGGCGGGGCGAACTATCTTATGGCGGACGGCCACGTGAAGTGGTTTATCGGTACGCAGGTGTCGGCCGGCTCCAATAATGCGAGTGCGGGAGCGTGCACAACGACCGGGGCGACTGCCTCGAATACGGGCTGCAGTCAGCCGGGTTCGTCGGTGACGTGGAGCATCTATTAGAAGGTGCGTCATTGGTCGGCTTTGCGAGATAGATTCAGGACGGCTCGTGCCGCCGGGGCATGTTTTTGCCCGCGCCTCGTTTACGGCGGTGATTTACGATGCTTCGTCTACACGCGTACGGCCTTCTGCCGCCATCGTCCGATGCCAGCGCACTTCGTTAAGCGGCGAAAGCGCTTTGACGGCCCTTTTTCAAAAACGGCCACGGCGGCCGCAGAGCCGTCTTACAAGGTCTTTCGATTTTCTTTTAGAGGCGCAAGACGCGGCGGCTCCGCTTTCGCGATCGTTAATGGCTGCG
Source organism: Capsulimonadaceae bacterium (assembly GCA_031292625.1). Classification (GTDB taxonomy): domain Bacteria; phylum Armatimonadota; class Armatimonadia; order Armatimonadales; family Capsulimonadaceae; genus JARLGU01. The sequence continues at coordinate 253,251 of JARLGU010000053.1, read as the reverse complement.
TTCTCCCGGCTGCCCCGCCCCGCATAGGATTAGGGCGGCGGAGCGACGCAGCCATTTTCCGTCCGGTTCTCTCGCAGGCGAGGGGCTGCCGAACAAGCCGGCCAATCCACAATTTGAACTCTGCGAAGACTTGAAGACTTCGAACACTTGACAGCCGCGTCCCGGCGTGATACAATGCCTGCAGACTTATGGCCACTGCAACTGTATCGAACAATACCACGCGGAGAAAACGGTCGGCGCCTTCCCGGATTGCCGAAATCCTTCGCGCGGGCCTGCTCGATAGCGGGGAATGCAAGCCGGGTGACCAGTTGCCGAGTATCCGTGAACTCGAAGACCGGTATGGTTTCCCGAGAGCGTCGCTTGTCCAGGCCCTTTCCTTGCTTGAACGCGACGGTTGCATCGATCGGCGGCAGGGGATTGGAAGCTTCGTCACGATGACGACCAGCCGTCCGGCTGCTTCCGTCGTCAAGTTCGTTGCCCTGGTCAGTAACTCGGCCCGCAACGCCGCGCACATTCTCGTGGATCTTTGCGATGGCATCGAGGAGGCAACCCGCAATCTGGATCGCCATTTCGTGATGGCAACGGCTAGCACTGTGGATGAAGAAGAGCGCGAGGTTGATCGCCTGATCGCGTCCGGTTGTACATCGATCATCTTGAATCCCGTCACGCGGACCCTAGCAGAGATGAAGACCGACTACCTCAAGCGTAAACACCTTGACGTTCCATTGGTGCTCGTCGATATGGCGTACCCGGAACAGGCTCGCACGCAAGTCGTCTTCGACAACTATCAAGCCGGATACGATGTGACGCAGGCGCTGATCGACCAGGGGCGTAAGCGGATCGTATTCGTGCGCATCGTCGCCGAGGAAGGTGTTCTGATGCACTATTCCAACCAGGAGCGCTGCCGGGGCTACTGTGACGCGATGGCGCGGGCGGGGCTGATGCCCGCTTATTGGAACGAATTGCGTTGCACGGACCCTTTGCCTCTCACGGAACACTTGCGGCCATTCATGCAAGGAGCTTTCAAGGAGGATCGTTCCGCTCTTGCGCTCATTGCAAAGAGCGACTCCGAATCGACGATACTCATGGCGCTCGCGCGGGAGATGGGCTTGCGTGTTCCGGAGGATGTGATCGTCGCAGGGTTCGATAACGAGCCGCCGTCGAGTGAATTGAATCGCCCATTTGTGACCACGAACCCGGACTTTCGGAGCGCGGGGAGGCTGGCGGTTCGGCTGGCGACCCGCGACGATGCCCCGCAAGGGACCGTATACGTGCTTCCCGCGCCTGTTTTAGGCAAGGCCGAGCCGCCGCGGAGATAGGTCTTCGGTCGCTCTGTCCGCCAAAAGGAGAACAGTTATGAAGAGTATTGTTGCGAAGAGACGTGTCATTGCGTTTACTCTGATAGAATTATTAGTCGTGATAGCTATAATTGCGATATTGGCAGCTATCCTCTTTCCGGTCTTCGCGACCGCGCGGGAGAAAGCGCGGCAAACGACCTGCGCAAGCAATCTCAAGCAGCTCGGAATCGCATGGGTTCAGTACTGCCAGGACTTCGATGAAATGCCCCCGCAACCGTTCGGTGGAGGCGGCGGAGGCGATGGCGCGGTCGGATGGGCTGGCGTGATTTATCCCTATGTGAAATCGGCAAATGCCTTTGTCTGCCCGGACGATGTGACGCAACCGACGGCTGGCAACACGGTCGTTTCGTACGGATACAATTGCACTCTCAACTACGGGGCCCCCTCGGCGGGGCTGCCAATGATGGCGCTTTCGCAGTACACCGCACCAGCGAGTACGGTTGTTCTCTACGAGATCTCGGCGAACCAGCTTCAGACGGGAATGCTGGGTGGAGGCGTTCGTGACAGTGAGTCCGCAGCAGGTATGGGAGCGGTCAGGCTGAGCGATACGTGGATGTGCGATGGTACGTGCATGAATGCGGTTGGCGACTATGAGGGGACGGCTATCCCAGCATCGACGGCCTTCAACGTCGCCCAATGCGAGGTCTCGAAAACGAACTGCGGACCGCTGCCAGGACGCCATAGCGGCGGAGCGAACTGGCTTGCCGCAGATGGGCATGTTAAGTACCTGAATGCGAACCTGGTGAGCGTTGGCTGGATGCCTGGGACAACGCACACAACGTCCTGGTTCCCGACGAGTTCGTCGCCAAACGATCTGCCAACGGCCTGCGGCGTGACGGGCATGTCCGATCCGTCTGGCAAACGCTACACGCTTACGTTCAGCGCGCTCTAGCCGCGCTCTTGATCGCTAACGGATCTGGCGGCCGGGTTGCTCGGAGCGCACGAGCAAGCGTGGTTGCCGGATCTGTGCATATTCTATGCTTGACGCGCGGCGCGGAGTGTACTATAATTACTCCGTACCGTGCGCATATGATCTGATAACGGGGCGAAACTGCATCTTGCATATGCATTCAGTCGAGGGGCTTGCTCGACAGGACGGTTGCCGCGATTCGCCGAAAACGCGTATTTGTGCGGCTCGAGACCAGCCGCCCTCATTCCGACAATAAGGTTGGAAGCTGGACATAGCGATTAATATGACGGGGCGGGTGTCGGCATTGGCGGAGTCTTCTCGCGCTTGCGAGGTTGCAAGGGGGATATTATGCATAAAAATCGGATAGATACCCCAACGCGCACGGCGTTTACTTTAATCGAGTTACTCGTTGTCATCGCGATTATTGCGATTTTGGCCGCGATTTTGTTTCCAGTGTTCGCGACAGCCCGCGAAAAGGCGCGTCAAGCCTCGTGTGCGTCGAACCTGAAGCAACTTGGAGTTGCTTTCATCCAGTATGCGCAGGATTACGATGAGTGCTATCCCGTTGGTTACGTGACTTACCAGGCTAATGCTGGAGGAATGAGTTGGGCTGGCGTAATCTACCCGTACGTTAAGTCCGCCAAGGTTTACGTTTGTCCGAGCGACGCATCGACCGTGTACGGCGGTACGGCGCCTGCGACGTTATCCTATGCCTACAACGAAGCGCTGGCTTGTTCGTCCGGGCCATGTCAAACGAACGGCACTACAGTTTCGGCGGGGCGATCGCTTGCTAAGGGGACGTCGCCTGCCTTGACAGTCGCGCTATATGAGGTGCAAGAAGGTTCATTTGGGGTTGGCTCGACAAACGATGGCAGCGTTGCGGGGTCCGGTTATTATTTTTCCGACACGCAGTATCTGTTGAACGGCTATCGCGATGCAACATGGGGGCTTGGATTCGAGGCCTATGGCGACTACAACGGCGCACCCGCGCGAGGTGTTCGCATGCCGCGTCATAGCGGAGGCGCGAACTTCCTTGCGATGGATGGTCATGTCAAATGGTTGTTTGGCACCAAGGTATGTCCCGGTAACGACGCGGCTTCGGCAACGTCGCCAGGGACTCCATCCAGCGGAATAGCGGCCGGCACATCGAGTATGACTGATGCGGCTGGCAACATTTACACGATGACGTTTAGCCCGACCTAGTTTTGGGCAACGTAAATTCTTCGCCGCGACGCCAGCCCCAATCGGCGTCGCGGCACTCTTAGTTCCACACTACGCTCTGAAGGCGGATCAATGACAAACATCTCCCTCCGAACGCGCGTTGGCGCGTGCTTAATCGCGACTCTCGCGACGCTTTTTTTGTTCTGTCCGGCTGCCCGCGCGGCCGAGACCGTTCCGGTGACCGCCGTGCTGGGCGGCGTGACGAACATCGACGACATCGGCTTCTACGGTGTTACCTACCGGTATACGGATGGTCGCACCGGAAGCAAACCGATGGGCTGGTCCGGACACTTCGATGACAAGACCGGTATCTCGGCGACGCCAATGGGCGTACAGGCCGGGAAGCGCGCCTACTTGATTCATCCGATCTGGCACGATGGCACGGGCTACACGGATCAGACGTACCGCCTCGCGTTGCCGAAGGCGAAATCGATCACATTCGCATTTTCGATCGCGATGAGGGACGATGTTGTCGGCAAGTCCGATGGGGTCACGTTCCGGGCTTTTCTAAATGGCGAGAAGCTCATCGATCAGAACAAGACGGACGCAACATGGGCCGACTACAAATTCGACCTAACTAAATATGGGGGACAAACAATCACCCTGGTATTTGAGGCCGATCCTGGCCCTAAGAACGACCCGAGTTGGGACTACGGCATCTGGGGCGATCGCCGCTTGGTTTGCACGGGCGTGCCGGTGGCCACTGTGCGGCGTTTATTTGCAGCGCCGCCGGTCGCGCTCGATGGCAAGCCAGTAGGATGGGGAAGCGCATCGCCTACTCACATCTCCACTGCGAGCACGGCTGGGAAGATTGAATCGGTTGCGGATGCCGGCGCGACGGAACTCCTTGGCGGTCTCGCGTTTCACCTGACGAGCGGTACGTCGCACGTCACGTTGCCGTACGCTGGCGGGGCGTCGCTGGACCTTGTTGGCCCCGACGGTAAGATCGTCTCGTCGACTTCGCCCGATGTCCATTGCGTGGTGACTCAATCGTCGCCATCCGCCAGCGTGATCCGCCGCACCGCCGTATATACCGTCGGCTCGCGCACGATCAAAGTTGTTGCCGACATTGACCGGTACGACGGTTCCAGCGTTCGCGTATCACTTCACTCGAGCGACCCGTATATCTCGTCGGTTCACTTTGGCCGCATCGGACCGTCGGCGTACTCCAGGAGAATCGCCGTGCCGTTCTACGGCTCGGTGAGCTATGCCGCCGACCTCGGTCTGTTCTCGAACGTGATCATCGATTACGGAATCTCGAACTCGAGCGCCCTATCGTCCGACTCGGCCGAATATCGCGCCCTAACGGACGGCGCCCGGCTTGCCGTGAACGAAGTTGCGTATTATGCGTTGTCGCCCGAGGCGGAGGACGTGCTGCCGACGCCGATCAATGCGGCATCGCCGTATCGTCAGGCAATGGGCGACGTTGCCGTGATCGACTACTGGGGCGGAGACGCGGCCAAGTATGCGGGCTTTCTGGAAGATGCATCGACGTACGGCTTGACGCACTTCTTTACGATTATCCACAACTGGCAACATGGGGGCTACGATCAGCAGCTTCCGACGGTCCTTCCGGCCAACGACTACATTGGCGGCAACGCCGGGCTCATTACGTTGACCACAAAGGCGAAGGCGCTTGGACAGCGGGTCGCGTTGCACGAGAACTACGACGATTTCTATCCCAACGGACCGCTCTACAATCAGGATGAGGTCGCCGTGGACTCGGCGGGCAAGCTCATTCCGGCGTGGATGATGGCCGGGCACGTTTCGTATCTTCTGACCCCCGTCCTCATGAGCAAATACTCGCACATGATCACCACCGAGGTGCATAAGACGATCGGCACCAACGCGAGCTATATCGATGTCTTATCCGCGATCGACCCGTTTGGCCACACGGATATGCGCGCCACTCGTCCCGGCGCGGGAAAGTTCTCGACCTGTTTGGATGCGCAGAAGGAGCTCTGGCAATACCTTCGCGAGGTTCACGGCGGCCCCGTGCTTGGGGAAGGCGCGAACCACTGGTACTGGAGCGGAATGCTCGACGGCGTCGAGGCGCAGTTTATGTCGAGCGCGCAGTTCGACATGGAGAATCCGCCGCTGTTCGCTAACTTCGACCTGACGAAGATTCATCCGAAGCAAATTAACCACGGCATGGGCTACCTCGAGCGCTGGCTTAATACACAAAACAGTACGCCGCCGACGCAGGCGCAGCTCGACGACTATCGAATGCAAGAGCTCGTGTTCGGCCACTCGGCGTTTGTAAGCACCTGGGGGCAGACCCTGAACATCCCGTTTATGTTTGAGGAGCACAACCTGGCGATCCCGGTCGTCTCGCGTTATGCTTCCGCTAAAGTGCGCACCATTGAGTACGAAGTCAATGGGAGGCTGCTTAGCACGGCGGACGCAGTCGCTGCTGAATCGCGGTTCGACCGCGTCCGAATCGGCTACGACAACGGCCTGACGATCTGGGCGAACCTGCGCGACGTTCCGTGGACCGTGACGTCCGGCGAGTCGAGCTACGTGCTGCCGAAGTTCGGTTGGCTGGCAAGCGGCGATGGCGTACTGGCGTATACCGCGACCCGCAACGACGGCAAGGCGACGTTCGCGAAGACGGCGACGTCATTGTACGCGAATGCGCGCTCGGCGATGGTGTATCGGACGAAGGGCCAAATGACGTATGCGACGCCGAAGGCCCTCGACATCAAGCAGACCGGTCCGCGCCAGTTCCAGGCGCGCTTCGCCTTCGACGTCACTCAGAAGATCCCAGACGGCTACCAGGTGTTCATTCACTTCGTTTCGGATACGATTAAAGAGAACAGCGGCATTGCCATGCAGTTCCCCGTCGGCATCGACGCGGCTGCATCGACCTGGCCCGTTGGCGCGCGGACGCAGGGTGGTTTGGTGCCGGTGACTTTGCCCGCCGACCTAAAGGATGGCGTGTATGAGATTCGCATCGGGTTGTGGTCGCCGTCCGGCGGCGGCCGCTTGATCCTGGATGGTCTGGATGACGGCGGCAACCGGTATCGGCTCGCGAGCCTGACGGTCAGCAATGGCGGTCAGAACATCGTGGTCGCCCCAATCCCGTCTGCTCCCGCATCGGAGTATGCGCCGAATACGCACACGGTCGACTTTGGCGAGCTAGCGACGAATGGCAGCGTCGAGATGACGAAGCGCGACGCTGGCAAATGGACGCTTATTCCGCTTCCGCGCGACCATGACTTCCAGGTTGCGCTGAGCGGCCGCGCGATCGATCCGGCCTTTGCCCACATCCGGGCGGTTGCGATCGACGCGGCGGGCAAGGCGGTCGCCCCGGCGGCGGAGTTGCCGGTCAAGAACGGCCGGAGCGTTTTGACGGTTCACTTGCCGTCGAGCGCAGTAGGATACCTGCTGACCGCGGCTCGATAACCCCACGCAAAGACGTTGGTCCTTTCTCGTATGCAGGAGGGGCCAACGTTCTTGATCTCGATCCCCGCCGATGGGGACAACACACAGGAGTGAGAATGACTCGACGATACCGCACGACTACCGCAACGCCGGCCTTGCTCGCGTTGTGTGCGCTTATGGCGGGCTTGCCCGCAACGGCTGCGCCAAAGGCATCGACGCAACCGGCTATCGAACGGACTCAGTGGAACGGCCAGCCGGCGCTTCGCCTCAGCAACGGGGTCGCTGACGTGGTCGTCGTTCCCTCGATCAGCCGGATCATCCGCTTTGGATTTGCCGGCGGGCGAAACCTGCTCTGGATCAACCATACAGACAAGCTCCATAACTTTGGCGTATGGACGAACTGGGGCGGCTCGCGAACCTGGCTTGGCGCTGAAAACCGCTGGGCGATGATCGCCGGGCCAAAGGGCCCCGATCCCGTCTGGGCGGACCGGCCGGCCAGGGTCGTTCGCGCCTCGCAGGGACATATCGTCCTGGCAACGCAGCGCAGCCGGCTGACCGGTATTCGGATCGTGCGCGACATTTCTTTCGACGCGCGCGGCCGCCTCATAATCGATCAGAGCCTGGACAAGCAGGGCGGAGCCCCCGTGGATGTCGACATCTGGCAAGTGACGCAGATCGCGCCGCCGGATTCGATCGAGATGCCGGTTCGGCCGGACAGCCCGTACAAGAACAGCTATTACAGCATTTGCGGCGATACGGCTTCCTTCGTTCAGCCGCTCTCGCCATCGTCGATCGCGCTGAAGCATTCGTCTACGGGCGACTACAAAGTCGGCGCGGACGCGCCGGTTGCGTCGCTGACAGCGATATTGGGGGATGTTCGGCTGACGGTCGCGGGGCAAAAGGTCGACGGCACATACCCCGACGGCGCCGTGGGGCATGGCTTTCCGGTCGAGATCTGGAATAGCGGCGTTAAGGATGGCGACTATAACGAGCTCGAAATGCTTTCGCCGATCCAGGTGCTAAAGAGCGGCGGAACGTACCACTACACGCTGACGTGGACGCTCTCTCGCGAGAACTCCGTCACGCATTAGGCCGTGCTTTTCCGCCAAACCGTCAGGCCGCCAGACGCCATTGTCTGGCGGCCTGACGATCTCTCGTGATCGTATGCGAGACGGCTGCACTTCGCCCCCCCACATTTCTTTCCGCAATCCCTGGTCCTTCGGAAATGCCTCAAGCGCAGGCGCAGCAAAAATACAATAGCGGCGTCTTCTTACAGGGCCGATACGAGATTCAAGTGCTCGGTAGTTCAGGCTGGAAAGTACCTGGATTTGGCGACTGCGGCGCAGTTTGCAACCAGTATGCGCCGCTCACGAACGCTTGTCGCAAGGTGCTCGAACGGCAGACGTACGACATCGTATTTCGCGCGCCGCGATGCGAGGGAAGAGTCGTCAAGGAGCGAGCCCGCCTAACTGCCTTCCACAACGGACAGATTATCCACAACAACGTCGAACTTGCCGGCCCCACCGGCCCGCCCTCGGACCTGAATGTTCAATTGCCCGGACACCTGCGTCTCCAGGACCACGGAGATATCGTCTGGTATCGGAACATCTGGCTGGTTGAACTGCCTGAAGAAGGCTCCAAAGTCTATTCGCCAGCGTAACTTGCGCAACGTGACTGCGGCTGTGGCCTCTTCGATGCCCATTACCGTCGTCCTCGGCAGCGAATACGCAAGCGTCCACCCGGTTGCGGCAGGCGCAACCTCCTCGCAGCCCGGCGCAACATCGAGCGCCAGAGGCCAGCAACCAAGTTAGGCAAACCAGCAAGCGAACTTGCGCCGCCTGCGACGATAGTCCGTCGTCCACCCGGCGCAATGTTTTTGATGCCCTATCGAAAAGCGCTTGGATCCTCACCGTATTCACTATCCATCGAAGCATCCGCGATTGCGTTTTGCAAGGAAATACCCTCGGCAGTTCATTTGCATATTGCGCGTTTGGGAGCAGGTAGGTACAATCAAACCGGTTAACAAGTCTTTTGGCTACAGAATTTTGCCTCATTAGGCGCGACAGGAGAATAGGAGTGGCAGCTAACAGCATAACGAAAATCGGGATTATCGGATGCGGCAACATCAGCGGTATATACTTTGAAAATGGCGCTCGATTCAAAAACATTGAAATCGTTGCATGCGCGGACATGATCCTCGACAGAGCAAAGGCCAACGCGGAGCAGTACGGTATTCCCAAGGCGCTTACGGTCGAGCAGATATTGGCCGACCCGGATGTCGAGATCATCGTGAACTTGACGATCCCGAAGGCGCATGTGGAAGTCGCCCTGGCGGCTCTTGAGAGCGGGAAGCATGTATATGGCGAGAAGCCTCTTTCCGTGAACCGGTTAGACGGTCAGCGGCTCATCGACGTCGCGCGGCAAAAAGGACTCCGCGTCGGAAGCGCCCCGGATACTTTCTTTGGCGGAGGGCATCAGACCTGCCGGAAGCTGATCGATGACGGCGAGATCGGCGAGCCAATCGCGGCCACCGGGTTTATGCTCTGCCATGGGCACGAATCCTGGCATCCCGATCCGGCGTTCTACTATGCCGAGGGCGGCGGACCGATGCTCGACATGGGGCCGTACTACTTAACCGCTCTCGTCAACATGATCGGGGGCATCAAGCGGGTGAGCGGATCGGCGCGGGCAACGTTTGCTGAGCGTACCATTACCAGCGAGGCGAAGAACGGGCAGGTCATTAAGGTCGATACGCCCACGCATCTCGCCGCGACCCTCGACTTCGCAAACGGCGCGATCGGAACGCTCGTCACCAGCTTCGACGTTTGGTCGCACACTCACTCCAACATCGAGGTTTACGGGACGGAAGGGACGATCCTCGTGCCTGATCCGAACGGATTTGGCGGAGTCGTCAAGGTTCGACGCCATACCGGCAAGGAGTGGCGCGAGGTTCCTCTGACGCATGGTTTTGCGGCGAACAGCCGCTGCGTTGGCGTCGCCGACATGGCTTCCGCGATCCGTCACGGGCGTCCACATCGTGCCAGCGGCGATCTTGCGTTCCACGTACTGGACGTAATGTTGGGCGTGATCGACTCGTCTAGAACGAGCCGTCACATTGAATTGAAGAGCGTCGTGGACCGGCCGGCCGCGCTGCCAACCGGTCTGGGCGAAGACGAAATCGACTAATTGTAAGGGGATTAGAAAATGAACACACGTACTGCATTAATCGTCTGGGGCGGCTGGGATGGCCACGAACCCAAGCAGATTGCCGAGATTTTCAATCGCGAACTTTCCAATCGCGGATTCAGCGTGACCGTGAGCGACTCGCTGGACGCATTCAAGGATTGTCCGGATTTGAAATCGTTCGACCTGATCGTTCCGGTTTGGACGATGGGGGAGATCAGCGGCGAACAGCTTAACCCGATGCTCGACGCCGTGAAATCCGGCGTCGGGATTGCCGGGTGCCATGGCGGAATGTGCGATTCCTTCCGCGCGCAAACCGAGTACCAATTCATGACCGGCGGCCAGTGGGTTGCGCATCCAGGCAACGACGGCACCGAGTATGTCGTACGGATCACCGATCCAAATCACTTTATCACGCAGGGAGCGCCGATCGAGTTTAAGGTGAAGTCCGAACAGTACTACATGCATGTCGATCCGTCCAATAAGGTGCTCGCGACGACGCCGTTTCCCGTCGCCGATGGCCCGCACATCGGCAACGGCGCATTCGAGATGCCGGTAATCTGGACACGCTATTACGGCAAGGGCCGGGTCGCCTACAATTCGCTAGGACACCATGCCGATATCGTCGCTCAGGCGGAGATCCTGCCTTTGATGGTGCGCGGACTGCTTTGGGCCGCGCACGCGGAGGATGCCGCATAGCGCGTGCGTTTGCAGTGGTTGATTGCAAACCATCATCTTGACCCGCCATCGTATTTGTGAGGCATCGCCCATGAACGCAATGGCGGGTTGTTATGTAAGCGTCAGTCTCAAGGCGATTCGAGGTAAGCTTGTCGTGACCGGGCTCTATGCGCCGTCCTATTTGGAACTCTGAGTGACGTTCCTGAATTCAGACGTGAGTGAAAGCAAGATTGCGCATCGTGCCGCCCGGTGAAAATCGGATGCGCTCGCTAGTCCCCGATCTCATACCACACCGTCCGGTACTCGGACCCGATCGTGAACGTCGCAATGCCGCCGCTCACCGTGACCGGGACCTCCGTCGCCCGCGCGCCCGTCGGGTCTAGCGCCCAAACGTGCTTCACGTTCGCGTTCGCCAGCGCCACCGTCGCGGGAATGCCCTCCGCCAGTGCAGGGCCATGGCCCCAGTTCGTGCCGACGCTCGTGCGATCCGCATTCCAGCCCATGCCCTCTTTCTCGGCATGCCCGACAATTGTCAGCAGTAAGCGCTTCGATGCCGCGATCGGCTTGCCGTCTACGGTGGTCAATGTGAGTGACGCGAAGTTATTGCCAAAGGCGGGGAAGGCAAATGATACGCCGTCGCGGTTGACCGACTGTGCTCCGACATACCCCGTAGCGGCAAGCGCACCCGCTCCCGACGCGACGTAAATTGGGCCAGATGGGGTTCGTTGCAGGCCAATTGCGCATAGAGCCGGATGGGCGCTGGGCGTAACCTGCACGCTGCTTGCCTTCGCTCGCGGATCGATTTTGACCGCATACCGGGTCGCGAAGACATCCGGGTTCGCGCTTTCACCCAGACTTTGCCACAAGTCTTCCGGCCGACCGGTCGATAGCAGATCCTGGTTGGCGATAGTGAGGAGCGCCTTGCGTTGAATTGGCCGTAGTTCCGCCATGCGGAAGATTGCGGCGGCGGCCGGGAAGAACGCCTCCTTCGCCGGATCGCCTCCCATGTTAAACCACCCGTGCATTGTCACCTTTGACAAATTGTAGGCGAACCATGAGATCGAATCCCAGTCCTGCGCGGCCGCTATGCTTGCGAGAAACGGGACTGTGTCCGACTGGTAATCGCTGGGGTAAGGATGGTTGAACTCCGAAACCGAAAAGGGCATACTGTCGATTCGGTTGCAGGCGAGCGCACGTGGCGCCTTTAGATTTCCGGCCGCGAGCTCGTTCACGAGAGGTTCGTTAACGATTCTCCAATTAGTAAGATCCTCGGCGTTGATTGGGTGATCGATATAGTAGTGATGATCGATATAATCGCTCTTTGATTCGCGCTGCAATCCGGCTAAGCCGCCGTACTCGACTTGCGAGTCGATGATGCACGCTTTAACGCCAAGTTCCTTGCGAAGAAATAAGCGCATCGTGCCGGCATATTCGCGGTCGGCGTCAATCAGGAATTGCTTCCAGTCCTCCGCACTTGCTGGGTTTTCGCCAGCCGGGATGGCAATGGCGGCGGAGGTTAACGACTGGCCGGATGGCGGGATATCGTCCGCAGCCGCGACGTTGAGCGCGACGTCGCTGAGCCAGACTGGACCGGCCGCGCTTCCGGTGGTAAATAGAATGCGCTCATGCCTTGGTATATCGTGCGATGCTACAAAGACGAACCTGAACGAACTCCACTCCTTGTTCAGCTTCACATGCCGGATGATACCCACGATATGCCAATCGGGCTGATCGATGCAAGCAAAGATCGACAGCGGTCGATCATCCCTGTCGGCTCTCGCGCGAAACGAGAGCACGTAAGGTGTGCCGTCCGCTAAATCCAATCCGCCCAGTATTGCCTGCACTTTCCAAGCCGCATCGGGTACGACAGGCGTATCGATCCGGATGGACGGCGGTCCATCCAATGTGGCGTCGCCCGTTGCCGTGAGCGCTGCAGCGCTCGTATGGTCTTCCAGTGTCCATATCGGCCCTCCTGGATTCGCGAGCAACGACGATTTCGCGGGCGGCGTAAAATGCGGCTGCCACGCCTTGCGAAGCCTTGTGTCCGTGCCGTACCGTCTTTTTAACCAGGCGTTCCACTGGCAGGCTAGCTCGCCGCGGAAGGGTTCGGGGAGACTGAGCCATGCTTGATCGTGATGCCAGGAAAGAAGCGAGTCTTCGTTGGTTATTTCAATCATCGCCACACAGGGGTCCTGGATGTAGCTCAGGCGCGTATATGGATTGACGTGCGTCAGGTAATCGCATGCGAACTGCTTCTGCAAGTCGATCATTCTTGAATCAAACAGTTCTACCGGTCTACCAAATCGGCCCGGCAAATCGTCCACGGATTTTGGAAATCCGTCGGCGGGCGTGAATCGACGACCGGACAAGAGGTTTAGATCGACGTAAATGCCGCGTATCTTAAGCTGGTAAATGAGGTAGTCCAACCGCTCGAACGCAGCAGAATTTATTATTATATGTGCGCCGGTCGATTTGTCCCATAGCGGTGAGTCGTCGAGGTCCTGGAGGTGGCATCGGACCAAATTGATCCCCATTTCACTAAGATGCGCGGCCGTTTGCTCGGCAAGCTCGTGAGTGGGAAACAGGTCACGTCCACCTAAGCTAATGCCCGCAAAACGGACTCTGCGGCCTGTTTGGGATTCGACGAAATGCCCGTCTCTGGAGACAATCCGCCCGCGATCGCCTGCCGGACCATTATTTAGGAACGACATGTTCGTGACCGCGCCGGCGGAGCTGTTGCTTGCGGGAATATCGAACGGAAAGAGGGAATCCGTCGCAGAAGGTTCTAACGCGCTGCTGCCTACGGCTTGGGGCCCGTGTACAGTCGAAACAACAATCGCCATCGCCACGACACAAGCGAGTTTCATATAGTAGCCTTTCGGGCCTTGAGGGTTCTTTTGTACAGCACCTCAGCATGCTTGCAATTGGGTGTCTATTCGTGGAACATTGTTGGCGCAAGACCGAATGCGCGTGCGCTGTTGCTGCTTGCTGGCGAACTCTGTTCAATTTTGATTTGCGCTGCCAGGTAACCGGTGGAGTACCACTTGACGTGCCCGTCGGCGTATGCGGCGTTTCCGCCCTGATTGTGGCCCGCCGCCAGCGCCGGGCACGCCGCGTATGTGGAACCGGTCACCCATACTTCCGCGGCGGCGCTGCCCTCCATCCGTTCCGGAAAAGTTCCTGTATTATCAAGACACCAGTAAAAAGATGCGCTGGGACCGCCCCAATCACCTGCGAAAACCATGTCCGCCGCGGGTGTCTGCAATTGGGAAAGCTGTATGGGGGCAGCCGCGGAATCCGTACTCGCGTTCCACTTGTCAAGTAAATAGAAGTTATATCCGTAGCTGACGTTGTTCCAGCCGCCGTAATTGCCTGATGTCGCCACAGCCGCCGGGGAAACGGAGTCGCTTGGGCAGCGCCAGACGCCGGTGGATTTTATATAGGGGTTAAGGAGGAATCCGGCGCTCGTTCCATACGCGGCGTTCGATGCGCCACAGCTTGCCGAACTGCCAGTGACGCAGACGTAAGGCGTTGCTTCGTCGTAGTCCTGGCAATACTGCACGAACGCAAGGCCGATTTGCTTGAGGTTTGATGAGCACCCCGACTGCCGCGCTTTCTCGCGAGCCGTTGCGAACACTGGAAATAATACGGCTGCTAATATTGTGATAATAGCTATAACGACTAGTAACTCTATTAATGTAAATGCATAATGCTGTTTCTTGGACATTACTCTCGTTTCCTCTCCGGCGACTCTACTTAACCGCGTCTAGTGACGCCGCGTAAAGGCCATTGTCGATGCACGCGCGACGAACTCGGACTTTAGGCACGTTCGCATCGTGTGTCCGGGCTCAGATATCTCGCGGCTAAGGAGCGCCACGGCTTCTCGCCCCATGCGTTCAAGCGGCGGCCGGAGCGTCGTCAGTCCTAATCCGCGCGACTGCGGCTCGTCGTCGAATCCGACGATCATATAGTCACGCCCCGCGACGAAGCCTGACTCGCGAGCCGCACGCATGAAACCGTACGCAACCGCATCGTTGGCGGCAACGACGCCGTCGGCGGGCAAGCCGTCCTGAAGCAGGCATCGAGCGAATTCATAAGCTCCGCTTTCATGAAACCTATCCCCGAATCCGGAATCATCGCAACTCTCAACAGGCGGAGCTTCCAGACAAAGGCGCAGATCAACTGGTCGTGCCGCAAACTTAATCGCCTCCTGGACACCGGCCATACGGGCCTCGCTCCAATAAGCGCGTGCCGCATAAGGAACAAAGTAAGCAACCGAGTTCGCCCCTCGCTCGACCAGGTGCGAGGCCGCAACATATCCAGCATCGCGAAAATCGTAGTAGACGTTCACAAGAGGAACACGTTCATCGCGAACGCAAACATAAACGGACGGTATCCTGGATTGACGTACGCCGTGTATGGCGTTTGCCAGGTCTTGGGGACCGCGGACGGCAACCAGGATAATTCCGTCTGCACCGTCCGCGATCAGGCTATCGATACAACTGAGAAGAGTTGAGACGGTCCAGCAATCGACCGGTTCCGGCGCATACCGGACAGAGCCGCCCGCTGTGCTGATCGAATGCTCCATTGCGCGGATGACCGCGTTATTCCATGCGATGTCCACGCTCAATGGCGAAGACGATACAATGCCTACCGTAAAAGCGGAAGCAGAGCGAGGCGCGGCACGCGGCGGCATAACGTCACCTGGACGCGACTTGCTGGTTGCTTGCTCGCCAGCGACGAAGGTGCCGCGGCCGTGCTCCGCAAACAACAAGCCATCCGAAATCAGAATTTTGACGGCCTGCTCGATTGTCGCCGGAGCAACCTGGTACTGCTCGGCCAGGGCGCGGCGAGAGGGAAAACGACTGCCAGCTGAATACTCGCCCGAAACGATGCGCTCCCGAATAGTCTGCGCGACGCGTCCGGAGGCGCTCCTGCGAGTTTTGAGCTCAATTTCCGTTGTAACGACCTGCTCCATAAATCATGACCCTAAAATCAGTACACATTGTATCAATATTATCACACTTGAAGTATGTTGTCAAGCGCTTTGCGGCGCCAACGCAACAAAAAACCGGATACGATCATCATCATCACGCAGGCTTCCTCGTTTGGGGCGAGTTTACCGAACCTTGCGTGGATGTCTTCGAGCGGACTCAGGCGCAAGGCTACCCGATTGTCTTTGTCGATTGTGCCCCATACGGGACGAACATGGACTACGCCGTTTCGGACGCGGCTTCGGATAATGTAGGTGGCGGACGGCCTGCAATCGATCGCCTCGCTGATAGAGGGATCGCTCGATCACCTAAATGAAAGGCCAATACGGCGCTCAAGCCTCTTTTGCTGCGAGGGGGCAGAGCGCCAAACAAAACAGCCGCTATTGGCCACGACGATGCCGAGCGTCCGATCGCATATGGCCTTTGGTGCGGCGTACGGTATTTTTTGCGCCTATGGGGAGGATTGTGCTGCCTTGAACGGAATAGATTAACGGCCCATTGCCGCACCGACTCTTCCTGCGCGTCAGGCTTGCGCGGGAAGTCATCCGTTTTCCAGGAGGCAACTTCCGTTGCGCATTCTTTATATCGATATCGATTCGTTGCGTCCCGATCATCTGGGATGCTACGGCTATCATCGTAATACGTCGCCTAACATAGACGCCATTGCGGCGGACGGCGTTCGTTTCGATCAGGTCTTCACTCCCGACGCTCCGTGTCTGCCCAGCCGGACGGCGTTCTATTCCGGGCGTTTCGGCATTGCGACAGGCGTCGTCGGACACGGCGGCTCGGCCGCGCAGCCCAAGATCGAGGGCTCGGAGCGTTGGTTCCGCGATTTGTTCGACACGCAGGGGCTTGCGGGCCGTCTACAGAACCAGGGCTACCACACGGCGATGATCTCGCCGTTCGGCCAGCGACATGCCGCTCACTGGTTTTACGCGGGGTTCAACGAGGTTCATAACACGGGCATGGGCGGCATGGAATCCGCCGAGCATATTCAACCCGTCGTGGACAAGTGGCTGGACGCGAATTGCGAACGCGACAATTGGTATCTGCATATCAATTACTGGGACCCGCATACGCCGTACCGCGCTCCGCTCAGCTTTGGCGAGCCGTTCGCGGACGCGCCGCTTCCCGAGTGGCTGGACGATGACGATCTCATCCGGCGGCACAACGCATTGCCGGGGCCGCATACATCGCTGGATATTGCGATGTACGACGACTCCGTGAATCCGAACTACCCGAGGCAACCTGGGAAGATCACGGATCGCGCATCGATGCGCAAGATGATCGATGGTTACGATACCGGCGTTTTGTATGCCGATTGGCACGTCGGCAAGATCGTCGAGCGGCTCAAAGAAGCCGGGGTTTGGGACGATACTGCGGTCGTCATCTCAGCGGATCATGGCGAGAACCAGGGCGAACTCGGGATCTACGGTGAGCATGGGACCGCCGATGTGCCGACATGCCGCATTCCGATGATCGTCCGCTGGCCGGGCGGCGCGAAGGGCGTCGTGGACAAAGGGCTGCACTACAATCTGGATCTCGCGCCGACGTACATGGACCTGCTCGGCAGCCCCCCAGCGCCGATCTGGGATGGCGTCAGCTTCGCCCCGTCGATCTTGGGCGGCCAGGCGCCGGGGCGAGACGAACTGGTGATCAGCCAGTGCTGCCACGTTTGTCAGCGCTCGGTTCGTTGGGACAATTGGCTGTACATGCGGACATATCACGACGGTTTCCACGATTGGCCGTCCGAGATGCTCTTCGATCTTGCTCAGGACCCGCACGAGCAGAACGACATCGCGGCAAGCCGTCCGGACGTTTGCGCGCAAGGCGCCTGGCGTCTGGAGCGATGGCACGATCAGCAGATGAGCAAGGTCGCGAACTCCGGAACCGATGCCGTCGACCCCTTATGGACGGTGGTCAAGGAGGGCGGACCATTCCATGCGCGCCATGGAGCCGGGAACGGCCCGCTGCCAGCCTACATCAAACGTCTGCGCGCGACGGGCCGCTCCGTCAGCGCGGACCGGCTCGAGAAGCGCTACGCCAGGTGGCTTTAGGCAACCGAGCCAGTCCGTCTGATGAGCGCGTACTATAGATCCAGCGTCCAGTTTACGCCGTTTTGCACGAGGCGACGCCAATTGGGATCGCTCATGACAGGGGGCATGTGGCCGAGCGAGACATAAAAGATGCGGCCCTTGCCCTCTTCGCGCACCCAGGACACCGGGATTGGCGCGCCATCGTCGAAACTGGTTGTCTGGGCAAGCAGGTGGACGTTCTTCGGGTCGTACTCCTTGAAGAGGTACAACTCGTCGTGCACGGTGAACGCGCTAACCCCGGCCGTGACAGGATGGGCGGCGTCGACGATCTCGACCGCGACATCGAGCGGCGCGGGATGCGTACGGAACTGTCCGCCGATCGCGCGGAGGTAATCCTGCCTGTCCTGGAACGAGTCGGCAGCGCAATGGATGCCGATCAGAGATTTTCCGTTCCTTACGAAATCGAGAACGGCGTCGACATCTTCTCCGCGTCCCCGTCCGGTCGTAAAGAGGACAAGGATGTCATAACCGGCTAGATTTGTGGCATTAAGCGCCGTGTAATCTCCGGCGTACGTTTCGTCGCCGTTCGGGTGGTAAATCCCCGTGACCGTCGTGTCGATGCCGATTTCGTCGAGCAGGGAAGTGATCGGAGCCACGGTGGGCTCGAGTTGGTGATAAGTGGCTGTGCAGCCGCCTACGTAAAGGGCTTTCTTTCTGGACATACTGAACGATCCTTTCGCGTCAACAAATCTCAGACCGCGCGCGTCGCAAAGGCGATCCGCGAAGCAATGACGGCCCAACGTTATGGTTCCACGCTCCTTTGCCTTGGACCTGCGTAGCCTCGTTTTGTGATCCCTAATGCGCTGATGCTTGCGTGTTAAGAAGGTTTCAATTGTTAAGCTTCCGTTGTCCGTGATCGTTTGGCGGCGGCCGCCGTGCTATACTATTGCGTGCGCCTTTCACTAATCCCCTTACTCGCTTGCCCGGATTGCCGGGAGGATCTTACGCTGGACGACGGCGCGGTTGTTCAGCTTCAAATCGTACATGCCGGCGCTCTCATGTGCCGTGCGTGCAAGCGTACGTTTCCCATCGTCGATGGCATCCTCCGCGCGATGCCGTCTCAGCTTCTCGCGGAGCAAGAACGCGAGATCAAGGCTCGGGACGAGCAGGTTGAGCAGTATGAGGCAATGTGGTACCTGAACCTGTTCGGCAAGGTCGAGATTCCGATGACCTTGCGCCGTCTCGCGCCAACTCCCTCCAACCGGCTGCTTGAAGCGGGCTGCGGAACCGGACGGATGACCGGGTTGCTGCGGACCCAGGTGCGCGATGTCGTCAGCGTCGATTTCTCCTTCGAGTCTCTGCGCGTTAACGCGGCCAAGCTTGCATTGGCGGGCGCGGACAATGTGGACCTCGTCCAGGCGGATCTCTGTAACTTGCCCTTCAAGGACGCCGTGTTCGACCGCGTCGTTTCCTGCCAGGTGATCGAGCATATCCCCGGCGAGCAGGCTCGCGCGGCCGCCGTTTCGGGCCTGTCGCGCGTTGCAGTTCCCGGAGCGCGGGTGGTTGTTTCGGCGTACCAGCATTCCATTTTTACGACCAGCAAGCAGGGCGAACACGATGGCGGCATCCCGTTCTTTCGCTTCACGCGTCGCGAGTTTCACTCGCTGCTGTCCGGCCATTTGCGCGTCGATTCCTTGACCGGTTCGCTCGTCTATATCCATCTCGCACAGTGCTCGAAGGAGGCGGCGTCATAAGGCCATGGGCAGCGCATACACTCCGGGACTGACGATTACCCCTCGCGCGACCATCCGCAGAACGCGGCGTCTTCCGCTCAAGGGCGACGTGCTCGTCAAAGCGGGCCAGCCCGTGACTCCCGCCGATACCGTCGCGCGCGCCAGCCTGCCCGGCATTATGCAGTCCGTCAAGGTCGCCGCGCAACTCGGTGTTGAGCCTGACGAGCTTGCGGCGGCGCTGAAGGTCGGCGTGGGAGATGAGGTCGCCAAGGATCAGATCCTGGCGGAGACCAAGTCGTTTTTTGGGTTCTTCAAATCGGAGGCAAAGTCTCCCGTTTCTGGAACGGTTGAGACGATATCCAATGCGACGGGCAGCGTGGGCATTCGACAGGCATCGACTCCCGTCGATCTGAGCGCGTATATCTCCGGGACAATTGTCGAGATCATCGAGGCCGAGGGCGTCGTCGTTGAAACCGAGGGGGCGCTCATTCAGGGCATCTTCGGCGTGGGCGGCGAGCGGACGGGTGTCGTTCAAATGGTCAGCGCATCGCCGGACGACGTGTTGGATGCCGCCGGGATTTTGCCCGAACACGCGGGCAAGCTACTCGTCGCTGGCGCGGGCGTAACCGGCAGCGCGCTTCGTCGGGCGTCCGATGTTGGCGTCGCAGGGATCGTGACGGGCGGCATCGTCGACCAGGATCTGATCGCGTTCCTCGGCTACGATATTGGCGTCGCCATTACGGGCCATGAGAACATCAATATTACGGTGGTTGTCACGGAAGGTTTTGGACGGATCCCGATGGCGCGCCGGACGTTCGAGCTACTGTCGTCGCTGGGCGGGCAGACTGGCTCGATTAACGGCGCAACCCAAATCCGCGCGGGCGTGATTCGGCCCGAGGTGATTGTTCCGCACGCTTCCACGAATGTCGCCAACCGGTCGGCCGATGACTTTGAGCTATCGATTGGCTCGTCCATTCGCGTCATTCGAGAGCCGTACTTTGGCGCGCTTGGAACCGTAGTCAAACTTCCGCCGGAGCTTGCCGTGATCGAATCGGGCGCGGTGGTGCGTGTTCTGGACGCGGAGTTGCTCGACGGTCGCAAGGTTACCGTCCCGCGCGCCAATGTGGAGATCGTGGCGGGGTAAGGCGCTGGGCTCACGGGACGTGAAGATCAATGCGCCAGGTTTACGAGACGAGGTCTCCTTCAGGCGGTCATTAGACATGGTGTTTAGAATCGGTCCCATCTATCTGGCACGAAATCGCAACCAGCCCGCGCTCACGTTTGCCGCTGCTCCAACCCGATGGGCGCTCGGCTTTATGGGCCTGTTGAGCGTTGCCTTCGTGGCTCTTGCCGTCTGCTGCAATCTCATTTCGCCGCTGTCCTACAGCGTCAGCGGACGCGCGCACGATAGCAACGCGGACGAGGAAGCGCAGGTCGGGAACGTCGCGCGCATCGCGTCCGGCCATCTTCCCGTATTTCGCGCTGGCGATCCGGATTACGAAGCGCATCAGCCCCCTCTCTATTACGCACTAACGGCCCCTCTCGCGATTGCCGCGCGCTCGCTGCCGGCCGAGAGCGCAACGAAGATCCTGCGGGCGCCGTCGATCGTCTTCGGTCTGCTCCTGATATGGGCGGCTTACCTTGCCGTCCGGACCGCGATCCCGGCGTCCGAAGCATTGGCTGTCGGCGCCGCCGGGTTTGTCGCGCTGCTGCCGATGAACCTGTCTCTTGCGGCGTCCGTGACCAACGACGTGCTCACCAATCTTATCTTCGCGCTCGCGCTCTGGCGGATCGCGTGCATTGCGCGTCGCGCCGGGGTGGGCGATCTGCATGAGCACTGGCGGCGTGAGGCGATCTGGCTCGGAGTTTTGATGGGGGCGGGGATCTGGACGAAGACCTCTTCGTTGCTGCTTTTCCCGGTGACCGTATTTGTTCTGCTGATGCTCGCGAACTGGAAGGTGGCGAGCGGCCGGCTTCTGGCGAAGACGGGGGCGCTCGCGGTCTGTGCCGGCCTGATTATCGGCTTGCCGTGGATGATCAGAAACACGCTGCTTTATGGCGACCCGGTTGCGCAGCACATCTTCGTGACGGCGTTTCAGAATACGGCAACAACGAAGGATATGATGAGCGGCAAGCTCACCGGCGGTGTCGAGTTATCCGTTGCTACTTACTGGACGCTGGACACGCTGTGGACGTTTGAGTCCTTCTGGTTTCCACGGGGGATTATGGGAGATTCCGTTGTCCACGCCGCCGGAATTCTGAGCTTCCTCGCAATGATCGGCGCCGTGATTGCCGCGCTGAGCGGCTGGCGCAAACTGGGCTCGTGGCAACATGCGTTGCTTGGAGGATTTGCCGCGCTGATCCTCTTGAACCTTGCCGTCTTCGTACGGTTCAACACGACATTCTTCCAGGCCCAGGGCCGCTACCTGTATCCGGCCTTGGTCCCGATCGCGGCGCTCTTGCTTGGCGGAATTTCAGGATTGGCGCCGCAACGATGGCGGGGCGTCGTGATCGGGATTTGCATCGCCGTTTTATTTGTTGCCGATATATCAATGCTGTTACACCTGAGCCAGGCTTACAGTAACGTCAGTCAGGGAATGGGTGATGGATACGCCGGAAGGCCAGGATAACTTCGTGAAGGTTTCGATTATTGTGCCCGCCTACAATGAAGAGGCGACAATCGAGGAATCGATTAGGGGCGTTATCGATCTCGATCTCGGCGACCTTGACAAGGAGATCGTTGTCGTCGATGATCGCTCGACGGATCGCACTCCTGCAATTGTCCGTTCGCTTGGCGAGGGAATCGTTCTTATCGAACAGACCGTAAACCGGGGCAAGGGGGCGGCGATCCGGCGGGCGCTCGATGAGATAACGGGCGACATCGCGGTGATCCACGACGCCGACCTCGAATACAACCCGGCAGATATTCCCGCTCTGATCGCGCCCATCGTGGCCGGCGACGCTCCCGCCTCTTTCGGGACCCGCTTCGCCGGTGGCGCACGTCCAGCGGGCATGAAGTTCGCCAACTACGCCGCTAACCGCATCCTCGCGATTACGGCGTCCCTCCTCTTCGCGACGAGCCTTTCGGATGAAGCCACGTGCTACAAGGCAGTGCGCTCCGACCTGCTTCGTTCTTTCGATCTGAAATGCCAACGTTTCGAGTTTTGCCCCGAGGTGACCGCCAAGCTTCTCCGCGATCGCCACAAAATCGCCGAGGTGCCGGTGCAATACCACGCGCGAAGCGTGGAAGAGGGCAAGAAGATCCATTGGTACGACGGTCTTGAGGCGATCTGGACGTTGACCAAATACCGGTTTACGAAGTAAGAACGGGCTCTGTTGCCATGCGACGGAGCCCGTTTCTGTCCGCTCCCGCTATTTCACGACGTACACCGGCTCCATTCCAACGTTGACGCCGCCGTGTGCTGCCAGCGGGTTTCCAAGCGCATCGAGAACTCGCGCGCCTTTGTGTATCGGGACGATGTGGTCGTTGCCGTCGTAGCTCCAGAGGACATCGACGGCGCTCTTTCCCGCGCGATCGAAGCCATAACAGTCCACGCCGGTGACCGGCTCAGTGCGCCCGGTGCATAAACCGCCGTCGATCAGCGATGCGAGCACGGCGCGCGCGGCCATGATCGGCCGTATCGTACGGTCGTGCTCGAGGCCAAACAGGCAGGTCTCGCCGTAACGTGGATCGGCGTGCAGCGAGTAGTAGAACACGTGCTTGACGCCGGCGGCGATCACCGCGACATCGAAGCGAACGGTTTTGGCGTATTGGATACGCGTGTCTTGCTCCTTGCCGGCCGGCCAATAGAGCGATTGTACGCCCTCTTCCGGCGCCGATTCCGTGATCCAGCGCGGCGTGATCTTGCCGTACTTATTCTCGTACGAGTCGTAGATCGCTCTATCCAAAACGGAAGGCGATTTTGGGCCGCCGTAGAGCGACTCGTAGTAATCGTGATACGAAAACTCGTCGTATGACGACGATCCGCCGGACGCTTTGAATGCTCCGTCCGTAAACGTATCCCCGCCCCGGTAGGTATCTATGCCGACGACGACCGAACGTGGGTTGGCGCGCTTGACGATCGGGTAGGCGTCCTTAAGCAACTGACCGTAAAACTCAGGAGCTCCCGGTTTGAAGTCGCCGCCCCACGGCTCGTTCCAGACCTCCCACGCATCGATTTTGCCTTTGTAATGCGTAACAACCTTGTTCACATAGGCCTTCCAGGCGTCTTCGGCTCCGGGCGCATCGACGATGTTGTAACTGGCGAAATATCCCCGCGTGGCGCGCGGCTTGATTGACGCCCATGCCGGGCCGCCGTCGAGCATCCCGAGGATCGCGACGCCGTTCTTCTTAGCGGCGTCCACGCCGTCGTCCGTGAACGTATACTCGCCGCGATTGTGCTCGACAACCGGCCAAATCGTGACCCAGCTTGCGTCGTGAATTCGGCACCACCGCGCTCCGATCGCGCGGGCGATTTGGAAGTACTCAGTCGCAAGCGGAATGTGGACGCCAAAATAGGACTGTTCGGGCTCTATCGTTCGGGGGCGTGAAAGCCGGGCGAAGACCTGCTGGACGGCTGGACCGATCCGCATTCCCGCAGAATCGTAAACCTGGGCCGTTACCTTGAACATGCCGCGCGGGTGCGTTGGATCCGGCTGGAGACGCAACTCCGGAGCGGATGCCGGGACCGCGGGGAGCGTTTGGGTATGGCCATAGAGATCGGTGCACGTGGCGCGGACCGTTGAGCCGGCAGGCGCGTTCGCCATTGCAAGATTTATGACGGCGGGTTCGCCGTCATAGAAGATGCCGCCGGGTCGATCCACGCGCAGGGCAAGTTCAACCGCGGACGGCGTGTTCGCGGATGGCGACGTTCCTTCGACAAGCTCCGCGCCGTCTATCCAGACGGTCCCTGCTTTCGGCACTTCTTCGGAGACCAGGAGTTGCGCGCCGGACGAGTAGGGCACAACCATTGTCAAGGAGAAACGCTGCCAAACGGGCGTCAATCTGACATACTTTACGGCCGGCAAACCTTCGAGCTTGAAGCTCGCCTCCGCGCCGGGGACATCGGACTTCATCCATAAACTGACGGTATGCGGGCGGCCATAGTTGAACGGCGTCCTTGCCGACGAGAACTCCGCTCTCCCCGCGCAAGGAAGGACGACCTTTACCGACTGCTTTTGATCGGCGGCGGTGGTTTTGTCGATTTCCGCTCTTGGATCGGCGAGCTCGTGTGCGGCAGTTGTCGACGCATCTCCGTACTCCACGCGCACGCTCCAGCCGCCCCCAAAGCCAGCCTCGAACGAGCCGTCGGGCAGCAGGTTACCGGTCCTGGGCGGCGCGTCGCTGACGGCGGTCGTGACATCCTCGGCCGACGCATCGTCGATCAGCATGCTGGCGCCAGTCGGCGGGTAGATCATGAACTCGCCTTCGGTCGTCGCCTTGGCCGATGCAAGCACGGTTACGTTTTGCCAGGCTCCCGTCAACACGACGCTCTGTTCGCCATATGTCTCGTACGGGGCAGGTCCTTGCCGGAGCGCGATGCCCGCCTGAACGGCGCGGCGTCCTTTAAGCCAGAGGCTCAACTTATAGATATGCCCCGATATCACGGGTATGCTCTGCGCGAGCTGCACTCGGCCGCCGCGCACGTCCTCCACGGTCACCCTTTGCGCGGACGATCCTCCGTGAACATCGTCAGCTTCCCGCGCGTAGTTCACCGTGACATCCGCCCAACTGGAGTTATCCGTCCAGCCCTTGGCGA
This sequence comes from Capsulimonadaceae bacterium, assembly GCA_031292625.1. GTDB lineage: Bacteria > Armatimonadota > Armatimonadia > Armatimonadales > Capsulimonadaceae > JARLGU01. The sequence continues at coordinate 227,995 of JARLGU010000053.1, read as the reverse complement.
CTGATCCGGTAATCCGCGCTTTCCCCGTGCCTGGGGAGACGGCGACATACGGAGCCTCGAACCCCGGGTTTGTGAGCAATTCGGTCGCGGCCGGTTCGGCCTGAAGAGAACTGGACGATATTATGGCAAGCACAAGGGCGAGTATCGAGACGACCACGGCACATTTGTTGTTGGGCATTGTGCATCTCCATCCGTAAGAGCGTGTGAAATTGATGAGGGCGGTGCGAGAAAGATTCAGGACGGCTCGTGCCGCCGGGGCACTTTTTTGCCTGCGTATCCATCATAGCGGTGACTGGCAAGGCCGCGTCAACACGCGCACAGCCTTTTGCCGCCTACGATCGACCGGGAGACTACTTGCGAAGCCAGTCTATCGCAGCGCCGTCCCACTATCAAAAATGGCCCCGGCGCCCATAGAGCCGTTTTACAAGGCTTCTCGATCATTCACCCCTCTTAGTATGGTCGCGACCTCAGTGGATTGCGAATGTTGCGGCAAACACCCTTGGCAGGGTGCAGTTGGAAGGCACGGCCTGTCCTCCTGCGTAATTGTTGCAGGTTGCGGCGTGATTGGTGCCGGGAATATCGTAACCGCCAGATACGTTCGTGGGCATAAACCACTTCGCGTGATTGTCCGCCAACAGGTAGTTGGCGCCGCCGTTGTGCACGCCCGTGACGCCTGAGTAGTAGTACGAAGTCGCCGCGACGGCTTCGCTGGGGTTTATATCGCAGCTGGAACCAGCCGTCGAGTTCAAGCAGACCATGCCGAGAAGGCCGGTGTTGTACTTCAGGTAGGTGCCCGCGCAGGGCAGGGTCTGGCAAGCGTTGGCCCCTTTGAGCTGCTCTGAAGCGTCGAGACCGATGCCTCCCGGCGAGTTGTTGTTGTCTGAAGACGGGCTCGTGACATTCCAGCTTCCAGATGCCGTACTGCAGTTTCGTACCTCAAACAGCAGTACGGTCGCGCTGGGGGCCGTCATCTGCGAGATGACGATTGGAATTGGCGTTATGGCGGTTGTATTATAAGGAACTGTGTTCGCGTTGACGCCATAAGAGATGATGTCTCCAGGGCCGACATCGTCAGGACATAGGAACGCCGCCGTACTCTTGACATAGGGGTAGACCTGCGATGCCCACCCCGTGCCCCATCCGTAACCGCTGTGTCCGCACGGAACAGTCTCGTCGTAGTCCTGCTCGTATTGCGTGTAGGCAAGCCCGATCTGCTTGAGATTGGACAGGCAGGAGGCGGCACGGGCTTTCTCTCTCGCGGTCGCGAACACCGGAAACAGAATTGCTGCTAGGATCGCAATAATTGCGATAACGACGAGTAGTTCTATTAATGTGAATGCTTTATGCAGGCGGCGACCGCGCGACGCGAGCTTGATGCTATTACCCTTCATGGTCTTGACAACCTCCTTTAGACACTTGCAAAAACGGGCTGCGGCACCGGCTTCGCCGCCGCCGTCGTACCGCGCACTATCAGTTCGGTGACCGGTATGATTTCATGGCATTCGTTGGGGCTCGCACCGCTTATCATCATGAGCAGAATGCGGACAGAACGCTCGCCTATCGCTTCGGCGGGAACCGCAATCGTGGTGAGCGCTGGTTGGGCGAGCATCGCCTGGATCTGGTTATCGACGCCAAGGACGGAAATGTCATGCGGAACATCCAGTCCGTGCGACTGAATCGTCTCGATGGCCGTCAACGCATGAGCATCGTTCGCGCTAAAGATTGCTGTAGGCGGATCGGCGGTCGAGAGCCATTGCTCGACAATCGAGCGCACGGCGTCTCGCGATTCGTCGCGTTCCCATCGCGCGGTCGCGGCTACCAGCGCAGGATCGAAAGCGCCATGCGCGGTCATCCAATCCACGAATGCCGCGCGCCTTTGGAGGGCGATCGCGGAACGGATTCCGCCAAACGGCGCCGTTGCCTGGATATCGACGCACGGTCCCGCAATATGAGCGATCCGGCGATGACCGAGTTCCCAAAGATGCGTAAGCCCCAGGTTCATCGTATCTTGCTCGTCGGCGTAGACCGCTCCGCAGCCTTCCGGGATTTCGAGACCTCGTCCGACGAGCACAATTGGCATGCCGGTATCGGCGATTTCTCGAACGCGGTAGTCGTTTAAGCTCGTCGCAAACAAGAGGCCGTCGATACGTCCGTCGAGGAATGGATCAAGCGACGTGCCGTATCGCATGGAGGCCGGGTAGCAGAGTTGCAGGTATCCGGCTTCATCCGTGGCCGTGTCGATCCCCGCCCACAACCGGTCCACGTACGAATAGCGCGCATCGTTGGCCCGCTGGGGTCTGCTGATCGAAATGCCGATGGTCTGGGTGGAACGCGTGCGCAGGCTGCGGGAGAGCGAGTTAGGCGTGTAGCGCAGGTGAGTGATCGCTTCGCGAATCCGCTCCGCCGTGTCGGGCGAGCAGACATTCTCGCGTCCGCTTGCAAACATCGAGACGGTTGTCGCGGAGACTTTCGCCCTCTCGGCGACATCTTTGATTGTCGATTTTTGGTGTCTGCGTATTGTCACTTCACGGCCCCAGTTAAGCATTTACTGAATGCATTTACTAGTCCAATTGTAACAGGCTTATGTCTGTTTGTCAACATGACTCCGCTTGATTCGCCGAAGATTCTTAAGCCCGCTAAATCCTACCCGCCGCTCATCCTGGGCGAGGCGCAAGTTTGCGCGGAGCGGCGAGCCGCGACTATTGCGGCAAGCCTGCTTACCGCCTCTCGTGCATTGCCGCGAACCTGCCGAAAATACCAGTATGCTCAGGTGGGCGTTCGTTCTAAGTCTTGGGATCTCGATGCTGCTTACGTTGCCGGCGCACGCCGTCACGAGCTACTCGACCATGGTGGGGCGACTGGCGAACCTGGCGGACCGGTCAAGCCTGATCAAGCTGTACGATTTGGGCAAATCGAGCAGCGGCGATCGCTCCGTTTGGCTCACGTCCGTTTCGGACCCTTCGGTCGATCCGCGCAAGACCGTCCGGATACTCATCCTTTGCCGCCAGCACGGCGATGAACCGGCAAGCACCGAGGCCGCGCTCGAGTTCCTTGACCATGTCGCGAACGGCACGGCCGCCGGAGCGCGGGATGCGCTTCGGCATGCGTCGCTCTACATCGTGCCGATGGTCAATCCGGACGGGGCCGACCTTGGCACGCGCGAGAACGCGAAGAAAGTCGACCTTAACCGCGACTGGGGGCACTTTAACGCCGCCGAAACGAGCCTCGTCAACAAGGCCTGCCGGTCGATCCGTCCTGCTTTTGTCCTCGATATGCACTCCTGGGACCAGCCGGATCCGTTTCGCTCGAACTGCTTTGAAGCCTCTCGCGACGCGGGCGCGGCGGCGTCCGCAGAACGCGATCTGCAGCGGCGGGCCGTCGACGAAATCTCGGACGGCACGGGGCAGGCGATTTCCGCGACGAGCTACCATTCCGGCATCGAGGATACGCTTTGCCATCGCTACATGACCGGCTGGCTCGAGGTGCCGTCGCTCCTCTTTGAGACCGCCGCCGGTCCGAGCAGCGGACCGGGCTTCGACCGCCGAGTTGGCTTAGCGCGCGCGACGATTCTCTGGCTGTTGCGCGACACGGCAGCCCATCCGGATGCGTGGAAGCATCTGGTCAAGGTGTCGGCCTGCGATCGTATTGCGCCTTCCCTGACGTTTGGCGCCGCGTCGACGGTCGCCAAGGCTCCTGCGCCTCCCGCCGCGCCGCATCGGAGAGGCTTCCCGGTGCACATCCTGTGGGCGATCGCTGCATACGTTGTCGTTGCCATCTGCGTCGCTCGCCTTCGTCCCGTCTCCCGCGAGCCCGGCTACATCCGCATCGAGCGCGTCGGCGAAGACGAAGACGGCCGTCCGATCTCCCGCGCTGTGTACGTGCCCAGCGGCGAGTACAAGCGCCACGTGCTGACCCGGACGGGCAAGCGGTAGCGGGGCGCACTGCGATAACACGATCGGCGAGACGGGGCTGCTCTCTCGCGCGACGGCGACCGCAAGCCAATTCTACACGTTCGATCCGCAGCGCCGCGCCGCTGAGAAAGTGTGTAAGGAACCGAAAGGCCTTTTAAGACGGCTCGTCGGCCGCCGTGGCCGTTTTTGGGAAAGGGACGGCGCAGCGCTTTCAGCGCTTCACGATGTGCGCTGGGATCGGACGCTGGCTGCAAACGGCCGTACGCGTGTGGTGAGCAGTTGACCGCGGCGTCGGTGCTTGCGCCGGCGGCATGCTGTGCGACGGGGCGATTGGTGAGGCTGGCGTAGGCGAGCATTTGGCTGGCAATGCCCCAAAGCAGGTCGCATCTGGAACCAGGTTTCCTGAGGACCTGTATGTTGGCGACCTTGGCGGAGTGCAGCCGTGAAAAGCGTATTGCGATGAATTTGGTAGATTGGCCGGCCGGACCGATTGCGATGCAGGAAACTCGGCGCGCGGCATACCGGCGACGCATTATCATGCGTATGGGTATCAGAACACGGTTGACTGTCCGTTCCTCAATCTTGTTCCGGGGGAATATCGATCCATGATCGATGAAAACATCGCAGCATTTAGTGCGCTTGAACCCAAAAATTATTCGGTCGTGGAACGGCTGGAGATACTTCAAACCTCAACCGATGATGGTTCGGCCAGGACCATACTGCGGATGGTCCTGCGCGCGGAAGCGAACGATGGGAGGCGACTGACAATGATGTTCTATGGCGTTCACGATTTTCATGTAGAGGCCGGTCACTTTCCTGTCGAGCCTGGGGCGCTAGAAATTCACTTGCTTGCAGACTATCACTCACCCACACTAAGGTATTTAGTGTTTAATGGCGAGCAGGACACCACGTTCAGATTTCATTGCTCAGGCTTCGAAGTCGCCCTGAGCGAGAAGCAATCAGGTGAAAGCGTTCCATGAGCGGCGTACGCATCCTATCGAATCACTCAGGATCGCGTATGTCAGGGTGGTCCAATGAATATCGTTTCGTGGGCAGGGGGAACGCTCCTATTACTCGCGTTCTGTCATATAGCGGTCTTGAACGCCTCGGTATTTTATACGAGGGAAGTTCTAAAAACGAAAGCTCCCTCTTGGGTACCGTTATTAGGCGGAATTATGGGTGTATTGGGGATTTTGGTGCTACCTGTCCCAGTTCTCAAGAATTGGTGGTTTATGCCATTGTTCCTGGACTATGGCAGCGTGCCAGGACTCATACATACTGCAATTTGGCACTTGCTGCGGCATATAAAAAGCCAAATTCATAGCAAGCGTTAAGTTCGTCGCGAAGTGAATATAGGGTATTGCGCTGACGCTGTTCGGGGAGCGCTACTACGACAGCGGGACGGGGCGGTGGCTGACGCGCGATCCGATCGGCTACGCAGGCGGGATCAACGTCTACTCCTATTGCGGGAACGATCCGGTGGAGGGGGCGGATCCGTGGGGGCTGGACCCGATTTGTATCAGCAATCCGGATCACTATGGGCTGCACTGGGGCGTAGTATATGATCATAGGTCGTATACTGTTGACATTCCGCATGGTCAAAATGTCGATGTCAACATTGCTAACGCCATTAGGCAAAGTCAGCTCATTGAAGGATCGCTGGCTAACCTCTGCCAGCAGAATCTTGCGAAGTACGCGTATCTTAACGCGAATTGCTCTAACTGGTCTGTCGGAGATTATGGCAAGAACTTCAAGCTATACCCGGATCCACATGACCACATTCTGACATGGCAGCGGCGATTGGGGGCGAATTTCAACTTCGGAGCAATGGGAGCCGCACTGGGATATGATCTAAATACACTTCTGGCGGCTGGGCATTCTTTGTCACTGTGGCATAAATCCGGCTACCATCCGCAGATTGAACAGGACGCTATAGAAGACGGCTACTGGTATTACTATCAGCATCATCCGTCCGCGGGTGTTCAGGTTCCGACTGGAGCGTCATTTCGATGAAGCCATTTGCGGACGTAAAGACACGCATTGCGGCGCTATTAGCCTCAGTTGGTATCGCGATGCTCGGATCGGTCGCAGGACTAGCTGTCGCGTCGCTCTTGTCATTGGCCGTTGGGTATATGGTTGGGTTAGTACATCTGCAATGGGGTGACGATATCCACGTTCCGCAGGTAGTACTCCTGTTGGCTCTGCCACTTGAGGCGTATTTGACAGTTCTGACGTATAGGCGGAACAAGATTGCGGCGCTATCCTTCGGCATCGCCGCCGTCCTTTTGACCCTAGTCGCCACAGGAATAGCAACGATAATGAGGCTTGGTGATTGGTGGATTAACTAAGGCCCCTTGCGAGGCACGCTGGCCGACCCGTTCGCTAGCTTCGGCGCGCAGTTGCTGGGTTTCGCGGACAGCGAGAGCGGCCTGACGCTGTTCGGGGAGCGGTTCTACGGCGGCGAAAGCAGGCGTGCGGGTGGCGTGTATTACCGGCGGACCTGCGCGTAGATGTCGCCTGGCACGGCCTCGGAGCTACACGGGCGTCGTGGTTGGAGAAATCACCGCTGCCGAATCATTTACAGCGCTGGCCATGATCGGAGCGCGCTTGCTTTGGGGCGCTGTGCATTATCGAGAGTCGCACATCTTTCCGCGATCCTCTTGACACGTAAAGATTGGCATGATAGAATTGGGGGAAGGTAAACCGGTTTTCCACAATGACCACGATTAGCGACATTGCTAAAGCCTGCGGGACGTCGAAGACAACCGTGTCGCTCGTCATGAACGGCAACGATCGGAAGATCAGCCGCGAAATGCGGGAGCGGGTCCTGGAGACGGTGAAGCGAATGGACTATCAGCCCAGCGCTTTGGCGCGCGGGCTGTCGATGCAGCGGGCTGGTGCGATTGGGATATGGACGCCTGAGGTGCCGCATATCCTGGGCTTGCAATATTATGCGTCGATCATCGCGGGCATCGTAGACGAAGCCGCTCAATTCGGGTTAACCGTGACGCTCTTCAGTGCGACGGTCTGGAAGCGCAACGATTCAAGCCGCCTGATCTTCTCGGACGGTCGTTGTGACGGGCTGATTATGGTGGGGATACCGGATTTCGATGTCCTTGATGCGGTCGCGAAGTCAAAGCTGCCCTGCGTCGTCTTGCACGGGGGAAGAGCACTGAACAACGTGCATACGATCGATATTGACAATATCAAGGCTGGATACGATGCAACGCGATATCTTGTGGAACGCGGGCACCGGCGAATAGGCTTCTTACATGCGGACGAAACGCGCGCGTTTTCTATCGATCGTTTTGAAGGCTACCGGAACGCCTTGTCGGATTGCGGAATCGACTTTGACCCGGCCTGGAGCTTTGTTGGCAACAACGCTTCCGAGATGGGTTACGAGCACGCGACGAACATTGTGTCAGATCCGTCTCTCGCCTTGACCGCGCTCTTTTGCGCGACCGATTTGCTCGCGCTCGGCGCCATCCAGGGCCTTCGTGACGCAGGCGTTCGGGTCCCGGCGGATATGTCCGTAATCGGCATCGACGGAATGCTGGACGGCGCACGATCGTTTCCGAAACTGACGACGCTGGACCAGTCGCTGGAGATGCTTGGCGTCGAGGCGGCTCGTACTCTGATGGGTGCGATTGAGAACCCGGATTCCGAGGCTGGTCATACGGTCTGGCAGGTGCATCTTGTTGAACGCGAGTCGGTTTGTGTAAGGACGAATGAGCTGGTTGGTTTCCCGTGAGCGTATGGAGCGAACGACCTTATAACGCATTAAAGGAGTCGAAATTGAAAACAAATCGTGCTTTTACATTAATTGAATTGATCGTCGTTATAGCTATTATTGCGATTCTTGCGGCTATTTTATTTCCTGTGTTCGCCCAGGCGCGCGAAAAGGCAAGGATGACTGCCTGCTTGTCAAATCTCAAGCAGTTGGGACTTGCGTACAGTCAGTACACGCAGGACTACGATGAGACGGTCCCTTGCGGAACGAACAATTGGGGCGGCGGCAACGGTTGGGCCAATCAGGTCTATCCGTATGTCAAGAGTACGGCGGCCTATTTGTGTCCTGACGACGTCGCGGCCGGGGATGTCATATCGTACGCGGTAAACAGGAACATGGTTGGCTACAACGGAAATGGCACGACGATACCGGTGAGCGTAATCCCGGGGATCATCTCGCAAATGGCGGGACCGGCAAGTACGGTGATGCTATTCGAGGTCGTCAACTGCAACGGCCCTTGGTCGGTCAGCGTGCCAAACGGGGCGTCTGGCGGCGACACCCAGAACTCCCCATGCGGGGATGGCAGCGACGAGCTGGGGGATGGACGGCTGAACGGTTACAATAAGGGGCAGGGGGCGACGAACCTCAAGTATGCGACCGGCCTGCTCGGAAATGCGGCCTCTAAGAACGCATCGAGCGACGGCAATCCCGCGGATATTTCGCCGACCAATTCGTACTTCCAGGTTGGAGGGCTTGGACGGCATCAAAACGGCGCAAACTACTTGATGGCGGATTGCCATGCGAAGTTCCTTCAGCCGGCCATGGTTGGAGCCGGTCGAGACTGGATCGCCGAGGGGACGCTTTATGCGGCTCAATGTCCGCCGGTGTTCAACGACCGCGCGCCGACGGTGGGTTGCACAAGTCCGATTGGCTACGCGGCGACGTTCTCACTTCGCTAGCGAAGCCTGCTCGCGTTCCGAAGGGTAATCGCATCTACTCATATCAACGATTGTCACCGATATTGGCGCAGTTTCCGGCCGTGAACGACCGTCCTGAGATTTCAAGCCCCATCAACGGGACTGCCGGATCACGAAAATGCTGGCGGTCTACCGATTAGGCCCGTTCACGGGCTGTCTCAACACAGGCCGGCCCTTTCAGGACCGGACTCGCGCAGCTGTTAACAGTTATAGACGCGATCGCCCGGCTCGCGTTCCGCGTTGGCGCTTGACACGCGGAACGCATGGTGATAGAATAGCACGAGCGTTTGTGCACGAATAAATTGTGCCTCTCGACGTCTAAGAATTCGTGTTCTTTGCACGAATCGCGGAAGCCAGCCTTCAGCTTCCGACATGCATCCAGCGGATGTAATAATCGCTTCAGAACGCCGCCGTCTTCTTCGGGACGGCAGCCAAACAAAAGGAAAACCTCGCCTATGCGTACCTTCATTGTCTTCGCACTTGGGCTCATCTGTCTAGCGGCAACGACTGTGTTTGCTCGGGCGGATGACGCTAAATTGCCTTCGATGTTTCCGTTCGTGATCCCGTGGGACGACGCTACGCCCGGGACGGCAGTCGATGTGTCCTATTTGAACGCGAAGCCGGCGGGCGTGAACGGATTTATCGTCGTGAAGGACGGTCGCTTCGTCGAAGCCAAAACGGGCAAGCGGATTCGCTTCATGGCGACGAACTTCACGTTCGCGTCCGATTTCCCGTCGCACGAAGACGCCGATAAGGTCGCGGCGCACCTGGCGAAGCTTGGCATCAACCTTGTGCGCATCCACCACCACGATATTGACCATTCGCCTCTATGGGACAAGTCCACTGGCGGGCATACGAAATTCGATCCGGTTGCGGTCGATAAGCTCGACTATCTGCTTGCTCAGTTTAAGAAGAACGGTATCTATGTCGATCTGAACCTGCATGTCAGCCGCAAGTTCACGGCGGCGGATGGCTTCCCGGCGTCGGTGAACGATATCACGGATGTTGAATTCGATAAGCGGATCGACAACCTGGACCGGCGCATGATCGATCTGCAGAAACAGTTCGCGAAGGACTACCTGACCCGAGTTAATCCGTATACCGGCCTTAGCTACGTAAATGATCCGGCCGTTGCGATTATCGAGATCAACAACGAGAACACGTTGGCGGGCTGGCCGACGGAAAGTCCGAACCAATTCTTCGACAAGCTTCCAGAACCTTTTCGCGGCGAAGTTGTTCGCTTATGGAACGATTACCTGTTGCGCAAGTACCGCACAACCGCCGTGCTCCGCAAGGCGTGGGTTAAGGCGCCGGCCGCCGCGGCTACCGGGCCGGTCGACCTGCTCGGCTCGAACCTCAAATGGCGCGTCGAGGATCGCGTCGGCGATGTCAAGCTCACCACCGTCGGACCTGGCACGACATCCACGATGCCTGCGGTAGACATCGTGAACCCGGGGCCGACGGAGCAAGCGTGGTGGAAGCAGCTGCACGTCACCGGGCTTAACCTGAACGAGGGCGGCGTGTATATGCTGAGTTTGCGCGCGAAGTCCGACAGAGAGCAAGTCGTTCAAGCGTATACGAGTTTGGATCAGGATGACTGGCATCATTTAGGATTGGATGCGTCCCTGAAGGTCGGTCCCGACTGGCACACGTTCCGGTACGTTTTCCAGGCTGTGCGTACGATGCCGGGCCATGCTCGCCTCTCATTCATCCTCGGAACCAGCGCAGGCGAACTCTCGTTGGCCGACGTCAAGCTTTCGCGTACGACAAGCGACGACGTACTCGATAAGGGGCAGTCTCTTGAAGCGCACAACCTCGATTTTCCGATGCTCACGACGAACGAGCAGCGCTCCGACTGGCGTAAGTTCCTGGTGGATACGGAACTCGCCTATGTCAACGAAATGCGCGCCTACCTGCGGAACGACCTGAAGGTGCACGGCAACATCGTGGACACGCAGATGTCTTACGGCGATCCCGCGGGATTCTTGCGCGAGGCGGACAGCGATTTTATCGACAACCATGCCTATTGGCAGCATCCTCATTTCCCAGGCCGACCCTGGGACCCGGTCAACTGGTTGGTCCCGAACTCTCCAATGACGGATGATCTTGTCAAGGGCAATGGCGGCAACTTTGCGCACCTCGCCTGCGAGCGCATGGCCGGGAAGCCGTACACGGTGAGCGAGTACAACCATCCAGCGCCAAGCGACTATCAGGCAGAGATGTATCCGGAGGTCGCCAGCTACGCGGCGGCGCAGGATTGGGATGCCATCTTCCAGTTCGATTACGGCAACTACGGAACCGGTCGCACCCTCGACCGCATCCAGGGCTTCTTCACCATGCAGGGCAACCCCGCGAAAGAGGCGTTCGTCCCTGCGGCGGCGTTGATCTTCCGGCAGGGGCTCATCGCCCCCTTATCGTCCAAAGCGACGCTCCACGTGCCGGCGAGCTTTCCGTACGGCATCGACATGACGACGGAGTTGTGGCGCAAGGCGAGCGACGGTAAGCTGCCGGATCTTACCGCGAACCGGATCGCGACCGTCGTCGATCGCACGGTGACGGCGCCGAAGTTGGTGCGCTCGACGGGACCTGCATCGGCTACATCCGTCAAGGCCGTTTCGTCGCCGGCGGGTTCACAGTATCTCGCGGTCGGCAGCGCAGCCTCCGCGGCGGCGGGATTCTTTGGCGGCGAACAGGTCGACCTTGGGACCGCGAAGCTGACCTTTCCGGAGTTCGGCAATAACTTCGCGGCGCTGACTCTGACGACCTTGGACGCCAAGCCGCTCGGGCAATCGAGCCATCTGTTGTTGACGATCACGGGCAAGGCGGAGAACCTCGGCATGGTCTGGAACGCGGATCGGACAAGTGTCGGCCGGAACTGGGGGCGTGGCCCCGTGCAGGCGGAGGGGATTCCGGCGACGGTGACGCTTGCGAACGCGAGCGTGAAGCACGTCTGGGCGCTCGACCCGACGGGCGCGCGGGTGAAGGAAGTCCCTGTGACCGTGAGCGGCGGCAAGGCGTCGTTTACGATCGGTCCCGATTACCGGACCGTGTGGTACGAGATCGGGGAGTAGGCGGACGAAAGGCATAGCGAAAGAAGCTAAAGCCAGCATGCCGGATACCTGGGAGCGACGCTATACGCGCCGCCCACGGTATCCGGCTATTTCATTTTGAGATTGCGCGAATGGTTGACAAATCTGATAACTGGTGTTATCATGGTGTAGTGAGGTTTGATAACACGTGGCAACGACCCAGTCCGACATTGCGCGTCGCGCGAATGTGTCCCGAAGTCTGGTAGCGCAGGTCTTAACCGGCTCGCCGCGAACGCGAACGACCGACGAAACACGGCATCGCATCTTGCAGGCGGCGAAGGAACTTGGCTATCGCCCCAACGCAGCGGCGCGTTCGTTGCGCAAGGGCAGAACGAACATGATCGGGGTCGTAACACCCCTGCATCCTCACCTGTTTACGATGCCGTACTTTGTTCAGGTGATTGGCGGCGTCCTAGATGCATCCATGCAGACAGGGCAGACAATGGCGCTTTTCGATGGCAATGTATGGGCTCCGGATGATCCCGACAGGCTGATTTTTCTGGACGGCCGCTGTGACGGACTTATCGTCATCGCGGCGCTGGAGATCCAAGGGCTGACGCAGGGCTTGCAATGCGCCAATATTCCGTTCGTTGCGGTAAACAGCGGCGAAACGCCTGCCGATATGAGCTCCATCGACATCGACAATTTTCAAACGGGACAGATCGCCACGCAGCACCTGCTGGAGCTTGGTCATCGACGAATTGCCTTCTTTTACGATGGGCAAGAGCGGTTGTTTACGCATCAAAGGCTTGAGGGCTACAAGGCCGCCCTTGCGGTAGGCGGCGTGCCATTCGATGAACGGCTCGTGTTTGGGCGAAGGCCGTTATGCTCGCCGTTTGAAAACGCCAAACGGGCCGCCGCTCTTCTGCCTGAGGTTACCGCGCTTTTTGGCGCGACGGACCGGGTTGCCCTCGAGGCGATCCAAGGTCTTCGTGAAGCCGGGGTGCAGGTCCCCACGCAGATATCTGTGGTCGGAGTCAACGGCGAGTTCGACGGAGAGGTTTCCGTGCCGGCATTGACGACGGTCAGTCAGCGCCTTGAGGCGCTTGGAGTCGAGGCGGCGCGGATGCTTTTCGATATGATTGCGGCGCCCAATGTTGCCCCGCGTAAGGTGAATTGGCCGGTCGAATTGATCTTGCGCAAGTCGACTGCGTATTTAACCGATGGGAAGCGAGCAGGACTTCGCGAGTTTGTAGATTGAGGAGAGAGAAAGCCGTGATGAAGCATCGTGGGTTTACGCTTATAGAGCTGCTAGTTGTTATAGCTATTATTGCGATTCTTGCAGCAATATTGTTTCCCGTGTTCGCGACGGCGCGTGAGAAGGCGCGGGGGGTGGCTTGTCTGTCAAACCTGAAGCAGATCGGTTTAGCCATGGCGCAGTACGAACAAGATTTTGATGAAACGGTTCCAGTTGGCACAAACTCCTGGGGGGCTGGTCCGGGCTGGGGCGCTCAGGTGTATCCCTACGTTAAGAGCACGGCGGCGTTTTTGTGTCCCGATGACGTAAGGCCCGGCGATGTCATATCCTACGCGATGAATTGCAATCTGGTCGACTACATTACTTCACCGCTAACGCCTGTTCCGGCGCAGACATCGATTCTTACCGCTCCGTCCTGTACGGTTCAGCTATTTGAGGTTGTCAATTGCCAGGCGTCGGGCTTTTCGCTGACGAGTCCATCGACTGACAATCAGCGATCGCCAGTCGGCAACGGCATCAGTTCCTCGGGATCCAACGGGCTCAACGGCGCAAATGACAATGGGACCTCGCCCCAGGCAACGGGGCTCAAGTTCAACACGGGCGTGTTTTACAATGCCTATGCGGATATCAACCCTGACAATAATGTTGCAAACATCACCCCGACGAATTCCCATTTTCTCCCAGGAGGCCTCGGCATCCACAATAACGGCGCAAACTACTTGATGGCGGATTGCCACGCTAAATGGCTGTTGGCCTCGAAGGTCTGCGCCGGCTGGGATTGGCTTCATCAAAACGATCTTGCGACGTGTGCGGGCACGTGGAACAGTCTAGCCATCACAACGGAGTGCATCGGCTCGAATAATCCGCCGCTCACCGCGACGTTCGCCTTGCGATAACGGGAAACGATCCCAATCCGTCGCTCGAAGAATGAGCTTCACCAACTACCTATCGCACGATTTGCCAAAAGGATATCAACTCCCGAATGCGTACATTGAACGTATCAACTATTTGCGTCGCCATATTTGTTTTTGCTGCGATTGCGGGTCAGGGCGAGCCTGTTCCGTCACCCGCGCTGTTTCCCTTCGTCGCAAACTGGGACGAAGCGTCGCAGGACAGCGCGATCGACGTCTCTTCGCTCAACGTAAAACCCGCGGGAATAAACGGATACATCGTCGCCAAGAATGGCCACTTCGTCGAGAGCAAGACGGGCAAACGCGTAAGGTTCCTCGGCATCACGTTCGGCACCATGTCGAACTATCCTACGCATGCGGACGCGGAAAGAGTCGCGGTTCGTCTTGCTCGGATGGGCATCAATATCGTGCGAGTCCATCATGAGGACTGGCGGACGCCCGGCCATATTTCAGAAATCTGGGACAAATCCGCAGTGGGTCCGGCGAGGCCCGGCGGCGATGGCCTTGAGCGTCTCGACTACCTTATTGCCCAGTTTAAGAGGCAGGGCATCTATGTTGACCTGAACCTGCATACGGCTCGCGCCTATTTCCCTGAGGATGGCTTTCCCGACTCGGTCTCGCAGATTCCGACGGAATTCGATAAGCGGGTCGACAACTTCGACCGGCGCATGATTGATCTTCAGAAGCAGTTCGCGCGGGATTACCTGACCCATGTTAATCCATATACGAAGATGACCTACGCGCAAGATCCTTGCGTCGCGGTCATGGAAATTAACAACGAGGACTCGCTCGTCGCCTCTGAGGTCGGCGATGTTGCGTTCTGCGACAAACTTCCGGAGCCGTTCCGCGGAGAGCTTGTCGGTCAATGGAACGCCTGGCTGAAGCGCAGGTACGCGAGCGACGACGCGCTTCGCGCAGCGTGGACCCTTGGCGCGTGGAGCGGCAAAGACGCTGTGGATGATGCGGCGCTCAATAAACTCAGTCACAAAACTTGGACGCTTGAGGACCATACGGGATCTGCGAGGCTGACGAATGCTGGGGACCAATCGCCGGAAAACGCCGCTGCCGTTCAGGTCGACTGTGTGGTGATGCCAGCGGAAGCTTGGCAAGTTCAGGCTCTGATCCGGGACCTCGATTTTCAAGAGGGCGCCGAGTATATGCTATCGTTTCGCGCGAAAGCCGATACAGATCGGTCCCTTGAAGTCTGCGCAACGAGCGACGATCCAGAGCATCATGATTGGCACAATATCGGTCTGATGCGCGATCTCAACGTCGGTTCGGACTGGCGCGGTTATCGCTTCTTATTTCCGGCGTCACAGGTTCTTGCCAATCGGAACCGTTTGTCGTTCATTATCGGCGGCGCGACTGGGGCAGTCTGGCTGAGCGATGTCCGTCTCAAGCGTGTGACCGCCGACGATGTCGCATCGACACTTCGCGGCCAAAGCGTCGAACAAGCGACTGTTGAAATCCCAGTAGACGGCGTCGACGCGTCGACGGCCGATTGGCGCCGGTTTCTCATGGATACGGAGGGCGCCTACGCCGATGAGATGCGGACATACTTGCGTAAGGATCTCAAGGTCCACGCGAACATCATCGATACCCAGGTCGAATACGGCGAGCAGGCAGGGCTGGCGCGCGAAGGGGGCAGCGACCTTTTGGATATCCACGCCTACTGGCAGCACCCTGAGTTTCCGGGCAAACACTGGGACTCGTCGAATTGGACCATTAGGAACACGCCGATGACGGATGCGCTGGCCAAGGGAGAGGGAAACACGCTGACGTGGTTGACTGCGTACCGGCTTGCCGGAAAGCCCTATACGGTTTCCGAGTACAACCATCCCGCTCCGAGCGACTACCAGGCTGAGATGATGCCAATCCTATCGAGCTACGCGGCGCTGCAGGACTGGGACATGATCTATCCTTTCGCCTATGGGCATTATTACACGTCTACCGGACCGCACGACCGGATACAGGACCACTTCGGTCTCGCGCAAAACACGGCGAAGGAAGCGTTCTTCCCTTCCGCCGCATTGCTGTTCCGCCAGGAACTGATTTCGCCGCTGTCGTTCGTTGCCGCCCTTCACCTGCCAGCCGGTTTTCCCTCTGGGCATCGTAGTGTGACGGGGGCCTGGTCTGACGCATGCGGCCAGCATTCCCCTGATCTGATGTCGGCTCGCTTCCAGACAGTGCTTGATCGTAAGGTTAAAAGCACAACACTCGTGAAGACACAAGCCGCTCATACGGAAGCCGGCGTTCGGGCAATCACGACAGCTTCGGGTTCGCAGTACCTAGCCCAAGGCAGGGCCGCAATAGCCGCAACGGGCTACGTCGGCGGGCAAACGGTCGCGCTTGGACCTGCGTCGCTTACGTTCCCCGCGTTCGGCAACAACTTCGCGGCGTTGACGCTGGTTTCGCTGGACGTTAAGCCGCTCGGGATTTCCCGTCGCCTCCTCTTGACGATCACGGGCAAGGCTGAAAACCTCGGCATGGTCTGGAACTCCTCTCGTACATCGGTGGGCAATCACTGGGGGCATGGGCCGGTGCAGGCGGAGGGGATCCCGGCGACGGTGACGCTGGCGAACGCGAGCGTGAGGCATGTCTGGGCGCTCGATCCGTCGGGCGCGCGGGCGAAGGAAGTCCCTGTGACCGTGAGCGGCGGCAAGGCGTCGTTCACGATCGGCCCGGAGTACCGGACGGTGTGGTACGAGATCGGGGAGTAGACGGCGCGGCGGCGATTGCGTTGAAATACGGCGAGGAGTTTTGGGCCAATTCGTGCGTTTATGCGTCTATCATAAAGATGATTGTGATTGTCCCCGGTGCATATTACAACGCAACGAGAAGGACCCCGCTTATGAAGGCTGTTTGCCAGTTTCTTCCGTCTGTTTGCTTCTGCGCATTGCTCTGCCTTTCCGCGGCGCACGCCCAACAGAACCCAAGCGGTCTAGTGGTCCCCGGGACCCAGGCCGTGGCGGATCGATTCGTTCCACTCATGCCCGAGGATGTACATTTCAACGGCGGATTGTTGGGAGATCGCTACAATGCCAACGAGACCAACCGCCTGCTGAACGTCGACGAGAACGATCTGCTGGATGCGTTTGAACGCCGCGATGTTGACCACCAAGCGTGGCAGGGAGAACATTGCGGCAAATTTCTTCACGCTGCGATGTTAACCTGGGCCTGCACAAAAGACGCGGCGCTCCGGGCCAAGGCCGATCGCGTGGCGGATCGCCTATTGAAAACGCAGGAGCCGGATGGGTACCTTGGCACGTACGCGAGTAAGAATCGATGGACGAGCTGGGACGTTTGGACTCATAAATACGATCTACTCGGTCTTCTCGCTTACTATCAATACACGCATAGTCAAGCCGTGTTGTCGGCTTGCGTTAAAATCGGCGATCTCCTCTTGAAGACCTTCGGGCCCGGTCCCGGTCAACGAGATATTAATCTGGCAGGCGGCCATATGGGCCTCGCGCCGGATAGCGTTCTCGAGCCAATCGTGCTGCTCTATCGTGCGACTGGCTATCAACGATACAAGGATTTTGCGCACTATATTATCTTGCATTACGACGCTCCTACCGGCCCGAAACTCCTTAGCGCGCTCAAGCAATACCACTCGGTCGAACGCGTTGGAAACGCCAAGGCGTACGAAATGCTGTCCAATTTCAATGGCGTCCTCGAGCTGTACCGGGCGACTGGGGACTCGGATCTGCTCAGCAATATGAAAATCGGCTGGGACGATATTGTCGAGAACCACCTCTATCCGACTGGCAGCGCATCTGCGGGCGAGCATTTTATCGAAGATAAGCAGTCGGTTAGCGCTCAACTCGATAATATTTGCGAAACCTGCGTCACCGTGACCTGGGAGCAATTTAACCTCCAGCTCGCGCGCCTAACGGGTGACGCCAAATATGCCGACGCGATCGAGCAGACCGTCTACAATCATCTCCTGGCGGCGCAGAAACCAACCGGCGACGACTGGGCTTACTACACGCCGCTCGACGGACATAAGCAGTATGACCGCTTTACCACATGCTGTCATTCGAGCGGTCCGAGGGGCATCGCGCTGCTAACGTCCATCGCCTACATGACGAGCTCCGACGGCGGGATCGTCGTCAATCTCTACAATCCCAGCACTGCGCAGGCGCGCATTCCGTCAGGAGTCGTTTCCGTTCGCCAGGAGACCCGGTATCCAATTGACGGCCATGTTGACCTGTATGTGCATCCGGTCCGCAATGGGCAGCAATTCCCGTTGCGCCTGCGCATTCCGTCATGGGCAAATGGGACCGCTATAACCGTCAACGGCAAATCTTCGCACGTCGCCGCGGCGCCGGGAACGTACGCCGTCGTGAACAGGGCGTGGAGGCAGGGTGATCGTGTTGGGATCGCGTTCAAGCTGAGCCAGCGAATCGTTCTCGGCAAGTCCGCCGTCGAAGGAACCGCGGCCGTGGAGTACGGCCCGCTGGTTCTTGCGCTCGATGAGGCTGACAACCCCGGGATCCCTGGCGTCGGCAGCGTAAAGCTCAGTTCCGACTCCGCGAATAAGCTAAATCCGCGGCTTGTTTCCGGACATTCACTGGCGGGCGAACCGGTGTTTCAAGCTACGGGGCTCGATGTCAATGATCAGCCGGTGACGCTCAACCTTGTACCGTTCGCATTCGCCGGACATAACGGAACAAGTCATTATGAGGTGTGGATTCCGCGCTGCACGACTGCCCTTTCTCTTCTTTCAGGCGGTGTGACGTCGACGTCTCGAGTTGGAAACAGGAGCGGTTCTCTTGCAAACGACGATGGTTCGCTGACCGTTACGTACGACGGACGCTTGGCGCCGCTAGATTGGTATGCCGTGACGATGGCAAAGCCTGTCACGGCTAGCAGAGTCGTATTTGCGCATGGGCAGACGTTTCACGATGGCGGCTGGTTCGATACGTCCGGTTCGGCGGGGAAACCGGTTGTACAGGTCCAGCAGACGGCTGGCGGGGCGTGGGTGACGGTTGCGACCCTCAGCAGCTATCCGGATACGACAAAGACCGCTGCCGGCGGGCTAAAGCCAGGGCGGAAATTCGAGGCGGCTTTTGCTCCTGTATCCGTGGTCGCGGTCCGTGTGCTTGGTGCGCCAGCGAGCGGCGACGACGCTTCGCAGTCGTTTAGTTCCTGCTGCGGCCTCGCGGCATTCGCCCGTTAGCGCGGATGGGAGATGCTCGATGGTACGTTTTGCGATCGGGGCCGGCCTCGCGATTGTTTTCTGCGTCGTCGTTGGGGGATGCGCCCGCGACGACCAGCATGCCGCGCCTCAAACCTTTACTGTTGCCGATCTGAACGTATCGATACTTCCCGCGTGTTCGCCCGTGCCGGTTGGAGACAGCCTGCTGAATGTTACACTGAAGACCTCGTCAGGCGATCCCATTTCGGATGCCCACATCTCTTCCGTCGCGACAACGCCTATGACTGGGATCACTACCGCGCCGCGGCCCGGGACGTCGCTCGGCAATGGCCGCTATATTGTCGTCATACACGCTCCGATTTCCGGGTTCTATAATGTGAGATTGACGATTCAGCGAGCGGGAAAAAGGGACGGATTCGTCGACTACTCCGTCTGGCCGCGATAGGAAGCCATTTTTGCGCATGGTGCGCTGCCGTCGTGCGCTCAAGCAAGAATGTGATTCCATGCAACGTAGCGGTGCTACGGTATGCGCCTCAAGCATCGGAAATCTAAATCCTCAAAACCTATTGACAGATCGCCGTCGAGGGTATATACTACAGGAAGTAGCATAGCTGTACTACTCTCTGTAGTATCAATATGAGCGCAATGAGGCCTTACGGGGATGGCGGGGACTTCTTTCAGACAGATCGAGCAGGACATGCGGGCCAAGATCCGGTACGGCAAGTGGACGCCTGGCGCCTTGCTTCCGAGCCGGCGCGATCTTGCCAAAGAGTATGGCGTCACCTGCGTGACCGTGCAGCGGGCGATCGCGAGTCTGCTCAGCGATGGAACGGTGCGAGCTCACCCGCGTAAGGGGACGTTCGTGTCGGGCGAGGCGGCCCCCGTTCGAGCCTTCGGCCACTTCGACAATCGCTACGCGATGGATACGCCTGGCAAGAAGCTCACATTGGGGATCGTTGCGGAGTTGCCCGCGCAAGGCAGTCCGCGATCTGACGGCAATTACTTTGAGCAGAGGGTCGCGGTGCAGGCGGTCGAGCAGGTCTATTCGGAGCAGGCGTTGACGACTCGCTTCATGAACATCGTTCAGCCTGATGGAAAGCATTTGCTGGTCGATGAGGCCATAGACGCCCTGCTGGCCGAGCATATCGATGGGATTGTGGTTGTTTTCAGCGATGAGCCAGACAAAGTCAATCGCGTCTTCTCAATGGCGCGAAAGATTAAGGTTCCCATCGTCTATATCGCGTCCCGCGAACTGGCGGCTCCGTTGCCGCACATCTACTTCGACAACCGGGATGCGGGTTTCCAAGCGGCTCAGCACCTATTGGATCAGGGTTGTATGAGTCTTGCGTTCGTTGCGCCATTCCTCGAGGACTGGGGACAGGAGCGCGAGGCGGGAATCCGCCATGCCGTGAGTGCAGCGGGATTGCGGGAGCAATCGTTGCGCGTCCAGCCAGATTGCCCCGAGATCGCGCCTTGGAACTCGACCGAGCCGGATATGGAGTATGAGACCAATAAGCAGATTGTCCAGGCCGCCGCATACGAAAGCGGTAAGGCGCTGTTTGGCTCTGGCGAATGTCCGGATGGCATTATTGCGGTGAACGACCATGCCGCATTCGGGGTCATCCAGGCTGCCGCTGAATGCGATAGGCTTCCCGGGCGCGATTTCCTGATCATCGGGTTCGACGATGTCCCCGACTCCCGAATCGTGAACCTGAGTACGCTGCGGCCGCCGCTCGAATGGATGGGACATGAGGCGGCGAACCTGCTTCTCGATGCGGTAAGCGGACGGCAACTACCGCAGCAAGTCAAACTCCGATCCCACTTGGTGACACGGGCGTCGACGAGCAAACCCGCGAGGCCAACTCCTGCTGGCGAGCGAGCGGAAAGCCCGAACCGGCATCACGGTGACGCTGTACGAGCATAAAGGAGCTACGTATGAAGACTAAAGGGTTTACATTAATCGAGCTGCTAGTTGTGATTGCAATAATTGCCATATTGGCGGCAATTCTGTTCCCGGTCTTTGCGACTGCCAGGGAAAAGGCGCGGCAGACATCATGCGCCAATAACGAGAAGCAGATCGGCATGGCGATGATGCAGTATGTTCAGGATTACGACGAATCGTTTCCGCTTGAATATTGGAACAATGTCACCAGCGCGTGGGTGCCCCCAAGCAGCATGTACTTCATGAGCTGCTTCTACCCCTATATCAAGTCGCCTGGCGCGTTTGTCTGTCCCGACCTGCAGCAAAACAGTTACGGGGCGACGTTCACGTCGCCGGGGCAAAGCGGGAACATCACAACCAGCTATACGGTTGACTGGTACATTACTTGCCGCTATTACGGCGCGAATGGACCGTATTTGCCGGTGACTCAGGCCATGATCCCGTCGTCGTCGTCGATTATCGCGATGGCGGAGGGGCCCGGCATTAACAAGACGAGCATCGCGCCGGCCTATATCTACTCGACAACCTATGCAACGGTTAATGGCTGCTATGACGAGGTATACGCCTCGACCCCAAGCACGTGCACTTCGTCGCTGCTCAGCGCCGGCGATTGCCAGCGCCAGGGATGGCCGCACAGCGGCGGCGCGAACTTTCTTTTCTGCGACGGGCACATGAAATGGATGCCGCAGACGCTTGCCGGCACGTATTCGAGTGCGAATGCGGCGATGTGGGGCCGGTCGTCGGTGACGGGCGCGTGTAATCCCGATTTGTACAATATGTAGAAGACGCGATAAGCGCGAAATGGTAACCAAATGACCTCAAAGACTTTGCTGCGGCAGTTCTCTTTTCCGTTGGTTTTGGTTTGGCTTCTTGCCGGCCTTGGCTGTCTCTCAAGCGCTTCGGCGGGGCCTTCGGCTGCGAACAGTCTTTTTCCGTTCGACATACCGCAGAATGGCTCGGGGGCGGGGAACGCGACCGATATGTCCTTCCTCAATGCGCTGCCTGCCGGTGCGGGAGGGCGCATCGTGGTCAAGGGCAGCCATTTCGTCGAGGAGAAGACCGGCAAGCGTGTTCGCTTCCTGGGTCTCAACTCCATGTTTATGTTCCCCGATCATGCCGGTTCGGATGCGATCGCCGCGCACTATGCAAAGATGTGCATCAACCTCGTTCGATTGCACATGGTCGATGGCAACGGGAGCCAGATCTGGAAGAAGCCGATGGGCACGGATCCCCAGTTCGATCCTGACGGCCTCGACCGGCTGGACTACTACATTTTCCAACTCAAACAGCATGGCATCTACGTGGATCTAAACCTGCATGCGGGGCGCTCGTTCCGTATCAGCGACGGGATGCCTCCCTCGGTGGAGACTCTGCCTAAGCCATTCGAGAAGCACCTCGCTCGCATCGATGAGCGCATGATCGAGTTGCAGGAAAAGTTCGCGCGAGACTATCTCAGCCATGTAAACGCCTACACGCGCCTTTCCTATGCCAAGGATCCGGTGGTCGCTATTGTCGAGATCGACAACGAGGACTCGACTCTAAGTGGTATGCCCGTTGGCGATGGCAACTACTATTTCAATCTCCCGGAACCGTTTCGCTCCGAAGTTCGCGGCAAGTGGAACGACTGGCTAAAGAAACGCTATTCGAGCGACGAAGCGCTGAGCAGCGCCTGGTTCTCCGGGGCGCGTTTGCCGTCGCCGTCGCCGTTCGCGAGCCTTACGAAGACACCGACCTGGCATCTTGAAGATCATCTTGGCGTCGCCAAGCTCGCAGCCGGCGAGCCGGCTTCCGACGGCGCAATTCCGCCGTTTCATTTCGAGTGCCCAGTTAAGCCCGATATGCTCTACAAGGAGCAGGTGCATATCGAAGACCTCAATCTCGTCGATGGCGGGCTTTATACGCTTTCGTTTCGCGCAAGGGCCGATAAGCCTCGTCCGCTTCGGGCTGGCGTGAGCCTTGAAATCCCCGATTGGCATTCCGCGGGGCTTAGTCGCCGCTGCGATTTAACCACGGACTGGCAAACATTCGTGATGCGGTTTGTCGCATCGGCGACCGTTGCAAATCGTGTCCGGCTTTCGTTTGGCCCAGGCGACGACACCGGAGCCGTTGACGTTGCGGATGTGCGGTTGGAGCCTGCCACGATCGAATCCGTGATCGCGCGGGGAGCGAGCCTTGCGACGAGCAGCATTGACATCCCCACGCTAAATCTTCCTGCGATAACGGCCGATTGGACCCAGTTCCTCTCCGACCTCGATATTGCCTATACGAAGCGTATGCGCGCACTGATTAAGGGCGAGATCGGCTGCGAGGCCAATGTTGTCGATACCCAGGTGAGCTATGGCGGCGTCGCAGGACTAAGGCGGGAGCTTTTCAGTGACTTCATCGACCACCATTCCTACTGGGACCATCCCAGCGCGACCGGCGGCAAGTCCTTGGGAAGGGAGAACTGGACACAGCGCAACAAGCCTGTTGTCGATGATCTAGGGCGGGACGATCAGGCGTACCTTGGCTGGAGCGCGATCGAGCGGGTTGCCGGACGGCCGTTCACGGTATCCGAGTACAACCATCCAGCTCCCAGCGATTTCCAGGTCGAGGGCGTGCCGCTGTATATGTCTTTCGCGGCCCTGCAGGATTGGGATGGGGTCTTCTGGTTCGCGGACAAGGCAACGATCAATCCGTGGTTCGATTGCGGCGGCAACCCGGCTAAGGAGACGTTCTTCCCCGCCGCCGCCGCCATTTTCCGTGAAGGAGCGATCGCACCGGCCGCTAACGAAGCGATCGTGACACTGCCGTCGGCGTCGCTGGCGAATGTTGCAAGTACGATGGAGCTAGCGCGCGCGGCGAAGCTCAGCTTGCCGAATCTGTTGACGACCCGGCTAGGGCGAAGCGTCGATGAAAAGGCCAGCGCAATATCGATTTCTAGTCCGGTTCCGTCGTCATCCAATGGGGATCAGACCGTGCGCGTCGTCAAGTTTCCATCGGGACCGGTCTACGTCGCCACGTCATCCCGGGCGCTCGTGATGACCGGGTTTGTTGGCGGGCAGACCGGGACCAGCGGGCCGGTGACCCTCTCATTTCCGGCGTTTGGCGACAACTTCGCATCGCTGACGATCATCGGCCGCGACGGTAAGGCGCTTTCCGAATCCCGTTCGCTTCTCGTCACGATCGCGGGGCGAACGGAAAAGGCCGGGCAGATCTGGAATGAGGCTCACAATAGCGTCGGCAAGGACTGGGGCAGCGGCCCCGCGCTTGCGGAGGGCATACCGGCGACAGTGACGCTAGCGAACGCGAACGTGAAGCATGTCTGGGCGCTCGACCCGACCGGCGCGCGGGCGAAGGCGGTTCCGGTGACCGTGAGCGGCGGCCAGACGACGTTCACGATCGGGCCGGAGTACCGGACCGTTTGGTACGAGCTCGGGGAGTAGGCGAACAGAGCGGAAAATCGATCAAGAAGGTGCCGGACGGACGGGTGGGGGCTTTGGCCCCGTACTCGTCCTGTCCGGTTGTTTCACTTTTAGGACGCACATTTTTTTAATCCGGTATTTAGGTGCCACAGCTATTTAGCACAACTATTTAGCACAACGCCTTGACAAACCCCGGAGGTCATGCTACCATGATTGTACTGAGATAAAAGTACTGCTGTAATGAGATTGTACTACTAACATGTCTACTACGACTGAGAAAGTGAAAATGAGGTCGATTGCTCCCTATCAGCAAATAGAGCTTGATCTTCTACGCCGGATTATCAGCGGGGAGTGGCAGCTGGGCGCATTGATTCCCAGTCGGCGCTCTCTTGCGGATGAGTATAACGTTGAGTTGTCAACGATCCAAAGGGCAATCGGAAGCTTACTCGAACAATCGGTCCTGCGAGCGGATGGGCGGCGCGGCACATTCGTTGCGAAAACAACAGGCATTGGCAAGGAAGTGTGGTCGGGAGACAATCCCGATGCGCCTACTGTTCATTGGCTGAGCAGCGGCCTTGGCGAGCCCCAGAGCAAGCGAAAAACGATCGCGTTGGTTTTTGGCGATCAAGTCAACGTTGTGATGGGCAAACCCTATTCGATGATCCTCCTTAACGCATGCCGCACTCATGCGCTAGGGCAAGACCGACGGTTTCTAACGTTTTATGGATCTCCGAGTTCAGACGAAGAGGCGGAGAACGATCCGACCTTCGCCGATCTCGTCCATGCCCTTCGAGCAAAGGAAATAGACGGTGTGATTTTCGGTGGTTACCCAAAAGGGCTTGGACAAGTGCCATGGCTTTTGGCGAGCGGCGTGCCGGTCGTCTCGGGGCATTTATTGCCCAAATCAATACATTCTGACAAGTGCGTTTGTGTGCAATACAGTCGGCAAGAACTCATTCGAATGGGAGTAGATGGGCTTGCTCGCCAATCATGTCGCAGAATTGGTCTCATTAGTGATTTACGCGCTGGGGATACGCAATATCTCGCGGCGTGTCCAGACGCTGTTCACTTTCGTGAGGCTCTTGATGAACTAGGGCTTGAGTACAATTCAGACTGGGTGTGGGATCCTTGCGACTATATGCCGATCGGCGCACGGTATACCGTTTCTCGCGGTGAAGCAGAAGGCTTTCAGGCCCTGTCCGACCTATGGAGAACTTTGAACAGTGAGGGACAGCATTTGGAAGGAATTGTTGTTATGGATGATTTCCTAACACGAGGATGCCTGTATGCCGCCCTAAACCTCAGTCTGAAAATTGGGAAAGACATCAAGATCGCCTCGTCAGCGAACAGAGGATCCGATGCTCTCCATCGATTTGAGCGTGACCTCGCTCTCATGGAAGTGGACCCGGCTGTTCTCGCTGACGAAATGATCCGGATGCTCTCGCTCATGATGGAGGACAGTCCGCACGAGCCAAATGTCTTCTTAAAGTCGCGTTTGAAACTGCCGCTAGCCAGAGCAACACTGTAATGCTGAAGGTCGTGGAGAAGGAGAAACCATAATGCATCGAAAGGTAATGGCGTTTACTCTTATAGAACTATTAGTTGTTATAGCAATCATCGCAATACTGGCAGCGATTCTATTTCCAGTGTTCGCAGGTGCAAGAGAGAAAGCAAGAATGAGTGCATGCTTATCCAATCTCAAGCAGCTGGGGTTAGCATATAACCAATACGAGCAGGACTATGACGAGACGGTTCCTTGCGGCACAAACAATTGGGGGGGCGGCAACGGTTGGGCAAATCAAGTTTATCCGTATGTCAAAAGCACGGCGACCTATCTTTGCCCGGATGACGTAGCGCCGGGGGATGTCATATCCTATGCCGCGAACACAAATATGGTCGGATATAAAGGAAATGGGACTACGGTTCCAGCCACTGCCATCCCCGCAATTCTTTCGCAGATGACTGCGCCAGCGAGTACGGTGATGCTTTTTGAGGTCGTCAATTGTAATGGAAACTGGTCGGTAAGTCTGCGCAGTGGGTTAACGAGCGGCGATTCCCAGTGCTCTCCTGTCGGGAACGGCCTCACTCCGAACGGAGCAAACTACGGTCAGGCTGCAACGTCTCTTAAATTTGCGACGGGGCTTCTCGGCAATGCCGCCGTCACGACCACATGGTCTTCAGACGGCAATCCAGCCGACATCACGGCGAACTCGTATTTCACGGTTGGCGGATTGGGGCGTCATCAAAACGGCGCGAATTATCTCATGGCGGATTGCCACGCAAAGTTTCTGCAGCCCGGCATGGTTGGCGCGGGGAAAGATGTTATTCAAGGAGGATCCCTCATTTCTGCCACATGTCCTCCGGGATTCGACGCCGCTGCACCAACAGTCGGTTGCAGCAATCCGGTCTCGTATGCGGCCACGTTCTCTTTGCTCTAGAGAAGCCACTCCAGTGAGCTTCGCACGCCTTCCGGCACTCGATGCCGACACTGTCAGGCGCCAACCATTCTGGAAAGGTTACTTCATCAATAATGCGTCACCTACTTCGTATCCTATTCTCGTTAGCTCTCTGCTTTGTCGGGATCACGGCTCCCTCCACACTTGAAGCTGCAGAGCAAACCAAGCCGGCTTCCATGTTTCCATTCGTTATTCCTTGGAATGAAGCATCGCTGGGAACGTCTATTGACGTTTCGTTTCTGAACGCGAAACCAGCGGGAGTGAACGGTAGGATCGTCGTCAGAAATGGGCACTTTGTCGCATCTCGCACCGGAGATCGTGTACGTTTTTTGGGAATAGGTTTTGGTCCGGATAACGAATTCCCTAGTCATGCAGATGCTGAACGGATCGCAGGGTGCTTGGCGCGGCTGGGCATCAACATCGTGCGGATGCACGGCGAGGACGACCGCAATCCAGCTCGAGGACTGAACTCCGACCTTTGGGAAAGCGATGGTATGGGGCCGGCTCGGTTTTCCGTGCAGGCTCTGGATCGACTTGATTACTTGATTGCACAACTCAAGGCGAATGGGATCTATGTAGATCTGAATCTGCACGTAGGACGGTCCTATATTCCGTCTGATGGTTTCCCAGAGTCCGTATTGCGAATTGACTCCATTTTCGATAAGCGTGTAGATATTTACGACCATCGTATGATCGAACTGCAAAAACAGTTTGCGCTTAACTACCTGTCCCATGTCAACCCGTACACTGGGTTTAGCTACGCGGCCGATCCATGTGTCGCAGTGGTCGAGATCAACAACGAAGATTCGCTAGTCGGAGACGGTGATCGATCAGATTTTGATTTCTTCGACAAACTTCCTGAACCGTTTCACGGAGAGCTTATCGATCTTTGGAACGCTTGGCTCAAACGCAAGTACCGCACCGACGGCGCCCTCATTGCTGCGTGGTCTCTTGGAGCACTTCCTGCAAGCTCGGAGCCGCCTTCGGTTTTCGGAGGAAGCAATCATCCGATCTGGACGCTAGAGGACCGTACTGGCTTCGCGAAACTGACGCAAACTGGCGGCGGCACGAAGGACGATCCGGCCAGCGTCCAGATTGACAGTCCCGTTAAGCCGTCGCAAGTCTGGCAAGTTCAGGCCTTGATCTATGGTCTGGATCTTCACGAAGACGATGAGTACACGCTTTCCTTTCGTGCGAGGGCAGATGCGGAGCGGCCGATTAGATTATACGCTTGCGCCGAGCAGCACCAAGCGCAGAATGATTGGCGCTGTGTCGGCCTTGACCGAGTTGTTACGCTGTCGCCAGACTGGCAAGTGTTTCATCTAATCTTCCGCGCCTCGCAGGTCATACGAAATGGAGTCCGGCTTTCGATCCCGGTTGGCGATGCCGCGGGAACGGTGAAGCTAAGTGATATTGGCTTTAGGCGAACGACCATTGACGATATCGCGGCAACCATGGAGCATCAATCCGTGGAGAACGGGACAGTTGCAATCCCGTCCGGCGGGGCGACTGTGGCAACAGCAGATTGGCACCGGTTTTTAGTTTATACGGAGAGCAGTTATGCCGACGAAATGCGAACATTTCTGCATCGTGACCTTGGCGTCATGTCCTGCATTACGGACACGCAGGTGAGCTATGGGGGCCTTTCCGGATTCGCGCGCGAGGCAGGGAGCGATTACGCGGATATGCACGCTTATTGGCAGCATCCAAATTTTCCAACTGGTCGCTGGGATAATTCACATTGGATCATTCGCAACACGCCAATGGTTTCGGATATGGCGGATGGAAAGGTTGTGACATTTCATAGTCTTGCATCGAGAAGAATTGCCGATAAACCTTTCTCGGTTTCCGAGTACGACCATCCAGCGCCGAGCGAATTTCGGGCCGAGATGATGCCGGAACTTTCGACATTTGCCGCGCTTCAGGACTGGGACATGATCTTTTTCTTCTCGATGGAAAGGTATTACAGCGACGCCGGCAAGCAAGATCAAATAAGATCCTTCTTCGACGTCACCGATGATCCTGCCAGGGTAACGTTCTATCCCTCGGCCGCGATCATTTTTCGAGATAGCGCCCTTTCACCGCTTCCGGCAGCAACGACTCTGAACCTCGCCAAATCGTCCGTCGAATCTTCGGGAGATGCCAAAGGGGAGTGGGCAATCGCAGGTAAGGGCAAGCCGCTCGATATCTTCGGCTCGCGCCTGCAGACGCGTTTATCCCAGGATCTCTCGGCGGGCGCGTTGACCCAGCAGTTCGTGACGAGATCTGGCAGTTCGGGCGCGCGTGTCCAGCACGGCGAAAACGGCGCGATCTATATCGGGCAGGGCGAAAAGGGCGTGGCCGTTGCGGGATTCGTTGGCGGTCAATCGCTAGATCCCGGCATTGCGAAGCTAACCTTTCCTCCGTTTGGCAACAACTTCGCGGCATTCACGCTTGTTTCGCTCGACACCAAGCCGCTAAACACATCGCGCCGACTGTTGCTGACCATCACGGGCAAGGCGGAGAATCTCGATATGGGCTGGAACGCGGATCGAACCAGTGTCGGAAAGAACTGGGGACACGGTCCCGTGCAGGCCGAGGGCATCCCGGCGACGGTGACGCTTGCGAACGCGAACGTGAAGCATGTCTGGGCGCTCGACCCGACCGGCGCGCGGGCGAAGGCGGTTCCGGTCACGGTTGCCGGGGGCGCGGCATCGTTTACGATCGGGCCGGAGTACCGGACCGTGTGGTACGAGCTCGGGGAGTAATTTCCATCTGTATAGATAGCGTTGCAATGTCCCGCCGGTTTGCCAAAGCGATGGCAACCGGCGGGAGTGTTTGTTTAGGAGTTTTGCTTTAGATAGGCGATGTTAAGATTCAGGTCGGCTCGGGCCGCCGGGGCCATTTTTCGCCCGCGCTTCGTGCACCGCGGCGATCGGCGAAGCCACGTCGACACGCGTACGGCGTTTGCCGCCAACGTTCGATTGCAAAGCGCATCGCGAACTCGTGAAATCTCCGCGACGACCCTTTGCCAAATACGGCCACGACGGCAGCGAAGCCGTCTAAAAGGCATTTCGATTATTTGCCAACTTCTCGAAGGACCGCCGTGTCGTTGTGTAGGATTCGTCAGACGTTGATGCCACGTTTTCGCTCCACTTGACAAACAACCCCGGCAGTGTTATGATGACCATAATAATTTTCGTGATGGTTAACCTATGACTACCGCTTCTCAAGCAAAACGGCTGAGGCAAAACGGCTGGGCTTCTCGTTCCGAACGGGTGGCCGATCAGATCCGACAACAAATCGCGAATGGGCGATATCGTCAGGGGGCCATTCTTCCAAGCCGCAAGTTGCTTGCCGAAGAATATGAAGTTGCCCCAATGACGATTGAACAAGCCGTTAAGCGACTCATTGGCGAGGGAATCCTGCGAGCCGAGAACGGACGCGGCACGTTCGTAACGGGAGTTCCGCCGACTGGCCAAAAGCAAGCTCACTCTTACGGTCCAAGCGAACCATTGGCGCCGACGGTTCCGCAACTCACCCAGAGAATTGGCATCGTACTGAACCATTTGCCGAATTCGTGGGAAGAAATCGTGCTGCATGGCGCCGAAAGCGTTTTTTCAAAGCACGGTATCATTGCGATTCCGTCGTGGCGAATTGGCAATGCGCACGTGGACTTGCCGGTGGGGGAACAGTCTGTGCGGATGTTGAGCGACGGTTGCTCGGCGGTTCTTGTTCTTGCGGTTGCTATGTCAAACTTCAGTATCAATGATGTGTTCCGCGAGGTGGGCGGAATGGATGCGCCGCTCGTTTTCGTCACGTCATTCGACGTCGATCAACCGATATGCTATTCGCACTATAGCAGCCACGATGCGGGATTTCAGGCGGCCAGCCATTTGCTTGCAAAAGGCTGGGATAGACTTGCGTACGTGACCCATTATGGAGAACCATGGTCGCTTGATCGTTTGCGCGGAGTACGGTTGGCGGTCGAATCGCGCAGTGGATCTCGCGACGAGTTGCCCGTCGTGGACCTTAACTACCAGCCCTTCGATCCAACGATCCACGCCCATCAATTTTACTACGCTCGAGGCGTAGAGGCTGGCCGTCTGCTCTTCGAGCGCTGGCCCGGTGTCAACGGCATCGTAGCGGCCAACGATCTATTGGCAATCGGGATTATGGATGCCGCCGCGGCCGCTGGTCAAGTTGCCGGGCGGGATTTTGGCATCGTTGGTTTCGACGATGTCGATAACAAGGCGCGGGATCACGGTTTGACAAGCTTGCGCCCTCCGCTGGCGGAGTTAGGCGAGGAGGCCGCGATGCTTTGCGTCGACCTCGTTCACGGCAAGCCAAAATCGCGATCGGTTAGCCTGCTGTCGCATATAACAATACGAGAGTCTACGTGTAAGGACATTGGTTGTGCCTCGATCGGATAGCTTTACGAAAGCGAGTACAAAACTATGCCTTCAAAGCAGAATGTTGGTTTTACGTTAATTGAGCTTCTAATTGTTATTGCTATTATCGCTATTATCGCAGCGGTTTTGTTTCCTGTGTTTTCTTCGGCGCGAGAGAAGGCCAGGCAATCGGCGTGTATCAGCAACGAGAAGCAGATCGGAATGGCGGTCATGCAGTACACCCAGGATTACGATGAGGTTTTCCCGTGTGAGGCCACGTCGGGTGGAAATGTGGCGCTCTTCGACATTATAGAAGCCTACTACTCAGGAAGAGGGCTGGCTGTCAATCCGCTCCTCATCTGTCCAAGCGCAACAGACATATACCGATTAAGCTGGTCCGACCGCGCCGTTTCCTATGTGCTCAACGCCGTTTATTGGAATCAGCCTTCTTTGGGCGGGATCTTTGGCTATCCGATAGCGACTATTCAAGATCCGGCGGGGACGGTCTGGCTGGGTGACGGCGGCGCGCTCAACAGTAGGTCGAGTACCCTCAACGACTTCCAGGTGCCGTGCTTGCCGAGCGGACAATCCGGTTGTTCGCTCGTTATCGATACAACCGGGCCAGTTCCTAAGCTGGGCGATGGCAGCGCTTCGAACGGTCAGGGGGCGTTCGAGGCGCGCCACTCTGGCGGCTGCGTCGTCGACTTTGTCGACGGACACGCAAAATGGCTGTCGATTCAACAGCTAGCCGTAAAGAATAGCGCTGGCAACTATCCCTACTTTACAACGATTGCGGACTGAGGCTCATGAATAAAACGCGGCAGTTATTACGATACATCTTGCGCATTAGCCGGACCGTGGTCGCAATATCCGTTTTGGTTCTGATCGCGCAGCCCCTAATTGCAGGTCCAAACGGACCTGCTCCTGGCAAGGGGCCGTACATGGTTTTCGCGCACTACATGCCCAACTATCCTGCGTACGGATATTCGGCGACCAACAACTACTGGTACAACGAGCCGTATGCGCCGGCGGCTGGAGTAAGGCGCGGTGTTACCGCAAGGCCCATTCTTCATCCCACGGACGCCGCGAATGTGGACGTGAGCGCGTATGTTTGGGACATGCAAATTGCCAAGCAGTACGGAATCGACGGATTTCTGGTCGATGAGCTTTCTGATGGCGACACGGGAGACGGAAAGCGGTATCGCGCGGTCTGGAGAATGCTCCTTCAAGCGGCCGAGATCGTGGGCGGCTTCAAGATAGGCCTGATGCCCGACTACGCCTGCTTGAATGCGCCGACCCTCCGTCCTCAGGCGCGTGAGCAAATCAAGAACTGGGTCGATATCGGCATGCAGTCGCCTGCGTTCCTGCGTTACGATGGCAAGCCGGTCGTGTTCCCTTATGGCGCTGGATTTCCGGATGGTCGGTTTCGGGAAACGGGCGAGAGCTGGCCAGTTGGCGAAAAGCGCGACCTGGTCGATTGGTTTGCCGCGCAGGGCGAGCCGATCGCTTATGCTCCGAGCATCGGCCTGATCCATCCGGTTTACAAGGCGCCTTACGCGAACGATCCTGCGACGGGCTTCCAGACCTACGCATTCGCGGCGGGCTCATTCACTCCGGTACCTGCCGACGACATCTTTCAGAGGGCGCTCGACTACTGGCCGCCGTCACTCATGCTCATGTCGGAAAATTCGTTCGTCTACTATAACACGGGATACAAATACACGGCGGGTGCACGTGATCTCAGTGCAGCCTACCGGCATCGATGGGAATGGACTGTCGCGCACCGGGATCGATATCGCTGGATCATGCTTGTCACATGGAACGACTGGGGAGAGACGGGTATTGCCCCTTCCGTAAACCACTTCATGTCATGGCAGCCGGTGACGCGCTATTATGCGGACTGGTTCAAGACGGGCAATCAGCCCAAAATCGACCGCGACTTGATCGAGATCTTCCACCGTCCGCATCCATTCGATGCGCAACCGACGCAGGTTTCGTTCCGCGTCCAGGATATGCCCAAGTTTCAGCTCGATCAGCCGAACGATGTCGTCGAGGCGCTGGCGTTCCTGACGAAACCTGCGACGCTCGTGATCGAAAGCGGCGACAAAGTCTATCGCAAGGATGTTCCTGCTGGCGTGCAGTCGTTCGTCGAGCCCTTTGCGCTTGGCGTTCAGTCCGCACACATTGAGCGAAACGGCAAGACGGTCGCAAGCGTGGTTTCTCCCGCGCCGGTTACCGCGCATCCGGGCAGACAGAACCTCTGGTTCATCGGCGCGGACTCGGCGCATCCGCCTCGCACGCTCGTCTCGACGTCATGGAGCGGGCGCGGCCTGTCGCTTTTCGGAGACCCGCTGGAGATCGGCGATGCATCGATCTCCGCAAAGGTGACGCTCAAAAGCGGGGACGCCGGCGTCGTCCTCCATTCGACGGATGACGGTCTCAGCGCGATACGCCTCGTGATGAGCAGCGGCGCACCGGCGCAATGGCGGCTGGACAAGGTCGTCAAGGGCGCGGCAAAGATGCTGGCCTGCGGGACGCTTGCGCCTGGGCTCTCGCATCTGTTGCGCCTGGACATTGTTGGCGAGTATCACATCGCGTTTATCGACGGCAAGCTGGTCGCGCAAGTCTCCGACTGGCCCGACTGGAAGGACGCTACGCAGCGAGAATACGGCAAGGCAGGCGCTTGGACCAGCGGCGACAGCGCGGACTTTTCGGATATCCGGGTCGTGTCGTACGATCCGCCTGAGCCCGACAACTTACGTTCTAAGTAAGCCATGAGTTCGCCCAGGTTGCTCGCCTGTACCCATTTTCTCAAAGAGGCGCCGTTAAGCGATGTAGATGTGATCGAGCGCTCGATTGATGAGCCGCCGCAAATGCGGTGCAGCAAAGCGCTGCCTCTTCCACAATGATCTTTCTGTTCGTCCCAATTGAAAAGATCCTACGGAAAGGGCCTGTTCTTCCAAAGTGCCTGTCGAGGGAACAAGGTCGAGTAAATTCGGTCTGGCGAGAGTCGCTCTTGACAAGTAAGCATGGAAAAGGTAGCATGTGCGCGAAGAGATTCGCAATTGCTGAGCTTGTTCGTTCCGGATGGCACGAATCATGCACGTAGTAGATTGCAATAAGATATTGACGCTGGAGCATGGTTTCGACGTGAACGGCTCCCTGATCCGGACCTAGATAGCGGGTCCATTGGAGATAAAAATGAAAATTTCGGCTCGGATCACGCGAGTTGGCCTCGCACTTCTTCTCTTCGGCTTTATTTCGGCGTTGCTTCCCGATACGGGAACCGCGCTCGCCGCGGGCGGGGCCTGTAACGGCGGATCCGCCACCAGCACAACGCAAGGCGTCGTTCTTGCCGGTGTCGCGGGTACGGCAGCATACGGCGCGGCAGGCGGCTTTGGCAAGACCCTGTTCGCCCGGCGCCGCCACTCGTCTGAGACCCCCGCTGGCGGACTCGGAACTCCGGCGTGGCCCTCCGGCAACCTCGATAGCTATATCTATCAGCCCCAGGGACCGATCGGGTCCGTTCCCGCGAAACACTAATCGCCGGATACGAAACTAGCAAGGATGCGCCGTTGCCGATTGTCGGCGCGGCGCATTTTTTGCAGGGAGCAGTCGATGTTCGAGACGATCCCCACTGACCCCGGGACGCCAATTCGAATCCTGTTCGTGTGCAGAGCGAACATCTGCCGTTCGCCGCTTGCAGAGGCGATATTTACCAGCCGCGTCGCCGCCGCCGGGCTGTCCGAGCAAATCGTGACCGGTTCCGCTGGAGTCGCTTTGTGGCATATCGGTTCCCCCCCTCACTCCCGCGTTTTGGCGATGCTAAGCGCCAACGGCATAGAGTATGCGCACACCGCGCGCCTCTTCGGCCCGGCGGACCTGTCTTCATGGGATTATCTGCTCGCGATGGACAACGATGTGTTGCGCTCTATATGGGCGGTTGGCCGTGCAAGCGCGAAAGTCCAGCCGTTTGTGAAATATGCGCCCAATCGCAAGGTCGATGAGATCCCAGACCCCATGAAAACCGGCGAATTTTCTCAGGTTTATGATCTAATTTCCTCAAGTTGCGACGCCCTTCTGGCATCCCTTCGCCGCCAGTACCAGCTCTAGCATTTCCCGCCGCATGTCCGCTAAACCCGGTAAGTTTACCGGGGCATTTTCCTCGCAGTAGTACCTGATTTTAGCTAAATTCACCTGTATTGTCGCTCTTTTACCTGACCAGAATTCGGTTTTGCGCCGATACCTGAACCGGGGGAACCGCTTCAATGCAGGCTTATCCAACTAAGTTTCTCGAAACCAGTCTGACCGTAACAAGAATGGTTTCTTAAAGATACTTGTGGGTAATAAGAAGCAAATTTTCAGAGAAAAACTACGATTATGCGAGCTGACATCAATATCCGCCTAATATGCCTTGCGGTCGTGACCTTTGCCATTGCTTCGGCGCATCCACGTAACGCCATGGCGGATCTCGTGTGCCGGGACACCTCGGGGCCTTCCGTGCAAGTTGTTTCTTCCTGGTATGAGAGGGATATTCCGGGCAGCTTCAGAGGCGGCGACAATGTGACGCTGTACGTATACAACGACGGCGCTATGGATGGTTATCTGCGGTCGGTCGGCCTCGCGGATGGAACTTCTTATGCGGCGAGCAGCGCCGGAGTCATCGACGGGCTCTTCGACAATCGTCACATGCGGATTTCGCTGCGAATCAACGCCCAGGGAGGTTTCGATCGAGTGACGCTTACCCACGAATATGGTCACTATGTTTGGTTTCACGTCTTTGACTCATCCGATCGAAACGCATATCGCAATATCTATAATCGATCTCGAAGCGCCCATTGCTTGATCACCGACTACGCAGGCGTGAACCTTGAAGAAGGGTTCGCCGAGGCGTTCGCCTTCTTCATTACGGATCCTGACGGACTGCGCGCGAAGGATCAGGCCTCCTTCGACTTTCTCGCCCAATGGTCCGCCGAACGGATCCCCAGCGAACCGAGCCGCATGGCGCTCTCGATTCCCAGCGAGACGCCGCACGTCGACGCTCCCCTTGTTATCGTTCCTCTCCCTCAAATTGCGACGGCGACCGAGTTGCAGGCGACCGCCCTTGTAACGGTCGCCGACGCCGGCGGCACGTCCGCTACGGAGCTGACCCAGGGCTCCTCCGCGAGCCAAACGCATTAATATATTTGCAAGTGTAGCAATACAGTAGGCGATCCTGCACCGCGCGCCGCGTGTGCGATGGCGCGGCGGCTTGGACTGATCCGTTTTCCGCCTCCGCGCGGGCATGCATTTCTGCTGGCGTCGCCGGCTTGGTTCGGCATTCCTCGCATTTGGATTGATTTTCTACGTTTGCAGTATTCTCCAGTAAATGTTCAACGTTTGCAGAGCCGTGCTGACGTTCGCAACAATCAGGATGCTATTTATTGCACTTCGGCTCCGGGCGGAGCATCTAATGCTTAGCGTTGAGGCCGCCTTTGGGCACTATTACCGGTGCGCTCGAATTGCGAGGCATCGGCAACGGCGCTGTTTGTTAGGAGATTACAGGAGAAAGGCATGAACCTGGAACAGCTAGCAGTAACGAGCCGGTCCAAGGGCGTTCGCGATGAACGCAATGGGCACGTAAGTTCGGCCGCCGCTATTGGCATGGCTGTTGACGCGCAAGATTTGGCAATTCGTGCATTGGACCTGGCCCTGGTCGTGTGCGGCCTGATCGTGTTGCTTCCCGTATTTCTGGCCATTGCGATGGCCATCAAACTCGATAGTCCGGGCCCCGTTTTGTTTGTACAGAAGCGGGTTGGGCGGGATGGACGAATTTTCAATTGCTTTAAGTTTCGCTCGATGCGCACGGATGCCGAAGCGTTGCGCAAGCGGTTGGAGCAGCAGAACGAGCGGTCGGGGCCGGTTTTCAAGATGCGCAACGACCCTCGAGTGACCGGCGTTGGGAGATTTCTTCGACGGTCGTCTCTTGACGAGCTGCCCCAGTTGCTCAACGTTTTGTTTGGAGATATGAGTCTGGTCGGCCCGCGTCCCGCGATTCCCTCGGAAGTCGCTCAATATACGGATCATCAGGTTGGCCGCTTGGCCGTCGTGCCGGGATTGACCGGTTTGTGGCAGGTGTCCGGCCGGGCGAGCCTTTCATTTGAAAGCATGATAGAGCTCGACCTGCTCTATGTGCAACAGCGGTGTCTTTGGACAAATATACGGATCTTGGCGCTTACCATTCCCGCCGTCGTTTCAGGGCGCGGCGCCTATTGAGCAGCATCCCCTTGGCCTTCCGGCTGCCCGGCTGAGGGGGAAGTTTTATGTCTCGTGTTCGGTGTTGTTTAGACGGACTTTCGATTCTAATCCACTCTACGTGAATGTTCGTCGGTGCAGCGGCTGCTTGGTCGCGGTATCTACGTCTTTTCCTCGCAAGGTGGCAGGGAGAGCGGTTTTGCGAATACTTTTCTTGGCCGACGCGGTTTGGGATGACCTCCCAGGCGGCTCCCGCGTCGTCGCCAGAGAAACGGCATCGGAGCTCGTCCTAGCAGGACACCAAGTGACTCTGCTTTGTGCCCGCCACAACGAGTCCGCGCCGGCGGACGAGATGAATGCTTATGGCTTTCGCACCATTCGCTACGATGGCGCTGGAAAGCCGCTGGACTTTATCCGCAATGGCCGGAACGCGTGTGCGCGCCTGGTTGCCCAGGAGCCATTCGACATTGTCCATACGCACTTTGCGTACGCGTCTGTTGGGCCGCTTCGCGCGGTTCCTCGCTCGGTTCCTCGGATCCGTTCGTTTCACGGCCCGTGGGATCAGGAACTTTGGATCCAGAAGACGCGTCACGACTCGTCTCCCGGCCACCGGTTGAGCACGTGGGCGAAGAAGCAATATTGCCGTTACGTCGAGACTTCCAACCTGGCGGCGAGCCAGCATGTGGTTGCATTAAGCGACGCGTTCGCTCAGATCCTGGTCGACCGTTATGGTGTTTCGAGAGATAAGATAAGCATTGTCCCGGGCGGCGCCGATATCTCCCGGTTCAAATTAGGGAACGCATTTGGGGAGCGGGGACGACTCGGGATCCCTTTGGACCGCCGGGTAATCCTGTCGATCCGCCGGTTGGCGCCCCGGATGGGGCTCGACAATTTGATCCAGGCCATGCCGGACGTGGTCGCTCGTAATCCGGACGTTTTGCTCCTGATCGGCGGCAAGGGGCCCGAGCGCGAGCGCCTGCAACAAATGGTGAACGAACTTCACCTGGAACGGCATGTGCGCCTGATTGGCTTTGTATCGGATCAGGATTTGCCTGCATATTATCAAGCAGCCGATCTTTTTGTTTTGCCCACGGTCGCTCTTGAAGGATTTGGGCTCGTGATTGTTGAAGCGCTTGCGTGTGGCGTACCCGTCATTGGAACTCCCGTTGGCGCAATCCCCGAGACGTTGCGGCGCCTCGATGGCCGGCTCGTGGCCGATGGGACCAATTCTCAGGCGTTGGGCGCTGCGATATTGAGATTTTTTGACGAGGCGTGGTCCAGCATTCTCACGCGAGAACGTCTTCACGACTTTGTAGAGAGTAATTATACGTGGAAGCACCACGCGGCGGCGATGGAAGAGATTTATCTCAGGGCGCTTGCCGGAAGAGAACGCCTGGTCGAGCGGAACAAGACGCTAACCGAATAAGTTTATTAGATAACCTCCGCGCTTCCAATGCACCTGCGGCGCCTGCTCCGTTATTCTGCATTATTCGTGATTTGATCCGCGGACATTGAGAAGGAATGGGTATACATGCTCATACGGCCGACCAAAAACTTGTCCTCCGAAGGCCTTGACTCCGTTCAACGGGAATCGGCGGGAAGTGTCGGTAGGCCGGGTATTGCCGGAATAATGAATAATCGTGTAACTATATTGTATGTGGATCATACCGCGCGCCTGGGCGGAGGAGAGATTGCGCTCCTCAACCTGATTCGCGCCCTCGATAAGACGCGCTACCGCCCGATTGTCGTGTTGGCGTCGGAAGGCAAGCTTGCGGGCGAGTTCGAGCGTTCCGGTATTGAGACGCACATTATCCCCTTGGACAAGAGCGTGGTCGAGCGACGCAAGGATTCGCTTGGATTTTTCTCGTTCCTGCAGCTCCGCCAGGTCTGGCGGGTGTTATCGTATGCGTTGCGGATTGCCCGCTTTGCCAGGGAAAATGACGTCGACATCATACATACAAACAGCCTCAAAGCCGATATCTACGGTGGAATCGCGGCTAGAATCGAGAATATTCCGGCGATTTGGCATGTTCGCGACAATATCACGGCGGACTATCTTCCACGTATTATGGTTTCGATTTTTCGTTTGCTTGCCCGGATGATTCCAGATACGGTCGTCGCCAATTCTCAGAGCACGCTGCGAACCGTTCAGCTACCGCGCCGCGCCCATACGGCTGTTATCTACAGCGGAGCCGTCCGGGTTCCGGATAGGGATACGGTCGAGGATTCGTTGGACGCCGCCGGCGCCAAATGGCCCGAAGAGCCCGTCATTGCCCTGATTGGCCGTATTAGCCCGTGGAAGGGACAGCATATCTTTATCCGGGCGGCTGCCGAGGTCGTAAAGGCATTTCCGCGCTGCAAGTTTTGGGTAATCGGATCCGCGATGTTTGGCGAGCAGGAGTACGATGAGTCAATTCGGATCCTGGCGGAAGAGTTATCGGTTAAGGATCGAGTCGAATTCCTTGGCTTTCGGGCTGATGTGGATGTGCTGATGCCCGAAGTCGATATCGTCGTTCACGCAAGCACGCTCGGTGAACCGTTTGGCCAGGTGGTGATTGAGGGTATGGCTTCAGCCAAGCCCGTGATTGCAACGAATGGCGGGGCTCTGCCGGAGATCATTGTTCATGACGAGAGCGGCATCCTCGTCCCGATGGGCGATGCAATGGCGATGTCCCAGGCAATTATTCGGCTGCTAAGCGACCCCGTTGCCGCTCGAAAAATGGGACGCGCCGGACAGGTTCGAGTCCGTGGACGATTCACGATCGAACACACTGTTGCGAGTATGCAGAGCGTCTATGAACATATTATTGAGCGGCGCGGCATTGCCGGGGGACGGCTAGGCCGTAAGCGGGTTTCTCAAACAGCCGCTCAGTCCGGGGACGTTTCCGGGACCAGAAATGAAGATGCGCGGTCGACATGGTGATGACGGATCGTTCTTATAATCTTGCCGTGGTGCACGATGACCTCATGCAGGCGGGCGGAGCCGAGAAGGTGGTGGCCGTGATGCACGATCTGTATCGCGATGCGCCCATTTACACGGCAATTTACGATCCAAGGTCAACCCTTCGGGCGTTTGCCGACGCAGACGTTCGCACTTCGTATTTGCAGAAATCGCCGCTTTCAAATCGCCGGCTACATAAATTCGCTTTTGCGTCGTATCCGGTGGCTTTTGAGCAGTTCGATTTTAGCGGTTACGACGTCGTTCTGAGCAGCTCCAGCCGGTTCGCCAAGGGCGTGATTACCCCGCCGGAAACCTGCCACATCTGTTATTGCCACACCCCGGCGCGGTTTGTCTGGCGTCACCACGAATATTTGAGCCGCAGTGCGATGACCCGGCTGCTTGCGCCGTTCATGCGCAACGTGCTGAGCCGGCTGCGGACGTGGGACGTCGCATCATCGCTTGGCGTCGACTACTTCATCGCCAACTCGAACAATGTCGCCTCGCGGATCCGCAAATACTACCGGCGCGACCCTGCGGCAGTCATCTACCCGCCGATCGAGACTCGCCTGTACCGTCCTGCGCCGCCCGATGAAGTGGGACAACATTTTTTGATCGTGTCCCGGTTGGTCGGCTACAAGCGCATCGATCTCGCGATAGAGGCGTGCAACCGCCTTCGCCTTCCGTTGCGCATTGTCGGCGGAGGACCAGAGGAGAATACTCTTCGCCGGCTCGCTGGGCCAACCGTATCCTTTCTGGGCAGGCTGCCCGATGCGCAAGTGGCGGACGAGTATGCGCGGTGCAAGGCGCTGATTTTCCCCGGCGAGGAAGATTTTGGCATGACGCCGCTTGAATGCATGGCGAGTGGCCGCCCGGTCGTTGGCTTTGGCCGCGGTGGAGCGCTTGAAACAATCGTAGATGGCCAG
This sequence comes from Capsulimonadaceae bacterium, assembly GCA_031292625.1. Classification (GTDB taxonomy): domain Bacteria; phylum Armatimonadota; class Armatimonadia; order Armatimonadales; family Capsulimonadaceae; genus JARLGU01. The sequence continues at coordinate 186,748 of JARLGU010000053.1, read as the reverse complement.
ACGGGCTTGTTTTTTGCGGAACAGACCGTCGACTCATTGGCAAGCGCTCTGATGGAGATCCAAACGTTGAGCGTTTTGCCCGAGGTTTTGCAAGCGCATGCGGCGCGATTCGACGTAGCTTCGTTCCGCGAGCAGCTGAGCAATTTCGTCGCCTGGGCGGTCGAGGACCATCGCAGCCATATGCGCGGCGGTTTGGCCGACGAATCACACGAGTTTCGTTTTCACGGCAATGATCCGGCGTCGCAGTACGGTCGCCGGAATCGTCCCACACTCTAGTCGAGGTGCTGCCGCCGACGACTGGCGGGCGGCGAACGAGGTCTTTTGAGCCCCACAGCAGAACACAAACATTACCATCGGCACGGCACGTCTACCCCAAATGGTTCGCAAACGTCCACGGTCCTTCCGTGGATGAAGCGCCACGTCGCCGCGCTTGTCTTGATCGTCGTTCAGGTCATCGCCCTCATTGCGGAGATGCCATGGTTGCCGCGTCCCGCGCGCGCGCATCTTTTGCAGGCGCTTGTGATCGCGCTGTTTGCGTTTCTCGCGGCGCGGGAAAGTCAAGAAAAGGCATCGTGGCGCGAATCGCTGCGCGGGGTGCTGCCATGGCTATGCGCCTTGATCGCCTGGTGCGTGTTCTTGGTCGTCTACCCGCCGTCGCACTCGGCCGGCGACGCTGCCCGGATCCTGCAGCCGTTCGCGATCGGCGAGCTGTTACGGATGCTTCTGTGCGCCGGCGTGTACTACGCGGCTTCGCGGTATCTACGAGAGGATGATGTCTGGCCGGTTCTTTTCGGAGTGCTCGGCGTCGGCACTCTCGTCTCGTTCTACGGATTTACCCTGTTTGGGTCGGGTAGTCATCCTGGCGACGAAATGACGAGCGTCTTCGGCAATCACGAGCAATTCGGTTCTTACCTGATGCTCCTCTTGCCGATCCCGCTGGCGGTCGCGATCTCTTATCGCGATAAGTCGGCGTTCCAGATTGCCTCGCAGGTTATCGCCGTCATTATCGGATCGGCGTTGATTGTTGCGCGAACGCGTTCCGCGTGGCTTGGCGGATTGACGGGCGCGCTGGTATTGCTCGCGCTGAACTTGCGATTCGCTCCTCCCAAGATTGGTCGCGCCAACAAATATCTTGTAGTCGGACCGCTGCTCATCCTCTCGGTCGCGTTCGGGGGGCTCATATTCAGCGATCAATTGGCTCCAATTCTTTCGCAGCGAGCCGGAACATTTGCGCATCTGGTGGGCGATGTCTCGCTGACGGATCGCCTGCGCCGCTGGAAGGCAGCTTGTGCGATGACAGCGGAGCGGCCGCTGACGGGGTGGGGCTTGGGGGCGTTTCCGGTGATTCAGCAGCGGTTTACGGGTGAGGGCGATGCTCCGGATGTCGTCGTTCGTCGAGGAACCGGTCACAGCAATCTTGCGCATAACTTTTGGGCGCAGTGGGCATCAGAGACCGGCGCCCCGGGGTTGCTGCTTTACTTTGCCGCAATGGCGGCTGGCATCATTCGCCTGACAATGCTGGCGTCGCGCCGGCGAGGGCAGACGCAGGTCTTGTTGATCGGAGTCGTTGCGACCATTGCCGCGACGATGGTCGACATGGTCGGCGCGCCGTCGTACACGTTCCCCGGCGTCTCGCTGTTGCCGTGGCTATGGTTAGGGTTGGGCGAAACGATCGCCCAGCGCTGCGAGCAGGATGACGTCGCGCCGGAAGGCTCATCCGTTCCAACGCACGTCGCCGCTGCCGTCCTGGGCATCGCCGCCGCCGCCGTGGTTCTCTTGGCGGGACGAGCCGGGTAAGCCGGTGCGAGGCGGCGTGGGCATTATTGGGTCGTGTTCCTGTCCGTCGAACCAGCGGATCATCTCTGTTCGATTGGCTGCGCCACGGACGCTAACGACAGCGTGGGCAATATGATCGATTGTTGCCGGCACAGCACGCACATAATAGCGGAAGACGTTGATTGTAGTTTAATGGAATCCCTGCAAGTCATGCCGTATGTAGCTTGCGCCAAACTTTGCTATAGACACGGTCAAACCAATGTTGACGCAGCAGAAACCGAGCAGTTAACCATTCCTTTTGGTACTTTCGCTCATCGTGGTTTGCGGGGCGGGTACACATAAGATTCTCAATGTCTTCGATCAGCCGAAAGGGCGCCATATTGGGCGAGTAATATTGTTCCCACGCTTCGCGCGCCCGGTCACCCATCTCTTTCCACTCGTCCTCACGTTGTGACACAATCCGGGGCAAGTCACTCACTTCGCTCTGCGCTACTCGAATCGAGAACTCTTCCCAGGGCGGCCCAGACGGCGGAACCCATTCGTCGGATATTATGACTGGAACGCGGCCGAACTGCATTATTTCAAACAGCCGGATTGATGCCGTGCCAATCCCCCGTGGGGCAAGTACGAATTTGCTTTCGAGTATCTCCTGGACATAATCACTCTTCTCCTTGTCAGAATGATTAAACCATCGATCAATTCGTCGAACCGATGCCTTGACTGAAGAGTAGTCTTGCTTAAGCAGCGCGGCGCGTACCGGATGCGACAGCGCCCCACGAAAAGAAAATAGGTAACGAATGTTGTCTCTGTTTCTATAGTTGTGGCTGGCTTGTTCGACGACGGAGTTATAGACTTCGATCCGATTATAGTAACCGCCCGCTCGCGTTCGATTGCTGTCAAAATCTCTCCGTGGCGTGCAAACGTACGCGCCAGGTAGAAAAACGATGCCAAGATCCGAATAGTCGTGAGCAAAGCACTTTTCGGGGTATCGACGTATAAGCTCATTGCTTAGCAGGTCATTTGGATATTCGTGCACTTGTCGATTATTTGGTTCAAAAAATATGATGGCGTCGGCGGCCTCAGGACTTGGCGCGAGCTTATACCGATCGTACGAAAGTTGATCGAATTGCTGCATCAACTCATTTATGGTTCGAGGATTTTCCCGGTCCTTGAGACTTCCTGTCGTACTAAACCATACCCTGAACATTCATTGGTTCCTTCACTCGGTCGGCTGCTTAGGAGAGCTCCTCATGAGCGATCCCCGCTTATTCTTAATAGCGCCCTGCGAGATTTTGTTGATCTGGCTCACCCGTTAGATGGAAAGTGTGTTTCTTGACCGCCATCTCGTTTGCCGAACGAGTCAATGTGCAAGCAGGCTACCGTGTTCCAACCGGACAGTAGTCGGAGGATGAGAGAGCCTTATGCGTCACGGGGCAGGGGCTGCGCTGCTTCCTGCTAGCTCGAGAGCGCTCCCAAGCGCGTCGCGAAGCGCATGCGCGACGGCCGCGTACGTGTAGCGTTCCGTTACCGCGTTCATGCCGATCCTCCCCAGCTTGTCTCGGAGCGCCGCATCTACCACGAGACTCTCTAGGCTGGTCGCCAAATCCTCTGAGACGCCTTCTTTGAAGACTATTCCGCCCCCTGTGTCGTGAATTAGGTGCGGAATTTGGCCGCTGTCCGAGCCAACGACTGGAATTCCACAAGCCATTGATTCGATAATCACGCGGCCAAATTGCTCTTTCCAGTTGGAGCGTGTGCGCGATGGCAGCGCAAAAATATCGATGCAATTCATATATTTGCCTGCCTGATCATGCGGAACGGCGCCGGCAAATACGACACTATCGGCGATGCCGACGGCTTGCGAAAGCTCTCGTAACTCACGCTCTTGAACTCCTGAACCCACAAACAGCAGCTTAACGTTACTCATCGGCAAACGGGCGATTAATATGCTGACCGCATTAACTAGATCGACAAGGCCCTTTTCCGGCACAAGTCTTCCCATATAGCCGATAACGATGCTTTGCTGGACACCGAGCTGCTCGCGAAGTTCACTGGATGCTTGCTTGCGGAATAGCGCGAGATCCGTGCCATATGGAACGACTCGCGAGGGCGATGAAAACCCTTTGCGAATCATGACCTGGCGTGCCTCTTCTGAATATGCGAGACCGATGGCGGCGACTCTGTAGCTAAGCTGCTCAATCCAGCAAAATGGCGGCGGGTATTGTTTGTAGATGTTCTGATTGGTCTGAAATACGAGGGGCGCCCTCATCAGCCGGGATAAAACGATGGCCTGAAGTCCACTCAAACTCCAAGGTTCTTGTGTTGAAAGGATAATGTCGAATTTTCTATTTGACAGGTGCTGAACAGGCAACAGTGGGTAGAAATGCAGAGAGACGTTTCCGGCGATTGCCACCTTTGATCGGTGAACGGGAAATTCGACGGTGGGCAAAAGCGTCGGTGCGATTGGCGCGGGCGAATAGTCGTTTTTCCAGTTTGATGGAATCAGAAGCTCAACTTCGGTATCCGCCAAATTGTTCAGTTCGACAAACTGTTGTTGATTGACGGCTGTAACACAAGAATGGCTAATTGCTAAAACGCGCATTTGATGGTTTCCGGCTGACGTTGTGATTGTGATCGACCAAGTTTACGAGCGCTAAATTACATTGTCGGTATTGACCGCGGGGCAGTCTGGATGCCGGCTCTTGGTGGTTGTTTTGTAGAGCGCAAGACAATTATGGCAGAGCGTTGTCGATCCGTCCAAGATCCTAGATGTGCTCTTCATCCACGGCCGCTTGGCTGCCACTCGTGCGTTCTTTCGCACTGCCGCGGCTGCTCATCTCGCTATCGAGACACGGAACGAGACGCACACTAGATGTCGCTTGGCGGATGAATACATCTTGGGGCGTTTTGCATCTCCCAGAGCTTGGCATATCGGACAAATTCGGCGTACGCCTTCATTAAGGAGTGGATAAGTCCGCGGACGCCGAGCTTCCATTCTTGTTGCCAAATGTATTGCCAGAAGAAGCGTAGGAGTGTGCGCGTTACGATCAATGCCCCGTTCGCGTGGACGTGCTGGTCGTCAAGAACCTTGGCTTCAATCGTCGCGTAACGGTTGAAAGCGCTAACGTACTCGTCCATCATGTATCCCCGCCAATGGATAAGCTTTCCCTCTAACAGATGAGTTCTGCCGGCTACGATGACTTCCTCATGAACAAGCTGCTTGGCATCCCACTTGCCGTATTGCCGATTGAAGAGGCGCACCATCTTCATGATCTTTGCTGGGCGTGACTTGCTAGGCAAGAGGACGCCAAGGAAATCACCTTGTCGCACTACGGCGAATCCGTCCTTGGGATCGGGTTGGCCTTCCATCGTCTGCTCGATGGAATTTCTTAACTCGGGGGTTACGATCTCGTCGCAGTCAATAACGAATACCCAATCATTCTGCGCGAGTTGCATTGCACGATCGTGCTGCGCAGACCAGCCAAGCCACTCCTGCTCGTAGATCGTAGCGCCGAGAGACCTGGCAATCTCTTGGGTGCCGTCGGTACTGCCAGAATCCAACACCACGACCTCGCCGGCCCACTGGACGCTTCGGATGCACCGCTCGATAAACTCGGCTTCGTTCTTCGCAAGGATAAGTGCGGATACCGCGGGTGGTGTATTCATGAATTTGAATTGTCCGTATTTTCAGTGGCGGATATCTGCGTCATTGCACTGCTTTTGCCCACATAACCAACACCTATCAATAGCCAGAATGTCGTAGCTACGACTCCCAATAATTGATTGCCAGAGCTTAGGTCGACTAACAAGCCGCCAATTCCTGCAAGGCAGAGTGCGCTGTACTTGTCCCTGAGCCAAAGTTGAGTGCGCCACGCCCCTTGTAGAATGCCGAACAGACCGTAAAGTACAAGTGCGGCGCCTGGAATTCCAAAGACGATAACCAAAACGAGATAGCCATTATCGCTGATCCCTGCAAGGTCATCGCCACCTTCGGAAAGCTCCCCTGCCCGAGAACCCGCGCCCATTCCCGCACCTGCCGGCTTATCGAAAATATGCCATGATGCGGACGAAATGAGGCCAGCGCGCGCTTGATAAGAACCGTCCTGCGAGATGTTGCTGAACGTTCCAATGCGGTTCGCTACTGATGTATGCCCCGGTATATATGGAAGAACGAGTACGAGAAGGCCTAACGTGACGGCCACACCGATGGCACTCCAAACTCTGCTCTTTGTATTTGAAAGACCAATATAAACGACGAGCATTGCAACGAGCGTCAACCACGACGATCGAACTCCCGTAATCAGCAACGCGGTCGAAATCAACATGACTCCAGCCCAGCTCGTGAGGCCTCTCCATTTTCGGTTGACGATCATGGGAAGGAGTGCTGCACTTAAGAATGCGGCGCAGGGTCCTGGCGAATTGAGCGTCGACCATGGTCGAAGCTCAAGCGGTAGAGGCTTGCCCATTGATCCGGCTTCGCGCCCAACGTTCACCAGCCAGAAAGCATCCCACGCCGGACACGTAATGTACTGTATCCAGGCGTATGCAGAGACTCCGCAAGCAATCAGCCCAAACGTTCGGATTGTCCGATCGGTTTCTTCAGGCGTTGTAGCCTTAAGCATTAAGAAGAGAGCCACGAGAGGAGGAATCCCGTAGTTTATTGCATCGTAAAGCGCTGCCGCTCCGTGAGTGAACAGACCCATTATGAGGCCATAGGCCAGCGCGGCGTATACCATTGTCATGGGGCGTTTGATCTTGTTGCTCAGTCCTGGCGAGGCGACGACTGGATAAATGAGAGCCGCCGTGCAAGCTAGCGGCGCTAGGCTCAAGATCGTAACGGGATGGTATGTACCTACCGACCAGTCGTAAACGCGTCGAATCTCAGGCGCCACGGCCCATATCGTGAGAATATACGGCAGTAGCCTTTTCGATTTTGATCCGGCCAGAATAAAGGCAGGGAGGACTTGAACGATAAAGATGAGCAGTTCATAGGCGCCGTCAGGCTTGTAAATGCCATAAAACAGCACTCCTATTCCGATCAGCAATACTGCAATCGGAGCCACGATCGCCGACAGGACGGACGACGCATCTACGACTGCCCCGGATGTTACATCTTTCATTTCGTTCACTTAGTTCCTATTGCCCAACTCGCCTTACGCAAATGGCCGCAACACAGCTATTACACCGATGTGCGCGTTCGTTGGGCGCTTGTCGGATGTCCGCTGACCGATTTCAGAGCCTCGAACATTGCATCGCATATCTTTTGCCACGTAAATTGGTTTGAAAAGAATGATTCGCACGATTTGGCCAACTGTGCGCGCTGGTCCGGTTGCGCTGCTAACCGAAGGACAGCGTTTGTGAATGCTACGGCGTCGGTCGCGTCGACCAATAAGCAGGACCTTCCGTTTTGATCGCTAATGAGCTTGTCCGAATTGGTTCCAATGGTCGACACGATTGGCAAGCCGTGTGCGAGGCCGGCCACGAACGTTCCCCTTCGCGTCGACGCTCCGTCCGCGTATGGCGCAAGGTAGACGTGCATTGCGCGAAACCGCAACGAGACCTCGCTGGCTGGCAATTTTGCCGCAGCAACGACCCTCAAGCCCGGAACCGGCTTGACCGGCTCGGCGCTTCCATCGCCAATCATAAGAAGGACGGTTTTGACGCCTGTTGCGGCTAGGGCCGTGGCCGCCGCAATGACCTGTTCAACGTTACGAAATATGCGGGTTCCTCCGAAGAAGCCGAGCACGAACTCATCATCCGCGATTCCTAACTGGCGGCGTGCTTCTGCGGCCGTAAGATCCACCGCGTCGATATTGCAGCCGACCGGTAAATGCCTTAGCGGCGTACTCGGGAACCAACTGCTTACCAGGTCGATATAGCTCATCGACGAGAAAAACATGATATCGGCCTGGCGTCCCAATTGCCAGAACTGCAGCCTTTGCCACGTTGTCATGATGGTCGTTTGCCAGCGTTCGAACGCGAAGACAAGGAACATCTCGTGAACCATGACCGCAACGCGTGTTGTGGGAGATTGGCGTTTGACTCTTGAAACGAGCTTAGGCACATAAGGGTTGAGGCCCCACTTGCCGTAAGAGAACGGATTGTATTGCAGGATCAACCAGTCGGGCTTTCGCGCGCATATCGGAGCGACGCAATCGAGGATGCTCGATCTGCGACGGAGAGTAAACGCGGGCGTGATCTCGACACCGTCGATCTCGTCATACCTGGTATTGTTCCCGGTCAGAACGCGAACATCCGCCGTTTTTGACATCTCTCGCGCGATATGTGCGGTATAGTCGCCAATTCCGTCTATCTGCGGCGGGAGGCTCGGAAAGAGTAGATCGATTTTCAATTTCGCCTGCTTTATACCAAAGCATCGTCGCCTGAGAAAGCGCTTCAGCGGAACGACCAGATTCTAAGAGCCTGTGTCCCCTACTGCTAACGAATGCGCATCGTGGTTCCACGATTTTGTCTCGTAGCGCAACGTAGCGCCTCGGACGGATACCAACTTCCTGCTCGACGGGACATTGCAGTTAGAAATATTGCGTCGATGCGGCAAGTGTCAATATGTCGACGCCGCAGGAGGGGGACTTTGTCCGCAATAAACCACAGGCAAGGGCTAAGCTCGGTACTCACATCGATATGCTTGAGAATACACTTCTGCCGGGGGACCGTCTCTCTGGAGCCCGTTGATGCATTCCAGCGGCCCGATCCTGACCATAAGATGCCACAATCATTGTAATGTGTGCAACAGCCGAGGATATAGTTGGTTCGTTTTTGCTGCACGACATTTGGCTTGCGAGCATTTTGTAAAGAGACGCTTAGTATAGATCGCGTTCTTCAAGGAGCCGTCATTTGTCTCAGCCTACGCCTCGTGTTACTATTCTCGTGCCTACCTATAATCGCGCCGGTATGCTTTTAGAATCGTTGAAAAGCGCAGTAAATCAGACGTACGGCAATTTGGAAATCCTGGTTCTTGACGATGCCAGTTCAGATGAAACAGCTGCGACTGTTGGCGCCTTTGCTATTGATCCACGGATACGCTACGTTAGACGACCGGTGAACGTCGGGATCGCCGCCAACTGGCGAACAGGCATCGAGATGGCGACCGGCGAATTTTTCTGCATACTTCATGATGACGATACGTTTGAGCCTACGTTCGTTGAGCAACTCCTTGCTCCACTCGTACGGGATAGTAGCCTGATCCTGAGTACGTGCGATCATTGGGTGATGGATGCAAGCGGCGTTAGATCAGTTGCTCAAACAGAAGAAGCCAGTAAGCACTTCGGGCGTGACAAGTTGGCGTGCGGCACAATCCCCGATTGGCGCGAATGCTGTCTCATTAACTTAAGTTTCCCGGTCGGAGCAACCATTTTTCGGCGCAGTATGGTATTGCCATCGTTTATCGACGAGCGGGCTAACGGAGCGATAGACTACTGGCTTTACTATCAGTGCGCCAAAACAGGAGCTGGTGCGTACTATGAAACAGAGCGTCTAATGAACTATCGTTTGCATGCTGGCGGCATGAGCCGAATTCGAGGCGAGTATATGACGGATGGTCATATCTTTCGATATGAAAGCATTCTTGGCGACCCAGACATGTTCGTGCTGGCGACGTCGGTACGAAGGGCGCTTGCCGATGCGCTTATTTCTAAAGGCATGTATCAACTCTGTCGCGGTGAAAGCAAGGGGGCTCGCGAAGCTCTTGCGAAGGGCATTGCATATTGCATGACGTGCCGCGGCTTTGTCACGTATGTCCTAGCGCACATGGGAAAGCTCGGCCCCTGCGCAGTGAGAGCGCTAAAGCACGAACCCTGGCTTTGAAAGGTACTCGAGGAATCTGTGCGCGTGAGGCAATTCGTTAAGTGCATCCCTGTGCTTAGCCTGTCGACAACGAGTAAGAGTACTGCAGTAAAAGTATTGTTCCTGCAACGCCCTGTATCGTCGGTTGTTTGGTCAAGTTGCATCCGGCTGCTCAACCGGTACTTTGCTTCGATCAAAGCGGCTGCCCTTCTTCCTGGCAGGAACCCCTGCCCATATCTCGTACGGAGGGATTGACTTGGTCACGACCGCGCCCGCTGCGACGACGGCGCCTTTGCCAATGTGAACCCCCTTAAGTACCACTACGTTGACGCCAAGCCACACGTCCTCATCGATTACGATGGGGGATCCGGGGCAGGGAAGTTTGTTCATCGGTCCATTATCGGTTTGGATGCTATGGTCGTGATCGACAAACTTACAGCCGGAGGCGATAAGACAGTCGTCGCCGATGCGAATTCCTTCACGGATATTGAATTCTGACGAACGGCCGATGAATACTCTCTCCCCAACGATTATCGAGCTCCCCGGACACCAGACGCCATCGTGCTTAAAGAGTATGTCGGGCTCGATGATACAGTGGGCTCCGATTCTTACCTGATGGGGCCACGTCATCTGCAATCGTGGAATTATCGTGCCCGATCCTATACGCGCCCCGAGCAACGTCCACCAGATCGTGCGCAGCGAAGAGAAGAAAAAGGCGCTGCCTCGGAGGCGAGATGCGATCCGCTGGATAAGTGAAACCATCATCAAGATTACCTTCGATCCGGTGTTATGATCTGCGCTTTCGATGCATTAGGCGAAAAAGCGCATTTGGCAGTCTGGCGCTTGAACAGAGTAAACGGTCAATCGCGAATCGCGGGTTGCGCTTGATCCCGGGATCGACGCGAATTGCGCGGTCCATGATGGCGCGTCCGAGCACTACATCCCCTCCGACTCCGGTGGAGACGCCAATAGAGAACACGCAGCGCGCCATTTGCGCGCGCAGGATAGCTGTCCCCTTGATTGTTCCGGGTGTTTTTGCAAACAAAGGATCACAAATGTCGGCGAACACTTCCTCCTCATCGATCCACCTGCCGCTCTTGTATCCGTTCGCCGTAACGCTACTATCATGCACCCGATACATCGTCAATGGGTGGCTGATCGAAGCAACCTTTCTTGCGTGGGCGCAAAGCGTCAAGAAGTAGTGGTAGTCGACGGTGTGGCTGAGGCTCTTGTCTGGGAGCCCGGCACGCTCGACGAGCGTTCTTCGAACTGCGGATGCCGATACGAGGCACGTGAATTCAGCGGCTTGCCTCAATAATTCCAATTCGCCTGATAGCGAATGAGCGATCTTGCGGCTGGGAACGACGCATTTGCCGGTTGCGACGTAGTATCGCCACCATTCACCACAAACCAGATCAACGGCAGGCTCGCTGTCGAATGCAGCGAGGAGCTCTTCCGCCGTGTTGTCCTGCCACCAGTCATCGGCGTGAAGCACGGCGACAACCGGGGCTGTGCCAGACAACAGTAGAAATCCCCAATTCCCAGCTTGACCGAGATTATCGTCGTGTCTCACATACCGAATGCGAGTATCGGTAAGGTAGGGCTTAACGATCTCGGCCGTGCCGTCAGTGGAAGCGTCGTCGGAAATGATAAGCTCCCAATTGGCGACCGATTGCCTTAACACGCTATCAATGGCGTCCTTAATGAACCGTCCATAGTTATGTGTCATGATGCCGATCGTAATTCGCGGCGCCTTTTCGGATTCGGGCCTATCGGACATTCCTATTTCCTTTGCGAAGTATCATCTTCAACCACCCACTAGCTCGCCAGATGCTACCGGTTGCTCCGCAAATCATGGCCACGAATGGCGAGGGACCAGTAACGTTTGGCACTTCGCCAGCGTCCTTGGCATGCTCCCAATGCTTTGACCATACGAGAAATGGATAGATTGTAAGCAGAAGGCACATTACGAGGCCAAACGTCCCTTCCTTATATGCCTTCAGCATAATATAACGATATGCGAACGCGTGCAGCATCGAACGCCACGGCGTGCCCGTGAATCTGACGCCGTCGCGTTCCAGAACATCCGCCTCGAGGTTCGTGTAGCGGTTCATCGAATCTACGTACTGTGCGACGGTATCCTTTGAAAAGTGAAGGTACCTTTCGCTAAGTGCGCCCACCGTGCCGTCTACCAGCAACCCTTCGTGAACCAGACGGCTATCATACCGTCCATAGCCTCTCCTGACGATCCGTGTTGCCCATCCTTCGCCATGGGTGTAAGGAGTCGGGACTCCGAAATAGTGGTTAAGGATGCGCATCCTATAGGCCGCGTGTCCTTCATCGGTCTTTCGTATTCGCTGATCGATCTCTCGCGCGAGTTCGGGGGTAACCCGTTCATCCGCGTCGAGAAAGAAGACCCAGTCTCCCGTTGCTTTGGATAATCCGAAGTTGCGTTGATCCGAGTACCCCCCAGGATTTGAAGGTCCTAGGAGGTCGCTCAAATATACGTTGGACGTGTATTCTCTCGCAATGGCCGCGGTGTCGTCCGTGCTATAGCTATCGACGACAATGACCTCGTCCGCCCATTTGACGCTTTCCAAACAAGGCCTAATGCGGTGTGCCTCGTTGAAGGTCAATATAACGACCGAAACTGTATATTGGGCCTCTACCGTCACGGATTGTTCAGATTGGGAAATGTTCGTCATAGTGACCTCCGGAGAATTCGAGTGCGGCGCATCCATTCGTTGCCCTGTCCGAACGCTCCGAACCAAGAAGTATTTTCAGCGAACCGCAAGATCTCCTGTAGCGATTACTTGTCCTGGAGTGGCATGGTTGGGACACGGAGGCGTGCAATTTCGATAAGCGTTCGACTGGCATTGTCGTATTCAGATCTCGAAATGCGTCCGCGCCGCATTGATTGAGAAAGCATTATCATGTTCCACGGAAGCATGGCTCGATATAGCAGACTCAAAACCACCGCGGTTGGCGCTCCGTAATGCTTGCGGAAAAATGCCAAACGCGTGCGATGCATTTCTACTCGCATCTTATCGACGCTGGCTTCCGGGGACTTCATTGATTGGCCGCCAATATGGGTGATGACGGCGGACGGGCAATACCCGACGTCCCATCCAGCCTCACGTGCACGATAGCACCAATCCACCTCTTCCGTGTTAGCGATCGGAGACAGAACGTCGTCAAGAAGTCCGATCTCTCGTAATGCCTTGTCGCGGACTACGATACACGCTCCAAGAACCCAGTCAACCAGGGCTGGCGAAAGCCCGTTCTGCGCGGGATGACAACCCTGATGTTTTATATGGCACATAAATCTTGGCATCAGTGTAATGCTTATCAGCTCCGTCCATAGACTCAAGAAACGAAATGCGCAATTTTGCTGCGACCCGTCTGGGTTCAAGACTCTCGGTCCAACCATGCCAACGCGAGGATTCGCATCCATATACCTGACAAGCGCATCGAAAGCGCCATCGTGGATAATCGTGTCGTCGTTAAGGATACACGTGTACCGGCTCGTCGATATTGCCAGGACTTGATTGTGGTTGGTGGAAAAGCCCATGCGCTGCTTATTGAAAAACCAGCGCATCTCTGGAAACTCTTCGCGAAGCTCGCTAACCAGACATCCATCCGTAGCATTGTCGATGACCCATACGTCGAACGTCACCTCATGAGCGCTCTTATAGAGCGAGCGCAGGCAGTCGCGCAGCATGTCCGGGTTGCTGTGATTGATCAGAGAGATTGTCAGGTCTCTTGGCATAGAATTTTGATCTTGAAATTAGCCTTAGCGTGAATATTCATTTCGATCAAGTTTTTGAAGAAAACGCCAGCCATGCGAAGGCAGCGATCTGTACGCCCATGCATGCTTGAAAATCCATTGTGTGACGCGCCCTGATCCAAAGATTAGTCGCAGGAGCGGTACTCGGCTTAGAAAGAGCATGGTACTCGGGGTTCTTACATAGCGAAAGATATATACTTGAGACCACCTCTGCTGGAACTGCAGTCTGCTGGTCACGAATTCCTGTGATATCGTGCCGCCGCTAAGATGAACGAGGTGAAAATCAATCACATATGCTGAGAGCCCCTTAACCGATGCGTTGAGGCATAGATCTGTTGCGTATAGATGAAAACCACTGAGTTGCTTCGAACATCTAATTCCACTCAACGTCCTAACGATAAGAATGTTCTCGTCTAAGCTCATGACCTGACTCGGAAGCGTTCCGACTTGTTGGTCTATGCCATGCGGGTCCGTAATTCTGCGAACGCTCTCGTAATCTAATCCAATGCCGGCATTTCCGGCTACAGCCCATTGTGCGTCGCGCTTTTCAAGGCTGGCGAGCAGGCCAAGCAAATGCTGTGCGCCATGTTCTCTTCTGATCCTAACATCCTGGTGCGCGAATATAACATAGCGTTCAGTCGCATCGTCCAATGCGTCGTTGATGGCTTCGTAGCAATCATGATGGTTTTTGTCGAAGTTCGAGTAGAGACGATAATTGCACGAGGCTTCGTCAAAACCTGCATCTATAAAGCTACGCTTCATAGATGCGAATTCTGTTTCTTTGTTCGCTACGGTGCAAATAAGGAACGTTTTCATTGGAATTGCATTGGTGCTACCGGACGCCACTGCGTCGATCTCCCGACTAGATCGATTGCGACGCGATTCGACCCAGACCTTTGGCTATTTTGTCGTGTTTTTGCGTGCTCCGGACATCATAATGAACAGCGCGCGATATTCAGGCAGTAGCCTTCCCCCATGGTGCCTCTGCTCCCTGACGGCGAGTATGATGCCATACAGAAGGACACCACATATTGCTCGACCTAGAATGCTTGCTGGAAAGATAATCCAAGACAGGGCGAGCGCAAGGCATATTGCGAATCCTTCGCTCGCCACCGCGGATGCTAATTCTGGAAGCAATGGCGCGCATGCGGGTTCCCGGCGTCGAAGGATCACAAGTGCCACAAATGTCTCGAAACAAGTCATTGCGACCATCATGGGACCGACTCCCGATATTCCGAATGTGGCAATGACGGCGTAGCCGACTGCCCATCGGAGCGACCCGAGAAGGATGGTGATGCCAAGTCTATCTCCGGGATAACCCAGTGCGCATTGTGCAGATGCGACAAGGCCATTCGTTATCGTTAGGACTCCATCCATGCTCAGCCACTGCACAAGGGGAATCGCGGCGGCCCAACGGGACCGGAAAATGAGCGGTATGAGCACTGGGACAGTGAATACGACAAGGGACGCAACAACGACGACGACGGCGTTAATGCGCCTAATCGACGAGATGACATATTGTGTCAGTACAGCTGGCTCGTCTTGGATCCGCGAGTATGCTGGAAACGCGATTCGATTCAAGACGCCGCTTAGCATCATCGGCACGGATGCAATATTCGTGGCCCAACCTACGATCCCGACGGCCGCTACGCTAACGAGCTTACTGACTAAGATCGTGCTCCAACCGCTGAGTACGCCAGGTATGATCGCCGTCAACTGAAACGGCAGTCCAAACCTGAGTAATCTGCGGACGATTGAAAGCTCGAACTTCCCAGAAGGACGCCATGGCGCAATGCGCCATACGCAGCACAGGCCGACCAGCCCGCGGCAGAGACCTGAGCCGGCGAGCGCCCAAGGTCCCCATCCAAGATACGCGAAAAGGATGGCGCTCGCCGTCTGAACAACTCCTTCGAGAAGCTCGCACCAGGCAATTTGGACGAAGCTCAGGTTCCTTTCGAGCGACATCATCGGTACGTTGCGCAAGGATGAGAGAAAGAGGCCGAGGGCCATGCAATCTACCATCAACAACGACCTGCCCGGGAAGTGACTGTAGTGAACAAGCAAAGGGGTCGCACAGATGATACCGAAGACCGCCACTCCCGTTAAGATTTGCTGGCAAACGAACACGGTAACCATTTCATTGGCGGACGGTTTGCCGGGTTGACGAACGAGAGCAGACGCCAGGCCTGCGTCGCACAAATACATGCCTATGCTGGTTACGTATGCGGCAATGGCGAACGCGCCGTAATCTCGCGGAAACAGCAAGCGCGCGAGGCACAACGAGCTGACAATGCGGAGAACAATTGAAAAGGCCGTGCGGAGCGTAAGAGCCTTGGCGCCTCCGAGTGCATTTGCGACGACTGTTTGCTTGTAATTAGTGGACGAAGGCTCGGGCGGATCAGCCGTCGCTTGTTGCATACTCATAGTGCGAATTACGGATCCTGAAGCAATATACGGCCGTTCGAGTATATGCTCAAATTCTCGGAGGTGAGGCCCATCTGATTGCCAACGCGCCCAGCACTATAATTAGGTGCGTGCTCGCAACGGATCGTGCAATATCTTGGCGGTTTCTTGCTAGCTGTGCGCGTCTGTCTTCCCCTAGCCCCTACTCCCGCATCGACAGAAACGGCTTCTCGATCAACCGGTACGAGACGTACGCGAGCGCGAGCGCCGCTGGGAGGCCGAGTGCAAGGAGCGCGAAGAACCCGGCGACGCGCGTGTTGGTCAAGTGACCGCCCGCGAGGCCGTGAAGCATCTGGAGCAGGGGGTAGTGCACCAGGTAGAGACTGTACGAACACGTTCCGAGAAAGACGAACGGCCGGACGGAAAAGAAGGCGCTCAGGCGATGGGGAAACCCCGTCGTGAACGCACCACAATAAACAAGAATTGAAGCGGAAAGGGCTCCGTCGATCATGTCCTTGTGGATATCCGGACAATGGATCGTCACGCTCGCGATAATCAGAAGCATGATCGTGATCCCCGCCAGCGCCGGGGATCGGGGAGCGGAGCGAAACGCGCTCCACTGGGGACCGGTCGTGATTGCCGCCGCCGTCATCCCCATCGCGAAGAGCGCCGCGAACCAAAAGCACGAACGCTCCAGCCCCAGGCAAGTTAGGCAATAGCCGATGAAGTAGCCGGCGGCGATCGCCGCTAGCGGTCCTGCCTTGCGCCACAAGGGCAGAAGAACGACCGGAAAGAGGAAGTAAATCTGCCACTCGGTCGCGACGCTCCACATCGGGTTGTCGAAGCGGCGCGCCCAGACGACGTTCAAATTGTGCGCCAAGAGGAGATGCGCGACGAACGCATTGAACATGCCGGTCGAGGCGTATATTTCGTCGACGCCACGGGCGGTCGAGCGTAAAGAGGGCACAATGGGGATCAGAGTCGCGAAGATGAGGAGCCAGGCGTAGTAGGCCGGCAATATGCGCAGCGCGCGTCGCTTAAAGAAGCGCAGCATTCCATCGATCGGCATTTCCGCGCCGGCAGTGCGGACGAGCGGCCGCATCAGGCAATAGCCGGACAGGACTATAAATATGTCGACCGCCAGGTGTCCGCCCGCAATTAACCGGTCAGTCAATGCACGAAACCACTCAGGATCGCCGGCATGCCATGCGTAGCCGGTCGAGAACCCAGCGATATGGCAGAAGACGACGCCAAGCGCCGCGAGGCCGCGGACTCCATCTAGAAATCGCAGATGTTTACGCGGCGATCCTTCGGTCGATGCCGCTTCCGCATCTGTTCGTGATAGAGGGGCGCTTGGCGATTGGGTCTCCATACTCGCACGCATCTCCTGGAAACGTCGCGGCGATCGGAGACCGCGACGCATTAGCCGCCGAGTAGGACGGTGTCATATGGAGGCTCGTCAGATGCCCGCACGGCGAGCGGGCCCGATTGCCAGTCGAAGCTGCTGAGGACCAGCCCTCGTTCAAGCGCTTCCGCCGGAACCGCTTGGGCATAAGGAAGAACCGGCGAAATCTCGAAGCCGCACGCTCCTTCGTAGGCATCGACAACGCCCCAGCCGTACGCGCAGATATAGAGATCCAGACGGTAGGTTCCGGGCTTGAGCCACGGGCTTGAAATCTGAAACGTTCCCTCTTGCGCATCGTCGTCGGGCGGCCACCGGTTGATCACGCGCGAATCGCACTGCGTGATGACGACTCCTGCCTGGTCCACGATGTGCGCGGAGAGCCAGAAGGGGCAGTCGCCCGGCTTGCGTCTTTCAAGCGCAAAGCGGAACTCCTTGTTTTCGTTGCAGGAGAAAAGATCCTTGGCGGGCGTTACCTCGGTGAATCGATAAACTCCCGTGCCGCCGCGCCGCTCGATATCTTGCGCCACTTCCCGGTCTGCCCCGAACGTCGCCAGGTACTTCGTGATTGTCTCGGTCGTTTCGCCTTGATATTCAATCTGGCCGCGGCGCATCAGCATCGCGCTGCTGCACAGCATGGCCATCGCCTGCATGTTGTGGCTGACGAACAGAACCGTCCGGCCGCCTTGGGCCACGTCCTTCATCTTGCCTAAGCACTTCTTCTGGAACTCGGCATCTCCGACCGCCAGGACTTCATCGACGATCAATATTTCGGGATTGAGGTGGGCGGCGACGGCGAATGCAAGGCGAACGTACATGCCCGACGAGTAGCGCTTGACCGGCGTGTCCAGAAATTTCTCGACGCCCGCAAAATCGACGATTGCGTCGAAATGCGCGTTGATCTCACGGCGGGTCATGCCGAGGATCGCGCCGTTTAGAAAGATGTTTTCCCGGCCGGTCAATTCAGGATGGAAACCCGTTCCAACTTCGAGAAGGCTGCCAACGCGCCCTTTGAGCACGGCCTCTCCCGTCGTCGGCTCCGTGATCCGGGACAAGACCTTGAGGAGCGTGCTCTTGCCAGCGCCGTTTCTGCCAATGATGCCGACGACATCGCCGCGCTTGATCTCGAACGAAACATCTTTGAGCGCCCAGAACGTTTCTCGCTGCGCCGTCTCAAACGGATTCTTGATCCGATGAACGATCGCTTCGGCGGCCGTCGTATGCTTTGCAGCGTTATGTGCGATCGTGTAGGCCTTGCCCAGACCGCGAGCGGAAATCGCATAGTCGCTAGATGACATCGGCAAAACCCCTTTCCATGTTGCGGAAACCCACGACGCCTAAAATGAACGCGGCCGCGACGAAAACGACGGAATAGAGGACGGCAATCGGACTTACGCTTCCAGCGCCAAGCAACGACCAGCGAAATCCCTGTAAAAGCCCGGAGATCGGATTGAGATAGTACGCGAACTGTAGATTATGAGAGTGGATGGACGTGGCGGAATAGAAGACCGGACTCGCGAAGAGAAAGAACTGCGTAAAGACGGGCAGGATGTATTGAATATCCCGATACGTCACCGTCAGCGCCGCGGCAAATAGGCCGATCCCCATGGCGAGGAAAACGAGCATCAACAACCAGAACGGGAGCGTCACAAGCGCCAGTAGCGATGGAGACGCGTGGTTGAGCGGCATGAGCACGATCATTACCGATAGTCCAACGCCAAAATCGATAAGCGTCGAGAAGACGGTCGAAAGAGGGAGGACTAGCCTCGGAAAGTAGATCTTTGAAACGAGTTGTGAATTGCCGACCAAGCACATGCTCGATTTCGTGAGCGTGCTCGCGAACGCGTTCCATCCGAGCATGCCGGCATACGTGAACATGAACGGGGAGACGCCGTCCGTTGAAAAGTGGCCAATCTTACTCACAAACGAAAAGATCGCGGCGGCGATAAGCGGCTGAAGAATAACCCAGATGACGCCAAGTGCGGTCTGCCGGTATCGAAGTTTCACGTCGCGCATGGCGAGCGTGAGCAAAAGGTCCCGATACTGCCAGACTTCTGGCAGGTTGAGCGCGGCCCAACCCGATGTTGGTCGGATGACCGTTGTCCGCAAGGATGCGGCGTCGAGCGCGGAAGATGGTTCGTCGTGCGATACAGCTAGGTTCATAGTTTGTAATTTAAACCAATGAGGGGCGATCATACGGCAATCGCCTCTCAATAAACATTTTTCGTCGACTTGCTCATCACTACTTAAGCAGTGTAATCAGGGAAACAATGCCCCCTAAGCCAACCCAGTTAACTAAGTTGAAATCCGATTTATGCTTTGCCGGAACATAGACGACGTCGCCGCGCGCCAGCTTATAGTCCCTTGTCTTGCCAGACATAATATCGTCCATGCTCACCGATATGCTCACGAGCTTGCCGGTGTTGTCTTGCCGGATCAGGTTTACTTTACCCGTATCCGCCGTATCTGTTGTTCCGCCTGCCAGGAGTATCGCCTGTGAAACGGTCGTATCGCCCTTTTCGGACAGCGAGTAAGCCGCCGGGTTGTGGACTTCGCCAAGAATTGCGACCCGATTCTCATTTGCAGGCACCTGAAGAACGTCCCCAGGCATCAGGCGCTCCTTCGCCGCATCATCGTTAAGGTTCTGCCGGATCCGATCGATGTCGACGGTGCGCACTTGACCGTTGTGCAGGATTTGCGCGTTCTTCATCGAACCCGTGGGTAGAACTCCGCCGGCCATTGCAAGGGCCGCGGGGAGAAGGACGCCTTCCTTGGGAACGGAGTAGGCGCCGGGATGCGCGACCTCGCCCGCCATCTGGATTACGAGCCATCGCTCGTCCTGCGCTTGGACGATGATCACGTCGCCAGGTTTGATGGGGATGTTCTGCGACGGGTCGCTGTTGCTCATCAGAGTCGCGCCTTCGATGCGTTGGCTGGATGTTCCGCCGGGGTGGACAACGAGAATGCTCGTTAGTTCAGGACCTTGCGCAAGCCCGCCGGCCGAAGCGACGACGTCGATTAAGCGCATGTCGCTGGAGATGGCATACTGTCCGGGCGTTTTCACTGCGCCGATCACACTGGCCTTCGCGAAATCGATTACCGGGTGCACGATAACCGTAACCGTCGGCCCGTTGATCGTTGTGCCGACCTTCTTTTCGAGCAACGATGTGAGGTCCGATGCGCTAAGGCCAGCCGTCTGAACGACCCCGGCCCCGGGAAACGAAGCCGTCCCATCCGGAAGGACCGTCACCGTCGCTTTTAGCTCGTCGTGCCCGAGAACCGAGAAATCAATTGAGTCGCCGTCATGAATAACGTACGTTGCCGGCTGTTCCGCGACTATTGGCATCACGACGTTAGGCGATGCCAGGGAGACTGCTCCCGCCCATGCGCTGATCGGCTGAAGGGCCGGCGCCGCGGCGAGCAATAGAGCGCACAGCGGGAGAGAGAAGGAGATCCTCATGCCTTGCATCCTGTTCATTCGTCATCGCCCTCAGCCGGTCCGACCAGCATTTTAGTAGTATCCGCAGTGTCCGGCAGTTGCGTGCGTCGCGAGCGCCGGCTATTTGTGTCGCTGATCGCACCGTAGCTCCCTGGCGAGTAGTAGGAGTAGTGATTGTAGTAGTAATAGCCGGGCGAACTTGACGCCTTGTTAAACGCCATGCCAATCAATCTTGCGCGTGCCTGGCGGAGCATCGCAACCGCCTGTTTAGCGGCCTGCTTCTTGGTTCCGCCCGCCTCCACAACCAATACTACGCCATCCACGAGCGACGCCAGAATGGAGGCATCCGCACCGACCAGGACGGGGGGACTGTCGAATACAACGACGTCCGCTTTGCCGGTCAGACGCTGCATCAGGTTTGCGAACGAGCGGGAGTTCAGCATTTCCGATGGGTTCGGCGGGACTGACCCGGCAGGCAGCAAATGAAGGTTCGATGCGAGCTCACACTCTTGGAGCGACTCCTCCAGGGACGAGTGGCCAAGCAGTACGTCGGTCAGCCCTGGCACAGCGAGCATTCCCATGACCTTGTGCAGAGTAGAACGCCTCAGGTCGGCATCGACAAGGATGACGCGCTTGCCATCAAGCGCCATCGCGAGCGCGATATTCGTTGCGGTCGTCGACTTGCCTTCTCCTGGGTTGGGGGATGTGATTAAGAGCGTCTCTAGCGCCGTATCCACCGACGCGAAGTGAATGTTCGTTCGGACGGAACGGTAGCTCTCCGCGGCCGGCTCGGAGCCGGCCATCTCCAGTAAAAGGTGAGGGGAACCTTCCGCGATAGTAGGAATTGCGCCAAGCGTCGGCAGTCTCAAGGCGCGCCCAGTCTCCTCCATCGAGTTGATCCGGTCGTCGAGCATTTCCTGCAAGAGCGCCAAGCAGATGCCAAGGAATAATCCAATGAAGCAGCTGAAAATGATGCTCTGCGCCTTTTTGGGCCGGACAAGTTCGGCATCTTGCGCGCGTTCGAGAATATGCGCGGTCGCGTGGTAAGCCTGCGCGCGGAGCGACAGATGATCGACATTGTCGGAGAACATCTTGTCTTCGGTTTGCGCTGCATCGTGGTCGCGTATGAGATTTGAATAGGTGACTTGCCACGCGGGGATTGAGACGCTTTGCGCTTTGGCTTGCACGAGCGCGGCACGAAGCGCTCGCAGCTCCGATACGGTTGAAGCTTCTTGGGCGATCAGCCCTGCCAGGCTTCCGTGCAACTGATCGTGCACCACATTCGCCGCGCCTGTTAGAGTGGCGCGCATCGGAGGCTGGGCCGCTAGCTGCTTTCTAAGCTCCGAGATCCGCGCGTCGACCGCGACGACCTGCGGCGCCGTGGTCGTAAACCCGCCTTTTTGCGTCATTGCGGCGCGATCCGCTTGGAGTTGCGCGATTTGATCCTGAAGCACCTGCAAAGTCGGATTGGTCGAGTTGATCGAGACAACGCTCGCGGGCGGTTCGTTGGCGAGCAGCTTTCGGGCGGCGGCGATTTGAGCGCGGGTCGAGACCAGGCTCGCCTGCTTAAGCTCCGCTTGTTCCGCCAGATCGCCGACTCTCTTTTGGAGCGCGTCGATGTTTGAACTCACGTCCGATAAGTGGTTCTTTTCTTTGAACGCCTGGATCTGGCCTTCGGACACCATGAGTTTCTTATGGGCGGCGCTTTCTTGATCTTGGGCAAACTTCAGCGCGCTGCGGATCTCATTGAGACCACTGTCGACGTTGTCGTCGAGATAGTTTTCGAGCAAGGAATTTGCGGCCTTGATCGCTGTCTCAGGCGTATTGGCCTCGGCGCTCACCTGAATGACGTTGGTCGATGCTTCCTGCGCGACAATCAGCTTGGATTTGCCGGCATCCTTTTGAACCTTGTCCAGGAGTGGCTTCGACTGGAGAATTGCGACCTGCGTCGCAATATCCTGGACGGGCGTAAGCGTCAATATACTGGAGAGAGGGTTTGATGGGTCGATATTATTCACGCCGACCGCCGGCGGTTCAACCAACAATCGAGCCGACGCGCTGTAAACGGAACGAGTTAAAAATGTGACGATCGTTCCAGTCAGCCCAATGAGAATTGCGGTTTGCACAATGATCATCCTGCGACGGCGCAGGATATTCCAGTACTCGGTGAGCGATAGGCCGGCGCCCGCTTCTTCCAATTCCGGTTCCAAATAATGACTCCTCGTATCAGCCGTTCAATTCGCGCTGGCGCGCCTCGAATCGGCGAAGACCGTCCGGTGATCGCACACTGCGGACCGTCCACGGGCGGCGCACGGATCGTTCGCGTTACGCCGTATTCCTATGGCTATGTGCTGCAAGCTACGCTGTCGTGCAAGTTTAAAGCCGCTCGGCGGACTGCCGGCCTTGGGCCGGTCAACCGGCGAGTGCCGATGGCTCGAATGCGATTCGCCAGCATAATCCGCCATAATGCGGATGGTTGGCATGAGTCTTGCTCTATAAGTACACGGTGTTCGGTTTGATGACGATGCAGGCAATGGACGGTTAAAACGAGGGAACCAAACACTCAGTCGTCGGTGTTAATTTTATATTAAGATTACTTGGGCTTGAAACGGCACGAAGTATAATGGTCGCGATTGCCGTTGTTCTGGAATGATTGTATATGTCGATGGCGCCCCCATACGATGCAGTCCGGGCGAGATTAAGAGTTTCTTGCGCTTAACAGCTGCTCTTATTTCTATTTCGCGAGATCTCAAATCGATCTCGGACTTGTAGATTGACCGGTTTATCGATTGAATAAGCAACCAAGCTTAACCGCTTGACTGCTAAAGATTTATTTTTAGTATTCCAAT
This sequence comes from Capsulimonadaceae bacterium, assembly GCA_031292625.1. GTDB lineage: Bacteria > Armatimonadota > Armatimonadia > Armatimonadales > Capsulimonadaceae > JARLGU01. Next base: position 163,289 of record JARLGU010000053.1, on the reverse strand, counting down.
CTATTGGGATGCATCCGGTCAACAATTGTATGGAGAGAAACATGACGGCACTTTACGAATCGCAGGATCGCATTGGCTTCTCAATACCTGACGCAACACACGACGGGCCGGACGCAACGGCAAGCCGTGCTGCGAGCGCGGCTCAGGCGGACGATGTGGCGTCGATTGATCGCGAGTGGCTGTATTCGCAGTTCGCCCCACTCGTGCGCAGGCTGATTCTCCAGTACGGGACCTGTCCCAATCTGCGTGAAGAGCTTGTTGGCGAAATCTATTGCCGCTTCTGCGCTCTGCTGGACGCATACGATCCTCACCGCGGCGTCCCGTTGCGGCCGTATCTTGTGCGGCAGCTCAGCGCCTCCGTGTATACGTTCGTTCGGGCTTACCGACGGTCGCCTTCGCGAGAACTACCGTTTGAGGCAGGGCTCGACGAGGTTCATCGGGATCTCAGAACGGATCCGACCAGCGAATGGGATCACTCAATGGCTCTCGACTCGGTTCGCGACATCATGCCGAAAGCGCTCGGACAGCTCTCGGAGCGGCAACAGAACGTTGTGCTGTGGCGCTACTATCACGACTGCTCGTTCGAGGAGATTGCGACCCGGCTGAATGTTCAGGTCTCCACGGCCAGGTCGCTTTTGCGGCATGCTCTCAACGGCATGCGGCGTTGGTTCATCGCGCAGCAGGTCAGCGTGGATTAGTTTGCTGATCTGTTCGCAGCTTACTTGCCGCCGAGCGCGTCATGGTTAGGATCCTCAAGGTCCGAAATCAGCCTGCGCAAGGCGGCTTCGTATTTCGAACTGACCTTCGACGCCATGTCCGCCCCTCCAATAACGTGGGCAAGTCCAATGTCGCTCGGCAATTCCCGCATGACCTGGCGTGACGCCGGCAACATATCGAGCACCTGCGCATGCCAGAGGTGCTCGCATAGGAATTGGTCTGCGGAACGGCTTTCAGACCTGCCCTTTATGGACTGAATTTCGTCCTCGCAACATTCCGCTCCACTCGTATCCGATCCGTCACCGCGAGAGACCGCGCCAGCCTCACTCTGTTCTAATCCTGCATGATACATTGCAAGCAGGATCAGACACCAGGCTAGATCTCGTCTTGCGTCGGCATTTGTAGGAGAGCGCTCAACACGATTGCGAAGCTCCATCTCCGTGCGGCTGAGGCGTTCCAAATCTATTTGCATCTTCGGCGTTCTCTGATTGTTGCGGAAAGCTGCCCGGTAGTCGACACCTGCCGGCCAATCGGGTTACGGAAGCGCATAGTCGCGCTCTCAAAAAAACACTCATTCATGCTCGCCGGGCGCGTTGGCGCAGACCGATGCGGGCGAATAATCATCGTTGATACTATGCTGTCGCTCCACAGGATGTTTGCGACGAGCAGCGGAAAATCCTATCTCATTAAGTCAGCTCGAATGGCGGGCCAACGGACGCTTGGGCGTTCCCGCACGATTGGGTCGTAATCCTTGCGGCGGAACGCTCGCTGCCGGTCGACAGAGCAGAATTTGCAAGTGCGATAGACACGTTCGCTTGCTTAATCCATCTGTTAAATGCTTGTTTGCTACGTCCGACGCCTGTCAACATGGAATATACTAAGAGACCGCAATATGTGCAATCGCACCATTGCGAGTATCGCGATAGATTTTCGACGGCCGCGGACGGACCGCACTTTCCGTCCGGCCCAACGCCGTCCGGTCGAGAGCCTTTCCGCCTTGCTCGTGGGGACGCGTCTCGGTCGATTTGCTCGTGTTGCAACGGTATGCCCGAGGTATAATAATTGCATGTCTAGCAATCGACACTACTCTCCATCACAGTTTCATGAAGCCCGCTACCGCGAGACTTCGCGTCAGTTCGCGTTTCCCGGTCAATTTTCGAGCGAGTGGCGCTCGGGACTTTCGAGCGCTTTTCAGGCCGCCTACGGCTGGAACCCAAACAAACCGCGTGGACCGCTCGACGTTGAGTTCCTCGAAACCGAGGAAACACCGGAGTACACTCGACGCAAGCTCGTATTCGAGAGCGAGCCGGGTTCCGATGCGGTCTGCCAACTGCTGATCCCCAAGAACGTCACGAAGCCGGCGCCCGCCTTTATCTGTTTGCAGGGGCATAGCACCGGAATGCATATTTCGCTGGGCAAGGCAGTTTACCCAGGGGACGAAAGCCTGCTGGACGGCGATCGCGACTTCGCAATTCAGGCGGTGCGCGAAGGTTACGTGGCATTGGCTCTCGAGCAGCGATCCTTCGGAGAGCGTCGCGAGCAGTTGCAGCAGCAACGCTCGTCGGCCGGTTGCGAGGACGCCGCGATGCATGCTTTGCTGCTAGGGCATACGATTTCGTCCGAACGGGCCTGGGATGTCTCTCGCGCAGTCGATTATCTGGAAACGCTTCCCGAGGTGCGGGCCGACCGCATCGGCTGCATGGGCAACTCGGGCGGCGGGACAACTACGTTCTACGCCGCGTGCGTCGAACCGCGCATTTTTCTGGCGATGCCCTCGTGCTCCTTTTGCACCTATCTCGACAGCATCTGCCGCATCTACCACTGCACGGACAATTTCATTCCCGGTATTCTTCGCATTGCCGATACCTCGGACCTTACCGGATTGATTGCGCCGCGCCGGCTGATTATTGTGGCCGGCCGGGAGGACCCGATCTTTCCGATCGATGGCGTTCGGGCCGCATACGAGGCTGTCCAACGGGTCTACAGATCCGCAGGTGCATCAGACCATCTTCGTCTTCTCGTCGGCGATGGCGGGCACCGATTTTACGCTCAACTTGGTTGGGAGGCGGTCCGCGAAATGCTTGCGGCAGCCTGACCGGCTTCGGCGGGCTCCAGAGGATTCCGGAACTGGGAACCCGTCGCGCTCTTCGATTCGTTAGGTAATCACTGATCTATCGGAGGGGGCGTCGCGTGACAGATCGAAAGAATCTACAGACTGTCTCTGAACTGCGCCCTAATCTTGCGGGGTACGCGTACAGCGCGGTTCTGACGGCGATCATTATCAGCGTCGTGTACGTTGGCGGCCGCTGGGTCGCTGGCGTCACCTTTCCCTGGGCGCTTGCCTCGCTTCTTGGGGTGGCGATTGCCGGTCTTCTGTGGGGGAGCCGTCCGGCCGTTGTCGTTTTGGTCGCCTGCGGGTTCTTCGCCGAGGTGATCGCCCCGCTTTGTTCCCTCCGCTTCTTTGGCAACCCCGCCGCGCCGTCGATTCTCCTCATTCGGACGGCATTGTATCTCGGTTGCGGCGCCGTGATTGTCACTCTTTGCCACCAGCTTCTAAAAATGCGCGTACGCTCTGGCCAACAAGAGACCGTCGTGCGAGCCTTTCAGGCAATGATGCTGCCACAAAGAATCCCCCTTGTGCCAGGGTTTTCAATTGCCTGCCGTTATCGTCCATCCGTTAAGGACGAGGATGTCGGCGGCGATTTTTACGACATATTCCCGATCGAGGACGGCGCAAAATATGTCGTGACTATCGGGGATATCGCTGGTAAGGGAAAAGAGGCCGCAACATCGATTGCACTGATTCGCTATGCAATCCGCGCTTATGCGTTGCTTGGCTTTTCGCCAGGCGATATCCTGGCGCGAACGAATTCGATGGTGCTGCAGGACATCCATACGAACCACACCGCGACGGCATTTGTCGGGGTCATTGAACCCGCGTCGGGCGCAATTGCCTACGCGACAGCTGGACATGAAGCTCCGCTCATCGTCGATCAGCGTGGAGCAACGCGAATGTTGAGGGGCGAAGGGCTCCTGCTGGGCGTTATTCCCGTGGAGGCCTATGCGACGTATAACGATAGGCTTGATCCAGGGGAGTGTTTGATGATGATGACGGACGGAGTAACGGAAGCTCGCAACGAGCGAGGCGACTTTCTGGGCGAGGACGGGACAGCTCGCCTGCTTAGCGAAAGCGTGCCCTGCCTCAAGGCGCGCGAATTGGCGGAACGGCTCAACCTGGGGATCGACGCGTTTACGGGTGGCGGCCAGCGCGACGACATTGCCATAATGCTCATCGTCCGCCATCGTGCGGCGCGTCGACGCGCCGTAAAACGGCATCGCGCACGGCCAAGGATGCGGAGCGTCGCGGAAAAGCCGGGGATGAGCAGGGTAGGAGAGAAGGATTAGGCAATGGACGAACGGCGCTCGCTCGCCCGTGATCGCTTACGAGGCGTCGAACATGAGGTTCCCGCGGCGAGCGCATTGGCTCGCCGCGGGAACCGTGTTTACCCGTAAAGCGGTCCGTAAGCCGCGCAGGCGCGGTAATCGGCGCCCTGCGGATCGAGCGCGCCAAAGCGAGACCAAGCAGACGGGCGGAAGATATCCCCTTCGGATACGTTGTGCATATCGACGGGGATGCGCAGAATGGACGCGAGCGAGATCAGGTCTGCGCCTACGTGCCCTGGCGCGATTGCGCCGTGATTTGCGCCCCATGCCGCCATCACCGAATAGACATCGGTGAACGGACCCTTGCCAGTGAGGTTGGGGACGAACCAGGTTGTCGGCCATGTCGGATTCGTTCGCTCATCGAGGATGTTGTGGACTTTCTCCGGCAACTCGACGGTAAAGCCTTCGGCAATCTGAAGAACGGGACCAAGCCCCTTGACGAGGTTTAGCCTGAGCATCGTGCAGGGGATTCCTCCGCGAGAGGCGAAGTCCGCCGACCATCCGCCGCCAGGGAAGTAGCCCAGATCCGATGCGCACCACTTGGTGGCCGCAAGGCTCGCCTCGGCCTCTTTCGTCGTGATATCCCACCAGGGCTTGACGACCGGCTTGCCGTCGACGCTCTCTTCACCCGCCCAATCGAGTGCGGCGGAGCCGGAGTTAATCAGGTGGAGGAAGCCGTTTGCCGCTGCGCCTGTCGGCGTGTATCCGGTGGCCTCCTTGATTGCCGCAGGACTCCAATAAGTGCGGACATCGGCAAAGAGCTGTGCGCCTCCGGTCAGTACGTGCCCGAAGAGCATCGAAACGCCGTTCAGCGCGTCGTTCTCGGTCGCGACGACGAAGGGTTGGCGGATGCCGTTCCAATCCCAGCTTGTATTAAGCGTGGCCTCGAGGAAGTCGCCGTTGTTTGAGTAGTCCGTCCACTGCCTCTGACCCTGGAAACCGGCTACGAGAGCGTTGTGGCCTTCCGCTTCTTCGCCGAATCCGAGCTCTTTCAAGCGCGGGTTGCCGATCATCAGGTCGCGGGCGATGAGCGTCATTTTGATGCTAGTCTGCCAGTCGCCATCCTTCTGTGTTCGAGTGCGTTGCTTCGACGGCTCGTTCCAGTCCTTGCCTTCGGGGCAGTTTTCCCGAACCCATTTCAGCGCGCGCTCAAATTCCTCGGGGTCGTAGATCTTCTTCTCGATGCGCCGTGCAAACTCGCTCAAATCAATCGATTCGTTGCGCATGCCCAGGTAATCCTGGAAAAAGTCCGGATTGACGATCGAGCCGGCAATGCCCATTGACGTGCCGCCCATCTGCAGATAGGACGCATTTCGCAATGTTGCAGCGGCCAGACCGGCGCGCGCGAAGCGCAGGATCTTCTCCTGGACATCGTCCGGGATCGTTTCGTCGTCGAGCGCCTGAACATCGTGACCGTAAATGCCGAACGCCGGGAGGCCCTTCTGGTTGTGGCCGGCTAGGGCTGCGGCCAGGTAGACGGCGCCAGGGCGCTCGGTGCCGTTAAAGCCGAAGATCGCCTTAGGCGTGAAGGGATCCATATCGATCGTCTCCGAACCGTAGCACCAGCACTTGGTGACGGTCAGGGAAACGCCTACGCCTTCTTTGGCGAATTTCTCCGCGCATTGGGCGGCTTCCGAAACGCCGCCGATCGTCGTGTCGGCAATGACGACCTCAACTTTGTGACCGGAAGCGTGGCGGACATTCGCGGTGATCAGTTCGGCGACCTTGCGAGCCAGGGCCATGGTCGGAGCTTCGAGCGATTCGCGGACGCCTCCGAGACGGCCGTCGATTGTCGGGCGAATGCCAATTTTAGGGAGCGAGCCTCGCAGCCGGTTGACCGGCGCGCCCGCTGGGGCAACGTTAGGCATAATGTGTATTTCCTCTCTGAATAGGTCGTCCGGGGCCGGCCGCGACGGCATCCGGCGCCGGAACGGATCGAAATCGCGGCACGCGATTGTGCGTGAAAACAGTTTAGTGAAGTACTTAGATAATTCCTCCTTGAATCGTTGACGCGCTTTTTGATCTCCGTGGATTTTGCAATTCAGGTCGTCGCGGCGCTCTCCCAAAAAAGACTTAGCCGCCGTACTAAATATGCTTAGCCGCCTTATAATTGTGGTAAAATGATCGTACGCCGACGCCAGGTTACCGGAGCCGGCTTCCAAAAGGTTAGGCGACTAATTATCGAGACGCCGCCGCGTGCTCGGTTGTCGTTCGTCTGGAAGGGAAGACAGACGCCTTGAGGACCGCCCGGCGGCGTGGAAGTGCTGCCGCCGGGCGGATATATTTCCTGGCATCTATTTGGCAGAGAACTTGAGGATGGTTGGGTGAACGGTGCAAACATATCGCAGGAAGCCGGACGAACGCTTGAGGTGCTCGACAGTTGCATGGTGGAGCGATACCCAAGTGATCTGGACGATCTGGATTATTGCGCGTTGCTCGAGCGCTATGAGCGAAGCAAAGACGACTTGATTGCGCTCTGCGGGGTCGACAGCATTCGCATTGCAAACGCTCTGCGCGACTATCTGGAGGTTCGCGATGCACTTCGCGAAGCGCTTGCCGCACTCTGGCCGGAGCAAGGCAACGATCCTTCATGCAAATTACCGTAAAGTTTAGACGGATCCTCCGCTTCCTTGCCGACAATTCGATGGATATGTTTACATCGCAGTTTCGTCCCGAACGGACGCACAGTCTTCGCTCGCCGCGGCGTTTTGCGACGCTTGCGACAGCATTGCTCGCGCTGACGTTTTTTGCGTTCTCCGCGCTTTGCTGGGCAGATCCCGGATCCGTCCCGCAGGGACGTCCCAAGATCGGTCTCGCGCTTGCCGGCGGTTCGGCTCTTGGTTTCTGTCACGTCGGCGTTCTCCAGTGGCTCCACGATCACCGCATTCCGATCGACTACATAGCGGGCACGAGCATGGGCGGCTTGATCGCGGGGGCGTACGCGGCGGGGATGCCGGCCGAAGAGATTCGCGGCACGCTGGCCGGCGTAGACTGGTCGCAGGAGCTTAGCGCGACGCCTCCGTATGCGCTTCGCACGTACCGGCGGCGCGAGGATTTGCACGACTATCCCAATGGCTGGGAGTTTGGTTGGCGCGGCGGTCCGGTTCTTCCAAGCGGAATGAATCCCGGACAGCCGATCGGGTTGCTGCTCAGCCGGATTTGCATTCCGTACCCGAGCCTGGAGCGCTTTGACGATCTTCCTACGCCGTTCCGCTGTGTCGCTACGGATATGGCGACGGGCGAGGCGGCAACTCTTGACAGCGGTTCGCTTGAAACCGCGCTGCGCGCCACGATGGCGATTCAGGGTTATTTCACGCCGGTCACCCGCAACGGGCGCGTGTTGTCCGACGGCGGTCTAGTGGACAATCTCCCGGCGGATGTTGTGCGGCGGATGGGGGCGGACATTGTGATCGCTGTCGATCTTACTCCGCAGTTGCAGGACAAGGAAGCCTTGCAGTCGATGGTCAATCTGCTCGGACAAAGCGCAACCATCGCTGTCTTAAACAACGAGCGCCAGAGCTTGTTGCAAGCAGATATCGTGATTTCGCCGTCGCTTAAGGCTCTCAGTTCTTTTGATTTTAGTAAGATGCCCGAGTTTTACAAGAGAGGTTACGATGCGGCGCAGGAGAAGCAGGCGATTCTCGCTCGCCTGGCGGTGAGCGACGACGAGTGGCGGGCCTATCTGAGCAAACGGGCGAGCCGCCGTCCGGATGCGGCTCTGACGCCGCAGTTCGTGGACGTCGCGGGAGTGAGCGGAAGCGAGGCGGCGGCGCTAAGGCGCAATTTGGCATCGCTCGCCGGAAAGCCGCTGGACACCGCTCAGCTTGAACGGCGTCTCACGACGATCACCGGCGAAGGCCGCTATTTGAGCGCAAGCTATGAGCGCGCCGAGGAAAACGGCCAGCAGGGATTGTTGGTTCGGGTGTTGCCGCGACCCTATACGTCCGCGATCGTCAATGTCGCCCCGAAAATCGATGGTTCGGAATCCAACCATATTCTGACGACGCTCGGCACGCGCGTCACGAATATGGGCGCTGGCGGCGATGAAACGCGGACCGACGTTGAAGTCGGCTCCCGGACGGGAGTTTCGTCGGAATATTACCGGCCGATGGCCGGTACGCGCCTTTTCATCGCCCCTAGCGTGACCGCTCACGGCGACGATCAGAATCTCTATGCCGGGACCAATCATCTCGTTAGCGCCAAGAAATATACCGATGGCGTTGGAGTTGATGCGGGCTACACGCCGAGTCTCAAGAGCCAACTGCGACTTGGCGCAAGCGTTACCCATCTCGACGAGAGCGTGACTTCGGGAGAAACGACGATTGGCAATTACCGCGGCGATGTCGTCGCCTACCGGGCGCGCTACGATTACGATGGTCTCGACGATCTGATAGGCGCCAATAGGGGCGCGCGAATAACCGCCAGCGCGACGGATTATGCGTCCGCGCCCGGCGCATCCAAGGCGTTTACAGAGGCCGAGATGCGCGCCGTCCGGATCGTGCCGGTCGGACCGCGCTACGGTTTGTTTGGTTTCGGCTCGTGCGGCACGAGCTTCGGATCTCAGGTGCCTTTGCCGGAGAAATTTACGCTTGGCGGTCCGATGAGACTGGGAGCGTACGGTCAGAACCGGTACCAGGGCAACGAGTACGTCGTTGGGACTGCGGGCGTGCTTTACCGCTTGATGGAGGTGCCGCCGCCGCTCAACTCGCGCGTGCTGCTGGGTCTGTGGTACGAGCGCGGGGGAATCTTCGATCGCGGCGCAGAGGGTATCCAGAAGAGCGACATCGGCATCGGGACGCTGCTTACGTCGCCTGTCGGTCCGATCCTCGCCAGCTATGCGTTTGGCGAGGACGGCAATCACGGCCTGTCAATTGCAATCGGCACTCTGTTCTGATCGCGGAAAGCGCCACGCAAAGCCCGGTTTGGATGGTTCACCGCCGGGCTGGTCGCGTTGTTTCCACTGGGGGCTCTACCCGGACGAGTGTCCGGGAAAGACCTTGGCGGATGGATCGATAATCGACTTGGCGTGATTGACCGCGGTCGCCGCGTCGCCGAACCCCGTTGAGATCAGCTTAAGCTTGCCGGGGTACGTGATGACATCGCCTGCTCCATACACTCGCGGAATGTTTGTCTCCATTTTCGAGTTGACGACGATGGAGTTTCCCTGGATATCCAGGCCCCAGTTCTTGATCGGGCCGAGATCGCTGATAAATCCCATCGTAATCAGCAGATCGTCGACGTCGTGCGTGACCTCTTCCTTGGTCCTGTTGTCCACGGTTGTCACCGCCTTTAGGGCGCCGTTCCCGTGGATCGCCGTGATTTCGTGGAACGTCCGGACGTCGCAGAAGCCGCCTTCGAGCACCTTGATCACGCTGTCCTCGTGAGCGCGGAAGCGGTCCGAGCGGTGAACCAGCGTAATGCCCGCCGCGGTATCGGCGAGGTTGAGCGCCCAGTCGAAGGCCGAGTCGCCTCCGCCCGCGATCATTAATCGACGTCCGGCGAGCGCGCTCTTATTGCGGACGGCGTAGTGAATCCCTTTGCCCTCGAACCGCTCGATGCCTTCGATGCTTGGCTTTCGCGGAGCAAACGCGCCGACTCCCGCGGTGATCACCACGGACCGCGTGAAATGGCGCTCGCCCTGATCGGTTGTCAGGATCGCCACATCGCCTTGTATATCCAGTGTCAGAATCTTGATGTCGAGCAGGACGACCGGATTGTACTGCATCATCTGTTCGGTCAGGCTGGCGACTAAATCGCGGGCATAGACTTTGGGAAAGCCTGCAACGTCGTAGATGTACTTTTCCGGATAGAGCGCGGTGAGCTGTCCGCCAAGTTCCGGTAGGCTGTCGATGACCTTGGTGCGCATCTGCCGCAGGCCGGCGTAATAGGCGGCGTACTGTCCGACAGGTCCGGCGCCAATGATTGTGACGTCGTAGATTTCTTCAGGATTGATCTCAATATTGTTCACGAATCGGTTCTTCCCATCTCGGTCCGCGCTCACAGCGTTGAGGCGCTAGGACGATTTCGCATCGACGATTGACGCTATTATGAACGGTAACGATTCTTACGTCAATGCTGGTCGTAAATGCGTATGACTCTAATTAGAAGGCGCTTTCAATTGCCGCCTCACAATCTAGAACAGCGTGCAACCGGCAATCATTCCCGGCGGATCTCGGTCAGTGTGGGAACGTCAATCGAGCTTCGCGTGTTTCTACGAACTGAGAGATAATTCACGGATCAAATGTAATATCGCTCCTTGCGCAGGGTGCACAATGCCAGTAATATTGCCGAAGATAAGGAAGGCACGAGTCGTCAATTAGGATGTTTGGAACCCCTTTCGAGGGTGGAACATTAGGTCGTTCATGCGATCTGAAAAGACCAATTAATCCGACAATTCTATCGAGCCAATCGTTGTCGAAAGGTGAACTGACGATGAAGACGAGTGCAGTAGAGCGTCAGTTGGGCACGGTCGCCCGCACGGTCCGCGTTGGGGCGGGTACTTGCGGTTCGCGGTTAGCGAAAAAGGAGACCATCATGACACCTCGAGACCAAGCGGGATCGCCGCGCCATACGTTAACGACCGTTCTGGCGATTGTTGCGTTAGTCGGCGTTCTTGCATCGATCCTGTTTCCCTCCGTGGTCGGCCACGTTCAGGAGGGCGACATTCCGGCGGACGTCGATCTCGACAACCCGCCGGCGGTCCATCAGGTCGTGCCTCGCCCGAAGACGGCGTACCACGCGGCATCGCGCTTGCGAATGCTTGCCAGCGCGGAGGCTACGATGGGCAATTGGCCATCCTCGTAGGTCCGTCGATCCCATCCGCTCTGATGCTGTCGCGAATTACCCCGGAAAACGCGGTCGCGCCGGTCTGGAGTTGCAGGTGCTCAAGTCGTCGTCGAGGGATCGAGTCTGCTTTCGTTCACCGGCTGATCGGTAACCGCCGACTATTTTCTCACGCAGTGAAGAACGGAAAAACCGTAGTAGTCGGGCGCCAATTTGTCGATGGAGTAGTTGTCGCGAATATAGTGAGCGATCGCGATTTTGAGATCAGTTGGACTGGAGTCGTCGTTGTCGGGAGCAAGAACCCATCCTGACTTTGGGCCTGTAACCCTGTAGCGGTCCGCAACGCGTAGCGCTCGATCCGCACCCAGCGGGATCGACACCTCCAGCGGGCCTATAGGAAGAAGTCGAGGCGCGTCGGCGATGCCCTCGTCGGTCCCCGCCGTAAGCACCTGCATGGGCGAGAGACCAGCGTCGAGAACTGCGTCGCCCCTGTGATATCCCGCATGCAGCAATGCGTTTACCTCAACCCCGTTTCTATTGCCCAAATGAAAGCTGTTCATCGCAACTGGGGGCGAAAAGCGTTGTGTCAGAGTCCCTGGCGCAATGCATTGCCGCGTGATCAGATAGAGCGGCATCACGATCATCGGGAATATCATCGCAACCAACAGACCTTTAAGGCAAAAATTTAGCCGCTCGGTGGAAAGAACAAGCCAGCAGGCGCAAAGAGACATTACCATGATGGGATCCAGGTTGTTGACGTTGCTGTCCGCGCTGCGTCCAACATAATACGTCGACGTTGCAAGAACCATACCGGCGCATGCCGAAAGCAACGGGAGAGAGCGATGTGCCGGACCACGTCGCCAAGCAAACCAGCATGCCAATATAGCCGGTATGACAAAGGCGATTAGGAGCAGCCAAAGCGGTCCCGATGTGTCCGGCGGCAGCCAACCGAAGCCTTGTTTAAAGGCCATTGCGTACGCCGCGAGAAGAGTCCAGTCGGGACCGTGGCCCAACCGAAGTCTGTAGAGGCACTCGATTACGGCGGCAAAGACGAGCAAGAGAGCGGGTGGAATGAGACAGGCTTTGAACCATCCAAGAAGGCCCGTTCGCGATTGAGTCTGTACGTGGCAACGGTGCGTCAAGAACAGATAGGCTGGTCCCCATAGGGCGGTCGCATAAACTCCCGTCTCCGCCGACCAAAGGATGCATATCGCCCACATGACCGTTCCAGCAGCCAGTACCCCGCGCGTGATCTGTAGCGTGCTGGGGCGACCGTGTTCCCAAACGAGCAGCGCGATGGCCGCGTAACACCAGAGAAATCGAAATGCGGTCGTTGACGGAAAGCACGACGGTGGAAAGCCGTCATTAAGCGCTCCCGGAACAATGAAAAATGGAACGAAGGCAACGATTACCGCAGTGAACACGTGCCAGCGATGGTTGCTTGCTGAAACGACAATATAATAGAAAAGCAATGAGGCGACGACCATTAGCGTCGCGTTAAGGATGTAGAAGCCATACCATGCGGATCGAAACGGCATCGCCGCAATGAGGCATGTCGTCAAATAGCCGTACTGAGCCGTGATGTCCCAGAGAAGCCAATGGCCATGCCTAATCATGATCGCAGGCTCGACGTAAACGGCGTAATGCGCAAGCACCGTGTAGTTTCCGAGCCAATTAGGGCAGAATGCGGCCAGAAACGCGCAGATTAGCATCAATGCGGCGCCGCAAATGCGCCAGCCGCATCGGTGCACACGTTTGGCGGGCGGCAAAAGATAAAGCTCGACGAAAAGGGCGCAAATCGCCGTGATTACGGCGATGAGCGGTAAGCATCCATCAATATGGCTGGGACCGATCCACCAGAGCTGCCGCCATGTCGCGGCAGTTATGGCCGTAGACGCGCACCAGGCCGCGATCGCGAGCGATGCGACGCAGGTCACGTCCCGGCGTCCCTTCCTGATTGGGATGCGGTGCGACGTCCGTAACGCAATGTATGCGCCGAGGATCCCGAAAATCGCCACGAATGCCGGCACTCGCGATTGCACGATATACCAGACGCTTGCGCAAAGGCAAATGCAAGCCGCGCCCCCAAGCAGAAGCGCACCCTGAAGTCCGGAAGGCATACCATGGCGCCGGAGCCAGGCGACGCCGCCGACCCAGCCGACCAGACATATGGCCGCGATGCACTCGAATCGAGGAAACTCGACGCGCTGACTGACCGGACCTGAACTCGGAAAAATGATCGTGCCAAGGAAGACAGACACTACGGCAACCGCGCTTACGATAAGCGCAGCGCCTAGAGCTTCCGCATCGTCGCTATTTCGAGGCTTCCCGGCGGAGGGGGCTTGCTTAGGTTCATAAGAGGCGATTGCATGGGCTGATTCGCGTATCATCAATCAATATTCTGCTCGTTTGGCAGATCCTTATTATTCGGTATGTCTTAGATACACGACATCTCATTCATATTCCTGCATCATATTGCCCATGGGCGCATTAATGCCAGAGATGCAGGCCTTAGCGCTTGTTTGCCAGAGAATCGAAATGCGCGCCCATTCCTTCTGCAACGAAGGAACGGGACCCAGGTAAGTCGAACATGGGGGAGTGACTAGCAAATCCCCTCCCGATCTACATTCGGTCTTGCGCGCGCGCCTTCAGGATGGCGAGACGCTTTCGTGGACCGGCTCGCCGGATGAGCGCCGCTCGATGCGGATCGCCGCTCCGTTTGCAATAGCCGGCGCATGTGCCGGCGCGGTCGTCGTATCGTGGCTCTTGGTGATCGCTCCCGCCTTCCACTCGGTCTCGAAGGTCCCTCCCGTCGAGGCGGCGAGCTTCATCTTTTTCGGCCTGCCCATCGCGGTTCTTGCTCTGGTGCTCGTCTTCTGGCCGGTCACTGCCGCGGTGCGAGCTCGCAGGACGTTTTACGCGATCACCGACCGGCGGGTTCTGATCCTGCGTGGTCCGGGCGATGGCGGATTTGAAGAGTACGCGGCTTCCGATGTCCGCGATGTTGAGGTGCGCGCACTAAGGGACGGCGTCGGCGATGTCGTCTTCGCGCATTCCGGGCAGACGCTTGCGAGCGGCCGTGAACTGGTTCGCGCGGCCGGGTTTTCGTGGGTGCGCGACGCCGATGCGGTCGCGGAGCAGTTGCGGGCGCTTGGCGCTGGCCGGTAAGGCGCACGTGGCGAGGCGAGCGCTCTTGCTGTTCGCTCTCCTCATGGTCTTGGCGAGCGCGGTGCTTCCGTTCGACGGCGGCAAACCGGTATAATCGCAAACATGCCTAAAGATATTATTACGCTCCGTGCCAAGGACTACAGTCAGTGGTACCTCGACATCGTTCGCAACGCCGATCTTGCCGATTACGCCGAAGTGGTCCGCGGTTGCATCGTATTCAAACCGACCGGTTACGCGATCTGGGAGGCTATTCAACGCGGCCTCGATGAGCGCATCAAGGAAACCGGACACGAGAATGCCTACTTCCCGTTGCTTATCCCTAAGAGCTTCTTAACCAAGGAAGCGGAGCACGTCGAGGGATTCGCTCCCGAGGTTGCCGAAGTGACTCGCGTTGGCGGCGTCGATCTAGCCGAGCCGTATGTGATCCGGCCGACGTCGGAGACGATCATCGGCCACTTTTACGCGCAGTGGGTGCATAGCTGGCGCGATCTGCCGCTGCTGATCAACCAGTGGGCGAACGTCATGCGCTGGGAGATGCGCACCCGGCCGTTTTTGCGGACATCCGAGTTCCTCTGGCAGGAAGGCCATACGGTTCATGCTACCGAGGCTGAGGCAGAAGAGGAAACGCTCAAGATCCTGAACGACGTCTATGTCGATTTTCTCGAAAAGGAGATGGCCGTTCCGGTCCTGCGCGGACGAAAGACCGAAAAGGAAAAGTTCGCCGGGGCGCTTCGAACGTACGCTATCGAAGCGATGATGCAGGACGGCCGGGCGTTGCAGGCGGGAACTTCGCACAATCTCGGGCAGAACTTCGCCAGAGCGTTCGACATCAAGTTTACGGATCAAAATAATACATCCCAGGTGGCGTGGACCACGAGTTGGGGAGTTAGCACGCGTTTGATCGGCGCGCTGATCATGGCCCACAGCGACGACGAAGGTTTGGTGTTGCCGCCGAGGCTTGCGCCGAAACAGGTGGTCGTCGTTCCGATCTACAAGACCCCGGATGAGCGTGTCCGCGTGCTCGAAGCGGTCGATAAGATTACGGCGGATTGGAAGGGGCGAATCCGCTTCCGTGTTGATGATCGCGACAACCTTTCGCCTGGCTTCAAGTACAACGAGTGGGAGCTCAAAGGCATTCCGGTTCGCGTCGAGGTTGGTCCGCGCGATGTCGAGAAGGGGTCCGTCGCGCTCGCGCGGCGCGATGTTCCCGGCAAGGCCGGCAAGGAGTTCGTGCCGCAAGAGGGCCTGACCGAGCGTATCGAGGCGCTGCTTGCAGACATACAGACCAGCTTGTTCACGCGAGCGCTTGCGTTTCGCAACGATCACACGGTCGAAGTGTCCAGCATGGGCGAGCTCAAGGAAGCGGTTGAGACCGGCTTCGCGCGCGCTTACTGGGCTGGCAGCCGGGAGGACGAGCAGAAGATCCAGGACGACCTCAAGGCGACGATCCGCGTGATCCCGTTCGATCAGCCCGAAAAGAGCGGCAAGTGTATCTTGACCGGGCAGGAAACGGGGCAGCAGGTGGTGTTCGCGCGGGCGTATTAGGAGCGGGATCCGCTCCATGGCTGCGCGGTCCTGTAATCGGCGTGCGCGCTTCGGCTCGACCGGCCGTTCGCGGAGCGGGTCGGGGCGGTGGAACGCGTACGCGGCTGGCTTGATCCGCGGCAGCGGGAATGGCACGAACCAATGGATATCGTTCATCTCCTCAGTCAAAACGGCGAATGGCTCTCCCGCCTTATTGCCGCGGTGCTCATGGGCGGCGCAATCGGTTTCGAGCGCGAGTACAGCGGGAGGCCAGCCGGGTTTCGGACCCATATCCTGGTTTGCGTGGGCGCATGTCTGGCCGCGATGGTGGATGCATCGTTCCAATCGGTCTCCGGACGTGTCGCCGCAAACGTCGTGACCGGAGTCGGCTTCTTGGGTGCGGGAACCATTCTACGCTCGGACAGAGGACAGACGGTACACGGGTTGACGACGGCTGCGAGCCTTTGGACGACGGCTGGGCTCGGCATCGCCGCGGGCTTCGGGCGGCCGACGATCTGGTATGCTTGCGCGGCCACATTGATTGTTTTGCTCACCCTCTCTGTAGCGCCTATCTTCGAGGATGCCGTCCTGCACCGAATGCGGATCCACCGGTTTCACGCCGTCGTCGGCAGCGCGGCCGTGTCCGCGGATACCGTCACGGCCGAGGTCTTTGCCCACCTCGCATCGGTCGGCGCCAAGCTTGTCGGCGCAAGCTTCGATGGCGGCACGGGGTCCGATCCGATGCGCGATATTCGCGTCACTATCCGCCTTCCGCACGACGCGTCGAAGGAGACCCTGGGCGAATCCATTGCTGCGGTGCCCAATGTCGTGGATTTCCGCTGGGAGATCTGACCCCGCGCTTGGAAGGAAAATATTCACGGCACGGCGGCTTCTCTTGACAATTGGGTCCGCTTGCGATAAACTATGACATAGCGTCATTCAGTGAGGTCTCGTCATGGGTACAGAGGAACGGCGGCAAAGAGAGAAGGAACGGCGGCGGCGCGATATTATCGAAGCGGCGCGGGTTCTTTTTATACAGCAGGGATTTCGCGATACCACGATCGACGACATCGCGAAAATGACCGAGCTCGCGCGCGGGACAGTCTATTTGTACTTCGAGAACAAAGAAGCCATTTACGCGACCGTGCTCGACGAAGGACTTGACCTTCTGCTCAACCTCATCGAAGAGAGCCATGACCCCAACGTTGACCCACTCACCAACCTTTTGCGCGCCCATGATGCGTTTCTGAAGTTTCACGACGACCACCCGGAGTATTATGGCGTTTTGATCCTCGACAAACTCGGAATCGAAGAGGCGATTCCCAAGGAATTGTCCGATCGCCTGCACGAGAAGACGCGTTGTATTGTCGATGGCATTGCCCGTAATATTCAGCAGGGGATCGATGAAGATATGTTCCGTCCGATGCCGGTTAGAGATGCCGCCGTTCTTCAGATGGGCCTCTCAATGGGGTTCACCATGGCGCTCGATATCTGCAAGGAAGGCGACCCGCTGTTTTCGAGCCGGTCGGATGCTCGCGAGATGCTGCATGCGCTGATCGCAAACGGAGTTCTTGCGCAGCGGCCTGTCACGCAGGCTTAGGCGTCTTGAACAGCTCTGCTCGGGCTGTTTGGCGCTTATTATAATGACAAGACGTCATAAAGTGGTAGCTCGTTATTGATGAGCTAGTTGGAGGCTTTCGATGGCCAATCTGTCACCGGCGAATGATATGGATGCGCGTCGCGCTGCCCGGTTGCGGTGGTGGATCGTGGCCGCGGCCATGACCGGCGCGATGCTCGAGGTGCTGGACACGACCATCACCAGCGTCGCGGTTCCGCAGATGATGGGCAACCTGGGCGCGACCCTTTCCGAAATCGGTTGGGTCACCACCGGTTATATCGTCTCGAACGTTATCGTTTTGCCGATGACCGGCTGGCTATCGGATCGCTTCGGCAGGAAGCGCTATTTCGCGGCATCCATTATCCTCTTTACGCTCGCGTCCATCCTTTGCGCGGCTTCCACGTCGCTGTCCGCGCTTATTTTCTGGCGCGTCGTGCAGGGGCTGGGCGGCGGAGGGTTGCTGGCAACGGGACAGGTCATCTTGTTGCAGGCGTTCCCCGAGCGTCAACGCGGCATGGCGACCGCGATTTTCGGGATGGGCGTGATGATGGGGCCGTTGCTTGGGCCGACGTTGGGGGGCTATCTGACCGACAACTACTCGTGGCCGGCGATTTTCTGGGTCAACGTCCCCTTCGGCCTCGTGAGCGCCATTCTGACCGTGATGTACGTTCCAGACGCGGATTACGATCATAACGCGGCCGATGCTCCGATTGATATCCCAGGCATCGTGCTGCTGATTGCCGGAATGGGGAGCCTACAGACCGTTCTTGAGCGAGGCCAAGAGGAAGACTGGTGGTCGTCGCGGATGATTTGCTGGTTGGCGGCGGTTACGGTGGTCAGCCTAGTGGGCTTCGTGATCCGCGAACTGCGCACGGAGCATCCAATCCTCGACGTTCGCCTGTTCCGTCTGCCCTCTTTGGCTTCGGGAGCCGCATTCGGCGCGCTCCTTGGCTTCAGCCTTTACGGGGTCGCCTTTCTGCTGCCCGTGTTTTTGCAAACGGTGCGAGGCTATACGGCCTACCAGGCGGGCATTATTCAGCTTGCGCCGGCACTCGCATCGACCTTTTCGTTCATGCTCGCCGGTCCGCTCACTGCCCGGTACGGCGCTTGGCGATTTCTCGTACTCGGCACGTTCCTGTTGGGGACCGGAACGCTCCTGCTGACCTGCTTTACCTCCGTGACGGCCCTGGAGGAGGTTTTGCCTGGGCTCTATCTTCGGAGCTTTTCGCTCGGGTTCCTGTTTATTCCGCTTACGATTGCCAGTCTGTCTCAACTAAAGCCAGCGCAGATGGGGGCGGGGTCGGGAATTATCAATCTCACTCGCCAACTCGGAGGCAGCGTTGGGATTGCGGTGCTGTCGACGCTTTACGCCCGGAGAGAATCGTTCCACAACGATGCTTTGTGCGCGCGGGTGGACATCGCGAACGTCGCGCGGGGACCGTGGCTCGTCCACGCTCGCACGATGATGGAGACGCATGGACTGAGTGCGACGGCGGCGCGCGAGGCAGCGATCGCCAATCTCCTGGGGCTAATTCATCGTGAATCGGCTGTCCTATCATTCAATGATCTGTTTTTAGTCACGGCGCTTCTTTCTATCGGGATGCTACCCTTGATAGCGGCGCTTCGGCGAGCCCCGATGACTGGAAGCGTCGACATTGCCGCGCACTAGCAGCGGACCGTCCAGGCAGGTGGCATGGTTCAGCGCTGCAATCTCGCTCGACGAGCGGCATTAGCGCTTTCCTGGCGCCCAATCTCCGTCGGCAACGTCTTGCGCTTTCCCTATCTTCCGCGACTACTTTTCCAAATCGTGCATTCTTGCTATTACGTACGTTGACAAAGGATATCGTTTCAAGTATCCTAACGTGGCGAAAGGGCACTGGAATGAATGTACTAATACTCGGCTGCGGAAGAGTCGGCTCGACTCTGGCGCGACAGCTCAGTCAGGAAGGGCACTCGGTAACGATTATCGACCTGACGGGCGACGCGTTTCGCAGACTCGGTCCCAAACCTAAGGCTCAGCGGATCGTCGGCACCGGAATGGATCAGGATGTCCTGCGCCGCGCTGGCATCGAAACCGCGGATGTCTTTGTCGCCGTCACTCAGGGCGACAACACGAATATCATGGCCGCTCAAATCGCGCGAAGAGTTTTTGACGTCACGAAGGTGATTGCCCGCATTTACGATCCGATCCGCGCGGAGGCTTACCGTGAACTTGGCATCGAAACATTCTGCACGACGACGCTCGCGACGAGCCTCATGCGCAGCAGCATCGATGGCGACCCCCGGATGAAGCCCGTCGAGGCGATCTTGCAGGACATGGATCGAGAATACAGGGAACAGATTAGCGTACGTTAGCCCCTGATGCGAATAGCGCCGCCGCTTTCGAGAGAGGCATGGACCGGATACCGTCCAGCCTATCTTGCGCGATCGGGACGAGCGCTCACAGATTGGACTTTTACTATGTATGTTATCGTCGTAGGTGCTGGCAAGGTAGGCTACTACCTTTCAAAGCGTCTGATGAACGAGGGGCACGAAGTGCTGCTCATGGAGAAGGATCGGCGCCGCGCCGCCATGCTTGTCGAGGAACTCGGCGACGTCGTAATGCAGGGCGATGGATGCGAGATCCGCGTGATGTCCGAGGCGGGATTTGGGCGAGCGGACACGATTGTCGCGGTAACCGGCGACGACGAGGACAATCTTGTCGTTTGCCAGATGGCAAAGCGCCAATTCTCGGTGCCGCGCACGATCGCTCGAGTGAACAACCCGATTAATGAGGATTTGTTCAGTAAACTGGGCATCGACACATCCGTCTCAAGCACGGCGCTCATTTACAACATGATCGACCAGCAGATCGAGCCTGGCCAGATCATTCCCATCGGGGCGTTGCGCAAGGGAAACATCGAGATCGTAACCATCAATATCTCGGAGAACTCCCCGGTGCTGGGCCGGCCGGTCAAGGACATCGGTCTGCCGGACCGCGCGCTGATCATCTCGATCATTCGCGATGAGAACGCGCTGCTTCCGCAGGGTGATACACGTTTCATGCCGGGGGACAGCGTTATCGCATTGGTCTCGACGCAGGACGAGTCGAGTCTGCGATCGGTGTTTACGGAGGCGGGCTAGGCGGTTTCGTCGATCTCCACGACGGAACCAGGCTGGCCCGAAATCGCGAGTTGAGCCAGGTCCGCGAGATCGTCCGCCGATGCCGCGAACTCGATGTCCAGCGCCGTTAATCCACCCGCGTGGTGCGTTGTTAGGCGTAGCGTAACCGTGCAGTAACGAATGTCGATATCGGGGTGGTGCTGCACCGATTCCGCATTTTCGGCGACCTGGTTGACGAACTCCATTGCGCGGGCGAAGTCCGGAAAGCTGAAGCTTTTTACGATTGCGTCGTCGTCCTGTTTCCACCCTGGCAACCGGGAAATGTGGTCCGCAAGCTCGCTAGCGCTGAGTTTGATCACGGGGATCTCCCCTTCACTTGAGGTTGAACTTGCTTCCATTATACCGGCCCCGCCTCTTTGGTTCCCATTGTTCTGATCCGCACTCACTCTAACCTCACTCGCGTGAATTTCCGATCGCCCCGCCGGCGCTATTCCTCCCGAATCGCCGCTTGAGCGAGTGACAGCGCATCGGCCGGTCTGCCCGCCGCCGTAACGAGGAAACGTCCGTCAAGCCACGTCACCGAACATAACTGATCCGTCGGAATCAACGCCGTCGGAATGACTCGCACTTTTCCAGCCGCGCTTTCGCTTGCATTTAGAACACGGCATTCGCGCTTTCCAATCATCACCCGCGCGTCCCCAATCGGTTGCGATCCTGCCGGGCTCAAAACGCCTGGGGTTTCGCGGCAGTAAGGATTCCACAGTTCCTGGACCGCATTCTTACCGGTGTTCGTCCATTGCACCCACATCTCCGCTCGCGACGAGCCGTTCTGGTAGGTCGCGGTTGCCACCCCATGCGCGCCGTTTGACTGCATTCGTGCATACAGACCGCCAGCGCCTCGCCAGCTTCCAAGAGAACCCTGCAGCACGGATGCGATTTGAGCCCGGGTTGGCGGCGGCGGCGGCAGCGATGTTTGCATATGATCGATCAGCAACGCGGAGGTTACCGTCATGATCGCAAGTCCGATGATCGCGCCGGCGCGTGCCCGATCGACGTAGAATAGACGCCACGTTGCCGCGAAAACCATGTTGGAGATCGAGAATCGCCGGATATCGTCGGCTGGCTTCTCATCGGCGTCAGGACCGGACACGACATTGTACGGCGCGTCGGACGTTTCCTTCAGGACTTGACGCACGGTGAGGGGGGGATGGCTCGAATACGCAAGCAGATCGGCTGCTGGGAACTCGGCCTCGGTCTTGTCTGTCGCAAGCGGGACGCCGCATTCTGGGCAGGCCTCTGGCGGCTGCGTCGACGATCTCCGGTTCTTTCTATCGACGATCCAGTGCTTGCGGCATCGTGGGCAAAACACGTTATACACTCCCGTGCGATTGCAACGACCTCCACTCCACTGTTGCTTGTCTCGCAGTTCGTATATTCCCACGTTATGCTTGTGCTGAACCTCAAAGGGTCGGTGTTTGTACGCGAATTTAGGAAAAGGATTTGCGGACGCGGTATGAAATGTAGTCGACGAGGTTAACGAGGACGACAAGGAAGAAGATAATGACGCCGGCATCCTGCCACTTGTAGAGGTTGATTGCGTTTTGCAACGAGAAGCCCAGTCCGCCTGCGCCGACAATGCCGACGATGAACGAGTCCTTGATGTTGTATTCAAGCGAATAGAGCATTGTGGACAGGTAAAGCGGCAGAACCTGGGGAAGCATGGCGAAGATGAAGACCTGAACCGAATTCCCGCCAGCGGCGCGAACCGCTTCGATTGGCCCTGGCGCGACCGATTCCAGCCCCTCGGCGTAGAGCTTGCCCAGTGAAATGAACGTCACGAATGCGATTGCCGAAGCCCCCGCCGGAGATCCAAGCCCGACGAGCGATACCGCGACAAGCGCATAGACGAGCGTCGGCACCGCGCGGGCGACGTTGAGCAGCGTCTTAACGAGATTGCTGATTGGCCTCGGGAAATAGCCGGTGCGCGCGGCGGCAAAGGATACCGGGAAGGCAAGCAGCGCCCCCACGACCGTGCCGACTATCGCCATCTGCATGGTCGCCTGCAGCGGATCCCAAAGGGTCCGCATCAGAGCAAGATCGTAGAACCAATCGCCGCGATTGAGCGGGAAAAGGTGAACGAGCTGAGACGATTGCCGCGCGATGCCGGTCGAAAGATGCGAAAAGTTGAACTGCAGGCCATGGAACGCCCACACGGCGATCGCGCCGGTTAGAACCGTAGAGAACCAGGCGCCGGCGTTCTGTCGCACCGATTGCATGCGCTCCTGCATATTGCCGGTTACCGGTTCCGTCCGCGGCATGTTGTCAGGTCTCATCATCTTGCTCGCCGGCGGAGTTGCGCCGTAGAACTTCATCGACATCGGCCTCGCTGACTTCCGAGGCGGGCGAGTCGAATGTGATACGGCCTTGCCGTAGGCCGACGATGCGCGTGCAGTACGTTCGCGCTAGCTCGATGTCGTGCATGGAGAGGAGGACGGCGGCCTGGCGCTGCCGGGCAACGTCCTGTATGATCTCCATGATCTTGGTCTTGGTGCGCGCGTCGAGGTTTGCCGTGGCCTCGTCCGCGAGAATAAGCTGCGCCTCTTGCGCCATCGCCCGCGCGATCGCCACCCTCTGCTTCTGCCCGCCGGAGAGAGCGCGCGCCCAGCGCTTTTCGTAACCCGCGAGTCCCACTTGCGCCAGACACGCGCTCGCGAGGGCGACATCCTGCGCGGGAAACCTGTGAAAGCACGACGCGAGCGTGGGGACATAGGCGAGGCGGCCAATCAGGACATTCGTCAAGACGCTCGACCGGTCGACGAGGTTGAACTCCTGAAAGATCATCCCGATCCTTCGCCGCAGAAGGCGCTTGCCGCTTTCGGAGAGCGCCGCCACATCCGTGTCGAAGACGCGGCATGTCCCTCCCGTCGGCTTGACCAGGCCATTGACGCATCGCAGCAGCGTGCTCTTGCCTGCGCCGGAGAGACCGATCACCGCGACGATTTCGCCGCGGGCGACGCTCAGGGTGACGCCGTCGAGCACCGGCGTCTTCGCCTGGTAGGAGTGCGTCAAGTTTTCGATCGCAATGACTTCAGTCATTTTTTTGAGAGCGAACTTAGCGTTAGCCCCAGGATCTTCGCCTTCTTGCGGACGGAATTGAACATGGAGTCGTCGGGAGGCGAGATATTGCCCCAAGCCCCATCGGGGATCTTGGCCAGTGCGGCTTTTCCATTTGGATCGGTGTTAAGCGCGTCAATCGCCTTTTTCAGCAGGGCTAGCGTTTTCGGATCCAGGTTTGCGCGGGCGACAAGCATGCCGTTGGGGATAGGATCTGTTGTCGCAATGACACGCATTTGGCTGGCCCTTGTCTGGTCAATTTTCCTTGTGACCGGATCCTTGAACGCGATTTTGATGCCGTCCTCATAGATCGCGCCGCCATCGGCCTGACCGTTATAAACCGCCATTACGCTCGCCGATCCGCCAATGTTGACCGGCTTGATGTCCTTGTCGGGATCTAGTCCAGCCTCTTTCATCAGTCCGGCCGGATACAAATAGCCTGAAGCCGAAGTGCGGTCCGCGAACGCGAAACTCTTGCCCTTTAGATCCTTAATCGTCTTGATCCCCGAATCGGTCCTTACGAAAACAATTCCGCGATACGTCAGGCTGCCAAACATGTAGGGAATTCCGAGCGGAACAAGATGCTCTGGTGTGTTCCTGAATTGCTCGACCGCCAGGACATAGGCCAGCGGGCTCAGGTAGGCGGCATCGATCTGGTCCGACTGAAGGGCCTGAAGCACTCCGGCATAATCGGGCGTCACGAAGACCTGACCGGAGGGGCGTCCTGATTTTTGACCGATGAATGTCGCGAGGGGAGTGAAGCCCTTCTGGATCACGCCGGCGGCCTCGAATGGGATTACGCCTAACTTGAGCGGTTCTTGAGCTTGCTTCTGGGATGAGCATCCCGCCAAAAGTACGACAAGCGCGAGAATTATGGCTACGACGCATGCGTGAATGCATGAAGCAAATCTTGTCTTCATTCGCTTGGATTCCTTCGACGTCCTATATACCGGGCATACTCTTATTATAGCCAAGTATGTTGCGCAGCGGGGCGCTTTTGGGGGGCGAGCCACGATCCGTTCGCGCTATCTGGCCGGAACGGGGGCGCGCTGGGGGCGCCGGAGGAGAAATATGACCGGCAAAGCGACGACGAATATGATGCCCAATAGCAGGAAGCCGTCGTTATAGGCCATCGTCGCCGACTGCGCCTGGATTAGCCGGTTCATCGTGCCGAACGCCGCGGAGCGCGCCATTGGCAGCGTATAGCCGCCTCGCATCATGTGGGCGGTAAGCCCCGTGATCCGCTGCAGGTATTCAATGCGCCCGGAATAGAGCGCTCCGACCAGGTTCGATCGGTGGTAGTGTGTCTGGTCGACCACGTAGGTCGTAAGGATCGCGATGCCGAACGATCCGCCCATCTGACGCATCAGGTTGAAGAGGGCTGATCCTTGCGCGATTGCCGCGCCCTTGAGCCCTGCGAACGCGGCGACCGACATTGGCACGAACATAAAGCCCAACCCCAGGCCCCGAACCAGCAATCCCGCCTGCGCGTCCATTTCGCCGCTTTGCGGCGTCAGGTGCCCAAGCATCCACATCGATACGATGTAGATCACCATGCCGATCGTGATCAAATGGCGAGGGTCCGCGCCTTTTGCCAGCACCCGTCCGCAGATCAGGGAGCCGAGCGCCGTCGCAAGCCCGCCTGGAATCAGCAGAATGCCCGTCGCCGTCGGCGTGAAGCCGAGGACGGTTTGAGCAAAGAGCGGATAGATAAAGACGCCTCCGTAAAGCCCGAAACCGAGCGCGCCGGCAATGATCACCGCCGCCGCGAGCCCGCGATCCTTGAGCACGCGCAGATCCAGGACGGGATGCGTGTTGCGGCGCGAGAGTTCCCAAATCACGAAGGCCACGAGCGAGACGACCGCAATGACGGTCAGGCGGCTGATCCAGACATCTTCAAACCAGCCGTAGCGCTCCCCCTCTTCAAGAACATATTGCAGAGAGCCCATTCCACTGGCAAGCAGCAATATCCCGGCGACGTCGATTGTTGCAGCGCGGGTTTGGTGAACAGAATCCTGCAGGTACATGCCGACCAAAAGCAGGCAGGCTAGACCGATTGGAATGTGGATAAAGAAGATGGTCTGCCACGAATAATTGTCGGTGATATAGCCGCCTAGCGCTGGCCCGAGCGTGGGAGTAACGACCAGGCCGAGGCTGAAGATCGCCTGCACCATGGCCGTTTGGTTTCGCGGGAATATCTCGACGATGGTCGACTGCGCCGTGGAGATCAATGCCGCGCCGCCCGCGCCCTGGACGAGGCGCCAAAAAACGATCTCCCCCAAGGAATGTGAGAGGCCGCACATAAACCGCGCGACGTTGAAAATGATGAGCGAGGCGATGAGGTATTTCTTGCGCCCAAAGTGCGACGAAAGAAACGCGGTCATTGGCAGGACCACAATGTTCGACAGAATATAGCCCGTGCTGACCCACGCGATTTCATCGGTGGATGCGCTCAGGTTGCCGGCCATCTGCGGCAGAGCGACATTCACGACGGTCGTATCCAGGATCTCCAACGCCGCCGCCAGAACGAGACCGACGAGGATCCACCACCGGTGCCGAGCGACGTCCGGCAGCACGTCGCCGCCAGTCGTCTGATCCGTCTGCTTTCCGTTGTCTTCCGCCATATGCTCCGTCTAACCGTCAACTTCAGCTCCAACTCGCCGCTGGAACTGACGGAAGTGTACCTGGGAACGATGTCTTGGGAGGCATTTGGAAGAAAACTGCCTGAATTTTACAGCGCCCACTTGCACCTTTACAAAGCTTGCCGGAGCTCCCCACATAATCCCGGGGCAACCCTCTGTCGATGCATTGGCATTTTGGACGTGCGTTGGCAGTACGGTGGACATAATCGCAGAACACTTAATGAGGACATTTTCGCGGAACAGTCACAATCGAACGATTTTGTTTATCAATGGGCATTGACATATCAATTATCGTGTGATATGATGCAATCAATGCCCATTGATAATGACATTATCACCCAAGAAACACAAGGTAACGCAAAGAAGATACCCAGCGCATTCGACGTTGCACGACGCGCGGGAGTTTCGCAAACCACAGTGTCGTTCGTACTCAGCCCGCACCGCCGAGGCAAGGTGGCACAGGCGACAGTCAAGCGCGTACTCGATGCCGTAGCGGAACTCGGATATCGTCCGAACAAACTCGCCCGCAGCCTGGCATATGGCAGAAGTCAGACGGTCGGCCTGACGCTGCCGTATCTCGACTCGGATTTTCACGCCAAAATCGCCTACGGTATTCGCGAAACGCTTCTTATGCATGATTACCACTTGCTCATCATGAACGCCGCGCCGGGGGCTGATGCCGAAGGCCGGATTATCGATCAGCTCCTGCAACAGCGCGTGGATGCAATCGCCTGCTTCGTGAACGCCACCACGCACAGTATCGCGCCCGCGTGGATTGAAAACCTTGCTGCCGCGCGCGTGCCGGCTATCGTGATCGACAGTCCGGTTTTCGCGGGGAGCATCGATGCCGTTGTGAGCGACGATGATGATGGCATGCGTAGCGCGGTCGAGCACCTCGCATCGCTAGGACACCGCAAGATCTGCTATATCGCCGACGATTCGCCGGACGACATCCTGCCCGTACGTACACGAGCATTTGTTGAGCATTGCAAGCGCCTTGGATTAGAGTGTGGACGCCGCATCACATTTCCCGTGTATGAGCGACAATCGGATTCGAGCGGGGTTATATTGGCCATGATCGAGGCGCTAAGGTCGCCCGATCCGCCAACGGCATTTATCGGATTCAATGACCTTGTGCTCGAAGACTATCTCAAATCGAAAGATGCCTCTTTGCCGGAAGTACCAACCGAAGTATCGCTCGTCGGCTATTCCGACAGTTTCTTAGCCCGCTACAGCGGCCTCACATCGGTCTCGCAAGATCCGTACCGGATGGGCGTCGTGGCAGCGGAACGGCTGCTCGAACGATTGGAAAATCCCGAAATGCCACCTGAATTGATTAAAACCTCGACGAGCCTTATCGTCCGACAGACAACGGCTCCGCCGCCAGCGGTCCGCGCGGCAACAACATGAAAGAGAGGAATCTCATGAAACGATCGGCATTCACTTTAATCGAACTACTCGTCGTTATAGCTATTATTACAATATTAGCAGCGATTTTGTTCCCTGTATTCGCCACGGCGCGCGAGAAGGCGCGGGGGACAGCATGCCTGAGCAACCTCAAGCAGCTTGGCTTAGCGCTCACGCAGTACGAGCAGGACTTCGACGAAACTCCGCCCGTCGGCAACGACAGCTATGGCTATGGTACGGGTTGGTCGGGAATGATCTACCCTTACGTGAAAAGCAAGCAGGCGTTTTTGTGTCCCGATGATGTTGTGCCAACGGATGTATGCTCGTACGGCATGAACAACGATTTCATGTCGAAGACCCAAAACTCTCCGAAGGCGACGCCGATCTCGCAGTTTGTCATGCCATCCAAGACCGTGATGTTCTTCGAAATCGTCAACAGCCCCGGCACGAATTCATGGGACATTTATACGGTCAATTCGGACGCCTTTTCATTGCTGCAATATGGTATCAAGGGCTCGCCAACAGGCGACGGTATCGATGGCCTGGCGGGATCAAACACATCCTCCGCGTCTACCACATCCGCCGGTGTCTTATATGTCACGGGGTGGACACGGTATGTCGGTACGGATAAGAACCGCAACGCATTCGCCGCACAGGACGGCCTCCACAACGCCGGTGCGAATTACCTTCTCGCGGACTGCCACGCGAAATGGTTTAAGCCGAATATGGTCTCAGGCGGGGTCAACAATCCGTATTCGGGTGACTGCGCCTCATCAAGCATCAACGGCAAAGCGGCGAACACCTCGTGCGGCGACACATCCCTGGCAGCAACGTTCAGCATCCAGTAAATCGAAACGTAAAGGAAGGTATATGAAGAATTTGCATCGTAGTTTCCGGCGTGCGATCATAACGGCTTCTTTAGTGACTGCAGTCGCGATCGCGACATCCGCGACCGCCTCTATCGCGGCTCCCAAAGCCCCCGCGCCAATCGCAGGGCAGGGGTATCATCTTGCCTTTGACGACGAATTCGATAAGCTCGACATCGGCGAAACAGGTCACAAGTGGTGCCCAGGACTTTGGTGGGAGCCTCGCCCGCTTCCAGAAATCGGCACGGAGGTAACGTGTTCCAACTCGCAGTTGCATCTCAATTGCCTGCGCTCAAAGAACTTCCACATGGTGACGCTCGCGACCAACTGGCGCGACTCGAAAGGCGGCGCATTTTTCCGCTATGGCTATTTCGAAGCGCGGATCAAGATGCCCATCGCCGGAAACGGCGCGTTCTGGACGTTCTCGCGAAACCCGTCTCTTCAGGTTCCGATCGCGCCGGACAAACCCGCAACCCTGACATCTGAAATCGACTTCATCGAAACGGACGGTCAACAGCCATTGAAGGTCGTGAACACTCTACACCGCAACACGAGCGGGCTCGGCGGGATGAAAGACGAAATTAACCAGAACAACATCAACGATGCCCCCGAAGATATCACGAAGGATTTCCATACCTATGGATGTCTGGTAACGCCAAAGCTCATCACGTGGTATTTTGATGCGAAACCCATTGCAAGCTGCCGTGCATTCGACTCGACCGACCAGGATCGGATGCTCATTTTCGACCTGTTCAAGGATGGCGTTCTTGGATCGAAGGTCCCGGATGGCGTCGAAAAATTCACGATGGACATCGATTGGATTCGCGTGTGGACGAGATAAGTCTGAATTGCAAAATAGTCCATTGGAAACTTAGTTCCCGGAAAATAATTGTCGATAATTGAAAAATTAACGACCCCATCGATTCCAGCAATTTGATAGTTCACTATTGCGGTAGTATAATGAAACCCGCAATTCATCTTTAGACCCATTGCGTGGGTTAAGGGGGGAAGAAGTTTGACGCAGGTTCAAGTGAAGCCGAATGAGACTCTGGATCAGGCGCTGAAGCGATTCAAAAAGCAGATCCAGCAGACCGGCGTTCTACGCGAGGCGCGTGAGCACTATGAGTACCAGAAGCCGAGCGACCGCAAGCGAAAGCAGATCGCCGCGGCCAAGCGAAAGCAGAAGCTCAAAAACAGTTCCTCCAACGAATAGTCGATTATTCGAGGCCCCCCGGATTATCCGGCGGGGCCTTTTGCTTTGCAGCGTGCAGCTCAGCGACAGGTCAACGGCGAACCATTGCGCATGACACGCCCATTCATCGCCGCCTTGGCCGCACTGCTCACGGCCGCGCCATCATCCGCGCAAATCGCCTCCTTGCGCCCCTAACACCCGCGCCTGCTCGTTACCGCAGCCGATGCATCGCGCACGATTGAACGCCTAAAGAGCGATCCCGATGCGCAAATCGCCTTCGCGCACTTGAAGGCGGACGGCGAAAAGATCCTGTCCGAGCCGCCGGTCGAATACAAGCTGATCGGCCCGCGACTGCTGGACAAAAGTCGCAAGGCCGAATCTCGCATCATGATCCTCGCGGCGCTCTACCGAATCGAACGCGATCCCCGTTGGCTCTGCGCGCTTCGATCCATGACTATCTCCGACTTAATCTTGGGTTAACCCGTGCCGGAGCGAAAGTCTTCGCAGATGCGCACCGCCTGGTTTGGAGTACAAGTTTCAATTTTCGCTACTTGGCGCTGCCGATGTTGTGAACACGAACACCTCCGCCGACTCTTGGCAAGCAAGGTACCGTGTTGCCCGCTGTATGAGTTCACATGTAGAGCGCTAGATCGTACGCGCCCTTATGAACCTGGCGGCTCAATCAGATTTCGGCGCAGCGTAAAAGCGAGCGCCGATAGGAAGCCCCGCAGCGATATCGCCAGGTTCGTGCTACGGGGCTTCTTGTTGGAGGAAACTATGGACATTGTAGAAAATTGCTTACCTTTACGGGGCGACGATCGTGACGGCGGCAGGGAGCGTAACGCGGATCGCCAATCTGCGCGGCGTATTTGAGACCGGACAGCTCCGTCGTAAATGAATTCAGGTTGCGCGAGCGAATGAGCTTGCACGCTCCTTCACCTCGCGCCATGCGGGTACAATCAATGCGGAGATCGTTCAGAAATAATCTAAAGGGAACGGACTCCCGCTTGATTGCGGTATTGATCTACAGATGACCTACCGACCCGCCACGTCTCTCATTCAAGGCCTGCTTGCGTTTGCCGGTTTTTGCGACGCAGGATTCGTGTATGTGGAGAAGACTCGCTCCGGGGATGTCCCGTGCATCAACGGATCGACTGACTGCACGACGGTTACGATGGGACCTTACGGCTACGTGGATTTTAACTTTTGGATCGGCTCGCTGCATGTCCATCCGTCTTTAGATCTGAGCCAGGTCGGCATCGCCGCCTACGTCGTCTTCGCTTTTCTCGCTATTGTCAAGGGAACGGCGGCAAACGAACGTCTCGCAGCGGCATCGCGTTGGCTGTTCTTCGCGCTCGCTCTATTCGGCGTTTGTTATTCGTGGTATTTACAGTGGCTCGCCCATTACACAATCCACGCATTCTGCATCTACTGCCGGATCTCCGCCTGCATCATGACGCTCCTGTTTGCGCTCTCCGCCTATGAGCTGTTCGCCTCGGCAAGGAAGCTCAGTGTGTCCGCGCCTCCGGGGGACATCGATCCGTCGATATAAACAATATGACTAACAGCACTCGCATTTGGATGATCGTCGCCATTATCGCGCTTTCCGGCGCTTGGTTTTATCTTACGCGCCCCGAACCGCCTCCTCCGCCTCCGCCGAAGCCAATCGTCAACAAGATGGGGCAGAAGGTTCTACTCGATAGTTGGGATAAGATCGTCGCAACCGCGTGTAAACCCGTGTTGGGCGATCCGAAGGCCGAATGGACGATGGTCGAGATCGGCGACTTTCAGTGTCCTCAGTGCGGCAAGATCCACGGTTCCGTCGAGGCGCTCGTCAACGGATCGAAGGGACACGTTCATCTCGCGTTTTTGAACTGGCCGCTTGCCATGCATAAGAACGCCCGTCGCGCCGCGACGGCAGCCCTTGCCGCCGAGAGGCAGGGTAAGTTCTGGGCTATGTACGATCAGATTTATGAGCAGCAGAAGGGGCTCGAAGACACGGAGACCGCGAAGGCGGACCAGTGCCTCGTGGAAGACGCGCACAACGCGGGGCTGGATCCCAACAGGTTCAAGACCGATTGCGAGGACAAGGCGCTTCAGATCCGGCTGCACGATCAAGAATCCCTCGTGACGTATCTCGGCGCACAATCGACCCCGACATTTCTCCTTCGCAAGAACGGCGCGAATACGGTGTACTGGTTCATTGGCTTGTCGGGGCAGTCCGCGACTCCGATGACGCCCGCGTATCCTGGCCTCAAGACCTTGCAGGAGAATCTGCCATGGGCGGGCGGGCGGCTCCCTGCGCCGGTAGATACTTTGATGCCGTCGTCCGGTCCGCCGCCATCGTCTCTGCCGCCTCCGGGGACACATGCGCAACCATCGGGAAATTAGCGGTTACGGTTCGCGCGAAGGGACATCAAAGACGGAGTAGGCCGTCTGCCCTTTGCGCGCCGACATCTCTTTCGTTCGCACCGCAACAAGCTCGGCTGGCAACTCGACGTGACTCGGATGCTTGACGACGACGCGGCGCGTTGCGATCTGCCGCGCCAGCAGAACGGACGCCGGATCTAGCGGCCGCTGGTCGCCAAATCGCGCTAACGGTCCGACCGTGTGCTCGGAGCCCTCGAGACGTTCATCGAAAAACGGGTCGAAAGCGATCAGGTCGAATGCGCCTGGCGCAAGCCCCGGTAGGTATGTTTGGTAGTCGGCGTGAACGACGGCGACCCGGCGCATCGCGGCCGCCAGCGGCTTCGTATCGAGATGGAACTCGCGCAAGCCCTCGCGCGTCACGACTGCCAGCGCCGGGTTCGATTCGAGCCCAACGACGCGTCCGGTTTCCCCCACCGCGAGCGCCGCGAGGCTGGCTTCGCATCCGAACCCCAATGTGCAGTCGAGCACGGACTCGCCTTCGGACATCTCCGCGGCATCGAAGAACAGGTCTCGCCAGTTGCGAAGGATATTCAACCCGCGAACGAGCAGCATGTTGGGATGATAGCTGTATTCGACGGTCCCGTCGCTCAGCAGGAGCCTTCCCGCCTGAACGATGAGCGCGACGTCTGCCTCGTGGCGTCTGAGCAGCCGGAGGATCCCCGTGCCGTCGCGTGGAACGAAAGGTGCGCCAAGCTCGGTTGCAATCTCGGTAGCGCGAGCCGACGCGGCCTCGTTCTTCGCGAGGCCCGTTGTAACGATTGTCGAAATGATCCCATCCCCTTCCACTATGGCGCGAAGCTCTTGTAAAGATCTGGAAGCGCCTCCGCGAACGCCGCTTCCTGCAGCGCGGGATGCGGACGATAATAGCAGCGCTTAGCAGATGTTACCCCCGGCTTGGCCTGCGGGACAACAAGGCTCCCGCCTTCTTCAGCGACCTGGACCGTTGCGGCGAGCGGATGGAGTTGGTATCGTCCGTCGTCGAAAACATTGACGCGGCAGGGGATCAGGCTTTGCTCTAAAACTTCGTCCGAAGCCGATATGCTGGTTCGTGGAGCGATCGCCCAGCGTTCACCGGCCCGCCGGACGAGTGCGCGGTTTGATACGTGCATCCAGAGTTGCGTCTCCCAGACGCTGTGCTCGCGTGCCATGTGCGCGGCAGCTTCCTCGCATTCCCAGTCGACTTCCATCGCCCTCAGAAAATCGTTGCGCGTCACCCGGCCGAGCGCATAGCGAAGGTAGCGGCGCAGCCTGGGCTCCATTTCCTCGATAAAGCTGAGGCTCGGCAGGCGATAGAACGTATTGCCGGTTCCCGCATCGAAAGGCCCCGAAGCCGTGGCGCAGGGGTAAATGTTGACGCAGAGCGGCGAACGCAGCAGACGGACAATCGCGTGAGGATCGAGCCCGGTGTTCCATTCGCGGAAGTCAGGCGACGATGCGCCGGCGGATAACTCGATGATCGCCTTGCCGCCGTCGAACAGATCGGGACGCCGGTTATACGCGCCGGCGATAGCGCGGGCCGAACCGAACGACATGATGTGCACCGGCTCATCGGTTTGCTCGAGCGTCTCGATGATGAGCTCGATCCCGCGTTGCTGGAAGCGCGGCGCGTCGTCAAAGCGGTCCTCCGGCGTCCGCATGGCGCGGTACGGCGCTGCGCCATAGGGGACGTTGCGGTCAAAGATGGCGTTGAGCTGGCACACCGGGATAATCCCAGGGTCTCGCGGACCGTTGCGGTCCACCGATAGAGCCGTATCGGAAGGCTGGGAGACGGGGTCGCGAAATGTTTGCGTGCAATCGAGGACGACGGCTTTGAGATCGACTTCGGGCAGCGCGTAGGCCGCGATCAGGTCGATATTGTCGCCGGGATCCTGGAATGGGTGGTAGAGGTCCGTGACGCTGATGACGGGAGTGCGAAAGTGTGCGTTGTCGGCGGTGCTCATGCCCGCTAGTTTGCCGCGGGGCAGCGGGAGTCCTGCGTGACGGCGGAGATAGCGCCGCTTTGACAATTGAGCGCCGCCCCGTACGCCCGGAGCCTTGGATCTTTCAGATAGGCGGGCTGTTCGTTGAATCGCGGAGGCTGCGTGTGATATACTGTGCTCTGGACACGTTGCGCGCGGCATCGGCGTGATTAGCGCGTCTCGTGGAGTCAGGCGACAGTCGTTGAATTATCCGTGGCATCAGATTTGGGCATATTTTAAGACGGTACCGATCGGCACCTGGCCGCAGGTGACGGCGGATATTCTTGTCGTCTCGTACCTCATTTATCACCTGATGATGCTCGCGAAGGGGACACGGGCCTGGCAGGTCGTAATCGGCCTGGTCGTTTTCGTCGTCATCCTGAACCTGAGCCTCGTCTTGAAGCTCGTGACGCTCCACTGGATCTTGAACCAGATGATCTCGTTGGGCCCGGTCGCGATTGTGATTCTGTTCCTGCCTGAGTTGCGCCATGCGCTCGAAGAGGTTGGCCGCCTTGGCTTTTGGGGACGCGGTTTTGTGGGACTTGCGCGAGAGGACGTCACGGATCTAGTAGGCGAGATCGTTCGGGCGGCGACGCTGCTGTCCAACCGCAAAACGGGAGCGCTGATCGTGATCGAGCGGGAGGCCGGGCTTGCCGATATCATCGAGACGGGCACGGAAATGAACGCCAACGTCACGACGGAGCTTCTCGGGACGATTTTCTATCCGGGCAGTCCGCTGCATGACGGCGCGGTGATCATTCGGGGCAACCGGATCGCGGCCGCCGGGTGCACGCTGCCGCTGTCCGTGAGCCCTCATATCGGCACGACGATCCACACGCGCCACAAAGCGGCCCTGGGTATCTCGGAGCAGAGCGACGCTGCCGTCGTGGTGGTTTCCGAAGAAACGGGAATCATTTCGTTGGCCTTCGAGGGAAATCTCGTGCGCGGCCTGCGGGACGAGTCATTGGAAAACCGCCTGACCGGAATTCTGCGCGGCAAGGAGCGACCCTCGTTGCGCCGGCGCATGTTTGCCGCGGGTGGCCGCGTGACCAGCGAACCGGCGTCCCAAAGCGCGGCGCAATCGAAGCAGACGGGCTCCGATGCCGCAGCCGCGAACTAATGGGCTTGGACCGGCGGATTGATCTTTGGACGCGAGAGCCGCGCAGGTTAAACTCAGACTCATCGAACCGCTAGAAGGCTTCAGGGAAACCCTGACTGAATGATGTTTACACGACTCCTGGACAACTGGCCGTATAAGATCTTCTCCGTCATCATCGCGATCGGACTTTATTTCTATGTCAGCGGGCAGCTCAACCCGCAGATGACGAAGGACTATCCGGTGACGGTCATTCACGTGCCGGAAGGGCTGTCCAAGAAGGACGCGACACCGACCGTGACGCTTCAGCTGTCGGGTTCGGCCGGCGCGCTCGACGGGCTTCGAGCGACAGATATTAGCGCGACCGTCGATGCGTCTGTCGCACACGCAGGCGTGAATCGGAACTTGCCGGTGACCGTGAACGTGGTTCCCGAGTATCGCGACAGGATCGCCATCGTCGGGGAACAGCCTTCGGTTGCCGTCGTCACGCTCGATAAGCTCGAAAGCGAGCGGCGGCCTGTTCACGTGATATTTACGCATGCTGCGGCCACGGGGTACGCATACGGGACCCCGCTTGCATCGCCCGCGACCGTTAAGCTGGTTGCGCCACAATCCGTGTTGGACGCGATCAAGGACGTGGTCGTGGATCTTGACGAGAGGCTAGACGAGGGACATTGGGCGGACACGTCGCCGATTGACCGCGTCGTTGAGATCGAAGCGCGCGATGGCGATGGACGGCGGATCGCGGGCGTGACCGCGATGCCTGCCGAGGCGCGCGTCACGGTTTCGATCGTACGCGTCGCCTCGGTAAAAACGGTTCCCATCTCGCCTGCGATCATCGGCCGGCCGGCGTCGTCTGCTGCTGTCAGCGGCGCTGTCGTGGATCCGTCCTTCGCGATATTGAGCGGTCCGGCGGATATTTTGGCCAAAACCAACGTCGTTATGACGTCGCCGATCGACGTGACGGGAGCGGGGAGCGATTTGCGGCGGACAGCGACGCTCGAAGCGCCGCAGGGTCTGACTGCGACGACATCGAGAAAGGTCACCGTCACCGTCCAGATTGTGCCAGTCAGTCAAACGCCGCCGCCGCCTCCCGCGCCGGTGTCCGCGACGCCAACGCCTTTGCCGCGCCCCACGGCCAAGAGCGGCGGCGCACAGCATTAAAGACGAGGGGCCACAATGTAGCGGGCGATCTTTTCACGCCAGCGTGGGACGCCTTGTTTGTACGAGGATTTTAGATCGCAGGCGTGCATGGTAAGCCTCCGGTAACGGTCAGGGCGGATTGTGCGCGCGGCGCAAAGAGACAACGGAAGGGATAGCAGTTAACGTATGAGCCATCGTTTGTTTGGTACGGACGGCGTGAGGGGCGTTGCAAACACGGAATTAACGCCGATGCTTGCAATGCGCCTTGGTTTGGCGGCGGGAAGTTACTTTGGCCGGGGGAAAGAGCACCCGGTATTCGTCGTCGGCGGCGATTCACGCTTGTCGGGCCCGATGCTTGAAAGCGCTCTGGCGTCGGGCCTGAGCGCGACGGGCGTGCGAGTGCTCGCGCCCGGGTTGTTGCCGACGCCGGCGGTCGCGTGTATCACGCGTGAGATCGGAGCCGATGCGGGCGTCGTGATTTCGGCGTCGCACAATCCCTTTCAGGACAACGGCATTAAGTTCTTTGGCCCGGACGGATTTAAGCTCGAAGATGCGATTGAGGACGAGTTGGAGGAATTGGTCAAGAAGGCCTTCGACCTTCCTCGTCCAGCGGGAGCCGGTGTCGGCCAGATCCGGCGCGAGCCGTCGTTGACCGACTATTACGCCCGGCACGTAGAGGAAACGATCCGGCCAGTCTCGCTTGAGGGACTGAAAGTCGTCATCGATGGCGCGAACGGGGCGGCATCGGAGCTCGCACCGCGTATTTTCGCCGATCTGGGCGCGACAGTCGTTTCCATGAATTGCATTCCCAACGGGATCAACATCAATCACAATTGCGGCGCTCTGCACCCGGAGGCGATGCAGGAGTGTGTCCGCCTGGAAGGCGCCGATGTCGGCATTGCATTGGACGGCGACGCCGACCGGCTCATCTTGAGCGACGAGAATGGCTGCAATGTCGATGGCGACCGCGTGATGGGGATCGTCGGCATGGACATGGCGGAGCGAGGCGAGCTTGCAGGCGGAGCGGTTGTTGCGACGGTAATGAGCAACATGGGGCTCGAAGTTGCGCTCAGGCGCAAAGGAATTGCGCTTGTGCGAACAAATGTCGGCGACCGGTATGTCAGCGAGCGAATGCGCAGAGACGGCTACGTAATCGGCGGCGAAAAGTCGGGTCACCTTATCTTCGGCAATTTGACGACGACCGGCGACGGAATCGTTACGGCGTTGCAGATCCTAAAGGTCATGCGCCGGACCGGCAAGAAGCTCTCTAGCCTGGCGTCGTTCATGACGGAGTATCCGCAGCTACTTGTCAATATCCGCGTCACGGACAGGCAGGCGTGGGAGAAGGACGTCGATTTTCAAAGGGTGGTTGCGGAGGCGGAAAAGCTTCTCGAAGGCGAAGGACGCATCAACGTGCGCGCTTCGGGTACGGAGAAACTGCTTCGCGTCATGGTGGAAGCGCCGGATCCCGATCAGGTGCGCTCATTGGCGGAGCGAGTCGCGGGCGTCGCGCGAGAGAAGTGGGGCGTGTAGCGCCGAGCGTTTGGGGACCGCTTCCCTTTTCTTTCTTGCGGGCGAATTCCTGCTGAAGCGAAAGTCGCATAAGAGAGTCCAATGAGTTCAATCCAGGCTGTGTTTTTGGATCGCGATGGGGTGTTGAACACCCACCTTCCAGGACGCTACGTTGAAAACACGCAACAGTTGGTCGTGTTGCCCGGCGTCGCGCAGGCGATCAGACGGCTTAATAATTCGGGTATTCTGACCATTGTTATCTCGAACCAGCAGGGCATCGCACGGGGCATTATGACGCGCGCGGCTCTGGACATCGTCACGAAAGAGCTCGAGCGCCGCCTATACGACGAAGCGGGGGCGCATCTCGACGAGATCAACTATTGCGTTCACTCTCGCCATGACGGATGCGCTTGTCGTAAGCCGCGTCCTGGAATGATTCTCGATTCGTTGGCGCGGCACGGAATGGACGCCGCTCTGACGGTCTTCGTGGGCGATTCGGGGACGGATATTGAGGCGGCCGCCGCTGCCGGCGTCGGGTCGAAGGCGCTCGTACTAACCGGAGCGAACCGATACTACGACGCGTCACGGTTTGCCGTGCTTCCGGATTTTGTGTTCCGCGACATGAATGACCTGGTGGATTGGGTCTTGGAGGAACATCCTTGATTAAGGTATCGGCGCCGGGGCGCTGCGGTCTCGTCGGCAATCCGACGGATATGTATGGGGGCTCCGTGGTCTCTTGCTCCACGCGCGAGCACGCCTTTTGCGTGCTTGACGCGGCTTGGGGAGGGCCGGGCGTGCTCATCCAGGTTTCCGGAGTTCGCCAAAGACTCGAAACGCAGGGGGATCTGGTCCTGCGCGGCGACCACCTGGACATTGTTCGAGGCGTTTTGAGTGCGCTCGACGTCGATCCCGCGAACGCCCGGCCGTTTTCCCTCGATGTCACGACCGATATCCCGATGTGCGCCGGCCTGGCCGGATCGACGGCAATGATCGCGACGGTCGTTGGCGCCGTGCTTAGCCACATTGGCCTTCGTCTTAACCTCTATGAAACCGCGGAACTGATCCGAAAGATCGAGTACGATGTCCTTGAGATCGTTTGCGGCTTTCAGGACCACTATATGTGCGTCTTCGGAGGCCTCAACTACATGGATTTCCGCGACAAGAGCAGTGATGCCGCGCAGGATCCGGGAGCGCCGTTCGCGACGGTCGAGCCCCTCGAACCGTTTCTCGAAAGCGCGCTCCCGATCGTCGTTGCGCACACGGGCGACAAGCATCACTCCGGCGATGTCCACTCGCCCCTCCGCGCCCGTTGGCTGGAAGGCGAAAAGACGGTCGTCGACGGGCACGCGCGCATCGCTCGCCTAGCTCGCCTCGCCAAGAAGGCCATCTTAGCCGGCCAATGGGAAGTCGTTGGCACGCTAATGAACCAAAACCATGAGATCGTACGCGATCTTGGCTGCAGCTCGGAGACTAACGAGACGCTCATCGCGGCCGCCCTTGGCAATGGCGCAATCGGCGCAAAGCTAGCGGGGGCCGGGGGCGGCGGCTCAATCGTCGTGGTATCCTACGAGCCGGAACGCACCGTCGCGGCGCTCACGGACGCAGGCGCCGACGCGATCGTATACCCTGCGCCGTCGCCGGGACTGACCGTGGAAATCTTGGTTTAGCTAGATACCGTGCTCCGGCGTCCGCGATGTCAGCAAGCTTTCCGGGCGCCCTTTGCCGGCTCGTCGTCGGCTTCTCCGTGCCTCGCGCATATACCTGTTTGTCCGCCATTCGGAACGATTATTTCAGCCGTATTGTTCACGC
Source organism: Capsulimonadaceae bacterium (assembly GCA_031292625.1). Lineage (GTDB taxonomy): Bacteria > Armatimonadota > Armatimonadia > Armatimonadales > Capsulimonadaceae > JARLGU01. Next base: position 123,764 of record JARLGU010000053.1, on the reverse strand, counting down.
TATGAAGAATAAATAGCGCTTGACAATGGGGTCGTTTCAGCCTATTATACATTTATAAGATAATAGCTGTTCGTAGAGGCAAGGCGCTGCGTTGCGCAGGGAGGTTAGGACAATGATTTCCCAGAGCTCGGTCAACCGACGTGGGGCGTTCACTCTTATTGAATTACTCGTTGTTATTGCAATTATTGCGATACTGGCCGCAATATTGTTCCCCGTGTTCGCGACTGCCCGGGAGAAGGCCAGACAGACCGCGTGCCTCAGTAATATGAAGCAGCTCGGTTTAGGCGTCGTGCAGTACATGCAGGATTACGACGAATGTCCGCCATGCGGACTGTCGCAGTCCAATCAGCCCCTTGGTTGGGCGGGGCAGATATATCCTTACATCAAGGCAAAAAACGCCTACGTATGCCCGTCTGATCTGACCGTGTCGCCGTCAAGTTCATATGTCTACAACAGGAATATCCAAATCTTGAACCCGAACCCTGGGTACTACCAGGGAAAGCTCTGGGGGGCCTATCCATTGAGCCAGTTTGGCTCTCCGTCGAAGACGGTCTTGTTCGCGGAAATCGTTGGCAGCGCGGGATACGATGTGAGCGACTCCAATCCGGCTGACGTCACGAGCGATTATCACCCGAATGGCTACTCGCCCACCGGTTACGGGCTTGCCGGGCAGTACGATCCTTTTACGTCGAACAGCGGCAGTATCCCGACCAACGTTGGATGTTACACTGCTGGCGGTGCGTGTGCGGTAGGGGCGTTCACACTGATGTATGCGACCGGGTACCCGTATAACTGCGTCCCGTCCAACTGTGCACAGAACATGTACACGGGGGCGACGGGGCGGCACAACGGCGGCTCGTGCTACATCATGGCGGATGGGCACGCGAAGTGGTTGATGGGAACGCAGGTCTTTGCCGGTCAAATGCCGTCGTCCGCGACATCGTGTTCGAGCGCGACATCGGGCGGCGCAATGGGAACGGCATGCGGCAGCTACCCGAACATTGCGGCGACGTGGAGCGTATTCTAGTACAGCTCATTCCATATTTTACCAGTGCTGGGCCGGGATGGCGATTGGCTATCCCGGCCTTGCCGCCGTTTGATTAGGGCCGCAAGCGTGCGCGTCAGGCGATAACGCTCGTCTAAATGCTCGCTTCTGGGCTTGCCGCGAGGAACGCTTAAAGGTCATCTGTTGTTATCCCTGTACGGACATGGCTGCGCCTAAACGGCGCTAACGCGATCTGATGCCCGCCTTGAACCCATGCGCGGAAAATCGGTATAATGACGCGGTGTTTGTAAATCACATTTCTTGTTTAGTAGAGGAAGCGATATGGCAGCAGTAGCAAGCGCGGCGGCATCCAAGGAGAAGGCCGCTGGAAAGAACGTTAAGAGCGAGAAAGACCAGCTTGCGATTGCCAGCGCCGCAATTAAGGGCCTTGGACTCTCCGATCAGGACCTGCTCAATATTTATCAGAAGATGCTCAATATCCGCCACTTCGAGGAGCAATGCAACCGCGCATTCCGTTCCGGTAGAGTCGGCGGATATTTGCATCTTTACATTGGGCAGGAGGCGACGTCGATGGGAGTGATCGACGTTCTGAAGAAGGGCGATCAGGTCTTATCCTCGTACCGCGATCACGCTCACTGCCTTGCCCTTGGCAGCGATCCGGGGTCCGTGATGGCCGAGATCATGGGGCGCTCGAACGGCGTTTCGCACGGCAAGGGCGGCTCGATGCACCTGTTCGACAAGGAGCACGGCTTCGCGGGCGGCTATGGCATCGTCGGCGGCAACGTTCCGCTTGCCCTGGGGATAGGCTGGGCGCTCAAATATCAGAAGACGGACAACGTGTGCGTTTGCTACGTGGGGGACGGCGCGATGAATGCCGGCGCGTTTCACGAAGCCCTGAACATGGTCGCGCTTTATAAGCTGCCCGTGCTGTACGTGCTCGAAAATAACCTGTATGCGATGGGCACGAGCATCGACCGTTCGCACGCGAACACGAACCTCGCGTCGCGCTCGGACTCGTATGCGATCCCGCACACGAGCGTCGACGGGCAAGATTATTTTGCGGTGCGCAAAGTGACTTCGGAGATTGTGGGAAAGATGCGCACGACCCCGTATCCTCACTTCTTGGAGTGCATTACCTACCGGTATGTGGGGCACGGCGCGGCGGACGACGCCAAAACGCAGGCGACATACCGGAACCAGGACGAGGTCGAGGAGTGGCGTCAGCGCGATCCCCTCGGGGTGATCGAGACGGTTCTGCGGTCCCGGCATCTCGTGGACGATGCCCGGGTGCACGAAATGGACCGTGCTGGCATCGACTACGCTCATGCCGCGATCGATTACGCCGACAGCAGCCCGTTGTGTACGCCGGAAGATCTCACGCGCGACGTATATGTTGTATAGGCTGGGTCGTCCAGAGCGCGCCGCCAGCAATTCTTGCTTGCCGTGAAGTCCGGGGAGAAGCCCAGGGAGCGGACGGGTGGGGGCTTGGTCGTTGTCCGTGACGTCCCGTACAAGCTGTGCGGAGTTTGGTTTAGGCTACGCATGGGACCGTCGCGGATCGATCCGTGAGTGTTTGGAGCAGAACCGTGCGAAGCGCGACAATGGTCCAGGTTCAGCCTGGTTAGGTTAGGAGAGAGTTGTCACACACATGGCAGACGTGATCATGCCGAAAATGGGAGACGCCATGGAGACGGGTACGCTCGTTGCCTGGCTGAAGCAGAACGGCGAAGAGGTGAAAGCAGGCGATCCGATCGCGGAGATTGAGACGGATAAGTCAAACGTCGAGATCGAAGCGGAGGAGACCGGCGTTTTTCAGCGGCTCGCCGCCGAGGGGGACGCGATCCCGGTTGGCGGAATCATCGCCCGTATCGGCGACGCAGACGCTCAGCCCGCGGCGCAGTTCTCACCGCCGTCCAACGGCGCTCAGCCAACCGTCGCCGCGCATCGCGAGGAGCCGCGACCGCCCGTGGAGGCCGTTAGGCCGCCCGCGCCTGCGTACAGCGGCCCGACGGTATCGATCTCGTACAGCAAGGCCGTCCAAATGGCGTTGCGCGAGGAGCTTGAGCGAGACCCGGATGTGTACATGCTTGGCGAGGAGATCGGCCAGTATCAGGGCACTTTCAAGATCACCGAAGGCTTCCTCGACCAATTTGGTCCGGAGCGGATCGTCGACACGCCGATCAGCGAGGCCGCGATGGTTGGCATGGCCGTCGGCTCCGCGATGATGGGCCTTCGGCCGGTCCTGGAGTTCATGACGTTCAACTTCGCGCTCGTTGCGTGGGATCAGATCATCAACCACGCGGCGAAGATCCTCTATATGAGCGGCGGCCAGTTTAACATTCCTCTCGTTATGCGAGGTCCGGCCGGCGTCGGCGGACAGCTTAGCGCACAACACAGCCAGGATCTGCTGCACTGGTACGCGAATGTACCGGGGCTCAAGGTGGTTGCGCCGTCCACGCCCGCGGACGCGAAGGGATTGCTGAAGTCCGCGATCCGCGACAACAACCCGGTCATCTTTACCGAGCACGCCCGGCTTTACGGGATGCGCGCGGAAGTGCCAGAGGATCCCGATTTTCTGATCCCGATCGGCGTCGCCGATATCAAGCGCACCGGCGCGGATGTCACGATCATCAGCTATTCTCGCGGTGTTCACCTCTCGCTGCTGGCGGCGGAAACGCTGGCGAAGGACGGGATTGACGTCGAGGTCGTGGACTTGCGCAGCCTGCAGCCGATCGATTGGGATACGGTGCTCGCCAGTGTCCGCAAGACCCACCGCGCGGTGGTCGTGCAAGAGCAGTGGCTGGATTATGGCATTGGCGCGGAGTTTGCCGCGCGAATCGGCGAGGAGGCGTTCGATGAGCTCGATGCGCCGGTGACTCGCGTCGCCGGGGCATTCGTCCCGATGCCGTATGCCAAGGTCCTGGAAAACCTCGCCGTGCCGAATGAAGAGCACATCGTCGCGGCTGTTCGGAAGACAGTGGAGCGAACCGCGTAATGGTTGACGTAATCATGCCCAAGATGGGCGACGCAATGGAGTCGGGAACGCTGCTGGCGTGGAAAGTGAAGGACGGCGATCCGGTGAAGCCGGGCGATGTCCTGGCGGAGATCGAAACGGATAAATCCAATGTCGAGATTGAAGCCGAAGACGCCGGTATTTTTCACGCTTCGGTTCAGGAAGGCGTCGCCGTTCCCGTCGGCGGCGTGATCGCCACGATTGGCGATGCGTCCGCGGTTGCACAGCCGGCCTCTGGCCCCGCGGCTCCCAAGATCGAAACCAGTAGCCGGCGTCCTCCGGGCGCTGCGAGGCTCGCCGAGCCGTCCGCTCTGTCGTCGCCGCCTTCAGGCGCGTCGGATGTCGAGCGCGTCAAAGCTTCGCCGCTTGCCCGCCGCATCGCGCGCGAGCGCGGCATCGACATAGCGCTCGTTCGCGGAACCGGACCGCATGGACGTATCATCGAGGCGGATGTCGTTGCCGCGGCAGGGACCGTTCCCGCCGCGCCGCGCATTTTGCCAGCGACGGCTCCCGCCGCGCCAGCGCCTCCGGCGGCCGCGCCGGCCCCGCCTGCGCCGAAAGTTTCGCTTCCGGCCGTGGAGGGCGATGTCGTCGAACTCAGTCAGATGCGCCGGGTTATCGCCAAGCGCATGGTGGACAGCAAGACGACGATCCCGCATTTTTATCTGACGGCGGATGTCGATGTCGAAGAGATGGTCGCGCTGCGCGAAAAGCTGAACGCCTACGATACCAGTCTGCCGAAGATCACCCTGAACGACATGGTGGTCAAGGCGGCAGGAAAAGCGCTCGTAAGGCACCCTGAAGTGAATGCAGCGTATCGCGATGGAAAGATTGTCCGCGCGACGGGCCAGCATGTGGGCATTGCGGTGGCGTTGGACGACGGCTTGATCGTGCCAGTCGTGCGCGACGCATCCACGATCAGCTTGCGCGAAGTTGCCAAACGAAGCCGCGAACTGGCCATCAAGGCGCGCGGCAAGAAGCTAGCGCCAAATGAATACAGCGGCGGGACGTTCACGGTCAGCAATCTGGGAACGTTCGAAATTGACAACTTTTTCGCAATCATCGATCCCGCGCAGGGGGCGATCCTGGCGGTGTCGACGATTGCCAAGCGAGCCGTGGTTTGGGACAACGATCAGATCGTGGCGCGCCGCCGGATGAACGTGACCCTGAGCGGCGACCATCGTATAATGGACGGCGCTTCCGGCGCGCGGTTTCTGCAAGAGGTGAAACGCCTCATTCAGAATCCGCTCAGCTTGTTGGAGTAGAGCAGCCTATCGTTGCGTTTCGTTGGCGCTGTTTCTAGGGCGAGGACCTGAGAAAAAAGTTCGGAGAGCGTCGACGCCGGGCGGTTTGAGACAGCGAAACGGTCGAAGCTCTTCTTTCGGATCGGACATCGAAGATGGCTGAAAGTGTAACGACAATCGATGCCGATTTGCAGCGCGCGTTGGCCAGGTCCATTTGCCGCAAGGTGCGTTGTGTGTGGTTTGGCACGCCTATCGCCGTTGCCATAGAGACGATGCGGCTGGGCGGTTTGACGGAGCTTCCCGTCATGTCCGGGGGCTACATCGCCGGCGTCGTGACGCTTTCCGCGCTAACCGATGCCATTGCGGCGGCGGGCGACGCCGTTGCGGCGAGGAGCGCTCCGATCGGGCAGGTCTTGACCGACGAGCGGTCATGGCGCAACCTGCATACCGGGCTTTACGTGGCGGGCGCGGCGACGCCGCTTGCTGAGATCGATGCCTATTTCCACGAGAATCCGACTCACCAGGTCGTTCCCGTTATCGACCCTCCCGGCGGCTATGCGGGCGTCGTAACCAGGGCGGATCTTGCCGCGTGCCGCTTGCGGACGCTCGCGCCGGCGCGCATCGGCGGGATGGCGACTCCGCTTGGCGTCTACCTCACGGATGGCATACACTCCGGAGGCGCGGGGGATTGGGGTCTGTTTCTATCGGGCGTGACGCTTGCGGTATTGGGCATTGTAGCGAGTTTGGCCTTGACGGGGTTAGGCACGTTGGCGTCGCTGTACGTTCACTCGGACCCGATGGCGGTTATCGCGGCGCGTTTGGGGGGTGACGAGGGGCGGTTATCGTCGGAGCTCGGGTCGCTTATCTTGCTGCCTCTAGTGATGATTTTGATTCGACTGATCCCTTTGGCGGGGTATCATGCAGCCGAGCATCAGGTTGTTCATTGCGTCGAGCGGGGCGAGTTGTTGACGGTTGATGCCGTAAAGACGATGCCGCGCGTTCATCCGCGATGCGGAACGAACATTGCGACCGCTGTTGTGCTTTTCAGCGCCGCATTGTGCATCGGCGTGATCAGCTGGAAGACGATCGTCGGAGCCGTCATGCCCGCCCTCGTATTAACTGTAGCGTTTTGGCGGCCGATGGGGGCTTTCGTGCAACAATACTTTACGACGCGGCCAGCATCCGTGCGGCAGCTTCGCAGCGGTATTTTCGCGGCGGAGGATTTGCTGAGCAAGTTCCGGGCCGATGTGACGGCGGTTCCGACGGTGCGGACCCGCATCTGGCGGATGGGCCTGCTGCAGACGATGGGCGGAGTGATTGCCGTATCGGCTTTTCTGTCGGGAATCGCTTATTGCGTACCCGCACTGAGACCGTACGTGTCATCGTTATTTTAGAACGCATAACAATTTTCGCAGAGAGCATGCCTCTGTTCTGCGCGATGGAGGCCCCTTCTCCCCAGGGAGGGGCGACAGCGAGGCAATAGAAATCGCCTATTGCGCTTACCCTTCGTTGTTAAGGACGCCCGTGATGTCTTGGCGCCGCGGAGCCTCGTGATGCGAAGCGGATACGTTCCAGGGCGGGAAACTAAGAGAGATCCGTCGCCAATCGTGGCGGCGATAGACCAATTTATGACTAAAGAACAGCTAATCAACTTGATCGCGCTTGCCATTGGGCGAGCGCAGGAGGCCGGCGAAATTGGGCAGGTTGAATCCTTGCCGCCGCTGGTTATCGACGTTCCCAAGAACCGCGCCCATGGCGACTATGCGTCCAACATCGCGCTCATTCTCGCGAAGCCGCTCAAGATGCCTCCGCGTTCACTTGCCGAGATTGTCGTGAAGCATATCCAGGCGCTCGACGCGGCGTCGTCCGAGCCGTCCATCGACGCGATCGAGATCGCCGGACCCGGCTTCATCAACTTTAAGCTGCAGGGCGGTTGGCTGCCGCAGGTGATCGAGGACATCGTGGCCAAGGGCGAGCAGTACGGCCGCTCGAACGCCGGCGAAGGCCGCAAAGTCTTGGTCGAGTACGTGTCCGCGAACCCCAACGGCCCGATTACGGTCGCTCACGGTCGCGGGGGAGCGATCGGCGACGCGGTCGCGTCGTTGCAGGCGCATGCGGGTTACGATGTTACGCGGGAGTTCTACGTGAACGACGCGCTTAACTCGACCCAGATGAACAACTTTGCGCGTTCCGTCTTCTACCGCTACCAGCAACTCTTCGATGAGCAGCTCGCCAAGGACGATCCTTACGGCGACGCAGACTGGCTGTATGGCGGCGACTACATCCGCGATATCGCGATCGAGTTTCGAGAGCGCTACGGCGCGGAGTATGAGGGAGTCGATCTGCACAATGACGAGGCGATCGCGAAGTTGCGCGAGCATGTTATGAACGGCACGATCGATCAGCAGAAAGAGGACCTCGCGGCGTTCGGGATCGTTTTCGACAGCTGGGTGTTCGAGAGCCAGCTCTACGAGAGCGGCAAGGTTCGCGAGGCTATCTCGGAACTGGTTGAACGGGGCGAAACGTACGAGCATGAGGGCGCGCTCTGGTTCCGTTCCACGAAGTACGGCGACGACAAAGACCGCGTGCTCAGGCGCTCCAACGGATCGTACACGTATATCGCCGGCGACATTGCCTACCACCGCGAGAAGTTTCACCGGGGCTTCGATCTGCTCGTCGATGTGTGGGGGGCGGACCACGGCGGCTACGTGGCCCGGACGAAGGCGGCGTTGTCCGCTTTCGGCACGGATGCCGGTCGCCTGAAAGTTCTGTTGTTCCAACTTGTTCGCATCCTGAAGGATGGCGAGATGGTTCGGTCGTCGAAACGGCGGGGAAATATCCTTGAATTGAAGGCGGACCTGATTGATGAGATCGGAAAGGATGCGGCGCGGTTTTTCTTCCTGATGCGATCAAGCGATGTCCCCCTGGACATCGATCTGGATCTTGCGAAGGAGCAGAGCGCGAAGAACCCTGTATTCTACGTCCAGTACGCCCACGCACGAACCTGCAGCGTCTTCGAAAAGGCATCGCAGCTCGGCATCGCCGTGCCGGCGGCGGCCGATCTCTCGCTGCTGACTCAGCAGACGGAAGCCGACCTGGTCAAGAAGCTCAGGGATCTGCCGGACGAAATCGCGTATGCCGCGCGTCAGTACGAGCCGCATCACATCACGCATTATCTGCGTGAGCTTGCCGCTCTGTTCCATACGTTTTACGATGCGGGCAACAATGACACGGCCCTGCGTGTCTTATGCGAGGACGCCGCCGTGCGCGATGCGCGGCTCGTGCTGGTTTCGGCGGTGCGAACCGTGCTTCGGAACGCACTGGGGGTTCTTGGCCTGTCCGCTCCGGAGAAGATGTGAATTCACGCCGGATCGCGATCACCGCGATTGCCGTGGCCATTACGTTGGTCTCGTTCGCGCGCCCTGTTCTGGGAGCGGTGCGTACCACGTCGTCGGGGACGTTTCTCGACTCCGATGGCCAGAAGCAACAGTGGGAGATCAACGACAATCATGCGTTAATCTGGAACGGCCGCCCGTATACGCCGATTGGCACGGTGTTTCAGTCGAAGTTCCTTTCGACCGAGCCAACTGACGATAACTGGCAGGCCGATGTCGCGACGCTTCGTCAAATGAAAAAGGCAGGCGTCACGCAGATCTTGCTCCAGCCAGGCGGGCCGTCGGGCACTCTCGACGACATGCCTTCCGGGACGATTCAGGGCTTGCTGGACGTCTTGGACTCGTCCGGCTTTACCTACGGAATCGACCTTTCGGGTTCATCGGGCAGCGCGTGGACGGCGGCGCTGATCAATCCTGCCGTATACCGCTCTCCCGCCCCCGCGCAAGGATCGACTGTCACCTTCCGCAACGTGCCTGACATCGTAGCCGCCGACTATTTCCTCGTGAGCTCGTCCGACTCCCGCGTGATTGCAAGAGGCTCGGCTACGGTCCTGGACAAAGAGACAGTATCCGTGACGCTGCCGGCCGGTTTGGGCGGCGACGGGACGGTTCTGCTGCTTTATCCGCAAGCGCGGATGTCGCCCGACGGCGTCGAAGGCCGCCGGGCCCCCGATATCTGGTCAGAGGGCGACAGCTATCGCGACGCGCTCCTGCTTTACTTGAACCGGATCCGATTCGGCAAAGGGTTTCGTTTCTTTCTCGATCCCCTCCAGGTTGGCTCGGCGCTGTTCACGGAAGCCGATGGCGGCATTCTTCCGGTCTCGGAGAACTTTCGCATCCAATTCCAGGCGTGGTTGGTTAAGAAGTACTCCGGCAGCCTGGTGCAGCTTCGAGCGTCGTGGGGCATCAAGAACAACGACATCACCGACTACGCCGTCGGCGCCAGGTGCGAGCCTCTTTGGTTCCAGTCGCGCGGGATTGCGTTGCTGATGGATCCCGTGACATCGCGCACCTATGAGGTGCTTCCGGCAAGCTCGCATTACTGGCAAGATGTTCACGATTTCGAGACGTCGGCGGTGCAACGAGCCATGAACGGCGTCGCGGATGCCCTCAAGCAAGGCGTTGCGAATGTCCCGGTTTTGTATACCTGGAGCAAACTGAGCCCCGTGTTTGTCAACCAGGGTCCCGGCGGGTTCGACGGTCTCTGCGTTTCGGCGAATGGACGCGGCGGCGATATCGTCCAGAATGGCGCTGGCGACGCGTTTGGAACGCTCGAACAGTCGCGGCGCACCCAATGGTTTGTCGCGCGGCTTGGTATCGTACCGGCTGCGTCGGTCGGCACTGCGGTCATCAGCGGGGTGGACGCCGGGCGCGCGGCGCTCACGAAGGACCGTGCTGCCGTGGAGTCGGTGGGCGCCAAGGCTGTCTTTGTGGACGCGCCCTCCGCGGATGATCCGAGCGCCGGCGATGGCACGTGGCTGAAGTGGGTGCGCGCCGACGCCGCCTCGCGCACCGTCGATGCGGACTCGTTCGCGTCGAGCAAGCCGCGGGTGATTTTTTACCCTGTCAACATCCCGCTCACGCATCCTGAAGTGGCCGCGTTGGCCCAGGGAGTGTGGTGGCTGCCGACATTCCAGAAGGGCGAGGAAGCCGGCCTCGGCCGCAAGCTGAACGGTTATTCGCTGGCAAACTCCGCCGGGATTAAGACGTACGTTGTCTGGTCCGCTGACGGTTCGCTGACGGAAGCAAAGTTTAGAATCCCGAAAGGGACCGACGTGGATGTTCGCGATCCGTCGGGGCAGCCGGTCGCGTTTAATCAGGGCAAGGATTTGACGACGATCACGTTCGGTCCCGATCCGCGCTTGATCTCGAACTTGACCGACTTGCCTTTGCCGGACGGCGCTGTTACCGATGAGATCAAAGAGGCGACCCGGCTCATCAATTTGGGAATTAAATCGAAAGTCCCCGTTGACACATACGCTCAGCGTCTGTTCTACATCAACAATACGATTGTGTCGTCCAAGAACGTGGATCCTGGTCCCACTTATTCCATGGTGCGAACCATAGTCAGTCAGCTTCAAGAGGTCCTGTTGCCCTACACGTGGGTCGAGGGAGAGGCTGCCTCGCAGCAGAGTTTCGAGTCGGTGGTGTCGTCGCCCGATGCAAGCGGGAAGTCATTTTTGTGGGTGGACACCCTGCGCGATCCTCCAGGAGGCACGTCCGGCAGCTTTTACGCGATGTATAAGATGATCGTCAACGCCCCCGGCGAATATGCCATTTGGGCCGCCATCGCTCCCGGCGCGCCGGGTTCGTCAACGACGTCCCCGCTGGTTGTCAGGGTTGATGAGCAACCGTCCATGGATGTCGTCCGCCCCATCGTTGCCGGCGACCGGTACGGTACGCTGCCGTTTCCGAGCGCTCCGGCGGGCGGGGCGTTTACGTGGTGCAACCTCGGCTCCGCGCAGCTTAACGCCGGTCCGCACAAGGTGCTTATCTCGTTGACGGGGCGTGCATCGGGAACCAACCGGTACACCCTCGGCCTCGATGCCGTCGTCCTTACCCGAGCCCCGTTCACGCCGCACGGCACTGATAAGCCGAAGTTCTAGGCATGTCGAGGAACAGGGAACTGCGCTTTGATTTGGCATTCCAGGGCTATGTTCAGTGTGCTGAGCCTGTGTCATGGAAGGAGGGCGCAGCCGTGAAACGATCGAACGTTGTCACGGTCCGCATCGCTTGTTCGTAATCTGGTTCATGTCTTAGCCTATTCTCATCAACCCATCGCCGGGTAGAATCCGCCTACCGTGACACCAAACTTAGCTCTTTTACCCTCCTCATCGTGGACGCGTTTGCTGCTTGACTGGTTCGCCGTCAACGCGCGTAGATTGCCGTGGAGGGATCGGAAGGGAGACGCCTACGCCGTCTGGATCTCGGAGATCATGCTGCAGCAGACCACGGTCGCGGCGGTTGTGCCGTATTTCGAGCGATGGATGGCGTCGTTTCCCAATGTCCATGCCCTCGCCGATGCGTCGCTTGACGATGTCCTGGTGCACTGGGCGGGGCTCGGCTATTATGCGCGCGCGCGCAACATCAAGCGCGCCGCGGACCTCATTGTCTCAAAGTACGACGGTCGGCTTCCCTCGTCAGTCGAGGAGCTTCTGACGCTGCCCGGGATCGGCCGCTACACGGCGGGGGCGATCGCGTCGATCGCGTATGATGTCGATGCGCCGGTCGTAGACGGCAATGTGGCGCGGGTCTTGAGCCGGCTGTACGGCCTGGATGGCGACATCGATTCGCCTCTCGTCCGCGCGGATCTGTGGCGGCTGTCCGAGGGCGCGATCCCGCAAGGCAGGGCAGGGGACTTCAACCAGTCGATGATGGAGCTCGGCGCGCTCGTTTGCTCTCCTGCGTCGCCGGCTTGCCCCATCTGCCCGCTCCAAATGCCGTGCGCCGCGCATGCGAGCGGGGATCCGACCGCGCTGCCGGTGCGCTTGCGTAAGACGCATTGGGTGCAGGTCGTCGATTGTGCGGCATTGCTGGAGGTCGAACGACGTATCCTGTTGATCCGCCGTCCCGACAGCGGCGTATGGGGCGGATTGTGGGAGTTGCCGCGCGCGACTCTCGCGGAAGGCGAGACGCGCAAGGCGTGCGCCAGCCGCGCTTGCAGCGAGCGCGCGGGTCTTGTTGCGACGATAGGCGATTTGTTTGGGGAGATCCGGCACACCGTGATGAACCGGCGAATTACGCTCGCCGGATTCGCCGCCAGCGCCGATCATGAGGCGCTGAAACTATTGGCGCGCCGGACGGACGTTGTTCTCGCGAAACCGTCAGAACTTGCCGATCTCGCGCTTGCATCGCCGCAGCGTGCCTTGCTGAATACGCGGCTGGATCAGGGGCTCTTTGCCTAGCCGCGTATGGCTATTGGGGCTTGGCCTTACGTTTGCGACGAGGCAAGTTCCATTCGCGGATGCGCGTGGGACGATCTTGCCAGATCGGGTCCCAGTCCCAGAGCTGGGGCATGAGTCGACCTTCGGCGCCGCGACAGGTTTCGCGGAAAAATTCGAGATCCTCCGCGGTGACAACCCATCGTCCACCGATCCTGCGTCCACGCAGCCATCCTGCGGCAATCCAGTCGTAAATGCGTCGGCGGCTGATATTGCATTCAACCGCGACTTCTAAAGGCGTATATAAGACTTCGGGATCCATGCGTTTTCCATCCACCCGAGGGCTCTATTTCGCATCGTAACCGTGAATTCCTTCTTGACCTGACGATCCGTGCGTGAGATATGAGAATCCGGTCATTATTCGGCCGCTCGCGACGCCGAATGTATGTGAGTGCAGGGCGGCAAAACGCCGTACGCGTATTGACGTGCGTTCGTCGATCGCCTCCGTGAACGAGGTGCGGGCAAATAGGCAAGCCACCGGCGCCCCGATTATTTACAGGCGGTTTATGATAACCCGGCTGCTTGCCTTGCTCGTGAATCGCACTCGTCCAGTTGGAGAGGGGAGGCATTGCGCGCGCTGACGGTGAAATAGGTTGTGTAGAAGGGATCGGGTGCGACGAGGCGACGATGTTGCGCACAGGAGGCAGGCGAGATGAACATGCAATCCGATGATGCGGGCTCGCAACAAGGCGCGGATGAAACGTTGCGGTCGCAGGATGGCGATTATTCCGATCAGACCGGATCCGAATCCGCGCGTCTGCTTTCCGCGAAAAAGGCGAAGAAGCGTCTCAAGGATGGTGAACACGATCTGCGCCGGGAATTGCAGCGCTATAAGGATGTCCTTAAGAAGGCCAAGCACGAGCACGGAAGCGTTCCTGCCGCTCACGATCGCGAGAAGCTCAAAAAGGCGGAATGGATGCACTCGAGCATCAAGCACTACCTCAAGGAACTCGATAAAAAGCAGGCCGCCGACGCCCTCATTCTTTCCGAGAGCTTTCACGAAGAGGTCGCCCAAAGCATCGACGATCTAAAGCGGGTTCGCAAGGCATTGAAGGCCGAGACGAAGTCTGCGGATTGAGTATTGGGGCAACGCGCCCCATGCTAAAACCGTTTGATCGCGAGCGTGACCCGGCCGAGCACTTCCACGTCGCGCGTGATGAGTGGCTCAAACGCTTCGTTCTCCGGCTGCAGGCGCACCGACTTGCCTTCTTTGAAGAACCGCTTGACGGTTGCCTCGCCGCCGTTGACTAAAGCGATGACGATATCCCCGTTCTCGGCGGTGCGTTGGCGGCGCGCGACCACCCAGTCGCCGTCGCCGATCCCGGCGTTCTTCATCGACTCCCCCGAAACCTCCAGCGCGAAATACGGCGCTTCATTGAACTCGCCCGCCGAACACGCGGCCGCCTGACGTTCGCGGTCCCCGCGGCCGATCAACGACGCCGGAATCGGCAGCATCTCAGGATCGCCTTCCTGCAGCGCTTCGATCGGCGCGCCCCCAGCGACGATCCCGAGTAGCGGGGCCAGAACCGGCTGTGCTTGAAGCCGGCTCACCTCGCCGTTTTCGTCCACGATCTCGATGCCGCGAAACTTGAAACTGCCGCGGCGGATCTTGCCAATCTGCTCTAGCGTATCCAAATGCTTCTGGACGCTGCAGCTCGAACTGAGGCCAACCTCTAGCCCAATCTCGCGAACCGTGGGGGCTTGACCGGTCAAGGCGATGTGTTTGCGGATGAAATTCAGAATCTGGCGTTGTTTGTCGGTGGGTTGTTGCATGGGTTCCTCATGGGGATGAGTGAAAACAAGGCAGTTTGACTGCTAACAGCATTATACCGGATATGGGAATCAGACCGCAAACAAGTGTTTGAAAAAATCTCAAAAGGTATTTCAATAGCGGGGAGGAGGCGTGGTACAATCAAACAGGTGTTTGAAGCAAACAAAAGTTTGCTCGTGTGAAGCGATCCGTTGTGAGCCTGTATAAGGAGTTGTCATGACAATACCTGTTGCATTAAGATCCGTCCATACGCCGTGCTCGTTGAAGTTCATCGATTCTTGGCCGCTTTCGGCCGCGCCGGCAGCGAAAACCAACAGCCCTGTCGCGGCTAAGCGCGTCGGCGCGAATGCGCGGGCGGCCTCAAAGGTTGGGGCTTGGGATTCGCCGGCATCCTGGAGGGCCTGGGAGGCGCTCCTGTTCTCGATGACCGCGGTTCTCGTCCTGACGTACCTGGCTGTCGCCGCGGCGATGCATACGGGGCCGTTCGAGGTTGACGCGACGCCGTCTCGAACGATTGTCGTCAACGTGGCGCCTGGGGACACTCTCTGGTCGTTGTCGGATCACTATCTTCCCGGCGTCGCGTCGATTGACCAACGTCTCGAACAGATCCGTGCTCTTAATCCTTCGCTGGATACGTCCGCTCCGCTTCAGCCCGGCATGAGGCTTTGCCTGCCGGTTGGTTCAGATGTTGTGGCCGCTCGAACCACCGGGGC
The DNA here is from genome assembly GCA_031292625.1 of Capsulimonadaceae bacterium. GTDB lineage: Bacteria > Armatimonadota > Armatimonadia > Armatimonadales > Capsulimonadaceae > JARLGU01. The sequence continues at coordinate 108,681 of JARLGU010000053.1, read as the reverse complement.
GTCCGCCGGCAACAAACACCATCGCCGCCATCACGCGCGCACTGGCCGGCAGCGTCGCTCCGGCGGCGTGTCCGGCAGCTGACCTGGCGCATCTTATCCTGCAAATCGTGGAACCTCCGGCGCGCGGCAGATCTTGCCGCGCGCCTTTGCCGTCACTCTGAGCGCAGTAGGGCGATTGCTCCGCTGGGCGCCGGTTGCCGGCCAGGTCATCCGCCTAATTGCCCGGCGCCGGGAATTGTGCGGGATTTTAATGAACGCGTGGAGGAATGTCTGCTCTGCTCCATAATGGTAGAGTGCGCATTCGCTAGAATCGGCCGTAGGGAGGAAGGCAAGAACCGCAGTCAGCTATAGAATGCGCGTGTACCTTGTAATTGCATACGAAAAGAAACGGTTCTCGTTGCTGCTCCTGTGATCGATTTCCGATCCTTGAGAGCCTCTCCCGAAGCGGGGAGAGAATTTCGTGCCGATACATGCCAGACGGTCCTGGCCCGGGAGTGTGTTCATGTCGCTCGCTAACGTCAAGCATATGATCTCCACGGAGCGGTTCGCCTGTCGCATTGATGCGGCAAGCGGCGTCTATTCGCTCTACGATGTCCTCAAGAACCAATTCGTGATCGAAAATGGCGCGCTTGCAATTCAAGCGCCCGGTCCTGCGGCCTCGCGCAACCTGTTATTCGCGGGGGATGATCTTAGCCTCGATCAGGACGCAAGCGAAGGCAATCAGAGCTATGCCCGCCTCGTCTACAAGCACAAGAAGTTTCCCATTGGCCTGACCGCTGAGTGGAAGGTTGAGGAAGACGAAACCGGCGAACTCCGGGTGCGCGTAGCATTCGACAACCTTGGCCAAAAGGCGTTTGGACTGCGTGCGCTTCTCCCGCTTTATATTGATCCCCAGCGCGACGGCAGCATTGACCTGGGCGGCGTTTGGAGCCATGGCGCGATGCTGCGCAACGGCTTTGCGTCTGGCTCGGACTGCACGATCGAACACTTCAGCAAGCCGGACGGGACGTTATACGACTCACACGCTTTCGCGCTCTTCCACCACTTGTTTTCTCAGCGCAATCTCGCAATTGGCTTTATCACGCTGAAAGACCAGTTTGGCCGCATCGTCGCGAGCCCTGATACCGATGGAATGCACCTGAGCGCCATCTGCGACTGTGACGATGTGCGAATCGAGCCTGGTCAGTCGCTATGTTCGGAGACCCTTTGGCTTCGTGTAACCGATGGCGAGAACGAGCAGGTTAATCGGTATCTTACGCTTTCCTCGGCATCCTGCGGCGGCGCGCGTGCGGCAAAGCCTGCTGGACCTCCTACGGGATGCTCGTTTGCACCCACCGTCGACGAGCCGCTGAGCGCCGATTCGATTGACGAAAAGCTGGCGTGGATGACAGCCCACAAGGCTGACTTTCCGCTACAGTACGCCGTCATCGGCGACGGGTGGCAGACAGGCGTTGGCGATTGGCAAACCATCGACCGCGGCCGGTTTAAGGAAGGGCTTGCGGGAGTTGCCGCAAAGATCGCCGAGGCCGGTTTCGTCCCCGGACTCTGGCTTGCGCCGTTTATTGCGCGCGCGACATCAGCGCTGTACGAGCAGCATCCGGATTGGTTCTTGCGCGATGCGACCGGGAAGCCGGTCAACGTTTTGGATCGGTGGGGGGGCGCCTGCCATGCCCTCGATCTGACGAACGATGCGGTTACTGAGTGGCTTGAACGCACTATTAAAACGATCGCCGCCGATTGGGGCTTCCGATATTTGCGCCTCGACCATCTGGCGTGCGCCGTGGTCGAAGGAGTCGTTCGAGCCGATGCGCATCTGACGCGCGCCCAGGCTTATCGCAAGGGAATAGAGACGATCCGCGCGGCGGCGGGGGATAACGTCTATCTTGCCGGAATTGCCGCGCCCCTGGCGGCAAGCGTCGGCGTGCTCGATTCGTGCCGGATTGACGCCGACGTGCGTCCGAGTTGGGAAACGACCGGCGTAAGCGACGGCATCCGGTTGCCCGCGCGCAATGCCATGGTGCGATCCAATCTCAATAGCCGGTGGTTTCAGAGCGATCCGGACTTTATCCCGGCTCGGTACAATGGACCGGTCGAGGGGACGGAACGCGACGAGCGGGAGACTTTAACGACCTTTATCGGACTGGTTGGAGGCGCGACGATGCTGTCCGGAGATCTGGGAGCTGCGTCGTGCGCCGAGATTGACGCGCTTCGCTTCGTGTTCCCGCCGCTGACTCCTCCCGCCATCGTGCCGCATCCGATGCTGAGAGCCGTCGCGCCCAATTTCAATGTGATCGCACAGAACAACCGATGCGTCGTCGCGGTTTACAACTGGGGCGATATGCCGGAGCAGGCGACGATCGACCTCGGGGATTTGGGGTTGAATCGCAACTTGCGGCACCTCGTGTACGATGTCAAGGAGCAGTATCTCGTGTCGAACCATCTGGTTCGCGAGTGGGTAGGGCGCTTGCTTCCTCCGCATTGCGTGCGTTTGATTCACTTCGCGCTAACTCCGAGCAGCTCGAAGCCGATGCTGGTTGGCAGCACGTTTCACATCGGACAGGGGGCGGTTGAACTCGTGGGCTACGAATGGGCGCAGCAGTCGATGAATCTTTCGTTGTCACTGCCCTATTGGGTCGGGCGAGGGGGCGCGCTCACTTTCTATGCGCCGGATATTGAAGGCGCGGATCTTACCGGCGTGGAGGGGGCGAGCGAAGTGAAGGTTTCGTTGGAGAACCAGGAAGGCGGCCGCGTCCTGCTTGTGAAAGTGGGTAAGGTGCTTGCGCCTTCAGTGCGAATCAAGATCTCGGTGACGACTTCTTAAGCGCCAAGCTCCCGGCGAAGGGCTCGCCGGTGCGCGGCGGACAATGCACATGAGTCTGACTGCGAAGAGGTCGTCATAATTTTCCTTGCGAAAGATCGTCTTCGTTATATTGAATCACCGCGCCGACTTGTGATACAATGACCTCGCGCCCGCTTGACGGGCCGCGCGAGATGCGTTCTTCCCTCTGAACGCCTGGCACGGCTATTGTCGAGCAGCACTTGCGGCGCTAATCGCCATGCTGCATTAACCGGAACCATCGTGTATTGGATGCGGCAAGATATTTTCACAAACGAGGCGCGTTGCGGCGTGCCGGTTTTCGCTAAGCATTAAGAATTGTGCTGGGACTTTCCCAAGCAATCGGACATAGGGACACCGACAACATGCCGGAAGAATCCGCCAAAGACCAATCGCAAGAAGAAGGCTTCACCTTCGTTGACAAGCGTCGCGCCGCTGTCGAGGACGATGCCGCCGTTGTGGATCCGTCCGAAACGCCCGAGGAAACCGGCGACGGCGCATTGCCGAGCGAGGGTACGGGCGGCGAACCGCATACCACCTATCAGTTGGCCTTGTACGCGTTGGGCCTGCTTCAAATGAACGCCTTCCAACAGCTCGGCCTGATCTCCGATCCGAGCACTGGCAAGGCGGTTCGCGATCTCGCCCAAGCACGAGTCGCGATCGATTGTGTTGCCGCGCTGGCTGGCGTGCTCGACACGCCGGGAGCGGCGCTGGACGATCGGATCAAGCAGGATGTGCGACGGGTGCTGACCGATCTTCGCCTGAACTTCGTTACGCAGTCCCAAATGGCTTCTGGCGATGGCGCCTAGGAACAACTCATGAGCGAGCAAGGCGATATTTCCGAACAAGGCGTGAAGTACGGCATATCCTTCGTCGAATCGGCAAGACGGCCCCTGCGCAACGGCCGCCTGGGCCGCCGGGGAATCCTGGGCGCGGCGCCGGCATCCGCCAGGGCTCGCCGCGAGCGGCTGCTTCGTAAGGCGAATCCGCGGAGCGCGTCGTGGGATGTGTTCGTTGAGAAGTTTGAAAAGTTTACTCACCTGCTCTGTTCCGCGGCTCAGTATGGCGCGACCAGCACGATTGAGCTCGAGTATCTGGCCTTGCGCGCCTGGTTCCTAGCCCACTATTACGATCACGCGCCAACGATCCGCGCGAGTTTGGGCGAGGATGCGGCGCTGGTCTATGACGTCGCCGCGGATGCATCGTGTCAGATGGACCGCTTTGAGGCCGTTTTTCTCCCCAGAACGATTCAAGAGTTGCTGGCTCATGACGACGGCACCTTGATCAGCCTCATCTCAAGGATCAGCCAGGCCGTGTATTCGGTGGATCCAGTGGCGTGAGCCTCGCCCTCCCGGCTTGCTCTCTCCGATGCGTGTTCGCGGCGCGCGCCGCCGGACCGTTCTCCCCAACGCCGGCCTCGTCTCGCCTGGTTGCCCTGAGTATGATGGGGCGCCTGATCGGGTATACTTTTGGCGGCTATTTTCCCCTTCGTCCAGAGGCGATCAACGTCTCAAGGACGTCTCAGGGTCTACCATAGGAGAGATAGATGGGTTTCAACAAGAAGACCGTAGACGATGTCGACCTCACGGGCAAGCGGGTATTCGTGCGCGTCGACTTCAACGTCCCGCAGGACGACACCGGCGCGATAACTGACGACCGTCGCATTCGGGCCGCGCTGCCGACGATCAAGTCGCTGTTGGCGAAGAATGCCAAGGTCATTTTGGCATCTCACCTCGGACGCCCCAAGGGAACCGTCAATCCCAAATACACTTTGGCTCCAGCGGCCGCGCGCCTTGGCGAGTTGCTCGGCCAACCGGTCGCGCTCGCGGCGGACTGCATTGGCCCAGAGGCTCAAAAAGCGGTTGACGCCCTCAAGCCAGGCCAGGCCGTTTTGCTTGAGAACCTCCGTTACCACGCGGAAGAAGAAAAGAACGATCCCGAGTTCTCCAAGGCCCTTGCCGCGCTTGCGGATGCCTATGTTAACGATGCGTTTGGAGCCGCCCACCGCGCCCACGCATCCACCGAAGGCATTGCGAAGGTCCTCGAAGCTCAGGGCAAGCCGGCCGTGGCGGGCTACCTGATGCAGAAAGAGCTCGTCTATCTCGGCGGCGCGTTAGAGAATCCCGCCCACCCGTTCGTCGCCATTCTCGGCGGCGCGAAGGTGAAGGACAAGATCGCGGTAATCGAGAACCTTCTGCCCAAGGTAGACACGTTGATTATTGGCGGCGGAATGGCGTACACTTTCCTGAAGGCCCAGGGGTACGAAATCGGAAAGTCCTTGCTTGATTCAACCAATATCGACTTCGCCAAGCGCGTTCTGGCGGAGGCCGGCGGCAAGATCAAGCTTCCCGTGGACGTAGTCGTGGTCGACGGTAATCCGTTTGAAGCCGATACATCGAAGCTGAACACGAAGACCGTGGCAATCGATGCGATTCCGGCCGACTGGGAAGGCGTCGATATCGGCCCGAAGACGATCGTGGAGTTCGCCAGCATCATTAAGACGGCCAAGCTGGTCATCTGGAATGGTCCAGCGGGCATTTTCGAGATCGATGCGTTCGCGGTCGGCACTCGCGGCATTGCGCAGGCGTTGGCCGATGGCAACGGAACGTCGATCGTCGGCGGCGGGGACTCGGCGGCTGCGGTTGAAAAGCTGGGCTTTGCCGATCGCATCTCGCATATTTCGACCGGCGGCGGCGCATCCCTTGAGTTCCTGGAAGGCAAGGTCCTTCCGGGCGTCGCGGCGTTGGAAGACAAGTAGGATACGGATGGCCTAGTCCATTCGATTTACGCCGAGGACCTGCATCGTACGCGATTTGCGCGGGGCAGGTCCTTTCGGCCAAGAGAAAACTTCTCATGAGCACGCGTCCTATTGGCATCGGGTTTATCGGCGCTGGAGCGATCGCGCAGAACCATCACCTTCCCGTCTATCAGAAGCTTCGCGATGAAGGCCTGGTCGACATCTTGGCGCTGGCCGATGTCAACGACGCTTCCGTGCAGGCGACGGCGGAGCGCTTCAAGGTTCCGCGCACTTTTCACGACTACCGCGATCTCCTCGCTCTCGATGACCTGGATGCTGTTGTCGTTTGCACGCCCAATTATTTGCACAAGCAGCCCGCGATAGACGCGTTTGCGGCCGGCAAACATGTCTTTGTGGAGAAGCCGATTGCGCTCGACGCCATTGAAGGCGCGGCAATGGTTGACGCGGCGCATCAAGCGGGAAAGAAACTGCAAGTCGGCTACTGCATGCGCTTCAGCACGGGGGCGACGGCGGTTAAGCGGATGGTCGACGACGGCAAGCTGGGCGAGATTTACCACGCTCGTTGCCACGCGTTGCGCCGGCGGGGAATTCCTTCCTGGGGCGTGTTCACGCAGAAGGACAAGCAGGGCGGCGGTCCGCTTATCGATATCGGCGTGCACATTCTGGATTTGACCTTGTGGCTGATGGGGCATCCGGAGCCGGCCAGCGTCAGTGGACAGACGTTCGTTAAGTTTGGAAATCGCGAGGGCGTCGTCGGCCTTCTTGGCCAGTGGGACCCGAAAAAGTTTACGGTCGAGGATTATGCGGTGGGGCTGATCCGGTTCAAAAGCGGGGCGACCATCGTGCTGGAATCGTCATTCGCGGCAAATATTGCGAAGGATGAGTTTTATACGCAGCTTGTTGGCACGGAGGGCGGGGCGTACCTGAACCCTCGGGACATCGCCGAAACCAGGCTCTATCGTGAAGAATCGGGCATGCTCACGGATACGACGCAATTTGGGCTCAAGCCGAATGTCTGGCACGAGGGCGAGATCCGTTCCTTCATCGATGCAATCGCGTCCGGCAAGCCGTCGCCGGTTCCTGGCGAAGAGGGTCTCGTTGTGGCGCGAATTCTGGATGCGCTGTATGAATCTTCGGAAACTGGCAAAGAGGTCTATCTGTAATTGAAAGCATATGAGACGTCCAACGTTGTGGTCGCCGACGGCCCCGCGCCGCAAAAGGCGCGCGCGAAAGAAGCCGGGTGGCTTGCATTGACGTTGCCTGTAGCGGCAATCGCGGCGTTCGCGGAACTCGGCTACGCAGTTATCAACAATTCGGCGTTTCAGGTTTACTGCAAGAACGGTCTTGGCATCAGCGCGATTGTCATGACATGGGTCATGGTGCCGTTCTTTGTGAGCGAGATTTTCTTCAAGGGGCCGTTCGGCGTGCTCGCGGATCGCGTGGGCCGTAAAGCCTTGATGGTGATTGGCCCGTCGGTGACGATCATTACGCCGATCATCACGATCCTTATTCCCTACAAACCGCACAGCTATAATGTTGGCTACCTCTGCATGTTTGCGTTCCTGCGTTTGCTGGACGGCGCGGGAGCGGCGGCGCTATGGCCCGCAATGTTCGCCTACGTCGGCGACGTGGTCCGCAAAGAGAAGCGGGCGTCGGCGATGAGCTTGTTGAACGTCACGTATATCATTGGTCTCGCCCTTGGCTTTCTTGTCGGCGGGTGGGCAAACGACACGTTCGGCCCGATCCTTTCCGGGGAGGCTGGACTAAAGCATCAACTCTTGGCGATCGGCCGGCGCTTGCGAACGGCGTTTCAAGAACACGCCCTTAGGATTGCGCGCCAATTCGAGGCAATCCGCGATCACCATACGACGCACTCGGCACTCGTCAATACGTTTCATGCGCATGTAGGCGGCCCAGACATCTCTATTTTCTTGCCCAGCCACTACTACCCGTCGTTCTACTTCGCATCGCTGCTCTTTGGTTTGGCCACGATCGTCGCGGTTCTGTCGATTCGATCGACAACGAACTCGCTAGAGGTAGGCGATGACGCGGACGATCTCGACGCGCACGCGGCTCCCGTGACGTGGAAGTCGTTCGTCGACGCGATCAAGACGGTGCCGGAGATGCTCGTGCTTGCATTCACGGCCTTCCTCGGCATCGGATGTATTGCACTTCTCGTGAAGATATTCGCGCTGGACGAACTCAATGTATCTGAGACGGAATTCGGCAAGCTTATTTTGATGCCGGCGTTCGTCGTTGGCGCGCTTGCGGTGCCGCTGGGGTATGTCGCCGATTTCTGGGGCAAGGTGCGCTCGGTCCGGCTGGGGTTTGTGTTGTGTACGGTTGGGATGTGGGCGCTCATTATTATGTATGGGCAGCCGCATATGAAGGAATCGTCGATGGCGGTGGCAGGCGCTCTGCTCGGACTCGGCTTCGTAATTGCGTTTCCGGCATGGATGGCGCTGCTGACGACAGTCTGCCGCCAGAACCAGCGAGGCACGGTGATCGGAGCGGTGAGTACGGCGCAGGGAATTGGCGTTTTGACCGGAAGTTTAATCGGCGGTTGGCTGTACGATCATTTCTCGGCCGCGCCGCATATCTCGCACATTAGTCCGTTCTGCGCGAGCGCCATTCTGCTCACGTTGTCTGCCGTGTTATCGTTTGTCTTGTTGCGCGTCGACGGTCCGGCGACGCTTTCACAAAAGCCGGCATGAAACATTGGGCTGGATTTCGTCGTCTATCATGGAATAGGGATTTGGTGATTGGTTGGTGCAGCGGGGCGGGGCTTGCCTACCCGGTTGCTGCGTGATATAATGTCATCGTTCAAAAAATGTCAAATCCGTGATCTGAGTCAACCCAAAGATGGGCCAAAGTCTCCACTGCCTGCAGGCGCCATCTTATCCTGGACGCGCTGCGCGGTCCTCTGACTCGCATTTCTTTAGTTTATCGGCGTTGGAACACAAAAATATGCGCTCTTGTCCGCCCTTCTCGATTTTTAAACGAGCCGCTCGTCTTCTGCTTACGGTCCTCATTGCCGCCGCGTCTGTTTCAGGCGTAGCGGAAGCCGTTGATTACAACCGGCTCGCGACTCCTTTTGTCGGCAATATGCCAGCGTCAACCGCAAGGTTAATGGCCGTGCACAGGAGCCAGGCGCGTTACGCGTCCGAGAATAATCGCCACCTGACGCGAACATCGGATGGACGCGTGGTTTCGATGGCGACGACTTCCGCGCCCAATGTCAATAACGCAACTTCGCAGACGACGGACATTACGCTGCCGACCTACGGCGTTACGCTTCCAAGCACGTGGTCGTCGCCCGATTCGCTGCATGCGCCAAATCCGCCAAGCGCGGCCTCGTTGAATTCCGGCACATCCGCGTACAAGGTTTGGACCTCGGCATCGTTGGCCAGTTACTTTACGACGCTTACGTCGGCCTCTTCCGACTACTCAAGCTATTACGCTCCGCTTCCGACAAACATCGATCCGGTTTGGTCGCCGAACGAGCAGTTCATTATCTTCGCGTCGAACCGCACGAGCGTCTCGATCTCAACGCCGACCAGCCTTTATCACCTGTTCGCAATTTCGGCTTCGGGCTACGCCAGCGGCGACAGTAGTACGCTTGTGCAAGTTACCGGCTTGTCAGGCGAGCCTGGGATCGGCACAAGCCAGCGGTGGCCGGCCTTTGTTGGAACTAGCTCGACCGAGATCGTCTATTGCGACCAGAAGACCGGCGCGGCGAGCGGCGCAACCGCCTATTCGCATATCGTAAATGCCTACTTGAGCACGAGTGCCGGCTATCCGGTCATCCCTGCCGGCAAGTACTCAACGATTACGACGATCGCGACATCTTCGAGCTCAGGCTCGGTCGAGCCGAACTCGGATTTCTATGTCCAGCACGCCGTCGCGTCGACTTCCATCGTCGTCTTCGCCGGCGCGACGAGCGCAAACGGTCCCTATCATCTTTACTACGGAAACCTGAGCGGAGGGGTGGTTACTCAGATTACCTATGATGCCGGCGGCGCTGGGACGAATGGAACGAGCGAGTACGATCCCGTATTGTCTCCCAAGGGCGATCTCATTGCCTTCGATTCCAACGTGACCCCTGGCGCTAGTGCATGGAGCTATGCAAATAGTAAGTTATCGACCAACGCCGCGGCAACGACGGGAGCGCGTCAGGTTTACGTCACCAATCAAACTGGCACGCTCATCTCGCAGCTTACATCCGCCGCGAACTCCTATTCCAATATTACGCCGGCGTGGTCGCTGACATCCGCCAATTCGACTCTAAACGTCTCCGCCAACCGGCAGTATCTATTTTTTGCCAGGCAGGCATCTTCGGGCAGTCCTTTCGGCATCTCCTACTTGCGCGCCGATGAAACCAGTCCGGGGCTGACGGTCACTGCGGCGCTGCCCAGCAATTGCGCATCGTCCCCGGCAACCGCGGCGATCCTGGACTGCGAGGGCCAGAATAATTCTCAGGCGTCCGAAAATTACACGAGCGACTCCGGGGGCTGGGTCAAGCTGATTACTCTGACCAATGTGACGGGGGGGACTTATACTCTTACATTCGGCGGACAGACCACGGGCGCGATTGCGTATAACGCAACTGCTGCGACCGTGCAAACTGCTCTGGCCGCTCTCTCTACAATTGGGACGGGGAATGTTGCAGTTACCGGCAACGCTGGCGGACCGTACACGATTACTTTTCCGAATAGTCTCTATACGGTTGTCGGATCAATGACACTTACGGGGAGCCTCACTGGCGCCAACCGCACTGTATCCCTGACATCGGCGTTTTACGGTGTAAACGGCGCGACGCAGGTGGATACCAGCCAGCCTTCGGATGCGAACGATCCGGCTACCGCGGGGACGATCCCTCCATCCAGCCATTATCAATATGACTGCATCCAGCCGTCCGTTTCCACCATGCAAACCTATCCCATGGTGGCCTATTCGACGGCGCGGTTCGTATCTGACGATACAATCCTCAACGGGGCAAGCCTCGGAGATACCAACCCGATCGAGTTCATGACCGGATCGGCATCCGCATCGTTTACCGCAATCTCGGGCAGTTGGACCGACAACGAGTCCGATAGCGAGCCGACGAGCGCGAATGCGCTTGCGAGCTCAGACTCCTTGCCGTACGATCTCATCGCCGGCGCCACATACGCGAGCGGTTCTTCGACGTTGGGATCGCTTAACCATGAAGTTGCCACATCCCAAATTGCGGATGTGTCGCCGCCTTCCTTATTGCGTTTCAGCGATACAACGGCCGAGATCTTCCGGATCGAAGACACGACGAAGCAAGGCGTCGCCACAAAGTATATCGGCGCTGGCGGGCAGGTCTCGATCGTAGCGAGGCTAAGCGATCGTCAAAGCGGCGTTCGTGCGGTCTACCTTCAGATGAAGGACCCGGACAGCAAGTATCAGGATGCGGCTGGCCTTGAGCACAAGGTCTTTTCGCACACGCAAGCGTCGCTCGCTGGCGGAACGAACCAGCGAGCGACCATTGGCGAAGACGACGAGGCGACCCTCCTTTCCCCGGCAAACGGTTACTTGGGCGGAAATGGCACCGGATACAGCGGCCCGCTCTACGATGGCGCGGGCGTCAATGCCGCTGAGCCGATCATGCTTGCCAACGCCTACGTGACTCAGCCTAACGCCAACACGGAATACCTCGGAAACGACAGAGTGACTCAGGGCACCGTTGCAACCGGCTCCACGACGTTGCCGGTCGCGGGCGATGGCTATGGCGCATTCAGGCCGGGCGACACGATCACGATTACCCAGGGCGGCGGATCGTTTACCACGCTGGTCGTCAGCGTCGACTATACGACGGACACGGGGACGACTCCCACTGCGACGATTACCCTCTACGACCCAATTCCGAGCGGCACGGTGATCCCCGCTTTTATCAATGGGCTTGGCTTCTATGCCAATAGCAACCCGGCTGCGGGCGGAACCGCGGCGACCGTCCCAACGGCGACGATTACCCGCAACTACCAGCGCGTCTTCGATTTTACCGGCAACGAAATCGACTGCCAGGCTCTCAACATATACAACGCGACAGTTACGGACGGCGTCGCCGAAGTCTCCCGCACGGCCATGCGGCCGCCAGCCAATACCACGAGAGGTTATATCCTCGGCGGTCCGACGACATCGAGTTTCGACACTGCCGGTACCGTGGACCTGGCGGGAACCGGTTCCGAGGGAACAACATATGCCTTCGATTCGTCCAGCCCGTATAACTATGTCACGCCTCGATGGGCTCCGGGAAAGAGCGACAATACAAACTGGGGCGGCTACGACGGCAACGAGCCGAACTTCAATGTGAAGAGCCAGGCGTATTGGATCCCGATGTGGCCGCTTCAAACTACGACGACCACCACCTGTACTCCTGGGCTTGCCGGTTCGAGCATTTCGCTTACGGTCTCGGGCATTACCGGCTTTGAGCCGGGCGACATTGTTGTCCTGAAGGACAATGGCTCCGGCGGGACAAACGAATTTGTCGAACTGCAGATCAGCTCGTCCTTTGACGCCTCCACTGCTTACAATTCCACGACGTCTACCGGGGTAATTCCGGCTACCGTCGTGAATACCGGTACGTCTGGCGGAGGCTTGTTCCAGAGCGGCGCGACGCTCTACGAAAAGCAGAGCGCGGGCGGCGGAGTCAAGTTTATGACGACGCTGACAACTCCGTCAACGGGCAGTGACTTCTATTTGGATTTGATTGCTTTCGACAACTCGTATTATCCGGCGCCCTATAATGTCGAAGACGCCGCCAACGCGACGTTGTCCTCCACAAACCGGTTGTACAACTGGAGGATCTACGACAACGTCGACGGCTTTACTACGCAGGCCTTTAGTCAGGTTAACGGAATACTCGTCGTCAACGATCACGCACTGCCCCAGAAGTTCTTTGGCGGAACCTTCGGAGCGAACAATACCAGAAATATTCCGCAGCTTGTCTATGGCGCTGAATCGTACATTACGGACATCGACACGTCCTTTAACGACGCAACGTACACGAATAAGACCCTTTATAACAGCAACGGTCTCTCCCCGAATGGATATACCGACGAGGTAGGCAACAAAATTACCTTGAGGCCGCCGGCGTGCCTGCCGGATTGGGCGATCAACTACGCGCTCGGGACCGGCAAGCCGCCGTTCGTTACTCCGATCGTCGATACGTCAAACGACGGCTTCGCGACAGTGGCTAATCCGGCTGCGGCTGCGGCCAACAATATTTACGGCCCAGGCTACGCAAACGGCTTAGGAGTCAACTCCTATGTCGACTATCCGCAATCGCCGAGCGGATCACATCAGACGAGTGTTCAATATGTAACGAGGAACGCGAATCCGGCCTTATACACCAACTCGAACTACGAGGAAATCGATCAGAACTCGTCGCCGCTCGCTCCTTCTCAGAAGTACGACATTTGGCGCGTCTTGTCTCGTGGACCAATTACGGATGCGGTCCTCAATGCCTATGCGCCGCGCGTCCAACAGCAGCCGCCGGTTCCAGGCGATGCGAACAATCCGGACCAGAACTACAACAATGTTGTTGTTGCCGACAAGTGCGTTCTCTGGCTGTCTCCGTTTACCGGCGACCAGTATGTCGAGAACGGCGGGCTGTCGGATTCGAGCACGCAGACGAGCCTATTGAACTTCCTCGCGGAAGGCGGTCGCCTCATGGTGACCGGACAGGACGTCGGCTACGCGCTGACCGGCGGCTCTACAACGGCTTCGGATACGCTTTACAATACATATCTCGGAGCCTCCTACACGTCCGATGTCAGCCCAAATGCGGCAACTCTCGACTATCAGGCGAAGATGAGCGCCAATGCGTTCGACTATCTGAGCAACGACGCCTGGCCGAACTATAAACACAGCGGCTTCTATGTGTCGAACGGCAACGTCGGTGGGACGGTGACCTACACATACACAGCGCCGTCAGCCATTGGCACCTACGTTTCGAACAATTATAACGCCGACTATGAAGGCGCGTTTACGGACTTTTCGGACGGCAGCCCCAATACCTACCTGAGAGCCACGAGCAACACCAACAACCTGATCGATCAATTTTCTCTGGTGTCGACAACCAATTCGCACCAAGAGCTTCAAGGCGACAATGGATCGGTCAACAATGGGGTCATCTTCACGGGCGACCCGCTGGCCGGCTATCTTGGCACCGGCACGGATCCGTCGTCGGCATATATCACGGTCTACGGCTCGTTTGGCTTCGAGACGATATCGCAGAACGTTAGCCTCCTGGGGACGGGAGCGCATGCGTACTCGTTTTACTCCAATAACCAGCGAACCAACTTGCTGCACAATCTTGTGTGCTTCCTGAGGACGGGCAAGATCACGGGAACCGTTCTCGTCAACAACACCGGTAGCCAACCGATCCAAGGCGCAACCGTCTCGGCCAAAATGTCGGGCGGCGTGACCGGGCCTTCCGGCCTGTCGTCGACCAAGATGTCCTTTACAGGGACTTCGGACAGCTCCGGCAACTTCGAGATCGACGGTCTTCCCACTGGATCGTGGGACATCACGGCAACCGCGAAAATTGGTACGCTGAATACTTACAATCACCAAACCGATCTGGACGTTGAGCTGCACGGCGGCGACAGCCGGTCGCTCACCTTTAGCATCGACGAGCCGACCGTCACGGCGACGGTCAAAGTGACGGATACCTACGGGAATGCGATCAGCGGAGCCAACGTCATTTTGACGGAGAGCGACGGCGCGAATACCAACCCGAACACGTACTCGGCCGCGACGGATGTGACCGGCGTGGCGACGATGTCCGGCGTTGTCCCGGGAACCTACCAGGTCGACATTCCAACGAGCAACTCGTCCGCTGCGAATTACAACACGGTAACCATCAACAACACGACCTATGTTGGATACCATTCGAGCACTCTGAACACGCCCACTTATGTGGCGATCAGCCCAAGCGGCTATTGCTTCTTCGCTAACACTCCCGCCCCGACCGCCGCGGATCTTGCCGCTGCGACGTTCTCGACGATGCCGATCCCGATCACAATGTGGCAAGCGCCGCTCTCTGACTTCCAGGTGGAAATCGAGGACGAGGACGACGGCACATTTAAGACAGGCGTAACGGTTACTTTGACCAATACGCAAACGACCTTGGTTGGGCCATACACGGCGACGACTACTGGATCGACGCCATATCCCGCGGACTTCAGCGGCACGATCGCTGTCGTGCCCGGAACGTACAACATTACGCTGCCGAACCTGACGTCGACCTTTAATTTGGTCGTCGATTCATCGGTTAACCTTAACAACTTCACGATTGCGTCGACAACGACCAGCCCGCTTGTCATCAAGGTGCACCGCCCGCTGACTGTGTTCGTCTACAATAGCACTAACAATACCGGCCTCGCAAACGCGGCGGTAACCTTAACGCTCCTCGATAGCAGCGGAAAGGCCACCACGACCACGTACACCGGCACGACTGACGCAACCGGCTATGCGACGATCAGCGGAGCTCCCTTGACGGGAAGCTTTAACGTCACCGCGACCGGCCTCGCTGCGTATGCGCAGCTGGTAAACACCACTCAGCCAAGTCCGTACGCCATTACGCTTGCCGGCAATGGAAGCAATTACTATCTGGGTACAGCCGCTTCCGGAACGGAACTGGCGCTTCCGCTGCCGATTGCCCTTGTTCCAATCTTGACGGTTCCCATTCTTGTCGAGGATAGCGTTTCGTCTAACCCGATCGCGGGAGCGACCGTCTCCTTGATCGATACGTCCGTTACGCCCGCCGTCACGTATCCGTCGGGCGGCGCGACAACCGCAGCGACGGGCATCGCCAGTATCGCCAGCGTACCGAAGGGCGACACGTTCCAGATTACGGCGTCGGCGACAAACTATGCTAGCTTTACGTCGAACGCCACTTCCACGCCGGCGACTCAGGTGATCTCGACAAACGGTCAGATTACCGTAAAGCTTGCACCTACATTTACGTTTAAGGCGTACGTCTTTGACGAGTCCAACTCGACCGGCGTCGGAGCGGCCGTTGTCACGCTGACTGCGACAGACGGCAGCGCAACGTTTATGCAGACAACGAGCACGACTAGCCTGGGCTACGCGACCTTCGCGAACCTGCCCGCCGGGACGTACAATATTGCAATCACGGCGACCGGCTACACGATGGATCCGGCGGATACCGTCAGCGCCGTTTCTATTACCGGCGCCGAGACGCTTAACTTCGCGATGCGCGTCGGGGTGACGACTCCGGTTACGTTCAACGTGTCCAATAAGGACACGGCGGCTCTCCTGTCTAACGCCGTTATTTCGCTCGGCGGCACGGGAGCCCCCGCGACCTACAGCGGCAACACGTCGTCAGGCGTGCTTGCCCTCTCTAGCGTGGAGGTGGGCACCTATACGCTGACCGTGTCACTGGCGAACTACAAGACCTACACGGCCACCGTCACGATCAGCACGAGCACGAGCACTCTGTTCATTGCGTTGCAGCCGCTTCTCGTCGCGACGGTGCAACTGCTTGACGCGAACAACAACTATGCCGGTATCGCCGGCGGCAACGTGACGATGACGGGAAGCGACGGAACCGTCTACACGGGGACTCCCGATTCTACGGTGACCGGATTGTATGACTTCGGCACTTCGAGTACGCCGCTTATTCCGTCCGATGACACGTACACCGTCAATGTAACGAACGCGCTTACGATCGGTTACCAGACGCCGGCGACCGTGACGCAGTATGTGAACTCGAGCACGGCCTTCCCGATCTCAATTTACATGCAAGAGTTGGTTCCTTCCGCCGTGATCAGTCTGTACGATGAGAAGCAGCTGGCGTTCCCGCCGAATGCGCTAACCGGCGCGACGGTTACGCTCACCGAGAGCGATGGGCTGGGGACGAACTTCTACACGGGAACCGCCGATACGGTCAACGGCAAGTACGACTTCAGCAACGTGGCCTCCGGTAAGTACAATATCGGCGTTAGCCTTCCCGGCTATTCCGAGGATCCGTCGACGACTTACCCGGTGACCGGCGTGACGA
This sequence comes from Capsulimonadaceae bacterium, assembly GCA_031292625.1. GTDB lineage: Bacteria > Armatimonadota > Armatimonadia > Armatimonadales > Capsulimonadaceae > JARLGU01. Next base: position 92,037 of record JARLGU010000053.1, on the reverse strand, counting down.
TCAGTCAGGCGCTTCCGAACCACACCGTGGCCATGACGAATCCCGTGAGCACCGCCTCCGTCGTCGTTAACGTGACGGACTCGGCGACGGGATCCGGGATCACGGGCGCGATCGTGACCCTGACAGCCGCCACCGGCATATCGTACAGCGGCGAAACCACAAGCGGGCAAGTTACCTTGACCGGCGTCACGATGGCCACCGCGTACACGGTTTCCATTAGCTCCAACGGAATGGGCTACGTCGGGTTTACGCCAGTTGCCTACACCTTGCCGACGCTTCCCACGGGAACGACGTCGGTTACGCTCAACTATACGTTGACGCCGTATGTTAGCGTGTACGTCTACAACGCGTCGACCAACGCGGCCTTGCCAGGCGCAACCATTACCATCGCTCCGACCGCTGGGGGGACGAACTACACCGGCACGACCGCAACGACGGGCTACCCCGGTTACGCGACTGTTACAGGAGTGCCGTTCGGCGCCACTTACAACATTACGGCATCCCTGGCTGGCTACGGCTCGGTAACGCTTTCGTCGAAGTCCATTGCGGCGTCGGCCGGCAATTACAGCTTCTCGATTGGTCTGACCCAGGTCGGGACGGTAACGATTACGGTTAAGAACCTGGACTCTGGCGCGACCATTTCCGGTGCGAGCGTCTTCCTTTCCGGCGCTGACGGAACAACGTACCCATCGACTGGCTCTGTCCTCACGAATGCTTCAGGCATCGCGACGATCTCGAACGTTCCCGTGGGTAGCTCGTATTCGTTGTATGCCAGCGCGACCGGCTATAAGTCAGGCTCTTCGAGCCCGATAAGCGTGACGACTTCGGCAAACGCGACGATACTTTTGTCGCCGCTCTATTCGGCACAGGTCAAAGTGACAAACTCGTCCGGAGCGCCGGTTAACGGCGCTGTCGTCACCCTCTGGGAATTGAATAGCAGCGGGAAGGTTGACGGCGTGACATACTCGGCGGTGAGCGGAGCCGGCGGCTACAACGGCTACGCGACGTTGACGAACGTGCCCTACCTGGGGGCTGCTAGTTCGTACTCCTATGCGTTGGAAGTGATCGACGTTCCGAGCTACGCGCCGTACTATATTACGTCTTCGACGACTCCCGCCTTGCCGGCGATCACGTCGACGACGCCGACGATTGGCGTTACGCTGACATCGACGGCCACTGTGACGGCCCAGGTGGTCGACAGCGCGACATCGGACGGAATCAGCGGAGCGACGGTGACGTTGACGCCATCCAGCACCGCGACGACGTCGGCATCGGATCTGACGACGCCATCCGCACTGTCGGCGACGACAAACTCATCGGGGATCGCGACATTTACCTATGTCGTTCCGAGCACCTACACGGGCTCGCCGTACACGAACTTGACGTACACGGTTGCCACGACGCCGAGCTATCATACGTCGGCGACGCGAACGGTGACGATCAACTCGGATGGAAGCACCTACACCGATACGTCGACGAGTACGACCGCCAGCTACCCGATTACCCTGAGCGTCTCGTCAACGGTGACGTTCGTCGTCAAGGACGGCTCGACCGCGCTGACGGATGCGACGGTCACGGTCACGCCGCCGAACGATACGGTTGGAGGCGCGAATGACATCGTCGCCAAATACAGCTCAAGCGTCGGCGCTTATGTGGCCAATATCCCAGGCGTCAGCGGAACGTACACGGTGACAGTTGCCGATGCCGGTTATCTTACCGACAGCAGCACGTTTTCGCTTACTACATCCTCGTACACCGGGACAGTCAGTCTGGTGGAATCCGAGATCGAGGGCACCGTAACGAATAGCGCAACGTCGCTCGTCTCGGGCCCCATCAGCGGAGCGACCGCGACGGTGACGACGACGACGGGCACGTTGACAGGAACGACCGATGCCAGCGGCATTTTCGTCCTAAGCTCGGCCCCGGCGGGGGGACGCATTCTCGCCGGCGCGACGTACACCGTGACGATTACGGCTTCGGGGTACGCGACGAACACGACGGCGAGCGCAACAATCCGCCCGGCGCCCACATCTAATTCGGGTACGGCTAATACGGACGGCACAGGACCCGAGAATATCAACTATACCGCGCCCCCTACGATCGCCATCAGTCCGGGCAACCAGAACGTTAACGTGACCGTCGTGGACGGCTCTACGGTTTTGACGGATTCAACCACGACCGTTACCGTAACGGATCCGAATGGCGCGGGACACAAGGCGGCCCTTACGTCCGGCGTCTACGTGGCGAGCGTTCCCGTGTTGGCTGGAACGTATACCATCCTCGTGGACAATACGGCTGGCTACCTGACGGACACGGAAACCATTCCGAATATGTTCGCGACGGTTGGGACGCCGTACAGCAAAACGGTCACCTTGATTCCGTCCGAGATCATTGGCACGGTGACCAACGCGTCGACCTCGCCGCTTGCCGGTCAGGCGGTCAGCGGGGCGACGGTAAGCCTGCTCACAGCCGCGTCGCCGACGGCGCTGACGGCTACGACGGACTCGAGCGGATCGTTCGTGCTGAAGTCGCTGCCCGCGGGCGGCCGCATAGCTGCCAGCGTAACTTACAGCGCGGCAAACAGCGACGCCCTGACGGTCACCGCGACGAACTACACCTCCGCGACCGCGAGCGTTACGACGGTGTCGAGCCCAACATCGACGAACGAGGCGCCGAACACGTACACGCCGACCGGTTCGACGACGACCGTGGGGCAGAATATCAACTATCCGACACCGAACCCGATTACGCTCACGCCGGCCAGTCAGACCGTCACGGTGACGGTAAAGGACGGCAGCACGGCGCTCAGCGATGCGACGGTTACGATTACTCCTCCAGGGGCGACGTTCGGAGGCACGAGCGACATCCAGGCGACGCCTAGCACAACTGCCGGTTCCTACGTCGCGACCGTTCCGGTCGTATCCGGGACGTACACGGTCACGGTGGGCGACACTGGGTACCTGACCGATACATCGACGTTCACCTATACGACGTTGTCGACCCCGATCACGCACGCCGTGTCGCTGGTCGAACTGGGCATGGTGGTGACCGTCGAATCGACATCCGGCACGCCAATCAGCGGCGTGAAGCTCGTGCTCTCGAGCACGTCGACATCAGTAACGACGCGCACGGTTACGACGGGATCGACCGGGGTTGTCAGCTTCTACAGCGGAGCGACCACCGCAAGCCGATTGCCTAAGAATACACTGTTTACGTTGACCGCGACGCCGCTTACGCCTTATGCCGCAGCGTCGAAGTCGGTGACGTTAACGGACATTGGCTCAACCAATGGGGTTGCAAACACGAGCACTACGACGCCGAATCCGTTGCCGGTGACGCTGAAGCTATCGGCGGCGACGACGGCGACGGTCTTTGGGCTGGTCTCGTGCCCGACTACCTTGTATAGCGCGAGCCACGCGGTACCGGCGACGCAGGCGGCGACGGTGACCTTGGCGTCGACCGACGACCTGGGGAATGCGATTACGTATTCGACGACGACGACCGCAGCGACGACCGGCCCGGACGGCTCCGCGAGCAACTACTCGATCACCGTGCCGTTGACGGGCTCCCAGAACGGAACCGCGCCAGCCGCGTATACGGTGACCGTAACGGATCCGTACTACGTCGGCAACTCGCCGCTGACGGCATCGACTGGCCTGACCGTCACGGGCGCTACCCGGCAGGATGCCACATTGACGCCGGTCTATAATTTCGCGACCGTGGCAAATCCCAATTACCCGGCTTCGAGTTCTAACCCGTACACGATGCAGATGCTGTCCGAGCCGTACGACTTTACGGACGGTTTGAGCCTGTCCGATCGCTTCGGCGCCAATTTAGTGTCTGGACAGAAGATCGCTTGGTGGGATGGCTACTCTCAGTCATGGGTCTTCCCGACAACCCTGACGCGTGGGGAGGCGTTCTGGATCCGGCTGCAAAATCTGAACTCGCTTACGAGCTACTCGGCTGCTTCGATCGCCTTGCTGGGGACCTATACCAAGATCTCAAGCGAGACGTCTCCGGCGCAGATTACGCTCTACGAAGGCTGGAACATGATCGGCAGTCCGTGGGACAAGAGCGTAACCGCAAGCAGCGGCTTCACGGTAAGCGATCTGTACGGAACGATCCACACGTGGTCAGACGCAATTGGCACATCCAATCTGGTGTCGCCGACGTTCTATACGTTCCCTGGAAGTTCTCCGGACTATACGACGGTGGACATGACGTCAGGAACGCTCGCTCCTTGGGTCGGCTACTGGGTCTATGCTTACACGTATTGCAAGCTATTGGTGAAAAGCCCGTAGCGCAATTGCATAGCTGACAAGATGCTCAAGCCCCTCGCCATGACGCGAGGGGCTTGCCTTACATTTGTCCGTGTGTTATAATGATTGCGGATGCCTGGTAACCGCGAGATGAAAGGCAGCCCGTTTTGGGCTGTGTGTCGCTCGATCGTCTTAGCGGCGGTCCCAAACTGGAACGAAGTCGCGCATAGGCCGATGCTTGATTGAAGCCATAACCTCCCTGACGTATCTAATGCTGCAGCTTCCCCTTGGGCCAAAGGGCTCATCTGTTGCGTGCCTCGGCCGTTGAGAGACAATAACATGAGTTTCGTCGGATTTGATAACGTCGTCAAACGAGTTGTTTGGTTGATTTGCCTGATGCTTGCCGCAATGTCCGTCAGCGGCGAGGCTGTTTGGGCAAAGGACTACAATCGCCTCAAGACTCCGTTCGTTTCCGATCTCAACCCTGTGATCGCGGATGCGGCGGCGAGCAGGGCGATCCGCGCGACGCAGGCGCCGATCGCAAGCGATGCCCTGGCGACGCCCGGCAGGACGTCCAATGGACTTCGCAATCCTTACGATCCCTCGTCCAATACCACTTTTAACTCGGTTGTCCAAAGCTCTGATTACACCCTGGCGACGTACGGCTATTCAACAGCCCTGGCCGCATACACGAATGCGTCGACGCTGCCCACCAATCTGGATCCGGTCTGGTCGCCTGATGAATCGTTTATCGTATTTGCATCGAACCGTACGAGCGCGACCAACGCGACGCCTAGCGCGCTATTTCACCTTTACGCGATCGATGCGCAGGGAGATGCGAGCAGCTTAACCCTGATTACTCCGTCGCTGTATAGTACGAGCAGCCAGCGCTATCCGGCGTTTGTTGGCAGCAATGTTAGCCGCCTCATTTTTGCCCAGTCGCCGACTGCGACGGGGGACTATTTTCTCTACTCGGCAACTCTGTCTACTTCGTCAGGCTACGTTCTTTCCGGCGTACAGCAGATCCCAACTCCGTTTGGCGCGAGTGCCAATCTGACAGTTCAGCATCCCACGGCGTCCAGTACGACGATTGTTTTCTCTGGCGCGGCGTCGGGCGTTACGACGGGACGGCAGCTCTACTCTGTATCGCTTTCCGGATCCGGCGCGGTTACGCAGCTCACGTACGATAACAATACGACCCCGTCCGACGACCTGGATCCTTCGTTTTCGCCCGACGGCAACTTTATCGCCTTTGACAGCACGTCGACCGGCTGGACGCACTCGAACGGAGAGTTCACGGCGTCCGGATCAGGGACGATACGCCAGGTCTACGTGATGAACCTGGGCGGGAGCCGCTGGAGCCAGCTCACCGACAATACGACCACGAACTATACGGCGAACAGCAACATCACTCCCTCGTGGTCCAGGAGTACGACGAACTCGCTGCTCAACTCCGATGGCTACCGGCTGTACATCTTCTTCTCGTCTCTGCGCCTGGCGACATCCGGCAGCTCCAAGTACCACATTTACTACGTGCGCGCCGATGAATCGAGCGATTCGCAGGTCAATAGCGCCGACTCTACCTCGTACCGCGCCATTGTCAGCACCGAGAACCAGAACAACAGCGATTCAAACGGCAACTATAGCTATGGCACGAATGCGGCCACGCAAGTAGACTCGAGTGACCCGCTGGACACGAACAAGTATTTCAGTCAATCGGTGACTTCGTCGTCTACGATCCTTTCCGCGACCTCCGTCGCGCCGCAAGACTACAATCATTTTCAGCCGTCGGTTTCGACCCTCGTGACGTATCCGATGGTCGTCTATTCGTCGGATCGCTTTATCTCGAACAATAACTTCGACAATCCGGTCAACGGCCTCGTGCGCTATAACAATACGAATAATGCGCTCGACTACTTCGCCGGCACGCCGTCCAATCCGGCCGAGGTTCACATCGACAACGGCCCGGACAACTACCCGACGGGGTCGATTGCCAGCACTTTCCTGTCTCCTGCGGGCGTCGATCAGGTTCCCGCGGCGGGCACGACGGAAAGCAGCAACCTCGAAATTAGCGTTTCGCGCTTGTTCGATACGAACCCCCCGACGTTGCTCCGCTACGATGAGTCGACGTCCGAGATCTTCCGGATCGAGAGCGCAAACGCGCAAGGCTCCGCGACGAAGTACGCTCTGCCGGGAAGCAAGATCAACATCGTCGCTCGCTTGAGCGAACGCCAGACCGGCATTAATTCCGTTTGGTTGCAGATTAAGGATCCGGACAGCAAATACCAGGATGCGTCCCATCTTGAGCACAAGGTGTTTTCGCGGTGGTATTACGGCCTTGAAGATGCGATCGGGACCAACGATGAGCGGATTATCGTGGGTGAGGACGATGAAGCGACTCTCGTAGGATCAATGTACTGGAACTCGGGTGCTGGCGAGGATATAAGCTCCAACACGTCCAATGCAGGAACAAGCCTCACAGTGCATCCGCTCGGCTCTTATACGGCGAGATTGTGCAGCCTGACCGACTATACGAGCGGTCCTAAGGCTTATAGCGATAGTCTGAAGAGTGACGCCGGCAAGGGCTCTACGAAGCTCACGGTGGTTGGCACGATCTTCCGGCCAGGCGATACCATCGCCATCATGCCAGTGGGCGCAAGCGGCACCGGCGCGCTCATGGTTAGCCTCGTCACGACCGTCAGCTACAGTACGGCCGGAAACTTCGTTTCGATCTATGATCCGACGTGGGAAGCGTTCGGAGCGCCAGGTTCGACTACGGCGCCCGTCGTCACGCTGTACCGGATCTTCAGTCGCACGTTTGACTGGACTGGAAACGAAATCGACTGCCAGGCGCTTAATATCAACAATCCGATTATTGCGAAGCTGAGCAATGCCTCTGCAACGGGCAGCGGCACATCGCGGCCGAATTTCGCCAACCTTTCGCTAAAGCAATCGTTTGATTCGAGCGGCAATCCCACGGAGGGACCAGACCTTACTGAAGAGACGGACCTGGAGACGGCCTCGGCATCGACGACTTTCGATAGCACCAATATTTACAACTATGTCACGCCTGATTATTGGCCGGGCGAGAGCGATGCCGGACTCTGGTCCGGCCGGTCCAACACGCCGCCGTCCTACTGGGCGCCCATGTATCCCTTGCAGGCCAGCACAAGCGGGATCGTTCCGGTTGGCAGCGCGTTCAAGACGAGTGTCGGCAATACCGGGGTCCTGTACGTCAACACGATAACCGGCTTCCGGACGGGAGATATCCTTCAGATTACCGATGGCACAAACGCCGACTACGTTCAGGTGATCGGCACCTCAACGTATCCGGAGCCCTACTACACGCCGCAGACGTCTACGGCGGCCGGGTATGGCACGATCATGATTCAGTTCGATGGCACGGTCGCGACGAACCATACCTACGATCCATCCGCGACAACCATCACCCTATACGAAAAGCAGAGCGTGGGCGGCGGCGTCTTGTACATGTCGACGCTCGCGACTCCTCCGACGCCCAGTGATTTCTATCTTGACCTGATCGCCTATAACAACGCGAAATATCCGGTCTCCATTTACAACACCGGGGCTGGCTATCAAGGCGCGGCGCTTGACTGGCGAATCTATGACAACGTCAGCGGCTTTACCACGGCGTCGTTCTCGCCGACGAATTCGATCCTGGTCGTCAACGACCATATGCTGCCGCAGAAGTTCTTTGGCGGCCGATTTGGCTCGACGACGACCAGCACGAGCCTGCTAAACGTTCCGTCGAAGATTTTTGGGGCGGAGTCCTACTTTACGGACATCGAAACAACTTTCAACGACAAGCTCTACACAACCCAACTTTATCGTTCGAACTCGTTCCCGGCCGGCGGCTTCTACGACGGCAACACGAACATCGACAGTACTAACTTTCCGAATGGCTTCCCAATCACGATGCGCCCGCCGGCAAACCTGCCGGACTTTGGAATGACGTATACCGCAGGTGTTAATTTCGCGGCGGTGTGGCCGACCGTTACGCCATTGGTGGATTCGTGCAACGATACGGTTGGCGCTATCGCGGCCGGGGAAATAGTGTATCTTTATCGCGATATTATGGCCGACAACGTGTTTAGCCCGCCTTACGCGAACGGCCTCGGGGTCAACTCGTATGTAGACAAGACGAATGAAGGGAGCGTATACGGGCTCAATCAGATGTCGGCGATCACATCGGTCGCGAGAAATGGGAGCACGTCAAGCGATACGTATTCCGACAACGTTTACGACGATGTCGTAAACTCGCAGCCTGGCTCGCCGGTTATCGACTCGCAGCTGTATGACCTCTGGCGCATCCTGAGCAGGGGCCCGGTCACGTCGGACGTCCTGAGCGCCTATGCGCCAAGCGTCGTGACGCAACCGTTCCCCGATCCGACCGCCGTCGGCACGGTTACGGGGTCTGTCGCCCTCGCTTCAGCGCCTACCAGCGCGACGACCGTGACGATCTCCATGGGCGGCGTTTCAACTTCGGTTTCGATAAGCAGTACGTCGGCGCAAGCATTCACGCTCAACAACGTGCCGATCGAGGCGACATCTCTCTCCGTTGTCGCGACGGGCTATGCGACGGTTACCCAATCGGTCGTTGTTACAACGGGGGCGACCACAACGCTGTCGACGACGATTACGCTAGCGGCGGGAACGAGCACCGCGGCGCCGGCATACACGGCTGGCAACAACGTAGTCGTGTCCAACGCGTGCGTCCTCTGGGTGTCGCCGTTTACGGGGGATGAGTTCGTCGAGTCCGGCACCCTTGCTGACATGAGCGTTCAGACGAATCTGATCACGTTCCTTCAGGGCGGCGGACGGCTGCTGGTCGAAGGTGAAGATGTCGGTAATTCGTTGACCACGGCGGGGACTGCGTCGAACACTCTTTACAACTCGTATCTTGGCGCGACGTTCAAGTCCGATACAACGAGCGGCACGAGCGGGGCGTTCGCTCTGACGCCAAGCACTGGCAAGTATCACTATATCAGTACGGATGCGTTCGTTAATTCTGCGTTCGGCGGGCAAGTGCACTCCGGCTTTGACCGGAGCGTTGAAAACTCTGGCTCCTGGAGCACAACATATGTTGCGCCGTCGGCGCTTCCGAACGTTATTAGCAACTACTGGTACAATTACCACGGGATTATAAGCGCCTCTGATGGCGATGCTTACGCCGACGGCAGTCTAAACGGTTTTGGCGCGGATCCGAGCAACGTCGATTATCAGGACGAGTTCACGGTCGGCTCCGGCACCACGGTGGAAATTGAAACGGCGACGGCGGGCTCGGCCGGCGGGCATGTGGCGCTTGTCTATACGGGCGATCCGCTGGCGAACTTCCTTGGCAACGGCGTTACGAATCCAGCCGGCGCAAAGATCGCGGTCTACAGCTCATTCGGCCTTGAAGACCTATCACAGGCCATGCAGCGCGGACCGATGGCGAGCGCGGCGCGCGAGCCTGCTTTCGAGTCTAATAACGTCCGGACGGGGATCCTTCATAATCTAGTCTGCGTTTTGCGCACGGGCCGGATTAGCGGCACGATTACGAGCTCCGGAACGGGCGCTCAGCCGATCGCCGGGGCAACCGTGCGTGCGACTTTGTCGCCGGCCGCCACGAATTCGAGCGGCGTCTCCACCTCGGGGACGTACTATACCGCGACGACGGATAGCAGCGGCAACTATTTAATCAGCGGGTTGCCACCGGGACAATATGCGATTGGAGCGGTTAAGAAACTCGGCTACCTGAATACGCTGAGCCAGGCCTCTGGTACCACTTATTCGGTGCACGGCGGCGACTACCGGACATATAGCGCGTCGATTTACGAGCCCGAGGTTTCGGTTAGCTTCACGATTACCGACGGTTCGACAAAAGCCGCAGTGAATGGCGCGACGGTCACGCTCTACCTCGGCACGGACACCACAGAGTCGAATCCGCTCTATTCGGCCGTTACGAACGTCTCCGGCCTCGCGACCGCAACCGGCGTGGTCCCGGGAACTTACACGGTCGTCGTGACAACGACGCAAAACTACGCGACATACGACTCATCGGCTTTGACAACGCCCCAGTATTATACGGTCTCGCCGTCGGCTGGCTACTACATCGGCTCGGATAAGGTCCTGACGCAGGCGCAGTACAATGCGATCACGACCAGCCAGTGGCTGACGATGCCGATCCCGGTCGCGTTGACGGCGTCGGTCCCCGTGTGGTTCCAACTCGAAGACTCGACGAATGGCGATGCCGCCATTCCATTGACCTCCGGCTACAGCGTGACGATCGGCTCCAACACGTTCTCGCCAGACGGGACAACCGACGGGCTCACCGGGTCGATCAAGCTTGCGCCAAACACCTATGCCTTTACGGCGAAGGCGACTGGCTACCAGACTGTTTCCGGCAACGTTACCATTACGTCGTCCGGATACTCGCTCAACGGCACGATCGAAACCTACCCGGTGGCGGTTGTGATGACGCCGACATCGTCGACCAGTATTGGAACGGTCTACGGATTCATCTCTTCCGCGACGACTTGGTATAACAGCGACCATGGACTGCTCGACTCGAGCGGCACGAGCAAGCTGCCGAAGCCGACCGTGACGTTTACGGATGCGAGCGGCAACGACTACGCCGCGAGTAACTTGACGTGGGTCTCGCCCGAAGGAACGTACGCCAGCGGGACGGGGACCGGCACATACAATTATATGATCAGCAATGTGCCGTTTACGTCGAGCGGCACGGCCTATACGCTTACGGTGACTTCGCCTGCGTTCCGTTACACGACAGCGCCCAGCGCGACGGTGACGGTTAGCTCCTCGAATACATACAATGCGGACCTTGCACTGACGCCGTCGTACGATACGGGCTTTAGCGGCTTCTCGACGGCTACCAATCCGAACTATCCGTCCGCCACCTCAAATCCCTATGGCTTGCAGATGTTGGCGCTGCCGTACGACTTTACGGATAGCCTGCTCTTAAGAGACAGGTTCGGCGGCGCGTTTACTTCGACGCAGATCATCGACATGTGGGATGCATCGAGTCAGGCGTGGGTCTCGACGTCCAGCGGCACGGCTCGCGGGCACGGCTTCTGGGTTCGTTTCGTGAATCCGTTCAGCACGTCGACCTATGAGACCACTACGATCCCGGTTCTCGGGACGTATACGGCGCTCAGCGCGGAAGCGACTCCGGCGACGATCCAACTGTACGCTGGTTGGAACTTGATCGGCAGCCCATGGGCCGCGAATGTCTTCGGCGAGCATATCTCCGTGCTTGACAGCAACAGCAACCAGGTCACCTGGGCGTCTGCGACGTCAGACGGAGTTGGGCTCATCAGTCCGTACATTTATACGTTCGATACGGGCAGTTGGCAGTACGTGACGACTGTGTTGGACACGGCGGGCTCCGACGTCACACCCTTTAAACCGTTCATTGGATACTGGCTCTACGCAACAAGCCCCTGCACGCTGCAGATCCCAAATCCGGGCTCCTAGTAGATCGCAATGAATTGATCGATAAAGAAAGCATATTGGACCGCTGCGCATCAAGCAGGAAAACCGGATGCGGATCGTGAATGGATGATCTCGGTTAGCTTCGGCGGAGGCTTGTATGGCACGCGGCGGCAATTCGCGGCTGCTTGTTAGCGCGTAAGGTTTCGGGACTCTCAGGAGGATTTCGTCAGAGTGAACAATATTAAGACCCACATGCTGGCTCGACCTCTCGGTTACGTGCTGGCCATACTGGTGGTGCTCACGTCGAGCTATCTCACATTGGGGCTTTCGCGCATAGCGCAAGCCCAGAGTGCATCTAACAGCATTCTGTGGGCCGTTCTCGATTTTAACAACAATACGGGATACGGGGGATCGGAAATTGGCCGCCAGGCCGCCGACGCCCTTGACGTAGACTTGTTTAACACGACCCTAAACGACGGCCGCAAGATCGAGGTGCTCAAGCGCTCCGAGATTGCGTCTTCGGTAAGCAGCCTTGGTCTTCAGTTCCCCCTGGACGTCGTCGACATTCAGCGCTTGGGCCGGAACCTGGACGCTCGCGCAGTGGTCTCGGGAGACGTATTGTCGATCACTCGCAACGATAAGCACCAGGTGCAGGTTGTTGTCGCCGTGCGCGTCACCGATGTCGCCTCTGGCGAGTTGATCAACGGCGCGCTGGCTCAGGGCACTTCAGCGCCCCGCTACGGGACGGTCGACGAAGATGCCTACGTCGGCGAAGCAATCCGCAAGGCGGCCTTCGCCGCGGTCGAGCGCATCAAGAGGTTTAACCTGCCGATCGCAACGGTTCTTAATTATCAGGGGCCGGATCAGGTCTTGATTAACAAGGGATCCCGTGACGGTTACTTCGTAGGCATGAACATGATCGTGCTGCGAAACGGCGCGGAGACAGGACGAATTAAGGTCGGCACCGTCGATCAAGATAGCGCGATTGCAGGCATCGAGGACAGGGGAACCGGCATACGCCCGCAAGACCGTTGTCACGCCCTCTTTACCATGCCCTCCTACACGGTGCGCAACGGTCAGGTGGTCACAACAGACGATATCGCGAGCGGACCGACAAACTATTCGCACAAGAAAAGTAACTTCGCCGGCATAGGCGGCATCATTCTGGCTGTGCTTGCCGCGGCGTTCCTGATCTACCTTGTGAACAGAGGCGCGTCGTCCGCAAACGTCGGCGGCGCGACAATCGGCTCCGTCGTGGCTCAAGCGATTAACAATTTCGGTTCCGCTACGTTGATTTCGGATCCGAGTAACTACGGCGTCAGGGTCCAATGGGCTAACGGCAACATTAATCCTCTGAAGATCGTGGAATGGAACGTTTACCGCGACAACTCTTCCCCGGTAGGCGGCGTCGGTTTGGGCGGCGGCACCTCGAGCACGTCGTCTGTTACAATCACGACCCTGTTCGCGGATGGTCCCGAGATCGTCGCGCCGCAAGGCACATACTGGGTCATCGACGATGGCCAGGTACGCACGGTGTACTTCAAGTACGCGGTGACCGGCGGCGCGGGCAGCGGTACGAGCAGCACGTCGAGTACGAGTTCGACATCGACCGTTAGCGTCGCGATCGGCAGTCTCGGCAGCGGCGTCGTTCAAAACGTACCGGGAGTAACCTACAACCACGTCCACAATTATGAAGTCACCGCGGTCTACGCCCAGGAGGATGCGACGTCCGGCACGATTGGCTACGAAGAGACGCCGCTGAACGTCGGCGTCGCAAAGGGCTACGCGACTCCTGAACTCGCCGTCGATCCTACGGCGAAGACGACCACGGTAAACTCCGGCGGCTCGTCGGTGACTGCATACAGTGCAACTGGCGTAACGTTGTCGAATGTGATCCTGTCGTGGAATACGGTGGGGTCGACGGCCGACGACTATGTTGTAGACTATTCGACGACTCCGACGTTCGCCAACAAGTACACCCTGTCGCCTACTGGAAACCTGCTCGGCACGGGGATATCGGTGACGGCCAACCTGCGGTCGCATTTCGGGCTATCCTCGACGTCCAGCCACGTGATCTATTATCGCATTGGCTGCCGGCATTCGGCGGACGTTCCGGGACCGTATAAGGATACGCAGCACGCTACCAATCCTGACGCAAATCCGAATGGCGGCAGCTACCTTTACGCTGCGACGACGGGGTACTTTACGGGATCGTAGGTTGCCTTCAAGAAGAAAACGTTCCCTGGAGCACGGTATCCGGGGAACCAGGCGGAGCTTCCGGCGAGCAAGCAAGCCGCTGGATATCCGCGCAGGCGAAGCGCCTGGCAGAATACCGTGGCCTTATGAAGATGAGTGGATTGAGCGCTTCGTTCGGGCTTGGTTTGCGAGCCCAGTGATGATGAGCAAAGGAATATTTCGTGGCATACTTGCATAACCGGCCTTCTGGGGGAGTGCGGCTCGTGGCCGTTTGCGTGGCGCTCCTGATTGCTTTTACGTTCGGCGGCGGTAATGCGCTTGCGCAAAGTGCGCAAGGGAAGGCAGTACCGGTTGCGTCGGTCGGAGGTTCGTCAGCAATTCGCTCTCAGACCCTGGACCAGCTGAGCTCTATTTTGGTTTTTCCCGCTACCAACCAAGCGGGCGCTGATTTCGACGACAGTGCGACGCGTCTCGCGGTTTCGGTGAAGCTCAAGATTAACGGAGTCGGCCGTTACCACGCTGTAGGATATGCGCCAACCTTGTCGCCCATCGACCGCGCGTACACGGTCGACGAATCGCTCACGAAAGCCGACTTGACGCCGCCATTCATTAATCCCGCGAAGGCGCGGAAGGTTGCTCTGGCTGTTGGGACCGACGGCTATCTGTTGATTAGTTTGGATAACGGGACAGTCAACACCGTTGACCAGACAGTGCAGTTAACCGCGACGGCACAGGTTTACAGTATCGCCTCGGACGATCCGTTGTTGACAGTGACCGTTACGGGCAAGGCCGTGTCTTCAGGCACGACCGATCCGCTCTCCGGCGTGGAGGTGCGAGCGGTCGAGAATGCGGCGTCGAAGATCGTCGCCGCGATTTCCCCAAGCTTTGCTCAGACGTCGAGCGCGACTTCGATCGCGTCGGCCGCCGGCTCGAAAAAAATGGGCGGCGTCAAACTGATGACGATCCTTCTTGTTGGTTTGCTGGCTGCCGTCATTATTGCCGCGACTCATACGGGCAATTCGTCGTCCGGTTCATCGTCGTCATCTTCCACGACGACAACCACAACGACAACCACTACCACTACGACAGGGCCGCCTAGCCCTCCTAGCTTATAGCGGCGTCTATTATGGTTCCCGCGGCGCTAATATCTTCGCACTCCTGCCGGCAACATCTTGCCGGCAGGAGTGTCGTCCTTATGCGGGACACGCGGCTGGGATGCGGCCAGCTGTGGATCGTATGCGCTCTTGCCGCGTTCCTCGTGGCTGGATGTTGCGCGCCGCTTCGCGCAGATACTCCCGCAAGTCTCGTCTTGAGCGCCTCCCCGAGCATTATCCTTGCCGACGGTAAGAGTACGACGACGATTACCGCCCTCGCGACCGGGATCGGCGGCGGGAATGTCGCGGACGGCTCCGTGATTCGCTTCTCCACGACGGCAGGCACACTATCAACGACGTCCGTCGTTACAACGGCTGGCGTCGCTCGCGTTATCCTGACAAGTGCTGGCATCGAAGGACCGGCAGTAGTTACCGGCAGCTTCCTGACCGCCGGCGTGGGAGCCAGCGGGCGCGTTTCCGTTGAGTTCACGTCGGATAAAACGATTGCAAACAGCGACAAGGGCGAGCAGGATTGGGTCCATGTCGCGTGTACGGATTATATGTCGTACAGCGAGGACAGCCGCATACTCGAAGCGTTCGCAAAGAACCGCGGCGCTCGGTTTTCCTATCGGGGCATCGTCATTGAGGCGGAGGCGATGCAGGTCGATCTCTCCGGCAACGTCATCCGGGCACGAAACGCGGTCTTCCGGCACAATCAAACTCAGCTTTTCGTTGCGGATTCTCTTCGATACGAGTTCATCAGCCACCAGGGGACGGCGATTGTTACCGACATGGCCGGCGAGACGACGATCCGGACGGTCAAGATCAGCGGCGCAGTACCCGTCGCTACGGTGCTTTCGATTAACGACGCTCCTAGCAGCTCAATTTACGATTTCGTGGACCTGTCCAGCGATCACGTACAGGTTACGGCGTCTTCGGTGAGCGTCCGTCCAGGGCAGACCGTGCAATTGCGCCGATCGACGGTGTACGTGGATGGCAAGAAGGTGATGTCGGTTCCGCTTGAGGTTCTGCCGGTGAACAGCACGGAAATATTCGGACAGCAGGTGCTGGGATACGGTACGGATGGCGCGTATATCAACCTGCCGTACTACCTGGCCGCGTCGTCGCATACGATGGACACCTTGTCGCTGCAAAGCCAGTCCGCGCAGCGCGAGGCTGGCATAGCGCTGAACGGCAATGCCGCGGTCGCTCTCGATTACCAGCATAGCTATAAGTTTGCATCGGACACCGGCAATGGAACCATCGATCTGCTTGGGGTGCAAAAGGGCGCGACGATGGGGTATCGGTGGCGAAACAATATGTTGGTGCTCGACAAAGATACTCGCACCTACACGGCGGTGGAATATCCGACGCGCAACAATCTGTTTACGACCGTCAACGTAACCCACGACTTTCGGGGCTTTTCTACGAACGTTACGAATACGTACTCGCATGTTGTGGGTGATACGACGACGACGGAGACTCGGGGAACGAGCTACTACGTGACCACGACGGAACGCAAACTCATTGGCTCGAACGCTTCCGGGATTAGGGCAACCTCGACTTTTAGCGTAAACACTAGCGAGATCGTGGAACGTTACGAGGATCAAACGATTAAGTCGCCTACGGATACGCGTGCGCTCGGCCTCAGGTTGTTCACTCCGGCGCAGCACTTGAGCCGCACGACGACGTTTACGGACTCTTTCGATGCCGCGGACACATATGATCGATATCAAGACCGCTCGGCGGTCACGATGAACTCAAGCCTCGGGCTTGGCCAAAAGTTCGGGAAGACGACATTCGGAAGCCTCTCCTACAACTGGACCCACAACCCGTTGAACCAGGCGCTGACGATCAATAACGGGATATTGTCGATCACGAAAGTGCCGGACATCCATCGTTATGGGGCGACGCTGACGAGCGCCGCGCCAAGCTCGAAGTGGGACATGATGATGAGCGGCGATATTAGCAAGCCGACCGACGACATGGACGCGGCGACGAGCTTCAATTACCATTTCAGCCCGACATTTAGAATAGGCGTCACGAATACGGTTAACCGGACGACTGGGATTTGGTATCGAGATTGGGGCACATTGCTCGGTATCCGCATCGGTCAGCGCGAGGGTGATTTCTCGTACTCGGTCATCGACCACCACATCCGTTTCAACCTCGACGCCAGCCGCTTCTGACGGCGCACTGCGGAACAGCCGCGCGGGAGAGTTGGGGCGTATGTCTTTCGAGGCGCTTCGATAGAGAGACGCGTGCGGCTCGCCATAGGCCGGGAATATGCGCCGATCTGCCTGCAGGACGGACAGCCGTTTAGCGAGACTAGTACTCAGTTAATAAGACTCGACAATATTAGCTGTGTAAACCCTCGCCCCGCCCCTTTCCCGCAATGCCGGGCGAGGGAGCCCGAATTCCCTCGCCCATTCCGATGGGACAGGTTAGGGAGAGGGACTTTACAACTGAATGCAATTAGAGCAAGTTTTCGTTTACAGAATACTTGCATTGCTCGACGCCGATCCCGCTCGTCGCCTTTGTTAGAGAAGCCGCCAGCAACTGCGCAGGCTGAGATTGGTTAAAAACATGCCGCAAAATATCTATGACAATCCGGAATTCTTCGCGGGATACTCATCGCTTCGTGATCGAAAGGCGGGCCTGAACGACGTTCTCGAACAGCCGGCGATGCGTTCGCTGCTTCCCGGCGTTCACGGCAAGACCGTCCTCGATTTAGGCTGCGGAGATGGCCAGTTCTGCCGTACGCTGATCGAATGCGGCGCCGCGGCGGTGGTTGGCGTCGAGATCTCGGAGCGGATGCTGGAGCTAGCGCGGAGCCACGACAATGCGAATGTAACGTTCGAGCACTGCGCTATCGAGGATTTTGTCGCCAATGACGAAAGCTTCGACCTGATCACGAGCTCGCTCGCATTTCACTACATTCGCGATCTCGACAAAGTAATCGTCAAGATCGCGAAATGGCTGAGGAGCGGCGGGCACCTGGTTTTCTCTATGGAACATCCCGTCTGCACGGCTGCTCAGGGCATTCAGCCAGGATGGCAGACCAACGCCGGCGGCGACCGCGAACACTGGATCCTCGACCGCTACCATGACGAGGGCGTCCGAAGGAGCCACTGGTTTGTCGATGACGTCATTAAGTACCACCGAACGATGGCGAGCGTACTCAATATGGTTATCGAGAGCGGTCTCTCCGTGGATCGAGTGCTCGAGCCGCACGCAATAGAGTCCGCGGAACGGGAGCGGCCGTCTCTGCTCGATGAAAGGCGGCGTCCGCCGTTTTTGCTCGTCAGAGCCAGAAAGCCTTAATTCAGCCTACTTGCCTGGCATAAGCCTCCCGTTCAACCCTCGGTCTCGTTTCGCGCTACTTCCTCGCCGGCGCTGGTTTTTCGGGGTCCGTGAAGATCAGATTGGCGGGGAACGCCAATGCGGCAGGGGCGCTGTCCGGGAGTATGTTTCCCGCGCTAACGATGTTCGCGCCGGCGCCCGTAAAGAGCGGCAGGTCGCGGCGGACGCAAGAGGCGGTGAACGCCACTGTCGCGCCATGGATGTCGAACGCCGGGGCGCCGGGATCGCGCAAATGCGCGCCATCGACGCGCAACGTCCCTCCGAGCGCCTGCGCGAAGCTGTCCGTATGCGCTCCCCAGGCGTTGACGCCATAGAAGAACGCGTTCGCCGAAGAACCTGCCGTCGACTCGATATCGTGGCGGGACCCTTCCATCGAACCGTTCGTGACGACAAGCTGGCTATTGGCCACCGGGAAGCCGCCCTGACCGATCGCATCGATCCGCAGCGCGCAGGTTGAACCGTCGACTCCGGGTTCGAGGCAAACGCCCGAGGGGCCCCGGCCGTTTTCGGCGACAAAATGGATGCCGTAGCGGCCCGCGAACACAAAGTCGCGATAGAACCGCAGTCCGGTGCAGTCGCCGAGGACGAACTGGTCACCCGTTTGCTGCAAGCCGCTGATAAAGGCGTTGGTAAGCGCTCCGCGCTTTGCGCCATCGGTTGGGTAAAGAACTTTCGGCGCGTTGAAGAGGCTTGAGAATGTCCAGTTCGATGGGTTGAATTGGCAGTCGGAGATGACGACATCGCGCGAACCTCCGCCGACGCGCACGCCGATGTGGATCGGCTGGCCCTCGATGTGATCGACAAAAGCGCCGTCGCACCGGTGCGTCATCAGATCGATGAAGCGCGAGACGTTAGCACACGCAATGTGCGTGATGACGATCCCCGCACCATTGCCCCGTATGAGAAACGGGAAGTCGACGATCTCCCGAATATCTTGCTTTGCATAGTGGAAGTTCAGGCCGCGAAGCGTGCTCCGCGTACCCATGTCGATCAATGCTTGGCCGTTCGGGTCGCCCTTCTCGTTTTGGATCATGAGGCATGACCCTGCCGTGTTGGCGTCGTGCGTCGAGCCAAACGCGCCTCTCAGCTCGACCTCCGGCGGAATTGTGAGCGATCCGGCTATTGCGTAAACGCCCGCCGGAACGTATACGATGCCGCCGCCCGCTTTTCCCGCCGTCGTGAGCGCTGCTTGGATCGACTGCGCACAGTCCGTCGTGCCGTCCGCGACGGCGGAGAAAGGCGCATTTGTAATCACCCACAGCCTTTCCGCCGATGCGCCTCTCGGGGTCAGGTAGTCGATCTGCGGCGCATCGAACGCGATCTTCGCGGGGACCGGCCGCGCATCGACGTGCACGGCCGCTTTTGCCGTGTCGCTTCCGCTTAATTCGATTGGCCTGGCGAACGAGTTGCCGAACAACGATGCGTTAATAAGGCCGTCGCCCGCAACGATTTGGCACGAGGCGGAGCCGAACTTGCTGTTCGAGCACGCGATGACGCCGCCGCCGAGAGCCGTCGAGCCCGACCTGAACTCGCAGTCGCGGATAAGCAAGCGGCCAGCGCCATGAATGTCGAGCGTGTTGATCGGGCAGTCGACGACGCTGTCAAGCAGCGTCGCGACGTTTGAGTTCTTTTCACCCATGTAGAACCCCGCCGTCGTCGCTTTGATGTTAAACCGGGTGAAGATGAGGCCGGCGTTTGCGGTGTCCAGCAGGTACACGCCGTAGACGCAATTGGCGATTTTGTAGTCGAAGTTTTCGCCGTTCGGGCTCACCTTAACGTGACCCTTCTTCAGGTCCTGCTCGTTCTTGGAGTAGTCGGTCGCATACCCCTTGTTGTAGCCGTCAATCGAGACATGCGCCGTGTTGGTCCAGTCGATCCGTCGCTCGAGAACGCCGACGCCGTTCGATTGCATGAAGCGAGCAAAGCCGGCGTCGATGCTTTTCGGCGCGCCGGGCAGGCCGGAGTGAATCCAATATTGGGGAGACAGATCGACATTTTCGACGCGCCCCGTATCCGCAAGGCCATCGATTTCGACGCCGACGGAAAGCGCCGTACCGCGCAGGTTGCGTACGTAGGCGCGCCCGCTCATCTTATAGCCGGAACGGTAAGCCTGATAGGCGTTGATAAACACGACGTTGTCTATGCAGGTGGAACTCGTGTTGTGTACCACGGCTGGGGGATACGGCGTGACGCTCTCGGCGCTCTGGCGCGGATACCAGACCATGCAGTCGCGTAAGCCGCAGCACGAGCCCAACGTAATGAGCGGCGGGCCGTCGGGAGCGCCCTCGCCGGTATAGGCGGCCAGGATCGTACCCTGGTACCGGTAGGGATCGCTTGTGCGGCCAAGTTCGCCGCGCAGGGTGACCGCGCTGGGCAGGACGAGCGGCGCATCCAGCCGGTAAATGCCCTCGGATAGGAACAGGGTCCCTCCTCCGGCGGCGCCGATGGCATCGAGCCCCTTCTGTATGGCCGCCGAAGAATCCGTTGCGCCGGTTCGATCCAGCTTGAGATCGGCGTCCGTGATTGCGGCGACGACGAGGTCGCTAGCAAGATAGCGACAATGGGCGATGCGATAGGAAAGCGCGGGCGTCGCCGCGTTGGCGGCGGCAAGCACCGGGATTTGCGCGCCGCTTACGCACAGAAGTGCAATAGAGGCAAATAGTCCAAAATTCTTAAGTCGCATGAGAAAGATTACCACCTTGTAGCATCAGGCTGCGCACCGGGGGAGCGATAATAGTTGTCATATGGTCATACGCTTACGCAGTACACTCCTCCATGTTATCATATGGTAAAGCATTCGTCAAGCGAAGTTTGAAGAAAATAGACTCAAGTAAATGGGCGCTGTCGAACTCCGAACTGGCGATGCTGCGCGTTGTTCGTTGTGACGGTTTGTACGGCTTTCCGTTCATCGAGAGAGGAGTCCGAAGAATCTTCATAACGCGAATTTCTGCTGTTTTCGATTAGATCCTGGAGAGCGAGAGTATAATGAGCTTACCACGGCAACGCTGCCCCTGGGAAACCAGGCCGGCGTGCGCGTTCTACTTTCCCCATCCGGCCGAAGCAAGCGAACGTCGTCCTATAGCGGGCGACTATTCTGTTATGCGGCTTGCTTTCCGCCAACCAATCTGGAGGCCTATAGCGATGGCAATTGATACGACTTCTCCGGCTCAATCAGAGGCTGGGATCGAGAAGCTCGGCATTGAACGAGTGACGGCAGCGGATCGTAAGCACGTGAGGGTGTTCGACAATCTCACGATGTGGCTGTCTGCTAATCTCGTCATTTCGACGATTGCGGTCGGGACGCTCGCGGTGCCCATTTTTAAAATGGGTTTTTGGGACAGCTTTCTAGCAATCGTCCTGTTCAATGCGCTGGGTGTTCTTCCCGTTGCTTTCTTTGCGACGCTTGGCCCCAAGCTCGGCTTGCGGCAGATGACCATCACCCGCTTCTCGTTCGGCTGGATCGGCGCCGCGATTATGGCGTTGTTCAACGTCGCCGCGTGTCTGGGCTGGTCTGCCGTCAACGTCATCGTCGGCGCGCAACTCATCACGCAGATCACGCATGCGCCGAACTGGGTGGGGATCGTCGTCATCGCCCTGATTACGACGTTCGTCAGCCTCTATGGCTACAGCTATGTCCACAAGTATGAGCGTTACGCGTGGATCCCGATGGCGCTGATTTTCGGACTTCTCGCGGCTGTCGCCGGTCCTCACTACCATCTGGTTGCGACGCCCGTGTTCAACCTCGCCGAGCTTGCCGCGATCATTTCGTTCGGCGGCGCTGTTTATGGTTTCGCGACAGGCTGGAGTTCGTACGCGGCGGATTACAATGTCCATCAGCCGGAGGATACGCCCGCCCGCCGCGTCTTTTGGTTGACGTTCATTGGCGTGACCGTGCCGTGCATCCTTCTGGAGACCTTCGGCGTGCTCATCTCGATTGCGTTCACCGGAGATTCGACCGGCGCGATTCTCGCGCACGTAGCCGCGCCTCTTGGCGCGTTCGGTCCCGTGCTTCTCGGCTTGCTCGCGCTGAGCATCGTCGCGAACAATATTCCCAACGATTACAGTCTCGGTCTTTCGATGCAGGTTCCCGGCCGAGGGTTTCAGAAGGTAAACCGGGCGGTGTGGACCGTGATCGGCGCGGTTATCTACGTGGCCATTGCGATCCCAGCCGCGGCGCATTTCTATGAGACGATGGAAAACTTCCTGCTGCTGATCGCCTACTGGCTCGGTCCGTGGTCGGTCATCCTGATCCTCGAGCACTTCGTGTTCCGCAAGGGCGTCTACAATGCGGAGGATTGGAACACGCAGGGCAAGCTGCCGATTGGCTGGGCGGCTATCGCTGCCATGGTCGCCGGTCTCGCCGGCGTTTATTTGGGGGCGAACCAGCAAGCATTTACCGGTCCCATCGCGAAGGCGTTGAATATGGATGTCGGTTTTGAGCTCGGAATGGTGCTTGCGGCGATCGTCTACCTGATCCTGCGGCCGATTGAGCGCAAGTCCGACCCGGAATAATGGGAATAGCTCGGTACGCAGGTATGTAAATGTTCTCGCTGAAGATGGCGGGAGGAGCTAGGAAAGAGATAGACTATGGATGAATTCATGCGTCTGGCGATTGATGAGGCGCGCAAGGGATTAGCCGAGGGCGGCATCCCGATCGGATCGGCGCTTGCGCGGGGCGGTAAATTGCTCGGATCCGGACACAACAAACGCGTTCAGGATGGCGACCCGATCGTTCACGCGGAGATCGACTGCCTGCGAAACGCGGGACGGGTAGGGTACTACGGCGATGCGGTCTTGTATTCGACGCTGATGCCGTGCTACTTGTGCGCTGGCGCGGTTGTCCAGTTCGGCATTCGCAAGGTGATCGTCGGCGAGTCCGAGACATTTCCGGGCACGCGCCCATTTATGGAGTCCCATGGCGTCGAGGTGATCGACCTGGACCTGGACGAGTGCAAGAAGCTCATGTACGACTTCATCGCCGCAAATCCGACCCTCTGGAACGAGGATATCGGCGAGCTCAGCGAAGGCGAGACGGCTCCGGCGTTCGGGTAAGCGAAGTGCGGGACGCGCCTATTCGACCGTAGGATAGGCGCATCTCCGTGCGTAAGACCTCCTCTCGAAACGGCAAGGGCTCAACACAGTTCTTTTCGGCGCAATGTTGCAGATCGCCGTTCGCGGCGCGCGAAAGACGGCCCGCCAGGCCGCAGGGCTCCTAATTCCGGCGCCACCCTCTCGCCCCGCGTATCTCTTCTCGGAACCTTGACGCGCCGCGTCGTGTTTGGTACACTACGGACGCTCGTGCAATGGGCGTTTGGCCAGGTTGTGCGCGCGGGCGGGGGGAGTAGTGGCGGAATGCGAATGCAAGCTGTCGAGGCGGCCGGATTGGCCGACGTGTATGATAAGGTTCTGGATGGGAAGCGG
Organism: Capsulimonadaceae bacterium; assembly: GCA_031292625.1. Classification (GTDB taxonomy): domain Bacteria; phylum Armatimonadota; class Armatimonadia; order Armatimonadales; family Capsulimonadaceae; genus JARLGU01. Next base: position 68,249 of record JARLGU010000053.1, on the reverse strand, counting down.
CTTTCCTTTGAAGATGGGCTCAGGCTGTGGCAAGCGCCGGACTTGAACGTTGTCGGCTGGATGGCCAATATCGTCCGCGAGCGCAAGAACGGCGGCAAGACGTATTACGTCCGCAATCAGCATATCAACTACACGAACGTCTGCAACAAGGGCTGCAAGTTTTGCTCGTTCTATGCACAGAAGGGCGGCCCCGATCCCTATACCCTTTCCCTCGAACAGGTTCGCGAACGGCTTGTGCAATACCTCGATATTCCGATCACCGAGGTGCACATGGTGGCTGGCATCAATCCGAAGTTGCCTTATCAGTATTACCTGGACCTCCTGCGGCTCGTTAAGGAGGTGCGGCCTGGCGTCCATATTAAGGCGTTCACGTGTGTCGAGATTGCCGAAATCTGGCGACAGGCCGGCAAGCCGCTCGATGAGGTGCTCGCAGAGCTGATCGACGCTGGCTTGGACTCTCTGCCGGGCGGCGGAATCGAGATCCTGAGCGATCGCGTACACATGGCGCTGTTCGGCCGCAAGCTTTCCGGAGACCAGTGGATGGAGATTAGCCGGGCGGCGGCGAAGGCTGGCTTGACGCAATACGCGACCATGCTTTACGGGCACATCGAGACGGTGCCCGAGCGCATCGAGCACCTGGTGCGCATGCGGGAACTGCAGGACGAGACGGGGCACTTCGTGACGTTCACGCCGCTTTCGTTTCATCCGGAGGGGACGAAGCTCGAAGACTTGCCGCATCCGACGGGCGACGGCGATTTACGCGCGATCGCGGTGTCGCGGTTGATGCTCGATAACTTCCAGCACGTCAAGACGTTCTGGATCATGAACACGGCTCAGGTTTCCCAGGTCGCTCAGTGGTATGGAGCGGACGATCTAGACGGCACCATTCACGAATATGAGATCACGTATAAGGACGACGAGATTGGCAATAAGCGCCAGGTGTTGACCCGGAGCCAATTGATTGATCTGATTGTTACCGCTGGCCGCGAACCGATCGAACGCGATAGCCTGTATAATGAAGTCAAGCCTCGGGAACTGGACGACCCGGTCAGACGGACGAAGATCGCATTGCCGGTCGCCTGATTGTAAGCGCCGCGAGGCCAGGTGACGTGCCTTCAGGCAGGTCATCGATTGGAGATCGTGGGTGTTGTTTCGCTTCGCGTTCCCTGCTCGTGTCCATTGCGCTTATGCGGTGGCTGCGACACTGGCGATTGTGGCGTTTTGGGGCTCGGCGGCATTGGCCGCATCTCAGCCGCCTGCTGCCTCGGCGCCGTTCTATTTGCGCGACGGCGACACGGTAGTCTTCTATGGCGATAGTATCACCGAGCAGCGCCGATTCACCGAGTACATTGAATCCTACTGCGTGACGCGCTTTCCCCTTTGCCGCTACTCGTTTATCAACTCCGGCTGGGGCTATGAGACGGTCGACGGCGGTCCGGGGGGCGACGTCGACACGCGGCTCGACCGCGACGTTATCGGCTACCATCCGACGGTCGTCGTCATCTGCCTCGGCGCTAACGATGCCGGGGACAAGCCTTTCGACCGAGGGCGATTCGATCGTTTCATCGTGGGCTATCGGCATATTCTTGACGCGCTTACGAAGGCGATGCCCGGCGTCCGCCTCACTCTGATCTCGCCTCCCGCCTACGACGATTACACTCGTCCAAAGCACTTTTCGGGCGGCGTCAACGGCGTGCTGCAAAAATACGGCGAGGGCATCGGCGAGTTGGCGAGAGAATACCGGGCGACATTTGCGGATTGCAACCGGCCGCTCGCGTGGTTTCTGCGCGCCGCGAACCGCAATAACCCCGCCTTAGCGCCGTCGCTCCTGCCGGACCGCGTTCATCCGCGCCAGGCAGGGCATCTCGTGATCGCGACTGCGGTGCTGAAGGCATGGCACGCGCCGTCGACCGTGTTCGACGTGGCTCTTGACTGCGCAACGGGGGCAGAGCTTGGCGCAAACCGCGTCAGCGGTTTCCACGCCGATGCGAGCGGGGTGACGTTTACGGCGGACGACTGCTTATTGCCGTGGCCCTTCGATCGGGATCCGGCGCGCTATCCCGATGTTACGTTCCTGCTCGCGTCCACCTATCTTGAGCGTGATCTGGATCACGACACATTGACGGTCAAGGGCTTGGGCGCCGGTTCGTACCGGCTGTGGATCGACGGCATCCCGGCGGGCGTGTTCTCGGCGGACGACCTCAATAAGGGCGTCAACCTTGCGGCGCTGCATACGCCGATGTCCGCGCGTGCGGACAAGATCCTCGGCCAGATTCGCTACGTAGACCATCTCCACTTCGACCTCTGGCGCAATATCGAGTTGATGGGCGAATCAAACGGCGATTCGTTCGACCAGGTTCTCGCGCGCCGCGCGCACGTTAAATCGGTGATGGATACCGCCCTTGCCCACATTCGCGTTCTTGCCCAGCCATCCGCGCATCGCTTCACGATCCGGCCGATTTGATCGCCGGAGGGACTCCGGCGCCGCCAGTGTTTTGCGCGGAAGGCGCATGAGAATGTGTCCGCTCCCGGCGGCAAGCGTGGGGTAGAATCAATCATGCCTTCTCGCGAGAACAGCTTTGTCTCCCGCTGGCGCGTGCCCGGGACGGTCGATCTGGTGTCGGCAATCCTACTGGATGCGCCCGGTCTGGCCGGCTGGTGGCCGTCGCTTTTTCGATCGATTGCGCCGGTTCGTGAAGCGGGCATCGATGACATATACGAAGCGACGGCGAAGGGCTGGATGCCTTACACCGTTCGCCGCCGGTTTCGCGTCGCATCCTTTCCCCCGTCTTCGACCCTGCGGTTCGAGTTTGTCGATAATTCCGCCGATTGCAGCGAGTGCCGCCTGCAGCAGGATGGCGCCGCTGTCGTCGTCAGCATCGAGACGCATGTTGCACCAGGCAGTCTGGCCTCGAAACTTGCCTCTCTGTTGTTTTGGCCGCTCTACGTTGCGAACTTCCGGTGGATTATGGCGCGTGGAGAAGAGAGCCTGAGCCGCGAGATCCGTCGCCGCCTGGCGTCGAACGATGCCGAGAGGGACGCCGTGCCGCCTCCGCCTCCGCCAATGTCGGTCCGCGCATCGTGGGCCATGATCGTAACCGTGGGGCTGAGTGTTGTCGTGCCGGGCTCACTGTTGCTCAAGTGGATGGGCAACCGAGGGGGCGAGGAGCGAAGCTAATGGACCCGCCCCTTGCCGCTCCAGCCGAAGCCGCGCGCATCCTTGCATCGATCCATTCGACGCCTTCGATGACCCGATATACGCTGACGATGGCGGCTGTTTCCATGGTTGCGGAGATGCTCGGCCTGGCGCTCGCGTGGGCGCTCCTCGCTTCGGGCCTCTCGCGTCGCATCGGCCGCTGGGCGACAACGTGCGGTCGCAAGACATTCGTCGCCGGCGCGCTGTTCTGGATCGTCTACCGCGGCATCCGCTGGCTTGTCTTCTTTCCGCTTGCGCTGTATGCGAATTACCGGATGCCGCACCTCTACGGTTTGTCGAATCAGCCCTTGCTTGCATGGTTTGGCGATCGGCTCAAGGGCCTGCTGACGGATGCGGCGATTGGCGCGGTTGTTGCAGGCGCGTTCCTCTGGTCGGTGCGCCGCTGGCCGGTGCGCTGGCCGCTTGTGTTTGCCGCTATCGCGACGGTACTCAGCGCGTTTCTCGTGTTTGTTACGCCTATCGCAATCGATCCGATGTTCAATAAATTTACGCCGCTGCCGTTAACGAGTCCGCTTCGTCCGGGTATCGAAAGCCTTGCGAGGCGCGCCGGTATTCCGGACGCGACGATCTTTGTCGTCGATAAGAGCCGCCAAACAAACGAGACGAACGCGTACGTCACCGGTCTCGGCTCGACGAAGCGGATCGTTATCTGGGATACGCTGATTCGCAAGGCGCCGCAAGACCAACTCGACGCGATCGTCGCTCACGAGATTGGCCATTATGTGGAACGCCACGTCTTGATCGGCTTCGTCGTGATGTCGGCGGCGTTCTTTCTTGTGCTGCCCTTGATACGGTTTTTGAGCCTTGCCCTGCTTGCCCGCTGGGGCGAACGGTGGGGCGCGAGCGTGCTGCACGATCCCACTGCGATCCCGGCCGTCTTGTTGGTCGTAAGCGTCCTCGGCATCGCGGCTGCGCCAATCAATGCCGCCGCATCGCGGATGATCGAGCACCGCGCGGATTCTTTCGGCCTCGCGTTGTGCCGGGACCGGACAGCGATGGCCCGCGCCTTCATCGGCCTCTCTCGCGACAACCTTTCGCTACCAGACCCGCCCGCGTGGATTGCGTTGCTTGAGGACCATCCGACGCTGCGTTCCCGCGCCGAGTACGCACTGTACGGAAAGCCCAGTCAGCTCTGGCCGATCCCGCCGATGCTCCCGGAGCGCACCAGGAACTAGGAGCCCTCCGCTGCCGGCCCTTCGGCGCTCTCAGGGCGGTGAGCTTGCCGAACCGGCGGGCCGTTTTTCTTGCGCCGGAGACGGCGGTTTTCGCGAGGGCAAGGTTCAGCCTCTTCGCGAACAGCATTTTCACTTCCTTGCTTTACAAACAAATGTTCTGGTGATAGAATAAGCCTGTAACGAAATGGGCAAGATTGTTGACGGAACATTTCATACGTTCAACCCGTGGTGGGGATGCACGAAGGTTTCGGCGGGATGCAAACACTGCTACGCGGAGGCCCTTGCGATCCGCTACGGTCAGGATCTCTGGGGGCCGAAAGCTCCCCGGCGGTTGATGAGCGACGACAACTGGCGAAAGCCGTTGCGTTGGAACAGTGACGCCAGGTTGCTGGGCATCCGCCACCAGGTCTTTTGCGCGTCGATGGCGGACGTCTTCGATCTGGAAGCGCCGGAAGGCCAGCTGGAGCGCCTTTGGCGTCTTATCCGGGTGACGCCTTATTTGGATTGGATGTTGCTGACGAAGCGGCCGCAGCGGATCGCGGACAGTTTGCCCGCTGATTGGGGCAACGGCTACCCCAACGTCGCGTTAGGGACCACCGTCGAAGATTCGCGCGTGGTCGGGCGCGTCGCAATCCTAACGGCTGTGCCGGCGCATGAGCGTTTCCTAAGTGTCGAACCGCTCATTGGTCCCATCGATGACCTCCCGCTCCTCGGCATCGACTGGATCTTTGGCGGCGCGGAGTCCGGTCCGTATGCTCGCCCAATGAAACAGGAATGGGCAGACAGCATTCGCCGCCAATGCGACGAGGCAGGTGTCCGCTGCTCCTTCAAGGGCGGCAGCTTCGATCGCAGGCAGCATCGAGAGCCATCCCGCGCGCGCGTCCCACAAGATCGGCAGCTTGCGCTGTTCGACGCTCCTTGACTTCCTTCGATTCGCCGCGAGCAAGCTCGCCGGCAACGCGATTAATTGCCATGTATTATAAAAAAATATCATCTTTCGTGTCATAATGGGCGCGGATGACACGTTCGGACGGCGCGTTACGTTACAGGCGTTGGCATTGCGGCGAAGAGGCCCTCACAAGAGGCGTGCGATCTCGCGGCAACGAGCCGTAACGAGAAGAACATCTTCCAGCGAGGATCCAACGATGTCGATCGATGCCGGTATTCGTTTTCGCGTGCCGGCGGTTTAAATGGGAGCGCTCTCAGCAGGCAGGTAAAACATGTCAACAATTCAAAACAACTTTTGGTCGCGGATCCATGGCGACAAGGTCATCGCGGTTTTGAGCGCCGTGGCCGTCATTTTTGTAGCGGGATGCGGCGGTGGAGGAGATAACGGTAACTCAGGAGGTTCGGGCGCATCGTACGTAACCGTTGCCGGGACTATCGTTACGAGCAGCGGATCCCCGGTGTCGAACTGGTCGGTTGGGTTCGATGTGGCGCAAACATCGCGGTACGAAACAGCTACGAACTCTGCAGGTCAATATTCGATATCGCTGCCAACGAGCGTGCTCACGAATCACGACAAGCTTTCCGTCGCCGATCCTTCTGGCAACGTTTGGTATGATGCATCGCTTTCGGTTAACCAGGATTACGTGACCGTGAACGTTTCACTGCCTCCGTTCGATACGGTCATCGGCACGGTTCTGCAGAACAACGGAAGCGCCGCGCAAAATTATGAGGTCCGGTTCGTAACGGCCGACACTTCGGTGAACACCGGATTGTACTGGTCTGCGTACACCAACGACAACGGCAACTATACGTTGTATATTCCCGTCACGTTGGACGAGGGCTCAACCACGATTCCAGTGATAACGGGATACGATAACGTATACATCAATAGTTATCCCTCGCAGAGCACAATGGACGTTTGGGACGCCTTATCGGCGGAGCTCGATCCGTCCGGCGCTTCGTCGTACACGCTTAACGAGACGCTGCCGCTTGATCCGATCTTCTCGGAGACGGCGAACGCACGCCCATACTTCACGCGTAGCAGCAAGTCCGCTCACGGAGTCGCGATCGAGTCAGCAAATCGCTCGCTCCCTCGTGGCGCGTTCATTAAGAAACATTAGGATAAGCCAGACCAGCCGCCGCTCCCTTGATTGGACCAGGGGAGCGGCGCTGTTTTAATGTTTGCGGTTTAGCCTCGATGAGTTATGCTGAGTTCTAAGAATATTGGGTCGTTGTTTAATAGGTTAACGCGTTAGTTTCGTGACGAGGTGGAACCAGGGAACTGTCCCAATCTCGAGATGTTCCTTGCGACAAAGTCGTTTGACAACATCTTCCAAATGATCCAGGGTGCCGGACGAAGCCTGCTTCGCGTACGCGGCGAGTGGGGTAACATAACCCAAATCCGTATTTTGCAAGGAGCAACTATGGCCATCGATCCGCGCGCCGGCAAACCGGCTCCCATCGAGCTTCTCGCCAACATTCCCGAACTGGTTTCCGCTTACTACACGCGGACGCCGGACGTTGCAGATCCCGCTCAGGCGGTCGCGTTTGGGACATCCGGGCACCGTGGCTCATCGCTGAAGGGCTCTTTCAACGAGCAGCATATTGTGGCGATCACGCAAGCGATCGTTGAAGCGCGTGCGGCCGAGGGGATTACGGGCCCGTTGTATCTCGGTCAGGATACGCACGCCCTGTCGTATCCGGCTCTCTGCACCGCTGTGGAGGTCCTCGCGGCGTCTGGAGTGGACGTCTTCATTCAGGATGGCCTCGGGTATACGCCGACGCCGGTTATCTCCCACGCGATCCTAACCTACAATCGGGGACGCAAATCCGGGCTCGCCGACGGGATCGTGATCACCCCATCGCACAATCCTCCGGCCGACGGCGGTTTCAAGTACAACCCGCCGAGCGGGGGACCGGCCGATACGGGAACCACGAAGAAGATCCAGGACCGCGCCAACGAGATCCTGGCATCGGGGGCTGGTTCCGTCAAGCGGATCGCATTTCCGCGAGCGCTGAAGGCGTCCAACGTTCACCTTTACGATTACGTGACGCCTTATGTGGCGGATCTTGGCAACGTCATCGACATGGCGGCGATCGCGCGTTCCGGCCTGAGGATCGGCGCGGATCCGATGGGCGGCGCTGGGGTCGGCTTCTGGGAGCCGATTATTAAGCGGTATGGGCTGAATATCGAGGTCGTCAACAAGCGGGTCGATCCGACGTTCGCGTTCATGACGGTGGATAAGGACGGCAAGATCCGCATGGACTGCTCGTCGCCTTACGCCATGGCGAGTCTGATCGGCCTCAAGGATAAGTTCGATATCGCGTTCGGCAACGACCCCGATACGGATCGCCACGGCATTGTTGCTCCGAGCACGGGTTTGCTCAACCCGAACCACTACCTGGCGGTTGCCATCAATTACCTCTTCAAGAGCCGTGCCGGTTGGCGTCCGGACGCCGCTGTCGGCAAGACCCTCGTATCCAGCTCGATGATCGACCGCGTCGCCGGCGATCTCGGCCGTCGGCTCGCCGAGGTTCCGGTGGGCTTCAAGTGGTTCGTCGATGGCCTCGTTGACGGTTCCTATGGCTTCGGCGGCGAAGAAAGCGCGGGAGCATCGTTCCTCCGCACCGATGGTACCGTGTGGACGACCGACAAGGACGGCATAATCCTCGACCTTCTCGCGGCGGAAATCACCGCCGTCACGGGCAAGGATCCTGGCGAGCATTACACGGCGCTTGAGGCGAGATTCGGCAGCCCCGTCTACGAGCGAGTGGATGCCCCCGCGACGATCGAGCAGGGCAAGATTCTTGCAAACCTGACGCCGGACAAGGTGACCGCCGCGACGCTGGCGGGCGAGACGATCACCGCAAAGCTCACGAACGCCCCCGGCAACGGCGCGCCTATCGGCGGACTCAAGGTGGTTACCGAAAACGGCTGGTTCGCCGCGCGGCCGTCGGGCACGGAGCCAATCTATAAGATCTATGCGGAGAGCTTCCTTGGCGTGGATCACCTGAAGCGTATCCAGGCCGAAGCACAGGAAATCGTCAGCGCGGCGTTTGCATAAGCTCGATGGGGGCAACGGCGGGTTTTGTTCGCCTGCTTACGCGTTGTGGAATGCGCTAGGCTTCTCGCCGTCCCTCTGCACGGTCTAGCGGAGCGCTGGAACCCCGCCGGATTGAGGCGGCCCGCGCGGCGAGCGCTCTTTTCCTTCTACCTCACGTGCGCGATCACGATCCCGGCCAATGCAGAGCCGGCGATCACGTACATGGATGGAACGCGCACGCGGACCAGCAGGAAGGCGCTGACCAGGGCGATCGAGGCCGTCGGGACATCCACGAGCGCGGCGCGAGCGAGCTGAACTGTGACGACGACCATCAACGCGATCGCTCCAGCGTTAACGCCGTCAAGAAACGATGACGCCAGCGGCAGGTTGCGCATGCGGGCTGCCACCGGGGCTGTCGCGGCGACAAAGACGAACGACGGCAGGAAGATCGCGACCGTTGCCGCTAAAGCCCCGGCGACTCCTCCCAGCAGGTAGCCGATAAACGTCGCCGTCGTGAACACCGGCCCCGGCGTAATCTGTCCCACCGCGATCGCGTCGATCAGTTGTCCCTCGCTCAGCCAGTGCCAGCCCGTCACGAGGCCATCGCGAAGAAACGCAAGCAGGACATAACCGCTGCCGTATACCACTGAGCCGATCTTCAGGAAGAACAAGAAAAGCGGCAAAAGCCCAAAGGCTATTCGTCCATGCGGCGCGGGAAAGAACCAGGTGAGCAGCGATGGCAGGAGAATCAGCGCGGCGGATCCGGCGATGATTGCGATCAGCGGCTGCGGCGATAGGGAGGTTCCCTGGGTGCGGCGGGCGCGCGCCCATCCGGATGCAGCCGCTAGCACGCCCGCTCCGATGAGCAAGGGAAGCACGGCGAAGCCCATGAACGCGAACGCGCCAGCCGCGACGGCGAGGAGCAAGAGCGCCCGCGTCTTAATCGCCGGTCGCGCGAGGCCAACGATCGCCTGGAGCACTACGGCGATGACGGCGGGCTTGACGCCGCGTAAGAGACCCGACGACGCGAGGATGCTGCCATAGCGTGAGTATGCTGCCGCAATCGCGGCGACGATGAGTGCTGCGGGAAGAATGAAACAGAGCCCTGCGACGGCAAGACCGGCCCATCCGCAACGCCGGTATCCGATATGAATCGCGACTTCCGTCGAGCTCGGACCGGGGATGAGGTTTGCCGCGCTAATAAGGTCGAGAAACTCCGTTTCCGTCAACCATCCGCGCCGCGTTACGACTTCGTCTCGCATGATCGCCAGGTGTGCGGCGGGGCCGCCAAAGGCCGTAAAGCCCAGGCGGAGGAAGAAGCGCGCCAATTCCATCAGCGGCGTCGGGGTATGGTTCATACGTGTGTGGATTGTACCGCAGGGGCGCGTCGCGGGACATTTGGGGACGCTCTTTGCCGTTTGGCCATTTCTCGTTTGCCGCGACGAGAGACTGACCGCTGATTGATAACACGCTTCGGCGGTATCCGTTAACAGACGCGCCTGGTCTTCGGTCCGCTTGTCTGATTTCCCTTGACTGCGTGGTATCCTGAACCTGAGTGCCGATGAAGTTTGAAGCCCCCTGCAACGAACACGACGTGCCCATTGCCCGCCCGACGCGGTTGCGCACTATTCTGGCCGTAGCGTATCTTCTGGCGGTAACGCTGATATCGTACGGCCCGGCCCTCGCGCCGTCGAATACGTTTCTGCCTGCCGACCTTCTCCTTCTGCGCGCGCCGTATAAGCAACACGTCGCCCAGCTCGATCCTGGATTTACTCAGGTCGCGCGACCGGTAACCGATCCGCTGTTCCAGTTCTATCCTTCCCGCAAGTTCTTGCGCGATTCCTTGCGCGAGGGGACGCTGCCGCTTTGGAATCCGCTTTCGCTCAGCGGGACGCCGTTTGCCGCCGACGATCAGTCGGCGATCTTTTACCCGCCAAACTGGTTGTTCGCCATCCTCCCGCTTGCGCCCGCATTCGGTTGGCTGGCCGCGCTACATACGTTCCTCACCGGATTGTTCTTTTGGGCCTGGAGCATGCGGCTCGGACGAGGCGATCTAGGATCGTTGTCTGGGGCGACGGTATGGATGCTATGCGGGGTAATGGTCTCGTGGCAGATGTGGCAGGTGGTTGACGATACCCTTTGCTGGCTGCCGCTCGCGCTCTATTTCTGGGAGGCCTATCGATCGAGCCGAAGCTTGCGCGATCTTGGCGGCGTCGCGGTCGCCCTCGCGCTCACGCTGCTTGCCGGACACCTTCAATTCGGCTTCTACGTGTGGCTGACCGTATTTTGCTACGCCCTTTATCGTCCCGCGGGGCAGGGATGGCGACGCATTGCGGCGGTGATCGCGCCGTTCGCGCTCGGCGCAGGTCTCGGGTTCGTCCAGGTGGCAACGACCGCTGACATGCTGTTGCGATCGCTGCGCGCCAATGTGTCTTACGACGCCATGGTTAAGACGGCAATGCCGCTTAAGCAACTCGTGCTTCTCGTTGCGCCGGCTCTTCTTGGCGGACAGAGGGACGATGCCTTGACGTCCCTTTTCGGCCCCTTGCGCTACGATTTGGGCGGTGCGATCCCCTTCGATCACGCGCCGTTTGTTGGGGATGTGAACCTGTACGAACTCACCTGCTACTGCGGCGCATCGGCCCTTGTGTTTGCGGCATTCGGCTTCATCGGATTTCGCAACCGGGGTTATCTTTCGCGGTTGTGGTTAGGCCTTGCGGTTTTTGCTCTCCTGATGGGTTGTGGATCGCCGCTGTTTGAGCTGTTCTACAATTATGTTCCGCTCTTCAAATCGTTCCATGGCGCTGCAAGGATTCTCGTGCTCGTGGATTTTTGCGTCGCGGCACTTTGCGCATCGGGCATCGAGCACATGGGCGACTTCGATCGCGGCTTGCGGCGATCGCTTGCGCTCAAGGCATTTGGCGTGGTCGCCGTTGTTACGCTGATCGGCTTCCGGTTGGCAACGACGCTGCACACTTCCGTTGGCGATGCCGGGTATTTGCTTACGCACGATTGGATGAACAACGGGCACGTCGCCCGGGCGCTGCTCGTACCGTTGGCGTTCGCTGCTGTCGCCGCCTTGTTTGCGGCATTTGGACCGGCGAAGGCGCGCGTGCTGCTTCCCGCGTTGGTCGCGGCCGACATGTTGCTCTTTGCATGCGGTTTCAACGCCGGCGCGCCTGCGAGACTGCTCTTTCCCGCCACGCCTGAGACGCAGTACATCAGCGACCATCTCGCTCCGGGCGATCGCGTGCTCTGCCTGGCGAACGTTCGCGGCGACTATCAGAGCCGGCTCATGCCCAACTCCGCGATGGCGCTCGGTTGGCCGGACATCTCGGGCAACGACCCGCTCGTGCTGGCCCGATACGACCTGTTTATGCGCGGGGTCAACAAGGCGCAAACCGGGGAAGAGTATCCTGCGGGCTTGGGCCTGGTTACAGCTCCTGGGTGCGCCGCGCTGGATCTCATCGATCTCCGGTACGTCATCGCTCCGGCATCGCCGCCGTCGCAATTTAGGCTTGACGCTACGCCCAATTTTACGTTGGCGTATTCAGGCGATGTGAACGTTTACGTCAACAAGAATGCCCGAGCCCCGGCTTGGCTGGCGGAACAGGTCAACATCCGTTCAGGCGACGAGGCTCTTGCCGACCTGCTGAATCCCCGTGGCATGGCAGCTCTTCCGGACGGATGCGTCCTTGACCGAGCCCCGGACATCGTCCTGCGCCGGATCCCGTCGCCCGCGCCGCGAATAGCCGTCACGAGTCGCGGGGGAACGTTTGACGAACATTTATCGGGCGATCCGAGCGGGCTGCTGTTAGTGACCGATACGATTTACGAGCCGGGCTGGCGCGCGATCGTGGATGGACGACCCGCGCGAACATATCTTGCGGACGGTCTCGTGGCGGCGACTGATGCCGGGCGCCATGTGACCCTGCGCTACCTGCCCGCGCCGGTGCAGTTCGGATTGTACGTTACGCTTTTCAGCTTCTTGATTTTGCTTGCCGCTCTCGCAGCGCATTGTTGCCCGTCATCGAACATGGCGACCGCGCGGGTGGGACGGTAAATTGCCGCGCGGGACGGGGGGGCGTTCGCGTTGCGCGGAGCCAGGTAATTGTACTGATCCTCTAGATTACTGCGCATTTCGGCAACATTCTGGAACTTTCGCATACGTGCGTCTGTTTTCTGAGTGGCTGTTCGCTTTGGCGTTGCCTTAAGAACGAGCCTCGAAGAGCCGATAATACGCGAAGGTGTGTATCTTATGCCCGTAATGATGAACCAGACAGCTCAGGACGCTATTAGCGTTGAAATGGCGGAAATTAAGGTCTCGACGCGCCTGACGGATCGTCTTGTCGCGTACGGACTGGGGGCGTGCATTGGGCTATGCATCTACGATCCGGTTTTCCGGATTGCGGGACTTGCACACATTGTCCTGCCCGCTTGCCAGCCGTCGGCGAACGCGGTTCCCAGAGCCGGTTCGCTTCCGCGCAAGTCGGCATTCGTCGGAAAATTCGCGGATGAAGCCGTTCCCAAACTGATTGAAGATATCTGCCGGGGCGGCGGAAAACGCGAGAATCTGGTCGCGGCCATTGTTGGCGGCGCGCACATTTTCAGCACGTTGGGCAGCAGCGGCAGCCCATCGCGGCTCGAAATCGGAGCACGGAATGTCATCGCGGTGTCCGATGCGCTCGACGAGGCGGAGGTGCCCGTGGTCGCTACGGATGTAGGTGGTAGTCACGGACGCACGGTAACGCTTAAGGCGTGCGATGGCACTGTCTCCATTCGTCCGATTGGCTCGGAAGAGTGGTTGTTGACGAGCCTCGGGAAAGCGGGTTGTAAGGCATGACCCCAGTAGCATTTAAGAGTTTAACCGATCCCGAACAGAGGATCGAATGGCTGGTTGAGAACGCGGCGGATCTGCCTTCGCAGGCGCGGATCGCGATGGCGGTGACCAAACTGGTAAATCAGAACAGCGCCAGCGCAGCGCAGGTCGCCAAGACAATTTCAGGCGACCAGGTTCTTACCGCGCGTGTCCTGAAGATGGCCAATAGCGCGTTCTACGGCGCTCCCAGGCGGATCTCGACGCTTACCGACGCCATCGTGCTGCTCGGAATGCGCGCGATTCGTGACATGGCGATGTCTGTCTCCTGCCAGGATCTGCTCGATCGCGAAGTGCACGGCTATTCGATCCGGCGCGGCGATCTTTGGAAGCATTCAAGCTGCGTCGGCTTTGCCGCTCAGCAACTTGCCCGGCGAGCCAAGTACTCCGTCGCGGAGGAAGCCTTTGTCGCGGGCCTTCTGCACGATATTGGCAAGGTGATTATCAGCCATCGGTTGTCCGACGAGTTTGTCGAGATTACGAGGCGTTCCGAGGAGCAGGGCGTCGCCTACTACGACGCGGAGCGCATGGTTCTGGGATTCGATCACGCGGAGATCGGCGCGCGAATGTGCGAACGCTGGAACCTGCCTCCCCAGCTCGTTACCACGATCCGCTACCATCACAATCCATCCGCGCAGCCCGACTCGCCGCCCTTAACGCGCATCGTCCATTTGGCGGACGTGCTCTGTATGATGCTCGGGATCGGCTTGGGCGGCGACGGATTGCGATACAAACTCGAAGACGGCGTCGTCGCATCGCTTGGCCTGGATGATGAAGCGATCGAACAGGTTCTCTCGATGGTTATCGAGTACGCCGCGATGGATGTCGAGCAGGACACGACCGCGCCGCGGCGGTAAGCGCTTCAGCGGCGTCAGGTGAATGGCTTCCGGTTCGCTCGCCCTCTTCGGACGGGCTAAGGCGAGGGCTCGCCGAATTTTCTTCCTCGTCTCCCGCGCAAAACGCGCGGGTCATTTTGCTCCACGCCCATCAAGACCTTTTACGACATCTCCCTCAGACGAAACGACAGTGAGCGGGATCGTTCCGCGTTTTGGCAAGGCCGCCGCGCCTCCACGCCGGAAGACGTTGTATTCGCACAGCGAGATGGCGCGACCGTCCTCATCGACGATCTTCGTACAGCACTGTTCGATTCGCCTGCGGTCATACGTGTAGGCGTCCATGAACGGCTTGATTACGATACGCAGGACCCGTGCGCCGAACTCGCGCGGCCGGCCGATCAACGGCAGCACATCTCGAATGCCGGCGACGTCATAGAGCGAGCCGAGATCGCGCAGGGTTTGCGCGGCTCGCAGATGCGTCATGTCCGACCAGATCCGCCGCAACGCTCCGCCGATCAGTCCCGCGAAGCTCATACGGTCGCTAAAAAGCTCCATGTACCGCGCAACATCCAGGTAGCGCGGCAGGGGCGCGATACTCGTCCGCGCCGCGTCCAGAAAGCCATATGTCAACGCGCAGCAGTCCGGATGCGAGCAGGGCAGCCCCACGAAGTCGCTGCGCACCAGCGCGCCGTTAGATTGATCCTCCAATGCGGTAACGATATCCGTCAGCGTCATCCGGCTGTTCGGATCGTAGTCGTGCTCGTAGCGTCCTGCCGTCATTACGGGCTGGAATGTAAGGCCATTGACGTTCTCCTGAGAGAGAGCGAACCGGTACAGGTCGCCGATTTCGTCGTCGTTTACTCCCCGTTCGATCACCGGAACAAGCGTGACGAATAAACCCGTCTCGCGAGCGCGCTGTACGGCTAATTCCTTCCCGGCGCGCAGATCGCGTCCGTAGAACCGTTCGTGGACATCCGCGCGAAAGCTGGAGAACGACAGGGACAACTCGACCCGTTGCTTGTGCGCGGCAAGCGTGCTGAGCAAAGTGTCGCTTTGAACGAGGCGCAGGCCGTTCGTGTTGATGAGGATGCGCTGAACCGGATATGCCAGCGCGAGCGCGAGGATTTCCGCGAACTGCGGATGGATCGTGGGCTCGCCGCCGCTGAGCATCAAAACGTCCAGCGTGGGCTGTTTCGCGAAGAAGGCATGCAGGCGTCGCCCGACCTCGTCGACGCTCATGTACTCGTGCCCGTGAGCGTCGGCGAAGCACGTCGGGCAGCGAAGATTGCACGCCTGTGTAATCTCGACCAGCAACGCGCAGACCGGAGGTCCTCCGCCGCAAGAATCGCCCGGGCCGCAGCAGCACTTCGCGCCGCTGCGGTCAGGGACATACTGGCGCAGACGCAGGTATTCGGCGGCATCGCTCGCGATCAACGCCCCGGCGTCGCCGTGCACCGGGCAGGATCGTGCAATCCGAATCTGCCCAGCGTCGGCGAAGATGCGCGCGGGAACCTGGCGCAGGCACGACGGGCAGAGCCCCATCGTGTCCTCCGACCACGTGGAGGGCGAATACGGATCGTTCGAGTTTGTCATGTTATCTCGCTGAGGATCTACGTAATGGCGAGAGCGCCCGCGAAGCACATCGAAAAGGCGCCAAGCACCGCCAGGACGACGACAGCGCCAGATGAACTCATGCCCAGCTTGATCCCTGCCGACAATGAGGGCCATGACTTTCCGGTTCTTTTGGCGATGCCATTGACGGCGACCAGGCCGATGAGATACGCCGGGAATGAGAACGGAGTGTGGAAAAGCGCCATTATCGCGGGCCAGCCGCACGACAGAAATAAGGATGCCGCAACGCCCAGCGCAATATCGGTCGCAGGATACTTCGTCAGCAACTTGCCCGGCTCCTCGGGTTCGTCCCAATCGATGTCCGGCGGCGGCGGCCACGAGCCGAGATACGGTTCGCCGCAGTTGGAGCAGATCCGCTCGCCGTCCGTCATTCGTCGCCCGCAGTTGGTGCAGATTCTTTTCATGACGTGTATCCCCGCAAGTGCGTTGCGCGTTCTCTAATACACTCCCCTGGGGCCAAAGCACACTGCGAATGCCCCCAAAATCCCCAGAGCAGTAAGCGCGATCAGCACTTGGAACGCTCCCCAAAGTCCCTTTGCAATATACGGCCAACGATCGTCAAGTTGCTTGCCGGCGAGGTAGATCACGGCGATCCCGAGCAATGGGAGCGCGAAAAATAGCAGTACGGAAATCATCGCGCCAAGGACTCTATCCGACCACGCACGCCCTGAGAATAATCGCGTTGGCGGCCTTAATTCAACAACGAAGTCCGGCGGCCAAACTCCCTCGACAGTCTTGCCGCAGTTCGCGCAGACTTGCTCAGTTCCGCTGACCTCCGCGCCGCAATTGCCGCAAGTTCGTTTCATGCCGCTTGCTCCGTCGTTAGTATGGCGACGCGCTCGCGCCTCGTCGTCGTGAGCAGTTTGACCAGCATGACGCCGAAGAAGAGCTCGCCCGCGATGCAGGCCCATTGCGCCGTCGAGAGCCCGAGCGCGGTGACGTTTGTCTCGCGGAAGAACTCGATCGTGAACCGGGAGGCGCAGTAGAGGACGCCTTGCAGGAAGAAGAGCGCATTCTCCGGAGGGCGCTTGCGATCATATCGCAGAAGGATCGCCAGGATCACCGCGCTCGCCGCCGCCATGTAGAGCTGCGCCGGATGCCGCCACGCGCCGTGCTGCCAGATCGCCCATGGGACGCCGCACGCCTTTCCGTAACAGCAGCCGCCGAAGTAGCAGCCGAATCGTCCCACTGCTTCGCCGGCCGAAAGAGCCACCGCGAACAGGTCGCCGGTTCCGCGCCGGATCCCGAGATGCCGCTTGTAGAATATCACCGTCAGGTAGCCGCCCGCGATGCCGCCGAGGACTGACTTGCCCTCCGAGTGCGCGAATACGAACTGTGCGATATTGGCGCAGACGAGTCCGCCGATCAGTCCGGCCGCCATCACCGAGAGCATCCCGGATGTCGCCAATCGCCGCCTCTTCGCCATCCACGCAAACGCGACGACGCCTGTCGCATAGCCTGCGGCATAGCAGGCCGAGGACAGTGTGAGCGGAGCCAAATGGGCGAGTGACGATAAGTTCACGAGAGATAATTATCGAAGGGATTAGGCAAGTCCTGCGTCCAGGCTATTGCTGCGTCGGGTCGTCGCTGTCGCTCGCTCCGTCGTCGGTAAGCTCGCCCGGAGCTTCCGCGGGCGGCGGGGGCCAGATTCCAGGCGCTTGTTCGTGGCTATACGACGAAAGGTCGAGCGTCGGGGGCTCGTCGATGTTCGCGGTCAGGCCGGCGATGTCGCGGGCCATGAGGGCAAGCAGGATCCACCACATCGGATAGAGGACGAACCAGCCGAGGAAGGCGGTGCAGATCGCGCCAATCCAGAGGAGCGTCGTGACCGTGAACGCACCGATTAGTGCGCTGAAGTGGGCGATGGATGCCCTGAATGATTTCTTAAAGGCCGTCCAGACGCCGACGCCATCCGCGACCAGCACTTGTCCCGGCAACGCGAGCGTGTAAAGGAACAGCCAGACGAGGAGCATGAATCCGCCGATCCCGATTGCTTCGTAGATGGCGGTCGGGTCGGTCATGGCGCGTGCGTTGTAGATTCCAATTCCAATGGGGATGAAACAGACAAGCATGAGTGCGGACAGGAGGAGGCCGTAACAGAACATCGGCAGGGCTCGCGACCATGCCGAGAACGCGTCTTCTACGCGCACAGGTTGCCGGCGCATTGCGAGCAGGCCCATGCGCATCTGGCCCGCGAGCAGGTAGGCGTGAACAACGAGACTCGCCAGAGACCCGCCCGCCATGAGCAGATATTGCCACCACGCGAACGTCGGCATCGACGACGGCATATGGCCGCCCGCAATGTCTTTTAGGACTTCGACCGGACCATCGTACGCGAGCTGCGCGACCTCGCTGACGATAAGCTGCACGACGTACGTGCCGATCCCCGCGAAGATCCAGAGCCACGGCGACAGGCGGAAGATATTCCACGCTTCACCAACCCACCCGACGCCGTAGCCCCTGGGAATACGCAGGGATTTTTGGTCCTGCATCTAGTCTGCCTTCTCGTCGGTCTGTCCGGGTTCCGCTGGCTTGTCGGCGGGCGGCGCGGCGGGAGGAGGCTCGGGCGCGGCGGGCCAAGCGCCGGGCGCTCCTTCATACCGCGGCTGAGTCGGCGCTGCCGGAACGCCAAACACGTTCCGCGCCAGAAGACCGACCGTTAGCGAAACAACCGGTAATGCCACAAGTAGCCCGACGAAGCAACAGAGGGCTCCAACGGCCGAAATCAGGGCGAGCACGAACCAGAGGCCCGTAGCGCGCCACATTTGCGGCATGAGCGTCTGCTGGAAGAGCTCCCATGCCTCGGAAATCCATTCGAAACGAATCTTGCCATCTGAAGCCGGTGGTGCGTACGTCATCGTGATCTCCCTCCAAAGCGATATTCCTCTAATTCGCGGCGCTTAACTCGTTTTCCTCTTTGGGTGGGTAACGAGTGGCAGTCGCGTGCCTGAACGGAGAATTTCTCGATGCCCTCTGGGGCTCGTCTCGCTAAATGTTCAGCGTCGGATTATCGGCGGACGGCGTGGATGGCGTCGCCGGAGGTTGGCTCGGCGGCGGGGCGGGTTGCGCGGTAGGCGGGGGCGCTGGCGCGGTGTTCGCTTTGGGCTGATCACCATTCGCGTTGGGTTTCTCGCCTTTACTTTTCGACTTGGACTTCTCGTCCTTGACGCGCGGATTGTCCTCGTCGCTTGGAGTGAACTCAAAGTTCACCTGGCCTGGGAACTCGATCCACTGGTCGCCCTTTTTGATCGAGATCGTCGCGCGCGGGGCTTTGAGCACGCGGTCGTCGTCCGTTTTGCCGATCACGTTGCCTTCCAGGTGCGCGATCTTCGTGTGGGCATCGTATGTGCCGGAGTCGGCGGTGACGGTCCGGTGCTTTTGAATGATGACCAGGTGGCCGGTCGCCTCCGCCTGCTTGTCGTGGTAATGGTACACGATCTTATCGCAAGTCATGTCGGTTGGCTGCTTGGATGCGTCGTCGATAGACTCATCTTCGCTTCCCGCGGACTTGGCGGGCTGATCCTTTGGTACTTGCTTGATGCGGACGTCGCCCGTGACGACGGTCGTTTTTGTTTTGAAGTTGATCGTGCAGCGCTTGCCGGTGAGCGTGTTTTCCGGATCGGTCAGGGTAACCGGCGAAAGAGCCTCGGCTGTATTGGCCTTGCGGTTGTAAATCGCGCCGATCGTGCTCATGACGGCGTCGCCCTGAGTGAACTTGACGGGACCCCGCAACGTTAACGTCGATGTTTGTTCGTCCCAGTGACCTCCCTGCGGCGCATCGACGTAGACGCGGTCCTGGTCCGCAGCCGGAGCGGAAGGCGTTCCAGGCTGCGCGTTCTTCTGCGGTTCGCCCTGCTTGCTTTCCGGCGCGGGGGGGGCGGTCTGGTTGCCGCCGTCTGGCGGCGGAGGCGTTTGGGCCGCTGGCGGCGCAATATCCGAGCTGTCGGCAACGAGGTGGATTCGCGAGAAGTCCATTGCGTGCGAGCGAGTGTTGATTGAGCCGGTTTGGCAGTCAAGCACTCCGAGCGACGAAATATCCGCGTGCGCTCCCGCCGGTGTCACAAGAGTGCCCGTCCGGGGGGTCCAGACGGCTTTGGCCGCGCTTATGACGACGTTCGTGTTGCTGTCGGGCAATTGCAAGTTCGCCAGCGCCTGCCGGGGACAATCGACGATGCCCGAACGCTGATCGTAGCTGGCAGTCAGCGCGTCTATCACGATTGGTCTACGAGAGTGGGCAAGCGGGTAGATCACGTGCGCGGGAGAATTGCACTGCACCAGGGACTGCTGCCGTTGCCAGACGACATTCGCGGAGGTGACGGTCATTCGGTCCAGCGCCGGGCTGTTGGGCACGGGACAATTCATTGTGACGTTTTGCCGGAAATGCAGGATGCGGGTGCGGCTGTTCCAGTCGAGCGCCTGGGCGTTGACGTAGACCGGTTGTTTCCAGTCGGCGCGTACGAATCGGGCTTTGAGCGGCTCAGGGCACTGAAGCGTTGCGTCCGATCCAATCCACGTCGCGCGGCTGGCGTCGATTACGACACGCGCGTCGATTGGAGATATTGGGCCGGTAGACGTAATGTGGATTCGTCCGGCGACGTCGATGTTCCCATCCGTGGGCGTAATGACGCTGGTGGAGTAGATCGCGCGGTCGGCAACAAAATTGAGTTTTGGCTTCGATTGTTCCAGCATGACGCCATTGGTCACGCCGGTCGCGGTCACTTTCGACCGATCGAGCGAGAGCGTCATGTTTTGCGCGTGGACGCCCCAAAGCTTCTGCCCTGAAGATCGTCCCCGGATATCGACATTGCTAAGGAGAACCAGGTAATGACGGTCGGGGTTCGGATTGACGTCCAGGAATCCGCTGTACGGTTGGTATCTCCGAAAAGCGTTGAGGGACCATCCCGTCACCACGATGAGAATGACAAGAACTCCGCTGAGTGCGATGGAAACGGCTTCGCGTATGGGCATGGCTGAAACGATTGCTCCCCTGCGGGGACCGCAGGGGGCGTCGCGCTTAATCGGATCCTTATATTGACGGCGGCGATGGCGGACTGGTTATCGAAATCGTGCCGATACTCAGCGGCGTGCTGCTGCTCAGCGATGAACTTGATACCACGGCTGCCGCGACGATCGTTCCACTCTCGTTTTCGACCGTTATAGTCGCGGAGCTTCCTGACGGGACGGCGCTTGCCGGCACCGTTAATGTGAAGCTTCCCGTCGAAGAGTTAACGGATGCCGTCACCGTTGAGTTGCCGACATAGCTCGCGGTGTACGTGGAACCGGTCGTCATGTTGGAGACCGTGCCGGTGACCGTGTATTTTACATTCGATGTTGTCGTGCTAGTGGTCGTGGAATTCGTCGCGGCGCCGGAGCCGTTTCCCGGGCTGCCGCTGCCGCCGCCGCCGCATCCGGCCACGACAGCCAGCGTTGCCGTTGCCAGCAGTATAGATGCCAGCCGGAAGAATGTCCGCATTTTATCCATAATGTTAAACCCGGCGACGCGATGCATGGGAAGGGCAAAAGGATTGTTCCTGCGCAAATCGTCGCAATCGCGCGGATGCTGAACCCATTGTAACGTATCTCACGTCGATTTGCAAGCTGCCCGGAGCCGCAACCGTGCGCACGGAGTCAGATCCTTGGCGGCCGCGCTTTAGGCAATTATAGGCGTTTCGCCCCTCGGCTCATTAGAGCAAGCCTAAAAGAAACGATGCAATCGGTTGCGTAAGAGACACAAAGAAGCCCAAACGAGCGTGTCTCCGTTGCCATGCGCGGTTTCTGGTCCCCATTGCCGGTCGCCTGCGCTACGCATTACGCCGCAAGCATCCGGCGGATTGTTCGGAGCAATACTTCCAGCAGGAACGGACGACTAACCGCCATCTGGGACTCGACTTCGGAGTGGCTCAGGGCTGCCTGCGCCAATCCCGTGCCAAGGTTGGTGACGATTGCCGCGTTTGCGTAGGGCAAGTCGAGTTCGCGCGCTAGGATTGCCTCAGGGGCCACGGTCATACCCACGACGTCAGCGCCAAGCGTCGCGAAGGCGCGAATCTCGGCTGGCGTTTCGTAGCGAGGACCGTTGACGCAGAGATAGACGCCCGCCGGATACACGAGCGGCGCGCTCGTTCGTTCCGTGCCGAGTATTGCGGCTTCTTCGAGGATAAACAAGCGGAGTTGCTCGCTGAACGGTTCCGAAAAATCCGCGTGCCGGACGCGTCGAGGCGCCTCAAAGAGGGTCGTGACACCGCCCCGCAAATCGATAAAGTCGTCAAGGACGATCATCGTCCCGGGAGAGATTTCGCGCTTCACCGAGCCGACCGCGGACGTGGCGACGATGCCGCTGACGCCGAGCGCCGCCAGGGCGCTGAGGTTCGCCGGGTGGTTGATTCTGTGAGGCGCGACTGAGTGTCCCTTGCCATGACGCGGGATAAATACAAGCTCCTCGTTGTCGCCCATGGTGTACAATTGAACGGTCACTTCGCCGTAAGCGGTCGTGACGATCCGTTCTTTCGCGGGCTGCCGCATCTCGACCTCAAGGGCTCCGCTGAAGCCGCTTCCGCCAATTAGCGCCGCGCGTTTCTTGATTTCACCGGTCTGTTCGTTTGACAAATGCCGCCTCCATATGATAGACTATCTCGTTTCCAAACGTATGCGCAATCCATTTTCCAGCAGAATTCGTGTCGGCGATGATGGTTGCGCCGCTCTCTTGCTGGCGGGCGTCACCGTCGCAGTGTTTTGGCCGTGGCTCTTTACCGGCCGGGCATTCTATTGGGGCGACATCGGACTCTACTTCGCCCCGCTTACGGTTTTTCTCCGCGCCAACCTTCTCCATGGGGATATTCCTTTTTGGAACCCCGAACTCCTATGTGGAACGCCATTTGTTGGAAATCCGCAGGCCTGGCCTTTTTCGCCCGTCAGCGCGTTGCTGCCATTCCTTGAACCCCATCGCTTCTTGATGGTCATGAATGTCATCAGCATCTTCCTCGCTGGCCTATTTTGCTACCGGTATCTTACGCGAAGCAAATTGCGGCTCGGTTGGGTTTCCGGCGTTCTTGGGGCGCTGGTCTACATGCTTGGCGGGTTTGTCGTCTCCAAGGCGCAATTCCCGAACATGCTGGCGGCGCTTTCGTTCCTGCCATTGTGCTTGCTTCAAGCCGAGCGCCTCGTTCGCACGCCTTCTCTTCGTCAGGCCGCGTGGCTAGGATTGGCGCTCGGTCTCCAAATGCTGTCGGCGCACGCGCAGATTTCGATGATGACGATTTATCTTTGCGGCGTCGTCGCGCTGGCGTCGGGCAAGTGGTGGCGCAAATCCGCGCGAGCGTTAGCGGGTAGGCTCGGCCTGTTTCTGGCCGCAGGAGGCGTCGCGGCGGCTCTGTCGGCATCGGAATGGCTGCCGACCGTTGCATTGTGGCATTCGGCTGGACGGCATGTGCTCGGCCTCAAAATCGCCAATCGATTTTTCTTGCACCTGGACCAATGGACCGGCTTCTTCTGGCCGAACCGGTTCGGCCATCCCATCTTCGGAAACTTCTCGCCGGACGGCGCGGTTGTGACGTACCATAATTACTGGGAAACCGCGTGCTATATCGGCATCGTGCCGAGTCTGCTCGTGCTATTCGCGCCATTCATCCTGGCGCGCCGCGGGCGTCCGTTCAGATTTTGGCCGATCGTAATTGCGGCGGCGGCTGTCTGCGCATTGGTGACGTTCGTTCCAACGGCATGGTTTGCGCGGAACGTCTTTTACGGCGGCGTATCAATGCGTTCGTTGCACAGCGCCGTCGCCTTGATACGCGGGATCGGGGCGGGGCTGATCGTTGCCGGGGGCGTCGCTCCTCTTGTGCTGACGAATCGGTCAAGGATCGCGCGTTACGCATTTTTCTGGGGCGCTGTGTCCGTCGTCAGCGTCTGGCTTGCGTTCGGCAAGGCGGCGTGGCTCTATCACGGCGCGTTCTACGTGCTTCCGGGCGTCCGGGCGTTCCACGATCCGGCGCGCTTCCTAACAGGCGCCGCCCTCGGCGCCGCCGTGCTTTCGGCGATGGTTTTGGATCGCATCCTCTTCAGGCCCAAGAAGCGCCAGACGCTCGCGTTATGCTTCGCATTCGCGTGCATTGTGGTGACCGTGGTTGACCTTGGGGCTTTCGATCGGGGAATCTATCCCCTCAAATCGATTGACGAGATCAATTCATCGCTTCGGAAGTCGGTACTCGTAAGATCGCTGCATAACGATCCGATCCTCGAAGGGCGCAAGGGCCGCATTCTGATGGTGGATTCGGAAGGCCCGTGGAATTTCTTTACGTCGTATCGTAACTACCGGCAAAACGAAAAGAGCTATTTGGTCCGCTGGGCCGATACGAGCGTTCCCAATTTGCTCATGGGGACCGGATTGATGGAGGCGGGGGCTTATGAGCCGCTTGCGCCCGCGATGGCTCAAAGACGGGCCTACTCCGTACGACACTCGACTCCGTTCCTGGCCGATGATGCCGGGAGGATGGCGGTCGAGCAAGTGATCGCGTTCCGACCCCATCCGCTGCCGCAGCAACCTGAGCTGCTTCGCTTGAAAGCCTTCCAAACCAGGGACAACTACGATAGCATTTACTATTATAAGAACCTGCGTTTTGAGCCGCGTGTGCGCTTTGTGAACGCGCGCACTGAGCGATTGGTCGCGTATCCGCAGAGCGCGGAGCCGGCAATCGCGCGGGAACGTCCAAACTTGCTGGTTGTATCGATCCCGCCTAGCAATAAAGCGCGCACGCTGATGATTTCCGACAGCTTTTTCCCCGGTTGGCATGCTAAGATGCGGGGCAAGCCCGTGCAAATTGTGGATACCTTTGACGGTTTCCGCAAGCTGCGGATCCCGGCGACGCGGATCCGTTCCAGCGTCGTTCTCACCTACAGGCCAGTGGTCATTTTGCTCGGCATTTACCTGATGCTTGCGGGAGTGGCGCTTCTCACAATGACGCTTGGCGCATGGATTGCTTCTTCCGCTTCGCGGACGGGGGAGCCTCGTATTAGGCGGCAGCAGGGCGAGGGCGGCTGGCTGTTTCCGGATGTAGGAACCGCCGATGGAGCGCCGGACGAGAAATTGCCTGAGCCGCTGCCCGAACGCGTTCCAGTGGCAGCCGGGGCGGACAGCGCACATCAGACGATAACCGCCAGCCGCGATGAAGAAGGCTTCGTCGAGTGGCATCCCGGGGACCTCGTTGAGGTCGATCCCGCGGAGCCGCAAGCTTCTTCGCGGGAGCACCAGCCGGCGAGTGCGGGGAACGATCGACGACGCTTCCGGCGGCTCAATCGCGAGCGCCGAAACTCGGACGGGTTTTAGCCGCGCGCCGCCGGATGTCCCATTGCGAGCAGCAATCCGTGCAGTATGTACCACGGGTGGGGCGGGCTGCCGGGGATAAAGGCGTTGGCGGGCAGGACGGCTTCGACGCCGTTTGCGTCAGCGTAGCCTCCCTCCCACGGGACGCCGGAGATCGCCGCCGCGCCGACCGCGATTACGATCCGCGGGTCCGCCATTGCGTCGTAACAGCGCAACAGAGGCTCTCGCATCGCTCGCGCGACCGGTCCTGAGACCGCGAGCGCGTCGGCGTGCCGAGGCGATGCCACGACGTGGATGCCGAACCGGCCGCCGTCGAAGATCGGGTTTGTCGAAGCGCCGATCTCGAGGTCGGTCGCGTTGTCGCCGGTGGAAACTTCCCGAATATGCAGAGAGCGCCGCAGCGGCCCAGGAGCAGGAGGCGGCGTGTCCGCGATGCGTTTAGGCGCGTTGGTGAGAACGAGATCTTCCCGCCGTAGCGCCGCGACCCTCGTTCGCCGGTCGGCCGCGAGCGTGCCGGTGGAGCATGTCCCTGTACACGCGTCACAGGCGATACAGCGTCCGCGATCGAGCGCAACTTCTCCGGCCGCCCCGATCCGGATCGCCGATGTCGGACAAGCCTCGGCACAGTCCCCGCAGCCGCTGCAACGCGCATCGGTAACCATCGGCAGCCCGCGACTGTACTCCGGCAGGTCTGGAAACAGCTCCGCCGGGGTCGCAAGACCGCCCTTCGCTAGTTGGATAAGTGTTCGTATCATTTCGTTCTGTTCCAACGGAATGAGACCGTCGCGATTTCGTCTTACAAATCGTTGCCGCTGTAAGAGAGGCCGAAACTCTTATTGCACAGCGGGAAGTCGGCGACGAGCTCCAGGCGCGCGGCGATCGCGAGCCCCGTCCAGTTGTTAAAGCTTGGATCCTTGACCGCATAGCGCAGCAGTCCGCCGTTTGCGTCCGTAATTGCCAGGTGGATCAGTTCGCCTCGCCACGCCTCCACAACACCGGCGCCAACCGCATTGGCGGGCAAGGTGTCCGGAAGCGTCGTCATAATTTCGAAATCGACGAGCGGCGTGCTCAAAAGTTGGTGAAGAAGGTCGAAACTCGTGGCGACCTCCTGGATGCGGATCATGGCGCGGGCAAGGACATCCCCGGTTTCGGAACCCGCCGGCGTCCAGTCGAGCACGTCGTAGGGAGGTTGCCGTAAGGCAGCGCGAACGTCGTATCCCTGGCCCGAGGCGCGGCCCGCAGGACCGACGAGGCCGAAATCGCGCGCAAGCGAGGGTCGAACAACCCCGACGTTCTCCATTCGCTCGACAGCGCCTGGCTCGTCCGTCAACAACCGCCGCGCTTCGTCGAAGTCCGCCGCGAACGCGATGACGTCCGCTAGAATGGAGCGGCGCATCTCTTCGGAAAGCGGTCTCGTGACGCCGCCGGGGCGAATGAACGCGGATTGGAAGCGCGATCCGGTCAGCCGTTCACCGAGCCCAAGCGCTCGGCCTCGCTGGCGGGCGAAGAGGGCGGCAGGGCCCAGAAAGCCGATATCGCCCGCCAATCCGCCGAGGTCGCCAATGTGAGAAGCGATCCGTTCAATTTCCAACGCCGCCGCGCGCAATGCCGCTGCGGCGGGCGGGACTGCGACGCCGGTGAGTTGTTCGATCGCCAGGGCGTGCGCTAAAGCGTTGCCGACGGTCGTATCGCCGCTGATCGCTTCGGCGAACGGCGGAATCCTGCGCCACGGAGTCCGTTGGAGGCGCTCCTCGATTCCCCGGTGTTGGTAGCCGAGGCGGATTTCCAAGTTCTGAATGGTCTCGCCCAGGCAGCTAAATCGAAAATGACCGGGTTCGATGATACCGGCGTGGATCGGGCCGACCGGGATCTCGTAGACCCCTTCGCCCTTGACCTGCAGAAAGTCGTACGCGCGCGCCTGAGTATCGCGCAAGGGGGCCTGCGGGCTTGTCGCCGCAAGGGGATAAAAGCCCTGGGGCCATGCCTCATGCAGCAAGACGCTTTTCAGGCGGGGATGTCCGGCCGGCGTTAGCCCAAAGAAGTCGCGAATTGAGCGCTCAAACCAGTGCGCCTGCGGGACGCGCGCCGTCACCGACGAGTACGTGTTGTCTCCCGGGCGCATCGGCGCTTCGATGAGCCGCAGGCCGCCGGTGACCAGATCGATGAGCAGCGCAACCAGGACGAGAGGGTCGCCATCGCCGGATTTTCGCGCCGTCATCAGGCCTAATCGCCGTCCCGCGCCGATGCCGGTCGCGAGCTTGTTCGCTAGATGGTCGATGGGGTACGTCTTGCGTTCGATCGCAGGCATTGATTCGTCGCTCATCGCAGGCCTCCCACGAGCGCGAGCAGACTGGCGGGCAGCATCGTGCCTAGAATCAGCGAACCCAGCAATAGCACGGCCGGGACGAGCACAAGGGAAAGCGCGAACTTCGTTCGCGTACATGTCTCCGCGGCCTCCGGAGGCGCTCCCAGCGCCATCTCCAGCGACTGCATCGCCAGCGCAATGAATGCGAGCGCCAGCGACGCTGCCAGCGCGGCGACGACCCAGAACAACCCGCCGTCGGCGGCGACGCTCAGGATACGCCATTCCGCCAGGAAGCTGCCGAACGGCGGCGTTCCGGCGACGGCGGTAATCGCGAGCAGCAGGAGCATCGTTCGGCCCGGCTGTGCGCGGAGCAGACCGCGCAGCTCATGAATATTCTTAGTGCCGAATTGCTGTAAGAGGTTGCCGGCCAAGAGAAAGACGGCAACCTTGCAGAGGCTGTGATTGATCGCTTGCAGTGCAAAGCCGTTCCACGTACCCAGGCCGATCGCGGTCGCCATGATCCCGACGTTTTCCATGCTGGAATAGGCGAGCATCCGCTTGACGTCCTTCTGGCGCAGCAGGAACAATGCCGCCGCGATCACCGTGGCGACAGCCATCGGAAGCAGGGTCTCGCGCACGACAAGATCCTGCCCCGCGGCGCGCGCAAGGTCGCTTATCCGCCACAAAGCGACCAGGGCACAGTTGAGCAGCGATCCGGATAGGATCGCCGATGCCGGCGCCGGCGCTTCGCTATGTGCGTCCGGCAGCCAGTTGTGCAGCGGAAATAGCCCTGCCTTTGTGCCGTAACCGAGCAGCAGGAATACGAAAGCGAGGCGCACCATGCCGGGCGGAAGTTGGCTGGCGTGCGCCGTGAGCGCGGAGAGCGAAAGGCTTCCCTGCGCAAGTGCGCCAGACTGTTGCGAGGCGGCAAAGAGCACCGCCGTGCCGAAGAAGCCGAACGCGATCCCGACGCTGCAGATGATCACGTACTTCCACGTCGCTTCCAGCGAGCGCGCGGAGCGGTGGAAGTACACCAGCGGCGCGGAAAGCAGAGTCGTCGCCTCCATCCCGATCCACATATAGCCCAGGTTGTCGGCCAGGACGACCGCATACATGGCAATCAGGAAGAGCGGGGCGAAAAAGTAAAACTGCCCGATCTGGCGCGATACCGGCGGGTGCTCGGACTGAGCCTCGCGGTCGAAGAACGAAACCGCGTGGACGAATGCGGCGGTGACGACGAGAGTGGTCAGCAACACGAACAGCGCGCCGTGAGAATCTGTTCCGAAGCCGCGCTCGATCGGCGCGTCCATCGGATTGCCGAGCCTTGGGAACCATTCAATGGCGGCCGCAACGCATTGCCCGGCCATTACCAGCGCCGCCAGACGCGATAGGATGCGTCCGCGCACGGCGAGGAGCGCGAGCGCGGCGATGATCAAGGGACCGGGAAGCAGGCTCAGAACAGGCGTCATCCGCGCAGCTCCTTGAGTTCCGTCACATCGATGTGCTCGAACGTCTTGTTGATCTTGAATGCCAGCAGACCAGCGAGCATGACGCCAGCGAGGACATCCATCAGCACGCCGATTTCGACGACCATCGGCATCGTGTGCGGCTGACCGATCGTGTACAGAAAGATTCCGTTTTCGAGCATCAGGAACCCGACGATTTGGCTAAGCGCAAGCCGCCGCGTGATCATCACCATCATGCCTAGCAGGAGCAATCCGACCGAAGGAAGCGCGCTTTCCGGCAGGGCGGCGCGCAGGGGATGGAGCAGCAGAATCAGCGCGAGGCCGGTCAGCGCTCCGAAAAATTGGATTGGCGGCGAAATCGATACGCCGTCGTCTCGCCGGCATCCCAGGCTTTTAGCGGCGATCAATAAGTATACGGGCGCAAACAGGCCCTTCACCGCAACGACCGCAACGCCGACAATCACCAGGAGCGGCTCCGCCCGCAAGACGCCCAGGTGCACCGTCATCAGTCCCAGGGCCGCCGACTGCGCGCCGTAAAGCGCCAGCGTCGTCTGCACGCGCGTAATGCCGATGATCCACAATCCCAGGATAACCGTAACCGCCGCGCCTGATTCGAACAAATGCAACTCACCCATAATTTACGATGCTTTCGGCAGGCAAGAACCTACCTTGTCTTCGGCGAACCAACGCGGCTTCGCCTCGGCGCGCTTCGCGCGGAACCCACCTTCCCGCCGAGGACGGCAGGCCCCTTCCTCCCGAAACGGGAGGAGAAAGAAGAGGGGTTCTCCACTAGCGAACCGCGCTCAAAATGAGCTATATTTTCCTAGGTTCGCACTAAGCGCTAGTATTCTGTTGCAAAGACCCTCACCCTCTCCAATCGGAATGTGCGAGGGAATTCCGGCTCCCTCGCCCGGCTTTGCGGGAGAGGGCTGGGGTGAGGGTTCACACAGCCATATTGTCAAGTCCAATTTAACTTAGCGCTAGCCTCTCATCGCCACCAACAAACACGCGAGCGCCGATGCCCCAATTGCATACGAGAGCATGTTCGGGACGCGACGCCAGCTCAGTTTGACCATCACGGTCTCGGAAATCGCCAGCCCCGCCGCCGTTGCCGCAAGCAGCAAGATGCTCACAATGTAATGAACGGCTATCGAGCGCAGCGGAACGGCGAGCAGAACGATTTGGACCACGAGCCCGAGCAGCAGCGTCGTCTTCAGCGCGACTGTGTACTCGATCAGCGCCAGATTGCGCCCCGAGTTTTCCAGGATCATCGCTTCGTGAACCATTGTCAGCTCGAGATGCGTGGTCGGATCGTCGATCGGCATGCGAGACAACTCGGCCATTGCGCACATCCAGGCGGCGGCGCCCGCGAGCACGGCCAGGATGACGATATGCTCGCCGCCGCTGGGCGTCAAGAACGCAGCAAAGCGGCTGTCGTGCGCGTGCACGGCGAGCGCTCCGAGGCCGAGCAGCAACGCCGGTTCAGCCTGGATCGAGATCGCGGCTTCGCGGCTCGCGCCGATTGCGCCGAATGACGATCCCGTGTCCAGCGCCGCCAGGCTCGTGCAGAACTTGCCGGCCGCCAGCAGATACACGGCGAGAACCAGATCGCCCGCGATGGGGGACGGGACGCCTGCCCACGGGATCATCAGGGACACTGTCGCGACCGACGCAAGGCTGGCGAGCGGCGCGATGCGGAATGCGCCGGTTGCGGTTTCGCTGATTGTTTCGCCCTTGCCGAGCATTTTGGCGAAATCCCAAAACGGCTGGTAGAGCGACGGTCCCTGCCGTCCCTGCAAGCGCGCCTTTAGCCAGCGGACCAATCCGATGAACAGCAGCGGCAACACGGCTATATGAATCAGGTAAACGAATAGCCAGAAAACTGCGATCAACGGATGGACCCTCCGATCGCCAGGAGTATGAGCAGCGTTAGTAGCATCGTCAGCAAGTAGGCGTGAATATTGCCCTCCTGCAGCTTGATCACCTGATCGCCGAGCCATTTGAACAGCATGGTGAGCGGGCCGTAGAGCCGCGTCTCGAGCACCGCTTCGGTTGTCGACGTCGCGGTTACGCGGTCCGGAAAGAGGCGCCGGCTTTCGCCTTCTATCCGCAGGTTTTCGGCATACTGGAAGACGACGCTGAAGATTCTTGAGATCGGCTGTACAAAACTCGTGGCGCTGACCTGCTGACGCGGGCTCAGTGCGCCGAAGCCGCATTCCCACGTGATATACGTCCGGTCCGGCCTTTGCCGCCGGGCGCGCGATGTCCACGCCGCTCCCGCGAATGCGGTGACGGCCAGCGCCGCCAGCATTGCGCCGGTTGGGAGCGTCCACGCCGCGGTTAGCGGAGGAGCGCCTGGGATCGCGGCGCGCGTTACCGGGTCAAGCACAGCGAGAACCGCGGGCGGCGCGAGGCCAAGGAATACGCAGAGGGCGGCGAGGGCGCCTTGTCCCGCGAGCATGCCAAAGTCCGCCTCGCGAGCGCTCTCGGCGGCTTTGCTTCGCGGACGCCCCAGAAACGTTACGCCGATAGCCTTGACGAAGCAGGCCATCGCCAGTGCGCCGACGAGTGCAAGCACGCCGATCAGAAGCAAGAACGAAAATCGCTGGATCGGTGAATGCGCGCCGACCGCTCCGCCCAAGAAGCTCTGATACAGCAGCCACTCGCTCGCAAAGCCGTTCAGCGGCGGCAGTGCGCAGATCGCGGCGGCTCCGATTGCGAAGCAGGCGTATGTCCACTTCATCCGTTTGCCTAGACCGCCGAGCAGGTCGAGGTTGCGTGTGCCAGCCCCGGCATCCACCGCGCCCGCGCCTAGAAACAACAGCGATTTGAAGACGGCGTGATTGAGCACGTGGAACAGTCCCGCCGCCAGCGCAACCTGCGCGACGATCGAAAGTCCGGCGTGGCGGGCGACCAAACACGTGCCGATGCCCATCAGGATCAGGCCGACGTTCTCTACCGTATGATAGGCGAGAAGCCGCTTGAGATCGTGCTGGATCAGCGCGAACAGAACCCCCCACACCGACGAGACCGCGCCCGCCGCGAGGATTACGATGCCCAGTTCCGGGTGGTCGAACGCGGGACCGATCACGAACAACCGCACCATCGCCGCGATCGCGACCTTGACCATGACGCCGCTCATCAACGCCGACACGGGAGCAGGAGCTGCCGGATGGGCGATTGGCAGCCATAAGTGAAACGGCCAGCTTCCCGCCTTGATCCCGAGCCCGACGAGAACGAGCAGGCCGGGCCCCAGGGCCGCGATGCCCGAGATGTGCCAGTCAGCGAACGTCCATGTTCCGGTGAGCGCGTGCGCCCAGAGGAAGCCTCCCACGAGGAAGGCGGTTGCGATTCGCGTTGCGCCGAGGTAGATCAGCGTCGCGCCGCGCGTCGCCTTAGGCTCGTGGTCGGTTGCGATCAGGATCGCCGACGTTAGCGACATCACTTCCCAGGCCACGAGGAACGTCAGTGCATTGGCCGACAGAACCACCAGCGCCATGCTGAGAATGAGCGCGGGCAAGGCGGTCCAGAAGATCCGCATGTCGGCTCGGTCAGCCAGGTGCGCGCAATAGCCGCGAAGATACGGAGAAATCAGGCCTGCGATAATGGCAATTACGCAGAGAAAAAATCCGGACAGAGAGTCGAGCGTGAAAGCGATCGGGACGTCCCCCAGCGAAAATGGAAAAGGGAGCGCGATGGTTGCCGGAGTGCTTGCCAGCGCGGTCATTCCAAGCGCTAGCAGGATGACGCTGCCTGCGCCGATCAATCCTCCCAGGACGCGGTCGTTGGCTTTCGGTCCCCTCATGAGCACGGAGAGAGGAAACGCCAACCAGCAGATCGCGAGCGAGTATAGAAGGGCGTTCTCGAAAAGGCCACGAGCGATTGTCACTTCTTCGCTCCCATTGCTTGCTCCTCGGCGGCGAGGGTAGCCTCCTGAAGCATTGACATCGCGTCCGCCAAATGCGCCTCGAAGTAGGCGCGCATTATATCGAGCACGTCGATGATCCGGGCGTCGCGCAAGCTGTAGTAGACCTGCGTCCCTTCCTTGCGGCTGACGACGATGTGCTTCGAGCGAAGGACCGCCAGATGTTGCGAGGCGTTGGCCTGTTCGAGCTTCAGCCGCTCAATGATCCGGCTTGCCGGCAATTCGCCGTCGCGCAAAGTTTCCACGATCGCGATCCGCGTGGGGTGCGCGAGCGCCTGGAAAATCTCCGCTTTAAGTTTCCGTAAGAGGTCTTGCACGAAATGTCCTTGCGAGCGATGATCGATCCGCCCGCCAAGCGATATTATAGCATGAAAAATAAGAACATTCGAAAGCTCGAATATATCCGCCCTGTAACTTTATTTGCCTCAGCGGCGCAAACGTGGCGTATAGTCCTTCAATCGGCCGATCTCGGGCTCATTCCTTGACTTTGGCCGTAACGCATGGTTACCATAAAGGTGTGTGCGAGCCGCCATAATGGGCGCGCAGGGTGGGCAGATTCGTGACTGAACCGGTTGAGATTGTCGTTTGCATGGGCAGTTCGTGCTTTTCCCGAGGCAACAGCGCGAACCTTGCCGCGATCAAGAAGTACATCGGCGAGCACGGCGACACGTTTCAGGTCAGACTTGTTGGGAGCCGGTGCGAGGAGCGATGCATGGAAGGCCCCACGATCTCAGTGGGCGGCACGCTGATTCGGGAAGCGTCCCCCGCCGAAATTCCTTCGATTTTGGACAAGGAATTACGCAAGTAACGAAAGTGGTCGTCAAGATAGACGCGCGCAAACCAATTTACTCGGAACCGGCACAGTGTCAGGACTGCTACAAATGCATCCGCGAGTGCCCCGTTAAGGCTATCCGGGTCAGCAACAACCAGGCGAGCATTGTCCCGGATCTTTGCATCGTTTGCGGTCATTGCGCGAGCGTGTGTCCATCCGGTGCAAAGCGCGTGCGCGACGATGTTAGCATCCTGCGCAACCTTCTGGCGCAGCGCGCCCCCGTAATCGTTTCGCTCGCCCCATCTTTCGCCAGCGAGTTTGCCGGCGTCCTCGTCGGTTCGCTCATTCACGCGATCAAGGAGCTGGGCTTCCACGCGGTCAGCGAAACGGCGTTAGGCGCGCAGGAAGTCTCGGCTCGGGTCGCAATGGATGTCGACGCGTCAGTGCGAGGGCGTTTATTCCTTTCATCGGCCTGTCCGGTTGCGGTGGAACTGATCGGGAAATACCTGCCTGAGCATGCCCATCAGATCACGCAAGTCCTCTCGCCGTTGCTCTCGCACTGCCGCCTGCTCAAGAAGCACTATGGGCAGGACGCGAAGATCGTGTTTTTCGGACCCTGCATCGCCAAAAAGCTCGAAGCCGAGGCGCATCCGGAGCTGCTCTCCGCCGCGTTGACTTTCGAGGACCTTCGCGGATTGTTCGCGGACATCGGGATAGACCCGCGCGAGTGCGTGGGCTCCAGCAACGACGTTTTCGAACCGTGCCAGGCGGCGGAGGGCGCGCTCTACCCTATCGAAGGCGGCATGCTCGACGCGACCAGGGTCCACAGCCGCTCCCAGGACGTCCGCTTTATGAGCCTGTCGGGCATCGTTGAAATCGACAAGGCCCTGCGCGGCTCGGATCTTCGCGATCTCGACCGGAGCGTCTTTCTCGAACTGCTCGCTTGCGAGGGCGGCTGCGTCAACGGCCCGAAGGCCAGCGCGCGTTCAGCGGTCCTGTCGCGTCTCAGCGTCCTGGATTTTGCGCATTTTGCCGATGCCGAGTACCCGCGTTCGCCTGAAATTGAGGTTGCCGATAGCCCCTCTATCGCGGCGGTTGAGACGCCATCGTTCGATGACGATGCCATCGCGGCGACGCTTCGATCGGTCGGCAAGCATTCCGAGAGCGACGAACTCAACTGCGGCGGATGCGGTTACCATTCGTGCCGGGAACTTGCGGCGGCGATCTTGAGCGGCAAGGCTGAGATCAGCATGTGCGTGTCCTATATGCGCGACCTCGCTCACAAGAAGGCGAACGCAATCCTGCGCACGGTGCCGTATGCGACGGTTCTCGTCGGCGAGGCTCTCGACATCATCGAGTGCAACGGCGAGTTCGTGCGGCTCGGCGGCGAGGACATTGTCCAGCTTGCCGAAGCGGCGCCGGATCTGGCGGGTGTCCGCGTCTCGGCCGTTGTACCGTTCATCGATCTTTTCGAGCAGGTCTTGCGGACGGGCGAGGACATCATCCGCAAGTATATTCGCATCGACGAGACCGTATTAAGCGTCACCATATTCACGCTCGAACCGCATCGCGTCGTGGGCGCCATCATGATCGATGTCACCAACACGGAACTGCGGCGCGAGCAGATTGTCGAGAAGGCGCAGCTCGTGATACAAAACATGCTGCACAACGTCCAGGACATTGCGTTCCGGCTCGGAAAGAGCTCCGCGGAGTCCGAGATTATCCTGGACTCGATCATTGATGGTTTTTCGCCGACTCACTACGAACGCACTAAGGACGACGGGTCGTGAGCGCCCAGGCTTACATCGAACTGGAGCACTGCCAGTATCGGAAAGCGAACCAGCATGTCGCGGGCGATGTCTTCGTCTCCCGCCGCTCGAACAGCGGGCGCCGCGCGATCTGCGTGCTTGCGGATGGGCTCGGTTCTGGCGTCGAGGCCTGTACGTTGGCGTCGCTCACCGCCCAGATGGCGCTTGAGTTTGTCGCAAGCAACATCGCCACACGGCGCGCGGCGGAGATCGTCATGGACGCGCTGCCTCTGTGTCCCCGTCGCAAGATCAGCTACTCGACGTTTACAATCGTGGACACGAACCTTGGCGGCGTCACCCGGATTATCGAGCATGGCAATCCGGCGTTCGTGCTGATACGCGACGGCAAGCCCGTTTCCGTGGAGCAGGTCGAGGTTCGTCAGGAGCGTTGGGGTGGGCGATCCCTGGCCTATTCGGAGTTCGACGCCGCGCTGGGCGACCGGATCCTCATATTCTCGGACGGCGTCAGTCAGGCTGGAATGGGTACGGAACAGTATCCACTGAGCTGGGAGCCCGAGAATGTCCGCGCTTATGCGCTTGAGTGCATCCGTAAGATCCCGGAGATTTCGGCGAGCACGTTGTGCGAGCTTGTCGCGAAGCAGGCGCTTAAAATCGATGGCGCGAAGGCGGGCGATGATATCACGTGCGCGGCGATTTACATTCGAAAGCCCAGGCGGCTTCTAGTTCTGTCGGGGCCGCCGTACGATAAAGAGGGCGATGCGCAGTACGCTCAGCTGGCCAAATCGCGTGACGGCAAAACGGTTATCTGCGGCGGCACGACCGCGAACATCGTCGCGCGTGAGCTTGGTCTGCCGGTCACGATGGATCTGAGCATCATCGACGACGAGATTCCGACGACATCGGAGATGCCAGGCGTCGACCTTGTGACGGAAGGTTGTCTGACCCTTGGGAAAACGGCGCAGATGCTCGAGGCTGGGGAGCGCGGTACGCGGTTCAACGGGGCGACGCGCCTGCTGGCTATGTTGCTGCAAAGCGACATTATCGATTTCGTGGTTGGGACGAGCATCAACGCGGCGCACCAGAACCCGCTCTTGCCCGTCGAGCTGGACATCAGACGCAACGTCATCAAGAAGATCGCCCGCCTGCTCGAAGACAAGCACCTCAAAGAGGTGCACATTCGCTATATGTGAATGTGCCATGTTGACAAAGGGGTGGCCGGAATTGAGCAAATTAAGTCGGGCGGCCCCATTCGCCCATCGGGTACATTGCGACCGACAGGAAAATGCCAAAAACGAAGACTTTCAACATGAGCAGCAACGCCCAGGCTTGCATCCAAACGACTCGCGGCAAATGATCCAAACTGAAGGCAAAAAGCTCCAACGCCGTGACGGACAAGGCAAACGCTCGTAAAGACGATGCAAGCCATTTCTTGTGGCGGAGGCCCCACCATCCCATTTAATATACATGCTCCCCAATTGAAGGGCAACTGTTAGGGCGTTTTCGATAAGATTCAAGAAAAACGGTAAGACTGCTCGCCGCAGATGCAGCCTGTTCGGCTTGAACCAGCGTGACGCTGGCCCCAAAAACGGCTGCGCCGACGGATCTGCAGCATAATCGTTGACTTGACCGCAAGCACACCGCCATTCACTGGGCGGCGCATTGGGCTCCAGTAGCGACTTGCTGCCCATTGCGGATCCATCGCCCATATCGCTGCGTTTGTCGTTATCAGCCATGGTGATGCCCAGGATTTTGCCGGCAGTATAGCAGTCCGTGAAATCGGCTTCGTTAAATCGGCTGCTGCTTCCTGCCCCGCACCGCATCTTCGATGATCTGATAATCCGCGTCGCCGAGGACGTGGACGTTGCCCTGGAACGCAAGCGTCCAATGTTCCGGCGGCCAGCGCTTCGGGTATTCGAGAAGAGGGACGAGATCCGCCATTGGCACGTAATCGTCCTTGTCGCGAATGAATAGCGGCTTGACCGGGAAGCGGAACGGGTATTCCTCGCCTTCTTTGCTGCTCGTCCAGATGTGCTCGCCGGATTCGTAATATGGCCCCGTCGCCTCGCTGATCCCGCCAATGGCTTTGACTCCGACAAGGTAGTAGATCACGCGGTCGCCTGCCTTGACCCGGTCCGCCTTCTTGCGATGGCGGGACTTCATGCCGGCGATGTCAAACCCGCGTGCGCGCGATGTCTCGAAGTTTTCGGGAGCGGAAACGAGTAGCCAATTTGTACGGTCTGCCATAGCGGATCCTCCAGACGAATTATAGCACCTTAGGGGTCGGGGCGCTTAGTTGACATGAGCCTACTATTCTCACGCCCCTGCCGTCTCGCTCACGTAGTTATAATACGTGCCGCGGCTGATCTTCAAAGTGTAGCAGATGTGCGTCACCGCCAAGTTAGGCTCTTGATGTATTACCTACCGATTATTCGAAGCCGAACAACCTTTAACTTGAAGTGTATCTCATGGCACAATCGGTATTGGCAATTTTAAGCTAATCATAAAAATGACTAAATGCATCTTAATGGAGGAGTATTGCGTCCAGAATCGAAATATGACAGCGAAGAGTTAGTTCGACTGGACTGGAGTACCGATGACCGACATACGCATCAAAGCTAGGAGCTTCCTAACAAGAGTATTTTATGTCCTGACCACAATTTTCGTGCTCATGCTGCTTTGGGGACGCACTGCTATGCAACAAGGGGCTGCCCTCGTTGTTGCAGAGAAGCATGGAGACTCGGTCAAGGCCGCATCGCTGATTAATCACGATCCTGCTTTGGCGGTAAGCACAGATAGGAGACACCGAGACTGGACGCCATTGCATTATGCAGCAGAATACGGTCTTCTGGACGTGGCGCATCTGCTGATAGCCAAGAACGCAGATATCGACGCCAGGGACAGTACCGGTGCTACTCCACTACAGATTGCGGCATTTTACGGCAATGCGAGCGTTGCGCGGCTCCTACTTAACAACAAGGCCAACATAAATTCCAGGGACAAGCACGGCTGGTATCCGCTGCATAGTGCATCTGACATGGGGCGTACGGATCTTGTCGCTCTACTTCTTAGCGATAACGCTGCTGTCGATGCAAAAGATAATATAGGATGCACTCCTTTGCATTTGGCGGCGATGAAGGGAAACGAAGGGGCGGCGGCTCTTCTAATTGCAAGCCATGCGAATGTAGACGCGATATCAAAGAAAGGCCGTGAACCGCTGCATTACGCCGCAATAGAAGGAAACCTGGACGTAGCCAAGTTGCTTCTGTCCCATAATGCCAGTGTGATCTCTAAAGACAATGATGGTGCGACCCCTCTGCATTTATCAGCGCTGCATGGTCACCTTGAAACATGCCAAGCTCTGATAAACAAAAACGCTGACGTAAACGCTAAGGACAACGGCGACGCTACTCCTTTGCACTACACTGCAGAAAAGGGTAACGGAACCGTTGCGGAACTGTTGGTAGAACACGGTGCAGACGTCAACGGCATTAATATCAACAAGTATACACCATTAGCCGTCGCCGCAATGTTTGGTAACAAGGACGTAGCGAAGCTGTTGCTGTTGAAAAATGTCGATATTAATGCGAAAGACAAGTTTGGTCGGACACCATTGCGCATCGCCACGCTCACGAAACACAAGGAAATGGCGGACCTTCTTGTCCAGCATGGTGCTCATGATTAGATTGGCGCTAATCACGTCGAAAGCGCCGGTTGCATCGTTGCTTCGAGTTGTAGTGAGACCGGCGGCTGATCTTCAACGTCTCGCAGATTTGCGTCACTGGGATGCTGCGGTCCCGATACAGCGCCGTCGCCTGGGCGATCTTCTTGGCGTCGAGCTCTACAGTAGATTATGCGAAATTGTGGATTGGTAGGTTTCGGGGCATCGTCGTGGCTTCTTGCTCCTTAGGGCGAGCCTGCAGGGAATTACATGCCAACGGCTACTGCCGCAGTCGTATCACCTACTCGCGCTCGGCAGGATGCTCCCGCCTATAGCCTCGTATCAGATCAGTCAAATGCGTAAGCTCTTTCATCGGAAAGTCATCCTCCATCCATTTTTCTTTGTAACCTGCCTCTCCGTACTCTTGTAGTACGTGCCGCATTTGATCCTCGACTTGAGTCGCGAGATGCAAGAGCGAACAATCGTCATCGAATAGTAATTTATCGCAATTGTCGTCGTCAAAGTCTTCGATTGGTAAGCCCCGAGGGTAAACGCCGGACTGGAGGATGTGGATACGTACGTAGGCATCGTTGCGCCGAAAAGTCCAAATGTTCTCTCCTGGCTCGTCATGCCATTCACATATGATCGGGTCGCCGCTTGTTTCGGAAAACAGCGAAATAATCGCATTCACTAAATCGCCCAGTGCGTTGGAGAGGTAGGAAACTTCCATCGCAGGGGCGTTCTGGCGATCCTCCACTGTGGCTCGTGCCCAGCCAGGTCCCGTTAACATGTATGTAAAATCGAAGTCTGTCATAAGATTTCGCCCAGCAGCTAATTGCACTATAATTGCTCGAAAGACCCAACTGCTAATATACTCGGTGCTTGTTATTGACCGGCAGCGTAGCCCCCGCCTCATCCATGCACCCGGGCATTCCGGGCCTTCCAGGATTAGAGGCTGCGCAGCTACCGATAGTGTAATCCGATGCTTGCCCGGCAGGAGGTACACTCAATGTTGACGAAGATGCCCCTTTTTTCACAGAAGTACCCTATGTCCAACAAATACGCGCCTCTAACCGATCACCTTGCTGCCCTCCCTATGGAAGCCTGGCGACCATCCTTTGCAGACATCGAGCGAATCCTAGGCTTTGCGTTGCCCGATAGCGCCCGTAAGTATCCGGCATGGTGGGCAAATCAGGAGTCCGGCACCCAAGTGCATTCTTGGCGGGATGCGGGATGGTTCACTCAGGATCTTGATTTAGGCGCCGAGCGCATTACGTTTTCCCGTGATCGCGACCGTAGCACCGCAAATCCGCGCCCCCGTTCCAGTAGACCGACAGAAGATCATCCGACCTGCGACTGGGATGTTTCGGGCGATTTTCGGGCCGAGCTACAACTGGTTTGGACTCATGCCGGTGCGATTATTCTGGATTCCGCTAAGCGCCTTCTATTTCCAACGCCGCCCGAATGCCCCGGACTCTATCGGATGCGAATTAGGAGGAAGGACGGCACTGAGGCTAGATATATTGGAGAGACGTTTGACTTGCGTCGTCGTTTTGCGAACTACCGAAATCCGGGCGATACGCAACAGACAAATTTGCGCATCAACCAAATCCTGATCGACGCGCTTGAGGACGGAGCGCAGGTTGCGGTGTCGATTTTAACCGACCAGGCTTGGATTATTCAGGACGGCAACAAAGATGTGGCGGATTTTACACGCAAACCTGTTCGGCGGCTGTTCGAGAACTTTGCGCAGATCGTCGAGGGGGATGTTGCGGTAGAGGATTTGAATCGGTGACCCGTATCTCACGGTGTGTCAACGGCCTTGATGCCGAAAATCATTATGGCACGATCGAAACCGATGCCAATTGTTGGAATCTCTTTTCTGCGCTCGCTGCCTTTAGACGCGACCAGGAGGCGTCGCGACTTTCGCGCGATCCGGGCAGCAGCGTGGAGAGGAAGGTATAATCCATTCGCCGCGCGTATGTGGCGCAAGAGGAATTATCATGGCCGCCGAGTATTCGTTTGACATCGTTTCCAAACCCGACCTGCAAGAGGTCAAGAATGCTGTACAGCAGACTGAGCGTGAGGTGTCCACCCGGTACGATTTCAAGGACAGCATCAGCGAGGTGACGTTCGACGAAAGCAAGTTCTCGCTGAAATCCGACGACGAGTATCGCATGACCGCGTTGGTCGACGTGTTGCAGTCCAAGCTCGTTAAGCGCGGAATCGACCTCAAGTTTCTGGAATACGGCAAGGTCGAGCCCGCGACCAAGGGAACCGTGCGTCAGGAAATTACCCTGAAGACGGGCCTTCCCGTTGAGGTCGCGAAGAAGATCACCAAACTGATCAAAGACAACGCCTACAAGGTCACGACGCAGATCCAGGACCAGCAGGTTCGCGTGACATCCAAGTCCAAGGACGATCTGCAGCAGGTGCAGAATGCCGTCAAGGCCGCCGAACTGGATGTGCCAGTGCAGTTTACCAACTACCGGTAAGCCGCGGCGCTGCGAAGGGCGGAGATCAAAATTGAGCCGGCATTGACGCGTTGTCAATGCCGGCTTCATCTGTCAATGACCGTATACGAATTCGCCGCCGAGGTGACCGACGTAGCCAATCAAGGCGAACGTGATCAGGGCGAGGATCATGTAGACGATACGGGCGGGCGTTATCATGTTCTCATGCCGGTATGCGCGCAAGCCGAACATGGCCCACATAAGAACGGTGCTCACGAGCGCCAGCAGCATATGCTCCAGTATGAGCCCCTTCAGCGGCAGGCTCATGAAGATCAAAGCCGCCAGACCCGTAGCGACAGCCGCGAGAGCCGATGTCGCCGCAAGAGCCAGGTTGAACCAACCTGCGAACAGCAGGTTCTTGTCCTTGCGGATGAACCCAAGCAGGTCCAGCACGAGACCGCCAATAAATAGAGCGATTGGGAAGTGGACG
Source organism: Capsulimonadaceae bacterium (assembly GCA_031292625.1). Lineage (GTDB taxonomy): Bacteria > Armatimonadota > Armatimonadia > Armatimonadales > Capsulimonadaceae > JARLGU01. The sequence goes on along the minus strand of JARLGU010000053.1, from coordinate 26,370 downwards.
ATCGCCGGGTGAAAGGCATAGTCCGGGATCCCGAATGGCGGCTTCAAGGTTGCGGAACTGTCGCCCGATGCCTGCTCCGGAGCGGCCGGCTCGGGAGCGGGCGCGGCGGCTGGCGATGCGGGCGGAGCCGGGATTGGGGCAGCCGTTGGCACAGGCGGAGCGGTTGCCGCCGTGGGCGCGGTTGCCGCGACTGTTGCGACCTTCGCGGCGGTTGGACCCGGTTTCGCTACAGGGGCGGCTTGGGGTTTTGCGGCATTGGTCGCCTTGGGCTTCGTAGCCGAAGTCGCGGACACCGTTGCCGCTGCGGACTTCGGCGTTGCGGTCTTGTGAACGCTCGCCGCGGATGTCGATGACTTTGCCGCGCTTGCGGAGGTCGCGCTCGTCGGCTTTGCCGCCGGCGAGGCTGCCGCCGTGGACGTCGAGCCGGGGTTCTTATCCGCGTTAATCAGCGAGAGAAAGGTCGGTCCGCCTGTCGTCGCGCTCTCCGCTTCGACTTGCTTAATCACGTCGGCGCTGAGGTCGTCATCGCCGGATGCTTTGAATGCTTTCTCGATCGCGAGTCCGTACGCATTCCGCGCCGAACTTCCTTTCGAGGTATGGCAGTTGAGACAGCCATTCTCGCGCAGCGCGGTTGCGTGGCTTGGATACGTGGTAAGCAGGGTAGGAAGGAAGCCAGGTCGTGCTTGGACTGCCGTGGCCGATAGCAGGATCGCCACGAGAAGCGCCGGTAGGGCGAATATGCGAGTATTCAAAATGAACCTCATAGAGCGGCGGTCTTGAATGGACCGCCGCCTTCGTGGGGATGTGATGAAAAGAGCCGTCGTTACGCTGCCTTCTTTGGCGGCGTAAGTGATTGAACGAATACGTTTCCGTCCTCTATTTTCGACTGAAGCGTTGGAAGCGGCGACGTTGGCGGGCCGCTGATCACGGCGCCGTTATCATCGAACTTACCCGCGTGGCACGGACAATCGAACTCCTTTTTGTCGGCGACATATGCCACGGAACATTGCTGATGTGGGCACTTGGGAGAGAGCGCTTTTACCGTTTTGCCATCGGCGACGCGGACGAACGCTTTCTTGTGGCCGAACTCGGGCGGATAAGGAGTAAGAGCCCAAGCGTCCTTGAAGCCTGATACTGGCCCCATGTTCGCCCAGTAGACGTCAGCCGGCGCCGCCGGCGCGTCATCCGCCATCCCCAACTTGGGAGCAATTGCAAGGGCGCCCCCAGCGGCGATTACACTCAAAACGAATTCACGTCGCGTAAAATTACCCATTATCCTCGTTCTCCTTCGGTAAGCTAAGCGATATCGTAACCGGACTCTAATATTTAATATATCCTATTTAAGACCTATTGTTTGACAAATGACAAAGTCTATCGGCATCAACCGGATGAATGACGACGCCAGGTCAAAAAGACGCGGAATGGCATTAGAAGGTGCGCAATGAATCGGCGTTGCGAGAAAGATTCAGGATGGCTCGCGCCGCCGGGGCAAGTTTTTGCTCGCGCCTCGTTTACTGCGGTGATTTACGATGCCTCGGCAACACGCGTAAGGCCTTTTGCCGCTATCATCCGATCCCAGCGCCGGGGCCAATTTCTGGCCGTTGATCCCATAAACTGAGCGGTCGTTCGAGCTCGTTGTCGCACGGCCGCTTCCTGCAGCCGCGACGTTGCCGCTTTGCTTGGCACGACTCTTGCAAGTATTATTGACAGTCTAATGGAATACCTTCCCATATTTATTTATTTCCTCCTTAAAACGCGTACAGCCTTGGCAATACTCCTCGCTGACTAGCCATTGTCGTTTCGCTGAGACACACCGCGCATGAATTGGCAGCCGGTTGGCGAGTTTTACGGCGAATTCGTTCACAATAACCCTATGCGAGTCTCTATGGCCTCGATCGCGATCTGTGCGAGCGTCTGCGTTGTTCTGGCGGGCTGCCATCACCCGAGAACGGTCGCGTTATCCGGCGCGACCGCGGCCAGCGGCGTGACGACCATTCACGTCGACGTCACGCGGGGCCGTCATCGGATCAGCCCTCTGATCTACGGCGTCGCGTTTGCCACGACCCAGCAGATTGCCGCTCTCCATGTCCCGAGCAACCGCGACGGCGGCAACGCGAGAACGCGCTACAACTGGCTACAGAATTGCTCCAACCGGGCTAAGGATTGGTACTTCGAGAGTATCCAGGAAGACTCGAAAGTTCCTGGGGCGTCGGAAGACGAGTTCGTCAAGGGCTCAAAGGCAGGCGGCGCGCAGCCGATACTGACCGTGCCGGCGCTCGGCTGGGTCGCCAAGGTTCAGCCCGACGGCAGCAAGCTCGCGAGCTACTCGGTTGCGAAATACGGTTCGCAGCAGTATACCGATAACTGGATGCCGGATGCCGGCAACGGGATTCGCCCTGACGGGAGCCGGGTTACCGGCAACGATCCCAACGACGCGAACCAGCCGTCGAGCCCGGCCTTTGAACGACCGTGGCTTCAGCATCTCGTCAGCCGCTGGGGATCGGCGAAGGCGGGAGGGGTGCGTTACTTCCTGATGGACAATGAGCCTGGCCTTTGGCACGATACGCATCGCGACGTTCACCCCGACGGCGCGTCCATGGCCGAGGTTCTCCGCGACGTTCAGGAGTACGGTGCGCTTGTGAAATCGTGCGATCCGAAGGCGCTCGTCTGCGGTCCGGAGGAGTGGTCCTATCTTGGCGCAATCGAGTCGGGTTACGATTTGCTCTACAACGGCAACCACCGCTTCGGCAAATATCCCGATCGCAGGCGCTGGCACGGGTGGCTCTACTATCCGTGGCTGCTCGACCAGCTGCGCCAGACCGAAGATCGAACGGGGCAGCGCCTGCTCGATGTCTTGACCGTGCATTACTACCCTCAGGGCGGCGAATACGGCGACGACGTTTCGGAGGAGATGCAGCTTCGGCGCAACCGTTCGACGCGATCGCTCTGGGACCCCAAGTACGTGGACGAGACCTGGGTAAAGGATACGATCAGGCTCATTCCTCGCCTCCATGAATGGACGGCGCGCTATTATCCAGGCACGAAGATCGGCATTACCGAATACAACTGGGGCGCGGAAAAGCATATCAACGGAGCGACGACCGAAGCGGACGTGTTGGGGATTTTTGGCCGCGAGGGACTCGATATGGCCAACTACTGGACGACTCCGCACGAAGACACGCCGGTCTACAACGTCTTTCGACTGTATCGCAACTACGATGGTCATCGGGGATCGTTCGGCAATATTGGCGTGGCGGCGAGCGCGCCCGATCCGGATCGTCTCTCCGCTTTCGCCTCGGTTCGCCAGTCCGACCGTGCGATTACAGTCATGGTGATCAACAAGGCGTTGCGGGGTTCAGCCGCCATCGAGATCGCCTTGCGCCATGCTGCTCCGAAAGGCGTTGCGTCAGTCTGGCAACTGACCGCTGGAAACCGGATTACGCGCTTGCCGGACGAGAAGCTGAGCGGCGAGTCGTTGAAAGGGTCCGTCCCCGCTCAAAGCGTGACGCTCTTTGTGCTGCCGCCCAAAGGGGCATAGCTGGTGTGCAGTTAATCGGCGTCGCGAGAAAGATTCAGGACGGCTCGTGCTTTTTGCTCGCGCCTCGTTCACGGCGGTGATTTACGATGCCTCGTCAACACGCGTACGGCGTTTTGCCGCCAGCGTCCGATCCAAGCGCACATCGTTAAGCTGTGAAAGCGCTGTGACGGCCCTTTATCAAAAACGGCCACGGCGGCCGGGGAGCCGTCTTACACGGCGTTTCGATTTTTTGCGCACTTTCATAGAAACAAAGCCGCCTCTCGACCCGTCGCCTAGCGTTGGGTCGAGAGGCGATCTGGCTGTATCGCTGCCTTGCCAGAGAGTTGCTTACTTGCCGGACTGGTTCGGGCTGATCTTTGCCATCAAGTCGTGGAAAAGCCCGCCGAGTTGAGCAAGGTTCGTCGAATCCGATTCATCGTTCCGATATGACGAGGATGTTCCCGTGGCCTGCGCGAGAATGTCGGAGCTGTCATCGACATTGCCGGAGCCGTAGGGGCTATTAAAGCTGGCGGGAAGGCTACTCGGCGCGAGGGGCCTTGCTTTGCCCGTGCGCGCCGCTTCGCCAAACTCATTGGCGAGGTTGTTGATTGCCCGTCCGTCCGCCCCGGAGCTCTGGTCGGCGACATCCCGGAGGCCGTCCGCCATTTCTCCCATGACTTTCTTGAATTTGGCGGGATCCGTCTGCGAAAGATGGTCCAGCTTGCCGTAAAGCTGTGCGGCGGGTGAGAACTCGATTGTCACCGCCGTATAGGATTTGCTTTCGGCCGGAGAATCCGCGCCGTCCAAGCCATCCGTGCTCGCACCGTCTTTAGGCTTAACCGAATCCGCCCCTGCTACGGGCGACATCGTATATCGGCCAATTGATAGTGTACTCATACGCTTCCTTTCTGATTGAATTTGACAAGCGCCAAGAACAACTTGCCATGTTAGATATCGGCACAAAGGCGCAGGTTCTTGAGAGGTGTTCGTTTACAAATGCGAGAATGGACCGCTTCGAGGCCGCAAGGTCGACGGTTTCCAATGCCGAGTTGACGTTCCCGCAGCGTCTCGTCATTGACTTATGCCCCTCCTAAACGGGTATCCTATCCGCCTGTAATGATTTCAATCGAGCTAAAAAACTATGGAAACTGGCGACAATAACATACTTAACAAGCCTTTGGTCGCCATTGTCGGCCGGCCGAACGTCGGTAAATCGACCTTGTTCAACCGGCTGGTCGGGCGGCGAATCGCGATTGTCGAGGATACTCCTGGCATCACGCGGGACCGGCTCTATGCCGATGGCGAGTGGAACGGTCGCGAGTACACGCTGATCGATACGGGCGGCATCCAGATGGGCGAAACCGATCCCCTGCGCGCGATGATTCGCGCACAGGCCGAGATCGCGATGTCGGAAGCGGATGTCATCATCTTCGTGGTGGACGGCCGCGAAGGCATCACGGCATCGGACGAAGAGCTTGCCGACGAGCTTCGGCGCTCTCCCAAGCCCGTCGTCGTATGCGTCAACAAGACCGATAACCAGGATCAAGAAAACAAAAACGTCGCGGACTTTTACGCGCTCGGTTTTGAGGAGATCTTTGGAATTGCCGCGCTTGGCGGCCGCAGCGTCGCCGATGCGCTGGATGCGATCGTAGGTCATTTCCCGCCCCGCGCGCCATCCGAGCCGGAGGACGACGACCGGATCAAGATCGCGATCATTGGCCGGCCCAATGTCGGCAAGTCATCGTTGCTAAACGCCATCATCGGGCAGGAGCGCGCGATCGTCAGCCCCGTTGCGGGAACGACCCGTGATGCGATCGACACCGTCTTTACATTCAACGAGCACGAAATCGTCCTGATTGACACTGCAGGCATTCGCCGCGCCGGCAAAATTCAGGGCAGCGTCGAATACTACACCGTACTGCGCGCGCTGAGGGCGATCGAGCGGGCGGATGTCGTTCTCCTCGTCGTGGACAGCGTCGACGGCATTACGGACGGCGACAAGCGCGTCGGCGGTTACGCGCACGACGCGGGTCGCGCGGCCGTGGTCGTCGTGAACAAATGGGATATTGGCCGCGACGATGTGCTCGAAGGAATGCCCGGAAAGAACCCCATGCAGGTGTTCACCGAAGAACTGCGCGACGCGCTGCCGTTCATGGCGTACGCGCCGGTCGCGTTTACGTCGGCGCTCACCGGCAAGGGCGTCTCAGCCGTTGTCGAGACCGCGATCGATGCCGCGAACGCTCACTCGATGCGGATTGCGACCGGTGAACTGAACCGGCTGTTGCGCGACGCGATTGATGCTCATCCGTATTCCGAGAAGGGCCGTTCGCTTAAAGTCTACTACGCGACGATGACGGAAGTGAAGCCGCCGCATATCGTCCTGTTCGTTAACGATCCCGAGCTGGTGCACTTCTCGTACCGGCGCTACCTCGAAAACCAGATCCGGAAGACGTACGCCTTTGAAGGGACGCCGATTAAGATCGACATCAAGAGGGCCGACAAGCGCGTCAGCGCGACGTAACGGCGCTCCGGCGCCTGGATGATCCTGACCATGATAAACGAGTTAGCGCGCATGCGCTTTCAGAGCAGTCGCAACCCGGCCGAAAAGGGCGCGGTCGTGATCACGGATGACGGATTTTTGCATATCGAGCCAAGCGATGAGTTTATCGCGGAAATCGCGCGGCTCGAGCTGCAGGCTGTAGAGCGCTCCCGAATGGCGGGCCTGCTTGGTTCCCTGTTGCTGTTCGCCATTGGCGGTCTGGTCGCCTTCCTTGCATGGGCGAGGGGCCGCGTTGGCGGCGAGATGCGCACGAACCTTACGCGTCCCCGTCCTATCGGCAATCTCAAAGTTTGCGCCGGCGAATCTGGACGCGTCAAGGTGACGATCCCGGGCGATGCCGCAAACAGCGTCTCGCTGGAATGGGAGCGCGGCGAGGTCGATGAGGACGAAAAGGCCCGTCTGATTGCCGTCTACAAGCGCTTTCGCGAGATCCCTCCTCCCTCGTGATCGCATGGCGAGTAGCGTTCGCCGAGTCTGACCGCTTGAGAAGCTCCGTACGGTCTTTGTTATGGGACCGCGCTACTCCGACTTTTCGCCGCCTCGATGCGCGCCTGTACGAATCGGCTGCTCCGAACGCCTCCATTCGATCGTTCTGGTATACTACTCACACGAGGTAACCCGTATGTCAATCAGGCTGCTCGCGCTGAGCGCATTCGTTGCGGTGTTGGCTTTTGTTTGTATGCTAGGAGCGTGTTCGCGGACGTACGCCGCTCCAAAGCCGGCGAAGCCTGTTGCTCCGGTTGCGAAGGAATTCAGTCAAGATCAGGTCGATGGGATTGTCAGCGCCCTGGTGGATGATCTGTGGGCCAAAGCGGACTACTATTGGCATCGAGGGGATTACCCGCGCATCATTGCCTTGGACAGAATCATCGTCGAAGCGGATCCGCAATTCATGGAGCCGTACTCGGTCGGCGGATGGTTGATGGAGTCGGACGGCGATCTCAAGGATGCGGAGAGCTTTTACAAGCTGGGGGTTGCGCGCAACCAGGATAGTTGCTACATGTACTACAACCTCGCCGCCTTCTACTTTGGGACGTTAAAGAATTATGCCGCCGCAGTCAAGGTTGGCGAGCAAGAGGTTCGCAAGAGTGACGCCGACATCAATGATTGGCGAATGCTCGCACATTCTTACGAGAAAAACCATCAGCTCGACCAGGCCCTTGCGACCTGGCGTACGATCAAAACGAAGTGGCCGAACGGCACAGCGGTAGATGTCAATCTGCTGCGCGTCGAGCGGCTCGTTCAAGCGAAATCCGGCGCAATCCAGACTGACGGCGGCAGCGCGTCCGCCAATGCGCCCGCGCCGAAACCGTCGCAACCCGTTCCGGGCGACAATCCTGTTCTTTCGCTCTAATCCATGGTGGACTCCGAACAGTCTGTGGAAGCGCGACCGGCCATCCCGCTCCGCAATGAGCGGGTGTCGCCCTGGTCGCTTCTCCTGTTAGCGCTGGTAATCCTGAGCCAGGTCGCGCCTCAGCTCGGCCTGCATGGCGCGCTGTCACGCCGCCTCGGTCTCTCCTCGACCAGTTCCGCGGCCGCACGGCGAGTTGACGTTAAAGACATCCTGCAGATCGATTTCGAGGCGAAGACCGCGTACGCTAACGACTACGCTGCGCGCCTGGGCATCAAGCAGCCCGAGCTGTTCCAAAAAATGCTGGAGCACGCCATAGACGATGCCGAGGATCAGCTCAGAGACTACCCGAGCGATCTTTCCGTTGCGCGTCGTCTGATGATTCTGCGCGCCGAGCTTGGCCGCCAGCCGCTCATGGCGGTCAGCGCCGATCGCCATCGACGGGCTGTCGGTCCGCCGTTGGCCGCATTCGATGCGGCGTCGCCGGACCAGGCGCGCGAGGCCAATCTGTGGCGCGCGCTCTACACCCACCGTATTTTGCCCCATCCGTCCGATGCAAGCGCGCTGGCGAGTGAGATCAAGCGGCAGCCGACATTGGGCTGGTACCGTTATCTCGCGCTGCATCAGGTCTGGCTGCGTTCAGGTGACTTCGTCCGCGCCGGCGATGCGCAGGACCTTGCATGTCGGGGCGCAATCGGATCGATTGTGCCCTTGACCGGGCTCTACGTAGTCGTACTGCTGGTCGGACTGGCCGGCGTGACGCTGCTCGTGTCGTTGGGCGTGCGTTCGTTTCTTATCAAGAGCGGCGAGCAAGGCGCGAACCTTGGCTTGTTGAACACTCTTGCGGTTCCACTGCCGGAGCCCGTCGTACCGGCACAGCGTCGTTTAGGCGCTGGGGATCTGTTCAACCTTTTCGTCGTCTGCATGGTTCTCTTCGCGCTCATCAGCAGGGCCATCGAATACGGCGCGACGCAGTTCTTGTTTCCGCAGGCGTTCGCGGCGCTGACATCTACGGCGAGGGTGAACGCCGTGGTCGACATGGTGTCCGCGAGCCAGCTGGCAACGACGCTCGTCGCGGCGGCGATTCTACTCTGGCAGGCGCGTCTGCGGGGCTGGACGATCCTGAGCGAAATCGGGCTGAACTTTCGCGGCGCCGGCAAGAATGTGCTTGCCGGAGTGGCCGGTTGGGGGATTGCGCTGCCGATGATCTATCTGGGCGCCGCCCTGGCGTCGCACTTGTTCCCGAACACGCCGGATCCGAGCAATCCGGCGATCGATTTAACGATTAAGTCGTCGGGCTTGATGGCGCGCGCCGCGCTGTTCGTCACGATCTGTGTCCTCGCGCCGATCTTCGAGGAGACAATGTTCCGCGGCCTCTTTTACCAGGCCGCGCGCGCCAAAATCGGCATCTGGCCCGCCATCGTCTTGACGGGCATCGTCTTCGGCCTAGTCCACCCAGTCAGCATCGTCGGCAGCATCCCGCTGATGCTTTTGGGCAGCGTGTTCGCCTGGCTCGCCGAGACGCGCAAATCCTTGCTCCCCGGCATGGTGGCCCACGGATTACAGAATCTGCTTTCGTTTCTGAGCATGTTGTTCTTGAGCTGAAGGCGGATCCGTTTCGAGACGGGACGATTCCAACAATCAGCCGCATGAAACAGCCCGGTCCCTCGTACGGCGCTATCGTGTTGCGCACTGCGAGTGTCTGGTATAATGCGAATAGTCGGATCCCATTGAGGTTGGCCTCTTGTCGCGTACCCACATAGATCTGCTGCTAATCGTTCTGCTTGCGTTATGGGTCGTTCCTGTGCACGCCGAGCCGCTTGATTTACGTCAGCATCTGCTCACCGATCCTGATCTCATTGTTGACGGCACGTTGGACCAGCGGTACCGGACAGCATCGACTGGCCGCAATAACCAGGTCTACACGCAGACGCTGGAAGCGGATGTCCAGCACTCCATTTCATTCCACCACGTTCGTCAGGGCACCGTTTTCCTTCAGGAGATGATAGAGACGCCACCGGATCAAGCTGGCTCGACGAAGACTGCATTGCGCGCTGGCGAGGCATATGTCAGCTACCGGCTTCCCATCATGACCGATACAGACTCGGTGGTCTCCGTGAAAGTGGGCCAGTTTCCGATTGCGGCCGGACTTACGCCTGTTTACGACACCCACTTGCAGATCATGCAGACCTTGTACGATCAAGGACTTGGCGTTCGCCTCGACCCCGGGATCGGCGTCGACGGCCGGTTCTACGGGCTGCTCGACTACAAGGCCACGCTTACGTCAGGAACCGGGGCGGACCGGTATACGCCGGATCATCGCGTGGTCGCTTTTCGGCTCGGGCATCTTTTCGCGACCGATGTGGGCGCTTTCAACGTCGGCGGTTCGCTCCTCTCGGGCAAGTTGCCCAATACGCAGGTCAATCCCGTTACGGGCTTTTCGCCCGCGCTTCCGCCCTCCGGATACGTAACGGCAAGCAGCGGTTACGTCACCAAGACGCGAATCATGGGGGATTGCCAGTGGACGTACCAGCGCTACACGCTTCGTGGTGAAGTGATGACTGGCGCTGACGATGCCAATACGGTTTACGGATACTTCGCCGAAGGCGAGTATCGATTTGCGCAGGGCCTCACGGCAGTGGTCGCCCGGAAGTTTTGGTCCTACGGCTTACAGGACAGCACGAGCGCGGATACGGCGGGCGGGATTAATGTCGACTACGGCAACAACCTGTCGTTGCGCACTCTGTATGAGGAGCGTCTGGATACTCCGCTCAGCGATGGCGCTCATTTCTCGCGGATCCGTCACCTTTTTACAGTCCAGGCGCTCGTCCGGTTTTAGCGGTTTGCCGCAACAACTGCGTTCGTCCGGTGCGGCTTTTTTCCTCTCGCATTGTCTCCATTCGGTTCTCGACGATTTGGTGCGGATAACTGTGTCGATGTCAATCAGGGCGTTGGCGCGCTGCGCTCCGTGCGAACAGTTTTCGGAGGAGCGCGAGGTAGAGGGCGTCGTCGCAGAGGGTTTTGCCGGGCGAGTCGCTGAGTTTGGCGACGGGCCAGTCGTTGCACCGGACCATTTTGATGACGATCTGGGGCGCATCGAAATCGAAATCATTGGTGAGGTGAGTTCCGATGCCGAAAGTTGCGCGGATTCGTCCGGCAAAGTGGCGCGCGATTCTCTGGGCATCGGCGATCGTAAGCGAGTCGGTAAAAACAGCCGTCTTCGAGGTTGGGTCAATGCCGAGCGATTCGTAGTGAGCGACCAGCCGTTCTCCCCAAGCGACGGGATCGCCCGAGTCGTGCCGTGCGCCGTCGTATGCCTTGGCAAGATGGCCGTCGAAGTCCGCGAGGAACGCATCGATGCCGATGACGTCGGAAAGCGCGATTCCGAGGTCGCCGCGGAACTCGTCCTGCCAGGTTTGGAGCGCGATTTTTTGTGACAGTGCGAGCGGGGCAAGCACCTGGAATGCCTGAAGGAACTCGTGCCCCATGGTGCCTACCGGAGTCAGGTTCAGGCGTCGCGCATCTGCAAGGTTGCTGGTTCCGGCGAGAGAGGATCCGGTTTCGCGCGCCAGTGTTTCGACGACATGGGACTGCCAGTCGCGGCTGTAGCGGCGTCGCGTTCCAAATTCGCTAATGCGCAGCGGAATATCGGATTGGCGGATGACGTGACATTTGTCGAGAAGACGCCGCTCCCCCTCCTGGCGTCGCATCTTGCTCATCGGATAGGTGTTGCGGCAGTACACTTCGTTTATGATTGCGAGAAGGGGAACCTCGAACAGTATCGTTTGTTGCCAATTGCCGCGCACCGTGAGGCGGAAAGCCGGGTCGGCTTCGATCGTCACTGCGTCGGGCGATAACCGGAAACCGGCAAGCGATGCCAGGTAGCCTGGCGCGAAGTAGGGCAGGGAGGCGAGGAAGTCGATTTCGTCGCGGGTAAACGTCAAGCTGCAAAGCGCGTCGATTTCGTCACGGATCTCCTCGACAAAGGGACGGATGTCCACGTTTTGGGATCGCGAGGCGAAACGATATTCGGCGAGCGCCTCCGGAAACCGGTGGAGGACGGCCTGCTGCATGGTGAGCTTGTAGAGGTCGGTATCGAGCAGCGTCTTGATAATCATGGCGTTGAGTCTAGCTTACCCCGGCGATTGCCGGGTTTAGATGCGAGATAGGTTGGGTATGGACGAGCATTGTGACGGCGTCGTTTTCGACGCGCTGCGGGAGCGCCGGATCAAGCAGGCTTGCGAGGAGCGTAACCGGGCCATATATCAGCTCGAAGGAGGCTCAAATTGAGCTCGCGCGGCGTCTTGGCAATTAATTCGCGTAAAATGAAAATATCCGCTTGACGGTGTTCGAGACGATCTGGTATGATCGGTGAGAATCCTCGTAGTCAGAGATGAAAGGCATACTTCCGGATGTCTGACAGTACAGGTTCTGACAGGCCTTCGGCAACGCTGACTCCAGCCGCGAATTTTTTTTCGCTCGGTTCCGAGTTGCTGGCTGAAGTGCAGAAAACACTTGGTGATTCGCGGCTTAAGGCGTTGCGTCTGAAGGTCGGGGATCGCACTATTAAAGAAATTCCCATAACACCCGTGACCGCATTTGCGACGCTCGCCGTCGTAATCGGCGCGATCATTATCACGAATCTCAAGATCGAAGTCGTCAAAGAGCCGTTGCCAGACCCGTCGTCGGCAGCGCCCGCTCCAGGAGGAGCCTCGTGATTACTAGCCTGCTCAGCGGCGAGCTATCCGAACGGCTGCGCCAATCTCAACTTCGTTATGCCGAGTGGTCAGATTACGAGGTGGTAGGCCGTGCTCAACGCGGCGAAGATTCCGCCGCTGAATATCTGCTCTACAAATACAGGAACCTTGTTCGCACCAAGGTCAAGTCCTATTTCCTTGTGGGCGCGGAAAAGGAGGACTTGCTTCAGGTTGGCATGATCGGCCTCTGGCAAGCTATCATAGATTTCCGGTCCGATCGAGCGATCAGTTTTCCCGCCTTCGCCAAGGTTTGCATTACCCGCCATATTATTACCGCAATCAAGACAGCCACTCGCCAGAAACAGATGCCGTTGAACACATCGTTGTCGCTCGAGTCGCCGTCCGACGATACCACGTCGGATTGGAACCTCAGCGACATTTTGCCCGGCAGCGGCGCTCTAGATCCCGAGGAGATGGTATTGCGTCACGAGGACACCAAGATCCTCCACGACACGCTGCAGGCGGTATTGAGCGATTTCGAGTGGAAGGTGCTTTCCGGCTACCAGATGGGCAAATCCTATCGTGAGATCGCCGCTGAGCTGCGCTGCAAGACGAAGAGCGTCGACAACGCGCTTGCGCGGATCAAGCGCAAAGTGAGCGGCGTCCCGATCGGCAACGCGGACTTGAGCGAACTCCTTTAGGTTGGGAGAGTGTGTGTAATAAATTGGCCAAAGTCCAGGAGAAAGAATCAGGACGGCTCGTGCCGCCGGGGCAATTTTTAGCCCGCGCCTCGTTCACTCCGGTGATTTACGATGCTTCGTCAACACGCGTACGTCCTTTTACCGCCATCGTCCGATCCCAGCGCACATAGTGAAGCAGTGAACCGGCTGTGACGGCCCTTTTTCAAAAACGGCCACGGCGGCCGGGGAGCCGTCTTAGCAAAGCCTTTCGATCTTTTACACACGCTCTGAGAACGTAACGGCTCGCGGTATCCTTTTGGAAGGATGTCGCGAGCTGTTTTTCCCTAATCACTCCGTCCTCAGGATGAGCCGCTGAGCGCGTTTTGAGAAAATTGGGGCGAAGTTGCCGGCCCTAAGCTCTTCTTGTTTCCCACTGTTGTTTGCGGCATCGCGGCGCGAACCTTCATGTTTCAACGATCTTGCCGCTGGTATAATACGGTGCCGTACTAACAGGCAGTTGTCGCTTCAAACTCGGCGGTGCGCTCTTGAAATGCTTGACCTCCGTTTAAGACTGGAGGGCCATGCTTGTTTGGCGACACACCGACAAGGGTACTTTAAGGATTGCCGATGCCAGCTCGCTGGGCGCGGGCAGGGGAGCTATATGGTACTTGATATCGCTGTTGAAAAGACTGTCGACAATATCCCAATCGTACGCGTAAAAGGGGAGATTGACCTTCACACGTGTTCTGCATTTCGCGAAACGCTGAGGGATCTTATCGACCAGAAGAATTTTGAGGTCGTAATTGATCTGGGCGATGTACCCTATCTTGACAGCGCCGCGTTAGGCGTACTCGTCGATGCCGTTCGACGTGTTCGCGAGTACGGCGGCGGCATCTCGCTCGTCGCGACGACCCCCTTTGTGCGCCGGGCATTTGAGATCACGCGATTAGTCAAGATCTTCATGCTGTACGACGACGAACCTCAGGCAATCGAAGGCGTTCGCGACCGTGTTCGCGCCGCCGGGTCCGAGGCCGAGGCTGCATCGTAGCGCACCGGATCAGTCCTGCAATGCTTGCCGCAACAATGTCGCTGGGTGGATGACGCCGATGTTGTCGACGCCTGAGTTAATCCACGCCATGCATCCGGGGTTGGATGTGACCACCGTTCGCGCGCCGGTCGCGAGAATATTCGCGACCTTGCGGTCTCTCAGTTTAAGCGACATCGTGGGTTCAGTGAGGTTGTAGATTCCCGCGCTGCCGCAACAAACGTCTGTTTCGGTCAGCGGGACGAGGGTTAGGCCGGGGATGGCTTGGATCAGCCGCCGCGGGGCTTCGGTGATCCGCTGGGCATGACCGAGATGGCAGGCGTCGTGGTAGGTTACGGTTTGTTTGATCTCGCGCATTGGCGCATTCCAGCCTAGTTCGTCCAAGTACTCGCTGACGTCCTTCACCTTTTCCGAAAAGCGGCGCGCCCGTTCCGCGTACTCATCATCTTCCGCAAGGAGATGTCCGTATTCCTTCATCGTCGATCCGCATCCCGCGGAGTTGACGACGATGGCATCGAGGCCATCGAACGGCGTGAACGCGTCGATCATCTTCCGGGCGAGCACGAGACCTCTATCGTCAAATCCGTTGTGCAGGTGCAGCGCGCCGCAGCAGCCTTGACGTTGATTCACCACGACTTCGCATCCGTTGGCAGCCAGGATTACAGCGGTGTCTTCATTCACGTCGCCGTAAAGCACGCGCATGACGCAGCCGACAAGCATTCCGACGCGTGCGCGCCGGGGCCCTCTGGCCGGGATGACGGCGGGCAAGGCGGGAGTTTTGGATTCAGCCGGCAACGGCGCGTTGGCGACGACGCCTGGTTCGCCGGTGAGGAGCCGCGCAAACGGCGAAGGCATTCCGCCAGCCAAGCGGGAAACGGTCAGACTAAGACGCATGCGGGCTGGGTCCGTCAGCGATTCGAGTAAAGCGAAACGTGCGGCTCTCTGGGCGACTGGGCGCATCTTGTTGAGCGACGCGCGGGCAACCTCGACAAGGCTGCCGTAGGGAACTCCGGAAGGACAGGCGACTTCGCAAGCGCGGCATCCCAGGCAGCGATCGAGGTGCAGCCTTGCGCCGATGTCGCCGTCGCCGAGCTCTCCGCGATGCATTGCCGCCATCAGGACGATCCGGCCACGTGGACTGTCGGCCTCGCTGCCGGTGACCAAGTAGGTGGGGCAGGCGTTCAGACAGAGGCCGCAATGGACGCAGGTCATCAATTCGCGTTCGTGTTTTGAGGCGGGATCTTCGAGGCGGCTCATATTTGTAACCTGAAGGGAAAAGATGCGCCGAAGCGCGACGCAGTCCGGCGTTATACGATCGTGACCAGGCGTTGCCCGTGTACGCGTAGCGCCTAGCGGGCGCGGGTAATTTCCTCCACGTAGCCATCGACCGCGCGCGCGAGCCGGTCCTGGGCCGTGAGAATGACCTCGATTGCCTCGCGGACCGCGCCGGCTCCTCCAGGCGTGGTCGTAATGTAGTGGGCGCGCTGCTTGAGTTGCGGCACGGCGTTGGCGACCGCGATGCGGACCCCGACTGCCTCGAATGCCGGTAGATCGTTTAAGTCGTCGCCAATGAATGCGACTTGCTCGTCGAGCAGCCCGTATTTTTCTTTAAGCGACTGGACGGCATTTTTCTTGTTGCCGATGCCGAGAAGGATATCGGACGACCCAAGGCTTTCCATACGGACGCGAACGGGCTCCGAGACGATTCCGGTTATGACGGCGGTCCGGAGGCCCGCCGTATGGGCCATGCGGATTCCAAGGCCATCGGCGATGTGGAAGCGCTTGTGTTCTTCCCCGGCCGGACCGATGTATATCCCGCCGTCAGTAAGGGTTCCGTCCACATCCATGATCAGCAGGCGGACATCCTTCATACGATGCCCGCTTTCACGAGATCCTTGAGCATTAGCATGCCCACGGGCCGGCCATCGGCATCGACGACGGGCGCTTCGCCGGCTCTCGCACCTGGGATCGGGTGAAATTCGCCAAGGAGATCGAGCCCTTCGACGGCCAGCAAGTTGTCGGGAACGAGACCTGGATGGACGTTCATTGTCTCTGAAACGGGTTGGGCAAGGCAGTCAACGCCTTCGAGCAGCCGCCGCCGGACATCGCCATCCGTCACCAGGCCCGCGACCTTGCCGTCGGTTCCAACGACGATCGCGGCTCCCGCGTGCGCCCGGGTGATTGCAAAGAGCGTGTCCCGCAGGAGCGTGTCCATTGGGACGATCGCAACAGCGTCGCCTGTGCGCATGACATCGACGACCCGAAGCAGAAGACGCCGTCCGAGCGAGCCCGCCGGGTGTCTGGCTGCATACTGGTCGGTGGTGAATCGTCTGGCTCCCATGACCGCGATTGCGATGGCATCGCTGACCGCGAGCATGAGGGTGGTGGATGTGGTCGGCGCAAGATGCAACGGGCAGGCTTCGTGGTCGACCGCGACATCGAGCACGACTCGCCCTGCCTTGCCAAGCGTCGATTCGGGGCGGCCCGTGACCGCGATTATCGGGACGCCCAGGCGGTCGATTGCCGGCAGGACGGCGAGCAGCTCATCGGTTTCGCCGCTGTACGAGAAGGCGATGACGACATCGTGCTCCGTGACCATTCCGAGGTCGCCGTGAACGCCTTCGGCCGGATGCAGGAACAGCGCGGGCGTTCCGGTGCTCGACAAGGTCGACGCGAACTTTCGTCCCACTGCGCCGGACTTGCCCATCCCGGTGACAACAACGCGTCCCGGACAGGCGAGGAGCAGTTCGACGGTCGCTTCGATGACATCTGGGTGCAGGCGTGCCGCGGTCGCGCGAATGGCGTCGGCCTCTTCCTCGAGAACGCGGCGCACTTCTTTGACGGATTGATTGGTATCTTTCACTTGGCTATTATACTTGAAATCGCGCCGCGGTTGCGATGGACAAAGGTCTCCAGCGCAACCAGGGGATGATCCGTTCAGAAACCGCGTCGCGCGTCCGCATCCGGTTCCGCGCTTCCATTCCGCTTCGAGGGTAATGTTCGAGGAAAGGCCGTTTCCGAAGCGGGAGGATTCCCGGCCGACGGGCGTGGGCTGCATTTACCCCCGGGGCTGTTTGGTTGCGAGATCGTTGAGCGCTGGCGGCGGGCAATTGCCCTCGCGAGAGTCTTTGGAATGATGCGGATCTTAAGGGGGGCGATGACGCGGGAAAAGAAAAAGAGCTCTGACACGGATGTCAGGGCTCTCTGATTTGCGACGGGTTATTTTGGGTTTTTGGCGGGCCGTCCACGTTTGCGGGGCGCAGCCGGCTCTTTGCTGGCTTCCGCACCGCGACGTTCGGCTGCGCGGATACCGCGCATTTCTCCGCCTTTACGGCCGATCTCGGCGTAAAATTCTGGGCCGCGCTCGCGCTTGACCGTTTCTCCGCCCTTCTTGCCGATACTCTGGTAGAATACGGGGCCGTAGCGGCTTTTTACCGTTTCTCCGCCCTTGCGGCCCGCTTCGCGAGCCAGGGACGGTTTGGCGGCAAAGCCACCTTGCTGGTCATGATCATGGGAGCCGCGATGAGCCTCCGCGATCCTCTTCGCACCCTCGGAGCCTGGCTCAGGTCCAGGTTTTGCCATTATACAATCCTCCTATCAAGAACAGAGCCAGCGGCGCAGACCCTTACGGATATTACGCTCCCGGCTCGCTTGGGGATTCCGCGACCTCCGCTCTAAGGCGGTTTTCCACCTTCTGGGCCGCTTCACGGCCATCAGCGATGGCGTCTTGTACGGCAGCTGCGGTGGCTTCGACGAGAGCTTTGCCTTTTGTGAGCACAGTTTCCGTCGTTTCCTTCACGCTGCTGACCGCTTCTCCCGCACGATCGGCGACCGTCGACGCCACATCCGTAGTCTTGGATTTAAGCTGATCGACCGTATCGAGCGCCTTTTCGCTGATTTGCGTTGCATTTTGCAATACGGCATCAGCGACTTCCGTCGATTTGTTCTTAACGACGGACGCGTAGTCGACGGATTTTTCCGCGATATACGCCCGCGTTTCATCACCCTTTTGGGGCGCTAGCAGAAGTGCTGCAAGAGCGCCGACCGCCCCTCCTACAAGCACGCCAACCAGAAATGCGCCGCCGCTGTTGTCATTATTTTCGGCCATTCGAGTTAGTCCCCTTTTCCGTGGAAGCGTTCGAGTGCGGATCGCCAAAGTGACGGTTCAAAGACGAAATGCCTTCCGCGACGCCGGCGACAACGCTCGAAAACTTGATCAAAGGCGTTGAAACGGTCTTCTCGACGACCGCCGCAGTTTCTTCGACCCTGCGCGAAACATTGTTTGTGAGCTCTTCGCCGCGCTCTAGAATTGTGTCAGCCTTTTCGCCGATGCGGTTGGTTACCCGCTGAACCGTGTCCAAGGTGTCCGTTGTTTTGTCGAGCACCGGTTTAACTTGCACCAGACCTTCGCCGAGCTTTTCCTGAATCGTTCGCAGGCTGAAGGCGATGATCGCCAAGAGGGCGACGGTCAGCAGGGCAAATATTACGACAAAAACGAGAACGATGTACAGCGACACCGTCGCCGCCGCGCTGAGCGTCATTTATTCAATCCTTGTCGACGGCTGCTTGATGGGTTGCGTCGAAACTATCCTATCGTAAGTACGACTTCTAAAGCCGTTTCAGTTCCAAATGCATCGGTTGAAAACAAACAATTTACCGGACAAGCTTACTCATGGTCTTACAGAATTTACCCGTCTGCTTGCCGTCGTAAACCAAGATGTTCCCTCGAACCGTAAGATTGCACGCCGTGCCCCTATTATACCGTTGCGTTGCGGCGATTTGAGGCGCGGAATTCAGTCATCCGATTTAATCATGAATAATACTCCACTCTCTGGCCGATTTCAGCCGATAACGGCGGAATTCTTGCGCTGCTCGACGTTCGCTGGGCGCTCGCCGGAAGGGCTCGACTGAATGGCAATTCGGAGCTTTATCGCGAGATCGCGCAACGCCCGGGAGCGGTGACTGATCTCGTTCTTTTCCGCGGGAGTGAGTTCCGCGATTGTCAGAGGCCGGTCAGCAAGCTGAAAAACGGGATCGTAGCCAAATCCGGACACGCCGCGAGGAGACGGCGCAATGAGCCCCTGGCAAACGCCCTCCGCGGAGAGCGTCCGGCCGTCCGGCCATACGATGACAGCCGCGCAGACGAATCGCGCCCTTCGCTGACTCGGTTCGAGGGCTGAGGCGGCGCGCAGATCGGCAAGCAGTTTGGCGATGCGTTCGGAATCCGTCGGCGCATAGCGGCTTGAATAGATCCCCGGTGCGCCGCCAAGCGCATCGACGCATATTCCGGAATCGTCGGCGAGAGCGGCCGATCCGGTGAGCGCTGAGTAGTGTCGCGCCTTGATCAGCGCATTCTCGCCAAAGGTCGCGCCGTTTTCGTCGGGCTCCGGCCAGCGTCCCGGCTCAAGTCCGCGGATGGCGACTCCAGCCGGAAGGAGCGGCGTCAGGATTGCGGCGATTTCGCCGACCTTGTGTGCGTTGGTTGTGGCAATGACAAGCTGCATGGGAGTAGTCGATGGCTCCTGGAGTCCGGAATTATTTGATCGCCGGATACGCTTATTGTACACGGTGAGAACGTCGCAATCTACGATCGGCGCAGGTGATCGGCGGCGATAGCGCGAACGTTGATTGCGGCGACGCATGGCGACGTGGATTGAGCGCGACATCGCGGGAGCGCGGTGCGGGAACAGGCATGCGCTTGCCGCCTCGGACATTGCGGCATAATCCGTGGTTGCGGTATCGTTTCGGTCATTCGCGTTTATTCGCGACGTTCTGTACAGGTCTTCTCGCTATTCGTCAGGAAGGTTGATTAAATCAATGACGTTTCCCTCCAAGCAGCTCACTCTTGATCGCGACTGGCGCTTTGCCGTCGCTTCCGATCCTCTCCCCGACGCTCTCGGGCGCTGCACGACTGAAAGCGATCTCGCTCGCTTAGGCCTTACGCTTCATGAGGCGATCGTGCCCGGCAACATAGAGCTCGACATGCTGCGCGCCGGCCTTGTCGAGGGCGATCCGTTTTTCGGCATGAACATCGATGGACTGAGGTCTGTTGAGCGAAGCCACGTCTGGTATGCATGCCGTTTCAATGGAGCCCCGAAGCAGAATGACGCTCGGCCGGTCCTCGTCCTGGAAGGCGTCGATTGCTACGCAGAAGTCTTTTTAAACGGTCAGCCTGTTGGGAGCGCCGCCAACATGTTGATCCCGCACGAGTTCGATCTAGGCGGCCGCCTTCAAGAGAAGAACGAGCTGATGGTTCACATTCGGCCATCCCTCATCGAAGCGCAAAACCATTCCTGCGGACCGGGCAATGTCGCTCAGCCGAGCGGGTACGACTCGCTGCGTGTGCGCAAGGCGCCGCATATGTACGGCTGGGATATTATGCCGCGAGCCCTGTCCGCCGGCTTGTGGCGTCCCGTACGCGTGGAATGGCGGCCGGCTCAACGGATAGACCAATACTTTCTTACGACGCGGTCGGCGACGGCGAACTGGGCCGACGAGGCCCTCTGGTACCGCCTCGAGAACGTCGATCCCTTGAGCGCACGGTTTGAGATCGAGGTTGAGGGGACCTGCGGGCCGTCCACATTCTGCAAGCGCGACCTCGTCCTGGGCTCGTCCGGACGAGTAGGCTTTGGGGTGGACAACCCTCGCCTTTGGTGGTCGCGCGGTCGTGGCGAGGCAAACCTGTACGCTGTTACGATGCGCCTCTTACGGGATGGCGAGGAGATTGATCGTCGCGAATTCCGGCATGGGATCAGGACGATCGAGTTACGCAGCACCGAATTCATGGATGAAGCCGGCAATGGCGAGTTCGTATTTCTCGTAAACGGCGAGCGGGTGTTCATCCTGGGCACGAACTGGGTGCCGCTTGACGCCTACCATTCGCGGGATGCGGAGCGGCTTGACGCAGCGATTGCTCTGCTGGACGAGGCCGGATGCAACATGGTTCGCTGTTGGGGCGGCAACGTTTACGAGAGCGACCGATTCTTTGAAATGTGCGACGAACGCGGGGTGCTCGTTTGGCAGGATTTCGCGATGGCGTGTTCGCTTTATCCGCAGGATGACGAATTCGCGCGGCAAATTGAAATTGAGGCGCGTGCGATTGTCCGGCGATTGCGTAATTATGCGAGCCTCGCGCTTTGGTGCGGCGACAACGAATGCGACGAAGCGACCGTCTGGACCGGCTCGGAGAAGACGATCAATCCCAACGGAAACCGGCTTACGCGGGAGGTGCTTCCCCGCGTGTTGCGCGACGAGGACCCCTCGCGCGCCTATCTGCCGTCGTCGCCCTATATCGGGCCGTCGGCGGTTGGCAAAGGATTGGGCAACCTGTCGGAGCAGCATCTCTGGGGGCCGCGGCGTTATTACAAAACCGCGTTTTATAAGGACTCGCGTGGCCGGTTTGCCAGTGAAATCGGCTATCACGGAAGTCCGTCGGTCGAGTCGATCAAAAAGTTCATTTCGCCGGACAAGCTCTGGCCGATACCCAACGACGAGTGGCTGCTGCACGCGACGTCGCCAATTCCCGGGGTCAACGTTTCCGACTACCGTGTCGAATTGATGCGCTCGCAAATCGGCGATCTGTTTGGTTGCAAACCGGAATCGCTGGAAGAATTCGCCCGCCTGAGCCAGTGTGTGCAGGCGGAGGCGAAGAAGTTCTTCATCGAGCTGTTCAGGTCGAAGAAGTGGGCGAAGACGGGCATTATCTGGTGGAACCTTGTGGACGGCTGGCCGCAGTTTTCGGATGCGGTTGTGGACTACTACTACGATAAGAAGCTGGCGTTCGATTGGATCGTCCGCGCCCAACGTCCGCTGCATCTGGTGGTTCGCGAGCAAGAGCCGGGCAGCAAGGTGCACGACGTCGTCGCGTGCAACGATACGCGGGATGACGTTGCGTTGACGTATTCCCTGCGGTCTGTTTCGAGCGGCAAGATTGTGTTTGCCGGCGATGCAATCGCGGCTGCGGACAGCGTCACGCTGCTTAGCGAGTTGGCGCGGGATGCTGCGACGCAGGATATGTACGCGATCGAGTGGGAAAGCGGGCTCGGTTCTGGACGAAGCCACTATTTGGCGGGCGATCCTCCGTTCGAACCCGCGATGTATCTCCGCTGGTTGGACGCGGCTCTGCCGGGTGGGCGGTAGGGGACACGAAAGAAAACGGGGTGCAGGAAACCTGCACCCCGGACAACACCTAAGCGTTGCCGATTCACTGCGGCCCAGAATGTCCATGGCGCCCCATGGGCTGGGAGCGTGACCGGTCGTTCTATCGGCAAAGCATCGTCTTAATCGACGAACTGTGCCTCATAAGGAATAAGCCCGAGGCGCGTCGCACGACGGAACGCTTGAACGCGGTTCGATACGTGCAGCTTATCGTAAATATTAGCAAGGTGGAAGTCCACCGTGCGCTTACTTACGAAGAGCCTATCTGCGACCTCTTTGCTTGCATTCCCCTGAACAACCAGCGTCAGAACCTCGATCTCACGCTTTGTGAGCTTTACGATCTGGTCCTCGCTCGAAGGCGCGATAATCGCGCTATTCACGGACCTGCGAGTGATTGCGGGCATTGGCGTTGGAGTGACAGACACTGCTGCCATGGTATTGAGCTCCTTTCGCGATGCCGCCTCCGGTATTTATTATGGCTTTGTTGAGGCGCGTCTTTACAGGTATTTGTACAGGGAAGTTATACTCCTGCGGGACCGACGTAACACGCTATAGTTCATATTTGAGCTGATAACCTTATTTTTGCGCGGAATAGGCCAATGGGTGGATGGAACGCCGGCGGCCGGGCGAGCTCTACCGGCCGGACGCCAGGTCGACCATGATCTTGGCGTTTCGACTCGCTCGCGCTTCGAGGGCCGGGAGCACGGCCTCGAGGGCGTGCGCGCGCGAGGCTCGTTCGCTCCAGATACGGGCAAGCAGCGGCGTTAATTCGGCTGGATCGTCATGCTCGACGTTAAAGACGGCGTCGGACTGACCGATCTCGGTCATGAAGGCGTCAATCTTTGGATCGTAGGAGAGAGCGAGCATCGGAGTACGCGCGGCGGCGGCCAGAATAAGGGCGTGCAACCGCATTCCGATTACCATTTTGACCTGCCGCACGGTTTCGACGTGTGTCCACAGTCCCGTGCTTGGCGCAGGCGACGGAGCGCCGAGCGCTGCCGCGAGCCGCGCGCCGGCGTCGCCGTCGACATCCGGTTGCATCGCCATGACAACGAGCGGCTCCGGCTGCAGGACGTCCTTCCACGACTGGGCAAGCGTATCCACGACGCGGCCGGTGCAGTTTCGCCAGGGTCTGAGCGACGTTGCCACGCCGTCTCTGAGCTGGTCACGGTCCGGCTGTGCCTTGGGCGTGAGCAGCAGGGCCGGGTCCGCAGTGACCTCGACCGGTTGCGTCACGCCAATATCGCGCAAGAGCTGGGCGGAGCCGTTGTCGCGAACCGTGATCGCGTCGAGCCGGTTTGCGACCGAAGCGGTGAGCTTTCGTGAGCGAGGCTCGTTGAGCGGGCCGATGCCCTGTGCGACAAACATGGTGCGCTTGCCCATAATTTGCGCGAGACGAACGATTGCAAGGTAGTAGAAGATGCCGTGCCGGCTGGTTACGTCCTGCAGAAGGCTTCCGCCGCCGGACGCCAGTAAATCCGTTCGCGCGATGCTGCGCAGGACAGGGCCGAGGCGCATGCGATGGACTGCGAGGATGGCGTGGTCGCGCGCGGTTGCCATAGGGTTAATCGAGAGCGCCTCGATTGAGAGGCTATCCGGAGGGGCAATGTCGCGGACGGATTTGACGAGACCGGCGAGAACCGCTTCATCGCCGGCGTTGTCGAATCCGTAGTAGCCGCTTAAAAGGACACGCTTCATGTTCGCTCGTCTTGTTTCGGAAAAGCCGTTGGCCCCGCTGGTCGCTTCGTCGCGGGAAAAGCGGCGGGAAGCGACGTTTGATTGGACCTGCTGGTTAGCAAGAAACTAGGCTGGCTGGGTCTTGTTAGCAAACCAGCGGTGCAGAAGCGCGAACAACAGGGAGCCGATGCCGGCCCCGATGATCCAGCCCAGGATGGCGCGCACGAACGAGAAGAGCAGTGGCGTATGGATGTGGCAGAACGTGTTGAGCATCGACGCCTGTCCAATCGCGCCCGCAGCCAGATAGAGCGTGAGCCATTTGCGGTTGCCTGCAAAAGCCGAGGCGAGACCGGCTATCAGAAGAGGATGCCCGAATAGGAACTCTTTTGTGCGCGGGCGGACAAAAAGGAGCTTATTGAGCAGGCTTCTAAACGACAGCTCCGTGCCGCTAACGCCGACGCCAGGCTCATTGCCGGATCGGAGGACGACGACGGCGACGACGGCGAGCGCGATTAAGCCGCCAATGGTTTGCCCCATCATAAGCGGGCTAAGCGTAAACGATTGCCAGTGTTGGGCTGCAACGGCGGCCCGCTCAGACCACGGAGCATCGTCGGCGACATCCGCCAATCCGAGGCCGTGATAGAACAGCGTCAAGAACATCGGCATTATGATCGCCAGACGGATCCCGAGAAACTCATCGATGTGCAGCATAAACGATCTGTCCGCGAGAAGGCCGATCAGGAGCACGATGCCTGCAGCAGTCCAGAGCGAGGCGACGATATAACGCCGGAACGCAAGGTCGAGCGCGGCGAACGTCGATGCCGCGCTCTGACCGGGGCGGGGAAGGCGAAGCGTCATCAGGCCAAGCGATGGAAGGGCGATGGCGGCGACGAGCGCCATGAGCTGGCGGCCTTTCATCGTATGCTGTGGGATCGCGCAGGCGATGGCAACCAGAATGGCGAAGGCGAAAAGAGTCCAAAACCAGCGTCCATCGATGCCGGTGAACTTGCGCACCAGAAGCACTCCGGCCGCCGCCGCGCCTATCCCAATAAGCGCCAAGAGAAGCCGTCGCAGGATCCCCCGGCTCGGCAAGGGATCCTCCTTGAACCCGTGGGCAGGTCCGATCCGGAGACCGCCTTCCTTCAATCCTTGGCGCACCTGGCGAATAAACTGGACGTTGGCCTCAAGTGGCTGCGAGAGCGCGTTTGGGTCAATCGAATGCTTGAATGTATCGGGTTCGAGGCCGTTCTGAAATAGCCGTACATAAAGAAGCCGGATATTGCGTTCGCGTGCGCCAAGCACAAAGCGACCAGCGGCGGTCGGTTCATCCATCGTCGGCATTTCGTTGCTCGCGATGGAATGGACTCGGACCATAAGGTCAAGTGCGGAGCGAGAGAGATCCTCATCGCCAATCTGCTTGCCAAACTCGATCGATCCATATCGAAGGCCCGTGTCGGCCATTGCCTGTGCGGTGTCGTCAATGTGATCGCGATTGCCGAGCACGTCCGGTCCCGCGAAGATTACGACATTGGCATAATCCTTGACGCTGCCGGAGGGAAGGGTGCGCTGGCATTGAGATCTGACGCGCGCCAGCATCCAGGCGATCGACTTATATGAGGCGCCCGGAAGGTTGTAAAGGCGCGGGCAGATGGTCATGCCGGCGTCGATGGTGTTTTGAATTTGAACGGGGTCTAGACCGGCTCCAAGTGCCGAGATTTGGATATAGGGCGCATTCACAATGATGGTGTCGTCCTTGACCCGAATCGGAATGCTGGTCTTATTGGCAAGCGACGATTTCACTCGTTCCATCTGGCCGGGAAAGCGCGGCGAAAACGTCAAGTCTGTTTCGGTAGGGCTGACGCCATTGACGGTCATTGCTCCCATTGTACGAAGGGAGTCGATGGGATCTTCGGTGATCGCAAGCGACGTGATTCCTGCGTCCTTGAGCGCCGCGAGCGCGGATCTGAACGGGACGCGGGAAGCGATGGCGAGGTTGAATGCATCGGCATAGTCGACCGCGGTCTCGACGCGTCGATTGCGCGCCTCCTGCCGGGTCCGGTTGACGGCGGGAATAAGGGCGGCAAGCACGCCGACGACAATGAGGCCAATGAGAAGCTTGTTCTTATCCAAATGCGGTTCCTGGTGTTGGGATTTTTCACGAACGGAAGTCTGCCTATTGTACCCCGAGGCCGCAAGCGGCGCGTGCGCGCACCCAGGTTCGTGGCCTTGTTCCCGCTAAACACGAAGATGGCGCAGCGGAGTTTTGCGCGTGAACGCTGGCAATGGATGCGCGCGGCAATGCAGTAGGAAAGCGAGCCTTTTATTCAGCGTTGCGAGAAAGATTCAGGACGGCTCGTGCCGCCGGGGCATTTTTTTGCCCGCGCCTCGTTCACTGCGGTGATTTACGATGGCTCGTCAACACGCGTACGGTCCTTTGCCGCCATCGTCCGCCGGTCACGGACCGGTCTCGCCCGCGCCTCGTTCACGGCGGTGATTTACGTTGCCTCGTCAACACGCGTACGGCCTTTAGCCGCCATCGTCCGCCGGTCACGGACCGGTCTCACTCGCGCCTCGTTCACTGCGGTAATTTACGATGGCTCGTCAACCCGCGTACGGCCCTTTGCCGCCATCGTCCGCCGGTCACGGACCGGTCTCGCCCGCGCCTCGTTCACGGCGGTGATTTACG
>JARLGU010000052.1 GCA_031292625.1 Capsulimonadaceae bacterium | reverse complement strand
CTCGTCGTCCTGAGACAGGACGACGCCCTCCGCCTTGCCGGCCGCGAAGCTTTTCAGATGCACGGCGCAGGGAACGGCCTTATCCCACGAGCCATTTGCGATAACCAAATACATCGTCTTATGATCGGCATCCATCGTCGCGAGAACGGGCGTAAGCGGGCCGGAACGCAGTCCGAGAGGATTGTTCGCAGGCGGCTCGTAGTACGGCGCTGTTCCGTCCATCGCGAGCACATTTGTGCCGACGTGCCGGTTGAAGTAATAGTAGAGCCAGTACAGGAGATAGCGCTTATCGGGAACGTTAGGCGAAAGCACGCCGAAGCCAGGTTCTCGGGAATTGACGAAGAGGTTCCATCCGCTCGCGCCGCGCAGTAAGTCTTCGCGGGCATAATAGATGAGGCGCACGGCGCGATGCAACGTTCCTATGATGTTGGCGTTGCGCGGCTCGAAATCCGCGCCCTTATCGCCGTTCAGCCTGGCGTCCATGCCCCATTCGGTGTCGTACTGGTAGACATCGCGGCCCGGGTTGTACAGGCGCAGCAACGCATTCGTTCGGGCGACGAGATCGAGCGTTCCATAGTTGCCGCCAGCCGCGACATCTTCGACGCTATAGCGCTCGACCGCGCCGGGACCAGCGTGCCAACCAAAGTAGTAGTGGGGCACGACGAAATCATAGTGTCCTGCCGTCATTCCCAAAAGATAGTTTCCCCAGCGGCGATTGGATGCAATTATCGAAAGGCCGATTTGTGCCTTGGGATCGACAGTGCGAATGGCTTTGCTGACGCTCGTGAAGTGCGCCGCATACGCATCCGGCGTCGGAAACGCGCTGTTGGCCATGTACGTTTCATTGCCGATTTCCCAGTATCGAAATTTGTAACCTTTTGCTCTGCTGTACTCGACCGCGTGCGCCCAAACATCCGGTCCGAGATAAGTTTTGGCGGACTGCGTCTCCAGCTCGATCACCGTGTGCTCCTCGGGGATGCCGAGCTTGCGAACGGTGTCCGCGACCCGATCGATGCCCCCCTCGACGCCAAACGGTTCGTCTCCAACGCCATAGAAGCGGGTCATCGGCAGCCTTAGATCCTTGATCGCGCTTTCCAGTTGCGGCGGGAGCGTATAGTCTCCGTTTTTATTGTACGGAACGCCGGTAAAGCCAACGAGGCGATGAAACGAGAGTCCGCCGGCATCACGCGTCGCACTTCGGACGGGTCGAGCGGCATCGATAGCGACATCCAGCACATCGCCGGGGCGGAGCCGGTGCGCCACGGGCGGATACGCAAGCGTGGTTTCATCGACGAGACCGCCGCTGCGCGTGCTGGGCGACGATGTTGCGACGACATCATCGACCCACAGAGTCGCTTCAGCTGCGGGATCGCGCGTGGCCCAGAGCGCGAGACGAAGGTACTTGCTGTGGGCCGCAAAGAAATCCCAGCGATCGTAAAGCGTCACCGTAAACTGCTTCCACTCCGGCGATACATCCAGCGAACTCCAATAGAGCGGGTCGCGGTTGTCGTTTGGCCCGGGACCGTATCCATTCACCTCCAGGTAAGCGCGCCCGGTTTCCTTGGCGCGCGCCCAAAAGGAGACGGTTATCATCTGTCCGGTCTGGGCCGGAATGGCATATTTGGCGTCCGTCACGACATACCCTGCGGTGTTCGCGGGGTGATAGATGCGGAAGGAGTTCGTACCCGAGTGGGCGACCGTCGAATCTACCGTGTAATTCCCTGAGACCTTCCACTGTTCATCCCCCCACATCTGCCATCCCTCCGGCGGGCTCTTGATGTTGGCATTTTCGAAGCCGCCGTTGTAAACCAGGTTGCCCGGCGCAGCGTATGCATATGCCGGCAGGGCAAGAATCGATGTTAGGCAGGAAGCTGCTAGAATTAGTCTCGTTAATAGATTCATTTGACCACACTTTGCGCCGGGAAGCGCTCAGATTATGCTAAACGTAGCCGCAACGGCGCCAAACCAACACGTTGTCTCGTCCGTTGACGACGCGACCGATTTGCCTTCGTAATTTTCGACGCCGCAGTAGCCCAAATTCGGGGCGTCGTTTCCCGCGGCAACCTGGTTTGGCATGAACCACTTTGCGTGCCCGTCGGCGAGGATAAAGTTTGAGCCACCCTGATGGCGGCCATTGACGGGATCGGCGAAACTATACGAAATAGGCTCCGAGCTAGTGTTTGCAACAGACATCCCCATGGGGCCTGTTGCATATTTCAGCGTTCCACCACTCGTGGAGCCCCCGCTGCCGATCGGTTGGGGGGTGCTCGACGTGCCGATGACTCCGTTGCCAGCCGCTGAGCAGGCATTGAAGCCAAGCGTACACGTCGTACACACCCAGATGTCGGGCGTCGACAAGGCAGTTCCTGCCCCTTTGGATGTATATTGCGGCAGTGTGAGGTTATAGCCGGTATTGCCGACGACCTCGAAAAGCAACACGGTCTTGGGCGGCGACGTGAGCTGGTTCATCTGCATGGCGCCGCTGGGCGTGGTCCCGCCCCCGGAGATCGTCATATTCCAGTTATAGCCGTACGACGACACATCCCCGGACATCGTGTCGCTCGGGCAAACAAAAGCGCCGGCGCTTTTGACGTACGGATAAACCTGGCCGGCCCACCCCCTGCCCTGTCCGTAGCCGTCGATACCGTTCGGATACCGTTCATCGTAGTCCGATACATATTGCATGAATGCGAGGCCGATTTGCTTTTCGTTGGACAGGCACGCGCTCATGCGCGCTTTTTCCCGAGCGGTCGCGAACACGGGAAATAGTATTGCGGCGAGAATCGCAATGATTGCGATGACAACGAGCAACTCTATAAGAGTAAATCCAGAGCTGCCCAGCTGTATCTGCTGATTCCGTTTGGCGTCCATAGAATAGTCTCCTTCGTCGATAGCATTTCCTTCCGAGCAGTTATGCCTATATGCGTGCGGCACTCGATCGAACAATGAGCCGCGTCACCGGCATTACGATCCTCAAATCTTCGTGCGTCAACTCGTCGCCGCCCAACATCCGCAACAAAAGGCGCATCGCCTCGCGGCCAGCCGCTTCCGCGGGAATGTCCACCGACGTAATCGCGGGGACAGCCTCCTCGACCGCGACCTTATTGCCGACGCCTACGATCGACAGCGTCCCCGGCACGTCGATGCCGGCCCGGCGCGCGGCGGCATTGAGAGCAATCGCAAGCGAATCATTTACACAGAAAACGGCAGTCGGCGGTTTGGGCAGGCTGAACCAGCGACAAAGCACCTCGTCGACGTCTATCTCGCTCCCATCGGCCCACGAACCCAAGGAAACAAGCAACGATGGGTCGAATCCGTTTCGGTCCCGCATATAGCGGATATAGGCTTCGCACCGGCGAATGGCGCTGTCGCTCGGGAAGACATCCGCCTGCGTGCTTACAGCACCGGAGTGCAAGATCGTCGAAGCCTGCAACAGGTCGATACCGGCCACTGCAGGACCCACCGGTCCGGCAAGATGCGCGATCCGCCGGTGGCCTAACTCCCACAGATGGTCCATGGCAAGAGAGACGGCGTCGCTCTCATTAAAGGCAACGACGCCGCACGCATCGGGAGCGTTTGCCAACCGGTTGACGATTACGGTTGGCAAACCCGCGTCGGCAAGATCGTGAACGCGCCGATCGCACGGTCCCGAGCCAAAGATAAGACCGTCGACGCGGCCATCGAGGAATGCCTCGGCGCTGTCGCCGTGCCTGACGTTGCGCGGATAGTGCAACAGGGCATAGGAACTTTCGTCAGCTTCGCGGACGATTGCGCGGCTGAGGCCTTCGTGATAGGTTCGCCGGGGATCGTACGTTTCGGAGATGTCGTCCGGGCTGTCGAGACAAAGACCGATCGTCCGCGTCGCCTGATAACGCGCCCTCCGCGCCGATGGCCCCGGCGCATAGTGGACTGTCCTGATTGCTTCCTGAATGCGCTTCGCGGTTTCGACGGAGCAGGCAAACTTCCGCCCGTTCATAAAGTGCGAAACGGTTGTGATTGATACGCCCGCAGCCTCCGAAACATCCTTGATTGTCGCCTTAGCGAATTTTCTGGAAGCGATATTGACGTCTGTCATCATGTTCCCTGAACCCTGGTCTAGCTACACCACATTAATATGGTATAACATCGTACCACTGCCGCGCGCACATGTCAATAGCTATTTTGGAAGGACATAGCTATTTTGGATCCGTATTTTTGATCTGCGCCTGCGCAATCGCTTCATCAAAGACCACTGCACGGCAATCGTGCTCGTCGAGCCAATTCACCGCGACGCCAGCGTGCAGATCGTCGCCGGTGAATGCCCCCAAACATGCATTGGTCAGCGCATCGGTAAAACGAAACGTGATATTCGGTGGCAGACCTGGAACGCGCAAAATGAGCGAGGCATTCGTGGATTGATTTCGGAAGAGACAAACAATCCCCCGCAATTCGAGTTTGTTTTGGTCCTCGCTTGTGTCATGCGGCATCCGGGGGCGCGTGTAGCGAACGAAACCATCCCAATCGTCGGGCGCGATATAGCTATCGCCGCGAAGCTTATGGAACTCGGTGAGCGGTCCGCGCTCGATAAGTTCGTTGAGCGTTCTTGTGATCTTAGTGAGAGTTTTCGCGTCATCATCCGTGATTTTGCGAAGGTCGCCGGCAACCAAAGGGGCGCCGACAAAAGCTGTCAGCAAATGTTCGAGATCGTGAGTATTTTGAAGGCATGGCAAGCCGCACAGTATACGCTCGGGCGGAAGCATTGTGCAGTAGGAATAAATGGTATTGCGGATTTTCAGCGCAGTGAGATATTCAGGCTTATTCGTGTTGAGGTTCGAGGCATGGTGCAATTCACTGTAACGTAGAGCGGCAATCCCGGGCCTTTCAGTGCCGAAGGCTTCAAAGCTAAAGTCGATAATGAGATTGGGAAATTGCTTTTTGACATCCTGCCGGAACTGGTACATGGCGTCGTACTGGCGATTGACTGAATCCGATGCGTCGCGATGATAATCGTGGCGCTTGGCCGAACATCCCATGGCGATAAATCCATAAGGGCCAACGATGCTGCTAAAATCGAGTTTGAAGTAATCGACCGAATATCGTTTGGCCAATTGGGTGAGCTTGGAAACAAGAAAATCCCTGTGTTTTGAAGCCAGGCAACGCGTAGTCAATTCGCCGGAAAAGCCCCAAACCTTGGGCTGTCCATGGTGATCCATCGCGTTGTCTTGCGGACGTGTGCCGATTGCGCCGTAGTCGTTGCCTATGTTGTACCAAAGCCCGAACTTCATGTGGCGCTGACGGATGCGTCGGGCGATGACTTCCAGGCCATGCGGGAATTTGCCGGCATCGACTTGCCAACTGTCGTTGCCGGCGAACCAGCCGTCATCGACGACGAAGGTGTGAAATCCCAGATCCGCCGCCCGGTCAACGAGATCCAGGATCAGGGGTTCGTTGATGTTTTTGAGAAATGGAAACCATGTGCAATACATCACGCCGCCATGATCGGGACAAGCAGGAAGGTCGCGGCGAATCAATTCCCTCATCTGGTTGCGAACGACCGGATCGTCCTGTGCGCCCGCGTAGAGGAGCAGGTAGGCCTTGTCAGTCGTGAACGATTGGCCTTGGGTGATAAAACGATTGAAATCCGGTGCGCTCATGGAGTAGCCGCAGGAAATGCCCGTCGGCCAATGGGGATAGGCCATAAAGTAGCGAAGCGGACCGGGAGCCGCGTTGGCGATGAAGAGGCCCTTATCCAGGTCATGGCTATGAACCTGGACGATATCGTCGTCATTGGAGGCGAAATTGGCGGCGGCGCGGATTGTTCCCTGCCGCAGATAGAACTCCGCGTTCGCAAACTGGCCGGCGCAGGCGTTGAGAATCTCAAAAAAGACCTTACTAATGTGAAGCTCCCCGCCCAGGCAGTCAAAGACCAGCCACTTGGATGCTCCGGGCAGGTCGGGATAGACTTCATAGAAGACACGAATACGGGTTTTCTGTTCGGCAACTAGAAAACGGAGTTCGAGAATTTCGCTGCCTGATGCGCCGGCGGAAATAACATGCCCTTCAAAGGTTAGATGTTTTTCCGCGCTCGTAAGGTTCCCATCAAGGATATGGTACTGGGCCTTGGAATAGCTTTCCACGAGCCGGCCGTTGA
Organism: Capsulimonadaceae bacterium; assembly: GCA_031292625.1. Taxonomy (GTDB): domain Bacteria; phylum Armatimonadota; class Armatimonadia; order Armatimonadales; family Capsulimonadaceae; genus JARLGU01. The sequence continues at coordinate 89,073 of JARLGU010000052.1, read as the reverse complement.
GCGTGACTTGAAATTCCAAGGCGTCAGGCCGCCGGACAAATTCGCGGTTGTTGGCTTTATGAACGATCGAGACCGTTCGCAGGCCATCGCCGTCGACTTGCAGGGTCCGGGAAAAGTATGGGTTTTCGAGCGTAAAGCGGTTGTTTTCGTACTGGATGGACATGGAAAATCATACCAAATTAATATGGTGCTAATTATACCACGCCATGGTTGCGTGTCAATAACCGCAATCGATCGTTCAGGAGCTATTTCGCGTGTCATAGTGACGGCGGAATGCCAATGCAACGTTCTTATCGTTGCTGGGAAGCGCTCGCCCACCGAACGATCCTACGCCCGTTCATGCCCCGCGCGCGCCACCGCCGCAAACTCGGCCAACGAGAGCGTCTCGCCGCGACGAATCGGCGCGATGCCGGCGACGCTCAGAGCCTGCGCGATCCGTTCACGCGTCCAGCCCAGCGCCGGATCGCCAAGCAGCGCGTTCGGAAGCGTCTTGCGCCGCTGACCAAATGCCGCGCGGATCACGGCGAAGAGCTCGGCCTCATCGGGGACGTCCACGGGCGGCGATTGGCGCGGCGTCAGGCGAACAACCGCGCTCGTAACATCCGGCGCGGGAATGAAGACTGTACGCGGAACCGTAAACAGATTCTCGACAACCGTGTGATACTGGCAAAAGACCGTGAAAGCGCCGTAATCGGATGTCCCCGGCGCGGCGGCGAGACGAAGCGCGACCTCCCGCTGAACGAGAAGAACGATACGCGCGATCGGCAGCTTGCGCTCCAGCAGCGCGGCGATCAACGGGCTCGTGATTGAGTACGGGATATTTGCCGTAACCGAAACAGGCTTCGCCAGATCAAACTCCTTCGTGAAGAGCGCGTCGAGATCCGTCGCCAGCACATCGCCGGCTACAATACGCGCCTGCGGCAAACCAGCGAGCGTATCTGCGAGAACGGCGATCAGATCGCGGTCGATCTCGACGCTGACAACCCGCCCCCGGTCCCCAACCCGCTCGGCCAGCGCGCGAGTCAACACGCCCAATCCGGCTCCGACCTCGAACACTTGCGCGCCCTCCGTCAGTTCGGCGGAGTCGACGATGCGAGCGAGTATGTTGCCGTCAACTAGGAAGTTTTGACCGTAGCGCTTACGCGGACTAATGCCGCGTTGGCGAAGGATTTGAGCGACGGCGGCAGGGGATGCGAGGTTCGATGGAATTATCATTTAAAGGACTTTCGCTTTGTTAGAAGGTGAGTAAAGAATCGGCGTTGCGAGAAAGATTCAGGACGGCCCGTGCCGCCGGGGCATCTTTTTGCGCATGCCTCGTTCAGGGGGTCGATCAGCAAGGCCGCGTCGACACGCGTACGGCGTTTTGCTGCCAACGTCCGATTCCAGCGTACATCGTTAAGCGGGGAAAGGGCTGTGACGGCCCTTTCTCAAAAACGGCCACGGCGGCCGGGGAGCCGTCTTACAAGGCTCTTCTCTTTCTTACACACTTTCTCTGCTGGACTTTCGCTTTGTAAGAGAAGATGAGGATTAAGATTCCCTCTATGCCGGGCTGGTCATTTTGCTTTAGCCGCCTAACACTCAGCCTGTTGGCAGGCCGCACGCGAAGCGCTTGAAAAAGCCCAGCGGCCACGGAAGCGTTCCTAAGTCTTGCCCAATCTAACGCAACCACTCGCTTAACGCGCTGCAAGCGAGAGACCTAACCTGATAGAGTCTACCCGCGTAGCCATGCAAGCGAGTGTTTTCCGGCGCAAAGTGCAGCCTCGTCCACAGGATGAATGCGCATTCCGCCCGTTGGAGCGTTTGCCGCAAGTTGGGTCGCCCGGCAACGCAAAGCCGATCGCCCATAACAAAAAGTGCCGCCGCGCCAGGGGGGATCCTGGTGCGGCGGTACTCTCCTGATGCCCGCGGGGAAGACGGGCATTCTCCTTCTCGGCGAAGGAGCATGGAGGGGAATTAGCGGGCATTCAACACGTAAACATGCACGCGGCGTCTTCCCACATCCGCAGCCTCTCGAAACGTGTTGTGTCCAAGATCGATTCGATTGCGCTTGATCGCGCCGCCGGTGTCTCCGGCGACTGCATAACCATAGCCTTCGATATACAGCTTGCTATGCAGCGGGATTACGTGGGGGTCAACGGCGACCACTCCGTAGCCAGCGTGCATACCGGTCGCGCATCGCCCCGTGCGGCTTCCCTGCCACGGAGCATATCCTGTTGCGACCATGTTGAGTTCGCGAACCCGATCATAAGAACCGGATCGCGAGGGCAGCGCGCGCGCATCGCGCGTCCTGATCCCACAATACGTGATATGATCGACGGGCTCCTTGATGATGCGATCCGAGATCACATCGGATTTGACGGCATCGCCCTTCTTATAGTAGACCTTTAGTCGCTTTTCGCGAATACCATTCTCCCCCGTCGCGCCGTTGCGCACATGGCCCGGAGCGACTGTTTCGCTCATAAGCATGTAGGTTCTGAATGGAATGACCTCTGTGTGAACTTCCGTCTGAATATCAAACCCGCCGACAGTCTCGAACTGGGCTTGCATCGAGGGGGTGGCGCTGGCGGTTGTGACATCGGGAGCCACGGGCTGTGGTTGCGGTTCCGCAGCGACGACCGTAGCGTCGACCAGAGCCGCAGGCGCCTTTTCAGAGGCTACCGCGAACAGCGAGTGATATGCCAAACCCATCGCGATGGCGCATGTCGCGGCTACCGCCAAGCTGCTGCGCCTGATCGTTCTAGGCGCAACGCGGGTTGCCTCGACAGCGGGCTGACCGCTTAGTGGGTTATTTTTCGTACGCTCCTGCAAAGAGTCTCCTCCTTTTGGTGTGTGGTTGGTAGGCCGCTTGCGCGAGCCGGACAGATTGTCCTTCCGCGCCGCGCTTCATGCCGGAACGCCACTTGCTTCTGGCGAGCCGACCTTTGCATCCGAGGCTCCAATGAGCAATCGGACAAAGAGCACGGATCAGTCTATCACAGAAAATCCGAATCAGTCAACACATTCCGTACGAAAAATAGGCTCGTCTTGCCCCTTGTAGGGACTCGATGCTACTTGTTGTCTTGTAAAGGACTTTAAAAACATTTGACTTTCTTGTAGTCTGATGGGTATATTATCGCCGGTTCGCGAACAAACGTTTGCGAGATTCACCATCCAACGTGGCAGGCGCAGGAGACCGCGAAATGGCATTCGACCCCAATAAGCACCTTATTAAACTGCTGGGAAACCGTCAGTACCTCCCCGTATCGGCAAGGCTTATCTGGTTCCGCGAGCAGCACCCGGACTGGGGCATCGACACCAGTCCGCTCGTGCTCGATGTCGAGAAGCAGGTTGCCGTCTTTGAAGCGCGGGTCTACAACGAAGCGGGCCGCCTGATGGCAAAAGGCACCAAAATGGAAGACATTCGAGGCTTCCCCGATTATATCGAGAAAGCCGAAACCGGCGCCATCGGCCGCGCGCTTGCCGTCTGCGGATTCGGTACCCAGTTCGCCCCCGAATTCGATGAACTCGCCTCGGGACGCTTTGTCGACTCTCCACAAGAGCGTCGTCCCGGCGCCGCCCGGCCTGCGCCGTCGACCACTGAACCCGATGCATCGGAGCCTACCGAGCCCCCGAGCCGGCCGGTCCCAATCCCCGCGCAAGCGCCTTCCGTCCCCAACGGCGGCGCATCTCCCGGTCCGCACCTCTGCAGCGCCTGCGGTCGCGAACTCACACAGAGCCAGGAAGTGCTTTCGGTGCGCAAGTACGGTGCGGCGCTCTGTCCAGCGTGTCAAAAAGGACGCGCGGCGGCAGAGGCAGGGTAAGAAAGCGCACATTGATGCCAAAAATAGATTGAGCTCCTGGGTTGCAACGACCCGGCGCCGCGTAAGGACGCCGGTCTGCTTGCCAAAGCTCAATTATGATCTTCGCCGCGCACAGCGGTCCTGACGGTCAACATCGTCGAAAGTCTGCTCGCGGAAGCGAAATTCGATCGGCGACGCCAACGTTCACCTGCATCCGCCGGGCCGGAAAGGCGGCGACAGGCCGACGCAGTATTTTGCGCGCCGCTTTCGGCGTTTCTCATGAGTTGCGTCGCTTGCCGTGTGAACGACCACGGCCCCCTAATAAACTTCACGCAAGATTCCGAATACTTCATAACTACTTCACATGTAACGTGGTACAATTTCGCACATGTATGATTTGTATGATTTGCATGTTGGTTAAGACGTGGGAGGAGCGGAGCGATGAGTGAGAAACGAAAAAAAGCCGGCGACGACTTCTATGGCACGGTGACCGTAGGCGAGCGCGGGCAGATTGTGATACCGGCTGAAGCGAGACGGGCATTCGACATCGAAACGGGCGAAAAGCTCATTGTGATTGGAACGCCGGATAAGCACCATCTGATGATTTGCAAGGCGGAAGCGCTCCATGAGTTCCTCGAAATGATGGTCGATCACTTGCGCAGAGCGGAAAGTGCGCTTGCGGAAGACACGGAGCTGGATTCGGATAATTGTGAAAATGGGGGCACTCGTTCTTGACTCAACGAGCTAAAAACAATCGACGCCAATTTCTGCCCGCCGCAGTGCTCGCCCTTGCGGCAACAGGGATCGTCCAGGCCCAGACTGCAAGCCCGGCGCCAGCGGCTCAGCCTGAGCCGGCGCCCGCGCCGCTGGCGCTTCCTATCACGCCGGTCATCACTGCGCCGCTGCCCCCCGGGCCATCGGCAACTGGCCCGGCTTTGACGTTGGAACAGGCGATCGCGCGCGCTCTTGCCGCCAACCCGCAGATCGCGACCGCGGATCACAACATCCGGGCCGCCAAGAACAGCGAAGCGGCTAACAATGTGCAAAACGGGATCAGCGTCACGGCGGCAGCAAGCGGATCAGAGACGACATACAAGACAAGTGCGGTCGCCGGCTCCGTTTCAACTAGTCAGCTCGGCGTCTCAGGCTTCAGCCTGCCGTCCGTGACGGACGGGGCATCGTCGACGCTTTACACATCGTCCGGCATTACGAGCGTATCGTCGTCCACGGGCAGCGGCAGTTCCACGGTCGGCGCAACGACGACCACGATCATGAACGTTACTGGCGGCGCGGCATCGACGGCATCGCCATCCACGGGGTCGCCGTCGGTTACAGGAACGGGTACGGGCAATGCCGCGACATCGAATGCGCTGGTGGGCTCGTCGGGCACGGTCTCTCATACGAGTCAGGTCCAAGCGCTCGTCGAAAAGCTGGAGACGGCAAAGACCGACGCCGTTGCGAAAACGGCAAACGCCGCCGCCTCATCATCCGGCAGCGCGCTCAGCGCGGTAGAAAGCCTGATTTCCTCGACCGGACAGTACACCAATTACGGCGCCAGCATCACGGCAAGCAAGGCGATTGACGTATTCGGATTAGTCGGAAAGGCCGGCGCGGTACTTAGATGGAATACGCAGTTCTACACGATCGATCGAGACAGAACATCGAATGAACTGGCGCTATCCGTCAAAAACGCTTACTACGCCGCGCTGCAATATCAATCGAACATTGCGACTGCTCAAGAGCTCGTCGACAATGCCCGAGTGACGTTGCACGATTCCACGGTGAAATACAATGCGGGCGCGGTCGCGCAATACGACGTCTACAGTGCGCAGAGCCAGATGATCAGCGCCCAGCAGACGCTGATCGCCGCGCGCAACAACCTGATGGTGGAGTTGCAGACGCTTGATACCCTCATGGGGCTGTCGCCGGACAACAACTTCACGCTTGTCTCTCCTCCGTTGCCGTCGCTTCCACCTTCTTTCGACATCAAGCCGGCCGTCGCCAAGGCATTCTCGGCAAGGCCCGAGATCCGCGAGGCCGACCTGAACATCCAGATGGCCAGGAAGGTAACCAAGCTTCAAGAGGCTGGCCTGATGCCGGCAATCGGCATCGGCGCCAACGTCGCCTTCACCGGAGCATATCCCGGCAGCGATGGCAAGTACTACAACGGAGCGCTTCTCGCGACGATCTCCGTTCCGCTGGACGACGCCGGAAAGACTCGTATCAACGTCAGAAGCGCGAAGGAAAACGAAACGCAGCAGGCGACTCTCAAACAGCAGCTCCAGCAGAATATCGAGCTAGAAGTCCGCGATGCCTCCGTGAACGTCATCAACGCTCAAGCACTCGTGGAATCGGCGCAATCGGGCGTCGCCTACAATCGCGAACTGGTTCGGATTGCTGCTCTCCGGTATCGAGCGGGCGCGGGTACGCTGCTCGAGCTTACAACGGCACAGGCCAATCTTGCCAGCGCGGAAAACAGTCTTTCCGCCGCACAGTACCAATTACAAACATCCTATGCATCCTATCAGCGGGCTATCGGAGAACGCTAGAAGGTTCCGCGGGGTTATTGACACGAGACATTCTATGAAGATGAGACTACATTCTCCCGTTCTAATGGTTCTGGCGGCAATCGCCGTCGCTCTTTCGTTCGCCGGCTGCCAGAAGGCGGCCAAACCGGTTGCGAAATCGGCCGTTGCGGATGTAACCAACGTCAATGTTCAGACTGTGAGTCGCGGCACGATTCTGCAGCAGTTTGCAATCACGGGCGATCTCGCGGCGCTCGACAAGACCACTTTGACGGCCAAGACGACTGGCCGCATCGTCTCGCTGCCCGTGCTAGAAGGCGATCGCGTCAGAGCGGGGCAGGTCATCGCCCAGCTTGACCCTACTGAAGCGCTTGCGTCCATTCGCCAATACGAGGCGAGCGTGAGAAACCTGCAGGTCAAGGTGCAGCAAGCGATCACCCAGTACAACCAATCGGTGACGAACTCGCTGCTGAGCGTTAAAAACGCCAAGTCGCAGTTGGAAGCCGCTAAAACCGCGCTGCAGAAGACGCAGGCGGGAGGACGGACGGAAGAAAAGGCAGAGGCGCTCCATCAACTCGAACAGCAACAGGCCAATCTCGATAATGCACAGTGGGCGTACAACCGCGAAGTTGAACTCTACAACTCAGGCGCCGTCGCCAAGGCAGACCTTGAGAACGCGTTGACAACGTACCGCACCAATCAGGCGCAGGTTCAATATTACAAGCAGAACTATGAGTTGATCCAAAAAGGCCGTCCCGAGGACATCGCAACGTCACAGCAGTCGGTGCGCCAATATCAGATCGCCTACGATAATGCCGTTGCGAATCTTGCAAACGCCAAAGTCAACCGCGACAACATCCTTTCCTATGAGGCGCAAGTCCAGCAAGCTCAGCAGGAAGTCGCTCAATATCGCCAACAACTCGCGGACCTGACCATCCGTACGCCGTATGACGGCTACGTCGCGAGCCGCTCGGTCACGCTCGGACAGACGGTCAACGCGGGAACGACCATCGCCGAAGTGGACAACATCAAGACCACGTATTTTGAGCCAACGGTTTCCGAAACCGATTATCGCAGAGTGCGTCCCGGTCAGCCCGTTAAGGTTGTCATGGACGCCTATCCGGGTCGAACCTTTAACGGCGTCGTCGCGGAGATCTATCCCAGCGCCAACACCACGGCGCGCCAGTTCACTATCCGGGTGACCGTCCCTAATCCGGGCGGCATCCTCAGACCGGGTATGTATGCACGCGGCACGATTACGACGGACGTTCACCGCAACGTCGTGCTCGTCCCGCTAACGACCCTTTTGTCGCGCGACTCGACGAACAGCGGCGCGGTTGGTTCATACGGCGTCGCGATTGGCGGAGTTAAAGCGACTCCTCAGAGAGTCGTGCTTCTTGGGAGCGGCAACAAGGCGATCTCGCGAAACGTTGAGACGGGCCTACGAGACGATACAAATGCTGAGATTACGTCGGGCTTGCGTGGAGGCGAAACGCTGATCACTCAAGGCGAGGCATCTCTTCGAGATGGCGATCCTGTTCGGCCGATGAACGGCGCGACCACAGCCCAATAGGGTGGCAATGAGCCCGGAAAAGGGCTTTCCGGTACGAAACACAAGACTATGGGACTTACAAAACTAGCAATCGCCCGGCCAATCGCCATCCTGGCATTGATCTCCTCGGCGCTCATTCTCGGCATACTTTCCTATTTCAATATGCCTGCCGAGTTGAACCCGCAGGTAGACTTTCCTGCGGTCACGATTTCGACAACTTACGCCGGAACCAGCCCGCAGGAGATGGAGACGCTGATCACGAAGCCGATCGAAGACTCGATTAGCGGCGTCAGCGGCATTCAACACATCACGTCGACATCCGTGACTGGCGCATCAATCATTGTCGTTCAGTTCTATTTCGGTACGGACATCAATTCCGCCTCGTCCGATGTCATTCAAAAGGTCGACGCAATACGGAAGTCGCTTCCGACGGATGCGGATTCTCCGGCCGTCCTGAAGATGGATACGAGCTCGACGCCGATCATGAACTATTCGATGGTCAGCACGCAGCGATCCGCAAAAGAGCTCCGCAGCATCGCGGATACGATGGTCAAGCCCTTCATCGAAGAAGCGCCCAGCGTCGGTTCCGTAACCATTAGCGGCGGCGATGTTCGTGAAATACGCATCGGCGCACGGGCGGACCGGCTGGAAGCGTACGGCATCACGGTCAGCCAGCTCGCGACCGCGCTCATCAACGCCAACGTCAACATGGCAACCGGCTTCATCCAGCGGGGGCAACAGTACTTTACGGTCCACCTGAACGGCGAGTTCGCCAGCGTTGACGAGATCCGGAACCTTCGCCTTTACGTGGGCAATACCGCCTTCTATGTCAAGGATGTCGCAAACGTTACCGACACCTTCCAGGAGAAGACGTCAGACTCATTCGTCAACGACCAGGCGGCTGTCAGTTTCACGGTTCTTAAGACATCGCAGGGCAATACCATTCAAGCCGCGGACGGCGTGAAAAAGCAGGTCATTAACCTTCAAAAGCAGCTTCCAAAGGACATAAAGTTCTTACTCGTCTCCGACCAGTCGAAAATCGTCCGCTCAAACCTCGGCGATGTCGACACTTCGCTAGCGCTCGGCGCGTTGATGGCGGTCCTGGTCGTCTACATCTTCCTGCACAATATTCGCGGCACGATTATCATCGCGATCGCGATCCCGACATCCATCATCGCGACGTTTCTGCCAATCAAGAGCCTCGGCTTCACGTTGAACTCGATGACCCTGCTCGGCTTGTCGCTCGCGGTTGGCATCCTCGTCGATGATGCGATCGTCGTTCTCGAAAACATCAATAGACACCTCGCGCTTGGAGAGGAGCCGCAGGTCGCGGCAATTAACGGACGAGGCGAAATCGCGCTGGCCGCGATCACACTCACATCCGTCGACCTGGTCGTCTTCCTGCCAATCGCCTTCATGGGAGGCGTCGTCGGCGAGTTCTTCAAGAGCTTCGGAACAACGGTTGCCATCGCAACGCTCTTCTCGCTGTTCGTGTCCTTTACGGTCACGCCGATGCTCGCGGCCCGATGGTACCGTAAGGGCGAGTCGCATCATTACACGACCGGCTTCGCGGGCGCGTTCGATCGAGGGTTCAAAAAGTTCGAGGGCTTTTACCGGTCGATCCTATCGCGCACCGTTCGTCATCCGTATATCGTGGTTTCCTGCGGCGTCGTCGCCCTTGTACTGACGATGGTTCTTGTAGCGCCAAGGTTGGGCTTCCGGTTTGCACCGGGGCAGGACCAAAACCAGGTTGCGATCCTTGTCGAGGGCCCGGATGGCGCATCGCTTAACTATACGAAGCACATTACCGATCAAATCGAGGCTGCCATTACGTCTACTCCTGACCTCAAGCGAGACGTACAGTTCCTCTTTACGACCCTTGGCAGCACGGGTAGCGGCGGCGGCGGCGGCATCAACGCGTTTACGGGAACGCAATATGCCAATGTCGGGCTGCAGCTCTACGATCGAAAGAGTGTGCTCGATAACTTTAAACCATCGACCGGCGAGCACCTACGGCCGCGTTCGGACGTGGCCGTTGCCGAGGAAATCCGCAAGAAGGTCGCGAACATCGTCGGCGCGAAGATCATCACCTCCGAAGTCTCCGGCTTCGGAGGAGGTACAGCGCCGCTGCAAATCCGTCTGAGCGGTCTTAAAAACGCCGAGATCCTCGCGGCGGCCACGAAGATCTACAACCTCGTCGCGAACACCCCGGGAGTCGTCGAGCCGGATATCTCATACAAGAATACAGAGCCCGAAGTGCAAATTCGAATAGATCGCACCAAGGCGCCCGAGTTCGGACTCACGTCGGAGACAATTGCATCGGCGGTCTCAATTGCCATGCAGGGCGACACGACGACTCAATACAGAGATCCCGCCGACGGACAGCAATACAACATACGCGTCCAAATGGCGGAAACGGACCGCGCGGACCCTGCCCAGGTTGGCAACATCGTGGTCGGCTACCAGAATAGCGCGCCTATTCACCTTAGCCAAGTTGCTGATATTACGCTCGGCGTCGGTCCCGTCAAAGTAGACCGCTATGATCGTGAGCGACAGGTCGTCGTCTCCAGCTATTTGAAGACCGGCTATGAGGTCGGCAACGTTTCGACGGCCTTGATGGGGAAAATCAGGAAGATGGATCTCGGCACCGTCGAAGTGAGCGCAGGCGGCGAGGCGCAGAGGTTGGGTGAGGAAGGCGGTTATATGCTCCAGGCGGTAGTTCTGGGCATCCTGCTGTCCTACATGCTGATGGCCGCGCTCTTCAACAACGTGCTCTACCCGCTCAGCATCATGTTCTCTCTCCCACAGGCCTGGGTAGGCGCGATGATCGCCCTCCTGATCGCGCACATGCCATTCAGCTTGATCGGCGTCATCGGTATCGTCATGCTAGACGGCGTCGTCCAAAAGAATGCCATTCTGCTGGTTGACTATACAAACACGATGCGCCGGAGGGGCTACAAACGAATCGACGCACTATTGGAGGCAGGCCCCATTCGGCTGCGGCCAATCCTGATGACGACGCTCGCCATCGTGGTCTCCACGCTTCCGACCGCCCTCGCTCTCGGACGCGGCGCTGGCTTCCGCCAATCGCTCGGCATCGTCGTCATCGGCGGCGTATCGCTTTCGCTGCTGCTGACGCTGCTTATCATCCCTTCGGCCTACGTCGTATGGGACGATATCGGCAATCTCGTCTACGGGCTGATGCACCGGTCGAACAACCGCAGCAAAGACGTGCCGCCAGGCGCGCAACCCTTCCACGCCGCAGACGCGCCAACGAACGGGGACGGGGATGGCAACGGAAATGGCCGCCATGCGGCAAGCAACGGTCAGTCGCACACCCCGGCGGCGACGCCTCCGGAAGAGGATCCAGTGTAGAAAGCCATGTTCCCCGAACTCTCCCATTTGGAATAAGAGTTCGGGGAACAACCGGCCGCCAGTATCTCAGTAGTGCCCCGCCGCCCAACGCGCGGAGGCTATCGCGTCGAGGCATGCGAACGTCTTCGTTTATCGTCAGCAGACCGCCCTACCCTTGTCCGGCAGGCTTGAAGCCTGTTCGCGCCGCATCGAGAATACCAGGCGCGTCGAGGGTGCTCCAGTGGCCATCGCGGTAGACGACCCGGCCGCCGATCATCGTGAGACGCACATCGCCGGCGCGGGCGGCAAAGACGAGCGCACCGTAAGGCTCCGTCGCGGGCGTCGTGTGGGCGCGGCTCATGTCCACGGCGATCAGATCGGCTTCGCGGCCCGGAGCCAGAGTCCCGACGCGGTGTTCGAGGCCGAGCGCGCGCGCGCCGCCCAGAGTCGCCAATTCCACCATCTGCCGCGCGGTTGGCGCGGTCGCGTGCTTGCGCGATGATCGCTGGGCCAGCAAGCCGAACCGCATCTCCTCAAACATATCGAGCGTATTGTTCGAAAGAGCGCTGTCCGTTCCCAGGGCGATCCTCAGCCCCGGCGTCGCCAGCCATTGCGGCAGCGGCGCAACGCCTGAGCCGAGCTTGGCGTTGCTCTTCGGACAATAGACAATGGCGGCGCCAGAGCGCGCAAGGTTCGCGATGTCGCCGGACGACTGTTGGACGCAGTGCACCGCCAGAGTCATTCGGGTCAACGCCCCTTGGTCCGCAAGATATTGCGTTGGCGAAACTTCCGGCGTCGTCCACTGGATGCCGCGTGCACGGAACATATCGGCGAACGGACCCGCGCCCTCTTCGGTCAGCATCGTCTCCGCCTCGGACTCGGCGACATGGATGCTAATCGGCAGCCCCTGTTCGCGCGCGTACGGAATCAAGGCATCGAAGAGCTCGGGGCGTACGGTGTATAGGGCATGCGGAGAAATGCCGACGACGACCCGATCGGATGCGAGCCGGCGGTGCGCGTCGATCTTCGTCTTCAATGCGCCGAGGATGCCGTCTACGGGTTCGCGCTGGTCGATGCCGAAGACTTCCTGGTACACGACGCCGCGAAGACCGCTTGCCGCAAGGACCTCCATCGTCACGCCGGCATCCGTGTTGTCCGCGACGGTCGTGATGCCGCCGGCGAGGCACTCGAGTGCGCCAAGCTGCGCGGAGACGCGCCACGCCTTCTCGTCAAAGTGGGTCTTGTGTTGGACGACGGAACGAATCCACTCGAAGAAGGGAAGATCTTCCGTAAAGCCCCGGAGCGCGGTGTACTCAAGGTGGGTGTGGGCATTGACGAGCCCAGGCATAAGAACCGCATCGCCCAGGTCAAGATCGCATGGCCCACTGCGGGCGGGACGAACCTCGGCGATCACGTGCCCCGCCACAACGACCTCGCCATTTTCGATGGCCGGCCGACCGATCGGAAGAACCCAGCGTGCGCGCAGCGTTGGCATGTCTGTGCCTCCCTGTTAGAAACCTATAACGAAACCTACCCGGAATTCGGCGGTTTCCAACCACGCGCTCGGATTAGTGTTTGGCCATCACCCGAAGCAGTTCTGCTACAGACCAGGCTTGCGCGATACAGCCGTTCGGTGCATGCGGCAAATCACCATCGTAGATCTCGGGGATTGACCCGACCCCGTACTCGCCCAACATCTTCTCGACATTCTCGAAGACGCAAGTCATATCGCCGCTTCCGCGCACGGCCCGGTAGGCATCCGCATAGGCGCCGAAGAGCCACGGCCAGACACAACCCTGGTGGTAAGCCGAGTCCCGCCGTCCCTGGTCGCCGGGTCCATAGAGGCCGATATAACTGGCATCGCTCGTCGCGAGTGTGCGCAGGCCGCGCGGGGTCATCAGCTCGCGCTCGACGGTCTCCACGACGGCCTTCGCGAGCTTCGATTTCGGATCGAGGATTGGATGTGTCAGAGACAGTGCGAAGATCTGATTGGGCCTGATCTTAGCATCGTTGCCCTCGGGACCATCCACAACGTCAAACAACGAGGAAGCATCGGGATTAGCGAACTTCTTCAGGAAGGACCTCTTCGCCTTGTTCGCCATCGTGACGTATTTCTTGCCCGGTTTCCCGGCCCTTTCGGCCACCTCTGCCATAACCTGCAGCGCGTTGTACCAAAGTGCCTGGATTTCGATCGGCTTGCCGATACGCGGCGTGAAGACATAATCGTGGAAGCGGGCATCCATCCAGGTGAGTTGGATCCCTGGTTCTCCCGCCCTCAACAGGCCGTCGCTTTCGTCCACGCGGATCGCGTAATGCGTGCCATCCACGTGGCACTGCAAAATAGACGCGAACACATCGTACAACTTCTTCGTAAGAAGATCCCAATCGCCGCTCGCCTCGGCATAGGCGCGCGCTGCCTGGAACATCCATAGCGTCGCGTCGACCGTATTAAACTCAGCCCCCGTGCCATTGTCGTTGAACCGGTTCGGGATCAGTCCGTCGGTCACCGCGCCGGCAAACGAGAGAAGAATTTCTCGGGCCGTATCGAAGCGTCCGGTGGTGAGACACAATCCGGGCAGGGAAATCATGGTATCCCGGCCCCAATCGGTGAACCAGGGATAGCCCGCAATGACGGTCGCGCGGCTAACCCGGTCGGACTTGGCGATAACGAATTGGTCGGCGGCTCGCACAAGCGAGCGTACAACGGGAGACGCCGACGGCGATAAAGGCGCTTGCTTGACAAGCATTTCCAGCCGCTGGAGCTCGGATGCAAGAGCTTCGTGCGGCGATACCGGCTCATCCGGCTCAACCGTCGCGCAGAGTGTGACCGCCCTGCCTGGACCTAGGGTGCCTACGAACTCTCCGGGGCAATAGAGGTCCTCAAACGCATCGAGGCCGCGCTCTTCCTCGCGCTCGTGCTCGTAATTGAAATACCATCCTGCCTTTGAGGTGAAAGTGAACGTATCCTTCGGCGTGAGGCGCAAATGGATCGGCAATGCTCCTTCGAACGCATTAAACTCAATGTGCGTCGGCTCCGGCTGCGCCATGCGAGCTGTAAAGCCATCCCAACGATGCTGTTCGGAGTGGTAGTCCTTGTACGCAAGAAACGGCGAAACGGCAATCAAGAGCGGTTCAGGAGCCTTGAGCACCGTATAGCGGACGTAAACGGTGTTCTTGCCATGAGCCATCCAAACCTGTTTCTGCAGAATCACCGTTCCTTCGTGAACTGAATAGGTAAACGTAGGAATGGGATCCGAATCGAACTCAACGAGATGGCGATAGCCCTGCGGGTAAATAACGCTCGGATACTTATTGGAGCTCAGATAGTAAACCTGCTCCTCAATGCGAACTTCTTCTTCAAGCTTGGAAAGCATCACGGTCCGCCCAAGAGGCGGCTCGCAAGCCGCGACGAGCAGACCGTGATACCGGCGCGTATTGGCTCCCGAGAGGCTTCCGGAGCCATATCCTCCAATCCCGTTTGTCACTAGCCACTCAAGGTGGTTGCTCACATCCCAGTTTTGGAGAGTTTCATGTGTGAAGTGCGTCATAAGAGATTACGATTCTTTGTAAAGGCTTCCAGGCGACGGACAGTATCGACAGCGCCGCGCCGGCGCTCGACAGCCTGCTGCACTTTGAGGCAGAGGAGCTCATAGACGTCAACCCCAGGCATGTTCTTTTCAACGTAATCGAATGCGCCGCGTTTCATGCATTCGACCGCATTGGCAACATTGCCGTAGGCGGTTAGAACGATCACTTCCGTGAACACGTCGCGGGCGACTGCGCCCTCAAGGATGCGTATACCGGAGTTCGCATCCTCCATGCTCATGTCCGTGATGACGATATCGTAGGCACGATCGGACTTCTGCAGCGCTTCGAGCCCGGCGCTCTCGCTCTCCGCACTGCGTAGCCGATAACCTTCGCGCTCAAGACGGCGCTTAACAGCTTCTCTAACTTCCTCTTCATCATCAACTACGAGAATGTTGCACATGGCAAAGAGTTTACCAGCTTACCGAATCTACTGTCAAGAAACGGATCGTCAGATCGAGCGCCGTTTCATTTAAGCGCCGATCCACCTTGCGATGTCGCTGCCATGAACGACCTCACGTCGGCCCTGGCGGCGTACCTAGGATCACGGGGAACGACGTACTCTACGACCCCATCGAGCATTGCAAAGTAGGTCAGTCCATCGCCCTCGCCCAAGCCCAATGAACGGGCGGCATCGTACTCCGCCTTGTAACCGTCGTACTCATCCGACGCTCCCGTTTTGACAAACGCTCGCCAGTGCCCCGCCTCGTGCGCAAGCAACGCAGCCTGAGCCGGCGTCGTGGCGGCCAAAAAGCGATGCCCGAGTACGATTGCGAGTGGACGGCGCGGCGCATCCGTCCGTGGAAGCGTGTAAGCAAAGGGCGTCCCTCCTTGCTTTTCGGCCTGCCGGAAGTAGGCATCGCCTGCCGCCTCCATCCTTATCCGGCCGGTTCTTAGCAGCTCGGCAACCGTGTTCGCCAGCACACCGGGATAGCGCTTGCTTAGCAAGCAGGCCGCCGCGTTCACCTGGACTTGCTCCGCGCGGGACAATCGGGCTCCCGGCAGCACGCTCGCGCCGGACGCCGCCGCCTGCGGAGAGCCCCCCAACGTCGCACAAGCCCAAAATATGGCCGCAAGAAGCGAAAGGAGCGCTCTTTGCAACACTTCCGCCGCCGGAGCATCCGCGCTCAACGCTCGCTTGACAACCACGCTGAAGGTTAGCATAATACGATGCAGTGACAGATAATAAAGACCGACGCGGATATTTTCGTCCTGCGCTGCTGCGGGCAACGTTTCTTGCGGCAGCATTGTGCCTGACCGTTATCTATGCGTATTTTGCCACGCGTCAGGATCTTCTTCACCCTGTAAAATTATATCTGATACTCTATGCCGCCGCATTTGGCGTTTACGCCTACGTCGGCGCTCGCCTGCTCCCTGCCCTAGACCGCAATCAAAAGTTGTACGTCCCGCTGATCCTGGCCGTCGGCCTCGTCTTCAGGCTGATTCTTATCGCGGCAAAGCCGTCCCTCTCAACCGATATTTACCGGTACATATGGGATGGCCGTCTCATCCTCCACGGAATCAATCCCTACCACTGGGCGCCGTTCGACGGACGTCTTGCGCGCTTCCGCGATGCCGCGATCTGGTTCCCGATGGAGTACAAGTACTACAATACGGTTTACATGCCGGTATCCCAGGCGATTTTTGCATTAAACGCTGCGATCTTTGGCACATCCATCGCCGGATTCAAGCTCGTTTACGCGCTCATTGACGCTCTCGTCATGGGTTTGATTGCCGTGATCCTACGCGCGCGCAATCTGCCGGTCATCAACGTCTACTGGTACGCGTGGTGCCCGTTGCCGATCACGGAGATCGCACTGTCGGGGCATCAGGATGTCGTCGGCGTCGCCCTGCTCCTGTCCGCGTTTCTGCTCATGCTGCGTGACCGGCCGCTTCCCGCCGCCGCGCTGCTCGTCGCGGCGGGATTTACAAAGGGCTTCGCATTTCTTCTGCTGCCGCTCTTCGCGCGGCGCTATGGCGCTCCCTTTATTCGCGTCGCCGTGATCGCGCTTTTGATCCTTGGCATGCCGCTCTACCTATGCCTCCCGTCGTTCCTGCACGGAATGAAGCAATATCTCGGCACGGTGCACGTCAACTCAGGGATCTTCCACTTCGTCTACACGGGCTTCCGGATGATGCTCGCCCCTGGCGATGCATATGACCTGACGTCCCGGCTAAGCAACGTCGTGGTCTTGTGGATTATGTGGTGGTCGGTGCGGCGGCCTATCGATACGGATGACGAAATTATCCGCCGTTCGATTATCGTCATTGCCGTCTGCCTGCTGGTCGTCCCCACCCTATTTCCGTGGTATATCGTCTGGTTGCTTCCGCTCGTAACCGTTTTCCGCCGCAAGCCATCGACCGCGTTCATCGTAATCAGCGGGACGGTCGTGCTCATGTACTTCTACTATTTCCAGTACACGATCTTGTGGTGGTTCAGGCTGCTGGAGTACGCGCCGTTCTATACGCTCATCTGGCTCGAATATAGGCGGCGCTATTGGTTGCCGGCGGAAGACTTGGGACCAGGCGTATCGGATTTGCCCGGAGCTTCCGTCAGCGTCAATGACGGAGGCGCCGATGGATGTCCGGATCCCGCCGCATGCAAATAGAGGCTAATTCCGCGGCTTGAGATAATGCTTCCGACAATCACGCCAAGAAGCAGAAGGCCGACCTTGCCGGCGTAAACGACAATCGCCGCTCCGATCGCTGGCAACGCGCTTGGCGGGGGAGCTTGGCCGGGTTTAAGGGGGACGCTCGCGTTGTGGATAATCGCCGCAAGTTCGGGCACGGGATGCGTAAACATGCGAAACGCGAACACAAAGATCACCGTGAGCAACACGATGCCCGCGATGAATACCGTTATTCCGCAAAACCTTCCGACCTGGTCAGCATGCCTCGTCATCTTGCCCTCACTACAAACCTATTGTATCGCCGAGTTTCGCGCAGTGTCAAGTGACTGCTGCCGGCCAACCCGAGCGTCACGCTGCTGGACCCAGTAAGATTGCCAGTATAAGTATCGGCATGCGTCCCCATTTCATTGAGGTTCATTTTGACGTTTGTCCCCTAGCTATTTAAGCGATCTGTCCCGTCGTCCAGTCGCGGCGCAGGGGGCCAAGTGCCTTCCGCTCGGCCAGCAAGTGCAACATCCCGTTCGATATCCAGCGCCGCCTGGATCTTCAATCGGCGCAAGAGCGACTGGTAGTGGCGTGCGCAGCCCCAACCGAGAAGGAACGCGAGGACAACGAGGATCTGCGCCAGCGCAAGACGGGGAACTTCGGACCAATCTCCCTGGACGCCATAGAGCACGAGAGCCGCGCCAATTGCAATCTGAGCAATGATGCCGACCAAAATGAATATCGCCGGGAACGCGGATGCGACAGCAACCTCCCGGCGATCGACCGGCCGCGCTTCCTCGGCGATGAGCGCCTGCCTGAGCCACTCGGATACCGTTGGCCTCATTCGACTAATGCCCAGCGGCGCCATGGCCCGATGCGCTATCGCCCGACGCGAGAGTCGCTGCCGGAGCCGGAACATTCCAAGACATGGAAGGCAAAGTCGCCGGCCTCGCAAAACAGCGATGCGCCAACTTGTCCAAATACGCGGCCGATTCGCCGTCTCGCGTCACGCCCCCATACGAGAAGAGCGCAATACCTTGCGCGCCAATCGCCCGCGCCGCCTCGATCTTCGCGACCGCGCTTTCGACGGGTATATGCCACGCGCCGATGCCCGCATAGCAAAGGCGTCCGGCCGAGGATGCAGCCGCGGACGCGTCCGCGATCTGAGCGGCCACCTTCGACGTATTAGGTCCATACGCCATCGGGACGATCGCATCCAGCGCGCCGTCGGCTAGCCAGCGCTTCCAGTCCTGCCCACGTCCCTCGGTCGCATCCTTCCAATCGGCGAAGACTGCCGCTGACACTACGATTCCTGGGCGGGCCGCATGAGCATCTCGCGAAATGCTCTCCACCATATCGGTCACCTGTGCGCGCCGCCAGTCAGTCCAGGAATCGAAATGAGCCTTAATGTAGTGGACACGGGCGGACTGCGACGATTTTACGGGGGCGGCGGGATCGGTTGCCTTCATGAAAGCGCAAAACGCGCTCGTAGTCGCGGGACCATAATCGTAGTCCGCGTTCGGATAACGAATGTAGTCGAAATGAATACCGTCCAGTTGGTAGTTGCGCACGACTTCGAGGAATACATCGTGATTGTGCCGGCGAACATCGGGATTCGCTGGCGTCACGAAGAGTCCTTCGCATTGAGAAGACGCTATCGGAGAGCATGAACCGTCCGAAGTGCGCGCGAGCCAATCGGGATGGCTATTGACGATATGTTCCGCGCTCCGGGGCTTGTGCACTCCGGACCAGATCAGGTCCGTGTTCATCCATGCATGCACCTGAATACCGGCCGCGTGAGCGGACGCGATGATCGTCGCCAGTGGATCGAAGCTTGTGGGCTGCCCAGAGAGCTCCTCGGCTCGAGGCTCGAGCGTGGACGCATAATAGGCATCGCCGCGCCCGCGCGCCTGTACGAACAGCGTGTTAATCCCGTAGCGCTTAGCGGTTGCGACAACGTTGGCGATCTTGTCCGGGGAGGTAATGCTCGTCCGAACGACCCAGAGCGCGCGCACTTCCGTCATCGGCTCACGGTAACTCTCCGGATCGCGTGTCGTAATCATGCCCCGGCTCGGCAAGTCCTGTGCGGACGCGGGAGCATGGAATGCTGAAGTCAGCGCGGCCAGACACGCCGCCAGCGTGGCAATACGATAAACCGGAGTTCGCTTCACGAGGAGATCGCCTTTCCGGGCCGGCAGCTAGCCGCCCGACGCTATTTCGATATTATATCATTGATCCGGCCGCGCGACCGTAAATAATTGTGGGCATTCAGGGCTGTTAATAAAGCCGGGCAAACCCTCGCTCCGCAATTGACCAGCCCATCGCCGATCTCTTCTCATACGGGCGACAGCGGCGATCACGAGCACATTGCGCGCCAAAGAGAGGCCACCCTGAACCTGCGGGCGGCCTCTTAGCCGATCGGGAGTGCACACAACCTCTTGTAAGACTTCGCTTAGGAGAAAGAAACGCTTGACCAAGCTACCATAGCTTCGCGACGACCCTTTGCGAGAAAAGGCCCCGGCGGCGAGAGCCGTCCTAACTCTTTACCGCCGGCATCTAAAGCGATAGTCCTACTATTGAACAAACACGTTGTTCACGGTCGTGTTCGCCATGCCGCTCTTAACCGTCCACGGCGGCGCTCCGGAGAGAGCGGAAATTGCCACGCCGCTTCCGGTCGCCGCGTAGATCGACGTGCCGACTACATAGACGCCGTTAGCGGCCGTTCCGAGGTATTGAGACCAAGTCGTCCCGCTGTCCGTAGAAATCGATATCCCGGCGCTGCTCGATGCGTAGATCGCCGTGGAGGTTGCGTACACGCCGGTAGCGCTTCCGCTGCCCCAATGGTTTGCCCACGTCGTCCCGCCATCCGCCGAGATAAACAGCCCCTGTTCCGCCGCGGCAAGAACCGTCTGTCCGATTGCGAAGACTCCGTAAACGGAATTGTTTCCGCCATGTGGAAACACATTGGCTATCGTCCAATTCAGCCCGCCGTTCGCCGAAATGAAGACTCCCGGACCAGCCGCGTAAATCGTCGAGCCGACCGCGTAGACGCTGGTGATCGAGATACCCTGGAGATAAGTCGTCCAGGTCGAACCGCCATCGCCCGACACCGAAACGCCGCCAGCCGTCGCTGCGAGAACAGTCAGCCCAGAGACATAAACGCCGTTTACCGTGTTCGAGCCCAATCCATACGAGGTCGTATAGGTCGACCAGGTCAGGCCGCCGTCTCTCGAAATCGACAGGCCGGCGCTTGTTGCGACATATATGTCCAAGCCGGACGCTACAACGTCGTTAACCTGGTTGCTCGGCAAACCGTTCGTCGTCGTATAGTTCGTCCACGACGTTCCGCCATTCGTCGAGATCGCCAATCCCCCGCTCGTTGCCGCATATATCCCGCTCTTTACGGGCGTAAGCGCGACGGTGGTCGTTCCGGATGTGGCCTTCGGGCTCGAGGAGCTACTTCCTCCTCCTCCGCATCCCGCGGCGACCAACAGCGACATCAGCGCAAGAGTAATCTTTAAGAACCTGAACATTTTGAGTTGCATCTCCCGATCGCTTGTACCGTATTCTGAGCAAGATTTCCCAGCAAGTTTGCGAGGAGGGAATATTGTGGAGGAAATCGCTAGAAAATAGCGGTGCAGCGGCCAGCGCGCCATGACGGAGCGCTGGCCGGCCGAGAGGCAAGAGGCGGGCTAAACTAAACCTTTGCGAGCTTCGTGACGCGACCGTCGCTGATCCACTCCGCCACGTAGATGTCGCCGTTGGAGTCCACGGTCACCGCATGCGGGGAGATGAATTTCCCGGGGACGCGCTTTTCGCGTGAAATATTCGGATAACCCGGCCAGGTCCAGACGCCTTCGTTGGAACCGAGGTGCGCCACTAGCTTATTGTCTCCGTCAAGGATCGTGACGCGTCCGAAGAGGTCGGGGATTACAATCTCGTCGCCGTGCTGGAAAAAGCAGCATGGCATATTCTGCTCGTCCGTTACGAGTTCGAGAGAATTGCCGTCAAGATCGAAGATCTGGATGCGGTGGTTTCCCCGGTCGGCCACAAGAAGACGCGGCGCACCTCGGCGCGTATCCACCCATACGCCGTGCGGCGAGTTGAGTTGCCCGCGTTCGCTGCCTGGCCCTCCAAACGACTTGATGTAATCGCCTGAGGTGGTATAGATGTGCACGTACGGCTTGCCGTAGCCGTCTCCCACAAAGACGCGGCCATCGGGCGACACCGCGACATCGGTGGGCGTATACTGGTCGGGAGACGCGTAGACATCCGGCAGGTCCGGGGCGCCGCGCTCCCAAAGAATCGTTCCGTCAAGCGTCGCCTTGAAAACCGCGTGCCGCGCATTGTCCGACAGGTACAGGTACTCGATGCCATCTTCGACGCTCAGATAGAGCCCATGCGCTCCTGCGGCAAACTCCTCGCCCCAGGATGACAGGAAGTCTCCCTCACGATCGAAAAACGCCACGGCATCCTTGCTCTGGTTGTGGACGATCACCCTGCCAAGCGAATCGATGACGATGCCGTGCGTGTAACCGAGAGCGACGCCGGACGGCGTTTTCGCCCAGCCATCGACCCATTCATAAGTATGACTGCCGCTTCCAATCAACGTCATGTACCGGTTCTCCAGTCTTATCCGCCCAATCGGATGCCGGGATTCTACCTCCCTGTAATTATTTATAGCGACTCATTCCGAACTACATCGAGGATAATTTGCATTCGCGGCCGCCTAGAGCGGCAAGATAATTCGTGATATGCCGCTGTCGCGATCGTGAATCGACTGCGCAGGGTAAAATAGAGGACATTCGAGGCGCGCCGCAATCAGCGTGCCTATTTTTGCGTAAGGGTAGATCGATGATCATTGTCTCCGACGTCACAAAGTCCTACGGGACGCGCATCCTGTTTGAAAGTGTCAGCGTAAAGTTTTCGCCTGGCAACCGCTACGGTCTTACGGGCCCCAACGGAGCGGGGAAAAGTACGTTCCTTAAGATTCTCACGGGAGAGATCGAGCCGTCCAATCGCGGCAAGATCACCCGCCCAAAGCGGGTCGGCGTTATGCGCCAGGATCAGTTTGCGTTCGACAATGAGAAGATCATCGACACGGTCATGATGGGCAACGCACCGCTTTGGGACGCGCTAAAAGAGCGGGATGCGCTCTACGCGGCCGGCGAGTTCACCGATCCCATTATGGAGCGCCTCGGCGATCTGGAGTCCATTGTGGCCGATGAGAACGGTTACATGGCCGAGATCGACGCCGCAGAGATCCTGCGGGGCATCGGCCTGACCGACGATCGTCACAACGATCTGATGAAATCCCTTCCCACCGACTACAAATTCCGGGTTCTGCTCGCGCAGGCCCTTTTCGGAAACCCGCAGGCGCTGCTGCTCGACGAACCGACCAACCACATGGACCTCGACGGCATCCACTGGCTTGAGGCGTTCCTGCAGGAGTATGACGGCACGATGATCGTCATCTCTCACGACCGGCACTTCCTGAACGCAATCTGCACCCATATCGCCGACATCGACTACGAAACAGTCATTGTCTATCCCGGCTCATACGACGATATGGTCGAGCACAAGATGCAGGCACATACCCGGATGGAAGCGGAGAACCGGGACAAAGCCAAGAAGATCGCCCAGCTCCAGGAGTTCGTCTCGCGCTTTGCGGCCGGTCAGCGATCGAGCCAGGTCCAGTCCCGCCGCAAGGAGATGCTTCGCCTTGCCCCGACCGAACTCAAGCGCTCGAACATCCAGCGGCCCTACATTCGATTCGACCAGAACAAAGCGCCCAGCCGGGAAGTCGTCACAGTGAAGGGTCTCAATAAGAGCTTCGGCGACAACCACGTCCTCAAGGATATTACGCTGGAAGTCGCGCGCGGAGAAAAAATCGCAATCATCGGCCCGAACGGCGTCGGCAAAACCACTCTGCTGCGCTGTCTGATTGGCGAACTCAGGATCGACTCGGGCGAAATCCGCTGGGGACACGGCATGGACAAGGGCTACTACGCCCAGGACTTTGCTGACCAGATCGACCGGGGCATGAGCGCAATCGACTACCTGATGCAATACGAAACAGGCGAGGGATATGAGATCATTCGCGGACTGATGGGGCGCATGCTCTTCTCGGGCGACGAAGCGCTCAAGCTAACGGACAACCTCTCCGGCGGCGAGTTGGCGCGTCTCAAGCTCGCCCAGCTCATGATCGGCAAGCCGCCCGTGCTCGTTTTCGACGAGCCAACCAACCATCTCGATCTGGAAAGCGTCAACGCACTCGGCGAAGGGCTCTCCCTATTCGAGGGCACCGTATTCGTCGTCACTCACGACCAGGACCTGATAACCGATGTCGCGACGCGCATCCTACGCCTTTCGCCAGGCGAGTTCCTCGACTTCCACGGGACGTGGGAAGAGTATCTCGAACAGTATCCGCTGCTCGAGCGCGAGCACCACGGACGCAAGGGGTAGCATCCCACCCACTCCGCGACTGGATCCACGCTCCTACTTCGCGACCGGCGATCCCATTACATCGATCAGCCACGCGCTTGTGGGCACCAGATGGTGGTACGCAAACGCCTGCATCTGATCGTCGGCGGGGACGGCATCGTGGATTACGGGCACGCCGCCGATCATTGCCTTCCCTTGCAACACAAGCGTCACTGGCTGTCCAGGCTGCATCTTGGGCACGGTTAGCTTGAACGTCGCCTTATCGCCCGCTGCGGCCTTGGCTGCACTGGCAGCGTCGGCGGCAGGCTTGTCCGGAAGAGCGGGAATCGGCGCGCCGGACACGACGAATCCCGCAGGCGCATCCTTAAGCCTCACCTCAATAGGTCCCGAGTAGCCATCGCGGCGGATCGCCTGGACGGTGAACGTGCCGGAGGCATTCGGTCCCCGGCGAATGTTCAGCGCTGACGGGAGAATGCGCAAATCGAAGTCCGGCCGGGGCGGACTGATCCGAAGACGATAGACGAAGTCGACGCCGCCCTTGCTTTGCGTATCCCAGATGCTCAGGTCGTACGAGCCGGCCGCCGGCAACGTTGCGGTCAGATAGGAGTCGGCCTGGTGAGTAACGAGCCCAGCGCCGAGATCCACGGCATCGTCGTTGAACGCAATGACCTTGCCGTGCGAGTCGGTGAGTTGCAACGCCGAATCCATTGGCGAGTTGAGGCGACGAGCATAAACCTCAGCCACGATCTTCTGACCTGCCTTACCAAGGAAGCGGAACGTGTGCACTTCCCGCGGCTGGCTGATCCGCCCATTGACTATGACGGGCAGCGTCACGCGCTCGACCGCCGTTCCGTCCTCGCCTGCCTCCTTGGCGACGATTTCCGGCAGGCCATCGACCGCGAACGGAACGGGGTTCGATTCGATCTTTCCGGATGTCGCCACGATCGGATAGACGCCGTTTGGCCGGGAACTCGTATCGACCGAGATCTTATCGCTCGCAAGGTTCCAGCCAACCGCCTTAACCGTGGCATGGGCGCTCGGCGAGCCGCCGAGCGGGAAAATACTGCTCACGAGAGGCATCTCGCCTACGGTAAGGCGATAAACGAAATCCTCCCGGCCCCGATAAAGCGCATCGTGGACCACGACGAGATATTTGTCGTCGGCCGGCACGTCAAAATGGATCAAAGGATCGGGATGGAAGAGATAATGATCGGCGTAATCGATCTGGTTCCCTTTGGAATCGTACAATTCGATCGCTGCCTGAAACCATCCAGGGACGGCATCCGCAAGATACGGCACGAGCTCGCGCGCGCAGCAATCGATAATCAGGTGCTGCCCTTTGTGAGCCGCAAAGGTCCACTTGGCCACTTCTCCCGGTAGGATCTGGCCATTGGCGACGGCCGGCAACTTATCGCCCAAATCGTTGGGCAGCTTATCGTTCGGCTTGACCTCAGTCTGTTCCGTCGCCTGGCTGACTACAAAGTGAATTGCGTTTGTAACCCCGGTCGGCGTCAGCAGCCGAAGTTCCCGGAAACCTGGCTGCGCGTCAGGACCTATATTGACTACGACGGTAGCGATCTCTTCGATCTGCTGGTTTTGCTGCTTCTTGGGATCGCGCCGGCTGTTGCGGTATTCAGCAAGCGCCATCAGGTCTTTGTCCGTAAGACCTGCTTCCTGCGCGATTCTGTAGATTAAAGCAGCCTTCGAGGGGTCGTCGAGATTCGGAAGGTTCACCTTGGGATCGGTCGTCTGCAGCTTCTGCGCCGCAGCCTTGAGCTTGTCGGTCAGGATGAGCGCCTGCGTATTGTTGAGCGGTCTAAAGTAGTCGCTGACTGTTCCGACAACGCCATCGCCGGACATATAGACGCCAAAAACACCCTTGAGCGCCTGGCCTCCAACCTTCACGGTCACCGATGTGCCCTGCTGGCCGCCCGCAGGGTAGACGTAGCCGATATGGCCGCCATTCTGCGCCCACGAAAACGTCATGCTCGCGACAAGCGCCAGCACCGACGCGACAATCTTAAAGCTCACTTTTCTCATACGCGTCGCACTCAACTTTCCCCTATGAAACAAACCTTCCCACCCCGAAAGGCGATGCTCCGCTCGTTCGGGCACACCCCATGAGGTGGGAAGGCAATTTTCTCGGAGCCCGCAATCTCACCCCGGCATGATCTCGGACAGTCGCCCGCCTGGCTTCACATCGCTCCACGTGGAGGGCGCAATCGCGACGGCCTGCCCTTGCGGCGTCGTCAGCGTCGCATCCGGATCGATCCCCATGAGCTCACAGATGCTGCGGACAACGTCGCTCGGATAGACGGGGCGGCTCTTGACCTCTTCACCCGTCGCATTCGATTCGCCGACGAGGTGACCGCCTTGGAACCCTCCGCCCGCGACAACGGAAGAGAAGACCGATCCCCAATGGCTGCGGCCGCCGTTCCACGGCTCCTCCATCATGACTCTCGGCGTTCGTCCGAACTCCCCGCCCCACCAAACCACGGTGCTGTCGAGCAAGCCGCGATCGGAAAGATCCTTAAGCAGCGCGGACATGGCTTTATCGAGTTCAGGGAGTTTTCGCCGCATGACCGGGAAGTTTTCTTTATGGGTATCCCACCCGCCATGATTAATCGATACGAACGGCACGCCGCGCTCGACTAGCCGGCGAGCCATCAGGCAAGACTGCCCGAACGTCGTGTGTCCGTACATGTCACGCACTTCGGGCTTCTCCGTCGAGAGGTCGAACACCTTTCCGGCGTCGCCCAAAATCAGGTCGTACGCAGCCTCATCGCATTGCTGGAACGACGCCATTTGCGCGCTTCCCGGCATATGCGCGCCGAGCGTGTCGAGTTTATGCATCAGTTCGCGGCGATCACGCTGGCGCTGGTCGGTGATTCCGTCCGCGATGACCCCTTCCACGAGGAACCTCTGCGCATTGGGATCTCCCCCGGTCGCAAACGGCTGCGCCTTCGCGCCCAGGAAACCGGCCTCGGAGAAGCGGCCAAGAAGCTGAGTCATTACGACGTACGGCGGGATCAGTCCCTTATATCCAGCGTCATACCCTTTGTAAAGCGAAACGATAGCGCCCAGCCCCGGATGCACAAGGCCATCGCCGCCCTTGTTGCCGGTCTGGACGAGATACGCAGCCGTCTCGTGTCCGTTATTTCCGTGGGTCATCCCGCGAATAATCGAGTACTTGTTCGCAATCTTCGCAAGCTCGGGCATCAGTTCGTTGATCAAAATGCCATCGACGTTGGTTTTGGCGGGCGCGTTGAACGGTCCGCAGAAGTCGGCGCCCGCGCCGGGTTTGGGATCGAACGTGTCCAGGTGCGAAGGGCCTCCCCACATCCAGAGTTGGATAACGGATTTTGCCCGGGGCTTAATGAGCTTGCTTGGTTGCGGCGCTTCGGCGTAGGCCGGAATGTTCAAGTGGTCGGCGAGCAACAGGCCCGCGGCGCCATAGAGTCCGCACCGGATCGCTTCTCGGCGACTCAAGCGGATCGTCATATTCATATCGTGTTCGATACTCATGGGATTTACCCCCTCGTTAGTGACGGCATTGGAATTCGGGGCTGTTTACCAGCGCCCAAGCTAAATCGATTGCGGCTGTCCGAAGATTGCCGGCCGCCTTGGCGTATTCTATCGATGAAGCGCGTTCCGCCTCGGTTGGCAGACGCGATAAAATCGTAACGTAAAGCCGATCCGTGTAGTCGATCGCATTCTTGGAAGACTGATAAATTGCGACCATGCTTGGACCGCGCTGAATCTTCTTCTGTACGTGGCTGGAATTCAGCATATGCAATCGCTGGCTCGATGTCAGCCGGTTGTTCCGTTCGGATTCGAGGCCGGTATCGCGAGCAGGGCGGCCAAAGAGCTGCAAAAACGAGCTGGTAATGCTGCCGTCAGCCAGCGCTATCGAACGCTGGTCCTCTGGAATAAAGGTAAACGGTTCGGGCGTCTCGCTGGAGTACGCCTCCGTCGTGCCCGTAATCTGGTCCAGTGCGTCGATCAGCACCTCGGCATCCAGCCGCCGCACCGAGTACTGGGCAAAATTCGCTTCCGCGGCGGGATTCGTCGATCGCGCGATCGACGCTAATTGATACGTCTGCGAATTCAATATGAGCCGGTATATATGCTTGAGATCGTAACGCGACGCCACCAGTTCGTGCTCGAGATGCCCCAACAGAATCGGATTCGACGGCGGGTTATCGGGACGAATATCGTCGGGCTCTTGAATGATGCCCCGCCCCATCAACCAGCACCAGACGCGGTTGACGATATTGAGCGTAAACCATTGATTCTGGGGAGAGATAAGCCAATCGCAAAAATGGACGCGCGGATCCGCCTCTGGCCTGAGAACCGCCCGGGTTCCATCCGGAGTGATCGCGACGATCGGAGGCGCGGAAAGGTCGGCCTTGGCTGGATCGAAACAAACGATCTCCTCTTTCCACTCCCCAGTCGCCTTGTACGCGATTTGCGAGAAGAAAAGCGCCATATTGTCCTGGCGGTTCTTCGGCCAGTTCTCGGACCGGACGCCCATGAAGATGCGCGCGACGGAACGGCTAATTTCATCTGGTTTCTTGCTAGACAGGGCTCGATAGAAATTCACCTGCGGATCGCGGAAATTGCTCCCGCTCGCGGTGAGCAGCGCCCGCGCAAACCGGTCGTACGGCCAGTTTTCCTTGATGGCGGTCCGTATCCAGCGATGGTACCCCTGGGCGGCCATCGGCCAGAGGTTGATCGGAAACTCGGACTTGACCCTCAGGATGTCGCTCCACTTGAGCGCCCAGTAGTCGGCAAACTCATCTCGCGCCAGCAGGGCCTCGATAAGCGCCGCCCGCTTTCCAGAACTCTGGTCTTGTTGGAAGCGCTGCACTTCCAGTTCAGTCGGAACCGTCCCGATCACGTCCAAATAGGCGCGCCGCAAGAACACGGCATCCGAACACGGATGCGCCGGCTTGATCCCCATCCGGCGCAACCGATCGAACACAAGGTCGTCAATACGGCCGCGCGATACGGGCTCAGTCTGGATCTCGAACGGATCCGGCGGGGACGACGCGAGTACGGATGCAACTGGGGCAGCCTTTGCAGGCGCCGCCGGCGCACGAGAAGTTGACGGAGTTGATACGGTTGCCATTATTCCATTGCCGCGCTCTTCGGCGGTGATTCGAGTTGCCGGAAGACGAACGTTGCTTGGCAGGATCGGCTGCTTAGCTGGTCCCAACAGCTTACGCGGACGTTGTGGATGCTTCTTAAGGCCCACGGTAGTTAGGACGCTTTCGCGCTCCGATTTGTTCACGAATTCGCGAAGTCGCAAGCGGCCGGGCTACGCCCCGGCGAAAGCGCGCACCTATTAAAACGTGCCACACATCGACAAAGATTTGAGATGAATACCGGCGCTTCGCCGGAATGATGCCAATACGTACCGATTCTCGCGCTTACGATTCTCCGCGCTCGCTCGCCGGGCCTTCAATCAGCTTGTCCGCTCCATTGGCAGCCGCAGGATCGAGAGGCGCATCGGGTTCCTGGCCGCGCTCGCCGCCTCCGCGCTTCTTCGCCTTCATGCTGGCGCGAATTGCGGCGAAGAGAGCCTTCAGGTAAGTGCCGCCCGAATTGGCGTGAATGATCGCAAGACCCACTTGCGGCAAGGAGGTCGCGGACGGATAGATCAGGTAACGCGGCTCCCAGAACGGCTTGTACTTGGACTTGAACGTATGCAGGCCTTTGAAGCTGTAGAACTGGTTCATGTGCTCGTACACATAGTTCAGAACTCGCTCGACAGCCGGGTCCTGGGGGCCGGCCCGCAAACCCGAAAGCGGGCTGAGACCAAGATTGAACGTTTTAAACCCTTCGTCGCGCGCCCATTCGAGAAGCCTGACAAATAAGAACTCCATAATCCCTGGCAGCGCTTCGCGCCGCCGGCGCATCATATCGACCGTCGTCTCGTTATCGCCGTAGGCCGGCAGAATGTTCGCAAATGCGCTGACGCTCAAATCGGGATCAATCACAACCATAATCCGGCACGACTGGAGATAGGACTCATCGAACCAGCCGAGCGAAAACCGCTTTTCCGCTCCGCTCATCGTCAAAAGCCACTCGTCCGAAACCTCCCTGAGCTTCGCGATAAGGGTCGGGCTGTGCGGCGGCGCAAAGACTTCGGCATGGTATCCCAGCTTCGTGAACCTATTGAGGCTCCATCGGATCTGTTTGTTCGAGCCGCCCGCCGTCGAAAAGCAGCGCAGGTCCACGACCGCGTCGTGCCCAATGCACAACGAATGCAGCCCGCACGCCGCATAGTGAGCTAGGTAGTCCGATCGCGTCTGGTAGAACCCGAGCCGCCAGTCATTTGTTTGACAGAGCTCGACAAAGCCGCGAATCGCCGCCAGAGCATCGTCTTCCGGTCCGATGGGATCCCCAAGGGCGATGGCGGTTCGCCCGATCAGCGTGTACGCGATCAACGAGCCGCCGGAGCTGAAATAGTGCGTCTTGTCGCGGAAGAGCGCAAAGCGGGCCAGAGGCGACCGGCCATATCGCGCGACGATATCCGATGCGCGTTGAAGCTCGGCTTCAGCGGGCAACGGGCGCAGAAGGACGGGACGAAGGATCATGAGCAACGCGTAGGTAAGAGTGCCCGCCGCGACGCCGTAGACGGAGTTGCGAAAATAGACGCCAAACCGGGTTGTCGGTACGAGATCGGGACCGTCGGTCCCAGTGAACATTTCCATCGCCTGCTTAAAAGCCGCGATCATGCCATAGTTGACCTTGAAGTGGTAATCGAGAACCCACAGCCCCGTCACGGCATAGGCAATCGTAAAGACCGCCGCTGCCCCCGCAACAAGCATTCCTTGCGACACGGAGGGCGGATCCGACGACGCGTAAAATTTGGATCGCTGCGTGATCAGATAGATTAGCAAGGCGGCCGCGAGAGAAGCCTCTTCATAGTCTAAGCCTTTAATAAGGTGCGTAACCACGGAAATGGCCAGAGCCGCCACGGCAATCATCCAAGCCGCTCGCTTGCGACGCCATAAGCTTGAGCCGACCAGGAGCATTACGAAGCCCGCGAAGGTCGACGCCAGGCGGCTGTCGCGGGCGACCTCGACCGGCAGGTACTGCAGAATAATGGAAAAGCGGTCGCGAAGAGCCGGGTGAACCGCGGAAAGAACGTTGATGATGCCCATCCCGCCGATCAGCAGGGCCAGTATACGGACGTTCCGCGACGACCGCGTCGGTTGCGGAGATCCTTTTGCGCCAAGAACGCGCAAGCTGCCGATGCCCGCGATAAGGGGGATCCAAAAGGACAACGCACGAAACGAAAGGGAAATCCAAAGGGCAACGTGCTTGTCCATCCCCATCGTATGCAGCGTAAAATAGATACCGGCCTCAACAAAGCCGATCCCCTGCGGCGTCGGCGAGACGATCCAGAACAGCATGCCGACGACAAAGCCCGCGCAAAGCATCGACCAGGCATGCGGAGTATTGAGCGGCTGACCAAATGCCGGAAACAACATCGCCAGGGTCGCCAGCATCACCGCAAACATCACCAGCGAGATTAAGAACGTGGCAATGAGATCGGGCCACCGACGGCGCATTGCGCGAACCGCCGACAACAAGCCGCGCGAAGTGGTCTGCAGCCAACGCTCGGTAAGCGGCGTCTGACGGCGTATGCGCGTCATTGTCGCTCCAACAACGTCTCCAAAGAGTCTCACGGCCTTTCCAACCCAGCTTGGTCTTGACAGCGCGGCGCCGATCAATCCGCAGAGCAGCAAGACGAAGAGCCCCAACGTCGCAATCGCGGCAATCACCGGATGCCCCAGCGACGGACCGTGCGGAAGAAGATAGAGGCCGGCAAGTGAAATGCACGCGACGCCAAGCAGTTCAGCCAGCACGACAATCGCCGTGCCAACCGCGGCGCGAGCGCCGGACTGCCCTCGGCGGACGGCGTCGTCCACGAACAGCGCCGCGCCAATGGCGGTACCGCCTGGAGCAGCAACGCTGACGACGAGGGACGCCAAAACGATATTAATAAGCTCCCTCGTACGGCTGACTACGCCAAGTACTCGAAAAGCAGACCAGTACAGCACGCCATAAAGGCTATAATAGAGGATCTGTAAAAGGGCAGCTGGAACAAGCCACACCCACGCGCCATGCGTTAGCGCCTCTGACGCATCAATCATGGCTCGATGCTGGGTGACGACAACCCAACCCAGGCACGCGACCACAAGCCACACCCGCCACTGGGATCGCAATCGGTTAAGCCAGTTGTTCAGGTGCGTGTTCATAAAGTTCGCCATCGAAGAAAATCGATCAATCCGCCGCATCCGGCTCGGTCAGCAACAGTCAGCGGCGCACAGATCGTCAAAGGGCGGATCAGCCCGCAACCGAGCCCGAGACGTAAACTTCGGGCGGCATGAAACGATCCATAACGGAAAACAGGTTGTAGAATAGATGAGAGGAGCAGTTATTTGCTAAAGTTCGGTGTAAGTATAGCATCATTGTGGGTGTTAGTCTGCGTCTGCATGGCGAGCACGGGGATCGCAAGCGCTCAGGGAATGATCGGATCCTCCGTTGTAGGCGAAACCCACATGTACTGGATCGTTTCCAAGATTACCAAGCCAGCTGAACGTTGGGGCGCCCGCCATATTTTGGTGTACACTCCCCCAGGCTATGATGATCCGGCCAATTCGTCGGTTCACTACCCTGTAGTTTACCTGCTGCATGGAGCTCCCGGCAATCCAACCAATTTTGTCGGATATGGCCAATTCGACAGGTTGACCGACCAGCTCATCCAACTGGACAAGATATCGCCCGTGATTTGGGTCGCTCCTGACGGCAACGCAACCGACGAGAAGCACGGCGACTCGGAGTGGGTCAACTCATACGACGGCCAGGATCTGTTCGAGGACTTCGTAACCTACGAGGTCGTCGCATGGACCGACCAGCGCTTCCGCACCATCCCGGCTGCGCAAGCGCGAATCCTCGGAGGAGTCTCCGAAGGCGGCTATGGCTCGGTTAACATTGCGCTGCACCATCCAGACGTTTTCGGCAAGGTTCTTGCAATTAGCGGCTACTACACCAACGACGGTTCAGGATGGGCCCGGCACTGCATGGGGCACGACGAAGCGTTCATCCGGTCGAACTCCCCTCTTGATTATATCGATGGCACAACCAGCCGCGCTTCGGACCTCTGGAACGGCATGCATTTCTACCTTGGCGCCGGCGACGACGAAACACACTACCTGCAAGAGACGCGAAAAATGGCGGCCGCGCTCGTGGCGCACGGAGTGACGCAAAAAACCGATTTCCTCCCAGGCAAGCACAGCTGGGTATTGTGGAATCGACTGTACGTCAACGGCATGATGGCCCTCCTGCCAAAAAATGGCGACGACCACAAGTCCCTTAAAGCCACCGGGCCGATGAGCGTGACATCCAACGAAGTAAAGGCGACTCTTCCGTGAAGCAATCCTCTCCCCTGAAGGCTGCCTCTTTCGTAGTCGCGCTTGTCGCCCTGTCAGTGATCCTCTTCTTTAACGTCGATTACGTCAGACAGAACGTCGAGATCTTTCTGCTCAAGGCGACGGGACGTATGTGGACGTTGCGCGGCGGCCTTAAAACGCACACATTCTATAGTGAATCGTTGCGGCAAAACCGGCGGGTCTTCGTTTACACGCCGCCAGGATACAATCCCGCCAATACGACGCGAATGTACCCGACCCTGTACCTTCTTCACGGCTACCCGGATTTCGGCGACATGGGCTGGATTAAGTACGGACGAGCCCCGCAAGAGATCGACGAACTCATCGTGCAGAAGAAAATTCCGCCGATCATCGTGGTCTTCCCCAATGCACAGGGAATTGGCGAGTTCGGCGATTCCGAGTATATTAATGCGACCAATCCGGTTACGGCCAGCCGCCCCGGCTCGCAAATGCTGGACTTCATATCCGAAGACCTGCCGCACTGGGTCGATGCCAAGTACGTTACCGACGGCGAACCCCGTCACCGATGGATCGGCGGCGTGTCGACCGGCGCATACGGCGCCGTGAACATTGCGTTGCAACACCCGCTTCAGTTCGGCGCGGCGATATCGCTCTCAGGCTACTACAGCGCCGACCCGTCCGGCTACGCGCGTCCGGTATGGGGCTATCATCCCACCGCGGGGCAACTCCTGCAGCAAAGCCCCGCGAAGTACGTCAACTTGCAGCCCGATCCGCAATGGCGCAAGTCGTACTTCTACATCGGCTACGGGACACGCGAACGAGACGTTTACCGAAACGAAGCAGATGAGCTCGTGGCAAGCCTAACAAAATACGGAGTCCCATGTACCCTTCGCGCACATCCCGGCAAGCATTCCTGGGATCAATGGCGCAGAGAGCTCGTCGACGCTGTCCAGGTCCTTGCCGATCACACACTGCCTCCCGCGGACTCAGTCGTGACGGCAAGTAACGACCCCAAGCACTGAGCCTCAGGCATTGCGCCCTGCGCGCAATGCCTATCCCGTTCTTATGCGGGGCGATCGCATCTATTCATATCAACGATTGTCACCGATATTGGCGCGGTCTCCGGCCGTGAACGACCGGCCTGAGATGTCAAACCCCATCAATGGGGCTGCCGGCTCACGAAAATGCTGGCCGTCTACCGATTAGGCCCGTTCACGGGCTTTCTCAACACAGGCCGGCCCTTTCAGGTCCGGACGCGCGCCTCCCGTTCGTCGCGCCCCTGTTAGGTATACTCTTACCGTCCAGTCGTACGAAAAACTGATTAATGTGAGGGAAGCAAGAGCGCATGTTGATACGGAAGATTTCGGCAGGAACATTTGTTTTCGCAGCGGCCATTTTCCTTGCGTCGACATCCGGCGTCGTCGCTCAACAGCTTCCTTTATTCGCACAGATCCCGGGGCTGCCGGGATCGGCCGAGCCCACAGCTTCGACGTCCTCCGCGCACGGCGCGCCGGTCGTCGTCAACGGCAGATCTCTCTTCACCGTCTTCGCAGCATCGCAGGCCGAAGCGCAGGATCGAGCCGAGCTTATCGACCTGCGGCTGGAGAAGGCGATTCCGGTTGTTGCCGCGACTCAAACGCCTCCGGATATCGCGGCGCGTTCTGTTGACAGGGAAGTTTGCATCCTCCTAAACGGCAAGATCCTGCTTGCCGTAACCGATCTTGATGCCACCGCCTCCGGCGAGACCGTCCCCGCGGTCGCTGCGGAATGGTCCGACCAGATTGCGAAGACGCTGTACCGGGCGCGTCGCGAGCGCAGCCCCGGATTTGTGCGCGATCAGGCTAAGCGAGCCGGGGTCGTAGTCATCGTCGCCCTACTGGTGAATCTCCTGATCTGGATGCTTACGCGCCGGCTGAAAGAGCACCCGAGCTGGGTGTCGCAGGTATTCGTCTGGTTGATCGCACTTTACGTGATAACTCAGATGTTTCCGCAAACTCAGGTCGTCCACGAGATTATCGAATCCGGCGTTCTGCGGCCGTACAGCATCTGCGTTGTCGTCGCCCTCGCGGCGTCTATACTCGCCTGGTTTCTACGCCTTGTGTTGCACATCGTTTTCCCGCCGGTTACGGACACGCTCTCGCCGGAAGAGCGAACGGAGCGAACGCTGCAGCGGCGCTCCACGCTCGGAACGGTCGCGCGCATCACCGGCGTCACCGTCATTTGGATCGTTGCGGTTGTCGTCGCGCTGAGCTGGATCGGAGTCAATCTTTCCGCGTTTCTGACATCCGCGGGGTTACTCGGCGTCATCATTGGCCTTGCGGCGCAGGATACGATGAAGGATCTTGTATCAGGCGTCAACATCCTGATCGACGATCGCTTCGGAGTGGGCGACTTTATCGAAGTCGGCGCCTATAGCGGCACGGTGGAGAAACTTAATCTTCGCGTTACGCAAATCCGCGATAGCCAGGGACGGCTGATTACGTTTCCGAACCGGAGCATTGAGCTCGTGGCAAACCATACGGCGCGGTGGGCGCAAGTGGATTTCCGCGTCGGCATTGCGTACAACAGCGATCTTCGATCGACGATGGCCTTGATGGTCGACGTTGCAAACAAGCTGAAAGACGATTATCCCCACCAGATCCTCGCTCCTCCGCAAATGCTCGGCGTCGAATCCTACAACGATTCCGACATCACCGTGCGAATGGCGATCCGAACGGCTCCTGGCGATCAGTGGGCAATCGGCCGCGAACTACGCCTGCGCCTCAAGGAGGCGTTCGACGCCGCCGGCATAGAGATTCCGTTCCCGCAGTCCGTTGTGCACCATAATATGCTCCCCCAGGAAACTGGCGACGGCGACGAAACGGAGCAAGCGCTCTCCTCCATAGGCGTCGGCACGAGCAAGCCGGCGCCAACGGAGCCGCCAGTATGACCGTGGCCGCTCACACTATCGTTCCTGCCCCGCATCACTCATCCGCGAGGCAGAAGCGCGTCGATCGAACACAACGATCCGATAGCCATCGCCCTGATCGACTCGCGCGATTGGCTTGGCGCTCGATATGAGCGCAACAATGTCAGGCCGCTCGAACTCGGGCCGCGAGTCCACGATGTAGTCGCATTGAGAAGCCACCACGCCATGTGCATTGGGCTTCGAGAGCGGGACCGGGATTTCGGCGCGCATCGGGTTTCTATCGCGCAACGCAAAGTAGGGCGAAACATCGGCTAGACCAATGTAAACGCTCTTGCCTGCCGGAATCGCGGCCCGAAGAGTTCGCGACAGCGCCGAATAGTCTCGATGCCGACACCGCCAAACGTTGTATCCAAGCCCCGCCAGTTCGTTTGAAATCGCCAACGCCAAGCACCCTATCAGAACGATCCGTCTTCCCTGATAGTGCTTGAGCAGTACCGCGATTGCGACACATGCCCAGGAGAAGTAATAGAATGGATACGTCTGCTCACGCCCGCCCAAAGCGCAAACAAATGCCGCCATGACCGCGATCGCTAGAATCGCGCAATTCGTTCTGCGCCACCCGCCGAAGATCAGCCATAGACAGGCGCCGAGCGCAAGCAATATTGTGGCGGGATGCTTTCTCAGGAGCCAGAGCTGCCACCACCACGGCATTTCCGGATGTTCCTTACGCAGGAACTGCGCGTGCATCTGTATCCAGAACGCCTCCGGACCCTGCAGAATATACACCGTCCAGGCAACGACGCATATCGCGAAACATGCAACGAACGCGCCGAATTCTCCCGAGCGCCTGAGGACATCCCTACGTACGAACAAGAAGTGCGTCACTACAACCACCAGCGCAACGACGCCAAGCGGATGCGTAAGGACGGCCAATCCGGCCAGCAATCCGCTCACGCCGTACCATCTTTTCCCCGATCGATCAATGGCGCGCAAATACGCCAATACGCTGGCAAACGTCAAAAAGATGCACAGCGAATCCATCCTGGCAACGGATGCGTCGAATTGAAACCAAACAGAAACGACGCAGAGAGCGGACGCACAAAATGCTTGATTGGCAGTCGCCCAGCGCCTCGAAAGCGCGTAAACAAGCAATACGGTTCCCACCGAGCAGATCAGCGAAAACGCGCGAGCTTGCGCGAGACCGATACCGAACACTCGAAACCAGGCCGCGAGCGCCAGGAAATACAGCGGCGGCTGCCAATAGACGTGCTTTTCCATCCCGAGCGCATAACCGTTGTACAAATCCGTTCCCAGGTAGCCATGCCGTAAAAGCGTAACGACGGGGTCGATGAAACCAGGTTCATCGATGAATGGCGCGGGAAGCTTCATAAGAAGCGGAAGCGATGCGGCAAAGGCAAGGAGTACGAGCAGAAAACCGCGCGCAAGGTCCTCGGAAAGCCCACACTTCTCCCGAGATGCTAAATCCTCAATTGGAGCGGCCTGTGAGAGCGTCATGGTTAACCCCAAAGCGCAGACGGTCGAGCAGAGAGCATGAGGACGTGCGGAGTCGAATAGCCGCGATTTGCGGAATGACCCTCCATCTTGCCGGCACGAAAATCCTGTTCGTGGCAATGATTATACTTCCAATGGCGGGTGCAATCGTTGTTGATAACGATTATCTCCACGAAATGATATACGCATAGCAGCCACAACGCTAATAAGAGGGGGTGTAATAATCGAGACGCCTTGTAAGACGGTTTCTGCGGCCGCCGTGGCCGTTTTTGAAAAGGGCCATTACAGCGGTTTCACAGCTTCACGATGTGCGCTGAGATCGGACGATGGCGGCAAAAGGCCGTACGCGTGTCGACGAGGCATCGTAAATCACCGCCGTGAACGAGGCGCGGGCAATAAACTGCCCCGGCGGCACGAGCCGTCTGGAAACATGTTCTCGGCGCCTCGATCAATGACAAACGCTTCAAGGGAGGAAACGACTCTCGCAAGCAGGCAGATGAATTACCCTGCGTCCAAAAATAAGGGGCTCCTCTTGCGAAGAGCCCCACTCGATCATGGCGTCCCGGACGCGCCTACTTGTTTCCCGTGAAGATCCGGATCAGCTTGCCGATCGGGTCGTAGTACCGGTCGACGACGCGCTCTTTCAATGGGATGATCGCGTTGTCGGTAATGTGGATCTCTTCCGGGCAGACCTCGGTGCAGCATTTCGTAATGTTGCAGAAGCCGATGCCCAGTTTCTCCCGGATCATCGGGATGCGGTCTTCCACGTCCAACGGATGCATCTCCAGGCTCGCCGCCCGGATCAGCCATCGCGGACCGCCGAACTGCTCGTGCTTGGCGTGATCGCGCAGAACGTGGCACGTATCCTGACAAAGGAAGCACTCGATACACTTGCGGAACTCCTGCGCCCTGTCCACGTCCTCCTGCAGCATCTTCCAGTCGGTCCCGGGTTTCGGCTTGAACGGCGGGATCGTCTTGTTGACGCGATAGTTAAACGACACGTCGGTTACCAGATCCTTAATGATCGGGAACGCGCGCATCGGGCGAACCGTAACCGGCTTGCTCGGGTCTAGCGTATCCAGCCGCGTCTTGCACATTAAAGACGGCTTGCCGTTGATTTCCGCCGAACACGAGCCGCACTTAGCCGCCTTGCAGTTCCAGCGGATCGCGAGATCCGGCGCCTTGGTTTGCTGGATCTGGAACATGGCGTCGAGAACGACCATGCCTTCCGTCACCTCGACTTTGTAGTCGACCTCTTCTCCGCCCTCGCTGTTGCCGCGAAAGACTTTAAAATTCACTTCTGGCATTTGCGATTACTCCTTCGCAGCCTTGGCAAGGCGCTCTTTCTTGTTCAACTCACGTTGCGGCTGCAGCTCTTTTTGCTCCGCGAGGATCTTCGTCAGTTCCTCGGGCATCGGGTCCTTCGCAACCGCCTCGATCACCATTTTGCCATCCGGTCCCTTGTGGACCACGGAATTAACCTTGGCCCATTCCGGATCGAACTCCGTATAGTCGAGCCGGCTGTGCGACGCCCGGCTTTCCTTGCGCTGCTGCGCCGATAAAGCGATCGACTCGGATACGATCAGCATGTTCTTCAACTCGCGGGTGA
The DNA here is from genome assembly GCA_031292625.1 of Capsulimonadaceae bacterium. Taxonomy (GTDB): domain Bacteria; phylum Armatimonadota; class Armatimonadia; order Armatimonadales; family Capsulimonadaceae; genus JARLGU01. Next base: position 49,762 of record JARLGU010000052.1, on the reverse strand, counting down.
GATGCCAGCCTGGGTTGAACGCGCGTCCACCCTTGGCGACCACCTTTTTCGCCCGCTCGTTCAGTTTGCCGATATTCTCGATGCCCACCGCCAGATCGGCTTCCGTCCGGAAGATGCCCACATTGTGCTGCATCGATACTTGCAGATCCGCGTGAACGTCGTAGGCCGTTTCAGCGCCCTCGCGCTCAAACGGCGCCGTCATTTCGACGACCGCATCATCGACTTGAGCCTGATCCAGCGATGGTTGCTTTTTAAGACCCTTGACGAAGTCCACGGCGCCGATCCCAGCAAGACGGCCGAAGACGAGCAGATCGGAAAGCGAGTTGCCGCCGAGCCGATTTCCGCCGTGCATGCCGCCCGCGCATTCCCCTGCCGCGAACAACCCTGGAACCCGGCTCTGCTGCGTGTCAGGATTGACCCGGACCCCGCCCATCACATAGTGCGTCGTCGGGCCGACTTCCATCGCCTGTTTCGTGATGTCGACGTTCGCGAGCTCTTTGAACTGATGGTACATCGAGGGCAGCTTGCGAATAACGGTCGCCGGATTCTTGTACGAAACGTCCAGGTAGCAACCGCCATGCGGCGTGCCGCGACCTTCCTTGACTTCCGTGTAGATCGCGCGGGCGACGACGTCGCGCGTGGAAAGCTCCATGCGGTCCGGATCGTACTTCGACATAATCCGCTCGCCCTTGTTGTTCGTCAGCTTGCCGCCCTCGCCGCGCACCGCCTCCGTGACGAGAAGCCCCTCGACGCCTGGAGGCCACACCATGCCGGTCGGGTGAAACTGAACGAACTCCATGTCGAGCAATTCGGCGCCGGCTTCGTAAGCAAGGGCGTGACCGTCGCCGGTGCACTCCCAGCTATTGGATGTCACCTTATAGGAGCGGCCGATGCCGCCGCAGGCGAGGATGATCGCCTTTGCGCGGAAAACGATAAAACGTCCGTCCGGACGGAAGTAGCCAAACGCGCCGGCGATCTGATCGCCGTCCTTGAGGAGGCGCGTTATCGCGCACTCCATGTAGACTTCGATCCCGAGGTGTACGCCCTTATCCTGCAGCGTGCGGATCATTTCAAGGCCGGTGCGATCGCCGACATGGCACAAGCGGCGAAACTGGTGACCGCCGAAGTCGCGCTGGAGGAAGTCGCCACTCGGGGTCCGGTCGAACAACGCGCCCCACTCCTGGAGTTCGCGAACGCGATCAGCCGCCTGCTGGGCGTGTAGCTGGGCCATGCGCCAGCTGTTCATCATCTTGCCGCCGTTCATCGTGTCGTAGAAGTGCGTCTGCCACGAATCGTCCTGGTCGCAGGTTCCCATCGCGGCGGCGACGCCGCCCTCAGCCATCACGGTGTGCGCTTTCCCAAGGAGCGATTTGCAAACGAGACCGACGCTCAGCCCGCTCGCGGACGCCTCGATCGCGGCTCTCAGTCCCGCGCCGCCCGATCCGATAACGAGAACATCATGCTCGTGTGTTTCATAATCGACGGTAGCCATCAGTGCCAGCCCCCCCATTTCTCAACATGCTGCAGATAACCTAGCCCGCCGAGACGGATGTAGAGGTCGGTCGCGCAGACCCAGAACAGACTGGCCCACGCCCACTGCATATGCTTTGCGTTAAACTTGCTCGCGGCCTTCCACCCTGCCAGACGAGAGGGCTCGCACGACATACAGTCGTTCTTCCCGCCAATCAGGTGACGCAGCGAGTGACACCCAAACGTATAACCGCTCAGCAGGATAACGTTCAAGAGCATCACGAAAGAACCAAGACCAAAGTTGACCGAGCCGAACTCCGAATGGCCGCCGACACCGGGGAAGAAGGCAACGACCGTGTCGAACCAGAGGAAGATCAACGCGATCGTCGCCAGGTACATGAAGTACCGGTGCGCGTTCTGGATCAGCCACGGCCAGCGGGTCTCCCCCGCGTAATCCGTCCGCGCCTCGCCCACCGCACAACCCGCCGGATCGGCGAAGAATGCGCGATAATACGCTTTGCGGTAATAGTAACACGTCCCACGAAAGCCCAGGATCACGACGAGAGGGATCAAGGCGATCGGGATGCCGGCGGGGAGCGTCGCCACGTGGAACAGCTTAGGCAGCTGGAGAAACTCGGGCGAGTAAAACGGAGACAAGTACGGTCCCCACTGTCCTTTCCCCATCTCAGCGGCCACAAACGCGTAGACGCCAAGAATGCCAAGGCCCACAACTGTCCCCAACCACTCAGCCCACCACGGGTCTTGCCTCTGAGTCACGCCGAGCCCGGCTTTACCCGGTGTCAGCGGCTGCGTACCAGGGGCGTTCCTAACTTCAGCCATCTTTGTCCTCCTCAGGACTTCTTTGAACGCGGAAGTGCCATCATCCACGCCCAACACAACAACACTAATTTACAACCAGCGGTTCTTGCTTAATAATGTAAAGCATACCCGCTAAGGCGGCAATGACAGCCAACCTCCCAAACACGCGACCAAAATCACGTTGACTAAAATTATCCCGGTAATCGACGGCGATGTCAAAGGGCATTCGATTTTGCAAGATCGATTATAGAGATATATTGATTTATTTTGGAATATATCTATTAAATACTAAATTGTTAATTAATTAACAATTAAAATTCGCACAAACGAAACGAACCTGTCCAGAGAGAATTACCCAATCGCATTCCGGACTAATCCGTCGCGTCCGTGGACCTATAGCGAAATGGAGACGCCGGGCGCAAGAAACGTCAGCGTCGCGCAGATCTTACTTTCTTCAAGGTCCAGCATTTTCGCGAGCGCCTGCCGGTACGCATCCATCTGCGGGCGATAGCCCACGGCCCTTATCGCGACCGCCGACTTCGGCACATCGTCGGTCTTAAAGTCGATGATGCTCGCTCGAACGATCTTGTTGCCGCGATCCACGAGCAAGACGCGATCGAAAACGCCTTCCGTCACCCGGTCGCCCATATGAACCAGAAACCGCCGCTCGCGCCAGAGGCTCACAAGCTCCCCCGCAGCCAAATCTGGAAGCGACAGCGCGGCCTGAATAGCCGCCTGCGTCATCAGCCTCCTGAACGCCTCGATTTGCTCCGCATACCAGGGCGCAGGTTGTTCCGGCACGCTGTGCCGGAGGCAATTTTCCAGATCAGCATCAGACAACAGCGCTCCCCCGCCCCATTCCACCGTCGCGAGCAATGCATGCATCGCACGGCCATAGAGCAGCGACGCATCGTTCTCGGGGCGAAGGATCGACTCAATAGTGACAATTCCCTCGTCTTCCAGGCGAGACGGGACCGTGCGCGGCAGAAAGCGCCTGACGGGCGCAGTCTTCATCGGTGGTTGAGTCCGCAACGCGGCGTCAGAATCGTCCGTCTGTTCGACGGGAAGCTTCAATTCGTCCGGCAGCGCGTCGCACCAATTCTCGTCCCCAGTCCGGTAGAGCAGCTCGCCGCCGTCGCTCAGGGTGATTGGATCCTCCGCCAGCGCCGCCTTGACGATATTCGCCGGTACGAATGCCGGCGGTTTGCCTGGGTTGAATGATAATTTCCCGCCCGGCACGAAGACATGCAGCGCATAACGAGCACGCGTCATGGCAACGTAAAGCGAGCATAGGCTCTCGCGCACATCCTGCGAGATCTGCTTATCGTAGGCGGCCTCGAGCGCGGGACAAGCCTCGCGGACGACCTTTGAGGGATTGCGATAGACGGCGCGAATCGGGCTGGCCGGAGTCGCGCGATCGACGAGCAAAGCTGGTTCGATTGCAGGAACCTTGCCGCCCAATTCCGGCAGGAAGACAATGTCGAATTCAAGGCCTTTCGACTTGTGGACGCTCATCACGCGGACACGTGTCTCAGCGGCATCATCGACCTGAGCGGCCCGAACATACGAGACGAAATCGGATGGACGCAACGAGGAGTCCCGCTCGAATGCGCCAGCCAAATCGACAAGCTGAACCAGCTTCCGCGCCCCGCGCCTCGCGGTGCGACTGGCTAATACCTGCGCCCACTCCTTGACCACAAGCGCGTATCCGTCGTTAATCAGACGCGCGCGTATCTCCGACGCTGCAGCCTCGCGAGAAGCGTCGTCGAGTCCGCTCAGCGAAATCGCAGCCGCCAGCGGAGATTTAAGGACATGGTATGCGCAAGCCGTGTCGCCCGGGTGGTCGGCAAGCGTCATCGCCGAAAGAACGAGTTCGACCGCTGGCTCGCCGTCAATCGGATTACCGCCCTCCTCGCTGGCATCAAGGCCCAGAGATCGAAGCGCGGCAATCATCGCGGCGACCGCCTTATTCTTGCGCATCAGCACGCCGACCGAGCAGCGCGGCGCATTCCGCGCGATCGCGGCGATCCGCCTCGCCTCATATGCAAACGGAGAGGAGCTGGCAAAGTCAGATTCGTCCTGGAGGGAGTCGTCCGGCTCGGCCGCCTCAGAACCGTCCGGCGCCGCGATCAGCTCCACATAACCGGGAAGCGCCTTCATGGCAGTATGCGGCTTGTACTTTTGCGCCCACTGTTCGCCAACGTCTGGATATTTGCTAAGCCCCCAATTGCCCTGCAAAGAACCGAACACCTTGTTCACCGCCGCAAGCACATATTCGGATGACCGGTAGCTCGCGCTGCTATCGGACCAGGTGAGCCCTGCGATGTCTTTGTCGAGACTATCGAAGATCTCCGGAACCGCCCCGCGCCATCCATATATCGACTGCTTTGCGTCGCCCACGCAGAAGAATGTGCCGTCCTTGCCAGCGCAGACCGCATCGGCAAAAGGCTTAACGATCTGCCATTGCACCGGCGATGTATCCTGAAACTCATCCAGCAAGAGATGATGGACCGGGCTATCGAGGCGTGCGACGACTTCATCGAAAGGCATCCGCAAGACGATCGCAGCCAAAAGGCGCGGGATGTCCGAGAAGGTCATGATGCCCTGGCGTTTACACTTGGCGTCGAACTCCTCCGCAAACGCGCCGAGCAAATCCGCGGTCGCCTCCGTTTGCCTGGCGAGTTGGGCGATCAAGACAGAGGCCGCGTGTTCCGTAAGCGCCATGTATGCCCTGCACACATCGTCGGAGATCGGCTTGCCGTAATATGTTCTCTCGCCGCCGCGAACCTTCTTGGCGAGCCCCGCATCCAGGACGTCCAGCCAACGTTCCGCCGCGGCGGCTTCCGCGTCGGCGCAGAGGGCCTTGACATACCGCTTGTCGCTCACCGTCCGCGAGGCAGCGATCAGCGCCTCGATTGCCGCGACGATCTCCGCGGCATCGCGTCCAGGAGGCGGTGAAAGCACGCGCCAGGCGGCATCCTCGCTGTCCCGGTACATCTCGAACACGCCTTGGATCAGGTCGTCCAGCCTTTCCGTAATCGCGGTGCGCACCTGTCCCTTGTCCAGCCGCTCGAGAAACTCGATCAGGGAGTCGACGCCCGTCCGTTCGGCGACGCCGCGCAACGCCTCGCGACGCGCACGAGTCACCGCCAGATCGCTGCCCGCCACGGGGGAAAGGCGTGGAGGGATATTGCCGTGCAGCCGCAGCGAGCCAAGCAGCGCCGCGAAAAAGCTGTCGATCGTCGATACCGAAACACGATTCAGGCGGCGGCAAATTGCAACCAGAAGATTGCGGCACTCAAGCGTCGTCACAGGCGCGCCGCCAATGTCTTTGCTAAGCCCGGCGGCCGACGCGCCGGTCGCATCGGCGGCAGCTTCCGCGAGGCGCTTCATGATGCGCCCCAGGATCTCGCCCGCCGCCTTGCGCGTGAACGTTGTCGCAAGGATCTCCTCGGGATACGCGCCCGCTCGATACGTGCGCAGGTAGCGTGTTGTGAGCGCGTAAGTCTTGCCGGAACCGGCGCTTGCACGAATCGCTTCAAGGCTCATTGCGATCCTCCCGCGCCTGCAAGTGCGCGCGAAAGCGCCTCAATCGTTCGGGCGCGCTCGGGATTACGGTCGCGGCAAATCGCCTCGAAACCATCCGCAAACGGCGGCGGATTTGCGCTAGGCGGCCAGAATACCTGATCGTGGATTGCCTGTGCGACCTGATCGGCGCAGGCGTACGCGCTCGCGAAATCGTCCTCGGTCCATGCGGCAAGCATAAGCGTAATATCGTTCTCCTGCTGTCCTCGCCCTACGAAACCGACCTCGGTCGCGCCGGTGACGCCGACGCTCGCCGCCATTCTCCGATAGAGCGGCAGTTGCAAGTCAATCCACTGGTTCTTCCGCTTGCGGTGGCGCTTCTCCGGATCCGGCCGCGCATCCGATATCTTGTAGTCAAGGATGCGATGTTGCCCGGTCTCGCGATGCCGGTCAACGCGGTCGATGCGGCCCTCGACTAGAATTGAGCCGCCGCTAACATGGATCTGCATGTTTGCCGCTTGCTCGTGCGCGACTATCCGCCAGCCGCCTGCGCTGCTCTCGGCCTGAAAGCGACTAAACGCCGTGAGCCGGCGGCTCAGTTGCCTCGACTGAATCTGAAGCATCGGCGACGGGTCCGCGCCGAAGATGGAGACAACGTGCGCGTTGAGCCGCTCCTGCAAAAACTGGTCGATGAGCCGGGGATCTTGCGAATCCTTATGGTCCGACGCCGCAAAGTCGTTCAGTATCCGGTGCGTCAGCGTCCCGACATGCCGCGCGTCCATTTCCAATAACTCCCCGTCCACGGGAAGAAGCTTTAGCACATGCTTGAGGTAAAAGCGGTAGGGACACGCAAGATAATCTCGAAACGCCGTCACGGATATCTTGCTGAGAGGAGGCCTGGATAGATCCGGCAACGGCAAGTCGGCAAGCTCGTCACGGTTCCCGTGCGGCAAAAGGACAGGTAAATCCCCCGCATTCTTTCCGTCGCCGTAAAACGCCAGCGCATGCTCGACGGTTGCGCTTTCAGCCCCAGCGAAGAGCAGACGGCTCGGCCGGAGCGGATTCCCGTCGCTGTCCAGGCGACCGCAGATAATCTTCAAGCTTTCCTTCGATGCCAGCATCGCCTGCAAAGCATAGGCATCGCGCGCATAACGGCGCTGGTTGCCGGCAATCCCGAGCGCCGTTCGGACCGACTCCGGCAACAGCCCATCAGAGGCCACGCTCGTTGGCACGAAGTCCTCGTTCATCCCGGTGAGCAACAAGACCGGTGCGTCGTCGCAAAGCAACTCAAGCCATCCAAGAAGCTCGACGCGGCTTTCGCCGTCGTCGCCGCCGATCATGAGATCGGAAACCTGCTGCATCGCAAAACGAAGTGCGCCCGATGCGGTCGTTTCGAGCGCCAGAGGCCCCTCGCTTGCTGTTTCTCGCAACTTCTCCAAAACGCGCGTCAGGGCCTCAAGAAACTCGACCGCGGCATCGTCGGTCCGATCGAAGCGATTGAATCTCCGGTGACGGTAGAGGTTGCCCAGGAGGTCGCGTATGGCAGCGCCCCACTGGCCCAGCGGCTCCACGCGATCGCTCAACTCGCTAACAAGTCCGCTTACCGCCTCGAGCGCAATTCGGATCGGCGCGCTTGCGCTGCGTTCGGGCGCCATGCCGGATCGAATGCGATTGGGCAAATGCTCAGAGATATAATCATCAAGCAGCGCGGGAAGCGCGTCCGCGGTTTCGCCAAGCTCTTCGGTCTGGCGGAAATAGTCGAGGATATCGGGATGGCGGATCAGAGCGGCAAAGTTCTCCGCCCGGTCATCGTCCAGAAGGTCGGCAAGGGCCGTCAGCGCAGTCGCCGGACCTAACTTCGAGAATTGGCGCGAAACCGCCGGTCGAGCGGGCAAGCCCGACATTTCCATCGTTCGCTCGATTACTCCCGTCATCGAAGGGTTGCCAAGGCCGACGACGATCTGATCGTATCCACGGTTCGTTTTATTGAGCTCGTCGACGACGGCAAACGCCTGCTCTTGCGGCGTCCCGGCAACGCGGACGGTGCCGGCGGGAATCGGAATGCTTGCCTGAGCCCAGTAGTCGACATCGAGATTGCCGGCGTCGTCAAAGCCGCCCGCGTGTTCCTCGGGGGCGTCGATTAGAGCAATGACGTTCGCGGGGGTATGGCGCAACACCTCGGCCGTTGCCAGGGGCAAATCGTATGCCGCGACCAGGATGAGGTCGTACCTCGTCTGAAAGTCGCCATCACGAACCGCCGCGCGCTGCGCTGCATACTTATCCTGTCCGTGCCCGGCGATCAGCGACAGATAGCCTGAATATAGCGCGTCGATGCGCCGCCAACGCGCGCTTTCATCGAGCCCTGCTGGCGTTGGGAAAATACTCGCAACCGCGGCGATGTCCACGAACGCCCCGTGGACATCCGCGAGCGCTGCCGATAGGTCCCTGGCAATCGACTGCCACCCGGCGATATCGCGGTCGCCGGGGCGGTACGTGCTAAACTCGCGAAACTCTTCGGGCGGGGACGATGACAGCGCTTTGATCCAGGCGAGTTCGCTCACGATGCCGGGAACGATCCGAACATCGCCGCCAACGAGAGCGTTGGGCAGTTGGCCGATCGTGACAACTCGGGGAGGCACGAGAAGCAGAGACATTTTGGCGCACTTGTCCGCCAGAATGTCGACAAGCCGGCGTCCGGCCCTGGCGCCGGGAACGGCAAGAACAACGGATTCGATGTCCAGGCTGGACCGGTCGGAGTACCGGTTGATGATGAAGTCGGCAACCGCCGGAAGGATCGGACCGTCCCAACCCAGAAACTCTCGTGTAATAGGCATATAATCTTTCAATTAGGCGTCCATGTTCTCGATTCCTGCCTCGTTAGCATCCGCGCGGGCGCGACGGAAGGAACGTCGCGGACTTGCGTCAATCGGACCTGTACGGGAAAAATGAAGTATGAAGGTCCGACGGTAATGAAGACAGCAGGGAGATTTATCGTCCATCATCAAAATGAACAACAGTAGAGAATTTGTATGATTATGCAAAAAGTGCCTGTTTTAAGAGCAGTAATCTAATCGATCCACGATGCGATTCAGCAACTAAGGGACGATCGCCCTGGTATAAAAACGGGGAGATACAGCCGATATTGTGGATAATGTATTTCGCGGCGTGTTCATTCGGACGCCCGAAGTAAATTGGGATGTTAAAATTAGCCGTGAAGACCGACAATAGCTTTGCCCGTGATGCGCGCCTGCAGTGCGGCCATTATGACCGTACGCGCCTCTGCGCCGAAGCGGCCAATTACCGAATTATCGTTCCAATAACAATTGGCGGCGCTCCCCGTTGTGCTGCGGGAGGGGCGTATTGAAAGTATTAGTCGCCGACGACGACGCAATTACGCGCCGAATGGTGGAAGGCGTCCTGCGTCGATGGGGATACGATGTCGTTGTCGCCGAGGATGGCGATCAAGCGTGGGCATCGCTGCAGGGAGACGATGCGCCGCAAATGGCGATACTGGACTGGCAGATGCCAGGGCTGGATGGCGTCGAAGTGTGCCGCCGCCTCCGTGCGCAGACGGGCCGGCCGTATGTTTACGTCGTGGTCCTGACATCGCGCGACACGTCGCAGGATCTGGCGCAGGGAGCCGAAGCGGGCGCGGACGATTATCTGGTTAAGCCGTTCGACCCTCCGCGCCTGAAGATGCGCGTACGGGCGGGACTGCGCATTCTGCAGTTGCAGGCCGAGTTGATGAAATCGGTCGAAAATTACAAGCGGGCCGACGCCGAACTGGAGCAAGCGCGCGTCCGCGAAGTCGAAACCGGCGCACGAATTCAGCAGACGTTGCTGCTCGGACAGCCGCCGCCAGGATTATTCGGCGCGCGAATTGCCGCGATTACGTCGCCATCTCAGATGATCGACGGCGACTTTTACGATTTCTTCGTTCATAATGAGAGTTGTTTCGACGTCATCGTTGGGGACGTCATGGGGAAAGGCATTCCCGGTGCGCTAATCGGGGCTGCCGTCAAGAGCCATCTTCAGCGCGCGCTGAGTCAGCTCATCTACTCCGATCGCGGCTCGCTGCCTGAGCCGGAAGACATCATCGCAGTTGTCCACTCAGATGTTACCAAAGAGCTGATCAAGCTCGAAACGTTCGCGACCCTGTGCTACGCACGGTTCGACAGAGCGAAGATGAAGTTGACCCTGGTAGACTGCGGCCACACTGCCACCATCCACTGGCAGCCAAGCAAAGATGCGACGCGTTTGCTGCAGGGAGATAACGTCCCGCTCGGCTTCATCGAGACCGAGACGTACAAGCAGATCGAGCAGTCGTTCGAGCCTGGAGACCTGTTCTTTTTCTATTCGGACGGCGTAACGGAAGCGATGTCGAGCACGGGCGAGATGTTCGGCGTCGACCGTTTGCGAGAGCTCATCCGGCGAGGCGGTTTGATTGAACCGCACAAACTGATCGAACGCGTTCGCGCCGCCGTCGTCGCGTTTACACAATCAGAGACCTTCGCCGACGATTTGACGTGCGTTGCTGTCAAGATGGACGAGGTGCCATGGGGAGCGCCGCTCGTTCACGCGGAGATTATCGTAACGAGCGAGCTCAATCAGCTTCAGAAAATCCGCTCATTCGTCTCCGAGGCCGTTGAGCGCGGTGAAGGCGCTGAACTCGATGACGAGGCGCACTATCAGCTTCTGCTTGCCGTCAACGAAGCCGCGAGCAACATCGTCCGGCATGCGCATGGAGGACGTAGCGGTGAGACGATCGTTGTATCGTCAGACCTGTTTACGGATCGCATTGTCATCCGCTTGTCACATCATGGACAGCCGTTTGATCCGGCAACCGCCAAGCCCCCATCATTTGATGGGACGCGCGAGGGAGGCTTTGGCGTCTACATGATCGAGCAATGCGTCGATGAAGTGCAGTACCTGAGTGAGGCGGATGGGAAGAATACAATCCGGCTCGTAAAGCGGGAGTCAACTCGTTAAGGAGAAGTCGTAATGGATATGTCAGTCGAGCAAAAGGGAGATGTCGCTGTCGTCAGCGTTCGAGCCGACCATCTGGATGCAAGTGTTTCAGAGGAGTTCAAGCGCGAATTGGCGCCAGTGCTCGAAGAACACCAGTTCGTTCTGCTTGATATGGGACAACTCAGATTCGTAGATAGCGCGGGCCTGGGAGCGATCCTGTCGTGCTTGCGAAAAGTCAGCGGCAACGGCGGCGATCTCAAACTCTGCAACCTTGCGAAACCGGTTCGGGCATCCTTTGAGATCGCCCGCATGCACCGCATCATGGATATCCTCGGGACCGAGGAGGACGCTTTGCGCGCGTTCAGCCGCTAGACAACATTCTCTGGACGGCGGACGCCAGCCCACGGCAGCGCTATTGGGCTCATGGGCAGCGCCAGGCTCGACCTGGACGGGAGGACACACAAAACATATGACTGAGATCATCGCATCGTCCGGCGCAAATGGGAGCCATGCCATCGTTTCACCCGAAAGGCTCAAGGAACTCGTCCGTCGAAAGCTCCGCTATATGCTGGGCGAGTCGGGCAACGACCTTACCCCGGACCATCTTTTCCAGGCGATCGCCCTCGCGATCCGCGACGTTCTCGTGGATGGCATGTTTGCCACCCAGGAACAATACAACGCCCAGGACGCAAAGCGGCTCTATTATCTCTCGATGGAGTTCCTGATCGGCCGCTCCCTCAGCAATTCTCTCAATAATCTTAATCTCATGGATATCTGCCGCGAGGCAGTGGAATCGTTCGGCTTAACCCTCGAGGATGCCCTTGAAGCCGAAAGCGACGCGGCGCTCGGCAACGGCGGTCTCGGACGACTAGCCGCGTGCTTCCTTGACTCCCTCGCGACGCTTGGCATGCCCGGATTCGGATACGGCATCAACTACGAGTATGGTTTGTTCCGCCAGGAGATCGACAACGGATATCAGGTCGAAAAGCCGGACAGCTGGCGCGCCTACGGGACGCCGTGGCAGATCGAACGGCCTAGCGAAGCGGTTATCGTTCCGCTATACGGACGCATCGAACACGGTCTCGACCGCCTTGGCCATTACAACCCGATGTGGATGGACTGGAAGGTCCTGATCGGCGTACCGGCCGACATGCCGGTCGTCGGATACGGCGGCAAGACCGTCAATTACCTTCGCCTCTATTCGGCCCGCTCATCGCAAGATTTCGACATGAACATCTTCAACATGGGCGACTACATCAAGGCCGTCGAGCAAAAGATCGCCTCCGAGACGATCTCCAAAGTGCTGTATCCATCCGATGCCGTGGTGCAAGGCCGTGAGCTCCGTCTCGTCCAGGAGTACTTCCTCGTCGCGTGCGCGCTTCGCGACATCATTCGCGTCTACCAGTCCAGCCACGACGACTTCGCGGACTTTGCACAGCACGTGGCAATCCAGCTCAACGACACCCACCCCGCCCTCATGGTCGCGGAACTGATGCGCTTCTTGATAGACGAAGAGGAGATGTTCTGGGACGATGCGTGGAAGATAACGCAAGCCGCGCTTGGCTACACGAACCACACATTGATGCCCGAGGCGCTGGAAAAGTGGCCGATGGCTCTTGTTGAGTACGTTCTGCCGCGACACCTGCAGATCATTCTCGAAATCAACCGCAGATTCATGGACGCTGCCACGAAGGTACGCTCGGGCGACGCCGGTTTCCTCTCTCGCCTCTCGCTGATCGAGGAAGGCCCCGAGAAGAAGGTCCGCATGGCGAACCTGGCAATTGTGGGAAGCCATTCAGTCAACGGCGTCTCCGCGCTGCACTCCAACCTTCTCAAGACCACGCTCGCGGCCGATTTCGTCGTAATGTTCCCGAACCGCTTTAACAACAAGACGAACGGCGTCACGCAGCGCCGGTGGCTGCTCAACGCCAACCCGTGGCTCGCGAAGCTGATCACGAAGACGATCGGCGACAAATGGACGACGGATCTCTCGGCGCTCAGGCAGCTTGAAGATTACCTGGACGATTTTGCATTCCAGCAAGAGTTCGCCGCCGCAAAGCGCGCGAACAAAGACAGATTGGCGAAACGCATTCACGACCAACTACGAATCAACGTGTCTCCCGACGCGCTCTTCGATATCCAGGTGAAGCGTTTTCACGAATATAAGCGGCAGTTGCTCAACCTGATGCATATTGTCCACTTGTATCTGAGCATCGTCGAGGACGGAGCGACGCTGGAATCGCCGCGCGTATTCGTGTTCGCGGGCAAGGCGGCGCCTGGATATTGGGCGGCGAAGGCAATCATCAAGCTGATTAACTCGGTCGGCGCGACAATCAACAACGATAAGCGCGTCGGCGACCAACTCCGCGTTTGCTTCCTGCCGGATTATCGCGTCTCGCTTGCCGAGGTGATCATCCCGGCGGCCAACATCAGCGAACAGATCTCGACTGCCGGCACCGAGGCGTCCGGCACCGGCAACATGAAGTTCCAGCTCAACGGCGCCCTGACCATGGGAACGCTTGACGGAGCCAATGTCGAAATCGAAGAGGAGGTCGGGCCTGAAAATATCTACATTTTCGGCCTGCGAACCCCCGAGGTACAGCGGATGCAGCGGGATCGCTCCTATCAGCCGTGGACATATCTCGAGGATAGCCGCATCTCGCGCGTCATGGCGGCAATCGCGGGCGGACGCTTCTCGCCCAAGGAGCCGAGCCTGTTCCGCGGCATTCACGATTCGATTATGGGCGGAGACCCGTACTTCCTTTTGGGAGACCTCGCCTCCTATATCGACATGCAAGCTCAGGCATCGCACGAATATAATGACGGGGATCTTTGGACGCGTAAGTCGATCCTCAACGTGGCTCGCGCCGGGAAATTCTCCAGCGACCGCACGATCCAGGATTACGCCAACGATATTTGGGAAACCAAATCGATCATCAAGTAGGCTGCTTGTTTGCTCCCTCATCCCGGCCGGACGAGGGAGCAAATGCTCCGTTACGGATATGTCTCCCGGTTCCGAACAAATATCTCACGCGACCAATTGACAATTTGAACGGTTCGGGACTATAATGGAATGGACTTGGGCAGAAGCCGCGGCTTCTGTTCATATTTTTTGTCGGACGCACAGGTAGGAAGGCCGGTTTATGCCTGAAATTAAAAAGGAAGACCCTCGCGTCGCCAAGGCGCGGCAAAGGGCGGAACGCTTGGCGAAGTCCGGTCCGGGCAGCAACCCTGCTGCCGTTGGAACGTTCTTTAACGAGACCATCATCGAGCTGAAGAAGACCCACTGGCCTGAACGGCAGGTTTTGCAAAAGTCCGTTTACGTCGTCCTGGTCTTCATCCTCGCAGTTGCCATATGGGAAGGCTTCCTCGACTCGGCTCTCCAACTCGTCGGGCAACACATTTTTAGCGCCAACTCATTCTAAGTAGGTTCCATGCAGAGACACTGGTACACCATCCACACATATTCGGGACACGAGAAGAAGGTCGCGACCAACATCGAGAAGCGCGCCCAATCTCTGGACCTCTGGAACAAAAAGATCCACGAGGTTCTGCTCCCGACGGAGAAAGAGTCCAAGGTTCGCGCGGGACGCAAGACGGAGGTCGATCGCAAGGTTTACCCCGGCTACGTCTTCATCGACATGGTTCTCGACGATACCACGTGGCACCTCGTGCGCAACACGATCGGCGTCATCAAGTTCGTCGGCGACCCGAAGCCGACACCGCTCAAACTGGAAGAAATCCGCAACATCAAGGACGCCATCCGGGAAGAGCGGCCGATCCATCGTCCCGTCTGGGAAGTGGGCCAAGCAGTTCGCGTTACGGCCGGTCCGTTCGCGGATTTCAACGCCAACATTCAGGAAATCAACGCCGCCAAGGACAAAGTCAAGGTTCTGATCAACATCTTCGGCCGCGAGACTCCGGTGGAGCTCGAGTTCACCCAGATCGAAAAGGTCGTCTGATCTTCGCAAAAGCGTCACGTCGACAACGTATGCAACTTGCAGTTGCCGCTCCCCGCGCATGGGGCCGCCGGAGGCATTCTTCACATGCGAAGAACGTGGAACTGGCAACATCGATACTAAGAGGTTATTATGGCTAAGAAAGTAGTAGGGGTTGTAAAGCTCCAAATCAATGCCGGCAAGGCCACCCCTGCGCCGCCCGTCGGTCCCGCTCTGGGCGGTTACGGCATCAACATGATGGAATTCATCAAGGGGTACAACGAAAAAACCGCCTCGATGATCGGCTCAATCGTTCCGGTGGAAATCACCATCTACGACGACCGTTCCTTTACGTTCATCACCAAAACGCCGCCCGCCGCCGACCTTCTCAAGAAGGCGCTCAACATACCGAGCGGCTCGGGTCAGCCAAACAAAGTGAAGGTCGCGAAAATCAGCGAGGATCAGCTTCGCGCGATCGCCGAGCAGAAGATGCCCGACCTGAACGCCAACGATGTCGACGCCGCGATGAAGATCATCGCCGGCACCGCCCGCTCCATGGGCATCGACATCGCCTAATCCGTCCCGGCCGCGCGCTCATGCAGCCGGACGACACCATCGCGGGAGGGGCGAACCCCGATTGCACCGCGGGAGCAACAGTATGCGAACGAAAGATCGAAAGCACGTAGAATCTGCGCGTTATAAGGCGCTCGTCAAGAAGACCAGCGAGGAGCTCCTTAATCCCGAGGGCGCCATCGAAGCCGTTAAAGGACTTGCGAGCGCGAAATTCGATGAAACCGTCGATGTCGCGATCAACCTCGGCGTGGATCCCAGGCACGGCGACCAGATGGTCCGCGGAACGACCACCCTGCCGTTCGGTACTGGCAAATCGCGCAAGGTCCTCGTTTTCGCCAAAGGCGACAAGGCTAAGGAAGCCGAAGCCGCCGGCGCCGATTTGGTAGGCGCTGACGATCTCATCCCCCAGGTGCAGAACGGGTCGCTCGACTGGAAGCAGTACGACCTGATCATGGCAACCCCGGATATGATGGGCCAGGTCGGCCGCCTCGGTGCGATCTTCAAGCAGAAGATGCCGAACCCCAAAGCGCAGACGGTTACCCCGAACATCGCTCAGGCAGTCGCCGATGTCAAGAAGGCCGCTCGCGTGGAGTACCGCGTTGACAAGGCCGGCATCGTCCATGCCCCGATCGGCAAGGCATCGTTCACCAGCGAGCAGATCGCTGAGAACTACCATGCCCTGGTCGCGGCGCTCGTTAAAGCCAAGCCGTCATCCGCCAAGGGACGCTACATCAAGAAAGTAACCCTTTCGACGACGATGAGCCCAGGCGTCAAGATCGATCCGTTGCTCGCGATCCGCGCGGTCGTCAAGTAGCTCGTCTCGAAAGTATGTTCGCGGCCTTTCCGCAAGGAACCTAGCCCTCCCAGCTTTGCTGGCGAGAAAGGTTTCTTCGCTGGAAAGGCCGTACCAGCCTATAAGTATTGATCCACAGGCCACCCGACAATGTCATCCCGTCCCCGAAAGGTGCTCTACGTAGCGACCACGATCACGGCCGGCGGGATCGCGCGCGCTTCCACGCGGTTCGCCAGCGAGTTGCTTAAGCGCGGCAATCAGGTGATCTACGCGACGGCCCCAACCGGCGCGATCCGGGAGCACTGCATCAGCGACGGCGTTCCGGTCGAAACGCTGCTTCCCAAGAACAGCGGCGACCTCGGCGCGGTTGGAACGGTCGCCCGCCTCGTCCGCAAGTATCAGCCCGACATCGTTCACATCCACTCGCGCCGCGATTACGTCCCCGTCGCCGTCGGCGTGCGCATCGGCGGCATCGGGCTGGCGTCGCCGCCCAAGGTTGTCCTGCACTTACACCTGCGGCACGTCATGGGAAAGCCTCCACGTCTGGCCGGCCTCTTCTTTCAGAACTGGACGACCCGCGCGATCGCCGTTTCAAAGACGGTTCGGGATTACGTCGTTGATGCGCACCACCTTCGCCCGGAGTATGTTGAAACCGTGTACAACGGCATCGACTGCGACGCCTACCTGGCGCCCGGCACAACCGCCTACGACGCAGCGCGAGCCTCCGCACGCGCGCGCTGGGGCATTCCCGTTGGTGCGCCCGTGATCGGCATGGTGGGACGTCATGACGCCAAGGGACAGCTCGCGGTGATCGAGCGCTTCCGCGACGTGCTGAATGTCGTCCCTGAGGCCTGGCTCGCGTTGATGGGCAAGGAAACAGCGGACAAAGGCGGCAGGGATTATCGTGAAGCGGCGCATGCCGCGGGCGTGGCCGAGCGAGTGGTGGTGATGGGCTTGGTGGACGATGTCCCGGCGGCGCTCCCGATGCTCGATCTGCTGCTGCACCTACCAAGCGACGAAGCGTTCGGCTTGGCGCTTGTCGAAGCAATGGCGGCCGGCCTGCCGGTAGTCGCCAGCGACATCGACGGCTGCCGTGAAGTGCTCGATATGACCGGCGGGGGCATCGCGGTACCCCTGGGCGACATCCCCGCCGCAATCAATGCAGTCGCCGCGTTCCTGGACCCGGCCGCGGGCGCTGCGCTGCGAGCCGATTACACGCGGCGCGGCGGATCGGCCGTCCGCGAGAAGCTCGCGATGGCCGCGCAGGTAGACGCGCTGGAAGCGCTGTACGACCGCCTGTAGCCGTGCGACCGAAGCGGCGCCGACACAGGAATCCATTGGCCGCTCGGGCACGTCAGACTGCGCGCAACCAATCTCAGATATCGCAAGCGCCCCTTATTTATCAGGGGCCATATCGCCAACCATGGCCAGATCCTGCCACCTGGCATCTTCTGATAGCGGCAGACGGCTTCGCACCGACGCGACCTGATGACCGCCGCGCGAAACGGTCGCCGACGGTATACCCGCGGATAGAGCCGAGGCAACGGTCACTGTGCGCGCCGAATTGTTACGAGGATATGCTGCCCCATCGCCGTGATCGTACGCAACGCAATCCGGCGCCGCCCGTGTGCGCACAGACGGAACATACACCAGCCACTCATGCAGCCCGGCAGGCGCCTTTGACGTCCATGTGTGCTCGCCATCGGTCAGACTTACGTCGGCAGGATGGCGTAGCATCGTAACCACGTTGAGGTAGTCGACCGTGGGTGTGTTGTGCCATTGGTCGTTGTGCGCAAGGATAGTCGCTTGCGTCAGGCGAGCGTTAACGAGTTGGCGGTGGTGGAAGAGAAAAACGCGCTCCACGGTGATTGCCGGCGGTGCGCCGTTGTGATACCAATCGGAAAAATAGCGGTTCAGCGTGATCATTGTATCTCCGCGGTAGTTCGTTTCTGTTATCGCGTGATCCTCGCTGAAGTCATTCCATGTTTGCACTTCGGCCATTGCCGCGTGATGTGCGATTGCGCCCCGCCAAAGGTCACAAAAGCCTGACACGCCCAAGTCTTCCGCCATGCTCTCGCAGCCTTTCCGCCCACCGTAATACGTGCTGTGAACCGGCCACGAGATCTCCTTGCCGTACCGCGCGGCATAACTAATCAGAAGGTCAGGACTCCCGTGCGTTTCGTGCCATCCATGCGGCGCCGTCCATAGACCAAACGCGTTCGGCGCATTTCCCCAACCGGTCGCAAGGTCGTCCGAGTTCCATGTTGTATTAAGGATAATGTAGACGCCTTGGGGGCCTTTCCATGCATCGAAGAACGGCTTCACGCGGTCCCATTCTACAAAGTTACCGTGCGTTCGTCCATATCCCATCGGGCATCCAAGGCTTATGACATAACGGCCGTCGCGCTGCAAAAATGCGCCTGGATACTTGTCCATGAACGCTTTGACCTGGACGCCAAGATCTCGCTCGCCGTTATCGTCGAGGCCGGCAAAGTCGGTCCACATGTCGGGCAGCAGCTTGACCTTACTCGTCTGCGCAACTTGCGCGGCCAGTCGAAGGCCGGGGCTGAATTGGTCAATAAACGACCTTGCGCCCATCAGAAACCCAAATGCATCGAGACCGGCTCTTTCGCCAAGTTCAAAATCCTCGCGAACGGCCGGCAAGCCGCCTTTGGCTAGCGGCGCTAACCTCGCCGACCACCACGTCCGGTCCTTGTCCTCCGCCTCCGGCCACAAATCCGGGGCAACGGCGACATCGCGGTACGGCGGCTCATCATTCGCTACGCGGTCGGCCATGCCGCCGAGGACGTAGCAGTGCATGTAGTGCGCATAGACGATCGGGCGTTCAGGGCTGGATGATGCGCATTCGCAAACGGCGGTGCAGTGCGCCAACAGAAGCACGATCGTAAACAGGTGCAGTATCGGAAAATGGCTGGTGGGGTTTGTCATCTATTTAATCTCTCTCACAGCTAATAATAGCTCCATGTCACAGCGTACTGCGAGCACTGACTTCCAGCAGCCCTGACGCCGCCGCCGCAATTCGTGGGGGACGTGTTGTTCGAGTACCCCCCCGAAACCTTGTTTATTGGTAGCCACTTTACGTGCCCATCTGCCATGCAGTAGTTCGAACCGCCCGAGTGAAGTCCGCTAGGGCCCGTGAATGTCAGAATGTAAGGATTTCCCACTTGGTATCCTGTAGCATACTTGACCGTAAAACCCGCATTGGGACAGCCTGACGCGGTCTGCGCGCCACAATTCACATCAGTCGTCAGATTGGCCGGATTTACGGTAACCGGATCGTTAACGCCTGACGCTTGTACGCCGCCTTGTCCAACGGGTGAATAGGAGCATACACCGGTCGGATCGCCGCTGCAGTGCAGATCGCTCAGCGGGTCCGACGGGTTCAAGTCGGATACGTCATAGCCTCCGCTGCCAGTCACTTCGGCCAGCATCACCGTATTCGATACGCTCGTGAATTGAGCTAAGGGATAGGTGGGCGCACTCGTCTTACTATATGTATACGTGTAAGCGCTGTTCATCCAGGTATTGACGAAATTCTGGTTGTAGCAATACGAAACGCTTGCAGCTGTTGACTGATCGTCGGGGCAGACGTAGACGGCTTTTGATTTAACATACGGGAATATTTGGCCTGCCCACCCCTCGGCGCCCCCGGCCCTAGAGCAGCCGTTTGGCGGGAATTCGTCTGCGTCCTGCTCATATTGAACGATCGCTAGGCCGATCTGCTTTAGGTTGCTGGCACAAGCCGTTTGACGCGCCTTCTCTCGCGCCGTTGCAAACACGGGAAAAAGAATAGCAGCTAATATTGCTATTATAGCTATAACAACTAATAGCTCGATAAGTGTAAAGCCTAGGTTACGTCGCAATCTACTGGTTTTCATGATCGCCTCCTTAGCGATTTATTGCAAAGAAATAATTCTCGACGACCGGCGAACAATGAGTTCTGGATAGAAACAGAGGCTTGCAGCCGGTTCGTTCGACGAGTTCGGGCCGATAGCCAACCGAACCGCCGCTGTCGCAAGAGCCTCAAGCGGCATGCGAAAGGTGGTCAAATCCCAGTCACGGGCTTCCGGCCGATCGTCGGCCCCCGTTATGGCATAGTCCACGCCCGCTTTGAGGCCGCGCTCAGATGCGGCCTTCATCCATCCAAGTGCGCAGGCGTCGTTTGCGGCGATAATGCCGGTATGTTTCAGGCCTTGTGACAAAAGCCTCTGGGCACACAGGTAAGGCATTTCCACTTGCCCGGCGAACGCCGCAGCGTCGCTTGGCGGTTCGTCCGAGACTTCGCTCGTAAAAGTGATACCTGAACCTCCGATGAGATTGGCCGCCTCTTGCGCTCCATCCTTGCGCGAAGCAACCCACCGGCTGGAGAACGCGGCGAAGAACAGCAAGTCGCGGCATCCAGCATCAATGAGGTGCGCCGCCGCCTCAAGGCCGATGAGACTGTCATCGCAAAACGCGCTATACAACGGCCGCGGATAGGTTCTGTTGGAGACGACCACGATTCTTTCGGTGCGCCCCAATCCGTCATGTGCGCTTCGAATCAGCGCCGACTCGCTATACGAGGCGTCGGGAAACACGACGATGACCGCGTCCGCGTGCCCATTGATGGCTTGCTCAACCGTCTCCGCGCTGTTTAGCCACGGATTGCCGGGATTGTACTGATTGATAAACCGCGTTTGGCAATTGCGCAATGTCAAGTCGCGTTCGATTGACGAAACAACCGTGTGTATCCAGATATTCGCACCTGGCGCGGAAAGCGGCTTTAGATCGCACGTAATCGCAACGACCGGCGACGAGTGGTTGTCTCGCGGAGCGCTTGGCTTTGCATCCGTCGCCGTCGCCAACGCCTCCCCCATCCCCACGACCTCGGTGCGCGACGTACTCTTGGCGAGAAGCAGTCCTTCGTCGATTAACTGCCCGACCGCCTGCTGTATAGTGCCGACCGCTACGCCGAACTCGCTAGCGAGCGCCCGTCTACTTGGCAAAGACGCCCCGTTACGAAGTTGACCAGATCTAACGCGGCGTCGCAACTCGTCCGCGACTTGCATACTGACCGGGATAGATTTGAGTTGCCGCACCTGTAGGCTGCTTACTGACACAATCGTACCTTTCGAGTGAACGATAGTTCAATTGTAAGCTTAATGGAGCTCAGTGTCAATAGTTTTCCACAAGAATCATTGTGCCAATTATATGAACAATGGAGGCCGTATCCTTAAAGACGTTTTTGCCCTGGCAAAGAAATCATATCTTCGCCAGGGCAATGTCCAAATCCGCCGCCAGTCATCAATTCGCCGGTCACTCTGCGCCGATCATGTGATCGTAGAACGCGACGTAGTCGTCGGGGTTCTCCGACGCGCGGGCTTTGATCGCCGAGCGAGGATGCTGGTTGAGCTGGCCGGTGATCATGTACGGAATGCGGTACCCCCATTCCATGTCGCCCTGCTTTTCCAGCGGAACGAAGTAGTCGCGGATGCATTCGAGAACCGGGCGAAGGTTGAACTTCGGATTCTTCAGGAAACCAAGCAGCAGTTCCAACGGGCAGTTCCCTGCCCCGCGTCCCATGCCGTTGATCGTGGCGTCCAGGTGGTTCGCGCCGGTGATCAGCGCTTCGAGCGTGTTGGCATAGGCGAGCATCTGGTTGTTGTGCGCGTGGATGCCCACTTCGATCCCGGTGCCTTTCACGGCCGCGAGATACTTCTTCGTGACCGCATGGATCTGTTCCGAATAGTATGCGCCGAAGCTGTCGACGATGAAGACGCCGTAGACGGGGGCCTTCGCGAAAAGCTGCAAGGCTTCGTCGAGTTCGCGCTCCTGAACCGTCGTCACGGCCATCAGGTTGATGCCGACTTTATACCCCTTGTCATGAGCATCCTTGACCATGTCGAGGGCGGTCGGGATCTGGTGGATATACGTCGCGACGCGGACGATATCGATAACGCTCTTGTCCTTGGGCAAAATGTCGTTCTTGTAATCGGTACGCTCGGCATCCGCCATGATTGAGATCTTGAGGTCGGTCGGATTGTCGTCCAGGATCCGGCGGAGGGCGTCTTCGTCGCAGAATTTCCAGTCGCCAAACTGCGATGGCGCGACGATCTTGCGGTCGGTCTTGTAGCCGATCTCCATCGTATCGACGCCGGACGCGACGCACGTATTGTAAACGGCCTTCACGAAGCCGTCTTCGAACTGATGGTCGTTGATCAAACCGCCATCGCGAATCGTGCAGTCCAGGATCTTAATCTCCGGGCGGTACGACAGCCACGTCCCCTTGGGGGTCAATTCTGATTGTTCTGTCTGGGGCATCTCTCTCTCCTCGTGGGGAATGCGTGGTTGCCGGTCTGGCAAGCTACCATTATTGTGGCCCGTGAGCGTCCGTTTGTCAATCGCGAGATGCGTCAGGCGGCTGAGGGGCGGCGCTGGAAAAGAGTGAGACGGGGAGGTTTGGAAAGACGAAGGTCAGAGGATCAGCCTCGTGGACCGTGTCCACCAGGTCAAGATCCAGGCTTAGCGTCTTTACGGACGAATCGGGAACGGGAATACCGAGGCACCAAAACTTACCGTAGCCTTCCGAGACTGTCTGGGTATTGCGGACATCCAAGCCGCGTCCCTGATCGTCCGTGATCGATCGAGGCGTTGCAACCCTGTATAACGGCTGCGTTGCGGCGCCATCCAGCTGGAAGTAAAATTTCAGGACATCTTCTGTAGGAAAAGGCTTCGTATGCCAAACGTTTGGGACACACTTAATCCAAGTAATTGTCATCGTCGCGGGAGCGTACTTCGGATCGGCTGAAGGCGCGGAAGCATCGCGAATCTCTGACGCGGTCGCATGGGCGTCCGCACTCGCACCTTTCGCGACGACCGGCAAATTCGGGAACACGAAGTGGCGCTTCCGCGTAGATTGCGCGACAGCCTGAACACTAATCGTTAGAGACTGTGCATCCGCCGGGACGCCTTCTTTCAGAGAGAATATGCAGTCAATAGGATGCTCTCCAGGACCTGGCGCATCCCCATTGGCCTTCCATAGATTCCGCCCAGGAATTGGCCAGGCGGCTAAAAACCCTGCGAGGCTATCGCCGGCTGCGGTCCTTATGTCAAATTGCCTCAGTTCGTAGACTGGTCCCCCTAAGGGCGACTTCAACCATATTAGAGCATGCCACTGCTTATACTTGTCATAGGTCAGCGCTTCAAGAGACGCAACGATGCCCCCCACCCTCGAAACTGCAATAGCGCGATCGGGTCCATTATCACCTCCCTGCGTTCCCGGCAGCCCTGCAAGTGGGACCTCCACGGTAACATCTCGAAATGTCCGAGGATCTCTAATGCTCAACGCCGACTCGTGTATGTCGAGATCAACGTTCACGCTACCCGCGTTCTTTGCGTCGAGTGCTACAGGCAATTCGTAGGACAAATACCCTGGAGCGCCCGTAATTGTATCCGAGGCTTGCGGAACAGCCAGGTCATGGCGACTGCTGATGATCGTACCGGTATTGGTCGTTAGACCCACATACGGCATCAGATCAGCCCTCATGTCCGGTATGGTAGGCGCCGAGACGACGCGAAACACCAGCGTCGTCCTCACGAGCTCTTTGGTTTTCGGGCTGGCCGACCGAACCATGATTTTCTCGAGTGTCACCTTCGTCCCGTGCGATGTCGATTGCGCGCTGCCGATCGCGACCGGAGAGTCGCGCTTCGTGGGGACGGGCACGCCGCTCCACTGCAACCGCTGCTCACTCCAGCCTTCGGTTGCCTCGCGTGGCGCCGCCGGATCAACGGCGTGGAACACGATTCGGGCGCTCGGCCATGTGGGTGCCACCAATTTGCTGAATGCGCTTGTTGCATTAAACGAGTTGTAGCCAATGTTCTCGCCGTTAGGTCCGTAAAAAGCGCACTGCAGATTCGCGGCCGTTATCGCAAACGGCACAGTCCCATCTCCGGCGACCTGGTAATGAACCAGCAAACCCTTTCCCTGCTTCGTCTCCATCCAAAATGCATCTCTGACCGTGACAGTCATGCCGTCCTTGGCGAACACGAGCGGGAAGGTTACCGGCGACGGATCCGCGAGGCATGGCACGTTTGCAAGAAGAAAAACCGCAAGAAATATCAACGGGCGAAAAAATCGACGCTCGCAGCGTTTTAGCATGAGACTGGCTCCCACGTGAGGCATTAGAAGCATAAACTCTACAAAAGTATACAATACTTTCTATAATATAGCGATTGGTCGTTTATTGTTTAACCACCTCGGACATTGACGCTCTATCGGGATATGTGGATAATCGGCGAAGGTGAGGAACGAAAACGTGACCGATTTTTCGACGATTGACAAACAGCTTGACGAGTGGATCAACGCGCGGCGGGACGAGATTATCGTTAGCGCGCAGGACCTGATCCGCATTCCGAGCGTCCTTGGCCCCGCTGCTCCGGGCGCGCCATTTGGCATCGAGCCGCTTCGCGCGCTCGAATATGTGCGGGACCTGTGCGACGGCCACGGATTGACCACGAAGATCGTCGATGGTTACGCAATGCACGCGCAGCTTGGCGATAGCGGAAGGCTGATCGGCGTGCTCAGTCACGTCGACGTTGTTCCGGCGGGCGAGGACTGGACTTACCCCCCGTTCGGCGCGGTGCTTGCGGATGGAAAGCTCTACGGGCGAGGCGCGCTCGACGATAAGGGGCCTGGGATCGCTTCGCTGTACGCAATGTTTGCCGTTCAGGCTGCTGGGGTAAAACTGAAGAGTCGCATTCGGGCCATACTAGGAGCCGACGAAGAAACGGGCTTCCGATGCGTCGATTACTACTTCAAGCACGAAGAGATGCCCGAGATCGGTTTTACTCCTGACGGATCATTTCCAGCGATCTACGCAGAGAAGGGAATCGCGACGCCGGTGCTTCGTTCGCGTATTCCATCGACGAGCGATGCGATCAAGCTGATCGAGTTTTCGGCCGGCGCACGATCGAATATGGTGCCGGATCGCGCCGTCGCAAAGCTTACCGGAAATCCGGCGCTGTTTTCGTCGGTAAAGACGGCCGCCGAGGCCCCCGTGCGTGCCGCAGTTGAGGGAGAGGCTCTGGTCGTTCGAGCGTACGGCGTATCGGCGCATGCCAGCTATCCTCATGAAGGAATCAACGCGGTCGGGCTGCTGACCGAATGGCTAATCGGGTCCGGCTTGGTTCCCGGCCTGCAAGACTGGCTCACGACGCTGCGGTCATTTGCCGTGGACAACACCGGTGCGCCGCTGGGCATCGCCGGGCGCGACGAAATCGTCGGACCGCTGACAAGCAACCTCGGCGTTGTTGCAACCGATGGAGAGGAACTCACGGCAACGTTTAGTGTTCGATATCCCGTAACGTGGAAGAGCGAGCAGATCAAAGCGTCGATCGCTCGGACTGTTACCGGCGGCTTCGAGCTAGTTGGTTTGACGGACAGTCCGCCGCTGTATGTCCCTAAGGACGATCCGCTCGTCAAGACATTGATGGAAGTGTACCGCGCGGAGACGGGCGACGATGGGCCGCCAAAGACGATGGGCGGCGGAACTTATGCGCGCTCTCTACGCAAGGGAGTCGCGTTCGGACCCAATTTCCCGGGGTTTCCGGATGTGGCCCACAAGGCCGACGAGTTCTGGTATATTGACGAATTGATTACGTCGACGCGGATCTATGCTAAAGCGCTGATTCGGCTGGCTATGGCCTAGAGGCTCGTTGCGGTTATTTTGCGCCGGTTAGGCATACAGGATTAAGGTCAAATGGCATCGAAGGCAACAGTTGTGGTCGCGATGAGCGGCGGCGTCGACAGCAGCGTAGCCGCGGCGCTGCTCAAGGACGACGGCTATGACGTCATTGGCGTAACGATGCAGATCTGGCAGGACTCGCCCGACCAGACCAAGGGCGCGGGGTGCTGCTCCCTCGGGGCGGTCGAAGACGCTCGACGCGTCGCCGCACGGATCGGAATCCCCCATTACTGCCTCAACTACCGTGACTTTTTCGCCGAAAAGGTGATCGACGACTTTGTCGAGGAGTATAGACGCGGACGTACGCCAAATCCGTGCATCAATTGCAACCGCTACGTCAAGTTCGATGCTCTCCTATCGCAGGCCCGCCAGCTCGGCGCGGATTATCTCGCAACCGGACACTATGCGCGCATTGCATACGACGACAAGCGCGGACGATGGCAGCTTCGGTGTGCGCGGGACGCCTCCAAGGATCAGACGTACGCGCTGTCCTATTTCACGCAGGAACAACTCAGTCGTACGCTAATGCCGCTTGGCGACCTGCGGGACAAGGCGCAGACGCGAGCGATCGCCGCGCGCTATGGTCTAGCAGTGGCGGATAAGCCGGACTCGCAGGAAATCTGCTTTACGCACGGCCAATCTTACACTCGTTTCCTTGCCCGTGTCGCGCCGGAGACCGTCAGTCCAGGCGAGGTTGTGGACACGTCCGGCAAGGTCCTCGGGCATCATGACGGCATCGCGTTCTATACAATCGGTCAGCGCAAGCGGATCAATGTCGGATCGTCCGTACCGCTTTTCGTCGTACAAATCGATGCGGCGGAAAACCGGGTCACCGTCGGCAGCGACGACGAACTCAAGGCATCGGAGTTAACGGCTGATGGAATTAACTGGGTCAGCGACGACGATGCGGACCGCGTAATGGCGAAAATCCGGTATAACATGCCTGCCGCTCCCGCAGTCGCTCGCCTCGACGATGGCGTCCTGCGCGTTCGATTCGACCAGCCGCAGCGGGCAATCACTCCTGGGCAGGCCGTCGTGCTATACGAAGACGATATTGTTCTCGCCGGAGCAACGATCCGGTGTGCGGTCGCTGAAGAGGCTTGCGATCGCGTCCAGAAGACATGCCAGCCAAGCCCGGTCCATGCATGCGCATAGCATTTAGAGCAACGCCCTCTGGGCGTTCAGGAGGAGGAAGCATTGAATCTGACGATCACAACTACTGTACCATCGGCAAACACACGGTTGATCAGGCTTTCGGGCGAGATCGACATTTATACATCGGCGCAGCTTAAACAAGAGATCGCGAAGGTTCTCTCCGAGGGAGTTCGCTTTATCGTCCTGAACCTCTCAAGCGTAGAGTATCTGGACAGCACCGGTCTCGGACTGCTGATTGGCACTCTGAAGCGTCTCCGCGAGCACAACGGAAACCTCGTTATCGTCAGTCCAAGCGTCCGCATTGTCCGGGTTTTTGAGATCACCGGCCTCTACAAGATATTCGATATTTGCGCCACCGAACAGGAAGCCGCGGAGAAGGAGAACCTTCAACTGTGACCGACAAAATGGAAAAATTAAGCGACGCGCTGCTGGATCTCGCGGTGGTGACGCTCACATTTCCGTGCAGCGCCGAATACGTGAGTATCGCCCGTCTCGCGATCCTCGGCATTGCGAGCCGGATGGCCTTCTCATACGATGAGGTCGAAGACATTCGCCTCGCCGTCGGCGAAGCGTGCACGCACGCCGTAGAAAGATCCGTCGTTGCGGACATGCGGGCGCCCACCAACGATGGACACGGAACCATTACAATCGTGAGCACGATGACAATCAACGAGCTTACGGTCGAAATCAAGGACGATGTGCCGACCGGTTTTCCGCCGGAGGGCGTCTTTCAGGATCCCGTCGGCATCGATATCGATCGCCAGGGCTTGGGGGCGCTTTTGATGGAGATTTTGGTAGATAAGGTCGATGTCGACACGACGCCGAACGGCACGTGCGTTCGCCTTGTCAAGCATGCGCATGGAGTGTAGCCAGAGTTTCCCGGTCTTAATGGACCGTCGCTTATGTCATGCTGGGTTAGCCAGCTTCGCCCTTCATCCGCTGCCATCCACCGAACGGGACAGACAGGCTATTAATGTAGGACGAAAGGCTTCGACGGATACCCGCTGTATCAAATTGTAGTTTAAATTGTTGCGCGAGAGCTTCGCGCAAGTCGTCCAGGTCCGACATGAATATGAAGCATAACTCTGGAACCGATGGCGAACCCATAGAGCGCGATGCCGAGAAGGCGTTTCGGCGCTATGCGGCTAGCCACAACGAACGGCTCCGAGATCAGCTTGTCAAAATGCACCAGAACCTCGTGCGCTATTTGGCCAGCAAATTCGTCAATCGCGGAGAGCCCTTTGAAGACCTTGTTCAGGTCGGAACAATCGGATTGATCAACGCAATCGACCGGTTCGACCCCGATCGCGGCATCAAGTTCTCAACATACGCTACCCCCACGGTCGTCGGCGAGATCCGTCGCTATTTCCGCGACAAAGCCTGGAGCATGAAGGTTCCCCGCAGGCTTCAGGAACTCAACATTGCTGCCTCCAAGGCGCAAGACTCCCTCAGCTCGCGGCTGGGACGGGCCCCGACAATCCGAGAGGTTGCGGAACGAATCGGCGCGACGGAAGAAGAAACGCTTGAGGCGATTGAACTCGGAAACGCCTACGACACCGTTTCCCTGGACACTCAGATGAGTTCCGATCCGGATTCCTCCGCGATGACGCTCGGGGAGTACGTCGGCGCCGAAGACGTGACAATCCAGAACCTCGCCGCTTACGGCGACCTAACTCAGGCAATCGAACACCTCGAACCTCGCGAACGAATGATTATCGTCTATCGCTTCTTTCGAGACATGTCGCAAGCCGATGTCGCCGCTAATCTCAATATTAGCCAGATGCACGTCTCGCGTCTGCAAAGTCAGGCGCTCAGGACCCTCAAGAAGCTGCTCGTCGACGAGTATCAGACCTGATTCGCGGCACTCCCTGACTATCCGCCTTTTTCCGCCTTTGCAGGATCTCCCCATGCCCGTGGAGAAGCATCCACACTGAGGAGATACCCGATCATGTTGTTTGGCCGTAAACCTGCGAAGGTCACAGTCCGCCTAATTGACTTAACGACTGGCAAGGCCGTGGGCAAGACCCAAGTCGAGGCCCCGGATCTACCGCCGACGTGGGAGACCGTTCCCCTAATCACCCTGGGAGAAGAGTGGCAGATCCTCGATGCGCAGCCGCTGCTTGCCCCGGAAGCGATCAAGGCGGGCTTGGTAGATCTGATTGTCCGGCGCAACATCGCGGAAGGCGAAGGGGCATTGTACGCGGAGCCCTCGATCGCCGGATCTCTTGCCCCCATTCTCGCAGGATCCTCGAAGGCGGGCGTGCGCCGCTACCAGCTTTTGCCGGAACACTGGCGGCAGGTCGAGTTCGTTTCGACCGAGAACCAGAAAGTGATCGACGAGAACCTGACGGCGATCCGTGACATCCTTGAGAACCATGCCGTCGAGGATGGATTCGATAAACGGCACATACGCGCAGGGCTCGATGCTCCGATCGCGGCAACCGCCCGGATATCGCTCGACGAGTTTACCGCAACGTTCGAGGATGACGTCGATCTGATGGACGGAGTCG
Organism: Capsulimonadaceae bacterium; assembly: GCA_031292625.1. GTDB lineage: Bacteria > Armatimonadota > Armatimonadia > Armatimonadales > Capsulimonadaceae > JARLGU01. Next base: position 20,268 of record JARLGU010000052.1, on the reverse strand, counting down.
CATATCTTGGGGTTCCAGGGCTCATCGAGGGCGGGTTTGCCTTCACGTCAGCGTCGCTGACCCAATACATCGGCTACGAGCGGGACGGCGTCATCGCAGCGCTCGCGATTGGCGGAATAGGCTCGCATGACTACGACTCTCCCGAGGTCCAGGGTCTCGCCGACTTCGCATTCGACCACAATCTGACCCTTGTGGAATGGACGGCAGCGAAGCAGCGGAATCCAGACAGCGACGACTTCTTTCAGCTGTTCGATTCCACGGTTGTCATGGACGATTCTGCGCCCGTGTAGCGCAGGGATGCCTCCCTCCAGTCGCGTTCGATCGGGCAACGCGTCGAGTGAGGCTAGAGTCCCCTGCGGCTTTAGCGTAAGCGCGATGGTACGGAGCGCCTTACCCGACGCGCTCCGTCCCGATCAGATCGTACCGGTCGCCCGCATGCGCGCCTTCACGCGCCAGCACCGCTTCCGCGCGCGTAGCGTCCCACGAGATGGTCACCCGGTTCGCGTCGCCTTGGCCGGCCGCCAGCGTCAGCCCGTCATCTTCCCAAAGTTCCGCCGCAAGATGACCGTCGCCGAAGACCCGAGCCGTCAGGCGCAACGCCGCGGGATCGCCCGAATGCGGCGTCACCCGCGCGAGCGGCACAATACTTCCCTCTTTAACATAGAGCGGAATGCGAGTAACGTCCGGCGCGACATGGTAGGACGCCCCGCCCTCGAACAAATCGCCGGTCCAAAAGTCGCGCCACGCGCCCACTGGAAGGTAGACGTCGCGCTCGGGCCTGCTCGCCACCATCGGCGCAACCAGGAGACGGTCCCCCATCATGTACTCGTCATCGATCGAATGCGTCCGCTCGTCGCCAGGCCAGTCCAACGCGAGCGCCCGGAACGGCGGCGTGCCATCGAGGCGGTACCTTGTGAACGCCGCGTACAGATACGGAACGAATCGCATCCTCCACTCGAGGATATCTCTGGCCTCGGAAGTAAGCTCTTCAGCCTCGGGCGAAAACGAGCCGCTATTATTAGAGTCCACGTTGTACTGCTTCCAGGGCGGATTCTTAATGTACCAGGCGTTCACGTGCGCCATCGGCGAAAAGACGATCGATTGCAGCCTCCGCAGCAAATCTTCCCGCGACACCGCGTGACGGAGCTCAGGCGTCCACAGCAGTCCCGAGAAGCCAGCGCTGGGCACGCCTCGAATGAACTCGTCGTGATCGTATAGATCGCTATAAAGAACGAACGGGTACGAAGCGGCGAATGCGTGCGAATTGCGTACGAGATGGTACGCCCGCTGGTCTCGCTTCTGGAAAATCGAATGGATCGTTTCCTGATAGAGCAGGCCGAACACCGAGTGATACTGCTCGCCGTCGAGGCCGCTTGGGAAACGGGAAGTCTCAGGAAAAGACCAATACGCTTTCAGAAAATCGCTGCTATCGCATTCATCGAGCTTATATCCGGACACCCCGGCATCCACGTGCGTCTTCGCGTGGAAATCGGAATAAATGTCGCGCGTCTTCTGAATTGTAAAGTCCGGCACAAGCCCATGCCACACTTCGTGATCACCCGAGAGGGGAACAAGGTCCTCGTAAATCGGGCTTTCGGGATGCGTGAAAGCGTGAGTCCAGTTGTTGAGTCTGAACCCGCTTGACGCAAGCCCATCGGCAAGACCTTTAGGGTTTGGAAATGCCGTTTTGTTCCAGACGTGCGAATTGGAATATGTCCGCGTCTGCCAGCCTGGCTCAAGCCCGATCACGTCGCACGGCACGCCCGTTTCGCGCAAATCCGACGCAAGCGCCTCGACCTCGGCCTGGGTGGATTTACCGTGCGCCCGGTACCACACGCCAAGCCCCCAGCGCGGAACGAGCGGTCCGCCTCCCGAGTACAGGTTGTACCGGCGAACCGCATCGAGCGCCGTGGGACCGCTGAAGACATAGATATCCACGCCCTGCGCGACCGGAACCTCGATCTCGGCGGATTGCGACCCCGAAGTAAAGTACTCCGGGATCCCAGCGCTTACGGTGAGCGCCCGGTTCTCATCCTGCTGGTCCGTGCCGGCGCTTACCAGGCGCGTTGCGCCAAAGTAGTAGCTGAGATAGCGCGCCGTGTCGACTAAGACGCCATATCCCGCAGTCGACACATAAAACGGAACGGGAGCATGGGAATCGCCGAGAAATACGGTCGGATCGCTATTGACGCGCAATGTCCGCTTGCCGCCTCGATGGTTAAACCCCCGAAGCTGCAGGCCAAGCCCGTAAATCTGCTCCTCGTCTCCCAGCGGCAGAAAGACGCGCACGCCTCTTGCGCTTACGTCGAAACCGACCTGATCTGTCGAAATTGGGCAACTGCCTGGATCGCCAAGTGCGCTAAGCGCATCAAGGCTGGGATTGGTTTGGCGCAGCGCACTTGGCACGGCCGCTTCTGGTTCGCCCAGGCGAAGCTTCCATACGCCAGGGGCGACAAGAGAGGACAAAACAGTCATGAGTGCTTCCTATCGTTAAGAGTGAGTTACTTGCTTTCATCGGCGCTCGCCGATGAATGGGGTCCTACGGCAGCCGGTCATCCTCGTGTGGCCTTTGAGATGAACGCGCCTGTATGTAAATCGACGGCTCGATGCCAGGGCGAATGAGTATCGACGATCGCGAGTCCGGACGCCGGGACCTCACGCATATTAAAGAGCAACATATAACCAACGCTCGGACAATCCGGCGCCGCACACCCCACGGCATGCAACCCCGCGCTCTGGCTAAGATACAGAGCCCGCGGCAAATGCGTGGCCTGCGTTACGAGAATCGCACGGTCCACCCCGAAGACGCGATGCGCCCGGTAGCAACTATCGTAAGTGCGAAAACCGGCCTCATCGCGTACAATTGCCGACGTTGGTATCCCCTCGCTGATGCAACGCTTGGCCATCGCACCTACTTCGTCGGTATGGCGCGAGCCATCGTCGCCCGTCAGAATGAGCGTCCGGACCTTCCCTGTCTTATAAAGCTTGACGCCCGTGTCGATCCGGTTCCGCAAGGTGATCGAAATGACGCCGTTCTCATGCACGCGGGCACCGAAAACGATCGCCACGGGCGCAGACGGAACCGCTTGCACATTCTTGTAGATAAGCCCATGCGCCTGTCTGAGAAGCCAAACACGCGATCCAACGCAGGCGGTAAGAGCAAGGCATAAAAAACATCCGGCGGCGACGCTCAAGCGGATCGCCATTGCCCGCAAACGGCGCCGATTGATTGATTGTCGATCAGCCATGCCCCTATTATGGCCGCGAACCGGCGGAAAACTGGCATTCGGCGCACCACTACGCGATGTGCGTCACCACCATTCCGAAGGCCAAGAGCGCGATAAGGCCGAGATACGCAAAACCATACTTCCATCGAGCCGCATTGGAAACGCGATAGTATGGCTGCGTCGCGGGATCGGCTTTCCACCCGGCGATCACGCGCGGCAGGCTAAGCAATCCCAGTATCCAGATCAAGGGGTTCATGAAGCCCAAGAACAGCATCAGGACCGCTCCAAAAGCCAATAGCTTTGGCGAAAAAAGAGGAGCAATCCATGCGCCGTCCAGAGGCACGGCCGGCGTCAGGTTGAACAGGTTCATAAAAAAGTTGAAATAGGCGAGTCCGAAAAACACGGGCTGGTGGGTGACGAACCCAAGAATGACGCACACGATGCCGGCAATGGTCCCGAACACCGGGCCCATGATCCCGATAAACGCATCCATCTCCAGGGTCCTCGATACCCCGCTGCTCGTAACGAACGCCCCCATGAAGGGAACGAAAACCATCGGCCCCACCTTCAGTCCCTTTATCCTGGATGCCGTCGCATGTCCGCTTTCGTGAACAAAGATGAGAAGAACAATGCCGACCGCGAATGCCCATCCGAACCGCGTCGAATAGAACCACATCGAGAGCGCCATCGAACCAAAAGTGATCAGAACGGTCTTGAAGACAAACAGGAATTTTACCAATAGCGACAAAACTGGGGCCACGACCTTCAACACGAAGATCACCGCCGCTGCAAGTCCGCCGAGGACGCCGCCTCGATCCTTCCATTGCTCCAGCAAGGAGCGGCGGCGCGGCGGCTCTACGATACGGGCCTGCTCGGTCGTCATTGGCGCCCCAGGTTCCGGCGGCCAAGCTTGCTTCTCGATCTCGCGGCGGCTAGCTTCCGCAGCTTCCTGCTCCGCCAACTTGCGTTCGATCTCCGTCTGTCCGTCCATTTCAGCCATCTCGCACTCCCTGACGCGCTCTTATCTCAACGATTGCGTAACGTGTTCATGATACCCGCAGTAGCCTTTACTCGAAGACCATCGCTTGCGCCCTGGAAGCGCGTCGTCATAGGATTGCCGCCGCCACGAATTAATTAACGAACGACAGAGCCGGCAAGAATAAAACGCTTGATCGTTACGAACACGTTTTCGTCGCACACAAACCCCATCAAACGTGACAGCAAACCCATCCATACGGTAGGTGAGCCGTGAAAAATATTACTCAAAGGATTTATCTATAGGTACGTACGTGCATGATTGTATAGGGTAAACTTCATTTTGCAAGAGAACGACGAGTATTGTTCGATCGCCCTACAGGCGATATTGTCTCTTTCGCAAGCCTCATCCTCCCTCTGGAATACGAGGAATCGATATGACCAGTGTTCGTTGCAATCGATCAGGATTTACCCTAATTGAATTAACTGTTGTGATCGGCATTGTTGCTGTTCTAGTCGTCGTTACGCGCCCCTTTGCCAGCGCGGCCCATGAATCGTCGCGACGCTCAAGCTGCCAGAGCAACGAGAGGCAACTTGCGATGGCGTTTATCCAGTATGCACAGGACTTCGACGGCAATTGGCCATCCGGCGCAAGTGGAACGGGCAACGGCTGGGCGGGATCCGTCTATCCGTACGCCAAGAGTGACGGCGCATTTCAGTGTCCGGACGATCCGACAGGCCCGCAGTTGCGAACGGTCGACGACGTCAACTACGTTTTAAAGCCAGTCTCATATGCAATGAACTGGGCTCTATCGTACCCGCTCTGCCGCTTTTGGGGACATGGAAGCTCCGTGTCACACATGACGGATCCCACCCGGACTGTCCTCCTATACGAGATTACAGGTTCATTCCACGCCGGGTTGTCGGCAAGCGACTTTAATGTCGCGGACCTCTCGACGCCCAATGAGGCAGGCGGCGCTCCGAACGGTTACGACAGTTGCTACTCGGCAAAAGGGACCGGATTCTTCGCCGACAATTCCTACTCTAACCTCCGGCAGGCCACCGGCTTCGTCCGCAACAGTCAGCGCCATTTCGATTATGGACCGGTGACATTTACGGGAAGGTATGGACGCCACCAGGGAGGAGCCAACTATCTTGCCTGCGACGGTCACGTGAAGTGGTTGCGCGCGGAGTCCGTGTCAATCGGCGCATTCGTCCCGCAAATCAAGCCAACGACGGCTCAAGACCACCTTAGCGTTTTTCAGGCGGCAGGCACTCACTCGCCGGAGAACTGGACGATGACGTACAGCCCAATTTAGCCAATGCGTTGCACGCCGGAAGGTCAGCGGACAATCATCCGCAAGGGAGTGGCCGAAAGAAGACGGGCCTTATGTTGCGCAACAAGCCGGACGACCTTCGCCGATTATCGCGGCGATACACAGCTTCGTCGGAGACCTATTTTGAATTCTAACCAGGCTGATCATCCATACGTGTTTATGGCGATCGTGGGCTCGCTCTTTCTTGCGGCTCATGTGCTCAGCTCTTTTGGCCGCCGCCCCGCTCCGGTTACGGCCTCCAAGGACCAGGTCGTGCAAGCGGCGGTCTTGCCGCCGAAGCTGCCGGATCCTCCGCCGGGCGTTACGGCCCATACCCTGTCACGCGAACCCGGCGTTATCGTCGAGCGCTGGTGGCTGGCCGGACAACGGCAGAATATGAACTCGTATGCCGTGGCGCTTTTTCCGACGGGGACATTCCAGTTCAAGTTTGGCGTGGGCGCCCCGCCGCTTTCGTTCTGGCAGATTATCGACCAATCAGAGACGGTCGTCGCCAGCTCCGAAGAACCTCCGTCATCCGAGTTCAGAGGCGTGAAGTTGACCGGCTACCCGGATACGGTCAGGCTCGGCAACGGTCCGCTCCTGGAGCCCAATCCCCTGAACTTCATGGTAAACGTCACCCTGCCGAAGCGCGTCCGCGGCGCTTACCGCGTTCGCCTTCTCTACAATTACCCAGGCTACACCGCGAAGGATTGGCTGAAGGAAGGGCAATTGCAGGGCGGCGGATACGAGGGAACGTTCAATACGCCATAACCGCTGACCGGTCATCATCCCAATCCACCTGCTTGCCGTCGAAAAGAAATGGCCCCCTAGCCCGCGAGACGATGCGTCTCGACGAGCAGGAGGCCTTGTCTTCGTTCCGATTAGCTGTGCGCCACTTTGACCGCGGACTTGGCGGTTTCTGGCGTTGGAATCGGGGCGTTGGGGTTCTTTGGCAGCTTGTGGTTAAGCGACAGCAAGTAGTACTTGAGCGCGTCGGTTTCTTCGTCGCTTGTCGCCAGCGGCGGCATAAACGCATGGTATGGCGAATCCGGCTTATTTTCCTTGAGCATCGTCAGGATGTTCCCGATCGCCTTGTCGTCGCGATCGCCTAGCAAATGCTTCATCGACCGGTAGCCGTTAATCGTATGGCAGCTCATACACTCGCCGCGGAATAAGAAACGGCCCTCCTCATACTTGACGCCCTTGCTCGATACGCTCGGCGCCCACGCCGAATGCGCGATATAACCGTCCGTCCGGTAAGCCGCGACATCCTTGACGCGCACCCCGTTCGAGTACATATAGGAACCGATGACGAACGGCTTGCGAATTGCCTCGCGAGCATATTCAGTGGACGCCGTGGCCATCAAGGCGATGAACAGAAGCGACAGCGCGTGCCCGGTCGTAAAATCCTTTGGCGATTTGTACGCAAAGAAGTAGGCGATGGCAGCAATCGTCGATGTCGCCATGATCGAGAGGAGCGCAATGCGCGTAATCTGCGTGAACGTCCCTGCACCGATCGTCGCCATACCGAGTTGCGTCAAGTGCCAGTTCGACGCGGGGATCTGGTGCTGATACCAGAAGAAGACGACCGGCATGAGGAGGAACGCCGGGATCAGCCAGGTGACGCTCCAGCGAATGAGCTGATCGCGCGTCGCGCTCTGCTCGAGCCTCGAGTACGAAACCAGCGCCCATACGCCTGCCAGCGACATCATCGCAAGCATTCGCATGAACAGGCTCGGGAAGTATGTCGGATTAAAGAACGCATACCAGAAATAAGCAGGCAGGTTACGATCGGACGCATGCTCCAACCAGGTGTGTCCCGGCGTAAGCATGAATGTCAAAATGCCGTTGATGATGACGAGGGTAAGGATCGACGAAACCGCATACAGATACGCGACCTGCAAATGCAGCTTATCCGAGATCCGGCCCCAAGCATAATAGAACACGACGATCGACGAGACTTCCACGAGGAAGAAAAGCCATTCGATGGCCCAGCCGAAGACGAAGTTGTGGATCAATGCGCTCGTCGCGCCGGGGTTGACGAGTCCTATCGCAAACCAGATCCCCACTCCGCTGACGGTGCCAAATACGCCGGTGATAAGCAAGAAGAACTTCGAGTGGCTGTGCAAAAGCGGGAGCCAATCACGCCGGTTCTCCTTGAGCGCCTTGCGCATCGCTATCGCGAGGTAGCACCCGCCGCCAACGGCGAAGTGAGAAATCATGACGTGGAAAATCGCGATACAACCGATCACCCATGGGGTACCGATGCCCGGAACTTCCCAGACTGGATAATTCATTCAAGCTCTCCTTGCTAAAGGGCCGCGTATCCCCAGATCGTGGTGATAATTAAAACTCCGAGCGCCAGCAGGCCGAAATAGTGCGCATTTCTTGCCTTGACGCCGCTCTCCGTCTTGCCGTCATAGAGCGGGATCAGCACCCAGAGGATCAAGCCAAGGGTAAAGCCCCCCATGCCGACAACCTCGCCCGGCGTTCCCGGAATGATTTTGCCGACGATTTTGAGGACCTGGAAGGCGCTCATGAAGTACCACTCAGGATGGATACCAGGAGGCGCGGGCTTGAGCGGATCCGCCTGCTCGCCGAGTTGGAACGGGAACAAGGATGCCAGCATGGCGATCACGTTCAGCGCAATCAACCACATGGCGAGATCCTTGATCATGAAATTCGGAAAGAACGGAACGGATTTGCGCTCCTCGACCGGCGTATCGTACTCACTCGGGGGCACCGCATTGCCGTGCTTCTGAACAAGCCACAGGTGGAAGCCAAGCAGCGGCATGAAGATCATCGGCAGCACGACCACATGAAGGGCAAAAAACCGCTGCACCGTCGGATCGCCGACTGTTACGCCGCCGCGCATCAGGTCCGCGGCCCAGGGGCCGACCTTCGGCAAGATGTCGAGCATCGCCATGCCGACCTTGGTCGCCGAGGCCGCCAGGTCATCCATTGGCAGCAGATAGCCGCTGAACCCGAAAAGCATGCCGAGGGCAAGCAAGATCATGCCTGACCACCAGCCCAGTTCACGCGGCGCACGATAGGCCTTCATGAAGTACACCGAGAACATGTGCGTGAACGCCGAGAACAGGAATAGCGACGCCGACCAGTTGTGCGCCGACCGGATCAGCCAACCGAAGTTAATATCGTAGGTGATCGATCGAACCGACTCGTACGCTCCCTGTCCGGGACGATAGTAAACGAGCAGCAGAATGCCTGTCAGGATCTGCACGATGAAGCAGATCAAGGTGATCCCGCCCCAGTAGTACCAGAAGGAGTGCCGGTGTATCGGCACCTTCTTGTGCGACATGAACTCCAACAGGCCTTCAAGCCCGAGCCGCTCGTCCAGATAAGCTCGAATCTTGTCCATCAATTGCTCCTTGGTGCGATCCTATGAAAACACAAAATCGGGCGCGCGCCCTACTCGCGATCGCTCGGCGGCGCGGCGCTTCACATTATCTAAGCCTTCGACACCGTAACATGTCCCGGCAATACCTTGACGATATATTTCCTCAGCGGACGCGGCGGCGGGCCAGCGACATTCTCCCCCGTGTGCGGGTCGTATTGGCCGCCGTGGCAGGCGCATACGATGCGCGGCGCCGGCGGCTGGTAGTGCAGAATGCACCCCAAGTGCTGGCACACCGCGCTGAGAGACACCCATTCGCCCGTCGCAAAATGGATCAGCATTGCGGGCTTAGATCCGAACATGAACATGAGCGTGCTTCCCGCCGGCAACTTATCGGCGTCCTTGAGATCCACCGCCTTCACGGCCGCCTCGGAAGCTTCCTTCTCTACCGGAGTTTCCAAATAACGGTAGATTGGGTAGCCGATCGCCCCGGCATAGACGACGCCCATGCCGCCGATCGCCACCTTCACAAAACCGCGACGAGTAAATCCCTCTTCGTCCGGCTGCAACTGCTCATTGTCTTCGACTATCGCTTCGCTCATGAGTCCACCTATTCGATCAAAAGCAACGAACGGCCTGAGTTTGACGCCGCGAGGACGACCGCACTCCCTCGCCGCCACCAAAGGAAAGACGCGACCGCTCAGGACGCGACCTGCTCCGACACCGGCTTCGCCTGCTTCATGACCCATAGAAGCCAGCCCATCGCGACCAACGAAATCGCGAACAGAGCGAAGAACAGGCCAAGCACCCACCAGTTGGAATAGACCAGACGATGGAAAACGTCGAAGCCTTTCCCGTTAAGCGTCACGTCTCGAATGCCATCGCGAACACACACGGCGCCGACCAGACCAACGAAGCCGGACGTGCAGGCGGCGATGTTCAACGGCAGGCTGGTGCTCTTCGCGATAATCTGCGTCGCCCCAAGCAGCGTCGCAAGCGCCGCCGCCACGAACCAGACGATGCCCGATATCTTGTAGAACGCAAGCTGCTGCAGGCCATCCTGAACGCTAACGGGCTGATGCACGAACACAAGATAACCGATAGCGATTTGGATGATGCCGCCGAGAAGAGCGAGAACGCCGCCTGTTTTGCGCATAAGCGCTTTCGTCTCGCCGTCAATCGTCGGCAGCCCGGAATTCAGAACCGTCCACAGCCCAGTAAGCAACAAAGAACCAATGACAATGAACGCCCAGCGATAAATGGATGTAGGCTCCGAAGGCGGAAGATGGAGACCGGTAGCCGTCCCCGCATACATCTTTTGCCAGACCTCGGGCCGCAGCATGAGCGTCATATTGTAAGACAATATGCGTCCCACGCAGCCTGCGATAATCAACGCAATGAACGCCACGTGCGCGGCGGGCTTGCCCGCTGCCGTCTTGTCCGCCATGCGGTATAGCAGCCAGTAGCAAAGCATCAGCAACGGAATGACGCTAATCCACAGCGCTCCGATGAGCACGCTGCTCGTATAGAGCGCGCGACCGTAAATGACCTGTGCGAACAACAGCGGCGGAATGCCGAGATTGATCACGTACGTCATGATGATCGGCACGCGCCTCGCCAGAACGTGCGCTGCCGTCTTGTGCTGAGACGTCCCAAGCTGCTTGCCGCGTAAGCTGAACCAACAGACGGCAACGAGACTGCCAACGAGAAGCTGGACGGCTACGAAGTGCATCGCAAGGGTCAGGATCCCAAGCGCTTTCATCAGCAGTATTGGGGCCGGAACGGGAATCGGGTCGACATATGGAAAGTGCATTGATTGTGTCTCGAACCTGTCTAGGGTACGGGCCTCCGGAGAAATCGGCCGCTGGCAACAACACGGAAACACGACCAGTTGATGTCGTATTCTGTCAGTCGCCGAACTCCCCTCAGATCCCCTCTTTGGCGTATTTTACCCAGGGGTAGCAAGCAGTTGTCAAGATCAACGAATCGCAAAGTAACAGTAAAAAGTAAGAAAATCAAAGTATACAAAAGACATATCGCCATATAAGAATATTTCTCAACAAAGAAATAAAGATTTCTAGGACCCACACTCCCTAAACAAGGAGACCCGGGAAGAAATATCTAGCGGCGAATCGATGCCAGAAATACGAATCATCCCTGCGCGGCGCGGCTCCGGATGAAGTCTACAAGAAGGCATCCCGCCGGGTCGTTGGGCTCGACCATTTTCTCCGCGATCGTACTATGATCCCTGCCGCCAATTCTTGCCCCCTGGGCGCGCGAATGGCCGGCGTGCTTGAGGATGGCCAGGAAATATTCGTTCTCTTCGGGGCGCGCGGGGATGTCGCCGTCCGCCCACAGAACGAGTAGATCCGGGGCATCGGGCCGAACATAATAGCACGGTGCGGCATCGTCGATAACTGGCGTGGTTTCGGGGCGCTCGATCCCGCGCTCTTCGCGAACGGTCCAGTGCGTGAACATCTGCGCGCTCACCGGTATGAAACCGGCAAACTGGGACACGCTGACGCCGTGCGCCTCCAGGAACGACGGCCGCATCGCGAGCAGGGCCGCCAGATAAGCGCCCGCGGAGTGCCCCCCAACGAAGACGTGCTCCGTACTGCCTCCATATTTCGAGATGTTCGTGAGCACCCATTGCGCCGCGGCAGCGGCATCGTCCACATATTCTGGGTACCGCGCGTGCGGCGAAAGCCGATAGCCAGCGCTCGCGAGAGCAATCCCCTGCCCCGCGAGCCAGCGCCCAAGGCGTTTCTCAAAATCCCCGTCCCGCGCACCTTCCTTGATGCCTCCGCCGTGCAGCCAAACAAGCGTTGGAAACGCGGCCGCGTCCAAGGGTATATAGAGGTCTAGCGCACAGCGCTCCCGAGCATAATCGTCGAGCGCGGAACCGCCTCGGTACGGAACATCTGCATGAAAAACAACATCGTGGGATTGATCACTAGTCAAAACGAATCTCCTATGAGCGGCCCTAGCCGCTTGGTTATAGATTATCCACGGTAATGTTCGCGCTCAGTCCGGAATGAACCTCCCGCGCGGAAGCGCGCAAAAGGTGCGGCCGGGCGCTGCACCGCCGGCGAGGCGTCCTCTCCTCAACTCCGCAACGCGCGAGAGAAGAGTACGCCAGCGCGTCTACAGCCCATCAGGGCGCTGCGTTCGCAAGCCGCTGCGGTAGGCGGCAGGCGGCCTGCCCATTTCCCGGGCGAACATGCGCGAGAAATAGAATCGGTCCGTAAAGCCGGTCGCTTCGGCGATTTCGTCGATCGTATCGGCAGTGAACAGCAAACGTTGCGCGGCAACCGCGACGCGGCGCTTGAGAACGTACTGCACGGGCGGGACGCCGACGGCTTCGCGAAAGCGCCGGATAAAGTGGTCCTCGCTCATCCGGCACAGTTCGGCGAGGAACGGATTGCGGATCTCGCCGCCGAAGTGCTGCTCGATATGCAGAAGCGCTGGCATAACCGGGCGCAGCGAGTCGAGGCGCATCCAAAGGCTTCGTACGCGGTCCGTGGACAACGCGTTCAAGCACTGCGCGAAGGCCTGGTAGACAATCGCCTTCGCCATGCATTCGACGCCGATGTTCGGATAGTGGGATTGCTCGACCCGCAAACCGAGTTCAACCACCGCTTCTGAGTATCCGCCAATTTCCGGTACCACCGTCGGCCCAAGAATGGCTTCTTCCAGCAAGATCGGGAGAGCGCATACGACGTCGAAGTGCACGAATACCTGCACGAACGGATTCTCGTTGCGGCTCGCCATACGCGAGGACGGCGGAATAATGTATATCGCGCCCGGTTCAAGCGCAATCGCCTCGCCAGCCATAAATAGGGTTGCCCCCGGCGAATCGTTATGGTAAAGCCTCCAGTGTCCGCCGGCAAGCTGGGAATGATCCCAACCGCCAGCGCCCAGCACGTCGCGACCGACGTGCAAAACACGCACGTCCACATGATCGAGCGGCACGCCACTCGCTTCAAGGCGGCTGCTCGCAGGACGGGCAGTTCTATTTTGCATATCATCATGGTACCCGCGATAGAATCGACATTCGCGGAAATATCCATACTTCGGGCAGATTTCTGCATAGCTATCACGGACGTATCCGCATATAATGAACCAGACCAGCCGCCCAGCGGCGGACCTATATGGAAACCACCCTATGACAAGCTTTAAACAGTTTCGCATTGCCGAAGATGGCGTCGATCCGGCGCTCGTTCCCTACAAAACTCTCCCGACCGGAGCGCGGATCCCCGCCATCGGCCTCGGGACGTTCGGCTCCGATACATACTCGCCGGAGCAGGTCGCAAGCGCCGTGATCGAAGCCGCTTGCGTCGGCTACCGTCATTTCGATTGCGCATCGGTCTACGGCAACGAGGCCCTCATCGGAGAGGCTCTCCAGGCGATCACGACCAATGGAGTCAAGCGCGACGAGATTTGGGTTACATCCAAGGTTTGGAACGATATGCACGGCGCGGGCAAGGTGATCGAATCGTGCAAGAAATCGCTCTCCGATCTGCGCCTGGACTACCTCGACCTCTTCCTGGTCCACTGGCCTTTCCCGAACCACCATGCCGCCGGAGTCACGGTCGACTCTCGCGACCACAACGCCAAACCTTACATCCACGACGCCTATATGGCAACGTGGGCGCAAATGGAGCAACTTGTCGACGATGGCCTTGTGCGGGCGATCGGAACGTCGAACATGACGATCCCGAAACTGGAACTGGTGCTACGCGATGCACGGATCAAGCCGGCGGTCAACGAAATGGAAATGCATCCGCACTTCCAGCAGCCGGCGCTATTCGACTACGTGCTCTCGCACGGGATCATCCCCGTCGGCTATAGTCCAATTGGCTCGCCGTCACGCCCCGAGCGCGACCGTACGCCTGACGACACCGTAGACATTGAGGACCCGGTTATCCAACGGATCGCCTCACGCCTGGGTGTTCATCCTGCCGTCGTATGCGTCAAGTGGGCGGTGCAGCATGGGCAGATTCCGATCCCGTTCTCCGTCAAGCGCTCCCAATTTTTGACCACCCTGAAAGCCGTCGTCGCCGATCCGCTTACCGAAGATGAGATGCGGCAGATCGCGGGGATCGACAAGAACAATCGCCTGATCAAGGGCCACGTCTTTTTGTGGAAGTCCGGACAGACCTGGGAGGCACTCTGGGACACGGACGGGATAATAACTCCCGCATAGAGCGTATGTAATAACTCTGCATGGTGCTAAGAGATTTCAAGACGGCTCATGCCGCCGGGGCATTTTTTCTTGGTCGCTTCGCTCCAGGTTAATCACGGCCAGCTGCTTGCGACAAAATCGCCGTCTCCGGCACACGAAAAGTGAGGCACGACGGACAGAGAGGGCTCCGAATTCTTTATTCGTATTGCTCGGCTCTATTGCATGGAGGAGCCGTAGTACGAGGCAATTTGATATATAACACACCCGCATAGAAAACGATTTCGACTCAACTAAGGATTTACAGCATGACATCACCAAACTCTATCGCGTTACCCGAGATTGCAACCGGGCCGTTTACACAAGCGCCCGATTCGTTGCGCGCGTTCCGCTGCCCGGAGTGGTTTCGCGACGCCAAGCTAGGCTACTGGTCGCACTGGGGACCGCAAAGCGTCCCCATGTACGGCGATTGGTATGCCCGGCATCTCTATGTCGAAGGACACGACCAGTACCGCCATCACTTGCGCGTGTACGGTCATCCGTCGAAGACAGGCTGGAAGGACATCGTTCCTCTATGGAAAGCAGAACGGTTCGATCCCGACGCGCTCATGAGCCTTTTCGTCGAAGCAGGCGGGAAGTACTTCGTCGGGCAAGCGATGCACCACGACAATTTCGACAACTTCGATTCGGCGCATAACCGGTGGAACTCGGTGAACATGGGGCCTAAGAAGGACATTGTCGGGCTATGGAAAGCCGCGGCGGCCAAGCGCGGCCTGCCGTTTGGCCTGACCGAGCATCTTGGGGCGAGCTTCAATTGGTGGGCTCCCAACAAAGGCGCTGACAAGACCGGGCCTTACGCTGGCGTACCGTACGACGGCAACGATCCCGCGGCGCGCGACTTCTACTACGACAACGGCGGATACGGAATCGATCAAACCTGGTACACGCCCAACGAGGCCTTTCATCAGCATTGGTTCAACCGGATCAAGGACGTCATCGACAAGTACCAGCCGGACCTTCTCTACTCGGATGGCGGCGTGCCGTTCGAGCATTGGGGCCGTAGCATCATCGCGCACCTCTACAACACGAGCATCGCGCTTCACGGCGAGAACCGGGCGGTCTACAACCAGAAGAACACCGATCCGCATGTCTATACGTTCGGCATCCTCGATATCGAGCGCGGCCAGCGACAGGACATCGCCGAGCATCCGTGGCAAACGGACACGAGCGTCGGCGACTGGTTCTACAACGTCCGCGACACGTACAAAACCCCGTCGCACGTCACCGAAAGCCTCGTGGACATCGTGAGCAAGAACGGCAACCTGCTGCTCAATATCCCGCAGCGTCCCGACGGAACATTGGACGACGAGTGCACATTCCTGCTGCGTGAAATCGCCAAATGGATCGCCGTGAACGGCGATGGGATTTACGGCACGCGCCCATGGACCGTCTCGGGCGAAGGACCCTCCACGTCGCCGACCGGCGCATTCAAGGAAGACGCCGTCGCATGGACGCCGGAGGATTTCCGGTTCACGTCGAAGGCGAACACCGTCTACGCGTTTGAAATGCGCCCTCCCATCACCGAGACCGTTGTCATCCGTTCCCTGGGCTCGGCAAAGGCGCGCCGCGTTGCAGGCGTGCGCGTTCTCGGAGCAGGCAAGGCAGTCTACACGCAGAACGCCGACGGCCTAGTCGTCACCATGCCGCAGGCCAGCCTTCCGGTTGCGCCAATCGGCATTGCAATCACACTGGAGTAATCAATGAGCAACCACCCTGAACAGAAGACCATGAAAGGCGTCGTCCTACCCGGCAACAGCACCGTCGAGTTTCGCGAATTCGCCGTTCCGACACCCGGTTATCGCCAGGTTCTCGTCAAGATGAAGGCGTCGTCGATCTGCGGATCGGACATCCGCGCGATCTACCGCGAGCACCTCGGAGTCGGCGACGAAGCCTATCGCGGCGTCATCGCCGGCCACGAACCTTGCGGCCAGATCGTCGAAACCGGTCCCGGCTGCGTCCAGTACAAGGCTGGCGACCGTGTGATTCTCTACCACATCAGCGGCTGCGGCGTTTGCGACGACTGCAAGCACGGCTACATGATCTCGTGCCACTCGAAAACACGCGCGGCGTACGGCTGGCAACGCGACGGCGGCCATGCCGAGTATCTGCTTGCCGAAGAGAACACATGCGTCGCGCTTCCGGACAACCTTACGTACGTTGACGGCGCGCTGATCGCATGCGGCTTCGGCACTGCGTGGGAGGCTCTCACCCGCATCGGAGTCAACGGCCGCGATACGCTGCTCGTCACGGGGCTCGGCCCGGTCGGATTGGCGGCCGCAATGCTTGGCAAAGCGCTGGGAGCGCACACGGTCATCGGCGCGGACACCAGCCAGAACCGAATCGATCTTGCCGTCAAGCTCGGGCTCGTCGACATCCCGCTCGTGAGCGACGCGAACGCGTTGGACAAGATCAAGGACGCAACCGGCGGCAAGGGATGCGAAGCCAGCATCGACTGCTCCGGCGCTCCCCCCGCCCGGCGTCTCGCCCTTCAGGGCACCCGTCAATGGGGGCGTTGCGCCTTTGTCGGCGAAGGCAATGACGTGCAGTTCGACGTCTCGCCGATGCTGATCCACCCGCAGATCACGCTCTACGGATCCTGGGTCACCAGCCTCGACCATATGTCGGAGCTCGCCGAGCGTCTGAGCCGCTGGAATCTGCATCCTGAGCGCACGGTCACGCACCGCCTCACGCTGGCTCAAGCAGCGGACGCCTACAAGATCGCGGATGCCGGTCAGAGCGGCAAGGTCGTGATCGTATCGGATTAATCCGAACAGCGATATGTGAAGCCAAGGGGCGCCTTATTCTGGCGCCCTTCCCTTTAGGAGAGCGTGTACTAACATCGGCTTCGCCTCGGCGCGCTTCGCGCGGAACCCACCTTCCCGCCGAGGACGGCAGGCCCCTTCCTCTCCTTCGACAGGCTCAGGCCTCCGAGCGAGGCCGAGGAGCCGAAACGGGAGGAGAAAGAAGCGTGGTTCTCCACTGGCGAACCACGCTCAAAATGAGCTAGGATCGTACTAACATCGAAATGGTTTGTAAGACGGCTTCGTTACCGCCGAGGAAATATTTGAAAAAGGGCCGACGCGGCGGTTTCACGATGCGCGCTGGGATCGGACGATAGCGGCAAAAGGCCGTACGCGTGTTGACGAGGCCTTGACGATCACCGCCGTGAACGGAGCGCGGGCAAGAAATTGCCCCGGCGGCACGAGCCGTCCTGAATCTTTCTCACAGTACGCCCGTTTATTACTCACACTTTAAGAGAGCCTATCCCATGTCAACCGAGCCATCGCTAGTCAGCCACAAACGGCTGGTGCATCTGGACTTCCACACGTCCCCTTATATTCCCGATGTCGCCTCAGAGTTCGATGCGCGAGAATTCGCTCGAACATTTAAGCGCGCACACGTCAACGCCGTCACCGTTTTCGCGAAGTGTCATCACGGCATGAGTTACTATCCGACAACCGTGGGCACGCAGCATCCAGCACTGGCCGGACGCGATTTGTTGGGCGAACAAATCGAGGCGCTGCACCGTGAGGGGATCTGCTGTCCGATTTACACAACGGTCGCGTGGGAAGAAGATGCGGCGCAGCGGCGCCCGGAGTGGCGGCAGATGACCAAGGGCGGCCTCTTCTGCGGTTCCGTGGCCGATCCGCAGCATCCGCACCCTGGGGCATGGAAATTCCTCAACTTTCTCCATCCCGATTACCTGGATTATATTGAGGCGCACGTTCGCGAACTCCTCGCGCGCTATGACGTTGACGGCCTTTTCTTCGACATCGTCTTCTTTGACCCAAGCGCGTGCTGGAGCGAGTCAAGCATACGGTTCCGGGAGGCGCACGGATTCATGGACGACGATCCGTCCACGCAACGCCGCTTCGAGAGCGCCGCTCAAGAGGCGTTCGCGCGGCGGTTTACCGCATTGTTGCACGGCGCTCGACCGCAAGCGAGCATTTTCTACAATCAAACCAATTTTACATCGATCGACAGTCAGGTCGGGATCCGCAAGCTCGCGGAAGAGATGACGCACTTTGAAGTCGAATCGCTTCCGTCCGGCTTCTGGGGCTACCACCATTTTCCCAAACTCGCCCGCCAGGTGAGCAGCTGGCAAAAACCGTGGATCGGGCAGACCGGCCGTTTTCAACGCATGTGGGGTGATTTTGGCGGCATCAAGCCGCAGGCCGCCCTCGAGTATGAGTGTTTTCGCACACAGATGCTCGGAGGAAACCTTGGCATTGGCGACCAATTGCCTCCGCGCGGCACGTTGGATGCCGCCGCGTACGCACTCATTGGCTCGGTGTACGAGCAGTGCGAGGCCGCGGAGCCCTTTTACGCGGGTTCGACGCCGCTCCCGCAGGTCGGCATTCTCCTCGCCAGCCACCCAGGCAACGATTACCTGGAGGCATCCAAGAGCATGGAGGCGGCGGTCATGATGTGCGACGAAGCGCATTACGATTCGATCGTGCTGGACGATGCCAGCAAGCTCGCCGGGGTCGATGTGGTCATCCTCCCGGACACCACCGTGATCACGACGGCGCTGCGCGAAACCCTGAAATCCTACTATGCGCAAGGCGGCAACCTGATTGTGTCTTACAAGTCGGGGCACGATGCCGCTGGAGCATGGGCGCTCGATTTCCTCCCCTTGACGCATCAAGGAGAGGTGGATCTCTACCCCAACTATTGGCGAGCCCGCGCCGACTTCGCGCCGGAGCTGTCCGTTAGCGACCGAGTGATATACTCCAAAGGGCTAAATGTCACGGGAGGCGATGGCGCCCGCGTTCTTGTCGATCGCGTACTTCCGTACTTCAAGCGCACGGATCTAAAGTTCAGCTCGCATTTCCAGACGCCGCCGCAATCAAATGTGGACGCATTCCCGGCGGTCATCGGCGGCGAGCGTTTCGTGTATTTCGCGGACCCGATCTTTCGCGAGTATCGCCAGACCGGTAACCTCGCGATTCGTGACGGCTGGAGGCGAGCGATGGAACTCGCGATCGGCCTGCCGCCCTTTGGCGCAGGGTTGCCGACAACCGTTCAGTGTGTGCCGCGCAGACAAGGCGATGACTTGCTGCTGACGCTGCTGCACTACGTCCCCACGCGCAAAGCGCTCGAAATCGATGTGATCGAAGAGCGGATGAGCTTTGCCGGCCTCACGCTTCGCCTTCCCGCCGCCGCCAAGATTATTCAAAATGCCGCGACCGGCGAAGCGCTAAAGCGAATATCGGATGGCGCGTTCGAGCTTCCGATGTCCAGCGGACGCCTACTGCTGCGCGTTCCACGGTTTTGGCAATCATAGGCGACAGATCGCCATGCCTATCGAAAATGGCGCAGAGGGAAGATCAATGTTTCCGCAAAGCGCCGATTCACTTTGCGGCCGAAGAAAGTTTGCCGGTCTCCTAAATCAGAAACGAGGATTCACAATGCAATCAAACTCATGGCGGCAGAGCCTCGCGGAGTATTTGCCGCGTCTCGGTCACCGGAACTGGATCGTCATCGCTGACTCCGCTTACCCCGATCAGGTCGCAGGCGGGATCGAAACGCTGATCGCTCAAGACGATCATCTCTCAGTCGTCGCCGAGGTCCTGCGCGCCGTCGACGCGGCCGCGCACGTTCGGGCGACCGTTCTCATCGACAATGAACTCGACGCTCTTGACGACGCAGACGCCCCGGGCTGCGCGGCATTGCGAGCAGGCTTCTCGGCGCTATTTGCGGGCAGGGAGACCCGATCGCTCCCGCACGAGGAGATCATTCGGGAACTCGATGCCGCTGGCTCGACGTTTCGGATACTCGTTATCAAAACCCCTCTAACCCTCCCCTACACTACGGTCTTCGTCCGGCTCGAATGCGGCTACTGGAACGCTGATGCCGAGCAGCGACTACAAGCACGGCTTCAATCTTAGCAATGCAGGTTAAAGATTTAGGTTCCAGCCGCTCCAATGCCGCGCAAGGCAATTGGCGATTAAGGGGCTGCGAGGGGCTTAGTGCAATCTTAGGAAATATATAGCTCAATTTGAGCGTGGGTCGCGCGTTCGGAGACCTCTCTACCCCATCGGAATGGGGTCCCCTTCTCTCCGAAACGGAGAGACTGTTGGCCGCATTGCCAAGCGCTCCTAAGCTCCTCCCGCTTCGGCTCCTCGGCCTCGCTCGGAGTCCTGAGCCTGT